>NZ_JAAMFM010000017.1 GCF_013376105.1 Arthrobacter wenxiniae
CCTTACCCGTCAGACTTTCAGGAAGTCAAATCCATGTTTCAGACCCGCATTCAATTTCAGGCAATTCACATTGACTCAATTTGAACACATGTCATCGAGCCTATTTTCAAGGCCTGATGTATGGGTCTTATCCAGGACCGGACTGTTTGCCCGGCGGGGTACTAACTCTAACACCATGCTGCCGGGTTCACCAAACGGCAGGAAGGTGTTCATCCGTACGTGGGCGTGTCAGTCCTGGGAGGGCTGGAGGTAGACCGCGCCGAGCGGCGGAATGCGCAGGGCGAGCGAGAACTCCTGGCCGTCCCGGGCTTCATTCCCTGCGGCGAGCCGGCCCTCATTGAGCACGTTGGATCCGCCAAATTCGGCGCGGTCCGTGTTGAGGACTTCCTCCCAGGGACCCGCCTGCGGCAGGCCCACCCGATAGCCCTCATAGGCGACGCCGGCAAAGTTGACGATGCACACGAGAGGGTTTCCGCTGTTGTCCCACCGGATGAATGACACCACGTTGTGGGCGGTGTCTCCGCCGTTGATCCAGGTAAAGCCTTCCGGCTTGTTGTCCAGGTCGGACAGTGCAGGCGTGCCGGAGTAAACCCGGTTCAGCTCCTTCACCAACAGCTGCACCCCGCGGTGCGGCGGGTTCTCCGCCAGCCACCAGTCCAGCCCGTGCTGCTCGCTCCATTCGGCCTCCTGGCCGAACTCGGTCCCCATGAAGATCAGCTGCTTGCCCGGGTGCGCCCATTGGAAGGCCAGGTAGGCGCGGAGGTTGGCCAGTTGCTGCCAGCGGTCCCCGGGCATCTTCCGCAACAGCGAGCCCTTGCCGTGGACCACCTCGTCGTGGCTGATGGGGAGCAGGAAATTCTCCGTGAACGCGTAGACCATGGAGAAGGTGATCTGGTTGTGGTGCCAGCCGCGGTTCACCGGGTCCTCGGCCATGTAGGTCAGGGAGTCGTGCATCCATCCCATGTTCCACTTGATGCCAAAGCCCAGTCCATTGACGCTCGTTGGCGCCGTGACGCCCGGAAACGCCGTGGACTCTTCGGCTATGGTGACGATGCCCGGGTTGCGGCGGTAGGCGGTGGCGTTCATTTCCTGCAGGAAGCTGATGGCTTCCAGGTTTTCCCGTCCGCCGAAACGGTTCGGGCTCCACTGGCCGTCTTCGCGCGAATAGTCCAGGTACAGCATGGAGGCCACCGCATCCACCCGCAGCCCGTCGATGTGGAATTCCTCAAACCAGTAGAGGGCATTGGCCACCAGGAAATTGCGCACCTCGTTCCTGCCGAAATCGAAGATGAGGGTGCCCCAGTCGGGGTGTTCGCCCAGCCGGGGATCGGAGTGCTCGTACTGTGCGCCGCCGTTGAAGTTGGCGAGGGCCCATTCATCCTTGGGAAAATGGGCCGGGACCCAGTCCATGATGACGCCGATCCCTGCCTGGTGCAGGGAATCGACGAGGAAGCGGAATTCATCGGGGTGCCCAAAACGTGACGTCGGCGCGTAGTACGACGTGACCTGGTACCCCCACGATCCGCCAAACGGGTGCTCGGACACCGGCATGAACTCGACATGGGTGAACCCGAGCCATTTGACGTATTCGACCAGTTCCGCGGCCAGCTCGCGGTAGGAAAGACCCTGTCGCCATGACCCCAGGTGGACCTCATACACGCTCATGGGTGAGTTGTGCGGATCGCGCGCGGCGCGCGCCGCCATCCATGCGGAGTCCTGGAAGGCATAGTTGGACTCCACGACCCGGGACGCCGTCAGCGGCGGGACTTCGGTGCCGTACGCCATGGGGTCGGCCTTCTGAAGCCACTGGCCGTGTTCGGTCAGGATCTCAAACTTGTAGCGGTCCCCTGCTGCCGCATCGGGAATGAACAGCTCCCAGACTCCGCTGGTGCCGAGGCTGCGCATGGCGTGCGACCGGCCGTCCCAGTTGTTGAATTCGCCGATGACCCGCACTGCCCGGACCGCGGGAACCCATACCGCAAAGCTGACGCCTGAAACGGCGCCCAGGCTGGAGTGGTAGCGCTGCACATGCGCTCCCAGGGCCGTCCACAATGTTTCGTGCCGCCCTTCCGCCATCAGGTGAAGGTCCAACTCCCCCACGGTCGGCAGGTAGCGGTAGGGATCGTCGACTTCATGGGTGCCGTCGGCATAGCGGACCTGCAGCCGGTAGTCCGGGACGTGTCCCGCTTCCTCCACCGGCACCACGGCAACCCAAATGCCGCCGAACTCGTGCGTCATGGCGTAGCTTCGACCGTCGGTCAGCACCTTCACGGATTCCGCCAGATGGCGCAGCGTCCGGATGGTGGCGAAGCCGTCAGAGTCCAAATGGGCGCCCAGCACCGAGTGCGGCGCGTAATAGGTGCCGTCGGAAACACTGGCCAAAACGCCTGCGTCGACTGCCAGAGGCGCTGTCTTCTTCGGTCCCATGTCCACACTGCTTTCCCTTGATTCAAACAATTCCCGCACGGCTTTCACCGGCACCCCAACCCAATCGGGCCGGTTCTGCAATTCATAGACAACCTCGTACAACGCCTTGTCCAACCACAAGGACACAAAAAGGATTGAATTTGGATCAATGCTGTTGGGCCGGACACCTTGATATCCGTCGATGAACGCGCCGCTGGCCTCCCTGACCCACGCAGCCGCCTCCTCCTCCGTGGCGTTTCCCTGGCTGGCAGCCTGCGCCCCCGCATAGTCGAGCGAACGGAGCACGCCCACCACGTCGCGCAGGGGCACGTCCGGGTCGCTGCGCCCGGCCATCGGCCGGAGCGGTTCGCCCTCAAAGTCCAGAAAGTACCATTTCACCCCGCCGGGCTCCTCGGCCTGAAGGAGCTGCCCGAGGTGCAAGTCCCCGTGGATGCGCTGCAAGGAGGGAAACTGGTCTATTTGGCGCAACTGTGCCACAACCTCGCCGAATGCCTTCTCGTAGGGCCCGACGGTGGCCCCCGCCAGGCCCCACGCCCACGTAAGCCGGGCGATGAGCGCCTCCACAAACGCGCCGGGCCGGCCGTCCGTGCCGGACGCCCCCAACGAGGTCAGCAGGTCGGCATGCAAGTGGGCCAGGCCCGCGCCGATGGTGCGGGCCTGGCGGGAAAAGTCGCTGCCCCCGGCCGCCGCGGCCAGTGCTGTTTCCCACCCGTCCTTCCCGCCGGAGATGAAGGAGTGGATGACAAACAGCGTGGTTCCCGCGGTTTCGCCGCCCAGCCCGCCGGCGTCCCGCCGAATGCTGGCCGTTGCGTGCAGGGCCGGGACCACGGTGCATCCAACCCGGGCCAGCGCCCGGCCAACTTCCACTTCGGGGTGCGGGCCGGACTGGAGCACGCGAAAGAATTTGGCGACGAGCGGCTGCCCCGCCAGTTCAAAGACCACCGAACTGTTGGACTGTTCAGCCGTCATGGTCCGAACGGCCGCCACGGACACGGGCGTTGGAGCGCCCCCCGCACCCTCCGCACCGGCCGCGGGGATTGCCGCGCCGCTGTTCCACGTCGCGACCCCCTCAAGCGGCGTGGCGCCGGAAACGACCCCCAGCCACGCCGTCATGAAGGCCGGATCGGCGGGGGCGTCGTACACCCAGTCGCCGGAGGCCAGCTGCCCGAGCACCGCGCCGCCCGGCAGCCCGGCAGGGCGGCGCGGGGACACGCCCAGGGGAACCTGCAGCGTGACGGGCGGTCCGGCGTCGCCCGCGGTCGGGGCGGGGACAACGTCAACGAACAGGACGGTGAAGCCGCCGCCCGCCGCGGGCGGGGGCAGCTCCAGGGAGCCGGCGAGGCGCAGGGTGGCGCCGTGGCCGGCGTCGCCCTTGAGGGGATACCAGCGCTGTGCGGGGAGCCAGTCCGCCATCAGGCCAAGGAGTGGATTGTCCATCAGCTGGTGGCCGATCCGGAACCGGCGCTGGGGCGGGTTCCGCGGCGGGGAGACGGGGAGGGCATTCCTACCGCCGAACGTGCAGGATGTGGGCCGGTTCCAGGTGCGCGTCCAGGCGGAAATAGTTTTGTTTGCCCCAGTTCCAGGTGGCGCCGGTGATGAGCTCGTCCACTATGAACGTGCCGTCCGGGGACAGCCCGTCCAGTTCCAGGGCATCCAGGTCGAGGGTGACCTGGCCCTCGCGCATGCTGTGCGGGTCCACGTTGATGACCACGATGATGGTGTCCTTGCGGGCCGGGGCATCCGCCGTGGCCGCGATGGTCTTGTGCTTGCTGAACACAAGCGTGGAATCGTCGGAGCTTTGGTGCAGGGTCAGGTTTTCCAGGTCCAGCAGGGCCGGGTGCGCGCGGCGGATGCTGTTCAGCAGCGTGACGAAGGGCGCCAGCGACTTGCCGGAGGCCTCGGCGCCGGCGAAGTTCCGGTCCTTGTATTCGTACTTTTCGTTGTCGATGTACTCTTCCGAACCGGGGCGGGCCACGTGCTCGATCAGCTCGTAGCCGGCGTACATGCCCCACAGCGGGCTGCCCATGGCCGCGAGCACGGCACGGATCTTGTAGGCCGCGGGGCCGCCGTACTGCAGGAATTCGGTGAGGATGTCCGGGGTGTTGACGAAGAAGTTGGGGCGGAAGTAGCCGGCGGATACGCGGCTGACGTGGTGCAGGTACTCCTCCAGCTCCTTCTTGGTGTTGCGCCAGGTGAAGTAGCTGTAGGACTGCTGGAAGCCGGCGCGGCCCAGGGCGGCCATCATGGCCGGGCGGGTGAAGGCCTCGGCCAGGAAGACGACCTCCGGGTTTTCGGCGTTGACCGTGCCGATGAGCCACTCCCAGAACCAGACGGGCTTGGTGTGCGGGTTGTCGACGCGGAAGATCTTCACGCCGTGGCTGATCCACAGGCGCACGATCCGCAGGATTTCCGCCGACAGCCCGGCGGGATCGTTGTCAAAGTTCAGCGGGTAGATGTCCTGATACTTCTTCGGCGGGTTCTCCGCATAGGCGATGGTCCCGTCCACGCGGGTGGTGAACCATTCCGGGTGCTCCGTGGCCCAGGGGTGGTCCGGCGCGCACTGCAGGGCCAGGTCCAGGGCCACTTCCAGTTCAAGTTCCCTGGCGGCGGCCACAAACGCGTCAAAGTCCGCAAAGGTGCCCAGGTCCGGGTGGATGGCGTCATGCCCGCCGGCGGCGGAGCCGATGGCCCAGGGCGAACCGGGATCCGCCGGGCCCGCGTTTAGCGTGTTGTTGGGGCCCTTGCGGTTGACGGTGCCGATCGGGTGGATGGGCGGCAGGTAGATGACGTCAAAGCCCATGGCGGCGACGGCCGGGAGGCGCCGGGCCGCCGTGGTGAACGTCCCGCTGGTCCACGCGCCGGTGTCCGGGTTGCGGCGGGCGCCCTCGGAGCGCGGGAAGAACTCGTACCAGGCGCCGCGGCCGGCGGCGTCGCGCTCCACCTTCAGCGGGTAGCTTCGGCTGCGGGTCACCAGGTCCCGCAGGGGAAAGCGGACGACGGCGGCACGCACCGCAGCGCCGGTGCCGGCGGCCAGGCGGTCGTTGGTGTTGAGCGAGACGTCCGCGAGCGCCTTGGCCGCATGCTTGAACGTCCTGGCGTCCTCGGGGTGCGGGGTGTCCCGGGCCGCCTTGGACAGCAATTGGTGCCCCTCGGCCAGCATGACCTCGACGTCCACGCCGGCGTTGATCTTGACCTGCGCGTTGTGGGCCCAGGTCGCGTAGAGGTCGGCCCAGCCCTCCACGGCAAACGCCCAGTCGCCCTCCGCGGTGGGCGTGAGCGTCCCGGCCCAGGCGTCCGAGCCCTTGCCCTGCGGCGCCATCCGCGTCCGCTGGACCTCCGTCCCGCAGGGGTCCAGGAGGACGGCGGTGACGCCGACGGCGTCGTGCCCTTCACGGAAAACCACGGCGCGGACCGTCACCCCTCCCCCTCGCACGGCCTTGGCCGGGAACTTGCCGTCCTCGATGACGGGCTGGACGCCGGTGATGGGGATGCGCCCGAAGCGCAGGCCTTCGGCCGGGGACGGAGCGGCCGGGAACGGCCGATTATTGGCCGGCCCAACGGTGGACGGCGAGGCCGCTTCGCCGGCGGGGTGGGGCGCCGCCCGGCGCGCTGGGGGGGCGGCAGTCGGATCGGGCTTCGAGGTAGTCACAAACACGACGTTAGCGACTCCGCCCCCATAATGCGAAGGCCTGCGCCGATATTGGACGTTTCCGTGCCGTCATGAAGGGGCTGCCCGTGCGGGGATGGCGGGCGCGGACGGTTCGTTACGCCACGGAACGATGTTTATGTCACAAGCGTCGCCGGACCGAAACGTTCATGGGCTAGGGTGACCGGCATGAAGGCGATACGCAGGTTCACAGTCCGCACCGTAGTCCCCGGACCGATTGGCGCGCTCGCGCGGCTGGCCACCAACCTGCGGTGGTCGTGGCACCTGCCGACCAGCCAGCTCTTTGAATCGCTGGACCCGGCGCTGTGGGACGAGGTGCGGCACGATCCGCTGGCCCTGCTTGCGGCGATATCCCGCGAAAAATTGGAGGCGCTCGCGGCGGACCCTGACGTGGTGGCGCGCGTGGCAGACGCCGACCGGAACCTCACCGCGTACCTGGGCGAACCGCGCTGGTACCAGTCCCTCGGCGCGGACGCCCCCCACACGATTGCCTACTTCTCCCCCGAGTTCGGCATCAGCGAAGTGCTGCCGCAGTATTCCGGGGGCCTGGGAATCCTGGCCGGCGACCACTTGAAGACCGCCTCCGACCTGGGTGTGCCGCTGATCGGCGTCGGGCTGCTTTACCAGGCGGGCTACTTCAAGCAGTCGCTGTCCAAGGACGCCTGGCAGCAGGAGACGTACCCGCTCCTGGATCCCGACGCGCTGCCGCTGACCCAGCTGCGCGAAGACGACGGCACCCCGGTGCGGATCTCACTGCCGCTGCCCGGGGGCCGCGTGCTCCACGCACACATCTGGCGCGCCGACGTGGGCCGGGTGCCCCTGCTGCTGCTGGATTCCAACGTGGCCGAAAACGACGCGACCGCCCGCGGTGTGACGGACCGCCTGTACGGCGGCGGCGGGGACCACCGGCTGTCCCAGGAGCTCCTGCTGGGCATGGGGGGCGTGAAGGCGCTGCGCATCCACTCCCGCCTGACCGGGACGCCGGAGCCGGAAGTCTTCCACACCAACGAGGGCCACGCCGGATTCCTGGGCATCGAGCGCATCCGCGAGCTCATGGACCCGGCCCTCACGCCGCACCCGCTGTCCTGGGACGAGGCCCTGGCGGCCGGCCGCGCCTCCACGGTCTTCACCACGCACACCCCCGTGCCGGCCGGCATCGACCGCTTCCCCCGAAGCACCATCGAACATTTCTTTGCCGGCGAGCTGGCCCCGGGCGTCCCGGTGGAGAAGATCCTCGCGCTGGGCGCGGAGAACTACGACGGCGGCAACCCCGAGGTGTTCAACATGGCGGTCATGGGGCTGCGCCTGGCCCAGCGCGCCAACGGCGTGGCCAAGCTCCACGGGGTGGTCTCCCGCGAAATGTTTTCCGGACTCTGGCCGGGCTTTGACCACGACGACGTCCCCATCACGTCCGTGACCAACGGCGTCCACGTGCCCACGTGGGTGGACCCCCGGCTGGCGCAGCTGGCCCGCGAGAAATTCGGCGCCGACGTCCTGGACGGCCCGGACTGGTCCAAGGTGTACGACGTCAGCGACGGCGAAGTGTGGGAGCTGCGCCGCCGCCTGCGCACGGCCCTGGTTGAGGATGCCCGGCGGCGCCTGCGCGCGTCATGGAAGAAGCGGGGGGCCGCCGATGCGCAGCTGGCCTGGACCGACTCGGCGCTGGACCCGGACGTGTTGACAATCGGCTTCGCGCGCCGTGTGCCCACCTACAAGCGTTTGACGCTCATGCTGCGCGACCCCGCCCGGCTCAAGGCCCTGCTGCTCCACCCGGAGCACCCGATCCAGCTGGTCATCGCCGGCAAGTCGCACCCTGCCGACGACGCCGGCAAGAAGATGATCCAGGACCTGGTCCAGTTCACCGACGACCCCGAGGTCCGGCACCGGATCGTTTTCCTGCCCAACTACGACATTGCCATGGCCCGCACCCTGTTTCCCGGCTGCGACGTGTGGCTGAACAACCCGTTGCGGCCGCTCGAGGCCTGCGGAACGTCCGGGATGAAGGCCGCCATCAACGGTTCCCTCAACCTGTCCGTCATGGACGGCTGGTGGGATGAGCTGTACGACGGCGAGAACGGCTGGGCGATCCCCACCGCCAACGCGGGCACCGGCGAGGCGGAGCGCGACGACATAGAGTCGGCGGCGCTCTACGAGCTGCTGGAAACGCAGGTGGCGCCGCGCTTCTACGGCGACCTGGTGTCTGCCGGCGCCGGGGCGGCCGGCCCGTCGCAGCCAGGTCGCGGCGGCCTGCCGTCACATTGGATCTCCATGATCAAGCACACCCTCGCCACGCTGGGCCCCGAGGTTGCGGCCGAGCGCATGGTCAAGGAATACGTGCAGCGCCTCTACCAGCCCGCGGCGGCCGCCGGCCGGGCGGCCAGGGCCCGCGACTACGCCGCCACAAGGGACCTGGCGGCGTGGATCGGCAATGTGCGCAGTGAATGGTGCGGCGTCCGGATTGAACACGTGGAATCCCACGGACTCGCGGATGAGCCGCACATCGGACAGTCCCTGCGGGTCCGCGCCAACGTGTACCTGGGCACCCTGAGGCCCGGGGACGTCTCCGTCTCCGTGGCCTACGGCCGCGTGGGCAGCAGCGACGAACTCAGCGACACCCGCTCCCTGGAATTGCTGCACGCCAGGGACCTGGGCGACGGCCGGCACCAGTTTGAGGCGGAGCTGGTCATCGACCGCTCCGGCAGCTTTGGCTACGGCGTGCAGGTCCTCCCCTGCCATGCCGGCCTGGCCAGCCCCGCGGAACTGGGCCTGATCGCCACGGCCTGACGACAGGCCCGGGCCTCGACAGGCTCTGGCCTCGACAGGCTGGACCAGCGGGCCCCGGCCTGAAAGGCTCGACCAGCGGGCCCCGGTCAGCGGCTGGGGAGCAGGTTGCGATAGATCTGGACCGTGTTGGCCTCGACGGGGACCGATTCCCCGGCCGGGACGCGCGGGACGGCGCGGGACAGGCGGAAGGTGGGTTCGCCGTCGTCCGCCAGGTGGGGCGCGGAGGTCGTCATGCGCAGCTTGTAGGGGTGCGGCGCCGCGGCGGCGTCCCCGGAGAAGCGCGGGTTGGCCGGCAGTGTCACGAGTTCGTCGGTGATGCCGGTGTTGAAGACGACCAGTCCGTCCACGGTTCCGTTGGGCGAGCCCATCAGCATGGTGAGGACGCGTTCGTGCGGGTTGGTCCACCGTTCCGGCGTCATGGGCGCTCCGTCGGCGCCAAACCAGTGGATGAAGGCCTCGCCGCCACGGGTGGGGAAGCCGCTGGGCTGCTCATTCAAAAAGTCCCGGCGGATCTGCACCAGCCGCTTGGTTGCCGCCAGCATGGTCCGCGCCTCGGGGTCCATGGACCAGTCCAGCCAGGCGATCTCGTTGTCCTGGCAGTAGGCGTTGTTGTTCCCGCCCTGGCTGCGGCCCAGCTCATCGCCGGCGCCAATGAGCGGGATGCCCTGTGCCAGCAGGAGGGTCGCCATCATGTTGCGGGCGGTGCGGGCGCGCTGGGCCAGGATCAGCGGATCGTTGGTGATGCCTTCGACGCCGTGGTTCCAGCTGCGGTTGTCCCCGTGCCCGTCCCGGTTCCCTTCCTGGTTGTCCTCGTTGTGCTTCTCGTTGTAGGCGGTGAGGTCCGCCAGCGTAAAGCCGTCGTGGGCCGTGATCAGGTTGACCGAGGCCATGGGGCTGCGCCCGGACTGGGCAAACAGGGCGGCGGATCCGCCCAGGGCGTCGCCGAGCTTGGCCAGGCTGCCGTGGTGGTGGCCGTCAAACCTGGCGGCACGGTCGGTCAGCCAGACCTCGCGGACGCTGTCGCGGAAGGAGTCGTTCCAGTCCGACCAGCCGGTGGGGAAGTTGCCCGTCTGCCAGCCGCCGTAGCCCACGTCCCACGGTTCGGCGATCAGCTTGGCGGAGGCCAGGACGCCGTCCGTGGCCGCGGCCAGCAGGAACGGGTGCTGGTTGGTGAATTCGTGGGCGCCGTCGCGGGCCAGGGAGACGGCCAGGTCGAAGCGGAAGCCGTCGATGTGGAACTCCTCCACCCAGTAGCGCAGCGAATCCATGGCCATTTTGATGACGTGGGGATTGCCAAAGTTCAGGGTGTTCCCGCAGCCGGTGGTGTCGACGTAGCTGCCGTCCCGCATGCGGTAGTACTGTTCCTCGCCGAGTCCGCGCCAGCTCAGCGCGGGGCCCCCCGGCCCACCCTCGGCCGTGTGGTTGTAGACCACGTCCAGGATCACTTCGATCCCGGCCAGGTGCAGCAGCTTCACCATGCCCTTGAGCTCGGCCTGCACGGCCTCGGGGCCGCGTTCACGGGCCCCTGCACTTGCATACTTCACGTGCGGGGCGAAGTAGCCCAGGGTGTTGTAGCCCCAGTAGTTGACCATGCCGGTGCCTTGCAGGTGCGGCTCGTCAATGTGGAAGTGGATGGGCAGCAGCTCCACGGCAGTCACGCCCAGCTCCTGCAGGTGCTTGATCACGGCCGGATGCGCCATGCCCGCGTAGGTGCCGCGGATCTCCTCGGGGACGTCCGGGTGCAGCATGGTCTGGCCGCGCACGTGCGTCTCATACATGACCGTGTCGCGCCGCGGGGTCCGCGGGCTCCTGGAATCGCCCCAGTCAAAGTCGGACTGCATGCGCACGGAGGTGTACTTCACGGTGCCGTCGGCGCCCGTGCCCTCGTCAATGTAGCGGCCGTAGGGGTCAAGCAGCAGCTGCACCACGTCGGGGTCGATGTTGCCCGCCGTGCCGTCCGGCGCGCCGGCGTAGAAGCCGTAGCGGCTGCCCACGGGCATGCCGGAGACCAGTCCGTGGTGCACGCCGTCGGTCATGTCCGGCAGCAGAATGGCCTTCCAGGTGCCTCCGGGCGGCTCGAAGCACAGCACCACATGATCCAGGGCGGGGGCGTACACGGCCACGTTGACCGTGTCCTGCCCCGGGCCGCCGGGCCGCGCGGTGACACCCAGGGGGAAGCGCCGCGAGAGCGCCGTCCCCAGCGTGCCCACTTCCTCAACAAGAGTTTCGGGCATGCTACTTCTGGGCCGCCCGCTGCTTGGAAACCTCGTACAGGCTGATCCCCACCGCCATCGAGGCGTTCAGCGACTCCATGGCGGAGTTGATGGGGATGGAGACGATTTGGTCGCAGTTTTCACGCACGAGCCGGGAGAGGCCCTTGCCTTCCGAGCCGACCACAAGGCAGATGGGGTCCTTCGCGAGGGCGAGATCGGGCAGCGAAACGTCGCCGTCGCCGTCGAGCCCCAGGACAAAGTAGCCCATCTTCTGGAACGCGGCGATGGCGCGGTTCAGGTTGGGCGCCTTCGCCACGGGCACGCGCACGGCAGCGCCGGCGCTGGTCTTCCAGGCCGACGCGGTCACTCCGGCGCTGCGGCGCTCGGGGATGACGACCGCCTGCCCGGAAAAGGCCGACACGCTGCGGATGATGGCGCCGAGGTTGCGCGGATCGGTGATGCCGTCCAGCGCCACGATCAGGGGCGCGTTGGTGATGTGGCCCTTTTTCCAGCTGGCCATGATGTCCGCGGCCGTGTCCACCGCGTCCTCGTAGTCGTAGGGCGGGATCTGCAGGACCAGCCCCTGGTGGACGGCGTCCTCCGTGAGGCGGTCCAGTTCCGGCTTGTGGGCCTCCAGCAGCGGGATGCCGCGTTCGGTGGCCAGCTTGATGGATTCACGCACGCGCTCGTCCATGTCGACGCGCACCGCAACGTACAGCGTCTTGGCCGGGATGCCGGCGCGCAGCGCCTCCACCACGGAGTTGCGGCCGGTGACCAGCTCCTCCGTGGCCTTGCCCTTGGGGCCGCTGCTGCGGCGCGGCGCTGCGGTGCCGCCGCCGGGTCCCCGCTTGGCGGCGGACCGCTCGGCCAGCTGCTTGTTCTTGAACGCCTTGTGGTAGGTGCGTTCCTCGGCCTTCGGAGTGGGACCCTTGCCTTCAAGTGCCTTGCGGCCCAGTCCGCCGGTGCCCTTGACGGGGCCCTTCTTGAGCTTGCGGACTGCGCCGGAGCGGGAGCTGTTGGCCATGGTAAAACCCTTACGATTGGTGCGGTGCCGGTATTTGTCCAGGGCCCCGAAGTCGTCAAACTGATGGTCCGTGCGCGCATTTTTGGCACACGACAATACGGGAACTGCAAACCCGTAGCTAACAGCTTACGGCCTGAATCCATATTTCCCGATATGCGGCGCCAAAAGTGCGGACTCTCACGGGTCCCGCCGGCATGGACGTTCGGTTGCAATCGGGGCAAAAAACGGCAACGCTTCCACACCCATTGAGGGAGGGTTGGCGAAAAGTGCCCCGATTGCAACCGAGGGTTGGGGTCAGTGCTTCAGGGACCAGGTGGCGCCTTCGGCCGTGTCGGCAACGTCGACGCCGGCAGCCGCCAGGAGGTCGCGGATCCGGTCCGACTCCGCCCAGTCCTTCTCCGCCCGGGCCCGGGCACGGGCCTCCAGCTGCGCCTTGACGAGAACGTCCAGGGCGGCCGTTTCGGCGCCGGAACCGTTCCCCCGGGCCCAGTGCCCGTCTGTCGGGTTGACGCCCAGCGCCGAGGTCATGCCCATGGCGCCCTGAAGCGCGTGGAGGGTTCCGGCGTCGTCCCTGGCGGCCAGCGCCGTGTTGCCGGCCCTGACGGTCTCATGCAGCACGGCGAGGGCGGCGGGGATGTTCAGGTCGTCGTCCATGGCGGCACGGAACCCGTCCGGGAGCTTCTCCTCCAGCCCAAAATCACCGCCCGGAAAGAGCCTGGCCACCGCCGCGTGCATGAACGTTTCAATGCGTTCGACGGCGGCCGCGGCCTCCCCGAGCGAGCCCGGCCGGTAGTCGAGCACCGAGCGGTAGTGCGCCTGGCCCAGGTAGTAGCGGACCACGAGCGGGCGGGCGATGGCCAGCATTTCGCGCGGGTTGATCGTGTTGCCGATCGACTTGGACATCTTTTCACCCTCGTAGGTGACCATGCCGTTGTGCATCCAGAAGTTCGCGAAGCCGTGGCCGGCGGCCTGCGACTGCGCCATTTCGTTCTCATGGTGCGGGAAGCGCAGGTCCAGGCCGCCGCCGTGGATGTCGAACTCGGTGCCGAGGTACTTGGTGACCATGGCCGAGCACTCCAGGTGCCATCCGGGGCGCCCGGCACCCCATGGCGACTCCCAGCGGGCCGTCTCCGGCTCGCCGTCCTTAAAGCCCTTCCACAGCGCAAAGTCACGGGGGTCGCGCTTGCCCCGGGGATCGGCGTCGGGCGCGGCCTGCATGTCATCAATGTTCTGGTGCGTCAGGGAGCCGTACCTTGCCCAGGAGCGGACGTCGAAATACACGTCGCCGGACCCGTCGGGGGCCGGGTAGGCATGGCCGCGCTCGATGAGCCTGGCGATGAGGGCGTGCATCTCGGGGATGTGCCCGGTGGCGCGGGGCTCGTAGGTGGGCTTGAGGATGCCGAGGGCGTCGTAGGCGTCCTCGAAGGCCTGCTCAAAGCGGTAGGCAAGGGCCCACCAGGGCTCGTTGCTTTCGGCTGCCTTGAGCAGGATCTTGTCGTCGATGTCCGTCACGTTGCGTACCACCGTGACCTCCAGGCCGCTGCCCTGCAGCCACCGGGTCAGCTGGTCAAACGCCAGCGCGGAGCGGACGTGCCCGATGTGCGGCTCGCCCTGCACCGTGGCGCCGCAGTAGTAGAGGGAGACGCGGCCGTCCTGCAGGGGAACAAAGTCACGGACGGCGGCGGTGGCGGAATCATAAAAGCGCAGGGTCACGGCTCTAGGTTATCCTTTCGGGCCGCGGCCCGCCCCTCCGCCGGGCCGCCGCCCCCGACCACGAGCGCCGTGGCGACGGCCGTGATGCCTTCGCCGCGGCCGGTGAAGCCCAAGCCGTCGGAGGTGGTGGCGCTGACGGACACCGGCGCGCCGGCCGCCGCGGTGAGCGCGGCCTCCGCCTCCGCACGGCGCGGGCTGAACGTGGGCCGGTTGCCGACAAACTGGACGGCGATGTTGCCAATGTCAAAGCCCGCCGCACGGACAATGCGCGCGGCCTCGGCCAGCAGGGCGACACCGCTGGCCCCCTTCCATTCGGGCCGGTCGGTGCCAAAGTGGGTGCCGAGATCGCCCACCCCGGCGGCCGAAAACAGGGCGTCCGCGGCGGCGTGGGCCACGGCGTCGCCGTCGGAGTGGCCGGACAGGCCGCGCTCGCCTTCCCACAGCAGGCCCGCCAGCCACAGCGGAACCGGGGTGCCGGCGTCGTCCGCCTCCGGCGCGAAGGCGTGCGTGTCAACACCGATTCCGGTGCGCGGCAGCCCTGCCGGGGGCCGGGGCGCGGTCATCCCTCCACCCAGCGCGGGCGCAGCGGCCCCTGCAACATGGCCTCGGCAAGGAGCAGGTCCAGGGGCGTCGTGATTTTCAGGCTGTGCGTGGACCCCTGGACCACGTAGACGTCCTCGCCGATCGCCTCAACGAGCATCGCATCGTCCGTGATCTGCGCGGCCGCGTCGGCGTCCAGGGTCTGGGCATGGGCGTGGGCGCGGCGCAGCGTGTCGACGTCAAAGCCCTGCGGTGTCTGCACGGCGCGCAGCCGGTTGCGGACGGGGGTGCCGGACACCCTTTCCACGCCGGCGCCGGTGGCAGGCAGTTCGGCGGGGACCACGGTCTTGATGGTGTCCGCCACGGCCAGGGCCGGGATGACGGCCTTGGCGCCGTCGCGCAGGGCCGCCACCACGCGGTCAAAGACGCCGGTGGGCGTCAGCGGCCGGGCGGCGTCGTGCACCAGCACCGTGGAGACCCGGGCGTCGACAAGCTCCAGGGCCGCCCGGACGGAGGCGGCCCTGTCGGCCCCGCCATCCACCACGCTCCACCGCATCTCGGGCCCGGCACCGGATCGTGCCGCCACCTGGTGGCACAGCTCAACCATGGCGTCATCCCCGGCCGGGACGGCGATGCAGATTTGCGCGGCGACTCCCGCCGCCACCACGCCCTGGACGGCGTGGGCCAGCATGGTGGCGCCGCCCAGCGGAACCCTGGCCTTGGGCATGCCGTGCCCCAGGCGCTGCCCGGAGCCGGCGGCAACAATTATGACGGCGCAGCGCCCGCCCACATCCTCGATCATGACTCCACAGTAGTCCCGGCATGAAAAGAACCCCGGCACCGCAGTGCCGGGGTTCTTCCTGGGGTCCATCCCGCCGCGGGTGCGGCCGGAACCCTTCTAGGTGCTGCTATGAGGCCAGGACCTCGTCAAGGACTTCGGCAGCCTTGTCCTCGTCCGTCTTTTCGGCCAGGGCAAGCTCGGAAATCAAGATCTGCCGGGCCTTGGCCAGCATCCGCTTCTCGCCGGCGGACAGGCCGCGGTCGTGGTCGCGCCGCCACAGGTCGCGGACAACCTCGGCAACCTTGATGACGTCGCCCGAGGCCAGCTTTTCCAGGTTGGCCTTGTACCGGCGGGACCAGTTGGTGGGCTCCTCCGTAAATTCGGCGCGGAGTACGTCAAAAACGTGCTCCAGGCCTTCCTTGCCGACAACGTCGCGGACCCCGACCAGGTCAACGTTTTCTGCCGGCACCTCGATGGTTAGATCTCCTTGGGCAACCTTGAGCTTGAGATACATCTTCTCTTCACCCCGAACCGTGCGCATCTTGATCTCTTCGATCTTTGCCGCACCGTGATGTGGGTAAACTACTGTCTCGCCGACCTCAAAAAGCATGTGGATTCTCCCTTTCCAATAGTCCTACTTTACCACGTCCGGCCGCCTTCTCCCTTGAGTTTCCGCAGGTCAGGGCCGCTTGGAGCTACGCCCAAGGCGCAATTGCTCCAACAAGTGGAGATTTTTGGAGGCCTTGACTAAATGCCTCCGGGGTGCAGGGGCGGGGGCACACAATACACTCCTTGTCCGCGAAGCCGCCGCAAAGGCGGGGTTTCGCGACGTTTGCGGATAAGCTGGTGCCAGATATTTGTCTTTTTCCATGAGGAGTTACTGACGTGAGAATCGCCGCCGGCGTCCCCGGAGCCAAACGAGCACAGCGCTTGGGCCTGATTGCCGCCATTGGCATCGGTGCCATGGCATTTACCGGCTGCAGCGCCATCAACGAGCAAAGCACCACCAAGATCGTCGCCGTCTCCGACGGCGTCGAAGCGACCATGGGCAGCCTGGAACTGCGCAACGTGCTGGTCATCTCCAACGGCAATGACGCCCCGGGCCGCGTGCTGGGCACGTTCTACAACAACTCCCAGTCCGACATCACCCTGACCATCAGCGGCGACCAGGGGTCCCAGACGGAGGTCACCGTCAAGCCCGGCGTGCCGCTGGTGCTCAATGGCGACACGGACACCGCCATTCTCAGCACGGTCACGGCCCCCGCCGGCGCCACCGAGGTCCTGCAACTGCGCCAGTCCGGCTCGGACACGGCCGCCAAGTCCCTGACCGTTCCGGTGCTGGACGGCACGCTGGCCGAATACAAGAACCTGGTGCCGACCGCGGCCGCCACCCCGTAAGCGGTCCTCCAAGGCGCCCTTCCCGGAGCGCTGTCCGCGGGCACGCTGTCCGCGGCAAAGCTGTCCGCGGGAACGCTGTCCGCGGCAAAGGCCGGCGGCCCCGTGCGGGGCCGCCGGCCTTTGCCATTGGGAGACCCCTACGGCCGGCGCGCCGCCGTGGAGGTGCACACGTGGTGGATGTTGCAGCTGCCGCCGGCCACGGCCACCGACGCGGTCCCCAGCACAGCCTGCGACACGGCATCCCTCACCGTCGCGACGACCTGGTAGTTGCCCTTCTTCGCGTAGCTGTGGACGGCGCTGAACGTGCCGTCCGAGACCGGCACCGGCACCGGCTCGCTGCCGTCGCCAAAGTCCAGCAGTGCGGTGGTGGCCGCGCCGTCCCCCAGCTTGTCCAGGGTCACCGCCCCGCTCGCGGTGATGGACAGTCCCGGCCCCTTGGACGGGGTGGTTTCCACAGCCTGCGTGCTGACCTTGGCCGGCTCGTAGTTGGGTGCCTCGATCAAGGCGGTGGGCACCCCGCCGAGGCTGGTGCCGCGGTCCACCAGGGTGAAGGAGTCCGGGCCCTCGCCGTCGCGCTCGGACGTCAGCGCCACGGCCAGCGTGTTGGATCCCGCCTTGTCCAGAAACGAGCTGGGGATGGTGAAAACGTCCTGCGGCCCCACATTGCCCACCCAGGTGCCGATGTTCCAGCCGTTGACGTAGATCACGGCCCGGGCGTAGGACTGGCGGCCGGCGTTGAACTTGGCGTCGTTGACCTTCAGGGCAATGGCGGTGTCGGTGCCGGCGGGCACCTGAAGCTCAAAGCTGCTGCGGTACCAGGTGACCACGGCCTTGGCGGGCTTGAAGGAGCCCGCGTCGGCCCAGGCCGCGTCCGGGTAGCCCGGGAGGTACCAGCCGGCCCGTTCGCCGTACAGGCCGCCGGTGTTGTACATGGTCCGGGCCGTATCCACGGGCGCGGCCTTGTCCTTGGCGCCCTGCAGCTTCCAGGTGACAGGCCCTGCACTGGGCAGGATGGCGTCGAACAGGCCGCGGTTTTGGCGGGACAGGCCGTCGTCGGACCAGTCGAGGTTTTGGCCGTTGTTGCGGACCACGGTGGACACCACCGTGTCCGCACCGGCCGTGATGACGCCCGCCGGGACGGCGAACGTCATCACGGTGCCGTTGGCTGCCGCGGCGCCGACGTAGCGGCCGTTGACCCAGACCAGCATGTTGGCGGCGGCGCCGCCCTGGCCCCTGAGCTGGATGCTGGTGGCGCTGGAGGACGCCTTGAAGTGGGCCCTGTACCAGGTGTCGCCTTCATAGAAGCCGTAGTAGGCCGTGTCCAGGACCTTGCCCTGGTTGGGGCCGGGGCCCTGGCGCGGGTTTTCCGCCGTGGTGGCCGTGGCCGCGGTCCACGCGGAATCGTCGAAGGCTGTGGCGGACTCCGGGTTTTCGCCTGCGGCCTTCCAGTGGTCCAGGACCGGGAGGGCGGAGGCCGCCGGCCCGGCCAGCCGCGCCACGAGCTGGCCGTTGGCCCCCCGGGTCGTGGCCACGGGCACGCCGTTCCAGGTGGCCTGGGTGATGGCGGCCGGGACGTAGATGTTCGCGGTGCGGGCCGTGGTGGTGTCTCCCGCCAGCTTGACGGTGCTGCCGTCGAACTGCGCCGTGCGGAGCAGGTCGACGCCGGTGACCAGGACGGTCTTGTTGCCGGTGCCGCCCGTGACGGCCCCGTCGACGCTCCACTGCAGCCCCGTCCGTGTCCGGTCGGTGGTGAGGATGGTCAAATCTGGTGCGCCGCCGCCGGAGATCCGGACGGCCGTGTTGTTGCCGTGGACGTAGTTCAGGCGCAGGGTCTTGGCGTCCGGGTCCCAGGTGGTCTCCACGGGTGTGCCGCCCAAGGTGGTGACCTCGGGTTCGGAGGCGTACTGCAGGACGGTCTCGCCGGCGTCGTTCCTGGCGCCGTTGAGCGCCAGGAGGGTGCCGTTGGCCACGGGCATCCTGGCGAACAGTTCCGAGGTCGTGTACATCAGGCGCTGGCCGTCGAAGGCGTAGTCGGCAATGACCATGCTGGCGTCGCGGCCGTGCAGGCTCATGAAGGTGCCGGCCTTCTGCGGGACCCGCGGGAAGGTGATGGCGTTCCCAACCGGCGGGGCGGTGCCGTCCGGGGCCTCGATGATGTCAAAGGCGTCGATGCTGACGAACGTGCCGGCGCTGGCGGCGTCCTTCTGGCCCGTCACCACAATCTTGATGGTGTGCTCCACGGACGGGTCGAGGCCGTCCTTTTGGAAGGCCACGTACTGGTAGGACGCGTTTTGGCCGCCGTGTCGGTGTCGTCCGTGGTGTAGCTGGCCGCGGCCACGTCCTTGCGCGGGGACAGTGACAGGGGAAAGGAGTATTTCAGCTCGGCCGTGCTGTTGCTGTCGCTCTGGCGGAAGCCCAGAAAGCGCGCGCCGTTGCCGGAGACGGACGCGGCGGCCTGGTCCTCCGTGGCGATGCGCTGGTAGGACTTGACGGTGCCGGCGCCGCCGTCCACCGCGACCGGCACGGGGGCCTGGGGCACCATGGCGGAGATCGGGGCGAAGTCCTTTTGAAAGTAGCCCAGCTCCTTTTGCACCGTGGCCTTGGGGGTCAGCCGGCGGTCCTCGTTGACGGCCGCGCCGTAGTCGTAGGACGTGAAGCCCGACGACGGCGATCCCGTCCAGCCCCAATTGGTGCCGCCGTATTCCATGTAGTAGTTGAACATGGTGACGCCGTTGGCCAGGTTGTTCACCCCGTATTGGCGGGTGAAGGCGGGGTCGACGAAGTCGGCGCACTTGTCGGTGTTGAAGCTGGCGCCCCACGGGGTGAACGCGCCGCCCTGCCCCTCGGCGATGAACAGGGGGCTGGTGGCGGTCAGGGCCCGCACGCGTGGTTCCATGTCCGGGACCTGGCCGCGGCCGGCCGAGCAGTTGAAGCCGAGCGGGTAGTTGTCAAAGGCGTAGTAGTCCAGGCCCACGTTGCCGCCGGCGCTGCCGCTGCCGGGCACGTAGGCGCCGTTCGCTCCGTAGTCGTTGTGGAAGACGGGGACAGTGATGCCGTCGCCCTTGATCTTTGTCACGAGCGCCTTCATGAACGCCGGGCGGTCGCCGCCCTCGTTGAGCAGCTCGTTCTCGGCCTGGTAGGTGACGATGGAGCCGCCGCCGTCGGCCACCTGGTGCTTCCGGGCGATCCGGTCAAAGGCGCCGATCCAGTCCAGCGACTCCTTCAGCACCGCGGGGTCCGTGCTGCGCAGCGAGCCCGCCCCGCTCTTGGTCAGGTACGCCGGCAGCCCGCCCATGGAGATTTCGGCGTTGACGTACGGGCCCGGCCGGGCGATCACGTACAGCCCCTCCTGCTCGGCCATGGTCAGCAGCAGGTCGATGTCCTTGATGCCCGTGAAGTCGAACCTTCCCGGCTCCGTGGAATGCAGGCCCCAGAAGAAATACAGGGACACGGCGTTGAAGCCGCTGGCGCGCATCTTCTGGAACACGTCCCGCCAGTCCCCGGGGCTGGGGAGGCGCCAGTAGTGGAACTCGCCGGAAAACACGTTGAGCCGCCTGCCGTCCACCATCATCGACCGGGCGTCGGTGGTGACGGTGTGGGGCTTGCCGTCGTTGCCCGGGAAGATGACACTGGGCCCGGCGGAGCCCGGCGAGGCGGAGGGCGGTCGCGGCGCGGGGCCGTCGGCCACTGCCGGGCTGGAAATGGCCATGAGCCCCATGGCGGCGGTGACGAGGATGGCGGCAGCCTTCGTCGCACCCCCGCGCCGCGGCCCCTGCGATGATCGGACAGTCATAAAGGTGGATTCCCTTGTCTCGGCGGTCCCCAGTCCCGCGACAAATGTTATCCGTATCACACTAGAAGCTGTCGACGGCAAATACAATCAAAACCAAACAATTTGGCTCAGATGACGCAAGGGGCCCGCCTGGTCCCGCCGGGGCCTAGGGCTCGAACTTGTAGCCCAGCCCGCGGACCGTCACCAGGAACCGCGGCGCGGCCGGATCGGGTTCGATCTTGCTGCGGATCCGCTTGACGTGCACGTCCAGGGTCTTGGTGTCACCGACGTAGTCGGCGCCCCAGACCCGGTCGATCAGCTGCCCGCGGGTCAGCACCCGCCCGGCGTTGCGGAGCAGCATTTCCAGCAGCTCAAATTCCTTCAGCGGGAAGGACACGCCCTCGCCGTGGACGGTGACCACGTGCCGCTCCACGTCCATCCGCACGGGCCCGGCATGCACGGTGGAGCTGACCAGCTCCTCCGGTTCGCCCTGCCGGCGCAGCACCGCCCGGATCCGTGCAATCAGCTCGCGGGAGGAATACGGCTTCGTGACATAGTCGTCGGCACCCAGCTCGAGGCCCACCACCTTGTCGATCTCCGAGTCCTTGGCCGTCAGCATGATGATGGGGACGGTGGAGCGCTGGCGCAGCTGCTTGCACACCTCGGTGCCGCTCATGCCCGGCAGCTGCAGGTCCAGCAGCACCAGGTCGGCGCCGCTGCGCTCAAAGGCCACCAGGGCGTCCAGCCCGTCGTCGGCCACCTCCACCTCGTATCCCTCCCGCCCCAGCAGGAAGGACAGGGGGTCGCTGATGGATTCTTCGTCTTCGACAATCAAGATCCGGCTCACGCGTGCTTGCTCCTTGTGACTGCGCTGCGCCGCGGCGCGGCTGCGGTGTGGGTCAGCGTTGCTGCCGCTCGGCCGGAAGGCTCCGGCCGGCGTCGCTGTTGGACGGGGAAAGTTCGGGCAGGCGCAGGGTGAACGTTGAGCCTGTCTTGGGGGACGACCAGAGCGTGACCTCGCCGCCGTGGTTGCCCACAATGTGCTTGACGATGCTCAGCCCCAGGCCCGTGCCGCCGGTGTGGCGGGACCGTGCCGCATCCACCCGGTAAAACCGCTCGAAGACGCGCTCCTGGTCCTCCGGGGACATGCCGTCGCCCTGGTCGGAGACACTGACGCTGACGACGCCGTCCCGCACCGAGAGCCCGATGCCCACCTGGGTGTTCTCCGGGGAATAGCGCACGGCGTTGTCGATCAGGTTCCGCAGCGCTGTCACCAGCTGGGGCGCGTCGCCGTGGACCCGGGCGGGGATGGGCGGTCCCACCGCAATGGCAATGTTCTTGCTTTGGGCCGGCAGGCGGGTCCGGTCCACGGCCTCGGCGATGACCGCATTCATGTCCACGTCGGTGCCTGCCTGCGCGACGTCCTTGCTTTGCAGCCGCGAGAGTTCGATGATGTCCTGGACCAGCGCCGCCAGCCGGGCGGACTCGGTGATCATGCGGGAGGCGAAGCGGCGCACGGTGGCCTCGTCGTCGGGGGACGACTCCAGCGCCTCCGCGAGCAGCGAGATGGCCCCGACCGGCGTTTTCAGCTCGTGCGAGACGTTTGCGACGAAGTCGTTGCGCACGGCCTCGGTGCGGGCGATTTCCGTGCGGTCGTCGGCCAGCAGCAGGATGTACTCCTCGCCGAGCGGGGCCACGCGGACCTGGATGACCAGGGTGCCCTGGCCGGGCGCATGGCCGGACGAGGGGGGCGCACCGGCGGTGCCCGGGGCGGGCTGGGCGCCCGGGCCGGCGTCCGGCGTCGAACTTGGGGAGGCGCCCTGGCCGGGCAGGACGACGCGCGGCAGGAGCAGGTCGCGTTCCTCAATGACGCCGTCGCGGCGCACCCGGTGCGCCAGGTCCAGCAGTTCCTTGTGGACCACGGTGTGGCCCCGGACCAGGCCGAAGGCGTAGGCGCCGGGGCTGGCGCGGACCACGCCGTCCACCACGTCAAGGACGATGAATGCCTTGCCCACCACCGAGAGGATCTCGGCGGAGCCCTCCGGCAGCGACGGCTCGCGGACGTCCACCGTGCGGCGGCGGGACCGCTCGCTGGCGCTGAAGGCGAGCATGCCGAACACGCCCATGGCCAGGCCCACCAGACCCGCCGCAACTCCAATCAGCAAAGGATTCACACCCCAAGACTATGCGCACTTTCTGCCCCGTTTACCCCCAAGTGTGCCCATGTGGCCGGCCGTTCAGCTAACGTTCACTTGGTAGTGCCGCCGCGTTCATACTCGGATGGCAGGGTAGGTCATGATCGAGCCCACCTCTGTGTTGGGCTGTCCATGAAAGGAAACACGCGTGCGCAAAGTTTTTCAGGCCGAACTTCACCAAATCGGAGAGGGCTTGATTGAGATTTCGTCACTGGTGATTGACGCCATCGAAAAGTCCACCACAGCCTTTGCCGCTGCCGACTTGCAGGCCGCCCAGGAAGTCATCGCCGCCGACGCGCGCATTGACTTCCTGCAGAACGACCTCGACGAGCGTGCCATTGACGTGCTCGCCCTGCAGGGCCCGGTGGCCAGCGACCTGCGCATGATTGTGGGCTCGCTGCGCATGAGCGCCTCCCTCGAGCGCATGGGGGACCTGGCCCGGCACATTTCCCAGCTGACACGCCTGCGCTACCCGAACAACGTGATCCCCGCGCCGCTGGTGGAGACGTTCGCGGAAATGGCCCGCCAGGACATCATCATTGCCCGGAAGGTCTCCGAGCTGCTGGACTCCCGCGACCTGGAACTGGCCAGCGAGATCGCCGCGGCCAAGACCGAGATCAACAAGCTGCACAAGACGGTCTTCTCCGCCATGGGTGCCCCGGACTGGGCGGAAACACCCGCCACCACCGTGGACGTCACCCTGGCCAGCCGCTACTTTGAACGCTTTGGCGACCACGGCGTCTCCGTGGCCCGCAAGGTCTCCTACCTGGTGACCGGCGAGTGGCAGCCTGAGGAATTCCTGGCCGGCTAGTTTTCCGGCGGACCGGACGGACCCGGCGCAATAATGCGCCCGTTCCCCGTTAATGCGCCCCGTAGAGCGGGCGCATTTTTGGGGAACGGGCGCATTATTTGTGGGGTTCGCGCCCGAGGGACCCGCCGCGGGCCTGGGAGTGGCGGGAGGGCGTGGGGATTATCTCGAACTTCGCCGGGGAAGGGCTATTTCTTGCCCTGGTTGGCCACGGCCAGGATGGCGGCCGCTGCGGCGTCCGCGTCCAGGTAGCTGCCGCCCGGGGTGATGGGGGCGAAGTTCTCATCCAGTTCGTAGACGAGCGGGATGCCGGTGGGGATGTTCAGGGACGCGATGGCCTCGTCGGAGATGCCGTCCAGGTGCTTGACCAGGGCGCGCAGCGAGTTGCCGTGGGCCGTGACCAGGACCGTCCTGCCGGCCTTGAGATCTTCCTTGATGTCCGATTCCCAGTAGGGAAGCAGGCGGACCAGAACGTCCTTGAGGCACTCGGTGCGCGGCAGGGCGTCGCCCAGACCGGCATAGCGGGGATCGTGCGCCTGCGAAAATTCGCTGTCATCGGGGAGCGGCGGCGGCGGGGTGTCGTAGCTGCGGCGCCACTGCATGAACTGCTCTTCGCCATATTCGGCGAGCGTCTGGGCCTTGTCCTTGCCCTGGAGCGCGCCGTAGTGGCGTTCGTTCAGGCGCCAGCTGCGCTTGACGTCGATCCAGCCCCGGTCCGCCGCCTCCAGCGCCAGGTTGGCCGTGTTGATGGCACGCTTCAGGCGCGAGGTGTACAGCACGTCCGGGAGCAGGTTGTGCTCCACCAGCAGCTCGCCGCCGCGCACGGCTTCCTGCCGGCCCTGGTCGTTGAGGTCAACGTCCACCCAGCCGGTGAACAGGTTCTTGGCGTTCCACTCACTGTGGCCGTGGCGGAGCAAAATCAGGGTATAGGTCATGATTTCATCCTACCGGCAGGGTCCTGGCGGACCCGTTGCGGTACGAAATGCTACGCCGAACCGGGGGCAGCGCGCCGCCCGTGAGCCGCGCCACGTTTTTTCAGCCGCGCACGGGCGGCCAATTACTCTTGTCCAGTGGTTCAACGCGCCCAAAGGGTCGAAACAGCTTCCACCGGCCCCGCACAGCGCGACATTGTTCCGCGCGGTGCCGGCCGGGCCCGCCGCAAACCCTTCGGCAATCCCACCCGCGGCACCACCAACCCAAACCGCCTCCGCCGGGTCGACCGGTGGCTGGCCGGCCCGGAGGCCTGGCGGCTGCGCCGGGACAGCACCGCCGGCGCACGCCCCCTCGTCGTGGACCTGGGCTACGGCAGCTCCCCCACCACGGCAGTGGAACTCCACCACCGGATCCGCGCCGCCTGCCCGGATGTCCGCGTGACGGGCATAGAGATCGAGCCCGAGCGCGTCCTCACGGCCAAGCCGCTGGAGCACGACGGCCTGGAATTCAGGGTCGGCGGCTTCGAAATCCCGGTCCCCGGACACGCCACCATGGTCCGCGCCTTCAACGTCCTGCGCCAGTATGAAGAGGCCGACGTCCGGCTCATTTGGGGCACGGTCTGTTCGCGGCTGACACCCAACGGCATATTCGTCGACGGCACCTGCGACGAGATCGGCCGCCGCAGCACCTGGGTGGCGCTGGACGCCTCGGGCCCGCAAACCCTGACCATTTCCATGCGGTTCGGCGCTTTCGGCCTGCCGTCGGACGCCGCCGAACGCCTGCCCAAGGCCCTGATCCACCACAATGTGCCCGGCGAAAGGGTCCACGACTTCCTCCAGGCCCTGGACCGGCACTGGCTCGCAGGGGCGCAGCTTGCCCCCTTCGGCAACCGGCAGCGCTGGCTGCTCATGTGCCAACGGATGTACGACGACGGCTGGCCCGTTACGCGCGACCCCTCGCGGTGGCGCCTGGGCGAGCTGACGGTGGCGTGGGCCGCCGTCGACCCTGGCTGAACGCGGCTGCTACCAGGACGAGCCGCGGTTTTGGTGGCCGCGGCCGCGGCCGCGGACCTCCGCGAGGGCGGGGCGGACGTCCGCCAGGTAGACGCCGGCCACGGTTGCGCCGGCCAGGTTGATGATCATGAGCATGCCCATGTCCGGCGCGATGAGGGACGTGGCGGCAGGCAGCAGGTAGAGGAAACCAAAAAACGCTGAGATCCCCGTCAGCGCGCCCCAAAACTGCTTGGAGCGCTTGTAGACCCGCTGGAAATCCGCGGCAGGCGTGCGCAGGCAGTCGCTCAGGGCCCAAATTTGGATGCCAAACGCCACGGCACCCAGCACCGCCAGGATGAAAAAGGTCGCAGCATAGAGGAAGAAGCTCACACCACAAGCCTAGCTGCTGCTGGCGCTCCACAACACGGAGGGCTCGCCGGGACGGCTCGCCGGAAGGGTTGAGGCGGGAGGGTTGAGGCGGGACCCTACCGTGCGGCCGCGTCCAGGGCCTGGGCCAGATCGTTCCAGAGGTCCTCGACGTTTTCGATGCCCACGCTCAGACGCAGCAGGTTCACCGGGACCGAGGCGGGCTCGTTGGCGTGGCGGCGGCGGCGTTCAATGAGGGACTCCACGCCACCCAGCGACGTGGCCGGCGTCCAGAGCCGCAGGGCCCCAACCAACGCGTCGGCGGCAGTTTCGCCGCCCGCCACCTCAATGCAGAGGATGGAACCGAAGCCCTGCATCTGGGCCTTGGCCCGCTCATGGCCGGGATCCGAGTCGAGCCCGGGAAACAGGACCTTCTCGACGCCGTCGTGCACGTCCAGCCGGCGGGCCAGCTCGACGGCGCTGGCCTGGGAACGCTCCACGCGCAGCGCCAGGGTGCGCAGGCCGCGCAGCGCCAGCCATGCCTCGAACGGGCCGGCGATGCCGCCGTGGATGGAACGGTGGTGGAGCAGGGTGTGGCGCAGCGTCTCATCGGAGGTGATGAGCGCGCCCAAGACGACGTCGGAGTGCCCGGCCAGGTACTTCGTAACGGAGTGCAGCACAATGTCGCTGCCCAGTTCCAGCGGCTTTTGGACCAGGGGCGTGCTGAAGGTGTTGTCCGTGACCACGATGGCGCCCACGGCCTTCGCGGAACGGCACAGGACGCGGAGGTCGGCGACTTCCAGCATCGGGTTGGTGGGGCTTTCCAGCCACAGCATGTCCGCCGCTTTTTCGCCGGCGCCCGTCAAGGCGGCGATGACGTCGTCGTTGTTGGCGATGTCCACGGTGCGCAGGGCGAACAGGCCCTTCCCGGACTGCTCCTGGGCCATGACCAGGGCCCCCTGGTAGGAATGCCGCGGCATGACCAGCACGCCGCCCACCGGCACCAGCGACAGCGCCGCGGACACCGCGGCCAGGCCCGAGCTGAACACCAGGCCCGGCAGCGCGGCACCTTCGAGCTCCGAAAGCGCGGCCTCCAGCGGGTCCCAGGTGGGATTCGAGTAGCGGCCGTAGGCCCTGTCCCCATCCACGACCTCGCCGGTGCCCACATAGGTGGAGGACAGCACGATGGGCGGGTTGACCGCGGCATCGTGCTCGCGGGCGGGCCGGCCCGCGGCCACCACCACGGTGTCCGGGCTGAGCTGGTCGGGGTGGGAGGAAGGTTCATGGCTCATGTCCTCCAGATTAGTGCCCCGCGTCACCGCTGAAGAAACTTCATGACACGGAGGTCCGGGCGTGCGGCGCCCTGTGGATACTGCCGGGCCGGGCCGCGCCCTGTGGATCGGGCCGGGCCGCGCCCTGTGGATCGGGCCGGGGTCCTTGCAGCCTTGGCCGGTAGGCTGGGGGGGTGACTTTCCCACGTGCCGCCCAGCCCGGCCTGTTCATTGCCCTGGAGGGCGGCGACGGGGCCGGAAAATCGACCCAGGCCGCCCTGCTGGCCAAGGCCCTCTCCGACGCCGGACGCACGGTCTTGCGGACCCGTGAACCGGGCGGCACCCCCGTGGGCGAAAAACTGCGGTCCCTGGTCCTGGACCACGGGCAGGGCGAGATCGACGCCCGCTGCGAGGCACTGATCTTTGCCGCCTCCCGCGCCGCCCACGCCGCGCAGGTCATTGCCCCGGCCGTGGCCCGCGGCGAGGTGGTCATCACCGACCGCTACATAGATTCCTCCATTGCCTACCAGGGCGCCGGCCGCGGGCTGGGCACCGCCGAGATCCAGCGGCTCAACGAGTGGGCCACCGGCGGCCTGTGGCCGGAGCTGACCGTGCTGCTGGACGTCTCACCCGAGGACGGGCGCAGCCGCCGCACGGCCGGGGAATCGGCCGAAGACCGGCTGGAATCCGAACCCGACCACTTCCATGCGGAAATCCGCCAGGCCTTCCTGGATCTGGCCGCGGCCCGCCCGGAACGCTACCTGGTGCTGCCCGCCGGCCGGCCCGCGGGGGAGCTGGCCGCCGCGGTCCACGCCCGCGTCCGCGAGCTGCTGGCGGCCAGGGAAGCCGGCGCCGCATGAGCGTCTGGGTCGACCTGCAGGGCCAGGGGCCCGTGGTGGAGCAGCTGCGCCGCGCCGCCCAGTCCAGCCGCCCCACCCACGCCTGGCTGCTGACGGGCCCGCCCGGCTCCGGCCGCTCCAACGCCGCCCTGGCCTTTGCCGCGGCCCTGGTCTGCGACCGCGGGGAACTGGCCGAGCGCGGGTGCGGGGTGTGCAAGGCCTGCCACACCACCCTTGCCGGCACCAACGCTGATGTGACCTTCATCGCCACCGAGAAGACCACCATCTCCATTGAGGAGGCCCGGGAGCTGGTCCGCAAGGCCCACGACAGCCCGTCCTCGTCCCGCTGGCGCGTCATGATCGTCGGCGACGCGGACCGCATGGCCGAGCGCACCACCAACGTCCTGCTCAAGGCCATCGAGGAGCCGCCGCCGCGGACCATCTGGATCCTCTGCGCGCCCAGCCCGGCGGACGTCCTGGTCACCATCCGCTCCCGCTGCCGCACGCTCACCCTGCGCCTGCCCCCCGTCGAGGACGTGGCGGCGTTGCTGGTGCGCCGGGACGGGATCGACCCCGCCCTGGCCCTGCACGCGGCCCGGGCAGCCCAGAGCCACATCGGCATTGCCCGCCGGCTCGCCTCCGACGCCGGAGCCCGGGAACGGCGCGACGCCATCGTCCGCCTGCCCTTTTCCCTGCGCGACGTCTCGGCTGCCGTGCGCGCCGCCGGCAACCTGCTGGAGCTGGCCCAGGCGGAGGCCTCATCGTCCAACGAGGAACGCGACATTGAGGACAAGGCCAGGCTGCTCGCCTCGCTCGGCGCCCCGGAGACGGGAGCGCTCCCGCCGCCCATGCGCGCTGCGGTCCGCGCCCTCGAGGAGGACCAGAAGCGCCGCTCCAAGCGCTCGGTCACGGACCAGCTGGACCGCGCGCTGACGGACCTGCTCTCCTTCTACCGGGATGTGCTGGTCCTTCAGCTGGCGGCGCGGGGAGGGTCCGGCGTCGTGCCTCCCGGCGGCGCGGTGGAACTGGTCAATGAATCCCTCCGCGACCACGTGGCCGAGTTCGCGGGGCGGGCCCGCCCGGAGTCCACCCTGGCCCGGATGGACTCCATCAACGCCGTGCGCCGGCGCCTGACCACCACCAACGTCTCCCCGCTCTTGGCCCTTGAAGCCATGGCCGTCAGCCTGCTCTAGCTACGTGAAGGACTCCTCCATGCCCCACGCACCCGTACGACGGCGGCACCGCCTCCGCCTGTCCCTCACCGCTGCCATGGCGGCTGTGGGCGCGCTGCTGCTTAGCTCCTGCGCCCCGGCCGGCCCGGTCCCGAGCGCGACGGTCATTTCCAGCGCCCAGGCATCGGTCATTGGCGACGTGCCGGCGGACCTTGCCGCGTATTACGCGCAGGCGGTGACGTGGACGTCCTGCAGCGGGGGCTTCCAGTGCGCCACGGTGGAGGTGCCGCTGGACTACGCCAAGCCGCGCGGGGCATCGATCAAGCTCGCCGTGACGCGGCTGCCCGCCACCGGAAAGCGGCTGGGAGCCCTGGTGACCAACCCCGGCGGACCGGGTGGGTCCGGAGTGGACCTGGTCATCAACAGCGGGAAGCAATACTTCTCCCCGAAGCTGCGGGCCGCGTACGACATTGTCGGCTTCGACCCGCGCGGGGTCAAGCGCTCGGATCCGGTGAAATGCCTGGATGACGCCCAGATGGACGCCGCCCGGCAGGAGTCCTACGACATGGCCACCGACGCCGGACTTGCGCAGGCGGAACAGGCTTCCAAGGCACAAACGCAGCTGTGCGTGAAGAACTCCGGTGCCATCCTGGCGCACGTGGACACCGTCAGCTCGGCCCGGGACATGGACATCCTGCGGGCCGTGGTGGGCGATCCAAAACTAAATTACATGGGCTTTTCCTACGGCACCAAGCTCGGCGCCACCTATGCGGGCCTGTTCCCGGCGCGGGTGGGAAAGTTCTCGCTGGACGGGGCGCTGGACCCGAACCTGGACATTGACCAGGTGTCCATGGGCCAGGCCGTCGGCTTTGAAAACGCCCTGCATGCCTGGGCGCGGAACTGCCTGGGCACCAAGGACTGCCCCGTGTCGGGAACGGTTGATGAGGCGGTGCAGCAAATCCGGAACCTGAATGCCGTCTACACGAAAACACCACAGCAGACCTCCAGCGGGCGCGTGGTGACGGGGACCGAGTTCACAAATGCACTGGCCTATGCCATGTACTCCACCGACTTGTGGGAACCTCTGGCGGGGGCCTTGAAGCAGGCCTTTGCCGGTGACGCCTCAGGCATGCTGGAGCTGGCCGACTATTCCGCGGACCGCTCCGCGGACGGGAAGTACAACTCCAACACGGCAGCGGCCTTCACCGCCATCAACTGCCTGGACTACCCGATGAACTCGGACACCGCGCACATGCGTACCGATGCGGCAGCGCTGAAGAAGGCCTCCCCCACGTTTGGGGACCTGCTGGCCTACTCCGGGCTGACATGCAAGTACTGGCCACAGCCGGCCACCGGCAAGGCGCAAACCATTGCCGCGCCGGGCGCCGGCCCCATTCTGGTCATTGGCACCACGGGCGACCCCGCCACCCCGTACCCGTGGGCCCAGGCGCTGGCCAGGCAGCTGGATTCCGGCGTTCTGGTGACCTGGAAGGGGGACGGGCACACCGCCTACGGGAGGGCGAACGCCTGCCTGACCTCCACCGTCGACAACTACTTTGTGGATGGCAAGGTGCCCGCGCCAGGCACCACCTGCTGAGGCCCGCCGGGTCGATTTTGTACATGGGGGCCGGGCATATTAGAGTTGTTTCTTGTGTTCGAGGAATGATCCCGCAAGGGGTGCCCCGCGGCCACAGGCCTCCATAGCTCAGTTGGTAGAGCGTTTCACTCGTAATGAAAAGGTCAACAGTTCGATTCTGTTTGGAGGCTCCACAACCCCTGAAATCCGCGGATTTTAGGGGTTTTTTGCTGCCCGGCGCCTGCCGCCCCCTGCGATTGTCCCCCATCATCCCCAGAACACCGCAAAGGTGATCTGGATGCGCGGCGCCTGCTCTGGCATTGGGGACCAGAACCCGGCTAAACCACGTGCAACGACTCATCAGCCGGGTGACATCCGCGGCAAATGCCAGCTCATCGGTCCAAGGACTCGAGCTGCGAGCTATGCCGCCAGCGCTGCCGCGCGGCTCATGAGTCGATACACGAGGGAACGATTCGCCAGCTGGTTCACCGTTCCAGAGACGTAGAGGTCGTGCGACGGCGCATAAAACAACACGGCGCCGGACGACCCGGAGTGTCCGAGAAACTCACGCGGACCGGGTCCCGACAACAGCCGGGGCATCCCGTAGCGCATGATGCCAAGCCCGTACCGCAGTGGGAAGAAGATGCGCCTCCAGTCTTCCTGCATCTCGTGCAGGTAGGTGGAAGGGAACAAAATGCCGCCCAAAACAGCCCGAAGGAAGATTATTCCGTCAGAGGCGGTGGAGACCAGCCCGCCGTGTGCACGGACCGAGGCCATCGCCAGGGGGATGCGCACGGGGGCGGGTCCGTTGAGAATTGCCGCGACCTCGTCGTAGCGGCCCACGACCTCCCTGCTGAACGGCCAGGTTGCCGTCAAGCCCAGCGGCAGGATGATGCGTTCGGTGACAGCCCGCTCCCAACTGTTCCCCGTCACATTTTCGATGATCCGTCCCAGCAGGTGATAGTTGGTGTCCGAATAGAAGGCTTTTCCGGGCGTGCCGGGGGCAAAGTGAGGCGACATGTCCTGCTTTGCAATCCGGATCGCCTCCTCCAGGGTCCAAGCCCGGTCCTGCCCGAGCACCTCGCCAACCACAGTGCCGCCACCGGCCCGCTTCTGGTCAAAGTAGCCGGCAACTCCCGAACTGTGCGCCAGCAAGTCGCGGACCGTGATCCGGTGGCTGTGGTCCGTGCCGCGAAAGGTGTTGAGTCCATCGATCAAATCGGCCTCGAGGTGTGTCCCGAATGGATCCGCAAGGCTCACCGCGCCTTGGTGCCGTAATTGCATGATCACGGCAGCCGTGTAGAGCTTGGTGATCGACGCCGCAAAATACGGTTTCGGTTCAACCTCGCTCTCATACGACCACTCCCATCCACGCCCCGGTGACGACAGGGCAAAGGACATCGGTCCGGTATCGGGGCGGGCCGCGAAACGGTCAAAAAGTGCGGTCAGCTTGCCACCGGTCGTCATCATGGCCCGATGGTACCCAAAAGATGGTACCCAAAGAAGGCGGAGACCACTCCACGGCGGCCCCGGGGCGTATCCACCGATGCGCCGGATGGAAGGCTGCCGTTGCCGTCAGTGCCAGCTTGTTGAAAATGGCCGGCTCCCAAACCGCGCGATAGGCATGCGGTCGCAGGGCCAGCAGGACAAACAACCCCGCGAAGACCACGAATCCCCACAGCCGCCAGGTCTCCACCACTTAGGATGACGGAACGGACTTTTGAGGCCGCTTTTATCGGCCTCAAAAGTCCGTTCCGTCATCCTCCGGCGCCGGTGCGTCTAGCGGGAGTCCCCGCTGTCGCCGGAACGGTCGCTGCCGGCGTGCGCGTGGCGGCCCGGTTCCACGAGCGCACCCATTTCGTCGGCGCAGTGCTGGAGCTTCAGGTCCGCTTCCTCCTCCGCCGCGGCAAGCGTAGCCTTGTCGTCGGCCGCCTCCTGGAGTGCCGACTTCATGCGCAGCGGCGGTGTCTTGAAGAACAGGGCCAACACGAACGCCAGCAACACCACCATGAGTGCCACCCAGTAAATGACGATGGTTGAAGTGGTGAAACCTGTCAGGAACGGCTTGCTCAGGGCCGGATTGGCGCCCTTCAGGAACGAGGTGTCATTGAGCGCACTGCTGCCCGCCGATGAGGATCCCGTGGCCGACTTGAGCTTGTCCGCGATGGTGGGCGCAGCCTGGTTGACCACCCGGGTCCGGACGTCCGGCTTGGAGAAGTCAAGCGGCTGTGCGGGCACCGTGGTCTCGGCCGCCGACTGCGTCACACCCTTGGCGACGAGAGCCTTCACGCCGGCCGCATGGGCCGCCTGCTGGGCACCCCTTTCCACGGGAGTCACGATGTTGGTGTAAATCAACCCCATGATCGCCTTGTTTTCCGGGGCCGTTGCCACGGACGGCGTCATGGCGGCGTCCAGGGCGCTCCTCAACGTGGGCCCGTCCGAAAGCGAGCTTTGGATGTTCAGGGGCATGATCGTGAAGAGCAATGAGAGCATGACTGCCGTGCCCAACGTTCCACCGATCTGCCGGAAGAACGTCGACGCGCTGGTGGCCACGCCCATGTCCCGCAGGCCCACCGAGTTTTGGCTGGCGATGGTCAGTGTCTGCATGAGCTGGCCCAGTCCGAGCCCGATCAGCAGCATGCCGCCGGCGACGAACCAGAAATTCGAATCGTACTTCAGGAAGGTCAGGTACAGGAATCCAGCGGTCATCAGCCCCGTGCCGAGGATGGGGAACATGCGGTACCTGCCCGTGCGGGCGATCAACTGGCCGCTCCCGATTGAGGCGATCATCAGGCCCAGGATCATGGGCAGCATCTGGAAGCCGCTCTCCGTGGGATTGGAGCCCAGCACAATTTGCAGGTACAGCGGGATGGTCATCATGGCACCGAACATGCCAAAGCCCACCAGCACGCCGATGACGGTCGCCATCGAGAACGTCGGCGAGTGGAAGAGCTTGATGGGAATCAGGGCATCGTCCTTCATCCGGACTTCAATGGCAATAAACGCGATGACGCCAATGACGCCAATCACGTAGCAGGCAATGGAAGCCGCGCTGGTCCAACCCCAGGTCTGGCCTTCCTCCGCCACCAGCAGCAACGGCACAAGGGCAACAATGACGGCCGCCGCGCCCCACCAGTCGATGCGCACCGAATGGCGGTCCACCTTGGGCAGGTGCAGGAAGCGCAGCACCATGGCCAGGGCCGCGAGCCCGATCGGCACATTGACGAGGAATACCCAGCGCCAGCCTGCGATGAACAGAATCTCGTTGGTGCCCGCAAACAAGCCGCCTATCAGCGGACCAATGACGCTTGAGACGCCGAAGACAGCCAGGAAATAACCCTGGTACTTGGCCCGTTCGCGCGGTGCGAGCATGTCGCCCATGATCGCGAGCGGCATCGACATCAGGCCGCCGGCGCCGAGCCCCTGCACGGCGCGGAACGTGGCGAGCTCAATCATGGACGTGGAGAAGCTTGCCATGACCGAGCCGAGAATGAAGACGACGATCGCAAAGATGAACAGCGGACGACGCCCGAAGATGTCCGACAGCTTTCCATAAATGGGTGTGCTGATCGTGGACACGATCAGGTAGGCGGTGGTCACCCAGGCCTGGAGGCTCAGGCCGTGGAGGTCGTCACCGATGGTGCGGATGGCCGTGCCGACCACCGTCTGGTCCAGGGCGGAAAGGAACATGCCGGCCATGAGCCCAAAGATCACGAAAAGTATTTGACGGTGGCTCATGACGGCGTTGCCGGCGGGACTGGTCCCGGGCACGGGAGATGATGGTTGTTCGCTAGACATGCGTCCTCAAGAGTCAATGGAGGATGCCGCTGACACCGGCATCACGACGGCGTGGGCGAAACGAAGAATGTTGCGCAGAGTGGAAACGGTACTCCCCTCAACCTCTTGGGGCAATGCCGTTACCCCCGGCAACGGTCTTGTTTCGCGCAGGGTGAACATGGGCACGGGCCGGGGCGGACCTATCATGGGCCAATGACCGAGAAAACGCCGCCGCCCCGGGCACGGTCGCACGAACCCGGACGCGACCCCGCCCGGGTCCATTGGATGGAACTGTTCTTCGACCTGGTCTTCGTGGCCTTTGTGGGCCAGCTGGCCCACGGCATCCACGGCAATCCCGGCTGGGCCGAATTTGGCGCCTTTGTCCTGCTGTTTTTCCCTGCGTGGTGGGCGTGGGTGAACATCGTCTCCGTGGTCAACCTGCTTCCGGGGCTCTCCTCACGCAGCCTGGGCGTGGCGATGCTCGCAGCGATGGCCGCCGCCGGACTGATGGCCGCGGCCGCGCCCGACGCTTTTGGCGGCAGGGCCTGGGCGTTCTCGCTGGCCAATGCCGCCTTGCGCGTGGTGCTGCTGGTCCTGTGGCTGTACCACCACCGCCAGGCGCCGTCCGGCTCGCCCCTGCGCATCTGGCTGTACAACGGGGGGACGGCCGCGCTCTGGCTGATCGCGACGCTGCTGCCGCTTTATGCGGCCGTCTTTCTGTGGGCCGGGGCGATCGCCGTCGAGATTGCCATGGTGCTGCTGGGCGCGCGCCTGTGGCCGGACCGGGGCATCGGCGGAATCAATGTTGAGCACGCTTCCGAGCGGCTGGGCCTCTTTGTGGTCATTGTCCTGGGCGAGTCCATCTATACGGTCGTGAGCGAGCTGGCGTCGGACTGGAGCCGCGGCGGCGGTCTGGCGGCCGGGCTGGGATTCCTGGTGGTTGCGCTGCTCGGCTGGGCCTTCTTCCAGTACGGCACCGGTACCGTCAGCGCCGGCCTGGAGCGGCTGCAGTCCCGCGCCGACTACAGCGGCATCCTGCAGACCACCATGTTCATGCCGTTCCTGCCGGTGGTTGGCGTGACCGCCATGGCCGCGGCCATTGCCACCTCCATTCCGGCGCCCTATGAGCCGCTGCCTCTGGGAGCCCGGACGGCCGTCGGCGGCGGACTGGCACTTTTCTACGGCACCAACGCCCTCGTGACGCTGCGCTACGGCCAGCCGCTGCGTGCCGTGCTGCCGTGGGCCCTTCCGGCAGTGGCTGTGGCCGTGCTGCTCATCCCGTTGGGCGCAGTGGTTTCCGCCGCCGCGCTGCTGGCCGTTGCCGTGGCCCTGCTGCTGGCCCTCACCGCCTACACGGAGATCCGGCACCGGCGGCGGTAGGCGCGGTACTTCGCCCACCGCCGGTGTCCCGCCGCCGGGGCTTGACAGGTCCGACCACCGGGACTGCGCCGGTCAGCCGTCCCAGGGGAAGACGACGCCCTCCCCCACCACCTTCAGCGACAGCTCCGTGCCGGGCCGGGCCAGCATGGCGTTCCAGTGCCGGATGCTGATCACTTCCCCGCCCACGGGCTGGTGCGGGTCCACCGGGCCCGCGGGGTCCACGACGATGGGGGCCAGCTGGATGCGGACGGTGGTCTCGGGCCCAAAGTAGTCGGTGTCCACCACGCGGCCGCGGATGTTTCCGCCTTCGGCGATGCGGATCTGCTCCGGGCGCAGCATGAGGTGGACGCGGCCCTGGACGGGCGGGCGGCGCACCGGGATCCCGCCAAGGGAGCACAGCGCGAGCGAGCCCTCCATCCAGGCCTCAAGGATGACGGCGTCGCCCAGGAATTCCGCAGTGGCCCGGTCCGTCGGGCGCGTGTACACCACGAACGGGCTCCCAATCTGGGCCAGCCGGCCGTCACGCATGACGGCCACCTGGTCGGCGAAGCTCAGCGCCTCGGCCTGGTCGTGGGTGACAAGGATGGTGGTGACCCCGGCGTCGGACAGGGTCTTGGACACGGCCCGGCGCGTGGCCACGCGCAGCCCGGCGTCGAGGGCGCTGAACGGTTCATCAAGGAGCATCAGCTGGGGCTGGCGGGCCAGGGCGCGGGCCAGGGCGACGCGCTGCTGCTGCCCGCCGGACAGCTGCGACGGCTTCCGCCGGGCGTAGGCGGGGTCCATGGAGACCATCTCCAGCAGCTCGGCCACGCGGGGTGCGGCCGTCCTGCCGCGCACAGGCAGCCCGAATTCAATGTTTTGCCCCACGGTCAGGTGCGGGAACAGCGCGCCGTCCTGGGCCACGTAGCCTACGCTTCGCCTGTGCGCCGGCAGCCAGCCGGAGGGCCCGGCGACTTGCACGCCGCCCAGGCAGACGCTGCCGGCGTCGGGCGCCTCAAAGCCGGCAATGACCCGCAGCAGCGTGGTCTTGCCGGAACCGGAGGCCCCCACGATGGCCGTGGTGCGCCCCTGCGCGACCGTCAGGTCCACGCCCTTGAGCACCTCCGTGCCGCCAAACGACTTCCGCACCCCGCCGACCAGCAGGTGGTCCGTGACGTGGTGGGGGTCGGCCGCAAAGGCGGGAACGGGGGACGCGGCCGGGGCCGGCCTGCGCGAAGTTGTCACTGTCCGGCTGCTTTCTTGGATTGGGCAAAAAGGAGGTAGGTCATGGGGGCCGAGAGCAGGATCATCAACAAGGCATACGGGGCCGCGCCGGTGTAGTCGATCTCGCTGCTGAGCGACCAGAACTCCGTGGCCAGCGTGTTGGTGCCGTTGGGCGCCAGCAGCAGGGTGGCCGTCAGCTCGTTCACGATGCCCAGGAACACCAGCGCGGCCCCTCCCGCCGCGGCAGGGGCGGTCAGGCGCAGCGTCACGCGCAGGAAGGCCACGAGCGGCGGCTTGCCGAGGGCCTGCGCGGCCTCGTCCAGCTCCTTGGGCGCCTGCGCCAGCCCGGCGCGCAGGTTCACCAGCGCGCGGGGCATGAACAGCAGCGCGTACGCCGCCACCAGCACGACGGCGGTCTGGTAGACCGCGGGCACGTTGTGGATGGTGATGGTCACCAGGGCCAGGGCCACCACGATGCCCGGCATGGAGCTGGAGATGTAGTTGGCGCCCTCGAGCAGCTTGGTCACGGGGCCGGGGTGGCGAATCACCAGGAACGCCAGCGGGAAGGCCACGACCGTGGTGACCAGGGCCCCGACCAGGCCGTAGCCGAGGGTTTGCAGGAGCGCGCCGGCCAAGGCGCCGCCCGTCCAGATCCCTGGGCCGCCCAGAATGAGCCAGCGGGCAACGTGGAACAGGGGCACCCCGAGCGCCAGCGCGGTCAGCGCCGCCAAGCCGAGCTGCCCGGGGATTTCCAGCCAGCCCGTGGCGAGCCGGGGCGGGTTGGCCTGCACGCCCGAGCCCACCCGCGCATAGCGGGCGTTGCCGCGGGTCTTCGATTCTCCCAGCAGCAGCAGCAGGCAGAAAAGCACCAGCACGCTGGCCAGCATGTTCGCGGCGGCCCCGTCGAAGGTGGACCGGAACTGGTCGTAAATGGCGGTGGTGAAGGTGTCGAACTGGATCATGGCGAAGGCGCCGTATTCGGCCAGCAGGTGCAGTGAGACCAGCAGGGCGCCGCCGGCGGCGGCCAGCCGCAGCTGTGGGAGCACCACCCGGAAGAACACCTTCCACGGGCCCAGCCCCAGCGAGGAGCCGGACTGTTCCAGGGCGGGGTCCATGCGGCTGAGCACGGCGGCCACGGGGATGTACACCAGCGGGAAGTAGGAAAGCGTGGCGATCAGCACGCCGCCAAACAGCCCGCCGAGTGACGGCACCGCACTGACCCAGGCGTAGCTGTTCACGAACGCCGGGATGGCCAGCGGTGCGGCCAGCAGCACGGACCAGATCTTGTGCCCCCGCAGCCGGGTCCGCTCCACCAGCCACGCGCCGGCAACCCCGATCACCACGCACAGGGGCACGGTGACCACCACCAGGCCCAGAGTGTTCAGCAGCAGGTCACCCACGCGCGGGCGAAAGACCAGCTTCTGAATGGTGTCCCAGCCCGCATTGCCCGTCATGAAGGCCACATACCCCAGCGGCAGCAGGGAGAAGGCGGCGATCAGGATGGAAAGGACGACGACAGGCCAGGGACCGGAGCGTGTGCCCCGGCCCCCAGCAGCGTTACCCAAGTTGTCCACGCGCGGCGCGCGTGCCGTCGTCGTGCTGTCTCGAAAAGCCATCAGTACTAGAGTAGACCGGCCTCGGTCATGAGGTCGGTGACCTTCTGGGAGTTCAGCTTGGCCGCATCGACCTTCGGCGCTTCCAGGTCCTTCAGCGGGACCAGCTTGGAATTGGCGGCAACCTGGCTGGCCACCGGGTATTCAAAGGACGTCCCGGTCTGCAGGATGGTCTGGCCGGCCTTGCCGGTGATGAATTCGAGGAACTTCTCGGCGTTGGCCTGGTGCTTGCTGGAAGCCAGCACGCCACCGCCGGAGACGGAGACGAACGCCCCGGGGTCCTGGTTCTTGAAGTAGTGCAGGGCCACGTTGTTCGAGTTCTCGCCGGTCTTGGCCTGGTCGCCAAACCAGTAGTAGTGGTAGATGACGGCCCCCTCGACCTCGCCGGCATTGACCGCCTTCATGGCCGTGCTGTTGCCCTTGTAGGCCTTGGCGTTATCCTTCATGGCCTTCAGCCACGCCAGCGTGGCATCCTGGCCCTTGAGCTCCAGCATGGCGGAGACGATGGCCTGGAAGTCGGCGCCGGACGGCGAGGCGGCCCAGCGGCCATTCCATTCGGGCGACGCCAGGTCCATGATCGACTTGGGCAGCTGCGCTTCGGTCAGCTTGGTCTTGTTGTAGGCAAAGACGGTGCTGCGGGCCGCAATGCCCGTCCACTTGTTGGTGGACGGGCGGTAGGCCGCGGGGACCTGGTCCTGGATCTTGGCACTGATGCCGGTGAACAGGCCGGCATTTTCCACCTGCGTCATTGCGGGGGAATTCTCCGTCAGGAAGACGTCAGCGGGCGACTTCGCACCTTCGGCGATGATCTGGTTGCTCAGCTCGGAATCGTCGCCGTTGCGCAGCGTGACCTTGATGCCCGTCTCCTTGGTGAACGCGTCAACCCAGGCCTGGGTGAGCGATTGGTGCTGGGCGTTGTAGACCGTGATGGCGTCCGTTGCGCCGCCCGGGGCCCCGTCGGAAGCGGCGGGGGCGGTGCCGCCGCCGCAGGCAGCGAGGGCGAGCACCGTGACTCCGGCCAGGGCCGTCAGGGCAGTCCTGTTGATCCAAGTTTTCATGGGGGCCTTTCGGCATAGGAGAATTAGCGAACTGTTATCGATCGTAATGCACGATAGGCGAGGCTACCCTCACAAGCCCTCGATTGTGACGCAGCCCACCGCCATTCCGTCACATTTATGTGACCAAAATGGACCGGGTCCAGCTAAGCGGGGCCGGACGGCCCTTTGTCCAGCAGCTCCGCGGCCCGGTTGACGTGCGCCTGGACCATCCCCGCCCTGCGTACGACGCCGGGGACCTCCCCCGCGCCGAGCCTCACCATGGCGACGGCCTCCGCCGCCGCCGCCAGCGCATTGCCGGCCCTGGAGAGCTCGCGGTGCACGTCGTTGAGGTAGCCGCCGGTGCCGGTGGGGATTTCCATCCCCTCGCTGGGTGCCACCGCATGGGCCCGGGCCGCAATGCCGCGGACCAGGGGCAGCAGCTCCGCCAGGGCGTTGGCCACCGGGACCAGGGCGGCATAGTCGTCGCCCGCGGAGGGCGCGTTCCGGGCCTCCTCCTCCACGCCCTCGAGCATCTGGTGGAAGCGGTCCAGGCCGCGGCGGAACCTGTCGTGGGCGCGCCGCCAGACACCCTTGCCGAGTTCGGCGTCGTCGCGCCTGCCTTGGCGGCTGTCGCCAAAAAGTCCCTTGAGCATGCTGGCCGGTTCCAGTGGTGGCGGGTTTTGGGGATGCTAGAGGTACTGGCCGGGGCCGCCGGCGTCGGACTGGCCCGAGCCTTCGGGGTGGCCCTGCACACGGCTCACGGGGGCCCGTTGCGGTTCGCCGTTCTCGCCCACCACCACGCCGGGGGCAATGACGGTCCCGGGCGGCAGCTGGTGCAATTGCAGCCGGGCGGCCACTTGCTGGTTGGCCATGGCCTGGGCGGCCATGGCGGTTTGGATGCCGTGGAACAATCCTTCCAGCCAGCCGACCAGCTGGGCCTGGGCGATGCGCAGTTCGGCGTCCGACGGGGCCCCCGCATCCGTGAAAGGCAGGTTCAGCCGGTGCAGTTCCTCCACCAGATCCGGGGACAGCCCGTCCTCCAGCTCGGCGATCGAGCGGCCGTGGATTTCGGCCAGGCGCGCACGGGCGGCTTCATCGAGCGGGGCGCTCTTGACTTCATCCAGAAGCTGCTTGACCATGGTGCCGATCCGCATGACCTTGGCCGGCTGGTCCACCATCTCCGCGACGCCGGCATGCCTCGCCTGAGGCCCGCCGCCCTGCCCGTCGATGCGCGGGCCGTCCGTTGCCTCCCCGCGCCCGTCCGCCTTAACGTTTGCGGGATCGTCCATTACCTTGCCCTCGGCCGCGGCTCCGGCGGCCTGCGGGTTCGCCTTGTCAGTCATACGGCCAGTCTCTCACGGCGCCTCGGAATATGTCCGGGAACCCGGGCACGGCCGCCAACCCGCCGCAGCTGTACAGCCGGGCGCAGGCACGCCGAGAGGGCCCGAGCCCGCTGTCAGCAGCACCGGCCCTCGGGGTTGGCGTCCTGGCGGTCCATTCTCTCGCGCCAGAACTCCTTGACAGTCATGGCCGGCCCGGCGCACCCGGTACCGCTGTGGTGGTCCAGATACTTGTCATAGGCGTCTTCCCCCAGGACGCCCTTGAGGTATCTGGTGACCGAGCCCAGCACCGAGGCTGCGCGCCGCAGGCCGCCCATGGCTAATGGCCCTCCCGCGCGGTTTCCCTGCCCGAGCCGGCCCATTCCTGCATGATGGCCCGCTCGGCGGCGCTGGGCGCCACGCCGGCCGGGGCGAAGATGCGCGAGGCAACTGCCGGGTCTTCCATGCTTGGCCCGCCGCCGGTGCGGACGGAGCGGATGGAGACCAGGACCGCCGTCGTAATCACGACGATGGAGAGGACCACGAAGATGATGGACAGCGTCCCCTGCACGGAGGTGTTGCGCACCACTGCCTCCATGGCCTCGACGGTCTTGGCCGTGCCGAAGTGGGTCTTGCCGTCGGCCAGCGCCTGCTTGAACGCGTTGTGCTGCGCCCAGTAGCCTACGGCCGGGACCGTGGAGAAAATCTTCTGGAAGGACGCCACCACGGTCACCACCGTGACGAAGGCGAGCGGCAGGGCCACGAGCCACAGGTACCTGGCGCGCGTGTTCTTGGCGATGATGGCCAGGCACACGGCCAGGGCGATGGCGGCCAGCAGCTGGTTGGCGATGCCGAACAGCGGGAACAAGGTGTTGATGCCGCCGAGCGGGTCGGTGACGCCCATGATGAGGATGGCGCCCCAGCCGGCCACCATGGCGGCGGTGGTCAGCCACGTGCCCGGCCGCCAGGACGTGTCCTTGAATTTGGGCACGAAGTTGCCGATCGAGTCCTGGAGCATGAAGCGGGCCACGCGGGTGCCGGCGTCGACCGCGGTGAGGATGAAGAGCGCCTCAAACATGATGGCGAAGTGGTACCAGAAGCTCATCATGGCCTGTCCGCCGGCCACCTGGTGCATGATGTGGGCCAGTCCCACGGCAAGGGTGGGGGCGCCCCCGGTGCGGGAGACGATGGACTGCTCGCCGACGTCGGACGCGGTCTGGGCCAGGGTGGCCGGGTCCACGTGGACCCCGGTCAGGCCCAGGGAGTTCACGAACGCCGCCGCGCCCTCGACGGTGCCGCCGGTGGCCGCGCCCGAGGCGTTCATGGCGAAGTAGATGCCGCGGTCGATTGACAGCGCCGCGACCAGGGCCATGATGGCCACGAAGGACTCCATGAGCATGCCGCCGTAGCCGATGTAGCGGGCCTGGCGCTCCTTCTCGATGAGCTTGGGCGTGGTGCCGGAGGCGATCAGCGCGTGGAAGCCGGAGAGCGCGCCGCAGGCGATGGTGACGAACAGGAACGGGAACAGGGAGCCGGAGAACACCGGCCCGTCGGAGCGGGAGGCGTATTCGCTGAAGGCGGGCACGTTGATGGTGGGGCGGACCAGGACAATGGAGGCGGCCAGCATCACGATGGTGCCGATCTTCATGAACGTGGAGAGGTAGTCGCGCGGGGCCAGCAGCAGCCAGACGGGCAGGACCGCTGCAATGAAACCGTAAATGATGATGGCCCAGGCGAGCGTGGTCCGGTCCAGGTGGAAGAACGCCGCGCCCCATTCGGTGTGGGCCACCATGCCTCCGCCGATGATGGCCGCGAGCAGCAGGACGAAGCCGATCACGGACACCTCCATGACCTTGCCCGGGCGCAGGTAGCGCAGGTAGACGCCCATGAACAGCGCAATCGGGATGGTCATGGACACGGAGAACACGCCCCACGGGGATTCGCCCAGGGCGTTGACCACCACGAGCGCCAGGATCGCCACGATGATGATCATGATCAGCAGCGTGGCAATCAGCGCGGCCGTGCCGCCGACGACGCCAAGCTCCTCGCGGGCCATCTGGCCCAGGGAACGGCCGCCGCGGCGCATGGAGAAGAAGAGGACCAGGTAGTCCTGGACGGCGCCCGCCAGCACGACGCCGACGATGATCCAGATGGTGCCCGGAAGGTAGCCCATCTGCGCCGCAAGGATGGGCCCCACGAGGGGTCCGGCGCCGGCGATGGCCGCAAAGTGGTGGCCGAAGAGGACGTTGCGGTCGGTGCGGACGAAGTCCTTGCCGTCGGCCTTGTACTCGGCAGGCGTGGCGCGCCTGTCATTGGGCTTGAGCAGATACCTTTCAATGACCTTGGAGTAGAAGCGGTAGCCGATCAGGTAGGTGCACACCGCGGCGAACACGAACCAGATGGCGTTGACTGATTCACCCCTGACCACGGCCAGCACCACCCAGGCCACGCCGCCCAGCAGGGCAATGGCCGCCCAGATGGCGATCTTCAGCGGCGTCCACTTGTGGCTGGCGGCCTCCGCTTCGAGGTCCACGGCCACCGGTGGCAGCTCTGGATCCTGGAGGAGGGGTCCCGCCTGGTCTGCGGTCCCCTTTGACTGCTGGGTCATCATATTCCTTACTCAGGCCTGAATTCTGGCCCCTTGACGGTAGCAACATGGCCCGGCCCACATCGCGGATGTGGGCCGGGCCATACCGGTCAATCTGCCAACGGCCCCGTTTATGCGACGAGCGGGGCGTACGGACCCTCGGTTGCAAGCGGGGCACTTTACGCGAACCCTCCCGCGCAACTGGGGCTGCGGCGCCCCGGTCGCAACCGAGCGATGGGATAAAGTGCCCCGGTCGCAACCGAGCGATGGGCGGGCAGGTCAGGCGAGCGTCTGCCTCCTCGTCATCGGCAGCGTGCCCTTGGTCAACAGCCACGCCGCGGCCGCGCCGAAGAGTGGCACCAGCACCACCAGGGCCGCCATGTGCGGCCGCGGCAGCACCATCGGGTACCCGCGCTGGAGGGACAGCACCACGATCACCGGGATGGCCCCGGCGACAATGCCCAGCATGGTCCCAAGGAGCGCGGTCATGAGGATCTGCGAGGCGGCAGGCGCCTTTCTCAGCCGTGTGTCGGCGCCGATGCCAGCGGGCGTGGCGTGGTCGCTGCGGCCGTCGACGACGGCGGGCAGCACCTTGGTGCTCAGCGGCAAGAAGTCCGGGCGCAGGTAAGTTGGGCCGGCAGGCTGCGACCCGGCCCCGGTGGCTGCGTAGACCCGTTGCTGCGGCTGGACCCTGCGGCGTAGTCAATGCTGAGGACGGCAGCCTTGCCGGCGCCGTCCACATGGATCCTGTGGGTGGCGACGATCCCGCCGGACCCCAGTGCCTCCTTGGCGGCAGGTTCCGCCAGCACCCAGCCGGTGCAGGGCGCCGGAAGGTAGTCGCCATTCTCGGCCGTCGTGCCGCTTGGGCACGACTTCATCGAGAGGGCGCCCCGGGGCACGTTGGTGGCCACATCCGCACCGCTGGATGAGTTCAGGGCTGCGGTGCCCTTTTCGGGGTCGACGGGTACCTTTTTGCCCCGGCTCAGGGCCACGGCCCCAGCGTTGCCGTTCATCTGCCCGTAGTCCTCATAGTGGAGGGGGATGGCCACCTGGTTGCGGTCATTGTCCCGCACCGGCCGCGCGGCCAGCGTCGGCGGATTGAGGACCAGGCTTCGGGAGGCGATAGGGAGGCGGCCATGGACGCTGGAATCTGGTCCCGCTTGAGGTACGGCACGGCGTTCCCGTCCGCCACCCCGGCATCCCGGACGGTGCCGACCAGCTCAAAGGTGCCGGTCTCCGCGCGCCCGCCCAGCACCTCCAGGTTGCCGTCGCCGGTGGCGGCGTCCAGCGCGCCCGTGGATTCGTCGGCCAGGATCAGGCGGCGCTGGCCCACGATGGCGCGGCCGATCGCCATGCGCTGCTGCTGCTCATCTGGACACCGCCCGGCTCTCAACGGGAGCCGCAACTGGGTGTCCGGCCACCGGGCGCCCCGCGGCACGCTGCGCCATCCAGCCCTCGCAGTGGTCCAGCCAGCGCACCTCTGCCTCCGTGGAAAAGATCAGCGAGTCCAGGACCAGCAGCCAGGCGGCGTCGTTGGCCCCTCCGGAGGGTCCCTGCCCGGTCGCCGGGGTGCCCGCATTCGACGCGGCGGTCCGGCGCTGGCGGGTGTAGTCCTGCAGCAGCCGCATCGACGCGGTGCGCTGAGCCTGCACGACGGCGGCCACATCGACCCCGTCCAATGTCAAGGCCAGCGCCAGCTTGATGGCGAGCTGGTTGCGGGGCGGATTCGTGGCGGCGACTGGCTGCGCGAACCAGCCCATCACCTCGGCGCGCCCCGCGGCAGTGATGCTGTAGACCACGTGGCCCTCGCCGTCGTCCCCGTCCTTTTCCACAAGGGCGTCCCGCTCCAGCCGGTCCAGGGTGGTGTAGACCTGCCCGATGTTCAGCGGCCAGGCCGCCCCCGTCCGCTCCTCAAACTCCCCGCGCAGCTGGTAGCCGTAGCGCGGCCCCTCCTGCAGCAGGGCCAACAGTGAATGCCTGATTGACATGTAAGGCTCCCCACGTTTGTCGCGGGCGCCCCCAACGGCCGGCCGCGACAGCGGCATACATACCGCGTATGGCAAACTCTAGCTACGGGGTATGCAATGCGCAAGGGGTCGCTGGCGGGGCTTGTCCCGGGGATTCATGGGGCTCGGCCTGACGACCCGATCATGGGCGTTGCGGGCCGATTCGATGGTGCACATGATGCGGGCTCACGGCGGCCCCAACCGCAGAAGCTGCACCACCGATTTGGGCAACCGCAGGAATTCGGCTCCAGGGCCTGGACCGGCTCGACCACCGGGGACGGGGCTACAGCGTCAGGAGGACCTTGCCCACGTGCGAGCCGGAATCGAAATAAGCGTGCGCCGCGGCGGCCTGCGCCAGCGGAAAGGTCTTGTCCACGATGGTCTTGACGGCGCCGGAGGCCACCAGCGGCCACACATTGCTGCGCACGCCGTCCATGATGATGGACTTTTCCTCCGTCGGGCGGGCCCGCAGCGTGGTTCCGATAACGGCCGCGCGCTTGGCGAGCAGGACGCCCAGGTCGAGCTCCGCTGTCGTGCCTCCCTGCAGCCCGATCACCACCAGGCGCCCGTACAGCGCCAGGGCGGAGAGGTTTTGGGCCAGGTACTTGGCGCCGACGACGTCGAGGATCACGTTGGCGCCCCGGCCGTCGGTGTGCTCCTTCACCAGTTCCACGAAGTCCTGGCTGCGGTAGTTGATGGCCGCATCGGCGCCCAGGAACCCGGTGAGCATCGCCGCCTTCTCGTCGCTGCCGGCCGTGGCGATCACCCGGGCGCCGGCGGCCTTGGCGAGCTGGACGGCCATGACGCCGATGCCGCCCGTACCGCCATGCACCAGCACGGTCTCGCCGGCCTGCAGCTGCGCGGTCATGAACAGGTTGGAGTAGACGGTTGCCGCCACTTCCGGCAGGGACGCTGCCGTCACCACGTCGACCCCGTCCGGAAGCCGGAGCACCTGTCCGGCCGGAACAGCTACCTGCTGGGCGTAGCCCCCGCCGGAGAGCAGGGCCACCACCTTTTCACCGACCGAGAACGGCCGTGTGACATCCGGCCCGAAGCCTGCAATGCGCCCGGACACCTCGAGCCCCAGGATGTCTGTGGCGCCGGCGGGCGGCGGATAAAAGCCGCGGCGCTGCTGGACGTCGGCCCGGTTGATGCCGGCGGCCACCACATCGATCAGGATCTCGCCGGGGCCGGGCACGGGCGCGGGGACGTCGGCCAGGGCCAAAACCTCCGGGCCCCCGGGAGCCCGTGCAACAATCGCCTTCATGAAACTCTCCTCCGCTGCGCAGCATTTCGCGGGGGGCGCCCGCTTTGGTGGCACCGCCCCGCTTATGAAACACTACTAGCGTAAGGAAGGTTGTCCGAGCGGCCGATGGAGCTGGTCTTGAAAACCAGTGTGCGGTGACCCCGTACCGCGAGTTCGAATCTCGCACCTTCCGCTCTTCGAGGGAGGCACCCCGCTGGGGGTGCCTCCCTTTTCGCTGCCCCGCAGCCCACCGGCACGCGAACCCGCACACCCGCATTTCCGGCCGGACGCCCGCAGGTCGAGCCGCCCCGGCCGCCTTTCCAGCCGCACGCCCTGGCGTCGCCCTACACCCGTTACCTGTGAACAAACTGAATTTACTTGACCAATACCCTGTGTTCATGGATGATTCACAGCTACGTGTTTAGCTCAAAAACGTAGCTGCACGAGCCGGCCGGGGGGCCGGCTTTTGGCCCTGCGGAATCCAGCCGGGCCGGCAGATCATCACCACAGGCAGCACAACGATGTGCCGAAAATCCGAGAGTTGGAGATATGAAGAGCAACACCCTTATGAAGGCGGGGATCGGTGCCATGCTGGCATTCGGGCTCGCCGCGGCCCCGCTGGCACTCGCGCCGGCGCAGGCCGACCCTGGTTCCGCAACGGCGGACCCAACCACGACGGCGGCCCTCGCGCCCACAGGCGCCCTCCCGGCCGCCGTCACCGCCCAATCCCACGTAGTCATCAATGAGGCCTACCTCAACGGCGGCAGCGCGGGGGCCAGCTACAAGAACAAGTTCGTTGAACTGTACAACCCGACCAACGCCGACGTCAGCCTCGACGGCTGGTCGCTGCAGTACCGCCCAGGAACCGGAACTGCGGCTCCCGCCAACGTGGCGCCGCTGGCCGGCACCATCAAGGCCGGGGGCTACTACCTGGTCAACGGCGGCTCGAACGGAGCCAACGGCCGGGACCTGCCCGCCACCGACTACGCCGCGACCACCATCAACCCGGCGGCCGGGGCGGGCACCGTCATCCTCTCCGACCAGGCCGCGAAGCTGCCGGCCGACCTGCCCACGGGATCGCTGCTTGGACAACCGGGCATCGTCGACCTGCTCGGCTACGGCACGTCCAACACCTTTGAAGGTGCCGCCGCCACGGCGGCCAGCGTCTCGACCTCCCTCAACCGCGCCGGCGGTGCCGACACGGACAACAACGCGGCTGACTTCACCCGCGACGCCGCCACCCCCACCGGCACGCAGGGCGGCGACGCCCCGCCGCCGCCTCCCGTGGACGCTGGCGCAATGAGCATCGCCGACGTCCAGGGAACCGGGGCCGCGAGCCCGTTCGAGGGCTCGCTCGTCACCACCGCGGGCAAGGTCACGGCCGTGTACCCCGACGGCGGCTTCAACGGCTACTTCATCCAGACCCCCGGCACGGGCGGCGACCTGGACCTGGCCACGCACACGGCCTCGGTCGGCGTCTTTGTCTTCTCCCCCGCCACCGTCCGCAGCGTCAGGATCGGCGACTACGTCCAGGTCAAGGGCCTGGTGACCGAGTTCGGCTCCGCCACGGACACCAGCAGGACCACCGAGATCACCGTTTCGGCCGGGGACATGACGCACCTGGCGGATCCTGCACCGGAAGTCAAGGCGACCGTCCTGAAGACGCTGCCCGCCACCGACGCGCAACGCGAAACCCTCGAGGGCATGCTCGTCGCCCCCCAGGGCACCTTCACCATCACCGACAACTACTCCCTCAGCAGCTACGGGGAGATCGGCCTGGCCGCTGGCACGACGGCGCTCGTCCAGCCCACCGCCGTGGCCCCCTACGGTTCCGCGGAGTACACCGCCCTGGTGGCAGGCAATGCCGCCCGTGCCATCAAGCTCGACGACGGTTCCAGCACCAACTTCTCCACCACCGGATCCGCCATCCCGCTGCCATGGCTCAGCGCCGGCACGCCGATGCGCGTGGGCTCGCAGGGCGAGTTCAGCTCCAACGTGATCCTTGACAACCGGAACAGCTCCTACAAGTTCCAGCCACTGGAACCGCTCACTGTCGCCAACGCGGCGTCCGTGCAGCCCATCGCGTTTGGCAACAACCGCGAGGCGACCCCCAAGGACGTTGGCGGCAACCTCAAGGTGGCCTCCTTCAACGTGCAGAACTACTTCCCCACCACGGGCGACGCGGACCCTGCCTGCCAGTTCTACACCGACCGCGAAAACAATCCCCTGACGGTCAAGGGCGGCTGCCTGCAGCGCGGCGCGGCAAACGCTGCCAGCCTGAAGCGCCAGCAGGACAAGATCGTCTCCGGCATCCTCGCCTCGGGCGCCGACGTCCTCTCGCTGGAGGAGATTGAAAACTCCGCCAAGTTCGGCAAGGACCGGGACAACGCACTCTCCATCCTGGTCGCCGCCCTGAACACAGCGGCCCCGGGCACCTGGGACTACGTCCGCTCCCCCGCGACCCGGCCGGCAGTGAACGATGAAGACGTCATCCGCACGGCCTTCATCTTCAAAAAGGCCGTGGCCGAGCCCGTGGGCGCCTCCGTGATCCTGGACGATGCCGCATTCACCGGCATTGCCCGCCAGCCGCTGGCCCAGGCGTTCAAGCCGGCCGGCGCACCGGACGCCTCCAAGGTGCTCATGATCGTGAACCACTTCAAGTCCAAGGGTTCAGCCATCGGCAACGACACCGACAAGGGCCAGGGCAACTCCAACCTGGCCCGCACGGCGCAGGCCAAGGCTCTGCTGGCATTCTCCGACACGCAGCAAAAGGCCCAGGGCACCGAGAAGGTCCTCCTGATTGGCGACTTCAACGCCTACCTGCACGAAGACCCCATCAACGTGCTCACCGGCGCCGGCTACGTCGACCAGGACGCCAAGACCACCAAGCACTCCTACAGCTATGGCGGCATGGTCGGCTCGCTTGACCACATCCTGGCGTCGCCCGCCGCCGAGGCCATGGTCACCGGCGTGGACATCTGGAACATCAACTCGGCCGAGTCCATCGCCATGGGCTACAGCCGCTACAACAACAACGTCACCAACTTCTACGACACCTCGGCCTTCGCCGCCTCCGACCACGACCCCGTGGTGGTGGGCCTGAAGATGCCGGGGGCCGCCGGAAGCACCCAAAATGTCAACCTCCTGAACATCAACGACTTCCACGGCCGAATCGACGCCAACACGGTGAAGTTCGCCGGCACGGTCGAGCAGCTGCGGGCAGCGGCCGGCGACGCCAACACGGCGTTCCTCTCCGCGGGCGACAACCTTGGCGCAAGCCTGTTCGCCTCGGCATCCCAGGACGACCAGCCCACCATCGAGGTGCTGAACGCGCTGGGACTGGCGGCATCCGCCGTCGGAAACCATGAGTTCGACAAGGGCTACGCCGACCTGGACGGGCGCATCCGCGCCGCCGCCAAGTGGGACTACCTGGGCGCCAACGTGTACGCCAAGGGCACCACCACCCCGGTCCTTGACGAATACAAGGTCATCACCGTCAACGGCGTGAAGGTGGCCGTCATCGGCGCCATCACGCAGGAGACCCCCACGCTCGTGACGCCGTCCGGCATCGCCAACCTCGACTTTGGCGACCCCGTGGCCGCCGTCAACCGCGTGGCTGCGAAGATCGCCGACGGCAAGCTCGCCGACGTCATCGTGGCCGAATACCACGAAGGAGCCGGGGCCGGGACGCCCGACGGCGCCACCTTGGGCCAGGAGATCGCGGCAGGCGGCGCCTTTGCAGACATCGTGGACAAGACAGCGCCCTCGGTCAACGCCATTTTCACCGGCCACACGCACAAGCAGTACGCCTGGGAGGCACCCATCCCCGGTGTTTCCGCCGACGCCACACTGAAGACCCGCCCCGTGCTCCAGACCGGAAGCTACGGCGAATTCATTGGCCAGATCCAGCTGTCCGTGGACGCCACCACCCACCAGGTGAAGTCGTACACGCAGGGCAACGTGGCACGGACCACCGAGGCTGACACCACGCTCGTCGCGAAGTTCCCGCGCGTGGCCGCCGTCAAGGCGATCACGGACAAGGCGCTCGCGGACGCCAAGGTGGCGGGCAGCGTGCCGGTGGGCAGGATCTCCGCCGACATCACCACGGCACAGACGTTCAACGCCGGGACCGGCCAGTACGTCCGTGACGACCGCGCCAGCGAGTCCACCCTGGGCAACCTGGTCGGCAACGCACTCCTGGACGCACTGAAGTCGGGCCCCGCCGGCGGGGCCGAGATCGGCGTCGTCAACCCGGGCGGCCTCCGCGCCGACCTGCTCTACAAGAACGCGGGGATCCCCGACGGCGTGGTCACGTATGCCAACGCCAACGCGGTCCTGCCCTTCGTGAACAACCTGTGGACCACCACGCTCACGGGCGCCCAGGTGAAGACCCTGCTGGAGCAGCAGTGGCAGACCAACGCGGACGGCACCATTCCCAGCCGTCCGTTCCTGAACCTTGGCCTGTCCTCCAACATGTCCTACACCTACGATTCGACCCGGAAGCTCGGCGACCACATCACCTCGGTCACCATCAACGGCGCGGCCCTGGACGCCGCCCGCGAATACCGCGTGGGCACGTTCAGTTTCCTGGCGACCGGCGGCGACAACTTCCGCGTGTTCACCGAAGGCACCAACACCAGGGATTCCGGCCTCATCGACCGCGACGCCTGGATCACGTACCTCGGCAAACAGTCCGCCAAGGCCCCGATCGCCCCCGACTTCGCACGCCGCGGCGTCGAGGTTGTGGGCAACCCCGCCACGGTGGATGCCAAGGGCACCGTCAGCTTCCAGCTCAACAAGCTGGACCTGACCTCCCTGGGCAGCCCGAAGAACACCTCCGTCAAAGTCGAGTTCACCGACGGCAAGGGCAAGCGCACCGTGGTGGACACGGCGGGTGTGACCAACGGCTCCGCGAAGGTCTCCTTCACGCTGCCGTCCGACGCCCGCACCGGCGGCACCATCGCCGTGAAGGCCGCGCCGAGCGGGACAACGGTGGAGCTGCCGATCAGCATCACCAACCCGAACGAGCAGTGCAAGCCCAACCCGGGCAGCAAGGCCTGCCTCTGACGCCGGCCGGCACATAGGAATCTCAGCTGCAGTGGGGGACGCTACGCCAGGATGTCCGCCGCGATGGCGTCGGCATCAAGCACGGTGCGGTAGCCGCTGCGGTATTCGGCGTTGGCCTGGGCCGCGATGGCCGTTCCCCACTGCACCGAGGACAGCTGGAGCCCCAGCACATACAGCCCCTCCACCGGCCGGCCCACGCCGTCGAGCGGGCGGTAGGGTGGGGCGGAGACGTCCAGGCCGCTCGTGACGACGGGCCCGCCGTCGGATGCCAGCATGACACGGGGCCGGACCAGTCCGTCGGCCTGCAGGTTGTTCAACAGCCGGGACGCCGTGCCCTGAATGCGGTTGGCCGGGGCCAGCGCCTCGACAAGGTGCCTGGCATGCCACGGCTGGTCCGCCACCCACGGGGAACTGGCCGTAAAAAGCCCGCCCTGGATCCTGAAAACCGGGTCCGGTCCGGCAAAGTGGACCACTCCGGCCCGCACCAGTGCGGCCAGCTGCTCCACGCGGAGTGCCGGCGGGCCGCTGGCCAGGCCCTCCACGAACCCTTCGAACCAGCCGCGCAGCTCGCCCAGCCAGGACTCCTGCGTGATGCCGTGGTCGGCAACGAGGGACTTGATCACGGCCCGCCCGGCATTCAGCGCGCCGATGGCCATCTTGACGGGGTCGTCCTCCCCGCGCGCGGAACCGGCGGCATCATCGGACAAATAGGCAAGCACGGCGTCGTCCAGCTCGGCCTGCGAGGCGAAGCGGTGTTTGCCACCGGGGCGCAGCGGCTGGCGGGAGAGCGGCCGGGCCAGGGCGGGCAGGTCCAGCGCGCGCCCGGCCTCCACATGGCGGGCCTCCAGGACCTTGAGCTTCTCAGCCCAGTCGCGGGCCTCGCCGTCGAGCCCGGCATGCAGCAGCGCGTCGAGGCCGGGCAGGAAGCCCGGGGACACGGCGCCGGGACTGGTCCGTGCCAAGGTGGTGTAGTAGGCCCAGAGCGCGTCGCGGTGCAGCAGCGGCCAGATGTCGTGGTCGAAGCCGGCGGTGGCGCCCATGTCGTGGATCCTGGTGACGGCGTCCTCGCACAGAAACCGCAGCTCCACCCCGGCCGGGTAGTAGCTGTCCAGCTCGGCCTTGGCCCGGTACGGAGTGCCCCGGCGGGAGGCTCCCACAATTACCGGTTCCCTGCCGCTGGCAAGGTAGGCGAGGGCGTCGCCGGGGCCGCGTCCCGTGGGCTCAAAGCGGCCGCCGCGCCCCTCCGTCAGCTGCCCGAGCACGTCGAAAAAGTTCAGCCCCATGCCACGCACCAGCACTGTGTCCCCGGCCGGAAGCTGCGTCCAGTCCACGTCGTTGGGCACGGCCGGGGGCAGGTAGGCCAGGCCGTGGGCGCGGGCGTCGTCCCGCAGCTCTCGCTGCGCCGGGCTCAGCCGCGATTCCACGTGCCCCAGCGCCAGGACCACGCTGTCCGCGCGCAGGCTTTCCCCGCCGAGGAGTTCGACGGCGAACCCTCCCCTCTCGTGGTCCCGCGCCACCCGCTTCGCCTCGTCCGCATGGACCGTGACCTGGGCGCCGCGCGGCAGTTTTTCCAGCAGCCGGGCGAAGCACCAGGAAAGGTAGCGGCCGTAGAGCGCGCGGCTGGGAAAGCCGGTGGCGGCGAGCGTGGCCAGTTCGGTGCGGTCGGCGCCGCTGAGCGTGGCGTCCGGCTCGGCACGCATCGCCCCACGCCAGTCATTGAAGCTGCAGCCGGCAAGAGGCGCGGCGGCCACGCCCTGGTCCGGGATGAGGGTGGGGAAGAACGATTGCGTGTTCATCAGGTACAGCCTGGACTGCCCCGTGCGCCACACGTGGCCCGCCCCCGGCGGGAAGGGGTCCACCAGGTGGATGTGCAGTGGACGCGGCGGCGCGGCGGCGTTCCGGGCATCCCTGGTGCTTTCGGCCGTCGCGGCGTGGCGTGCCAGCAGGCGTTCCATGACGGATGTCCCGCGGGGCCCGGCCCCCACGATGACCACGTCCTGCCCGCCCAAGATTTCCACCCCTTGAGCTTAACCGATGGCGCCCGAGTGGCGGCACGGCGCCCCGGGCTGCAAGCGGGTGGCCGTCCGGGCGCCGGGTGGCCGTCCGGACGCCGCCGGCCGGACGCCGCATCCCGGATGCGACTGCCTAGGATGGGACCATGACCCCTCCCAGTCCCGATGCGCCAGTGCCGGCAGGCCCCGCGGAACCGCCCGCCGCCGTTGCCGAACAACCCTTTGATGAGAACCTGTGGCTGGAGGACATCCACGGCGGCGACGCCATGGACTGGGTGAGGGGGCACAACGCCCGCACCGACGCCGCCCTGGTGAACCCGGCCTACACAGCCCTGGAGGCCTCCGTCCTGGAAGTGCTCGACTCCAAGGACCGCATTGCCATGGTGTCCAAGCGCGGGGACTGGTACTACAACTTTTGGCGGGACGGGGCGAACCCGCGCGGGCTGTGGCGCCGCACGGACTGGGAAAGCTATGTGTCCGGCAGCCCGGACTGGGAGCTGCTCATCGACGTCGACGCGCTCAGCGAAGCCGAGGCCTCGCAGTGGCTGTGGGCCGGCGCCTCGTTGCTGCGCCCGGCGGCCGGGGAGGACTACCGCCTGGCCATGGTGGCTCTCTCCCCCGACGGCGGCGACGCCGTCACCTACCGCGAGTTTGACCTGCAGGCCCGCTCCTTTGTGCCGGGCGGCTTCGAGCTGCCGACGGCGAAGACGCGCCTGAGCTGGGTGGACGCGGACACGCTGTATGTGGGCACGGACACCGGGCCCGGGTCCATGACGGCCTCCTCCTACCCCGCCGCCGCCCGGGTGCTGCGCCGCGGCGAATCGCTGGAGCAGCTCGCGGCGAAGGAGCCCGTGTTCGCAGTGCCGCAGGACCACCTCAGCGGGGGCGTTTCGCATGACAGCACGCCCGGTTACGAGCGCGACGTGGCCCACGACGTGATCGACTTCTTCAACGCCCGCAGCTACCTGCGCGTGGGGGACGAGTGGGTGCACATCGACGTTCCGGATGACATGAATGTCTCCCTGCACCGGGAGTGGCTGCTGCTGCGCCCCCGTACGGACTGGGCGGTTGACGCTGCCGTCCATGCCGCCGGGACGCTGCTGGCCATCGGACTCGAGGCATTCCTGGCCGGGGACCGCGGTGTGCGCACCGTCTTTTCGCCCACGCCCTCGCAGTCCCTGCAGTCGTGGAGCTGGACAAAGGACTTCCTGCTGCTCAACCTGCTCGAGGACGTCTCCTCCAAAATCCTGGTGCTTGATCCGGCGGGCGGCTGGACCGCCGCGGAGCTGGATGCCTGCCCGCCGCTGCACTCCGTTGACGCTTATGCCGTCGACGACGAGGATGCGGAGTCCGGCAACGACTACTGGCTCGTTGCGACCGGCTTCCTCACCCCGTCCACGGTGTACCGGGGAACACTGCCGGGCGGCGGGCCGGCCGCGGCCGTGCGGGAGGCGCCGTCGTTCTTCAACGAGGCGGAGTACACGGTGGAGCAGCACTTCGCGGTGTCCCTGGACGGCACGCGGATCCCGTATTTCCAGGTGGGCCCGAAGGATTTGGTGCTCGACGGCGGCAATCCCACCCTGCTGGGTGGCTACGGCGGGTTTGAGGTCTCGCGGACACCGGCATACAGCGGGGCCGTGGGGCGCAGCTGGCTGGAGCGCCGGGCCGTGGTGGACGGGCTGGAGCGCGGCGGGGTGTACGTGGTGGCGAACATCCGCGGCGGCGGGGAGTACGGGCCGGACTGGCACACGGCGGCGCTGCAGGGGAACCGGCACCGGGCGTACGAGGACTTCGCCGCCGTGGCCCGCGATCTCGCGGCGCGCGGCGTGGCCCGGCCCGGCCACTTGGGCTGCACCGGCGGCAGCAACGGCGGGCTGCTGGTGGGCAACATGCTCACGCGGTACCCTGAACTCTTTGGCGCCGTCTCCTGCGGGGTGCCGCTGCTGGACATGCGCCGGTACACGAAGCTGTCGGCCGGGGCGTCGTGGATTGCCGAGTACGGCGACCCCGACGTGCCGGCGCAGTGGGAGTTCATCAAGACGTTCTCCCCCTACCACCAGCTGCGGGCCGGCGTTTCCTACCCGCCCACGTTCATTTGGACGGCCACCTCGGACGACCGCGTCGGACCCGTGCAGGCCCGGAAGATGGCCGCCCGGATGGAGTCCCTCGGGATTCCCGTCTGGTTCCACGAGGCGCTGGAAGGCGGCCACGCGGGTGCCGGAAACAATGCCCAGGCCGCCCGGCTGCACGCGGCCTCGCATGAATTCCTGTGGCGGGCACTGACCGGCGCGCTGTAGGCGCCGGGCGCCGCCGGGGCGGCGGATCCCGTTTTGCTTTGTACCCCTTTCACTAGGTAAAGTTTGGGATGCTGGTCGGGGGCTTCTACCCCGGCCAGCGCTGGAGACGTGCCAGAGCGGCCGAATGGGCTTCACTGCTAATGAAGTGTGGGGCACAACTCCACCGGGGGTTCAAATCCCCCCGTCTCCGCCGAACACGTAAGCACCCCCGACTGGTTCAGGGGTGCTTACTTGTGTCCGGTTCAGGGGTGCTTACTTGTGTCCGCCGGGCCGCCCATGGTCGGGCAGCGGGACCCGGATTTCGACAGGCTCAATCACCGGCGGACAGGCTCAATCACCGGCGGTCGAGCCTGTCGGGACCCCGGAACAAACGTCTGACCAATACACTGGGGTCATGGCCGTCACCGATGAAGCAATCACCAAGATCAAGGACATGCTCCTCTCCGGGGAGCTCTCCGCCGGCGAGCGGCTGCCGCCGGAAAAGGAGCTCAGTGAAAAGCTGGGCCTTTCCCGCAGCTCACTGCGTGAGGCCGTCAAGGCCCTGGAAATCATCCGGGTGCTGGACGTGCGCCGCGGGGACGGCACCTATGTGACCAGCCTGGAGCCCCAGCTGCTCACGGAGGCCATGACGTTCATCGTGGACCTGCACCAGGACAAGTCCATCCTGGACATCTTTGAGGTGCGCCGCATCCTCGAACCGGCAGCGGCGGCGATTGCGGCCGGACGAATCACGGCCGACCAGCTTGCCGCCCTGCGCGCCACCATGGCGGACATAAGCGAGGCCACCAGCGTCGAATCCCTGGTGGAGCACGACCTCGTCTTCCACGGCCTGATCGCCGCCGCGGCCAACAACTCCTACCTGGGCAGCGTCCTGGATGCGCTCTCCAGCGGCACCGTCCGGGCGCGCATCTGGCGGGGGCTGACGCAGGAAAAGGCGGTGGACCGCACCCTGGCCGAGCACGCGTCCATCATCGAGGCGCTGGAACGCGGGGACGCCGAGCTCGCCCGGGCCCTGCTCACCGTCCACATCAGCGGCGTGGAGCACTGGCTGCGCCAGGCATTGTAGGGGCGTCCCGGCACTGTCGAAGCTGCCCTTTGGGACCGCCGGCCCGCCATTTTCGCAAAGGGCGGGCCGGCGCGCGTGACGCCTACTCGTAGAGGTTCGCGGCGATCTTGGGATCGGCAATGTTGGTCTTGTCGTACCAGTAAAAGCCGGTGTCGATGACCTTCTCCACCTTTTCGCCCTTGATGGCGGCGACGGCGGCCTTGACGGTTTCGTAGCCGATGCCCACGGGGTTCTGGGTGACGGCGCCTGCCATCAGGCCGTCCTTGATGGCGTCCGTCTGGGCCTTGCCGGAGTCGAAGCCGACAATGACCAGCCCGCCGGTCTTGCCGGCTTCCTTGACCGCGTTGACGACGCCGATTGCCGCCCCCTCGTTGGTGCCGTACATGCCGGCCAGGTTGGGGTGGGCGGTCATGATGGACTTGGCGGCGTCGGTGGACTTGGCCTGGTCGCCGTCCGCGTACTGGATGTCAACAATCGTGATGTCGGGTGCGTTGGACTTCAGGTAGTCCACGAAGCCGTCGCGCCGGTCCGTGCCGGACGTGGCGGTCTGGGAGTGGCCGATGATGGCGACCTCGCCCTTGTTGCCCAGCAGGCCGGCCAGGTGCTTGGCGGCCTCCGCGGCGGCGGCCTTGTTGTCCGTGGACGCGGTGGCGACCGGGATGTCGGAGTCGACGCCGGAGTCGAAGGCGATCACGGGGATCTTCCTGCTCTGGGCATCCTCCAGCACGCCCTCGGCGGCCTTGGAGTCCAGGGCTGCCAGGGCCAGGGCCTGGGGGTTCTTCGCCATGGCGTTGTTCAGCTGGTCCATCTGCTGCTGGACGTTGGTTTCCTTGTCCGGGCCCTCGAAGGAGATGTCGACGTTGAATTCCTTCGCAGCCTTCTCGGCACCCTGCTTGACCGACTGCCAGAACTGGTGCTGGAAGCCCTTGGAGACGATGGCGATGTACGGCTTCTTGCCGCTGGAGGCGCCCGGGGCCGCGGCCGGGGTGTCGCAGGCGGCAACGGTCAGGGACAGTGCGGCCACGGAGGCCAGTGCCAGGAATTTCCTTCTTTGCATGATTCTCTTGACTCCTCTGTGAAAACGACGTGCGGATGGGAATGGTTCTTCTTGCGTTCGGGAACCTATTTGGCGCTCTGGCGGCGGCGCATCATGTCCAGGTAGACGGCGAGCAGGATGACGACGCCCACGGCCACCTGCTGCCATTCCTGCGGGATGGACATGATGGAGAGTCCGTTGGTGAGCACGGACATGATGAGCGCGCCGATCACGGTGCCGATGATGGAACCCTTACCGCCCTGCAGCGAGGTTCCGCCAATGACGACGGCGGCAATCGCCTGAAGTTCGAGCCCCATGCCGCCGGCCGGCTGGGCGGAGTTCAGCCGGGCAGTGGCAATGACGCCGGCCAGGCCCGTGAAGCAGCCGGCCAGGGTGTAGATCAGCACCGTCCACTTGCGCACGTTGACGCCGGAGAGGGCCGTGGCCTGCTCGTTGGAGCCGATGGAGTAGGTGTAGCGGCCCAGCACGGTCTTGGACAGGATGAGGCCGGCAATGACGGCGGCGGCGAAGAGGATGAACACGGCATTGGGAATGACCAGGCCGGGGATGGACTTGCCCAGGGCAAAGACCTTTTGGAAGCCGGCCACGTCGTTCGTGTAGATGGGCTTGGTGCCGGAAATGACCAGGGCCAGGCCGGCGGCCACCATCATCATGGCCAGGGTGGCAATGAAGGAGGGGATCTAGAGCACCGCCACGAACAACCCGTTGACGCCGCCCATGAGCGCACCGAAGACCACCCCGCACAACACGCCCAGGATCATCGGCAGGCCCAGCTGGGTCATGAAGACGGCCGTCATGACCGAGCAGAGCGTCATTCCTGTACCGATGGACAGGTCAATGCCTCCGGTGATGATGACGAACGTGGTGCCCAGGGCCAGCAGGCCCGTCACCACTGTCGACAACAGGATGTTGGAGAGATTGGCCGCCTGGTAGAAGTTGGCGCTCGCCACGGAGAAGAACAGCACCAGCGCCAGCAGGCTGGCGAATGCCAGAAGCTGCTGGAAGCTGGCCCGGATCCTGGTGGACAGCTCTGATTTCTTGTCGCCGGCAGTCTTGCCGGCTTGCGCAGTTTCCTTGACCAAGGTCATCGTGTGTGCCTTTTCCTTCGTACTGTCTTGTAGCGTTCTAGCGCTGCGCGCCGGCGGTGTGGACGGTGGTGCCGGTGGTGGCGTCGGCAATGTTTTGCGTGGCCAGCTCCATGATGTTTTCCTGGTTTGCCTCCGCATTGGACAGGAAGCCTGTCAGGCGCCCCCCGCTCATGACGGCGATCCGGTGCGAGAGGCGCAGGACTTCGGGGAGTTCGGAGGAGATCATGATGATCGACTTCCCTTGGGCCGCCAGCTCATTGAGCAGGCTGTAGATCTCCTCCTTGGCGCCGACGTCGATGCCGCGGGTGGGTTCGTCGAAAATGAGGATGTCGCAGTCCTTGACGAGCCACTTGGCGATGACAATCTTTTGTTGGTTGCCGCCGGAAAGGTTCTTGGCGGCCTGTGCACTGGACGGGGTCTTGATGCGCAGCTTGCCGATGTATTCGCTGGCCGTGGCCTTCATGGCCCGGTTGTCCAGGACTCCCATCCGGGAGAACATCTTGAGCGAGCTGAGGGCGATGTTGTCCTTGACGTCGCGTTCCAGCATCAGACCCAGGTGCTTGCGGTCCTCGGACAGGTAACCCAGCCCCAGCGCGGCGGCCGCGGCCGGACTGGGGATGCGCACCGGCCTGCCGCCCAGTTCAACCGTGCCGGCGCTGAGGCAGTCCGCACCCACAATTGCCCGGGCCACCTCGGTGCGCCCGGCCCCCATGAGGCCGGCAAAACCGAGGATTTCGCCCTTGCGCAGCTCAAAGCTGACGTCGCGCAGCAGCGCCTTGGTGCACAGGCCCGTGACCTTCAGGACCACCTCGTCCGTGGCAGGGATCGCGTCCGGGCGCTGGTTTCCGGAAATTTCGCGGCCGACCATCAAGTTGATGACGGCCCGCATGGAGGTTTCCGTCGTGCTGACGGTGTCGACGTATTCACCGTCCCGGATGACGGAGATCCGGTCCGAGACGGCCTTGAGCTCATCCATGCGGTGGGAGATGTAGATGACGCCGGTGTCCCGATTGGTGAAGTTGCGGATCAAGGCGTGCAGGGTGGCCACTTCCGCGTCGTTCAAGGCGGCCGTGGGCTCGTCCATGATGAGGATCCGGGACCTGAAGGAAAGGGCCTTGGCAATTTCCACCATCTGCTGCTTGGCGACCGTCAGGTCCCCCACGCGCGCCCCGGGGTCAAGGTCGATCCCGATCTTTCCAAACAGGAATTGCGCCTTGCGGTTCATGCGGCGTCCACTGAGGAAGACGCCGCCCACGCGGGGTTCGCGCCCGATGTAGATGTTCTGGGCCACCGTGAGGTCCTGCATCAGGTTGAATTCCTGGTGGATGATGCTGATGCCCAGTTCCTGGGCGTGCCGGGTGCCGGCAATCACCACCTCCCTGCCGTCAATTTCAAACCTTCCCGAGTCCGGAACGTAGATGCCGGACAGCAACTTCATCAGCGTCGACTTCCCGGCGCCGTTCTCGCCCACCAGGGCCAGGACCTCGTTGTGGCGCAGCTCCAGTTGCATGTCCGAGAGCGCCTTGACGCCGGGAAAGCTCTTGTTCACGCCGGTCATGCGAAGAAGATGGTTGGTCATGCTGCCCTCTCAAGTCTCATCAACGCGAAACGACATCAGACCTCTTGCGGAGGTGCCGCACCCCCTGCTCAAGCCAGGTGGTTTGTGCCAGAACCGCTGAAATCCGCGACCATTCCCCGAATTGGCCGGTTGTGGAGTGATTCAACTTACATCATGATATGGCATCCAAAGCACAAAATCACCCAACTTCTGTCAAAACATCCGATGTTTATTGAAAAGTTACTGGCCGTAAACCCGGCGGGCCGTTCCTGCCCAGATGGCGGCCGCCTCCGCGTGGCTCAAGGAGCCGATGAGCGCCCCGGCCACCTGGACCGTGCGGCCATAACCGGCGCCAGGCAGGCTTACCGGCCAGTCGCCGCCAAACATGAGGCGATCCGGCCCGAATGCCTCCAGCGCAGCGGTCCACACGCGGGCCAGCGCCTCCGGATCGAAGGCCGCGCCGTTGCAGTGCAGCCCCGACACCTTGGCCGCCGTGTTCGGCAGCGCGGCCACGGCGCGCAGCTGGCGTTCCCACCGGTCCATGTCCGCGGCAGACCCTGCCCGCGGCGGCTTGCCCAGGTGGTCCACCACCACGGTCAGCCCGGGCAGCTCCGCCGCCAGCGCGGCGACCTGCCCCAGGTGGCGCGGAAAGGCGTCCGGGACGTCAAAGGGTATCCCCGCCGCGGCCAGCAGTCCCAGGGATTCGCGGACGGCGGGAAGTTCCAGCACGTCGGGGCGCGGATCGTCATGCACCAGGGTGCGCACGCCGCAAAACTTCGGATGTTCCCGCCACTGGTCCAGCAGCGCGGCGGCGGCGCGCGGGTCCTCGAGCGGCAGCCAGCCCACGACGCCGGCAATCCAGTCGTGCCCCGCGGCGTGGCGCAGCATGGCGACGGTGTCCGCCGGGGTGTCGTCGGCCTGGACGAGGATGGCGCGCTGCACGCCCGCCGCGGCCAGGGCCTGGCGGGCCTCCCCGGCGTCGTAGTTCCGGAACAGCTGGCCGTGCTGCGGCCCCAGCCAGGGGTAGCGCCCCTCCCCCAGCTCCCACAGGTGCAGGTGGGCGTCGAGGCGTTCCACGGCGCCCTCGGCTGCCTCGTCAGCCATGGGCCACGTCCCGGGCCAGCAGGCCGCGGGCGGCCAGTTCGTCCCAGAGTTCCACCGGGACGGGCTCCGCCATGCGGCGGGCGGTTTGCCGGATTTGTTCCGGCGTGCCGGCGCCCACCACCACGGTGCGCACCACCGGGTGGTTGGCGGCGAACTGCAGGGCCGCCGTCGGCAGTTCCACGCCAAACCCGGAACAGCAGGCGGCGAGGGCCCGGGCCTTCGCCAGGATGTGCGCCGGGGCCGGGGCATAGTTGTAGTTCGCGTCGTCGGGGACCTCGGGGCGTGCCAGCAGGCCGGAGTTGTAGACGCCCACGTTGACCACGCCCACGCCGCGTTCGGCGCACAGCGGGAGCAGGTCGGCGGCGGCCGGCTGTTCCAGCAGCGTGTACCGCCCGGCCAGCATGACCAGGTCCAGGTCCGCGGCCCGCACGCACTCGCGCAGGGCACCGGCGGAGTTGGAGCCCACGCCGATGGCGCCCACCAGGCCCTCCACCCGCAGTCTTTTCAGGGCCGGCAGCGCCAGGCGGATGCCCGCGGCGAGGTCGTAGACGTCCGGGTCGTGAAGGTAGGCGATGTCGATCCGGTCCAGGCCCAGACGTTCCAGCGAGTCCTCAAGACTGCGGCGGATTCCCGCCTCCGAGGGGTCCCAGCGGCGCACGGTGCCGGCGGGCACGTCAAAGCCCTCGGCGTCCCTGGCGCCCCGCGGGTTGGGCGCCGGTTCCAGGACGCGGCCCACCTTCGTGGAGAGGATGAATTCACCGCGCGGCTTGCCGGCCAGAACGGCGCCGAGGCGGCGTTCGGACAGCCCCAGCCCGTAGTGCGGGGCCGTGTCGAAGTACCTGATACCGGCGTCCCAGGCGGCACCCACGGTGGCGGCGGCGACGTCGTCGTCCATGGCGCGGTAGAGGTTGCCGATGCCGGCGGCGCCAAAGCCGAGGCGGCCCAGACCGGGGAGGTTCACGGCAGTTCCCACACTTTCGTCAGGCCCATGTCGGTCCCGGAGTAGTCATCCCCGACCTCCAGCAGTTCAGCCATGGCGGCCTGCCAGGCGATGTTGACGGGGTTGGGTGCCAGTTCCTTCCGCATGGCCTGGTAGTCGGCCACCTCCACCACATGGAAAAGCTCCCTGCCGCTGCGCCAGATGGTCCAACCGTTCACGCCGGCGGCGCGCAGTGCGGCGTCGAGCTCGTCGCCGATGGCGGCGTGGCGGGCGTCGTACTCGGCTTCCCTGCCGGGCTTGAGGCGGGTGTGCAGGGCGATCTTCTGCATCAGATCTCGCTTTCGTCGAGGAGGAACAGCTCAGTCACGGGCACGGCCGCATGGGGCCGTTGCACCGGCAGCCGGAGGGTCAGGGTGCCGGCGGCCTGCCCGGCGGGCGTCATCTCGCCGCGGGCCGGGCGCGGCTGGCGTGCGTGAACCACGGGGCGTGGCCGATCGCGGGCTGGGCAGCCATGGGACTACACCAGTACCTTTCCGGCACCGGGCGCCGCCTGGGCTTGGGCGTCCGCGCGCCAGAACCGCCCGTCCGGGAACGTGAACTCCGCGATGGAGGCTGCATGCATTTCGCTGCCCGCCCCGGGCGCGACGGGCGGGAAGTAGCTGCCGTCGTGGACGTCGATGGGGGTCACGAAGTGTTCGTGCAGGTGGTCCACAAATTCAATCATGCGTCCCTTCAGGGTTCCAGAGACCGCCACGAAGTCAAACATCGACAGGTGCTGGACTGCCTCGCACAGGCCCACGCCGCCGGCGTGCGGGCACACGCGCACCCCGAACTTGGCGGCCAGCAGCAGGATCGCCACGTTCTCGTTGACGCCGGCCACGCGGGCGGCGTCGATCTGGAGCACCTGCAGGGCCTGCGCCTGCAGCATCTGCTTGAAGACCACGCGGTTTTGCACGTGTTCGCCGGTGGCGACCGGGATGGGGGCCACGCCGCGGGCAATGGCCGCGTGGCCCAGGATGTCATCCGGGCTGGTGGGTTCCTCGATCCAGGCGATGTCGAACGGCGCCAGGTGCTTCATCCACTCGATGGCCTCGGCCACGTCCCAGCGCTGGTTGGCATCCACGGCGATCTTGATGTCCGGTCCCACGGCGGCCCGGGCCGTGCGGACGCGGCGGACGTCGTCGGCCAGGTCGGCGCCGACCTTGAGCTTGATCTGCCTGAAGCCGGCCGCCACGGCCTCGCGGGCCAGGCGGGCCAGCTTCTCATCGGAGTAGCCCAGCCAGCCGGGCGTGGTGGTGTAGCCGGGGTAGCCGCCGGCCAGGAGGGCGGCGGTGCGTTCCTCGCGGCCGGGCACGGCCGCCCGCAGGATGTCCAGGGCTTCCCCGCGGGTCAGGGCGTCGCTGAGGTAGCGGAAGTCCACCAGGTCCACGAGCTCCTCGGGCGTCATGGTCGCCAGCAGCTGCCACAACGGCACGCCGGCACGCTTGGCCTTCAGGTCCCACAAGGCGTTGACGACGGCGCCTATGGCCATGTGGATGACGCCCTTTTCCGGGCCGAGCCAGCGCAGCTGCGAATCATGGGCCAGCAGTTTCCAGGTGGCGCCCATGTCGGCGAGCAGTTCCTCGGCGTTGCGTCCCAGCACGTACGGGACCAGCGCCTTGATGGCTGCGGTCTCCACTTCGTTGCCCCGCCCGATGGTGAACACAAAGCCGTGGCCCTCATGGCCGTCGCCGCCGTCCGTCACCACGCGCACATAGGCCGCGGAGTAGTCCGGATCCGGGTTCATGGCATCCGAGCCGTCCAACTTCCGCGACGTCGGAAAACGGACGTCGCTCGTCTCCACGGCAATGACTGTGCTCACGTAATGGCTCCCTCAAGAAAGGTGGTGGTGGACCGGCCAAGATCTTTAGGGCAAGCTAAACATCCGATGTTTTTCATGTCAAGATGGACATTGGTCGCCAAATACCCGGACGGTGGGGGTATGGTGACTTAAAAGCTCAGATGTTAGGGCCCGTTTGACGGTCCCCACCCATAGGAACCGCGGGCGCTGCGCCGCGGCTGTTGCAAGGAATGAACCCCCATGAAGATTGCACGTCTTGGCGAGCCCGGGCAGGAAATCCCCGTCGTCATTGCCGCGGACGCCGCCGGCGTCGAACGCACCTTTGACGCCCGCCCCGTCACCACCAGGATCGACGGCGGCTTCCTCGCCGGCGGCGGCATCGCAGCACTGGGCGACGCCGTGGCCCGCGGCGACCTTCCCGAGCTGGCCGGCGCCGGCGCCCTGCGGATCGGATCCCCGCTGGACCGGCCCAACAACGTGGTCTGCATCGGCATGAACTACGCCGCGCACGCCACCGAGTCCGGCGCCCTGCCGCCCACCATCCCTGTGGTGTTCCTCAAACCGAACAACACCGTGGCCGGCCCCTTCGACGACTCACCCATCCCGCCCCTGTCCGCCAAGTACGACTGGGAGGTGGAGCTGGGCGTGGTGATTGGCCGCGAGGCCAGCTACCTGGGCTCCGTGGAGGAAGCCGCCGGCGCCGTGGCCGGGTACCTGATCGCCAACGACCTCTCAGAGCGCGAATACCAGCTCCCCGGCGCCGCCGGCCAGTGGACCAAGGGCAAGTCGCTGCCGAAATCCACGCCCCTGGGACCGTGGCTGGTGCCTGCCGCCGAGCTCGATGCAAACAAGCTGCGGCTGCGCAGCTGGGTCAACGGCGCACCCCGCCAGGATTCCTCCACGGCGGACTTGATCTTTGACGTGCCAACACTTGTCCACCACCTGAGCCAGTACATGGTCCTGGAGCCCGGCGACGTGATCCTGACCGGCACCCCCGAGGGCGTGGCACTCTCCGGGCGGTTCCCCTACCTCCAGGACGGGGACGTCGTGGAGCTTGAAATCACCGGCCTGGGCCGCCAGCGCCAGAAATTCTTCCGCGCCGGCCCCACCGGCACCACCCGCCAGGAGGCATGAATGAGCCAGGAACTTTCCGCCCTTACCGCCGTCGTCACCGGCGGCGCGTCCGGCCTCGGCGCCGCGATCGCCGGCAAACTGCAGTCCATGGGCGCCCGGGTGGCCGTGCTGGACCTGGTCCCGGCCGGCCTTCCCGAGGGGCAGCTGGGCTTCACCTGCGACGTCTCCGACGACGCCTCCGTCCGGGCCGCCATCGACGGCACGGTTGCCGCGTTCGGCGGGGTGGACATTGTGGTGAACAACGCCGGCATTGGCGCCCAGGGCACCATCGAATCCAACGACGACGCCGAATGGCACCGCGTGTTGGACATCAACGTGATCGGCATGGTCCGCGTGTCCCGCGCGGCCCTGCCGCACCTGCGCCGCTCCAGCGCCGCGGCGATCGTGAACACCTGCTCCATCGCGGCCACCGCCGGCCTGCCGCAGCGCGCCCTGTACTCAGCCTCCAAGGGTGCCGTGCTGTCGCTGACGCAGGCCATGGCGGCAGACCACCTTCGTGAGGGCATCCGCGTCAACGCCGTCAATCCCGGCACCGCCGACACCCCGTGGGTGGGGCGCCTGCTGGACTCCGCCGACGACCCCGCCGCGGAACGCGCGGCCCTGAACGCCCGCCAGCCACACGGCCGCCTGGTGTTGCCCGAAGAGGTGGCCGGCGCCGTCGCCTACCTGGCCAGCCCTCTCTCCGGCTCGACCACGGGCACCTCGATAGCCGTCGACGGCGGCATGCAGGCCCTGCGCCTGCGCCCCGCCGGGCAGTAGCGCAGCCGCGAAGGTGCGATGCCGGCTTCGTCGCCCGACATTACCCGGCCTGGGCGAGGACCAGCGGCAGGACCTGGGTGACGCCGGCCTGGCGGAGGGCGCGGCCGGCGACGGTCAGGGTCCAGCGGCTGTCCACGAGGTCGTCGATGAGCAGGACGGGCCCGCCGGGGTAGGCGGTGATGGCAGCGGCCAGCTCGGGGCCCACGCTGAACCTGTCCCAGACACCGGCCAGCCGGTAGGCGCTGTTGCCGCCGCGCTCCCCCGTGGGACCGCCAAACTCGAGCGACAGTTCCCCCAGGTACGGCAGCCTGCCGATCTCGCACATGGCCTGCGCCAGTGAGCGGACCAGTTGCGGCCTGCCCCGCGACGGCAGGGCCGCCACGGCCACGGGACGGCCCTGCCCGCCCCAGCGGGCCTGGCCCCAGTCGCGCAGCACCCCGACCACGGCCCGGGCCATGGCCGGGTCCAGGGGCCCGTCCGGCGCTCCGGCGGCAAACATGGCCCGGAGCGCGTTGCCCCAGCCCAGGTCCGTCAGCCTGGCCAGGACCCGCCCCGGCGACACCTGCTCCTCCGGCTTGAGCCGGCCCTTGACCGGCACGCCGAGCCGGTCCATCCCGGTGGGCCACAAGGTCCGCGGATCGATGGGCAGGCCCGCATGGCTCAGCGACTCGCTGGCGGCGGCCACGGCGCCGGCGCCGATGTCCGTGGGGAACCAGCGCCCGGCACACGAATCGCAGCGCCCGCACGGGGCCGCCGTCGAATCATCAAGGGCCGCGGCCAGGTATTCCATGCGGCAGCCCCCCATCTGCTCATACTCAACCATCGAATTCTGTTCGTCGACACGGGCCTGGGCAATGCGCCGGTACCGCTCGGCGTCATAGGTCCATGGCTGTCCGGTGGACTCCCAGCCCCCTGCCACCCGGCGCACCGCCCCGTCCACGGCCAGCACCTTCAGCAGCAGTTCCAAGGGAGTGCGCCGCAAGTCCACGCGGGCCTCCAGCGCGGGCGTGGACATGGGTCCGGCGGCCTCCCCCAGCGCCTCCAAAGCAGCCGCGGCCTTCTCGGCCGACGGCATCGACGCGGTGGCAAAGTACTGCCAAATGTCCGCATCCTCGCTGCCGGGCAGCAGCAGGACGTCGGCATTGGCGCTGCCACGGCCGGCGCGTCCCACCTGCTGGTAGTAGGCCACCGGCGACGACGGCGCGCCCAGGTGGACCACGAATCCCAGGTCGGGCTTGTCGAACCCCATGCCCAGGGCGCTCGTGGCCACCAGCGCCTTGACCTGGTTGTTCTTCAGCGCTTCCTCAAGCGCCTCCCGGTCCAGGGGATCCGTGCGCCCGGTGTAGGGGCGCACCCCGTGGCCGGCCTCGGCCAGCAGCCTCGCCGTGTCCTCGGCGGCGGACACCGTCAGGGTGTAAATGATGCCGCTGCCCGGCAGCTCCGCCAGGTGCGTCAGCAGCCACCCCAGCCGGTCGCGCGAATCGGCCAGCCGCAGCACGCCCAGGCGGAGCGACTTGCGGGCCAGCGGTCCGCGGATGGTGAACACGCCTGCGCCCAGCTGTTCCTCAATGTCGGCCACCACGCGGGAGTTGGCCGTTGCCGTCGTGGCCAGCACGGGAACCGACGCCGGAAGCTGGGCAATGAGGTCCGCGATGCGCCGGTAGTCCGGGCGGAAGTCATGCCCCCAGTCGGAAATGCAGTGTGCCTCGTCAATGACCAGCAGACCGGTGCGCCGGATCAGCGTGGGAAGCTGGTTCTCCCGGAAGGAAGGGTTGGTCAGCCGCTCCGGGGAGACCAGCAGCACGTCAACCTCGTCGGCCGCCAGGGCCGCGGAGATCTCGCCCCACTCGGTGGCGTTGGCGGAGTTGATGGCCATGGCCCGCACGCCGGCCCGCTCGGCGGCGGCCACCTGGTCGCGCATCAGGGCCAGCAGGGGCGAGACGATGAGCGTGGGGCCGGCCCCGCGTGCCCGCAGGAGCAGCGAGGAGACAAAATAGACAGCAGACTTTCCCCAGCCGGTGCGCTGGACCACCAGGGCCCGGCGTCCGACATCGACCAGCGCCTCGATGGCCTCAAACTGGCCGTCGTGGAAATCGGCGTCGTCGCGGCCCACCAGCCGGCGCAGGATCTCAAGCCCCTGGGCACGGGTGGGGACAGGCTCGGCCGTCCGGACGGCTCTCGGGGGGTTCGTCTCCTGGGAGTACTCGCTAGGTGTCATGCCATCCAGTATTCCAGTGGCCACCGACGCGCAGGTCCGCCGACGGCAGCCGACCTCCCAGCTGTGGACAACCTGCCGGCGCGAGGCCCTGTGGAGGGCCCGCTGCCAAGCAGGCCCCGTGGAGGACCCGCGTGTGGCGCCTGTGGACAACCAGCGCGGACCGACAGGGCAGCCGGTAGCATGGGAGGTGTGACTACCGCAGAGAATGTACCCGTTGACCTGTCCGCCTCGTTCAAGGCCTACGACGTGCGTGGCATTGTGGGCCAGACCATTACGGCCGCGTCCGTGGAAGCCGTGGGCGCGGCTTTCGTGGACGTGCTCGAACTGGCCGGGGAAACCGTGCTGGTGGGCGGGGACATGCGCCCCTCCTCCCCGGGGTTTTCCCAGGCGTTTGCCGAGGGCGCAGCCGGCCGCGGCGCCAACGTGCAGCTGTTGGGGCTGATCTCCACCGACGAACTGTACTTTGCCTGTGGCGCCCTGAACGCTGCCGGCGCCGTGTTCACGGCCAGCCACAACCCGGCCGAATACAACGGCATGAAAATGGCCAAGGCCGGGGCCGTGCCCGTCTCCTCCGAAACCGGGCTGCTGGACATCCGGGACTTGGCCCAGAAGTATCTCGCCGACGGCATTCCCGCCGGCGAGAAGGGCGCCATCACCGACACCGACGTCCTGGCGAAGTACGCCGCGTACCTGCGTACCCTGGTGGACCTCTCCGGCTCCCGCCCGCTGAAGGTAGTGGTGGACGCCGGCAATGGCATGGCCGGCATGACCACCCCGGCCGTCCTGGGCGACACCCTCCTGCCGGGCCTGCCCTTCGAGATCGTCCCACTGTATTTTGAGCTGGACGGCACCTTCCCCAACCACCCGGCCAACCCGTTGGAGCCGGCCAACCTGCGCGACCTTCAGGCCGCCGTCGTCAAGCACGGGGCGGACATCGGCCTGGCGTTCGACGGCGACGCCGACCGCTGCTTCGTCATCGACGAGCTCGGCGCCCCGCTCTCGCCGTCGGCCGTCACCGCCCTTGTGGCGCGCCGGGAGATTGCCCGGGCCCAGGCCGCCGGCGAGGAACACCCCGCGGTCATCCATAACCTGATCACCTCCCGCGCCGTCCCCGAACTCATCGCCCACGACGGCGGCCGGCCGGTCCGCACGCGGGTGGGCCACTCCTTCATCAAGGCCACCATGGCGGCCGAGGGAGCCGTGTTTGGCGGGGAGCACTCCGCGCACTACTACTTCCGCGACTTCTTCAACGCGGACACCGGGATGCTCGCGGCCATGCACGTCCTCGCCGCCCTGGGCGAACAGGACAAGCCGCTCTCCGAGCTGGGCCGCGAGTATGAGCCCTACGTCTCCAGCGGCGAGATCAACTCCCAGCTCGCCGACGTCCCGGCGGCCGTGGCCCGGGTGCGCGCTGCGTACACGCGCGACGACGTCACCGTGGACGAGCTCGACGGCCTCACCTTCACCGCCTCGGACGGAAGCTGGTGGTTCAACCTGCGCGCCTCCAACACCGAGCCGTTCCTGCGCCTGAACGCCGAGGCCGTCGACGCGGTCACCATGGCGGACATCCGCGACGACGTCCTGGCCCTGGTTCGCCAGTAGCCCCCAATCCCAACAATTTTTCCAGGAGCATACAGTGGATGAAAACACCCCTTCCGGCACACCCGGGGCAGCCGATGACGAAGCCGACAAGCTGGTCCAGGAAGACCTGAACAAGCTGATCGGCACCGCCCTGGGTGTTGCCGGCGACCAGATAGAAAGCCATGGCGCGTTCGTGCCAGTGGCGCTGGCGGTCAGCAAGGACGGCGACATCAGTCTGGTGGCCGTCTCCCCCAATGCCGTCGACGGCGGGGCGGAAACCGAACTGGACGCGGATGCGATGATCGCGGACCTCGTTGAGGCGCTCACGCAGCAAAAGGAACAAAACCGTGCGGCCGCCGTCGTCTGCGACATCCACCTGCCCGACGACGCCACGGACGCCATCCATGTCATGGCAGAGCACAGCAGCGGCGTGAGCGTCTCCGCCGTGCGCCCCTACCGGCAGACGCCCGGCGGGTGGGACTTTGGCAATCCCTTCCTGGAGCCTGGCGAGAAGCAAATCTGGGTCTAGACGGTGCGGATCAACGCTTTTTCCGATGTAAGCCTGCGTGCGCTCATGGTGCTGTCCACGGAGCGGGAGCTGTTGACCACGCGCATGATTGCCGATGCCGTGGGCACGCCGTACAACCATGTCAGCAAAGCCGTCCTGAAGCTGCGCCAGCTGGGCCTGGTGGAGGCGGTCCGCGGGCGGGCCGGCGGCGTCCGCATCTCGGAAGTGGGCCTGGCCGCCACGGTGGGAGGCGTGCTGCGCGCCTTGGACGACCGCAGGGACGTTGCCGACTGCCAGACGGACAGCGGCGACTGCCCCCTGGTGTACGGCTGCGGGCTCCGGGGGGCCCTCAATCAGGCCCGGGAGGCATTCTACGCCTCGCTGGACAATGTGACGATCGCCAGCCTCCTCCGGACACACTCCCCCGGACCCATTCCAGTGACCTTGCTCACGTCCTGGCAGGCGTGATCCGCGCCGTTTCGGGAACTTTTCTACGATGCGTAGAAGTGGCCGGATTAATGTGGCTTCAATGTCGCATTTGAAATGCTACTTTGGGATTGTCAGCAACAATCAAGCCCAAGGAGTAGCGATGCTATCCGAAAAATCCCGCCCGTTGATTGAAGCAACACTGCCGTTGGTGGGAGCCCGCATGGGTGCCATCACGCCTAACTTTTACAGCCGCATGTTTGCCGCCCACCCCGAACTGCTGGACGGCCTGTTCAGCCGTGCCAACCAAAACAACGGAGAGCAGCAAAAGGCGCTGGCCGGCTCCATCGCCGGATTTGCCTCCGCCCTCGTGGCCAATCCCGATGTCGTCCCGGAACAGATGCTCAGCCGCATCTCCCACAAGCACACCTCCCTGGGCATCACCGAGGACCAGTACGACATTGTGTACAAGTACCTCTTTGAGGCCATCGCCGAGGAGCTCGCGGACGTCATCACGTCGGAGATCGCCGGGGCATGGTCCGAGGTCTACTGGCTCATGGCCAACGCCATGATCAAGATCGAAAAGGGCCTCTACGCTCTTCAGGCCAACGACAAGATGTGGATGCCCTGGACCGTGGTGGAAAAGAACCCGGCCGGCACCGACTGCATGACCTTTGTGCTTGAGCCCGCCGACGGCACCCCCGTCACGGCCGGCCGGCCCGGCCAGTATGTCTCCGTCAAGGTGGCCCTTCCCGACGGCCTGCTCCAGTGCCGCCAGTACTCGCTCTCCGCTGACGTGGAGTCCACCACGCGCCGCGTCTTCACCACCAAGCGCGACGACGGAGGCGAGGTCTCACCCGTGCTGCACAACAACGTAAAGGTGGGGGACGTCATCGAACTTTCCAACCCCTATGGCGATCTGACCCTCGACGGCGAGGGCGCCATCGTGTTGGCAACGGCCGGCATTGGCTGCACCCCCTCCGCGTCGGCCCTGCGCGCGCTGGCCACCGCAGGCGAGGACCGCGAGGTTTTGGTGCTGCACGCCGAGAAGAACCTCGAGGCCTGGGCCCTGCGCGAGCAAATGACCACCGACGTGGACGCGATTGACAGCGCCACCCTTCAGCTCTGGCTGGAGGAGCCCACCGACGGCTTCCACAAGGGCTTCATGACCCTGGACGGCCTGGACATCCCGACGGACGCGTCCTTGTACGTGTGCGGCCCCCTGCCCTTCATGAAGGCCATCCGCAACCAGGCCATCGACGCCGGCATTCCGGCCGCAAGGATCCACTACGAAGTGTTCGGCCCGGACCTCTGGCTGGCCGGAGCGGCCTCCTAGCCGAACAAAGCGGTGGCGCGGTGGTTGCTGACAACGGAAACGTTGTCAGCAACCACCGCGCCACAGCTGTTTAATTAGGCGGCGAAGCGGGCCTTTAGGTCTTCAAGCTCGGCGGCCATTTCGGCCGGGAGCGAGTCGCCAAATCGGGCGTACCACTCGTCGATGCCCCTGAGTTCCTCTTGCCATTCGGCCGGAACCACCTTGAGCGCATCCGCCAGGTCCGACGGCGCCACCTCCAGGCCGTCCAAATCCAGGGAGGCGGGGGTCGGGACGAAACCGATCGGCGTCTCGACGGCGTCGGCCGTGCCCTCGATGCGCTCGATGGCCCATTTGAGCACGCGGCTGTTTTCGCCGAAGCCCGGCCAGGCGAAGCCGCCGGTGGACGTGCGGCGGAACCAGTTGACCAGGAAAATCTTGGGCAGCCGTGCCTGGTTGGCCTTGCCGGAGAGTTCAATCCAGTGCTTGAGGTAGTCGCCGGCGTCGTAGCCGATGAAGGGCAGCATGGCCATCGGGTCGCGGCGGACCACCCCGACGGCGCCGGCGGCGGCGGCCGTGGTCTCCGAGGACAGGGTGGAACCCATGAAGATGCCATGCGTCCAGTCGCGGGCCTGGGTCACCAGGGGGATGGTGGTCTTGCGGCGGCCGCCGAACAGGATGGCGTTGATCTCCACGCCCTCCGGGGAGAAGTATTCCGCCGAAAGCATGTCCACCTGGTCGATGGGCGTGCAGAACCGGGAGTTCGGGTGGGCGGCGGGACGCCCGGTACCGGGCGTCCAGCTGTTGCCCTCCCAGTCGGTCAGGTGGGCCGGCACGTCGTCGGTCATGCCCTCCCACCACACGCCGCCGTCGTCCGTCAGGGCCACGTTGGTGAAGATGGAGTTGCCCTTGGCGATGGCCGCCATGGCGTTGGGGTTGGTGGACCAGCCGGTGCCGGGGGCCACGCCGAACAGGCCGGCCTCCGGGTTGACCGCGCGCAGTTCGCCGTCCTTCCCAAAGCGCATCCAGTTGATGTCGTCGCCCAGGGTCTCGGCCTTCCAGCCGGCTATGGTGGGGTCAAGCAGGGCAAGGTTGGTCTTGCCGCAGGCCGACGGAAACGCTGCGGCGACGTGGTAGCTCTTGTTCTCGGGGCTTGTGAGCTTGAGGATGAGCATGTGCTCCGCCAGCCAGCCCTCGTCACGGGCCATGACCGAGGCGATGCGCAGGGCAAGGCACTTCTTGCCCAGCAACGCGTTTCCGCCGTAGCCGGAGCCGTAGGAGAAGATGGAGCGCTCCTCCGGGAAGTGCACAATCCACTTCTCGTCGCTGCACGGCCAGGCCACGTCCTGCTGGCCGGGTTCCAGCGGGGCGCCTACGGAGTGGAGGGCGGGAACAAAGAACGCGTTGGTCAGCTCGATCTGGCGCAACACATCGGTGCCGATGCGGGCCATGATGCGCATGGAGGCCACCACATAGGCGGAGTCGGTGATCTCGACGCCGTATTTGGGATCCTCGGCGTCGAGCGGGCCCATGACGAAGGGAATGACGTACATGGTCCGGCCACGCATGCTGCCGGCGAAGCGGTCCTTCAAGATCGCCTTCATCTCCGCCGGGTCCATCCAGTTGTTGGTGAAGCCGGCGTCGCGCTCCTTTTCGGAGCAGATGAACGTGCGGCCCTCGACGCGGGCGACGTCCTTGGGATCCGAGAACGCAGCGAAGGAGTTGGGGAACAGTTCCGGGTTCAGCCGGGTCAGGGTTCCGGAGTCGACCAGTTCACCCGTAAGCGCCGCATATTCCTCCGCGGACCCGTCAACCCAGTGGATGTCCCGCGGCTGGGTGAGCGCTGCAATTTCAGCGACCCACGCGGCGAGGCCTGCGTGGGTGGTGGTTGCCTGCTCAACAGAATCCTGCACTGGCGCGTGGCCCATCGTGTATCCCTTCATTGGGTCAGTGGTCTGTCTAAAGGCTATGGCCTGGAAATTGGCAATTCCGGGCATTGGACGTGGGATGTACGAGTCTGGAGGGACGGCAAACTACCTAGAATCCGCGGTTTATCCTTCTTCGCGCCGACCTCAAATGTGAGGCAGATCACCTAGACCGGTCTAGTGTCAAGGGGTGTGGTTCGTTCGATTTGTACACACAGCCCCGGACAGGTTAGAGTTATTCACGGCCCGAGGGTCGAAGGCAAAAAGAAACAGAATATGCGTGCGTAGCTCAACGGATAGAGCATCTGACTACGGATCAGAAGGTTGGGGGTTCGAATCCCTTCGCGCGCACTTTGCAGGAAAAGGCCCCAAGCTTCGGCTTGGGGCCTTTTTTGCACGCGCCGTCCGGGCGCACCCAAAAGCTGTGTTCCGGGGCGTCAGTCCTTGTTGACGAATTCCAGGATCTTGTGGCGGATGCCGTCGAAGTGGCGGCTCAGGAGTTTGGATGCGGTGCCCGCGTCCTTGGCCACCACGGCATCGTAAATCGCCCGGTGCTGGGCGGCCGTGTCGACCAGGTCCGTCGCGGTGATGCCGACTTCCAGGTGGATCTTGCGGTACACCTTCCAGAACACGCTCATCAGGTTCATCAGGAGGTCGTTGCCGAGAGGTTCGAAGAGGAGCCGGTGGAACTCGGCGTCGGCCTCGGCGAAGGTCTCCCCCTTGCCGGCCAGCGTTTCCATCTTCACCACTGCCTCTTCGATGCGCGCCAGGTCCGCGGCCGTCGCCAGGCCGATGCAGCCGCCGATCAGGCCGGATTCGAGGGCCTGGCGGATGTCCACCAGCTGCAGCGCCTCCAACCCTTCGTGGCGCAGGGACAGGCGCCCGCGGAACGTGAGGCCGTCGGCGAGCGCATCAAAATTGCTGGGCGCCACAAACATCCCAAAGCCGTGGCGGATCTCGATGACGCCCAGGGCCTGGAGCACCTTGAGGGATTCACGAAGCGTGTTGCGGCCCACGCCCAGGACTTCTGACAGCTCGCTCTCGGTGGGCATGGGATCGCCCGCGTCCAGGTCGCGGTCCAGAATAAGCTCCATGATGTCCGCCTGCAGGGCGCGCAGGCGCACATGGGCACTGAACCGTGCACGCGGGACTACGGTGGAAGTGGCCAACGGAACTCCTAGGTTGTGGGTAGGGCGGTGACGTATTTCACTATATGGGTGAAAATCGGCCAACGTGACTTACGAGATACAATATCGGATGTCCCACCACTTGCCCACACCGTGTCGTGAACGGGGACCCAGGACGGCCGCGTCGCCGCGCCGGCAGCCCCGCACGCGCCCCAGCCGGCAGGTCCACGCCGCGTCGCAGGTGCCCGGGATCCGCGCGGGAATCTGTTGCCACAGCGGTACCACTTCGGCACTTGACCAATGGCTGTGACGGCAATTACAGTTCATCATAAGCATCGGACGTCCTACATCCGATAACTAGCAAACGAAATGGTGAGTCAACCGAATGAGCAACTCTCTTCAGAACCTGCCTCTGAGCCAGGCGTCGCGCCGCACGTTCCTCAAGGCCGCCGGTGTCCTTGGAACCGCAACCGCATTCACTGCAACCCTCGCCGCCTGCGGCGGCCCGTCGAAGTCGACGAACAAGGGCGCCGCCAACAACGGCACGGTCAATAAGGACCTCTCCATCGAGGCCGGCATCTCCTACTCCCTGTCGACCGGCTTTGACCCCATGAGCTCCTCGGGCGCCACCCCGCTGGCCGCCAACCTGCACATCTTCGAGGGCCTGGTGGAACTGCACCCGGCCACGCGCGAGCCCTACAACGCCCTGGCCGCGGCAGACCCGAAGAAGGTTGACGAGAAGACCTACCAGGTCACCATCCGCGACGGCGCCACGTTCCACGACGGCTCCCCTGTCACGACCGACGACGTGGTCTACTCCTTCGAGCGCGTCCTGGACCCGGCCAACAAGGCCCTGTTCGCCCAGTTCATCTACTTCATCGACTCCGTGAAGAAGGTTGACGCGAAAACCGTCGAGTTCAAGCTGAACACGCCGTTCGCAGGCTTTGGCCCGCGCATCTCCGTCGTCAAGGTGGTTCCCAAGGCACTGGCCGAGAAGGACCAGAAGGCCTTCGACGCCAACCCCGTGGGCACCGGCCCGTACAAGTTCGTCTCCGCGGCGAAGGACGACAAGATTGTCTTCGCCCGCAACGACGCCTACAACGGACCGAAGCCGGCCCTGGCCAAGGACATGACCTGGTTCCTGCTCTCCGACGCCAGCGCGCGCGTGACCGCCATGCAGTCCGCCCGCGTCCAGGCGATCGAGGACGTCCCCTACCTGGACGTCGACTCCCTGAAGAACAAGGTCAACGTCGAGTCCGTCCAGTCGTTCGGGCTGCTGTTCCTGATGTTCAACCTCTCCAAGGCTCCCTTTGACAAGAAGGAAGTCCGCCAGGCCCTGCACTACGCCCTGGACAAGGAAGCCATCATCAAGACGGCGATGCTCGGCAACGCCACGGCGGCAACGTCCTACTTCCAGGAAGGCAGCCCCAACTACCAGAAGGCGTCGACGGTCTACGGCTACGACGCCGCGAAGGCCAAGTCGCTGCTTGCCTCCGCGGGCGTTTCGAACCTGAAGTTGACGCTGACCAGCACGGACACCGCCTGGGTCAAGGACGTGGTGCCGCTGATCAAGAAGAACTGGGACGCCATTGGCGTCGCCACGACCCTGGAGATCCTCGCCTCCGCCGCGGTCTACGCACCCGACAAGGTGAACGGCCTGAAGTACGACGTCGTAGCCGCCCCGGGCGATCCCTCCGTCTTCGGCAACGACGCTGACATCCTGCTCAGCTGGTTCTTCCGCGGCGACACCTGGGCCAAGAACCGCTTCGCCTGGAGCTCCACCCCCGAGTACAAGGAGGTCCAGACGAAGCTCAACGCCGCGGTTGCGGCCTCCGCCGCTGACGCCAAGGGCCTGTACAAGGAGATCATCGACATCATCGCCGACGCCGTCCCGCTGTACCCCGTCTTCCACCGCAAGCTGCCCACCGCGTGGGACGGCACGAAGCTCAAGGGCTTCCAGCCGCTGCCCACCACGGGCCTGTCGTTCGTCGGCGTGGGCCGCACAGCCTGACACCTGCGCAGCAGCGACCGTTCGGGGGCTGTGGCCCTTTCGGCCATGGCCCCCGACGTCTCCCACCATCCTTCCCGTGACGCAGCCCACACCCCCGCCGGCACTGCGCTGCCATGAAAACCGGAGTTAGTACATTGGCAAACTTTTTGCGACTGCTTGGACGCAGGCTCGCAGCCCTCCCGTTGATGATCCTGGGTGTCACCCTGCTCGTCTTCGTGGTGCTGCAGTTTGCGCCCGGCGACCGTGCCGTTGCCGCGTTGGGCGAAGGGGCCTCCCCCGCGGCCCTGGCGCAGTACCGCCAGGCAAACGGCTTCAACGATCCCCTCTTCATCCAGTATTTCCGTTACCTGGGCAAGCTCATCACCGGCGACTTCGGCTCCACGCTCCCGCCTGCCAAGCCCATCACCGACGTCATTGCCAGTGCCTTCCCCGTCACCCTGGAGCTGACCTTCCTTGGCGTCTTGATCGCCATTGTCATCTCGCTGGTTTTCGGCGTCCTGGCAGCCCTGTACCGCGACACCTGGGTTGACCAGGCCATCCGGGTCTTCTCCATCGCCGCCATCGCCACCCCCTCCTTCTGGCTCGGCATCCTCCTTATCCAGTGGTTCGCCCTCGGGGACAACTCCTGGTTCCCGTCCGGCGGGCTGGCCGATCCCTCGACAGGCTTCTCCGGCTGGCTCAGCTCCATGGCCCTGCCGGCCCTGGCGCTGGCCATCCCGGTGTCCGCGTCCCTCATCCGCGTGGTCCGCACCTCCATGGTGGAGGAACTGGACCGCGATTACGTGCGCACGGCGATCGGCAACGGCGTCCCGTACACCACGGTGGTTTCACGCAACGTGCTGCGCAACGCCCTCGTCACCCCGGTGACCGTGCTGGGACTGCGCATCGGCTACCTGCTGGGCGGCGCCGTCGTGATTGAAATGATCTTCTCGCTGCCCGGCATGGGCCAGCAAATCCTCAACGGCATCACCAACGTGGACACCAACCTGGTCCAGGGCGTGGTGCTCGTCATCGCCATCACGTTCGTGATCGTGAACATCGCCGTGGATCTTCTCTATCTGCTCATCAACCCCCGGATCAGGACGGTCTAAGCCATGCGCAGCAAACTTGCCGAACGGCTCAGCGCGCCGGGCCTGCGCTTCAAGGCCCTCACCCTGGGCTCCAAGCTGGCCCTGCTCTTCCTGCTTTTCATAGTCGTCGTGGCCATCCTGGCTCCCTGGATTGCCCCGCACAACCCGCTTGAGACCGGCGACCCGGCCCAGGCCCCGAGCGCCGCCCACCTCTTTGGCACGGACCGGATTGGCCGGGACGTCCTCTCCCGCCTGCTCTACGGCGCCCAGGCCTCCCTCATGATCGGCATCGGCTCCGTGGCCCTGGCCATCCTGCTCGGCGCCACGCTTGGCGCCGTCGCGGCGACCTCGTCGAAGGCCGTCAACGAGGTCATCATGCGCGTCATGGACGTCCTGATGGCGTTCCCGGGCATCGCCCTCGCCGCCGTGCTGCTGACATCGTTCGGCAATTCGGTCCCCACCATCATCGTCGCGATCGCCATCATCTACACGCCGCAGCTGGCCCGCGTGGTGCGCGCCAACGTGCTGGCCCAGTACGGCGAGGACTACGTCCGGGCCGAGCGCGTCATCGGGGCCGGGCGCACGTACATCATGCTCAAGCACATTGTCCGCAACACCGCCGCCCCCGTGCTGGTGTTTGCCACGGTCATGGTGGCCGACGCCATCATCCTGGAGGCCTCGCTGTCCTTCCTGGGCGCCGGCATCCAGGACCCGGCCCCCAGCTGGGGCAACGTGATCTCCTACGGCCGCAACCTGGTGCTCTCCGGCGGCTGGTGGGCCACCTCCTTTGCCGGCCTGGTCATCCTGCTGACCGTCCTCGCCCTGAACATCCTGGCCGAGGGCCTCACGGACGCCATGGTGAACCCGCGCCTGCGCAAGGCCGCCCCGGTGAAGGACGACGACGGCTCGGCAGCCGCCGCCGTCGAGCTCGCCAAGGCCGACGCCGCCGCCCGCGCCGCCATCGAAAACCCGTTCGCGGCGCTCGATGCGGAACTCCTGCTGCTCCAGGCCGTGGAACAGCAGCGCACGGACCGCCTCCCCCAGGTGGCCGCGGACGCCCGCGTGATCCTGGAAGTGAAGGACCTCTCCATCCGCTTCCCCGGCCGCTACGGCGACACCGCCATCGTGGACAAGGTCTCCTTCACCGTCCGCGAGGGCGAAACCATGGGCCTGGTGGGCGAGTCCGGCTGCGGGAAGTCCATCACGTCCCTGGCCGTCATGGGCCTGCTGCCCAAGACGGCCGAGGTGACCGGCTCCATCAAGTTTGATGGCAAGGAACTGCTGGACCCCGCCACGAGGCACAGCTCGGCGAAGGCCTACCAGGGCCTGCGCGGCCACCAGATCGCCATGGTCTACCAGGACGCGCTCAGCTCGCTGAACCCGTCCATGCTGATCAGGGACCAGATGCTCCAGCTCACCAAGCGCAACGGCCGCAAGACGCCCGCGGAACTGTTGGAACTGGTCAAGCTGGACCCCGTGCGCACTCTCAAGAGCTACCCGCACGAACTTTCCGGCGGGCAGCGCCAGCGGGTGCTGATTGCCATGGCACTGTCCCGTTCGCCCAAGATCGTGGTGGCGGACGAGCCGACCACGGCCCTTGACGTCACGGTGCAGAAGCAGGTGGTGGACCTGCTGAACGAGCTGCGCGAGCAGCTGGGCTTCGCGATGGTCTTCGTCAGCCACGACCTGGCCCTGGTGGCCTCACTGGCCCACAAGATCACGGTCATGTACGCCGGCCAGGTGGTCGAATCGGCACAGGCCTCCGAGCTGCTGGCCCACCCCACCCACGAATACACGCGCGGCCTGCTGGGCGCGGTGCTCTCCATCGAGTCCGACGCCGTCCGGCTCCACCAGATCCCGGGCACGGTCCCGTCGCCGCGCGAATTCGCCACGGGCGACAGGTTCGCCGGCCGCTCGCAGCGCCCCGACGCCGACCCGACGCAGCAGCTGGCCTTCGTGCCCGTGATCCGCAACGGCGTCGCAACGGATCACTACTGGGCCAGCCACAAGCGCGAACCGGAACTCGCCGGCGCGGAAACGGAAGGTGCACGATGAGCAAGCACACCACGGGCGCCGCCACCGGAGCCCCTGTCATCGAGCTGAAGGACCTGCACGTCCACCACCGGACGCGCTCCGGCGGGCTGTTCAAGCCCAGCTACGTCAAGGCCGTCAACGGCGTGGACTTCACCATCAGCCGCGGCGAAACCGTCGGCATCGTGGGCGAGTCCGGCTGCGGCAAGTCCACGCTGGCCTCCGTCCTGGTGGGCCTGCAGACGCCCACCTCCGGCCAGGTGCTCTTCCGCGGCAGGCCGGCCATCAAGCGCAGTGCTGCCATGCGCAAGGAGTTTGGGCGGTCCGTGGCCGTGGTCTTCCAGGACCCGTCGACGGCGCTGAACCCGCGCATGACCATCCAGGACATCCTGGTGGACCCGCTGGCCGTCCACGGCATCGGCACCACGGCAGGCAGGCTGGCCAAGGTCCGCGAACTCCTCGCGCTGGTGGGCCTGCCGCAATCGGCGGCCGAGGTCACGCCGTCGCAGGTTTCCGGGGGGCAGCGCCAGCGTGTGGCGATCGCCCGCGCCCTGGCCCTGGACCCGGACATCATCGTCGCGGACGAGCCCACCTCGGCCCTGGACGTTTCCGTCCGCGCCCAGGTGCTCAACCTGCTCTCTGACCTGAAGAAGGAACTGAACCTGGGCATGGTCTTCATCAGCCATGACATCCAGACCGTCCGCTACGTCTCCGACCGCATTTGCGTCATGTACTACGGCCAGATTGTGGAGGAAGGCTCCGCGGAGCAAATCTTCGACAACCCGTCCAACGACTACACCAAGAAGCTGCTGGGCGCGGCGCCGTCGCTCCTGCACCTTTAGTCCCCACGCCCTCCCGGGCGCGTGGGCCCAGACCCCCTATTAATCAATCCCATTTTGGAGTAATCACCGTGACAACCGTCGCTTCCCGTTTCCAGGGCGTCATTCCGCCCGTCGTCACCCCCCGCACGGCCGACGGCGCCATCGACGTCCCCTCGCTGGAAAACGTCACCCGCCACCTGCTCGACGGCGGCGTCACCGGCCTGTTCGTCAACGGCTCCTCCGGCGAGGTCACCCACCTGACCAACGGCGAGCGCGACACCGTGCTGCGCACCATCGTGGGCGTCAACGCCGGTCAGGTCCCGGTGCTGGCCGGCGCGGTGGAGCAGACCACCAACCGCGTCATCGAGGAAGCTGCCCGCGCCGTGTCCCTCGGCGCAGACGGCATCGTGGCCACCAGCCAGTACTACGCCATCAGCAACGCCGAGGAGAACGGCCGACACTTCCGCGCCATCGCCGCCTCCGTGGACGTCCCGGTCTTCGCCTACGACGTCCCGGTTCGCACCCACTTCAAGCTGCCCACCGACCTGCTGGTCGAGCTGGGCCGGGAAGGCGTCATCGCCGGCGTAAAGGACTCATCGGGCGACGACGTTTCCTTCCGCCAGCTGGTCATCGCGGCGAAGGACATCCCGAACTTTGACATCTTCACCGGCCACGAGGTCGTGGTGGACGGCGCCCTGCTGGGCGGCGCACAGGGCGTTGTGCCGGGCCTGGGCAACGTAGACCCGGCCGGCTACCGCCGCCTGTACGACGCCGCCGCGGCCGGCGACTGGGCCAAGGCCTCCGCCGAGCAGGACCGCCTGGCCGACGTCTTCAACATCGTCTACGCCCCGAAGCCGGGCCGCGTGTCCGGCAACGCCGCCGGCCTGGGCGCTTTCAAGACGGCCATGATGCTCATGGGGATCATCAAGACCAACGTCATGAGCACCCCCATGCTCGCCCTGGACGACGACGAGACCGAAGCCATCAAGGCGGTCCTGGTGCGCACGGGCCTGATCTAGTCCCACCCGCTCCCCCGCCCCGTTCCTCCCCAGGCGCTCCCGTTGCCCGCAAGGGGCCCTCGCGCTCGTGGGCCCAGGCCGCGGCCCCTCACGGGCGCGGCCCCTCACGGGCGCGGGCCCAACGGGCGCGGCCCCAACGGGCGCGGCCCCAACGGGCGTGGCCCCAACGGGCGTGGCCCCAACGGAACAGGCGGGGAGCGGGCCATTTTCACGACCATTGAACTCTTGAAGGATTTCCCGATGCGGTATGTAGCAGGTGTGGACCTCGGCGGGACCAAGACGGCCGCCGCGGTGGTGGGCGCGGACGGATCCGTGCTGGTGCAAGGGCAGATCGCCACGAAAAACCGCGACGGCGGCACCGCCATACTGGACGCCACGGCCGTGCTGGTGCGCTCCCTCAGGGACCGTGCCGCCGAGCAGGGCGCCACGGTCGACGCCGTGGGCGTCGGCTCGGCCGGCGTCATCAATGCCGTGGAAGGAACCGTCCTCTCCGCGACCGACGCCATTCTCGACTGGACCGGTACACACATCACGGCGGGACTCTCGGAGCGGCTGGGACTGCCGTCCGCCGTCGTCAACGACGTGCACGCCCACGCCCTCGGCGAGGCGTGGCTGGGGGCTGGCGCCGGCACCTCAACGTCCCTGATGGTCGCCTTCGGGACCGGGGTGGGCGGCAGCTTTGTGGTCAACGGGCAGCCCCTGCTGGGCCACCACTTTGCGGGCGGGCACGTGGGGCACTTCGCTTCACCCTACGCCGTACACCGGGGCCGGCCCCTGCCGTGTTCCTGCGGCCATGCGGGGCACGTTGAAGCCATCGCCTCCGGCCCCGCCATCCGCGCCGCCTATGTGCGCGAGGGCGGCAGTGCCGGCCTGGCCGACACCCGGGCCGTGTTTGAAGCCGCACGCCTGGGCGACGAGCTGGCGCTGTTGGTCATCTCCCGGGCGGCCGCCGCAGCGGGCCAGGCCGTGGGCGGGCTCGTCAACATCCTCGATCCGGAGGTGGTGGTCATTTCCGGCGGGCTGGCCGATGCCGGCAGCTTTTGGTGGAATGGCATGGAGCGCGCGCTGCGGGCCGAACTGCTGGCACCCCTGGCGGACGTGCCCGTGGCCCGCGCCGCGCTGGGCAACACGGCCGCCGTGGTGGGCGCGGCGTCCCTGGTCCTTTCCTAAACCCCCAACCTTTCCCCAGGAGTCACCGTGACACTGAAATTGAGCGATCTCGAGTCCCTCGCCGGCCAGCTGGTGGTTTCCGCCCAGGCCTACCCCGGTGAGCCGATGCGGGACCCCCGCACCACCGCCCAGGTGGCGGCGTCGGCCGTGATCGGCGGGGCGGCGGCCATCCGCGTGCAGGGCATTGCGGACATCCAGTTCACGCGTGCCGCCGTCGAGGTGCCCGTGATCGGACTCTGGAAGGACGGCCACGACGGCGTCTTCATCACGCCCACCCTGCGGCACGCGCTGTCCTGCGCCAATGCGGGGGCGCACATCGTCGCCATCGACGGCACGCGCCGCCCCCGGCCGGACGGCCTGACGCTGGCCGAGACCGTTGCCGGCATCCACGCCGAATCAAATGCCCTGGTCATGGCCGACTGCGGTTCCCTGGACGACGCCGTGGCCGCCGCCGCGGCCGGTGCCGACCTGATCGGCACCACGCTGGCCGGGTACTCGGGCGAGCGGCCCAAGACGGACGGCCCGGACCTGGAGCTCATCGCCCAGATTGCCACGGCAGCCCTGGGCAGGCCGCTGATTGCGGAGGGCCGCATCCACTCCCCCGCGCAGGCCAGGCAGGCGCTTGACGCCGGCGCCTTCGCCGTGGTGGTCGGCACCGCGATCACCCACCCGGCGTCCATCACGGGATGGTTCAAGGACGCCCTGGGCTGAGGGCGTCCCGCCCCACGCACCGGCTGTACGCATACGGCGGCCTCCCAACACCGGGGGGCCGCCGTACGTGCACCTTCGACGGAAACTCCGACCCCGGACGGGCGCGCCGGCCGCGGCGGGAACGCGCCGCCCTGCATGGAATGCCGGTCCGTGAACGGCATCACCCAATTTGTACTGACTAGTCAGTTTTGATAGTTTGGTTCGGTTCACCAAACTGTCAAAGGGGCCCCTTCCTTGCTCACCGCACACCAGCTTCACATCGCCGGTCGGCACCACACGCTGGTCCCGGCCACCACCCTGGAGGCGCACCGCGCGCAGGTGCTGCTGGTGCAGGCGAACGGGCAGGAACGCCGCACGGCCGTGTCCCTCGCGCTCACGGGGCGCATGAAGCCGACGTCGGGGTCCGTGGCACTGGGACACGACCCGGCCATGGGATCCTTGCGCAAGCGCAGCGCTATCGTGGACTCCCCCGAAGTCAACGAGCCCGAAAACCACCTGACGGTCCGCTCGCTGGTTTCCGAGGACCTGGCGCTGGTCCCCTTCAAGTTCCGTGACCGCACCCGGCCCACGGCGTGGCTGGTCAAGCACGGCTTCCGCGACGTCCTGGACAAATGGGTCGAGGAGCTCGACGCCGACCGCCTGCTGCACCTCCAGCTGGAGCTGGCACTGGCGAACCGGGATGTCGACCTGCTGGTGGTGGACTCCCCCGACCGGCACTCGGCCAACAGCGCTGAATGGCTGGCGCTCCTGGAGCTGGCCGCTGCCGGCAACATCGGCGCCGATCCGGATGCCGCCAGGGACACGCCGCGCCGCGAACTCATCGTTGTTGGCGTGGTGGCCCGGATACCCGGGCACTGGATGGGCCCGACGGCGGTGTTTGGGCAGGCGATGGACCCGGCGGACAGGTCCGAATGTGAGCCCGCCGAAACCCCCAACACCCTGGCGGCCGAGCCCGAGGCTGGACCCGTCGAAGCGCAGGGATCCCGACAGGCTCGATCACCGGAACACGAAACACCGGAACACGAAGGCGGGGACGTGCAATGACCGTATTGCGACTAGCCCTGTCCGAGCTCAAGCGCATGACCGGCGGCCTCCTGCCAAAGCTGACCATCATGGCACTGGTCATGGTCCCGCTGCTGTACGGGGCCGTCTACCTGTACGCCAACTGGGACCCGTACGGCAACCTCGACCAGCTGACGGCGGCCGTGGTGGTGCAGGACCAGGGCGCCGTGACCAAGGACGGCAAGGAGCTCCATGCCGGCCAGGACGTGGCCAGGAATCTGGTGGAGGGCAGGAAGTTCGACTGGCAGCTGGTGGATTCGCCGGCGCAGGCCGATGCCGGCGTGAAGTCCGGGTCCTACGCCTTCGCCCTGACCATCCCCAAGGACTTTTCCAAGAACCTGGCGTCGCCGGAGAATTTCGACTCCGCCACGCAGGCCATGATGAGCGTGACCACGAACGACGCCAACAACTACCTGCTCACCTCCATCGTGGACAAGGTGGGCACCCAGGTGCACGACTCCGTCGCGAAGGAAGTGGGCGAGCAGACGGCCAACGCCCTCCTGACGGGCTACGGGACCATTCATGCCCAGCTGGTCAAGGCCGCGGACGGCGCCCAGCAACTGGCCGACGGCGCCGCCTCCCTGGACTCCGGCGTCGCCACCCTCAGATCGGGCACCGGCGAGTTCGTGGCAGGCGCGGACGCCCTTGCCGCCGGGCAGGAAAAGCTGCTGGCCGGCACCAACCAGCTGGTGTCTGGCAGCTCCGCACTGGACAAGGGCCTGGGCCAGCTGGAAAGCCGGACCTCCGCGCTCCCGTCCGACACCCGAAAGCTCGCAGATGGCGCCGCCGCCGTGGCTGCCGGCAACGCCGCCCTCAATACGAAGGTCCAGGGCGCCATCGGCACCGCCGACCAGCTCAACAAGGCGGCCACGGCTAACGTCCAGCCCGCCCTGGACACCCTGGTCGCGGACGGTGTCCTTACCAAGGATCAGGCTGGCAAGGTCACCGCGTCGCTTGAAGCTGCCGCCAGCAGCGGCCGCGTCACCGATCTCAAGGGCAAGCTGGCCGCCGACGCCGGGGACATCGCGCGGCTGGCCGCAGGGTCCCAGTCCGTGGCCGACGGCACCGCGTCCCTGGCCGGTGCGACGCCGGCACTCACCGACGCCATTTCGCAGGCCCACGCGGGGGCCGGCCAACTTTCCTCCGGTGCCGCGACGCTCGCTGCCGGGCAGGGACAGGCCCTGGATGGCGCCAACCAGCTGGACGCCGGGGCTGGGAAGCTCGATTCCGGCGCATCAACCCTCAAGGACGGTTCCGGGAAGCTGGCGGCGGGCGCCCAGGACCTGGCCACCCAGCTGCGCAGCGGCGCCGGTTCAGTGCCGAGCCCCAACGACAGGCAGAGGCAAAACGCCGCCGGAGTCATTGCCGACCCCATCCGCGTGGATTCCGTCTCGCAGGCCAGGGCTGCCAACTATGGTTCCGGCTTGGCCCCGTTCTTCCTGGTCCTGGCCCTGTGGATCGGCGCCTTCATGCTGGTCCAGGCGATGCGTCCGCTGACACTGCGCGCGCTGGCCTCCAACGCACCGTCATGGAAGATTGCCGTGGGCGGCTGGCTGCCGTTTGCCGCGGTGTCCACGGCGCAGGCGCTGCTGCTGTATGCCGTGGTGGTGTGGGGGTTGGGGCTCAACCCGAGCCACCCCTGGCTGGCGCTGGGGCTGCTTCTGCTGGCCTCCGCCGCGTTCACGGCCCTGATCCAGGGCATTGTGGCGCTGCTGGGCACGCCGGGCAAGTTCGTGGTGCTGATCCTGCTGGTGCTCCAGCTGGTCTCCTCTGGCGGCACCTTCCCCTGGCAGACCACGCCGGAACCGCTGCACCTGATGCACCAGATACTGCCGATGGGCCATGTGGTCGAGGGGATGCGCCACCTCATCTACGGGGCCGGGCTGGCGCCGCTTGTCCCGATTGTGTTGGGCTTGGTGGGCTACACGCTGCTGGGCGTGTTCTTTGCCTGGCTGGCCGTGCGCAGGCACAAGACCTGGACGCTGAAGACGCTCATGCCGGAGATTGCGGTCTAGCTGGGTAAGTCCCATTGCCGTTGACGGCTTTGGTGCTTTTCAAGGAACGCGGAGAGTGTTAAGCCGAACTTGTGAACGCCCAAGCCCCGGTGGCCAGGCCCGCCGGGTGGTCGAGCTTGTTGCCCGGTGGCCGGGCCCGCCGGGTCCGGGGTTGTCCGCCGGTTTGCGGGGTCAGTGGCTGGCGGGGGTCAGTGGCTGGTGGGGTCAGTGGCTGGT
>NZ_JAAMFM010000018.1 GCF_013376105.1 Arthrobacter wenxiniae
ACTCCTGCGAGTGGAACCCATAACAATAGTCTCCTACAGTCGGGAACCCGGGCCAACCTCATCCGTGTGCACCAAACCGGGGACGCTCCAGTTGGCGGGGCTCTGTGACGGTACGGCCGCCGGAACAACCATCGACCGCAGGGTCGGTGAAGACCCGGCGGTAGTCGGTTTGCTGGTTGCCAGCGGCTTGCTGGTTGCGAGCGGCTTGCTGGTTGCGAGCACTGTGAATGGAGTAGACAGTGTGCTGGTACCGGGGGCGGTGACAGTTATGTTCCGGGTCCCGGCGCTGGCCGTTGGTACGGTGCCGTTAATCCTGAAGGTACCGTGGGCGTCGACGATCGCAGACCCGATTCGAAGGCCGCTTGTGCCGAAGGCCGCGGTGACTTTAACTCCCGGCGTGTACCCGGCTCCTGCGATGACAAAGCCCGCACCTGCCGCGCCTGTGCCGGCTGACAGTCCAATCTGCGGATGCACGGATGCATCAAGGACGGTGTACTGCGCGGTTTGGGGCGCTGTAGTCCGCGATCCGACCACGGTGACCATGTCCGCCCCCGCTGCCGCCCCGTATGGGACATTGGCCAGAACATAGGTCGAGGCGTCAGTACCGACGGTGGATTGTTGGATCAACTGCCTGTTGGGGCCGAAGAGGACCTGCACGGTTTCGTTCGGAATGTAGCCGGCAACGTTCACCTTGAATTCCGCCCCGGGTATCCCTGAGGCGGGGGTCAGGGAGAGCGCCAGGGATGGGGCAACGACGTCGAACGCGAACTGTTGTGATGGGTCCTGGTCCGAGGACACCTCGATTGTCTGCTGTCCGGCGGGGATCATATACGGCACAGTGACAGGAAGGGAGAACGTGCCGTTCCCGGCCCCCGACACCTGCGCCGAACCCAACTGCATGCGGCCCAGAAATACCGTCAGGGTCTCCCCCGTGGTGTAGCCAACACCGGAGACCGTGAACCCGGATCCACGGATCCCAGCCATGGCGGACACAGACATAACCGGTGGGAGTACAGTGAATGGCAGACTCTGGAGCGGTTGGGACGCCATGTCTCGCAAGGTGATGACCTGCTGACCCGGCGCGGTGCCGGCCGGAATGCTCACCAACACGGAGAATGTTCCATCCGCCGCCACCCGGGCGGTGCCCAAAAAATCTCCCATGTCGTAACCGGAGTTCGGTCCCATGAATACGTTCAACTGCTCGCCGCTGGGATAGCCGGAGCCCGACACTGTGAAGGGCGATTCCTGGTAGCCGGTGGCGACACTGAGCTGCATCGCAGGTTGACCCGTAACGGCCGGTTGCGATACCGGGGACGGGGCCACGGCGGGCGTCGAAGCATCGGCTGCCGTGATGCCCGCGGTCGAGCTCGCGACCAGCAGCAACCCGCCGACCGCTACAGATATCCAAGCCCCTGCGCGTGATTTGATCTTCAAGACGTCCTCGGTATCAGTGACGGAAGTTGATGTTCTTCAACCCTCCGCAACCAATACAGGATGCGACCCACTCCATGGGTGGCATCCAACGTTGCCGACTATCGACACGTAGCTACCTTTGCGCACGTGCGGGCTCGCCCGGCCGTAACACGCCCGCAAGCATCCGCAGGGCTGGCCGCCTGATGTCGGGCGCTCCGTCAAAGGCGACGGAAAACCGCCTCGGTACTGGAGCGTCCCCGCTGCGGTGATCTGGCCGGCACGGCCGCGCGGGAGTTTGCCGCGATCCGGCAGCGCCGACCCCCGGCCTCTGGCCGGACAAGCAGGACGCCCCCGCCAGGGTGGCCCACTGACCACCACCGTCACCACCCCGCGCCCCTCCGTCCGCACGTCCAAAGTGTTGCCAAAGTCTTTATTTGTCCAACCTTGGGGCAATAAAAGCCCCCCAACCTGCCGTCTACCGCAGCTCAGGGGCTTTCGGGTGGAGCCAAGGAGATTCAAACCCCTGGCCTCCTCTCAGGGGAGGGCACTTTTGGGCAGTTGCGTTAGGTCGCTAAATCTCTGAGTTTCCGCGAATTTTGAGGCTGTTTTGCGGCATTCGAAGCTTCCCATATGTGGTCATTTTCGATCGTTTCCGCGGGGTAAACGTGGGGTGAGATTCCTGCGCATCGTTCGCATGCACAGAACCGATCCCAGTTCTCGCCGCAAGGGCCGCAACTTCGGAGCACGTGATCCGCGGTCAAGGCCGCGCCCAGCTTCCGCAAGTGCTTCCTACGTCCAAGCCTTAATGGTCTGACCAGTTTCAGCGCCATAGACGCTGCGTACAAAGGCGGCCGCTGCCACGCCGCCGGGAACAGGCTGGAAACCTGGGAAGACTGACGCATATGCGTCGGCTGACTCTTCCAGCACCGTGGCGCTGACAGTGTTCAGCCGCAAATTCGGCAGTTCTGCGGAGGCGCTTTTGACGAATGCGTCGAGCCCGATGTTGACGATGGCGCTGGGTGACCCACCGTGGAAGACGTAATGGCCCACGATGCCACTCGTGAGCGTTATTGACCCGCCCGTACTAACGTGGACTCGAGCCGCCAGCGCAATGCGAAGCTGGCACAACAATTTACCTTCGAGCGTCGACTTGTACGTTCCAAGGTCAGCCTCCGAAGCCGATGCCCATTTGGCGCCGCCAATGGTGCTCACCACTGCATCCACGATGCCGACTTTTTCAAAGAGTGACCGGACGCTCAGGTCGTCGTGGCAATCAACAGGGTACTCCGACGATGAACGTGAGGCACTGAGGATTTCAAGGGTTCCCGTGCAGTATCTGGCGTGGTGCGCCTGCAGCGCATTCACGACGTTCTTCCCCAAGGCGCCCGTGGCACCGATGACGAGTATTCGCATGATTGTGTCCTCCATTGTCGGTTCTCAAAAATGTTTGGATTGCGCCCTGGGTCTTATGGACGCAAGGGGTCGAAATCCCTAATTTCCGGTGGGATCGTTCCGGTCATGATCTGCTCTGCCAGGAGTTGTCCCGTTGCCGGGCCGAGTACCATTCCCCACATGCCGTGTCCCCCAGCCGCATAGATTCGGGGCGGGGCCAGGCGCCCGACGACTGGTAGGCCGTCGGGTGTAACGGGCCGGGAGCCGACCCACTCATCTCGTCGTGACGACCAGTCGATGCCTTGCAGGAGAGGACGAACAGCTCGCACCACAGAGTCGAGTCGGGAAGTGTTCATGGGCTCATCCGGGCGAAGAAACTCCATGGTGCCGGCAATTCGGAGAGCACCTTGATAGGGGGTGCAAACGACTCGTTGTTCCGGGAAGTAAAGCGGCCCTGCCGGCAGGCGGTCACCGTCGACGGTGAATGAATAGCCGCGGCCGGCCTGAACCCCAATTTTCAGTCCCCATTTTTTTGCGAGGCCGTGTAGCCAAGCTCCGGTGGCGAGGACAACGACATCGGCTTGAATGGTTCGTCCGTCGTCGGTGGATACTTCTGCCGTTGCCAGGCCGGCATCGATCGCGGAAGCGCAGGTACCTTCCAGGATTTGCCCGCCGCGCGACTTAAAGTCTCTGGCAAGGTCGCCAACAAATTCCCCAGGGTCCAGGTAGCTCTGCCCGGTCATTTCCACGCCTTGAACCACGGTGCTCGAGAGTATTGCCGGGCGGCGCTCGGCATTGATCCGGCTCACGCCGATGTTTTGGCCCATGTCCTGCAGGTGTTCAAGTTCGGCCAGGAATGTCTCCGCTGCTTTGGCGTTGGTGAAGCCGGCAACGTAGGGGGCGGCCAAAACTGGTGAGGCGATGCCGTTGGCCTGCATGAACGCGAAGGATTCGTCGACCATCCTGGTGATGGGCCCCAGCGAAGCCATGGTCTTTTGCCACCGCTTCGCGTTCATATTCATGGCGAAGCGGACCAGGAACTTCCACAGCTGAGGGTCCAACCTGAGCGGGACGTGCAGGGGCGCATTCGGGTCCGTAATGCTTTGAACGGCATATTTCCAGGCTCCGGGTTCGGCCAGCGGCATGACCAATCCCGGTGTCACCCATCCTGCGTTTCCCCAACTTGCTCCCGCGGCCGGCCCCTCTTTGTCGATGACCGTGACTGCTACCCCACGTTTCTGAAGATGCCAAGCGGTGGACAGTCCGATTATTCCTGCACCCACGACCAGGGCGGTTCGTGGAGTTTCCGGCTGGTTGGTCATCAATTCCCCATCTCCTAGAGGTGCCGGCTCAGTAGGCGTTCCGCGCCGACGGACAGCCACGTTGCGGGGATCGAAATGGCGGCATAAAGTAGGCCGGCAACGATGAAGACGGGCAAATATTGGAACGTGGACGAGCCGATGGAGTAGGCCTGGCTCATGAGTTCCGGTACCGCGACCGAATACGCAAGCGACGTGGCTTGGAAGAGGAGGACCGCAAATCCCATCAGTGATGGAAGCGCGATGCGCAGCCCCTGCGGGATGACAACGAATCGAAGGCAGTCTCGGTAACTCATGCCAAGTGCGTGGGAGCCTTCGATTTCACCCGAAGGTACGGACTGCATTCCGCCGCGGATTAATTCGGCGCTGTAGGCAGCAGTCGTCCACGTTAGTGCCAGGCATGCCGAAGCCATGGAGCTCAGCGTGAGGTTGGCATTAGGCAGGCCGTAGTACATGAGTTGAAGGAGGACCAGGGCTGGCGCACCACGACCAACCTCGACGAAGAACACTGAAATATAACGGAATGCCTTGTTCTTTGCCGTGACACCAAACGAGAAGAGAAGGCCAATCGGCAGGCCCAGGGCCAGGCTGAGGATCGTTAGCGTGAGGCTGACTTTAAGCCCGCCAAGCAGTGTTGGACCGTATTCGATCGCGACATCCACGAGATTGTTCATCGGGCGACCGCCTTCCGCATCTTCACGTCAAGATGCCTCGAGAGCAGCCCCAGCGGAACGCTCAAAAGTATGTAAATACCCGCCGCGACGAAAAACACCAAAATCCCGGATCCTGATTGCCGTGCATATTGGCTGGACATGAACACGATCTCGGAAACGCCGATCGTGGAGGCAATCGATGAGTCTTTGAGCAGCCCAATGGCAAACGTCGTGTACGCAGGGATTGCTGCCCGCGCGGTTTGCGGACCGACGATTCTGGTCCAGACGGTGGCCCGGTGAAAGCCCAGGGCAGAACTGGCTTCCCATTGACCTTTGGGGACCGCGGAAATTGCGCCCCGGAAGATTTCCGCCAGGTAGGCGGCGGCGACCACCCCCAGCCCCAGGACTCCAGCCTGCAACGCCGAGAGCCTCACGGCCCCGATGGAAATGCCGTAGTAAAGCATGAAGAGCCACACCACAGGCGGGATGCCGCGGAGCAGGTCAACGAGTCCGCGGGACATCAGCCAAATGAGCCGATTTCTGCTTCTCAGCCCGGCTACGATCGGGAGTGCCACGACCGTGCCAATCATCAGGGCCAAGATTGTCACCAGAACTGTGAGTGGCAGGCCGATGGCAATCGCCTTGAGCATCTCCATGGCTCAGCGCTCCAGCACGGCACGGAGGAAGCGGCGGGTACGCTCATGCTGGGGATCCTTCAGGATCTGTCCGGGATGACCCTTTTCGATGATTCCTCCGTCGGCCATCACTACCAGTTCGTCTGCTACGTTTTCTGCGAACGCCATCTCATGAGTCACCACGACCATCGTCATGCCAGTGGAGGCAAGTTCCTTCATGACTTCCAGAACTTCGACCCCCACTTCTGGATCCAACGCCGAGGTTGGTTCGTCAAACAGCATGACTCGGGGGCCAAGTGCCAGTGCCCTCGCAATGGCAATGCGCTGTTGCTGGCCGCCGGAGCAGCGCGAGGGATATTGGTCGGCTTTATCTGCCAGCCCCATGCGCTTGAGCAACTCCATGGACTTCTCATTGGCCTGCTCACGGCTACATCCAAGGACCCGCTCCTGGGGGAGACTGACATTGCGAAGAACCGTCATGTGGGGGAAGAGATTGAAGTGTTGGAAAACCATGCCCGCGCTGCGTCTCAGAGCCGCCAGGCTCTTCGGGCTGGTCTTCTTGCCCGCATTGATGCAGTGCCCGTCAATAACAATTTCACCGCTGTCTGGTTGCTCCAACAGGTTCATGCAGCGCAAAACAGTGCTCTTGCCGGCGCCGCTTGGCCCGATCATTGCCGTCACGGATCCTTCGGCCACGGACAGTGATACATCGCGAAGCACTACGTTTGACCCGTAGGCCTTGGCAAGATTCTTCACCTGAACAACCGGCTGTGTGGTCTGGGGATTGAGTTCAATCATCAGTTGTTCCATTTCTAGTAGTCCTTCCGTGTCGTTCACTGGGGCGCCTTGGCCGAAGGTATGCCCGCTGGGTAAATCCGATGCGCGACAATCCAGTGCTAGGCAGCTTTTGAAGAGAATGCTTCGTAGACTGCCGTTGCCACCGCCAGGTCTTCCCACGGCATGCCTGTGGTCTTAAAGACAGCCGGCCTGTCGACGGGCACCTCCGTGCGCCCCACGACCAAATCAGCCAAAGTGACCAGCTGTGCCTCGTCCGCTATGGCGCCGGACTCCAGTGCCTGGATGACGTCACCAGCCTCACGTGTTGCCGAGTCACGCGATTCAACACAGACTGTGGCCCTTGACAAGAGGGCGTCATCCAGCTCGCGGTGGTCGCGGTCATGTGATCCTATGGCCACCACGACGGCGGTTGGTTTCACCATGGTGCCGTCAAAAAGCGGCGTCGACGACGCTGTGGCGCAGACGACGAGATCGGCATCCTTCACGGCATCGGGGCCCGCTGCGGTGGCGTGCAATCCGATCCCTTGGGCGTCTCTCGCCATGTCCTTCGCCGTATCCGAATTCCGGCCAACGATTTCCACGCTGGCCAGGTCAAAAAGTTCAGCAAATGCGACGATGTGAGCCCAAGCCTGGACGCCAGTGCCGAAAACAACTAGCCGCTTGGTTCCTGGAGACGCCAGCAAAACTGCCCCCATCACCGAAACCGAAGACGTTCGCAAGTTGGTCAATGCAACTCCATCAAATACCGCGAGCGGTCGCTGGTCGCCTCCACCGAAGAGCGCGTAGAGTCCCTGGATTACAGGGGACGCCGTTGTCGCATTCCCCGGCGTGATCGTCAGGAGTTTTGTCCCGACGAATGTGCCGCTGGCGGCAGGCATCTGCATGAAAGTTCCGCCCTCGGTCTCAAGACGGGTCCTGGGTGCGCCGGATTCGGGATCGAACCCGGAAGCAAGGAGCGATTTCATGGAACCGACGGCCGCGCGCACCGTCAGTGAACCGGCAACCTCGGCATCATCGAGGTAGACGGGGCCTGACCGTTGTCGCTCAAGGAAGCTGAGGCTTGAATCCATGGAATTCTCTCCTATTGGTGACTGTACGAAGGGTGCTGCGCGGAGTCGGACCTATTTCACCAGGCGGGGTGCACCCGTATCGGCTGCGGATTGAGGCAGACCATAGGCCTTCACGATCTCCGCGATCTTGCCGCTGGACTTCATGGAGGCGATGGACAGGTCGACGGCCTTGGTCATGTCAGTGTTGTCTTTACCGATGGGGAAACCGATTTGGGCAGGTTCTTTGGACGCAATCACCCGAGCGTCAGGTGTGGCACCTTCAACCTTGTACTTGGAATCGGTCTTGTACATTTCGACGGCGGATCCGAAGCCATCGAGACCGGCCTGTATACGCCCGGCCTTGAGGTCAGCCTGCATTTCGACGGCGCTGGGGTAGATGGTCAAATTCGCGCCCATCACCTTCTTCATGTCCTGCACCCAGAGGTAGCCGTCAACGGTGCCGACCTTGAGGCTCTCGAGGTCCTTAATGTTTTTGACGCCGGATTCGGAAATGATCCCCATCTGATCCGTGTAGATGGGGTCGGACAAGCTGACGATGTCCGCCCTGATTGCGGTCCGGTAGTAGCAGCCAATCGCCACATCTGCACGTCCGCTCTGGACGGCCGGAATGGTTCCTGCATAGGCCGTCGACTCGACCTTGATGTCGAGACAGTTCTTGGCTGCGAATGCCTTGATGACGTCGGCGTCAACGCCGGTAAGCTTTCCATCCTTGTTGGAAGAAAACGGCGGAAATTCCGGGGCAGCGACGGTCAGAAAACCGGCGTTTATTGTCTTGAATGTTGATTCAGGCTGGCACCCCTTCGCAACGCTGCTCGCTGCAGAACCCCCGCAGGCGGTCAGTGAGAGTGCCAGCAGCGCAATGGACGTGCCGCCTACCAGGAGCTTTCGAGCATTCATGGTGATCCCCTTTGATCAGTGCTGATATTTTGTCGATGCCGAACGATTCGAGACACAGCCACCGGCTACAATGGTGATGTATGACACACAATCGATTGTCGATAACCAATCTCTATTGATTCCCCACGGATGTCAAGTGGCAAGCCCGTAAGAACCAAATGGACATCGGCCAGCAGCTGGCAAAATCCGCCCGATTGTCACCTACGTTTGACTTAGGGTTAGCCATAACGACCACTGACTGAGGAGCAAAATGACAGAACAGCGAAACCCCGTTGTGGGAATATCCGGCTTGGCGGAAAGCCGGCCGACCCTCAAGGACGAAGCCGTCTCCATCGTTCGACGCGCCCTCATGTCAGGAGACATGCAGCCCGGCAAGATCTACTCGGCCAATGCCTTGGCAAGCCAGTTGGGCGTCTCCAACAGCCCTGTCAGGGAAGCCATGATGGCGCTAAGCGAGAAAGGGCTGCTTGAAGTCGTGCGCAACAGGGGTTTCCGCGTTGTGGAAATGAGTCCGGACGATCAGCGGGAGGTTTACGATCTTCGCCTGCTGATTGAAGTTACCGCTGTCGGCCGGGTCGCCGATCGAGGCGTATCCACTGAGGATGGCCAACGACTGGCTGCCATGGTAGACGCCACTCTCGCAGCCGCCAGGCCCGACAACATGATCGACTATCTGGAGCGGGACCAGGAATTCCATTTGTCCATGGTTCAACTCTTGGGCAACACTCGAATGACCAAAATCATTGAAAACCTCAGGGACCAAAGCCGCGTGAGCGGCTCTTACCATCTTGCCGAGCGCGGGCTGCTCGTCGCAAGTGCAGCCGAACACGGACCTATTCTGGCCGCCCTTCTCAGCGGCGACCGAAACCTCGTCGAATCCCTCATGACAGAGCACCTCAGCTACTCGCTGCCATGACCGGCACCCTTTAGCCCGGCCCCCACCCCACGTAGAAGATTAGATGCTGGGGTCGGTTCGCCGCCAAAGGGGGCCACTTTGGCGCGCCCTCTACCCCATTGGCCGCTGGCGGACCGACCCCGGAACGTCCATCGGCGAACAATGATTAAGCCGCAAGGGTCGCGTCGCCAAGGGCGCCTGGCGACCTCGATGAGCAATCTCACGGAAGTCCACTCGCAAGCCGGTCCCTGAAAAATCGATAACGCGACAGCTTGACGCAGATCACACTCTGACTCATGATGGTTATATATAACCCGTTACCGATAGTTGATACCCACGGAGTGGTGGGTACAACATCCGCATCTGAGACAGGACGATCAATGTCACGTGTGGTCTCGCTTCAGCTTCCCCCCGGAACCAAACAACCTTCGCACGCAGATGTGGTCATCATCGGCGGAGGCATTATGGGAACCAGCATCGCGTTTCATCTTGCCGAGGCCGGTATTCGCAACATCGTTCTTGTTGACCGGTCCGAGCTCGGCACCGGGTCCTCCGCCAAGCCGCTTGGCGGCGTGAGGGCGACATTTTCAGACCCCGCCAACATTGTCCTGGGCCAGCGCAGCCTGGCCGCTTTTGACACTTTCCAGCAGCGATTCTCCACCGACATTGGATTGCGCAAGGTCGGATACCTCTTCCTGTGCCGCAGCGAGTCAGAAATGCTTGACTGCGAGCGAAGCACAGTCATCCAAAACAGTTTGGGCGGGGACAGCCGGATGATTTCCCCTGCCGAGGCCGTCAGGATCAACCCCTTCCTGAGCCAGGACGCCCTCATGGGCGCTTCCCACTCACCACAGGACGGATTTGCCGAGCCCGGAAAGGTTGTCCGGGCCTACGCCGATGGGGCGGCTGCCCTTGGCGTGCGCATTCTTGAACACACGGAAGTCATGGATGTCGGCACGACCGGCGGAAGCATAAGTTCCGTGACCACCAATCGCGGCACCATCAAGACGGCCGCCGTCATTTGTTGTGCCGGCGCCTGGTCCAAGCGAATTGGCGGAATGGTTGACGTCAGTCTTCCGGTGGTACCGGTGCGGCGCCAGATTGGCATGACCCGCCAAATGAGCACACCAATGCCTACCGTACCGTTCACGTTGGATCTTGCGACCACGATGTACTTCCACAACTATGGCAACGGCATGCTCCTCGGCATATCCAACTCCAACCAGGAACCTGGGTTCGACCGGGACTTCACGCACGAATGGCTGCCCGAGTTCACGGCGGCGGCCCGGGTGTGTGCGCCCGCATTGGCTGCCCCGGACCTGGAAGGCGGCTGGGCCGGTCTCTACGAGAACACTCCCGACCACAACGCGCTCATCGGCACGTCCCATTCCGTCGAGGGATTCTACTACGCCACCGGATTCTCCGGACACGGCTTCCTCCAGGGACCCGCCGTCGGCGAACTCATTCGAGACCTCTATCTGGGCCGGGAATCCTTCATGGACCACACCTCGTTCTCCGCGGACCGATTCGAAACGGCCGATCATCGCATCCAAGAAGTCCACATCATTTGATACTGGCCCCGTAGCACCCGGCAATCTCGCATCATCAACGCATTTATCGAAAGGAACCATGCAATGACCGTCCTTGAAACGTGGGAACTTCGGGCCGAGTTCGCACGGCGGCTCTCCGTCATGTACGGAGAGGAAGTACCTGCCTACAACACGCTCGTCGACGTTTCCAAGGAAGTGAATGAAGCCTATGTCGCCAAACACGGCGCCGAGGCTGAACGGCTGGGAAGCATTTCACGCGTTACTGCTGAGCGCCACGGTGCCATTCGTGTCGGATCGCCGAAGGAAATGGCCCAGGTTGCCCGCATCTTTGCCGCTTTTGGCATGTACCCGGTGGGTTTTTATGACCTTCGAGACGCCTCCTCCAGTTCGGTGCCAGTGGTTTCGACGGCGTTCCGTCCCATCGACAGCAACGAGTTGGCAAGGAATCCCTTCCGCGTCTTCACGTCCATGCTCGCAGCGGAAGATCCGAGGTTCTTTGACAGCGATCTACGTGCCGAGCTGGCCAGATTCATCGGGGCACGAAAACTCTTTGGTGAGGATCTGCTGCGTCTGGCCGACAAGGCCGCGGCCGATGGCGGGCTTGACCAGGACGACGCCGAGCGTCTCCTCGATCTTGCGACGGCGGCCTTTGAACTCTCAGGAGACCCTGTGGACTACCAGTGGTATAGGAAGCTGGAGGCCGTCTCAGCCGTCGCCTCCGACATCGGCGGCGTTTCCACTACTCACATCAACCACCTCACACCACGCGTCCTGGACATCGACGATCTCTACGCGCGCATGCAAGCCCGCGGAATCACCATGATCGACGAGATCCAGGGTCCCCCGCGCTGGGACGGACCTGATGTGCTCCTTCGCCAGACGTCCTTTCGGGCACTGGGAGAAAACCGAGTATTCCGCTACGCGGACGGTTCCACTAATGAAGGTGAGCTACGGGTTCGCTTCGGCGAAGTCGAGGCGCGCGGCATCGCCCTGACCGTGAGCGGGCGCGACCTCTACGACCGCATGGTTGCCGAATCTGACGCCAGACTCGCAGAGGCTCCGCCCGGAACGACGCGCGTTGAGGCAGCAGCCGGGGTGTGGGCCGAGAATCTTCCGCGCACGGAGAAGGAACTGGCACTGCAGGGCCTGGCGTACTTCACCTACCGACTGGACGAGGGGCAGCTTGGTCAAACGCCTTTCGCCAGCCCGGTCACATTGGCCGACCTTGTCGAAGCCGGCATCGCCGTGCCGGAACCGATTGTTTACGAGGACTTCCTCCCCCGCTCTGCCGCCGGAATCTTCCAGTCGAATCTGACCGAGGAAGGCTCAAAGGACGAGGAGCAGACCGGCACCAACTACGACATCCACCGAATGTCGAGCATTGTCGGCACGAAAGTCCACGACCCCAATGAGCTTTACCAGCGCCAGCAGGAGGACTCGATTGCATCCCTCGCGCAACGCCTCAATGTCTCCATCACCAATTAACCACCCTTCATCCACAGACAATCAATACCAACCACAGGAGATCACGATGACTGAAACTCTGACCCAGACGTCTGAAATTGCAACGATGGTTCGATCCTCGCTCGAAGCCTGCGGCGTCAACATTGATGCCCTTGGCGGCGCCCACGAAGCATCTTCGCCCCTCACCGGTGAAGTGTTGATGACCCTGCCGGTCAACTCGGCCGAGGACATCCACACCATGATCGGGCAGGCACACGAGGCCTTCAAGACGTGGCGCGATGTGCCGGCACCGGTCCGCGGCAATCTGGTCAAACGCTGGGGTGAACTGCTGACCGAGCACAAGGACGACCTGGCGCGGATTGTGACAGCCGAGGCTGGCAAAATCCAGTCCGAGGCCCTTGGCGAAGTACAGGAAATGATCGACATCTGCGACTTTGCCGTCGGCCTGTCCCGTCAGCTTTATGGCAAGACCATGCCGTCGGAGCGTCCCGGCCACCGTCTGATGGAGACCTGGCACCCACTGGGTGTTGTCGGCGTCATCTCGGCCTTTAATTTCCCCGTGGCGGTCTACTCGTGGAATACGGCCTTGGCCCTTGTCTGCGGCGACACCATCGTGTGGAAGCCTTCCGGGATGACCATGCTCAGCGCACTTGCTGCTGATGCCCTGCTGGGCCGTGCCGCGAAGGATGTTGGCGCGCCAGAGAACCTCCACAAGCTGGTCCTGGCCGACCGCACCGGTGGGCAACTGATAGTCGATGACCCCCGTGTTGCACTGCTCTCCGCAACCGGGTCCGTCCGGATGGGCCAGGAAATCGCCCCCCGCGTGGCACAGCGTTTCGGCCGCGCGCTCCTGGAACTGGGCGGCAACAACGCAGCCATCGTCACGCCGTCGGCCGACCTGGACTTGGCCCTGCGCGGAATCGTTTTCGCCGCTGTCGGAACCGCCGGGCAACGTTGTACTTCCATGCGCCGACTGATTGTCCACGAGTCGATTGTCGAGGACCTGACGGCCAAACTGGTCAGCGCCTACGCGACGCTTCGCATCGGCACGCCGCTGGATGAGGAGAACCTGATCGGGCCGCTGATCAACAAGGCCAGCTTCGAGGGAATGCAGGACGCCATCAAGTCTGCCCAGGAGCAGGGGGGCACCGTGTTGTGCGGTGGTGGCCGGGTAAACGCCGACGGCGAGCCCGGCGCCTACTATGTCGAGCCGGCAATCGTGCGCATGCCCTCACAAAGCGCCGTCGTCAAGGACGAGACGTTCGCCCCCCTGCTCTACGTCATGACATACACCGATTTTGATGACGCCGTTGCCCTGCAAAACGACGTTCCCCAGGGCCTGTCGTCGGCCGTGTTCACCAACGATCATGCCGAGGCCGAACGCTTCATGTCGGCCAGCGGCTCGGACTGTGGCATTGCCAACGTCAACATCGGCACCTCCGGGGCCGAGATTGGCGGGGCCTTCGGCGGCGAAAAGGAAACCGGCGGTGGCCGCGAGTCCGGCGCCGACTCATGGAAGACCTACATGCGCCAGGCAACCAACACCGTCAATTTCTCCGGTCAGCTTCCACTGGCCCAGGGCGTGAAATTCCTCTAGGTCCCGGACGGAGCCGGTGCCGGCATATTCTGCCGGCACCGGCTCCAACCACCCCGTTACGCCTGCCCAAGAACTTTGCCCTAACACAGAAGGAGTACCCAACGATGGCCAGTCTGTTCGACATGATGGATGAATGGGGACCGGAAAAAATCGTCTCGGTCAGCGATTCCAAGACGGGGATGAAAGGCGTTCTTGTCATCGACAACACCGCCCGCGGCATGGGCAAGGGCGGCACCCGGATGCAGCCGGGCGTCACTGTCGAGGAAATTTCCCGGCTGGCCCGGGTCATGACGTGGAAGTGGGCCGGCGTCGACCTCTTCTTCGGAGGCGCCAAGGCCGGCATCCGGGCCGATCCCCATTCCCCACACAAGGAAGCAATCCTCCGTTCCTTTGTGCGCGCCCTAAGCAACGAGGTCCCTTCCGAATATGTCTTTGGTCTCGACATGGGTCTGACTGAAAACGATGCAGCCATCATCATTGACGAACTCGGTGACCGCGGCGCCGCGGTGGGCACACCCTATGACTTAGGCGGCGTGCCCTACGACCAGCTCGGCATCACCGGCTACGGGGTCGCTGAAGTAGCCGATGAGGCAGCAGCAACCATCGGTCTGCAAGGCCAGCGCGTCGCCATTCAAGGCTTCGGTGCCGTCGGCCATGCAACCGCCGCCCGGCTGCACGCGCTCGACTACAGCGTTGTGTCCATCTCCACGGCGGAGGGTGCCTTGCACGACCCGGCAGGCCTGGACATTCCGAAACTTTTGGCCATGCGGTCCCGCCTTGGCGACGGGTTCGTAAAGGAGTTCCCGGAACTGGCCATCCCGATCGGTTCGGAGTTGTTCGTGGATGCCGAAATCGCGATTCCTGCCGCACTGCAAGATGTCATCAACGAGACAAATGTTGGCGGGATCTCCGCCAAGCTTGTTGTGGAAGGTGCCAACCTCCCCACCAATGGCGCCGCACAGCAGGCTCTTCGCGCCGCATCCGTCACGGTGGTACCGGACTTCGTTGCCAACGCCGGCGGAGTCGTAAGTGCAGCCTTTGCCATGGAATCCAGGTATTCGCCGTTCCGTCCCGAAACGGAGCAAATCTTTACCACCGTTTCCACGAAGCTCAGGGCCAACACGGTCACCGTTCTGGCCGAGGCTGACAGACTGAACTCGACCACACATGAGGCGGCCCGGTCCCTGGCACAGAGCCGTGTGCGCCGCGCCATGGAGCTCCGCGGCAAGCCCCTGCATTACTAGTAGCCGCCACACACCTCTGCAGGGAAAAGGAATGCACCGCGCATGAACATCGATCAGGTTGTCCGCGAATTGACCGCGGCCGTTGCAGGCATCGTGGACAGCAGCACGCGCCGGCGCGCGGAGTATTCAACGGATGCCTCGAACTACCGCGTGGTGCCCCAGGTGGTGGTCATGCCCAAAGACGAGGACGACGTCGTCACCGCCGTCAGAATTGCCCGTAAACACGGACTGGCCGTCACCGGCCGGGGCGGCGGCACATCCTGCGCCGGCAACGCGGTGGGTCCCGGGCTGGTGCTGGACTTCAGCAGGTTCATGAACCGGATCATCAGCATTGATCCGGACAGCAAGACTGCCGTTGTCCAGCCTGGCGTTATTCTCAGTGACTTGCAGAAGGCTGCAGCTATCCACGGGCTGCGATTCGGACCCGATCCTTCAACGTCCACCCGGTGCACCATCGGCGGCATGATCGGCAACAACGCATGTGGCCCCCACGGCCTCGCCTATGGGCGGACAGCCGACAATGTGCGCAGCCTGCGATGGCTGACCGGCTCGGGCCAGGTTGTCGGGTTGGGGTCCGGGAAGGACGCCACGGCGCAGATCCCCGGACTCGACGAATTTATCCTCTCGAACCTGGAGGTCCTCCGGCTGGAATTCGGACGGTTCGGGCGACAAATCTCCGGATACAGCCTCGAACACCTCCTCCCTGAAAATGGACGGAACGTGGCCGCTGCCCTGACCGGCACGGAAGGAACCTGCGGCATCATCCTCGAGGCCGAGGTCCGGTTGGTGGCACAGGCACCTGCCCCCGCCCTGGCCGTGCTCGGATACCCGGACATGCCGGCCGCGGCCGACGCGGTCCCCCGGTTGCTCCCGCACCACCCACTGGCACTTGAGGGCCTCGACGCCCAGCTCGTGAACGTCATCCGCACCGCCAAGGGTGAGCACTCCGTCCCGCATATGCCTTCCGGAAACGGGTGGCTCATGGTCGAAGTCGGCGGATCAAGCTCCGAAGAAGCGATGGCCGCGGCGGAGAAGTTGGTCCTGGACGCGGGGGCACTTGACTCGCTGATCCTGCCGGCCGGACCCGAGGCAAAACGATTGTGGCAAATTCGGGCCGACGGAGCAGGGTTGGCCGGACGGACCGCAGCAGGGGACCAGGCGTGGCCCGGCTGGGAAGATTCAGCCGTCCCACCGGAGCATTTGGGAGACTATCTGCGCGACCTTGAGCACCTCATGGCCCGCGAGGAGGTTTCAGGATTGGCCTACGGCCACTTTGGCGATGGCTGCGTTCACGTTCGGATTGATTTCCCGCTCGACGGCGACGCGGTCGTCATGCGACGCTTCCTGACCGCGGCCGCAGACCTCGTTGCCAAATACGGAGGATCACTGTCAGGGGAACACGGCGACGGGCGAGCCCGGGGTGAACTGCTAAAGACCATGTACTCGGCCAAGGCTCTGGCGGCCATGGCAGGTTTCAAGGCGCTCTTTGACCTGCAGGACATCTTCAATCCAGGTGTCGTCATCAACCCGGAACCCTTCGACGCAAACCTGCGCCGGCCTCAGGCCAAGAACCTGTTGGCCTCCGATGGCTTTGCCTTTGCGCACGACGGCGGCAACATCACCAATGCGCTCCACCGTTGCGTTGGCGTGGGGAAATGTCGGGCCGACCTGCGCCAGGAAGGTGGATTCATGTGTCCGTCGTACCTGGCAACCAAGGATGAAAAGGATTCGACCAGGGGTCGTGCACGCGTGCTGCAGGAGATGCTCAACGGCGGGACCGTGGACATGTCATGGAATTCCCCCGAGGTCCATGACGCACTGGATCTGTGCCTCAGCTGCAAGGCCTGCGCCAATGACTGCCCCACCGGCATCGACATGGCCATGTACAAGTCCGAAGCACTGCACCAAAGCTACAAGGGCAAACTGCGTCCCATCAGCCACTACACCCTCGGCCGGTTGCCCACATGGCTGGGCATGATCGGACCCTTCGGACCGTTGCTCAACAATGTTGCTTCCGTTGGGATCCTTCGTCGGACGATGCTGCGCCTTGCCGGAGCGGACCCCCGCCGCAGCCTGCCCACTTTCCCGAAGGCACCTTTTCATTCGCTAAAGGAAGCCGCCCGTCCGACGAAGGTCCATTCCCACGGCCCGACTTCCGATCTGACTAACCCCACATCCGGCGACGCACCAGCAAGACCACCCCGCGTCCTGCTCTGGGTGGATTCTTTCTCCGACGCCCTGAGTCCCGACGTTCCGATTGCTGCCCTCAAGGTCCTCCAGGCCGCGGGCTGCGACATCGAGATCGCTGGTCCCGGCGCCTGTTGCGGATTGACACTCATCTCCACGGGGCAATTGACAGCCGCCAAGGCGTCCCTGCGAAAAACCCTTGACATTCTGTACCCCCACGTCACTGACGGCAGAACAATCATCGGCCTTGAACCGTCCTGCACGGCCGTGTTGCGATCGGACTTGCTGGAACTGTTGCCGGACGATGAACGTTCCCGGCAGGTTTCCACGGCAACGAAGACAGTGTCGGAGTTTCTGGCATCCATCAGCTGGCAGCCCCCGGCAAGTGACGAAAGAATCGTTGCCCAGCCGCACTGCCACCAACACGCCGTCATGGGGTACGACAAGGATCTGGCCCTATTGGAATCCATGGGCTGCGATGTAGATGTCTCCAACGGCTGTTGCGGGCTCGCAGGAAACTTCGGCATGGAAAAGGGACACTACGACGTCTCGGTTGCGATAGCCGAACAAGGAATCCTGGCCAAAATGTCGAACCATCCCGATCGATCCGTCGTGGCGGATGGATTCTCGTGCCGGACGCAAGTGGCCGATCTGGCCGGCCGCAACTCCCGCCACCTTGTGCAGGTCATCGCCGAGGCCCTGGAAAAAGATGGCAACGAATAAAGACCCCTTAGGATTAGGGCCGACGACCCCCGCTTGCCGGACAGGGGTTAATACAAACCTGCCGATGGGTCGTTTTGGCCTTCTCCTGCATGACATGGTTGCAACAATGCAGGATACTAGCTGGCGCCTGTTCTGCCTTCAAAAGTATGAGTTTTGTATGACGCGGTGGGAACTCCCGCCTGCATGACCTTGAGTGTCGCCGATCGGCCACCGAGCCATGTTCGCTGTTTTCCTCCTGGTTCATCCCGCGGCGCCCAGCTGGGCAGTTAGACCTCAGGACGTATTCATTTCTCCTTTGATGCCTGGGTCTTTTGGGATGACAGGCGTCGTTAGACGATTACCGGCTGGTCGCGACGGACGGGCATCATTTGCCGCTACCGGGCTGGTGTTCCTTAGCTGCACTACCGACGCAGTTCGGCTCGGTGGCAGTCGATCTGGAACCCCCAGCGCCGCTTCATGCGCGTATTCCCGCGAGATGGCTCTCGGCGGGCGTGATGTGCCCCAGGCACCGGTTCGGGCGCACGAAGGGCTCGATGTGAACCGCGCTTGGTGGGGCTTGCATCTGGGCCAGTGCCCCTGGATGAGGCCCGGGTGCACGGCGCAGACGACATCGGTGTGCCCGCGCGCGATGTCGTAGAAGAGGCACTGATGCACCTCGATCGCCGTCGCGTTCCCGGTGGCGTTCCCCGTGGCGCCGCTGAGGGTCCCGACTGCGGTTGCGTTGCTGACTCGCGGTGCGGACCCCACCTCGTCAAGCAGCCCGACGGCACGGTCAAACGCGCGTGCGGAGTCCAGCGGTCCAGCGCCCCGCGTCCATGAGCTGGTCGAGGCGGGAGCCTACCGTATTGGTGTGCAACCCGATCTGCTTGGCGATGTCCTGAATGTCGAAACAGTCCGACGGTCACCCGCAGGGCACGCAGGACGGCAACCGGGCTTACTCCCGCAGGCACGCGATGCGTGCGGGAGTCGACCGTTTCAGGAGCGGGCGTTGTTTGCCCATGGCTTGTCGGCAAAATCCATGGGCCCGGCTTCAGCATGAGGTTCGTGACCGCATAAGCCGGTGACCATGAGTCAGGTCGCGCATCCCAGGCTTCGCGGCGTCCCCGGACAGAGTGCCTTCGGTCATGTCGTTGCCTCTTTCGACGGGAGATCGGGTGGTAGCCAAGATGGTAGTTTTTACTAAGAGTATAGTAAAAAAGAATCGTGCTCGACGGTCCAGAACCCATCACATGTCAGGAGACCCAGATGTCGCTCGAAACCCACCAGTCCTCCCCCACTGCGCCCGCCCCCGACGAACTGGACGTCCGGAACCTGCCGCACGGCGGGCGCCACGACATCATCTTCGCCAACCTCGACCAGCTCCGCCCGGGCGGCACCTTCGTCATCCTCAACGACCACGATCCCAGGCCGCTGCTGTACCAGACCGAGGCACTGTGGCCCGGACGGTACGAATGGAACTATCTTGAAGCCGGACCGCTCCTGTGGCGGGTCCCGATCACCCGTGCCGGCTGAAACCGCAGGTCACGAGACCATCGACGGGCTCACCCGAGTCCTGTCGCGAGCCTGTCGCCACCTCGCTCACGCCGGGCAACCCGAGGAAGCGGGCCGGCTCGCGGCGGATGCGTGGGCCCTGCTCCGCCATACCCATCCCGTTCAGGCCCAGCGCCTGGACGGCGTCATGCACCATGTCGCGCTCCTGGAAACCAAGCCGGAGGCGACGCCGTCGTCCGACCGAGAGGAAACAACCATGCCCGTCACCGACCGCATCGTCGATGTCCGTACCGAGATCCCCCGTATCCGCCACCAGCTGATCTTCGACACCTTTGCGTCGCTGGATGCCGGCACGGGATTCGTGTTGGTCAATGACCACGACCCCAAGCCGCTGTACTACCAGCTCGCGGCGGAGAACGCCGGCGAGTTCTCCTGGGACTACCTCGAGGAGGGTCCAGAGACCTGGCGGGTGCGGATCGGGCGGCTGGCTCCTGCCTAAGTCAGAAGACTGGCCGCCGAACGGAGCCAGCATCGCAAAGAGCTGACTCCCGGCGTCCAGGACGCTTTCCAGACCCCGGCAAGGCCGTCTTCGCTGACGGTGCGCTACCGGAGAAGACCGAGCAACCCGTCGCGGTGGCCTTCGCACACGTAACCCAACGCCCGGACTGCATCAAGGGCAGCACCGACCTGGCCGTCCGAAAGGGCAACAACCCCGAGGAAATCATGGAGGCGATTCCGGTCGCCACAGAGATGCGGGCCGTGGGTGCTTTCTCCCACTCGACCCTGGCCCTGGACCCCATCGAGGCCGCGCAGCCACATGTCGTGACCTGACGGGCCTCGGCCTGGCCCTGGTCCCTGGACAATGGCCGCCACATCACTTCACGTCGGGTGGACTCGAGCCGGTTCGGCCACCGCTGCCACTCTTTGCCACGGATTCAGCCGCGCAGACGGTTCAACGCAGAGGACGCCTGAAACACCCGCGACGCCGAAAGGGTGGCCTCGGCGTCTACCCGGGACTCCCCTGGCGCAACCGCGACTCACGACCTTTTCATTGCTGGTCACGATGCGATCGTGGAGTTCCTGCGGGGCGAGCGGGAACTGGACGACGTGCTGCGCAAATTCTGGGTCCGCTTGACGCTTACCGCATCGCCGTGCGTTTCCAGTACGAAGAGCATGACAGCGCGGGCGCCTGGTTTCGTCGGGACGGCAACGACCCATGGGAGTTCGTCTCCGATGGGTTGATGAGACGTGTGAAGCCAGCATCAACGAGGTGGCCATCGCCGCGCCGGACCGTCGTTACCTCGCGCCGCGGACCCGGGCCCAGACTCGGGCCGACTGGCTGCATCAGAACGGCACCAGTGACACACGCCACAAGACTCATTAGTGTTTTAAACTAATTTCAATGATAAAACTTAGAACATTCGGTTAAATGTACTAGACGTAACTAAACGCAAGTGGAGAGAAGAGCTCATGAACAGCAGAGTGAAACTGACGGTGGCCGCAGTCGCCTTTGCGATCGCCCTGGCGGTTCCGACCTGGGCGAGGGCGGAGCCACTGACCGCCGGCGGTTCTCCCGCGCCGGGCACGGCAGTTTCCTCCTCGATGCCTGACACGGGGGCAGGTAACGCCACGACGGGGGCGTCCTCGGGCGCTGCGGCCGGTGACTGGAAGGCGATGGACAAAACGATGGCTGCGCGGGACAAGAGCTTCCCGGCGGCCACCAAGGGGCGCGGCGGACAGCTGTTGGTTCCCAAAGTGCTGGCCGACGGAACCAAAGAGTTCCATCTGACCGCCGAGATCGCGAAGTGGGAGATCGAGCCGGGCAAGATCGTGGATGCCTGGACGTACAACGGAACGGTGCCCGGACCAACGATCCATGTGAACTTCGGGGACAAGGTGCGCATTGTGGTCAAGAACGAGCTGCCTGAGTCGACCAGCGTGCATTGGCATGGACTTCACGTGCCCAACAGCATGGACGGCGTTTCGGACGTGACCCAAGCTCCGATCAAGCCCGGCGCTTCCTTCACTTACGCCTTCAAGATCACCCAGCACGTAGCGGTGAGCTGGTACCACTCGCACCATGACGGGACCAAGCAGGTGTCCAGCGGGCTCTGGGGTGCGTTCCTGGTTGGCGAGATGCCTGTGCCGGCCGGGGTGCACGTCAACCAGCACGTGAACTTCCAGCTGCAGGACTCCGGCACCATCGGGTTGACCATCAACGGCAAGTCGTTCCCAGCCACGGAGCCGGTCAAGGCTCATCTGGGGGACTGGGTGGAGGTCAACTACTTCAACGCGGGCACGATGGCCCACCCGATGCACCTTCACGGCGTTGACCAGCTGGTCATCGCCAAAGATGGATTCCCCCTACCGGCACCGTATCTGGCAGACACGGTCAATGTGGCCCCCGCTGAGCGTTACACCGTGCTCGTCCACGCCGATGCGCTGGGTACTTGGGCATGGCACTGCCATATCTTCCCCCACTCCGAAGGGCCCCAGGGCATGTTCGGTTTGTTCACCGAGATGGTCATCTCCTAGGGCGCCCGACGTCCTCGTCGCGCTCAGCGGCCCTCACCAGAGGTCAATAAGGTGCCAGGCGCCGCGCTATCTTCTTCGCCCTGACAGTCACCCCCTTCCGTTTGGAGTATTTAGGTGCCAAATCTCTCATTACAATCCCTTCGCAGCCATGTCCGCCAGGCTGCAATATCCCTCAACAAGCTCCTGCCGGTGATCGGTACAGCCCTCAGCCTGGGGCTCATCATCGGTCTCATCATCGCCGGTACCTATCCCTCCACCTCACAGGGCGCGACCATGTCCTCCGCGGGCACGGGACACCCAGCCCTGGCCTCGACCTCGAAGAAAGTCACCTTTGAGATCGAGGAAGGAGACATGTACGTCAAGCCGAGCTCGATTACGGTTCCGGCGGGCGCGGACGTCACCGTGCATGTCACCAACAAGGGATCCCAACAACACAGCCTGGCATTGGAGGGCCAGAACGCTGTGATGATCGACGCCGGGAAGTCGGCGACCTTCCACTGGGGCACGATAGCTCAGTCCACCCAGGCTTGGTGCGTAGTGCCCGGCCATAAGGACGCCGGCATGGTGCTCGACGTCAAAATCGCCGGCCAGTCCGCAGCGCCGGCCCCAGCCGCCGCTGCTGCAGCCAGTAGCAACGACGCGACGATCGATGCGAACGCCAAGCCTGCAGCCGGCTGGAAGCCCCGCGACGCCACACTGCCGCCTGCGGACGGCCAGAAGATCCATTCGGTGACTTTCCATGTCACAGAACAGAAGATGGAGGTTGCCCCCGGCGTCAAGCAGCTGCGCTGGACGTACAACGGCACAGCGCCTGGCCCGATCCTACGGGGCAAAGTGGGCGACATCTTCAAGATCCACCTGGTCAATGACGGCTCGATGGAACACTCCATCGACTTCCATGCCTCCAAGGTCGCGCCGAACGTGCAGATGCACACCATCAAGCCGCATCAGTCGCTGGACTACCAGTTCACCGCGCACTTCTCCGGCATCTTCACCTACCACTGTGGAGCGAACCCGATGATCTACCACATGGGAAACGGCATGTTCGGCGCCGTGGTCATCGACCCGCCCAGCCTTGACAAGGTCGACAACGAGTTTGTCCTGGTTCAGTCCGAGCTCTACCTCGGCCCGAAGGGCCAGCCCGGCGATCTGAAGAAGATGCTGGCAGGCAAGACCGACGCCGTCGTCTTCAACGGATACTACAACCAGTACGCACTGGCCCCCATCAAGGTCAAGCCGGGCGCCCGGGTCCGGGTCTGGCTGGACGATGCCGGGCCCAACGAGAACATGGCGTTCCACACCGTCGGCACCATCTTCGACACCGTGTGGAAGGAAGGCCACTACGAGCTGAAAGCGGACAACGCCGACCACGGCGGCTCCCAAACCCTCGACCTCCAGCCCACCCAGGGCGGATTTGTGGAGTTCACCTTGCCCGACGCCGGTACCTATCCCTTCATCACGCACAAGATGATGAACATGTCCAGTGGAGCCCTCGGCCTCTTCCAGGTCGGCTGAGATAAGATGGAGCAGATCATGACCACCACCAGCACCCAAACCACCACTGCCGGCAACGTGAGAATGCGGAGATCCGCGGCGTTGCCGGTGGCAGCCACCGCCTCGGTACTGGCCGGCTTCATCCACTACATCGTGATGCCGGAACATCTGGCCGAATGGTGGGTGTATGCCGCGTTCTTCACTGCCATCGGCATGTTCGAACTGATCTGGGCTGCTTTGGTCTTTACCGGCCGGAATCGACAGGTGTTGCTGGTCGGAGTCCTGGTCAACGTCGCCGTCCTGGCGTTGTGGGTGGTGACGCGCACGACCGGACTCCCTATCGGTCCCGAGCCCGGCACACCCGAAGCGGTGGGTATCTGGGACCTGGTCAGCTGTGCCGCCGAGACCGTAACGGTCCTGGCAGTGCTCTACAGCCTGCTGGGCTCCAAGCGAACGCACCATGATTGAGGCGCGCCACAGCAGAGTCCGACACTTGGCCTCAGCATTTCGAGGAGGCAAGAAATGAAGCTGCAGCATCGTGGTAAACCTGATCCCGCGATCGGCGCACTGGGAGCTAGCAGAACACGCGTCCTGGAGGTGCTCCAGGACGCGGGCACGCAGCTGAATGTGAACGACATTGCCGCCAGGGTGGGCCTGCACACCAACACGGTCCGCTTCCACCTCGACGCCTTGGTCGCCGCCGGGCTCGTTGCCAGTAAGGCCGAGGAGCGCGAGCTGCCTGGACGTCCGCGGACTCTTTATGCGGCCAACGCTAACAGCGACAACGCCGGGAGCCGGAGCTACTTGCTCCTGGCGGAGATCCTGGCCAGCTCGATGTCGACTCAGACACCAGAGCCCCGCGAGGCCGCCGTCAAGGCCGGTCAGGAATGGGGCCGGTACCTCGGAGAAAGCCCCCCGCCGTTCAAACGAGTGGATGCCGAGGAGGCGACCGAGCGCCTTGTCAGTGCGATGGATACTCTCGGGTTCTCCCCAGAAAAAGTCACCCGCGGTCGTCAGCGCCAGGTGTTGCTGCACCACTGCCCGTTCCGCGAGGTCGCTAAGGAATATCCGGAGGTGACGTGCTCGATCCATCTAGGGCTCATGAAAGGCCTCCTTGCCGAGCTTGACGCACCGCTGGAAGTGGAGCGGCTCGACCCCTTCGTCGAGCCGACGCTGTGTGTGGCCAGCCTCGCCAGCCTCGCCCCCGGCACCGGCGACTGAGCTACAAGGAAACGGTTAGCGGCGTCGGGGCCATATATCTGACCGGACTGGTTTTGTTGACGCCATGGGCGGGCTGACAGCGGGCATTCCATGCTTGGTGGGCGTCCGCGTGGTTAGGACGGTGTCTGGCTAGCTGTATTGCCCGGGGACATTAGGTACATGCGGCGTGGCTGAGTGGCAAAAAGAAGACCTCTGGGTGAGGTGGAACTTTTCCAGAGATCCATTCACCCAACCCGGAGGTCCTCTTCATGTCCCATGTTGATGCTGTTTTGGCTCCGAAGGGGCGGCTGAAGCTGAACCGGTGCGTTGTGGAAGACGGCTGGCCCGTGCGTCGGGCTGCCGGGCGCGTCAGGTCTCGGCCGCGACCGCGTCCCGGCGGGCGGGCCGCTACCGGGAACTGGGCGATGCGGGCATGAGGGATCGTTCGTCCCGGCCAAGCCATTCCCCGCATCTGACTCCGGAACGCATGGATCATCAGGGTACGGGTGAAGCGTCGTTGGGGACCGGCCCGGATCGCCTGGCCCGGATTTTGCCTGATGCTCGGGTTGCCGGCCCGGCGGGGATTTGATTCTCTGTCGGGCCAGTATTCCTGTGCTGCACGTGCGGCTGGGGCCTCTTGCCGCTGGGTGGGCGTCAGTTTCCACTGGTGCCCAGGAGTTCGTGCTGATGGTTGGAGGGCGGGTCCTGGGTTTTCAGGACCGCGGCGGGACCCGTTGTCGGCGCTGTGCGAGCTCGGAAATGGCGGCCAGGAAGACCATGGCTGGATTGAGGACGGTAAAGCTGCCACCCTTCGCGGCTGCCACCCTGAAGAAGAAAATTTGCGAAGAGCGTCCGGAACCCGACGACATGCTGTTCCCATCTTCAACCGGCACCGTTCGAAGCCCCCACAATTTCAGGCGGCAATGGCGGGACGCCCGTGCCGGTTCCGCCTGCGAGTGGGTCACGCCGCATGTGTTCAGAAAATCCGTCGCCACGCCGATCGACCAGAAATACAGTTCGAAACGGCCGTCCCCCCAGCTGGGACACACGGGCACCGCCATCATGGAAAAGCACTATATTGCCAAGGCGTCGGAGACGCCCCACCTCACGGATGCACTTCAAAAGCTTGGCCAGCAGGAACCGCCGGAGGAACCCGGCAGCTAGGCTGTCGGAAAGTTCCGTCCGTAAGAGGCACCTGCCCCACAGATCGTCCTGCGAAGGCCTCCTCGAGTCTCCTAACCATCCCTCCGCATAATCTGTCACCGGAGAGGACAACCGTGTAGCTGAGATACAGGTCCAGATCCTGATGGAGTGCGTCTGCCGGACGCTTGATCAGATCATGTAGGTCGGTGGCGTCTCTTTTCCAGCCAGTTGCCGCCTCGCGGAGGAGACAGGGGCGGGAACTGTCAGGGGATGCTGTCGGGCCGCCTGCTCTCGGAGGAACACGTAGTAGTGGATGAGCTTACCCGTCGCATCGCCTGCAGGCTCCTGGATCGACTCTCCTTGGAGATGAGTGATGAGTTCCGTCGCCGCGTCTCCTGGGGGCCGCCAGATCGATCCAGTAGGGAACGCATAGGCGGGGGACGCTGCGCTTGATGGCGACCACGAGCCTGAGTCGTACTTCACGGACCCTCCGATGACGATGCGCTCGAAATCGTTCCTAGTGCCGTCGAGGGCCTCTTGGCCTCTCGGGTAGATCGGGAGTCCTAGGCTATTGTTCCGCATTTCTTTGGGCGAGAGGCAGTGCCAGTGTAAGTGGAAGACTGTAGCTTCGGCATGGGGGGCGGCCCAGCAAAGTCTCCCTCTGCCCACGGCCGAGGTATGCGGGTCGCTCCAGCAAAAGCGGGACTCCGCCGACTTCAGGAAGAGTGCCGGCCAGTTGGGCGGGCGCCTGGACCTGCAGGGGACCAAGTCCTTCCGCACTGGCCGGCCGCCCGCGCCAGCCCCAGAAGTTCGGAGTACCGCGCCAGCGTGGGAATGTAGACCCGGCTGGAGGAGGCGGCAACCACGGCCCCGCTGGACCGTGACGGCGATGGGGGCTTCCGCCAGCCCCGGGGGCGAGGACAGGACGTCCGCGGTCGTCCTGGCCATCGTGTGAAAGGCAAAATACACGCCCGTGATGAAGGCGACGAATCCGTGACGGCGTGCCCGGTGCAGGGGCACGGCCAGGCTAAGCGCCATGGACCCATCTCCGGCCCACCATGGTGGCCTTCACCACGGCGGCGGAGATGTTGCCGGGTGCTGTCTGGGCGGCAATGGGGTCCCGGTCGAGCAGAATGAGGTCTGCGACCATGCCTGCCTCGAGGGTGCCCCCTGCCCGCCCATGCCAACCAAGTCCGCGCTAATGGCGGGGGCCACGTGAAGGCCTCTAGGTGCACTCGGCCGGGACGTTGGTTACATGGTGAAGGGGGTGAAGACCTCTTAGCTTGGTGGTTGCCACACACACCGAACGACCAGGAGGTCTTCATGGTCCACCGTAATGCCCGTCCGACTCCTGCTGGTAGGACCATCCTTGTTCAGAGTGTTCTTCAGGGCCGGCCCGTGGACCATGTGGCGAAGGAAATGGGGGTCTCCCATACCTGCGCGCACCGGTGGTTCCGGCGCTATTTCGAGCACGGCTGGGCCGGAATGGAGGACAGATCCTACCGTCCGGGTTCGTGCCCGCACGCCACGGCCGAGGCGAAGATCCAGGAGGTCCTCGCGGCGCGGGTGAAGCACCGCGAAGGCCCGGTCAGCGGCGAACGCATCCGCGCCCGCCGGGCCACCGACCACCGCTACGAACGCGACACCGCCGGGGCACTGCTGCCCATTGATGTGAAGAAACCCGGGCTGCATCCCCGACGGTGGCGGCTGGCGGGTCCATGGCCGGCCCGAGGCCGTCAGAGGCCGCGGCATCGGCTACGACTACGTCCACGTCGCCGTGGACGATCATTCCCGCCTGGCCTACGTGGAGGTCCTGCCCGATGAGAAAGACCCGAGCTGCGCCCGGTTCCTGAGCAACGCCGCGGCGTTCATTGCCGCCAGCGGGGCACCTGTGCAAGCCAGCGGGGCACCCGTGCAAGAGGTCATGGCCGACAACGCCCTGGCCTGCATCCGCTCCGCGGCCCCCGCCACGGCCCTCGCGGATCCCGGCGCCAAACACCGGCGCACGAAGCCGCGCAGCCCCCGGCAAAACGGCAAGGCCGAACGATTCAACCGCACCCTCCAGGAAGGCCGGGCCCACAAGAACGCCTACGACTCCAGCGACCACCGCACACAAGCCCGCACAGGATGGCCAGGCTTCGACAACCACCGCCGCAACCACAGCGCCCTCGCCGGACCACCACCCATCAGCAGATGCAACCAACCTCCCGGCCGAGTACACCTAGACGGCGAAAAGAGCTTCGCGCACAGCGTGCTCGAAACCACTGATGTGGCTCCGAGCGAGCTCCGCGGCCCGGGCCTCATCTCCGTCGATAACCGCACGGAGCAGCCCCACATGCTCATGCACATGACGGGAGAGGTCGGGAAGGCGATCCAGGACCATGCACCAGATTCGTGTCGCGAGATTGTCGTAGCGAATCAAGATATCTTCGAGGTGGGGATTGGCGGCGGCCGCGTAAATGCCTTGGTGCACACGGGCATCGAGGCGCAGGGTTTCAACGACGGAGGCCGCATTTGTGTCGAAAGACTCGACGGCCTTCATGACGGCCCGCAATTGCTCTCTCATCGACTCCGTCGCCACGCGAGCAGCGCGGGAGGCGGCAAGAGGCTCAAGCTGGGCGCGGATCTCGGAAATAAACGCAAGATCAGTGATCTCCACCCGCGACGCGAAAGTGCCCCTCCGCGGATACGCAACTACCAGGCGATCCAGCTCCAGCCGCTTAAGGGCTTCTCGCACCGGAGTCCGGCCGACGCCAAGGTCCTTGGCGAGGTCATCGTCATCAAGCAGGTCCCCGGGCTTGATGTCAAGCATCAGCAGCCGGTCCCGGATGCGCTCGTACGCCACGTCGGCCAAGGACTTCTTGACCATGTCTTCCGCGCTTGCCAAAGCTTCAACTGCCATAACCCGGACCTCTTTCCATTCAAGTCAAACAGGCTATTGACCTCGCCCACTGACCAATATACGCTGACTCAAACCTAATATATCAGTTCCTGATCTGAGAATATATCTCACGAGAAGATACCTAAGGAGGAGACATGACCCTAGTGGCAACAGACTCATCAACCAGCACGCTGACTCAGCCCGACCCCCGCGTGGAAGACCAGGTCCAGAAGTTCGTACTCACACTGTCGTGCGTCGAACGTGCCGGTATTGTCCAGGCGGTCACCACTTTTCTCTTCGAACGCGGCTTCAACATCGACGAGCACCAGCAGTTCGACGACGGGCTCCGCGAGACGCTGCACCTGCGCACGGCATTCTCGGGTTCACCCGAATACACGCCGGAGAGGCTCCAAGAGGAGTTCAGCGCCATAGCGGACCGCTTCGAGATGAAGTTCAGCTTCCATGACCAGACCAAGCAGCGCATTCTGGTGATGGTGTCCAAGTTCGGCCACTGCCTGAACGACCTGCTCTTCCGCTGGCGGGGCGGAAGCCTCGGGGGCGACATCGCCCTTGTGGTTTCCAACCATGAAACCCACCGGGCCATGGCCGAGGCCGCCGGCCTGCCCTTAATCTACCTCCCGGTGACCCCCGAGACAAAGCTGGATGCCGAACAGCGCCTGCTGGAACTGGTGGACGAGCACAACATCGACCTCGTCGTGCTGGCCCGGTACATGCAGGTGCTCTCCGACGATCTCTGCCGTTCCCTTGAAGGGCGGGCCATCAACATCCACCATTCCTTCCTCCCTGGGTTCAAGGGAGCTCGCCCGTACCACCAGGCGTACGACCGTGGCGTCAAACTGGTAGGTGCTACTGCCCACTACGTGACAGCTGAACTCGATGAAGGTCCGATCATCGAACAGGAAGTCATCAGGGTCGACCACAGCTACGGACCGACCGCCTTATCAACCGTCGGCCAGGACGCAGAAGCGCTGGCACTCTCCCGCGCCGTGCGGTGGCATTGCGAACACCGTGTATTGCTGGACCGAACCAGCACTGTCGTGTTCCGGTAAGCACGCCCACCACACCAGCAGAGACAACACACGAAAACCAGTAGGAGAAACCACATGGCATCGACGCCAAACATTGTCATTATCGGAGCTGGAATCGTCGGCACAAACCTTGCCGACGAACTGGTCACCCGGGGTTGGAACAACATCACCGTCCTGGACCAAGGACCCCTGAACATGCCCGGAGGGTCCACGTCCCACGCCCCCGGTCTCGTCTTCCAGACCAACGCTTCAAAGTCCATGGCGCTCTTCGCCAAGTACACGGTGGAGAAGCTTCTGTCCTTAACCGAAGACGGCGTCAACTGCTTCAACCAGGTCGGCGGCCTCGAGGTCGCCACCACCGAGACCCGTCTGGCGGATCTGAAGCGGAAGCTCGGATACGCCGCATCGTATGGAATTAGCGGCAAGATCCTTTCGCGTGAAGAGTGCATGGAGCTCTACCCGCTGCTGAACGAGGAAGACATCCTGGGAGGGCTCCATGTCCCCAGCGACGGCTTGGCCAATGCTGCCCGCGCCGTTCAGCTGCTGATCAAGCGTACGGAAGCCGCGGGCGTCAAGTACCAGGGCAACACCACGGTCACGGGCATTGAACAGTCCGGACGGCGCGTCACTGGCGTCCAGACATCGGAAGGTGTTATTCCCGCGGACATCGTGGTTTCCTGCGCAGGCTTCTGGGGGGCCAAGATTGGCGAAATGATCGGCATGTCCGTCCCCCTTCTGCCGTTGGCCCACCAGTACGTCAAGACCACTCCGGTGCCGGCGTTGAAGGGCAAGAACCACCTGCCCAACGGCGCGTCCTTGCCCATCCTGCGGCATCAGGACCAGGACCTTTACTACCGCGAGCACGGCGAACGCTACGGCATCGGCTCCTACGCCCACCGCCCCATGCCCGTGGATCTTGCGGACCTGGGCACCTTTGAGCCGGGCGCGATCAGCGAACACAACATGCCCTCCCGGCTCGATTTCACCCTGAAAGACTTCCTCCCGGCGTGGGAAGCCACCAAGCGCATGCTGCCTGCGCTGCGCGAAAGCGACATCGAGGATGGCTTCAACGGCATCTTCTCCTTCACTCCCGACGGGGGATCACTGGTGGGCGAGTCCAAGGAGTTGGATGGTTTCTTCGTCGCCGAGGCCGTCTGGGTGACCCACTCGGCCGGCATTGCCCGTGCCGTTGCCGAACTCCTGACCACCGGCAGGTCGGAGATCGATCTGGGTGATTGCGATATTCACCGCTTCGAGGAGGTCCAGCTGACCCCGGAATACGTCCGCGAAACGTCACAGCAGAATTTCGTGGAAATCTACGATGTCCTGCACCCGCTCCAGTCCAAGCTTTCCCCCCGCAACCTTCGAGTCAGCCCTTTTTATGCCCGCCACAAGGCCTTGGGAGGATTCTTCCTGGAGGGCGGCGGATGGGAACGCCCCTACTGGTTCGAAGCCAACGCGGAACTGCTGAAGGAGATGCCGGCTGAGTGGCAGCCCCCGGCCCGTGATGCCTGGTCGGGAATGTTCAGCTCCCCCATTGCCGCCGCGGAAGCCTGGAAGACCCGCACCGCGGTGGCCATGTACGACATGACTCCGCTCAAGCGCCTCGAGGTCTCCGGCCCGGGAGCATTGAAGCTGCTGCAGGAACTCACCACCGCGGACATGACAAAGAAGCCCGGCGCCGTCACCTACACCCTCCTGCTGGACCACGCCGGCGGCATCCGAAGCGATATCACCGTTGCCCGCCTGAGCGAAGACACCTTCCAGCTCGGAGCCAACGGCAACATCGATACCGCCTACTTTGACCGGGCAGCACGCCACCAGACGGAAAGCGGAACCGCCAGCGACTGGGTCCAGGTGCGCGACACGACAGGCGGCACCTGCTGCATCGGCCTGTGGGGCCCCCTCGCACGGGACCTCATCAGCACCGTAAGCAGCGACGACTTCTCCAACGACGGCCTCCGTTACTTCCGTGCCAAAAAGGTGCTCATCGGCGGCGTCACCGTCACCGCCATGCGCCTGTCCTACGTCGGCGAGCTGGGCTGGGAGCTCTACACCAGCGCGGACAACGGCCAGCGCCTCTGGGATGCCCTGTGGAAGGCCGGACAGCCCTTCGGTGTCATCGCGGCGGGCCGGGCCGCCTTCAGCTCGCTCCGTCTCGAAAAGGGCTACCGCTCGTGGGGCACCGACATGACCACCGAGCACGACCCCCTGGAAGCCGGCCTCGAATTCGCCGTCAAGATGACCAAGGAAAACTTCGTCGGAAAGGCCGCTTTGGAAGGCCGCACCGAGGAAAACTCCGCCCGCCACCTCCGCTGTCTGACGGTCGACGACGGCCGCAGCATCGTCCTGGGCAAGGAACCGGTCTTCTACAAAGACCAGGCGGTCGGCTACGTCACCAGCGCCGCCTACGGCTACACCGTTGCCAAGCCGATCGCCTACGCGTACCTCCCGGCCGCTGTCTCCCTTGGTGACTCAGTCGAGATCGAGTATTTCGGACGACGCATACAGGCCACAGTCACCGCAGATCCGCTGTACGACCCCACGATGACCAGGCTCCGCGGCTAACCACGCGACGGACCATTAAAGGACGCGCGGCCCGGACTCATGCCGTAGAACCAGAGTCCGGGCCGCCGTTCTTCCATGGCCCGTCCCATACACCGCCCAGTCGACTCGAGCGAAGCCCAGGAAGACACATGATCAATTCAGAAACAATCACCGAATACCTCGCCAGCCTTGCCTCACGCGAGCCGACCCCAGGCGGCGGCGCAGCCGCGGCCCTCCACGCCGCGCAGGGTGCAGCGCTCGTCGCCATGGTTGCCAGATACACCACAGGTGCGAAATACGAGCAGCACGCCGAACTCGTTCAAAGGACCATCAACGCCGCCGACGGACTCGTAGTCGAGGCCCTGCGCCTGGCCGACGCTGACCAACATGCGTTCCAAGGCGTCATCGATTCCTACAAACTTCCGTCCGGAAGGGAAGACCTCAGGGCCGTGAGAACAGCATCCATCCAGGAAGCCCTCATCCTGGCCGCGCAACCCCCCACACAGCTCGTCAAGCTCGCCGGCGCCATCGTGGATCTTGCCACGGAACTCTTCGAGGTCGCGAACGCCAACGTCATCAGCGACATCGCCGCTGCCGCCGACGCAGCCCGCGCAGCCGCCACCACGGCGCGGGTGAACATCGACATTAACGTTGTCGCCATCAAAGACACAGCAGCCCGTTCACGGTTGGCTGACCAAACCGACGGCCTGGAGGAAAAGGTTATCCTGGCAGCGGACTCCCTCGTACGGCGTGTGCGCGAAAGGATTCTCGGTTGAGCACCTTACTCCTCTCCGGAAAGACACTGGCAAAGACCATTCAGCAGAAAGCCCACGATGAGGCCCGCGGCCTCGAGGCCGACGGGCTGCACCCAACGCTCGCCGTGGTTGTGGCCACGGACGACGGCTCCACGCACTGGTATGTCCGGTCCATCGAACGGGCCGCAGAAAGGGCCGGGATCAGTTGCCGCATTGTGGACCTTGGCCACGATGCTACCGGGGACGACTTGGCCGTTGCACTAAAGGACCTCAACGCCGATCCCTCAGTGAACGGCATCATCCTCCAGACGCCTCTGCCTCCCGGTGTCGAGTCAGATGAGCTGGTCGGGCACATTGCCCCGGAGAAGGACATCGATGGCGCGAACCCGTTGAGTCTCGGCCGACTGGCTGTCGGGCAGCCCTCGTTCGCACCTGCCACGGCCCGCGCCGTCATCGAGATCCTTGACCATTTCGACATCCCACTCGCAGGCCGGAACGTCGTCGTCATTGGCCGTTCCGCCGTCGTGGGGAAGCCATTGTCCCTGCTGCTGCTGGAACGCGACGCCGCCATTACCATCTGCCACTCCAAGTCTGGTCCGCTGGAAAGATACACCAAGACCGCCGACGTCGTGGTCGTCGCAGCCGGGCGCGCCGGCCTGCTCAACGGCGGCCACGTTTCTTCCGCTGCCATAGTGGTCGACGTCGGCACCAACGTCCTTCCCGACGGCTCCCTCGTGGGGGATGTCGATGAAGCCAGCGTGCGCGGCGTTGCCGCGGCACTGACACCTGTCCCCGGCGGCGTCGGCTCCGTCACCACATCCCTGCTTCTTCTGCACACCACCCAGGCCGCGCGGCAACAGTCGCGTGCTTTGATCCCCGGAACCGCCGGATGACCCGCCGAGGGCGCAACTGCCACCGCGCGGAACCCGTTGTCATATCCATCGAAGGCGCCGAGGCGTCTGACGGGCGGACCCTTGTCTCCGCACTGGTGCAGCTGCCGAGGCTGCAGGAGACCGCCACACTGCCACCCAGCAACCCTGCCAGCTCCCTGTTTCGTGCCCAGATCTGAAGGAACAATCACAGGTCTTCCAAAGCCCCGTTGCATGACATCGACGAGTCCAGGCTGACCGTCGGCAAACCCAAGACGAAGGCCGTCGGCATTCCCGCGGTGGTGAACTCGCTGAAGATCTCTCTCCAGCAGATGGGCCCGGTGCGCAGCGTGCAGAGGCTGCTGGCCGTCAACCAGGTCGACGGCTTCGACTGCATGGGCTGCGCCTGGCCCGAACACGGCAAGCGCAACACGGCGGAGTTCCGTGAGAACGGCGCGAAGGCGGTGATCGCCGAGGAGATGAAAGGGATGGACCACCCCGACGAAGCGGTTTTCTATACGTCGGGGCGGACCTCCAACGAGGCCGCCTTCCTCTACCAGCTCCTCGTGCGGGGCCTGGGGACAAACAATCTCCCCAACTGCTCCAACATGTGCCACGAATCCTCCGGCTCGGCCCTCGTGGAAACCATCGGGATCGGGAAGGGCTCGGTCAGCCTCCTCGACGTGGAAACCGCCTCGCTGATCTTTGTCGCCGGGCAGAATCCAGGCACGAACCACCCGCGCATGCTCAGCGCCCTGGAATAGGCGAAGAAGAACGGGGCGGGCATCGTCTCCGTCAACCCGCGCCCCGAGGCCGGGCTCCTGCGCTTCGAGAATCCACAGACGATCTCCGGCACGCTCGTGGGCACCCAGTTGACCGACGACTTCCTCAAGGACCACACCGTAGGCCTCGAGGACTACCTGGGGTTCCTCCGGAAGGCCCGGTGGGATGACATCGTCGAGGCGACGGGCCTGACGTTGGAGCAGATCCACTCGACGGGTGAACGCCTGCTGGCCTCCCATGCCACCATCGTGTGCTGGGCCATGGGCCTGACCCAGCACAAGCACTCGGTGCCGACCCTGCGCGACGTCGTCAACGTGCTGCTGCTCCAGGGCAACATCGGCAAGCCCGGGGCAGGCGTCTGCCCCATCCGCGGCCGCTCCAACGTCCAGGGCGACCGGACCATGGGCATCTTTGAAAAGATGCCGGAGGAGTTCCACGACATGCTGGACCAGCAGTTCGGGTTCCTGTCCCCCCGCAAGCACGGCTACGACACCGTGGCGGCGATCCGCGCCATGCGGGACGGGAAGGTCCGCGTGTTCATCGGCATGGGCGGCACCTTCGTCGTCCCCCACCCGCCGCGCGACGCCCGCAGGTTCGAGACGCCGTCGGGCAAGGCCCACTTCACCGGCAATGAGCTGGAATTCATCAAAATCCCCCCGGGGCGGCTGGTCCTGCAGACGCTGCGCTCACACGACCAGTACAACACCACCATCCACGGCAAGGACGACCGATACGGCGGCATCCACGGTGGCCGCCGGGTGGTCATGGTCAACGGGGCGGACATCGCCGAGCTCGGATTCAGCGACGGCGACATGGTTCACCTGGTATCCGAGTTCCAGGGGGTTGAGCAGGCCGTCCGCGAATATCTGTTTGCGATCGGAGGGAACCCGGACAGGCCAGGGCTCGTGGATACGCCCGCGCGGGTAGCCCGGGCGGCTGCGGAGATACTTGGCGGGCTTCACGAGGTCCCCCTGGCAGTGCTGGATAAGACCTTTGACCTTGGGCACGGAGAAATGGTCCTCGTCAAGGACATCCCCCTCTACTCCGCCTACGAGCACCACCTGGTGCCGTTCCACGACGTAGCCCACATTGGCTACATCCCATCGGCTGACGGTCTCGTCACGGGACTGAGCAGGCTGGCCCGGCTTGTCGATGCGGGGTGACCGGAAGCCCGGGGCCAGGACCATCACTTCAGCCGTCCGCGGGGAGCTGCGTCTGCCGGCGGCCCGGGCCGAGGCGCTCAGCCTGATCCACGGGCGTTAGGAAATTTCTGGACACACGCCGGCAACGGCGTGACCAGACCGACGAGCTCACGAATGTCGGCCCTACGAATCGCCAGGACGACCACGAGCAGGACTTAAGCCACTGCAGGGCTGTGCTGATTGCAGTGGTTGTACTTTCCCCGCGGCAGGCTCTTCTGCTTGGGGGAACTGCTTCGCATACTCCTTGGCTGTGCCGAATTTCGGCTTCCGCGGCGATTCCCGTGGCAGCCTCGTGGGCCCGGATTTCGTCCAGGACTTCAGCTAGCTCTGGCTCAGGCAGCCGATTCACCCGGAGATTGGAAGTCAGGCGTTCCTCGTAGCGCATGGTTGTTCCCGTCGCGTCGTCTGATCTCGGTAAGAGCTTCGCTCATTCGCCGCCGGGCTGTCCTGAGCGCTCGAATTCCTGCCGGCCCAGCTCAGTGAGTGTGAACTGCTTGCAGCCCGGACCGGTCTGGCCGTGTTACACCGTCTGCTCGACGAGGCGCCGGCCGCGGACCTGTCGCCACGTTCTAGACCTGCTGGCCCGTCGACAACAACTCGTGGCCATGCGATTTCAGAGATCGTCTTCGGGTCGGGCGGCGAGGATCCGATTGGCACTGACCTGAAGGATGCCGAGCGACTCCTGGATCAGGGGCGATGCGATGCTCCCCTTGCGCACAGCGGCGACAATGCGGCGCGCGGGCTTTCCGCTTCCCGTGATGCGCAATCTAACCACGTTTTCGGCACTGCGCAGGGGCGCCAGCCGCGGCAGCAGGCCCACGCCCAGACCCGCACCAACGAAGGCGATCTGGGTTTCCCATTCAACGGCCTCATGAGCAATCCGCGGTGTCACCCCGACTGCAGTGAACGCCGCGGTAAAAAGGGCATGGTAGGTGGAACCGGCGGCCTCTGTGATCCAAGGTTCCGACGCCAGCTCTTCGAGCGTCACCGTTTCCCGCGATGCCAACGGATGATCGGAGGGAATGATCACGTCCAAAGGATCGTCGAGCAGAACAGTCTGCTCGAAGCGCGGATCGTCCTCAACATAGGTGTCGGATTGCATCGCAACGATGACGGCGAGGTCGATTCGCTCGGCAACCAACAAGTCGAAGCAGCGAGCCGGATTGGCCTCAAGAACCTGCACGTCCAGCAGGGGACGTGTCGAGCGCAGGGTGGCGGCCAGCGGCGCGAGCAACTGGGCAGCCGCCGTGGAGAATCCGCCGAGCCCAAAATGGGACTGCACCTGGTCGCCGGCTTCCATGGCCGCGGCGCGCAGGCTCTCCCATTCCGCGATGAGCGCGTCCGAGCCCGCGACGAGAAAGCGGCCCGTGGCGGTCAGCCGCAGGCCCCGTCCCTCTTTCGTTAATAGCTGCATTCCGAGCACGCGCTGGAGCTCTCGCAGTTGCGCGGAGACGGCAGAGGGAGAATAACCGGTGAGCTCCGCAGTGGCGCCTATGGTGCCGCAACGGGCGAATACGCGGAGTGTGACGAGCCTCGCATCGATCATGCATCCATTGTGCACTGTGTTCCCTCAAATTTTGCGCTTTTCTTGCAGAACATTTGTGACTAATCTCATGGCTACAACATTTGCGAGGACGCCGACGGTTGCACCCCACCTCCTGGCCTCCCGAATCGCACACTTCCCCAGCCCTCCCGAAGGAAACCCATGACGGCTTCAGTGAACGTACCCCTCAATTCACGCGGAAAAATCGCTTCATCATTGCCTGCCGAGCAGCTGGCAGAAATTACCGCGTTGTTTGAGTTTCGGCGCGCCGGCCACTCCCTCGATGCCCCCTTCTACACCGACTCGACGATTTTCAAGATCGACATGGAAGCCATTTTCGGCCAGCACTGGATCTTTGCCGCCAGCACCGCCGAACTTCCGGAGCCGGGCGACTACGTCACCGTCGACTACGGGCCCTACTCCCTGATTGTGCTGCGCACCGACGACGGCGGCGTGAACGTCCTGCACAACGTATGCCGCCACCGCGGCGCCCGCGTTCTCACCGAAGCCGCAGGGTCAACCGGGAACCTGGTTTGCGGCTACCACTCCTGGACCTATTCCCCGGAGGGCAACCTGATCCATGCCTCCGCGCCCGGGGAAACGAAGTTCGACAAGAGCTGCTTCGGCCTCAAGCGCGCCCACGGCCGCGAGGTGGCCGGACTTATCTTCGTCTGCATTGCGGATGACCCGCCGGCGGACTTCGACGAAGCCGCAAAGATTTTTGAGCCCTACCTCGCCCCCCACGATCTTTCGAAGACAAGAATCGCCTACCAGCAGAACATCATCGAAGAGGGCAACTGGAAGCTCGTCATGGAGAACAACCGCGAGTGCTACCACTGCGACGGCCACCCTGAGCTCGCCTGCTCCCTCTTTCCCACCTGGGGCCTGACGGAGGGCCTGATCCCGACGCATCTTGAGGAAGTGTGGAACCGAAACAACGAAGCCCAGTCCTCGCTCGAGCAGCGGTGCCGCCGCTATGGCCTTCCCTATGAGGTCGTCGAGCAGCTTGACACGCGCATCGCGGGAATACGCATCTCTCGGGAATCGCTAGACGGAGACGGTGAATCGTTCTCGCCCGACGGGCACAGGCTCTCCAAGAAGCTGCTTGGCGACTTGCCCGACTTCCGCCTTGGCCGCTGCTCGATGCACCTGCAGCCCAACAGCTGGTTCCACTTCCTCGGCGACCACGTCGTCACGTTCGGCGTTTTCCCCATCAACGAACACCAGAGCCTCGTACGCACGACGTGGCTGGTGGCTGACGACGCCGTGGAAGGCGTCGACTACGACCTGGAGAAACTCACCTACACCTGGAAGCAGACAAACCTGCAGGACAAGGCGTTCGTGGAGCTGTGCCAGCAGGGCGCCGGCAGTCCCGCCTACGAGCCCGGCCCTTACATGAAGAGCGAATACCAGGTCGAGGCATTCATCAACTGGTACGTGCAGCGCGTACAGGAGCACTTGGCATGATTGAAGTCCTCACCGAAACGGCAATCCAGGAACCACAGCGGATTCGCGGTCTTGAAATGCCGTGGAACAGGGTGATGGGCAGCAACGAGGGACCCGCCCGGGCAGCCCACGCTTTGGGGCCCTGGCATCCGCAGGAGTTCATGGCCGAATGCGTCGAGACCGTTCCCGAGTCCGGTGCGATGATGACCTTCGTGTTCCGCCGCTGCGACGGTGCGCCCCTGGCGTTCCGAGCGGGCCAGTACGTGAACGTCGCGTTTCCCGTCAATGGCGAGGAGCAGGAACCGGTGGACCGCAGCTATTCGCTATCAAGTTCGCCCACCGAACCGTGGACCTTCAGTATTACCGTCAAGTGCGACTCCACGGGACTGGTCTCGCCATGGGTGCACGAGAACGTCAAACCCGGCACCGTTCTTGAGATGCTGGGACCGGTGGGCGCATTCCACCTGCCCGATGCCGACCGCCGGGCCCGGTACCTCTTGCTTGCCGCCGGCGCAGGCATCACTCCCATCATGTCCATGGTGCGGACCATCCACTCCCTGCCCGGACGCGCCGATGTTGCGGTGCTCTACCACGGCTCGGATGCTGGAGGCTTTGCCTTCCACCGGGAACTCGCCTATATCGCCTCCGTGGACTCACGCATCAAGGTCTACTACTCCCTGGGCGACCGCGGTGTACCGGAACTGTGGGAAGGACTCAGCGGAAGGCTGACGGCGGCCATGCTCGAGGAGGTGGCCCCGGACGCCAATGGCCGCCAGGTGTACGCATGTGGTCCTGAGGGTTACCTGAACACCGCCACCGAGCTCCTCAAGAAGGTCGGTGTGGACGACACTTCCATCTACATGGAGTTCTTCTCCGGAGACCGCCAGACCCTCCTTGAATACCAGGCGGAGGTGGCTCTCGCGGCCGACTTCGCGGAAGAGATCGCCGAGGAGATCGCAGAATCCGCCGAGGACTACTTCGAAAGCCAGCCCGCCGCATTCGGCCTCTACGAGCCGGTTTACGGCGCCGATGGAACCCTACGGGCCTCGGGGCTGCCGCTGGAAATCGTCGCCCCTGCGGCGCCCGGCTCCGACGCCTCAGCCGAGAGCGCGGGCCGGGAGCCGGAAGCTGCTTCACCTGATGACTCGAGCTTCGACACCGTGGGTACAGGCAGCCTCACCATGTCATTCATGCGTACCGGCGTCAATGTGCGGATCGACCCCAGTGAGCTCATCCTCGAGGTGGCCCAGCGTGCGGGCGTCAGAATTGGCGCGAACTGCAAGGAAGGCATGTGCGGCTCCTGTAAGGTCGTCAAGCTTTCAGGGGAGATCGAGATGAACCACCAGGGCGGGATCCGGGCACGGGAAATCTCTGCAGGCAAGTTCCTGCCCTGCTGCTCCACCGCGCGCACCGACATGGTGATCGATGCCTAACCGCTTCCAGCTGCTCTATGCCGGGCAGCAACAGGGATCGTTTTCACGGCACGAACACAAGTCCGAGAATGCCAGGCGTGGCGTTTCGTTTGCCCTCTATGGGTACGCGGGCTCCCCCAACCTCCTCGGGCCTTTCGGGGATATAAACGCACCACCGGCTCAAGGGCATGTTAGGACAAGTGCCGGCCACCAAACCCCCATCCATCGCGCCAGCCGGCCTGAACGCCTTCGTTGCCCGGTAGCGGTGTGCGTTGCATGTATCAATTAGCCCAACTCACTTCGCGAATACTGGCAACAACTACCTCGCAGACAGCCTGATGCACCCAGCATCACCGTGAAGCTCATGACTCGCCGAGCAAAGGATTCGCTCGTGGCTACAGGCAATGACTCAAAACCCCCTACGCCCGAGGAGTTGGCCGCCGAGAACAGCTTGGCACCAGCTTCCCCTGACGCAGAACCCAGAAGGGAACAAATCTCAATGATCCATCCGACCAGGACGACGGACTCCGTCGACACCTCCATATCAAAAGAGACCAGCTCCACGTTCAAACGCCGCTTCATGGTGCGGCTTGTCGCTGTCTTCATCGGCGGAATGTTCCTCGACGGTTACATCCTCGGAATCATCGGCCCCGTCACGGGACTCATGAGGTCAGAGCTCCATCTCAACGCACTATCTCTGGGCATGATTGCTGCAGGCCCGCTGGTTGGCATCTTCGTCGGCTCCCCGCTGGCTGGCTGGGCTACTGACAAGTTCGGACGCAAGCCCATGTTCCTCGTGGACATGGGCCTGTTCCTGGTCGCCTCAGGGGCCCAGTTCTTCGTAACATCCGGAGACGGGGCCGTGATCCAGCTGGCCATCATCCGGTTCATAATGGGCGTCGCGATCGGCGGCGAGTACTCAATCGGTGGGCCATTGCTATCAGAGTTCTCCCCTCCAAAGCTCCGCGGGCGATTGCTCGGGCTGACTCTGATCGCCTGGTACGTCGGTTTCATGATGGCATTCATCATCGGCACGCTCCTGCACGACGCCGGCACCCCCTGGCGCCTCATCATCGGCACGAGCACGATACTCGCATTCGTGCTGTTCCTCGCCCGCTTGGGCCTCCCCGAATCGCCGAGCTGGCTCATTACGAAGGGACGGCACACGGAAGCACTCGCGATCGCACGCAGCCATGTCGAATCGCCCCAGATGCACGACAGCATCACCGAAGAGATGGATCTGAGGATGATCCAGGAGGCCCACGCCGCACAGAGTGGGACAAAAATCAAGGGCGCCTCCTTTGGAATGCTGTTCTCGAGGCAGAACTGGCGCACCACCCTCTTCACCGCAGGTTTTTGGTTCTGTGCGGTCACTCCGTACTTCGCGATCGCGACCTTCGCCGACGACGTGCTCAACCGATTCGGCTTCGGCGGCTGGACCGGTGGAGTCGGCCTGTCCGCACTTGCGACGGCGGGTGTTGTCACCACCGTACTTCTGATTGACAAGCTCGGCCGCCGAATCCTCACCGTGCCCGGGCAGTGGCTCTGCGCAGGCATCCTGCTGATCATCGGAGTCTGGGCGGATGCACCAGCGATCATCGTGCTCGTACTGTTTCTCGCCTTCTCCTTCTTCAATGCCAGCTACACCACGCTGACCCAGGTCTATCCGGCCGAGCTATTCCCCGGCCACCTGCGCGGCATCGGCATGGGCTTCGCCGCGGCATTCAGCCGCATCGGAGCCGCACTCGGCACCTTCGCGCTGCCATGGGCGATCAGTAACATCGGCCTGGGCCCAAGCATGATCGTAGCCGCCGCCGTCGCATTACTCGGCGCAGTCCTCTCGCAATGGCTCGCGCCTGAGACGAAGGGGCGCACCCTCGCCGAAATCTCAGCAAACTTCTCCCACTGACACCGGAACTGCACGGTGACTTCGAGCCAGAGCCAAGGCCCCCAGGCGGATCATTGTCAGTAGGCAAATTCGCGCTTTGGGTGCCGGCCTCCTCGGAGAAAGGATCTGATACGTGATGTACGATCCGGTCGATCACGGTTGGGCCACGACGGGGTCGCCGAAGACGTCCACCACAAGGCGAACGGAAGATTCGAGGTCAGAATCAGGCAGGAGTGCTCGTAGTAGTGCCCATTAGCGTGGTGTAACAGCCCACCTCGGGCGTGTTGCTACCGGACGTAAGGCGGCCACCGCGTGATTCTTGAAACGACCTACCAAAGTACGTTTCGAAAGAGAGCCCACGCGATGACCGCACCCCATGTTATCGATCCTGCCCGCTTCCTGTCAGAACAGCTTGAGCAGGCATCACTGGATCTGATGCGATCCATGCTGACCACCTTTATCAACGCGCTGATGAGCGCCGAGGCGGACGCTGTTTGCGGCGCCGAATATGGTGCCCGCTCCGAAACCCGGACGAACTCCTGCAACGGCTACCGCCACCGGGACTTCGACACCCGGGTCGGGACCCTGGACGTCGCTATCCCCAAGGTCCGGCAAGGGTCCTATTTCCCGGACTGGCTGCTGGAGCGACGGCGTCGGGCCGAGGCCGCGCTGACGACGGTCGTAGCGACGTGCTACCTGCTTGGGGTCTCCACCCGGCGGATGGAAAAGCTCGTCGAGACCCTCGGCATCACGCGACTGTCGAAGTCCCAGGTCTCGGTCATGGCCGCGGACCTGGACGCGCAGGTGGAGGAGTTCCGCACCCGGCCCCTGGATGCGGGCCCGTACACGTTCGTCGCCGCCGACGCTCTCGTGCTCAAGGTCCGGGAGGGCGGGCGGGTAGTCAACATTCACGCCATGGTTGCCACCGGCGTCAACGCCGACGGGCACCGCGAGGTCCTGGGCATCCAGGCCTCCTCCGCCGAGGACGGAGCCGGTTGGCTGGGCTTCTTCCGTGATCTGGTCGCCCGCGGTCTGACCGGGGTGAAGCTGATGACCTCCGACGCGCACGCCGGCCTGGTCGCGGCGATCGGGGCGACCCTGCCCGGCGCGGCCTGGCAGCGGCGCCGCACGCATTACGCCGCGAACTTGATGTCAGTGACCCCGAAGGCTTCCTGGCCCTGGGTGAAGACGCTGCTGCACTCGGTCTACGACCAGCCCGACGCCGTCTCCGTGCATGCCCAGTTCGACCGCGTGCTGGACGCGCTGGAAGGGAAGCTGCCAAAAGTCGCCGAGCACCTGGAGGCCGCCCGGGCCGACATTCTGGCGTTCACGGCCTTCCCCAAAGGTCTGTGGCGTCAGGTGTGGTCCAATAACCCCCAGGAGCGGCTCAACCGGGAAATCCGCCGCCGCACCGACTTGGTCGGCATCTTCCCGGACCGTGCCGCGCTGATCAGCCTCGTCGGGGCCGTGCTGGCGGAGCAGCACGACGAATGGATCGAATCCCGCCGCTACCTCGGGCTCGACCTCATCCAACAATCCCAAGCCGCCGGCACCGCGCCAGCGACAGAGACAGAACAGGAGGACTCCAACCCCGATCTGGCGCTCAGCGCCTAACCAAAATCAAGAATCACGCGGCAAACACCTTACACCACGTCAATGGACTTGACCTTTTTGATCGCTTCCGTGGGGTAAGCGTGGGGTGGAACTTCAGGCGAGCCTTCATCTTAAATCTTAAGATGCTGTCCGCCCATAATTGATTTGCCGATGCCCTGGCACCGGGGTGATCTCGGTGGCTATGGCCGCACTCATTGCGGTGGTCTTTCATTAGTGGATCGCCGGGGCTGATGTCCACGTGGGCTGGCAGGTGCAGGCGCGTGTCAGCCGTGTTCCACGGCGTACCCCTGACCGGGGATTTCCTCGGAGGAAACCACTGGGCCTGGCGGCGGGACGAATTCATCACCGAGAACTGCTGGCTGGAACGGGGCTTTTCTTGTGCCACGGTGCTGTTGTTTCAGGCGTGCCAGCGCCCAGCCGGCGATCCCGCACCAGATGATGCTCGTGATCGCAGACGGCCAGGCCGAGTGGTAGATGCTATTGATGATCATCGCCCCTGCGCCCACCAGGTTCGCTGTCTGAAAGAGGTATCCGTTGGGGATCCGGTGGATCGAAAACAACAGGTAGGCCGCCGCGACGGTCAGGGCCCCGAGCCAGCCGCAAACTTCGATTGCAGTGCTGAACATGCGTGTCTCTTCCTATCACTCCGTGAATTGGGTCTGCCCATCGAACCGGAAACGGGCGGTGGCGGTTCTGTGGGCAGGGCGGTCATGCTGCCAGGCTCTGGAGGAAGCCCCCGCGCCGGCTGCCCCGTATGAGCCACAGGAGGTGACCTCTGTCGCTGGTGGTCATTTCCTTCACTACTGCGATGATGGTCAGCTGGTCTCCGGCAACGATTTCCTGTTTTAGGGAAGTTCCAGTTCGCCGTCGTCGTCACGATGCGGTACGAAGCGGACGAACATGGCCTTGAAACCCGGGGTGTTCGATTCCCTGGCCACGTTTTCCTTGTGGACCAGGGCATTGGCCTCGGGAAAGTACGCGGCAGCGCAGCCCCTCGCCGTCGGGTAGGCCACCAGCCGGAAACTATCCGCCCTCCGGTCCTGTCCCCGGAACGTGCTGACCACGTCCACGCGGTCGCGATCTTGGAATCCGAGTTCCGCCAGGTCCTCCGAGTGGACCAGAATTACCCGGCGGCCGTTGGAGATCCCGCGGTACCGGTCGTCCAAGCCGTAGAACGTGGTGTTGTACTGGTCATGGCTGCGCATGGTTTGCAGGACGAGGTGGCCCTCCGGCGGACTCAGGTATTCCAGCGGGCTGACGGTGAAGCGTCCGCGGCCGATGTCTGTCTTGAAGGACCGCGTATCGCGCGGCGGGTTGGGCAGCACGAAGCCGTTCTTTGTCCGGACACGGGCATTGAAGTCGTCGAAGCCTGGGAGGACCCGGGAGATGTGGTCCCGGATCACGTCGTAGTCCTCGGCCATTGACTTCCAATCCACCGGATGCCCTGAGCCGAAGGTTGCTTCGGCCATCCGCGCCACGATGACAGGTTCGGCGAGCAGGTGCTCGGACACTGGCTGAAGCCTCCCTTGGGTCGAATGGACCACGGACATGGAATCCTCTACGGACAGGAACTGGGCGCCCCTCGGGTGTTTGTCGTCCTTGTCCGTGCGGCCCAAGGTGGGGAGGATGAGGGAGGTGCGCCCGTGCACCACGTGGGACCTATTCGGCTTGGTGGACACATGAACCGTCAAGCCGATCCGTTGCATGCCTGCTTCCAAGGTCTCGGTGTCCGAGCACGCCAGCGAGAAATTGCCGCCCATGGACACGAAGACGTCCACCTCGTTCCGCTCGAAGGCTTCCATGGTCTCCACCGCGTCATGGCCGTGGTCCCGCGGGGACCGGATGCCGAATTCCTTCTCGAGGGCTTCGAGCAGCCACTCCTGTGGTTTTTCCCAGATGCCCATGGTTCTGTCGCCTTGGACATTGGAGTGCCCGCGTACCGGGCAGGCGCCGGCGCCGGGTTTGCCGAAGTTGCCCTGCAGGAGCAGAACGTTGATCATTTCCTTGATGGTGTCCACCGAGTGCGGCTGTTGGGTGACGCCGAGGGCCCAGCAGAAGATGGTTGCCTTGGACCGCCCCAGCATCCCCGCCACGTCCTCGATCTGCTGCCGGCTGAGCCCAGTGGCCCGTCCAGTCTCCTCCCAGTCAAGTTCGCGGCGTGCCTCGCGGTACGCTGCGAAGCCGTCGGTCTGCGCCGCGATGAAGGAATGGTCGACGACGGCGCCAGGGTTTTGCTCCTCGGCCTCCAGCAGCAGGTGGCCGAGGGCCTGGAACAGCGCAAGGTCCCCGCCCACCTTGATCTGCAGGTATTCGTCGGACAGCGGTGTGCCACCGCCGACCACGCCGGAGAGCGTCTGCGGATCCCTAAAGTTGAAAAGGCCGGCCTCCGGCAGCGGGTTGACGGCCACCACCTTGCCTCCCTTGTCCTTGCACTCCTTAAGCGCCGAGAGCATCCGGGGATGGTTGGTGCCGGGGTTCTGCCCGACGACGAAGATCAGTTCCGCATCGTGGATATCCTCCAGTGAGACGGTCCCCTTTCCGATGCCGATGGTCGGGTTCAGTGCTGAGCCAGAGGACTCGTGGCACATGTTTGAACAGTCCGGCAAGTTGTTGGTGCCCAGGGCCCGTGCAAAAAGCTGGTACATGAACGCCGTCTCGTTGGCCGTGCGGCCCGACGTGTAGAAGACGCAACGGTCCGGGCTGCTTGCGCGGAGGTGTTGGCCGACGAGCTCAAAGGCGTCCGCCCACGAGATCGGCGAATAGTGGGTTTCCCCTTCCCTGACCACCACCGGTTCGCTGAGTCTGCCCTGGTTGCCCAGCCAGTACTCGGTCTTCCCTGCCAGTTCCGCAATGGAATGCGTGGCCCAGAACTCCGAACCGGCCGTGCGCAGGGTACTATCCTCGGCCACGGCCTTGGCACCGTTCTCACAGAACTCGGCCGCCTTGCGTTTCTTATCCGATTCCGGCCACGCACAGCCGGGGCAGTCGAACCCGCCGCGCTGGTTCAGGCGCAGCAGTGACTTGGCCGTCCGCGACACCCCGGCCTGGGCCACAGCCCGCTCCAGGGCAACCATCACCGCCTTGACTCCGGCAGCTTCCTTCTTGGGTTCATGGACCACAAGGGCATCCTCGTTGATGTCCGCAACGGGGGCCGGCTGCTTGCCAAACTTCACTGGATCCTCATTCTTAGGGGGTAGTTCTTCGTTGACCGCTTCATGGAAAGCGCGGGCTTCGCCCAACTGCCCGCAAAGATGCAATACACCGCGGCGGGAGGCGGCGGACAACCTCATCGCAAAGGCATACGGAGCTGGCACGGACGCGAACGCGGAAGGCCGGACGGCATCGAGGCAGCATGCCGACCGGTTCGGCGCTGTTCAGTCCATGAAGCCCGGTGTCTCCGGGCACACCCTCCGATTCTGTCTGGGGAATACCTCCAGCCTTGTCCCGGGTCTCGGGGTGGGGCGTTGAACATTCGCGCGGAGAGCAGCCGGAAGCGGCGATGACCCCGACCCGAAAGGGGCATGGAATCATCGCCGCACCGCTTTGCCCTCCAGGCGGGCAGGGACGATCTAGGAGGCTGGGACGACGTCGCCCACCTGGTCCTTGACCCAGTCGTGGAAGGCCCCGATGTGATGTTCGCTCGGGACCAGGACGCCTCCGTTGGCGTAGATCTTCGAGCCCATCGACGGCTGGCAGCGTTCGCAGGCGTCAAAGTCCTGCCGGTTGACGCGGTCAAAGAGCTCCACGGAGGCAGTAAGGTCCTTGCCGCTTTCCACGACGCTGGGCAGGAAGAGCCAGTCGCACTCGACGATCGTCCGGTCCGCGGCCAGGGGGAACATGCGGTGGATGATGACATGGTCCGGCACGAGGTTCACGAACACCGTGGGCTTGATGGTGATGGCATAGTAACGGCGATCCTGGTCAGCGTCGATCCCCGAGATCCGTTCCAGGCCCTCGGAGCCGTCCACGGTGAATCCCTTGATGTCCTCGCCAAACTCCGCACCGTGACCGACGAAAAACTGTGCGGCGAGGCCGTCGGCGAACTCCGGGAGGACCTCGGTCAGCTCCGGGTGGATGGTGGCACAGTGGTAGCACTCCATGAAGTTCTCGATGATGAGCTTCCAGTTGGCTTTCACGTCATAGCGGATGCGGCGGCCGAGGCTGAGATTGGCCACGTCGTAGCCATCGATGGCATGAACGTCACCCAATCGTTCCTCGATGGCACCCATGACGTCTTCCTCGAAGGACGGAGGTTCGTCCGCGAGGCAGACCCAGACGTAGCCTAGATATTCGCGGATATGGACCTTGACCAGCCCGTACTCATCGCGGTTGATATCCGGCATCTTCGTCAGGTTCGGCGCCGCGATGAGCTTGCCCTCAAAGTCGTAGGTCCATGCGTGGTACGGGCACTGGAAGTTACGGGCGACTTCGCCTTTCTCTTCCATGCACAGCTTCACGCCGCGGTGTCTGCAGATGTTGTAGAAGGCGCGGATTTCACCCTTTCGGGTCCTCGAAATCAGCACGCTCTCGCGCCCGATCTGGACTGTCTGCCAGGCGCCGGGATTGTCCAGGTCTGCCGAACGGATTGCACAGAACCACATCTGTTCGAAGATGCGCTCCTGCTCGGCGCGGAATACGGCCTCGTCCACATACGTGGATCCCGGCAGGGTCGGGATCAGGCTGGGGGTGCTTACCTCAATAGACAATTGTCCTCCTTGGAACATCACTGGGAAGTGCGGATAATTTTGTGACTGAAAACTCGGGGGCCGGTTCCCGGCACCGGCGCCTTAGGGTGATAGGGCTGCAAGCAGACCGGGCTGGACTTCCGGTTGGTGGGCGTGGGCGCTCAGATTGCGCCGCCATCTAGTGAACAGCCGTGGCTGGTTCATCCCAAGAACGGCCACCGCGTCGTCGCCGCGGTAATACACGGCAAGGAAATTGTGCTGCTCAGGATCACCTGCCACTACCTCCACACGGTCGTGGCCGGCGGAGTGTCCGGCGAACTGGATCTTTACGCCATGCTGATCCGACCAGAAATAGGGCGGCTTCAGCGGCACCTCCGGAGCCCCGCTGTCCAGAAGGGCTTGAATCGCGGGAACGGACTGCTCAAGGGCGCCGGTCCAATGCTCGATCCGCCGGTGGCCCCCGTGAACCTCGTCGAACCAGGCAGCGCAGTCGCCGACAGCGACTATCCCCGGAACACCGGTGCGGCCCCTCGCATCGCATAAAACGCCCGGACCCGGGTCGATGCCAGAGCCGTGCAGCCATTCCGTATTCGGCTCGGCACCAATACCCACCACGACGACGTCCGTTACCAGTTCGCGCCCGTCCCCCAGCCTGAGTCCGGTGACAGCGCCTTCACTGCTGTGGAACTCTTCGATGACCGCGCCGGAGATTAGCTCCACGCCATGTGCCATGTGCAGCCTGGCAACGACAGCCCCCATGTCCGGCCCGAGTTGGGTGGTAAATGGGACCGGTGCGCTGTTGATCATGGTTACCTGCATTCCCCGCGATGCACCGGCTGAGGCCACTTCGGCGCCAATGAATCCGGCGCCAATGACAACCATCCGGGCACCGCCCACCAACTTGGACGCCAATCCCTGGGCGTCGGTGATTGTCCTGAGGTAAAAGACATTGGCCATTCCGGCCAGGGCCGGCAGTTGGCGGGCGCGGGCGCCTGTGGCTATGACAATACCGTCCGCGGTAATGGATCGTCCGTCGTGCAGGAGAACGGTGCGTGCCGCCGCATCAAGGCCAATGGCGCCGCCCCCAAGAATCCATTCCGCCTGCAGGCAATCATCCTCCGCTTCCAGGAGAAGGTCTTCGGCGGTGATTTTGCCCAGCAGGAAGTCCTTGGACAGCGGCGGCCTGTCGTAGGGTCGGTGAGGCTCATCGCCAATGATGAGCAGCCGTCCCGTGAATCCTTGAGCCCGGGCCGCCCTGGCTGCGGAGAGCCCTGCCAGCGATGCTCCTACAATCGCAAGCGTCTGCATCATTCACCTACTTCTTAAGTGCTTCATACGCATCATCATGCGTCATATGCAACAGAATGACGCACGTCACGCCCACATGTCAACCATCAATGCGGGAATGAAAAACGGCCCGTAACAGGAAAAAATATCTTGACAAGCAATGTGATCTAGCGCACTCTGTTGCTTAACGCGAAATTGGTCTCTGCTTGCGGAACACGTGAAGCGCGGCACAAGCGCTCTCATCACTGAACGAAAAACGAATCCCACCCCGTACACAAAAAAGAGGTGCCCCATGCATAAGGCCTGCCCCCTCAGTGAACTCGCCCCCGGGGAGGCGCTGCGGCTTGATACGGCGCCACCAATAGCGGTCTTCCACACCGAGGAGGGCGAACTTTTCGCTATTGACGACACGTGCACCCATCAGGACGCATCCCTGGCCGACGGCTGGGTGGAGGGGTGCGAAGTCGAGTGTCCGTTGCATGCCTCCCGCTTTAATCTGCGTACCGGCACCGTGGATGCACCGCCGGCCAAGCGGCCGGTCCGCGTACATGAGGTGAGCGTGATCGACGGCGACATCATGGTCATCGAATCGGACGCCGCGCCCAATCTGCCTCCCGGTCTGAGCGTCCAGGGCCTCACCTGATGTCCTCCGGCAGTCGCCCGGTTTCCCATTGAAAATACTTATCGCAAGGTGGTGAAGGTGAATCAACCTACCCAGACACGGCTCTCCCCGGCTTTGGCAGTCAAGAATGAGCTCATCCCCGGGCAGGAATCTCCCGGCGACGCACCCTATGTGCTGACACTGAGCTGTCCGGAACGGCCGGGAATTGTTCACGCCGTCACAAGCTTCCTCGATGGGGGCGGCTTCGACATCCTGGAACATCAGCAGGTCGACGACCACGTCTCGGGCACCCTGTTCTTGCGCACTGCCTTTCGCCCCGACGGCCTTCGCGCCCACCGGGACGCGGTGTCCGCCGCTGAACTGAGCTCGGCATTTGCCCCGATCGGTGAGCAGTTCGGCATGACTTTTCAGATTAGCGACGGAAGCCGGGCCCGGCTGCTCATTATGGTCTCCAAGTTCGGGCATTGCCTCAATGACCTGATCTATCGCTGGCGCTCCGGGAGCCTGAGCGCGGACATCGTGGCGGTTGTTTCCAACCATGAGGACCTGCGTCCGATGGCCGAGACTGCGGGCCTGCCGTTCATCCACATTCCAGTAACCCCGCAAACCAAAGCCGCAGCTGAACACCGGCTGCTGGACGCCGTGACGGATTATCAGGCCGATCTAGTGGTTCTGGCCCGCTACATGCAGGTGCTGTCGGACGATCTGTGCGTCGCCCTCAAGGGCCGGGCCATCAACATCCACCACTCGTTCCTTCCGGGGTTCAAGGGAGCGAAACCATATCACCAGGCCTATGAGCGCGGCGTGAAACTCGTGGGGGCCACGGCGCACTACGTCACCGCGGACTTGGACGAAGGACCCATCATCGAGCAGGAAGTGATCCGGGTGGATCATTGCCTCGATCCGGCGTCGATGGTCGCCGTGGGACGCGACGCGGAGGCCTTGGCCCTCTCCCGGGCGGTGACCTGGCACGTCGAACACCGGGTCCTGCTCAACAAGTCCCGGACAGTGGTTTTCCGTTAACCGGCCTCCCTGCACATCATCCCCGCCCTTCCGAAGCCTGGCCCGTCCCAACCGCATTTCAAGCCCAATGGAGATCCTCGAATGACCCCAACACCTCGCGTTGTCATCATCGGCGCCGGCATCGTCGGTGCCAACCTGGCGGACGAACTTGCCAGCCGTGGCTGGACCAATACGACAGTCCTCGAGCAGGGCCCGCTGCACCTGGCCGGAGGTTCCAGCTCACATGCTCCCGGCCTGGTGTTCCAGACCAATGCGTCCAAGACGATGAGCGAATTCGCCGGCTATACGGTGGAAAAGCTGCTCTCTCTCAGTGCCGACGGGGCTTCCTGCTTCAACCAGGTCGGCGGCCTGGAGCTGGCCACCACGGAGGACCGACTGGCCGAATTGCACCGCAAGCTCGGCTATGCGACGTCCTGGGGGATCGAGGCAAGAATCATTGACGCCGATGAGTGCGAAAAGCACTATCCCCTCCTGGGCCGCGGCCAGGTTTTGGGCGGGCTCCATGTTCCCTCTGACGGCTTGGCGTCTTCGGCGCGGGCCGTCCGGCTGCTGATTGATCGTTCCGCTGCAGCGGGCGTGACGTTCGCCGGCTCCACGACGGTCATTGGCATAGAGCACCTGGGCGGCAGAGTCACCGGTGTGCGAACCGAGGACGCGGTGATCCCGGCCGACATCGTGGTCTCCTGTGCCGGTTTTTGGGGGCCCAAGATCGGGGCCATGGTGGGCATGGCGGTGCCGTTGCTGCCGCTGGCCCACCAGTACGTCACGACGACGCCGTTGGCGGAGCTGAAGGGCAGGAACACCCTTCCCAATGGCGCCCAGCTGCCGATCCTCAGGTACCAGGACAAGGACCTGTACTATCGCGAACACGGTGATCGGATCGGCATCGGTTCCTACGCCCACCGGCCGATGCCCGCTGACCTGGACAGGCTTCCCCAAGTCAGCCCCGCAGACATGACCGAGCATTCCATGCCCTCCCGGCTTGACTTTACCGAAGCGGATTTCCTGCCCGCCTGGGAAGACAGCCGTGCCCTGTTGCCGGCCCTGCACTCTGCCGGGATCGCAGACGGCTTCAACGGCATATTCTCCTTTACCCCCGACGGCGGCCCGCTGGTGGGCGAATCCCCGGACGTGGCCGGTTTTTATGTGGCCGAGGCCGTCTGGGTCACCCATTCTGCCGGCGTGGCCCGTGCAGTGGCCGAACTGCTGGTCGAGGGCAGCTCCCGCATACCATTGCACGAATGCGAGGTCTCACGGTTTGAGGAAGTGCAGACCGCCGAAAGCTACGTGCGTGAAACGTCCCAGCAGAACTTCGTGGAGGTCTACGACATTCTCCACCCGCTCCAGCCCCGGGTTTCCCCGCGGGACTTGCGGGTCAGCCCATTCAACGTCCGCCAGAAGGAGCTGGGCGCCTTCTTCCTCGAATCGGCCGGTTGGGAGCGCCCTCACTGGTTCGAGGCCAACCGCAGCCTGCTGGCCGAGCTGCCCCTCGAATGGCAACCGCCGGAACGCGATCCGTGGTCCGCGCGGTTCTCCTCCCCCATTTCCGCCGCCGAAGCGTGGAAGACGCGCACCGCCGTCGCACTTTTCGACATGACACCGCTCAAACGACTGGAGATCTCCGGCCCGGGGGCGCTTGCACTGCTGCAACGCCTCAGCACAGGACAAGTCAACAAGAAGCCCGGTGCGGTGACGTACTGCCTTCTGTTGGCCGAAGACGGCGGCGTGCGCAGCGACATCACGATCGCCCGGTTGGATGAGGAGACGTTCCAGGTCGGGGTCAACGGCAACATTGACCTCGACTACTTCATCGTGGAGGCCCGGAAGCAGACCAGCGCGGCGACGGAACGGTGGGTCCAGGTGCGCGACATCACCGGGTCCACCTGCTGCATCGGCCTCTGGGGGCCCCTCGCCCGCGAGGTCATGGCAAAGGTGAGCTCAGACGACTTCAGCAATGACTCCCTGCGCTACTTTCGCACCAAAAAGGTGAGAATCAGCGGTGTCCCCGTCACGGCCATGAGGCTGTCCTACGTCGGCGAGTTGGGCTGGGAGCTGTACACCACGGCGGAAAATGGTCTTCGCCTCTGGGATGCGCTCTTCGCTGCCGGCCAGGAACACGGCATCATCGCCGCCGGCCGCGGCGCCTTCAACAGCATGCGGCTGGAGAAGGGCTACCGACTCTGGGGCACGGACGTGACGCCCGAGCACGACCCCTACCAGGCCGGCTTGGGATTCTCCGTGAGCAAGGCCAAAACCGGCGAAGACAACGCCGGCAACGCCGTCAAGTTTGTCGGGGCCGACGCCCTGGCGCGCCGCAGGCAAACCCCTGCAGTCCGCCAATTGCGGTGCCTGACCATCGACGACGGAACGTCAATGGTGCTCGGCAAGGAACCGGTGTATTTCAAGGGAGAACCCGCCGGTTACGTCACGAGTGCCGCCTACGGCTACACCATCGGCAGGCCCATTGCCTATGCGTGGCTGCCCGCGGCAACGGCAGTCGGCGACAGCGTCGACATTGAATACTTTGGCCGGCGGATTCGTGCCACGATCACCCCTGAACCGCTCGTGGATCCGGGGATGGAACGCCTGCGCGGGTAGCACCAGGCAGCGGCCCAGCCCGGCCACCACCGTAAATCGTTTGAGGAGACCTGCACAATGACGGAAAAATACTACGACTATGTAATCGTCGGCGGCGGCAGCGCCGGCTCGGTACTGGCCAATCGCCTGAGCGCCGACGGCACTCACAGTGTGCTGGTCCTTGAGGCGGGCCGAAGCGACTATCCCTGGGACCTGTTGATCCAGATGCCCGCAGCACTCACCTTTCCCAGCGGCAGCCGGTTCTACGACTGGCGCTACCAGTCCGATCCCGAGCCGCACATGGGCGGACGGAGGATCGCCCACACAAGGGGCAAGGTACTGGGCGGCTCAAGCTCCATCAACGGCATGATCTTCCAACGCGGCAACCCGCTGGACTATGAACGTTGGGGTGCCGATCCGGGAATGGAGACGTGGAACTACGCTCACTGCCTGCCCTACTTCAAGAAGATGGAGAACACCCTGGCCGCGGCTCCGGACGATAAATTCCGCGGCCATGACGGGCCATTGGTCCTGGAACGCGGCCCCGCTCGGAACCCGCTGTTCCAAGCCTTCTTCCGTGCGGCCGAACAGGCAGGCTTCCTGCGCACCGAGGACGTCAACGGCTACCGCCAGGAGGGCTTTGGCCCGTTCGACCGTAACGTGCACAAAGGACAGCGGCTGTCCGCCTCACGGGCCTACCTGCGCCCAAACCGTGGCAGGCCAAACTTGCGCGTGCTCACCCGGGCCTTCGTCACCAAAGTCAACTTCACCGGCACGGCGGCAACGTCCGTGAGCTACCGCAGGAACGGGCGGCGACACACTGCGCACGCCACGGAGATCATCCTGTGCGGCGGCGCCATCAACACCCCGCAATTGCTGCAATTGTCGGGAGTTGGCGACACGGCGCACCTGGGGAAGCTGGGCATCCGGCCGGTTGTCGACCTGCCCGGCGTGGGTGAAAACCTGCAAGACCACCTGGAGGTCTACATCCAGCATGCCTGCACCCAGCCCGTCTCCATGCAGCCGAGCCTCAGTCCCTGGCGCTACCCCTTCATCGGTCTGCAATGGCTTCTGGGACGCACCGGGCCGGCGGCCACCAACCACTTCGAGGGTGGCGGTTTTGTACGCTCAAACGACAAGGTCTCCTATCCAAACCTGATGTTCCACTTCCTGCCCGTCGCCGTGCGCTATGACGGGCAGAAAGCCGCCGCCAAACACGGCTACCAGGTTCACATCGGGCCGATGTACTCGGATTCCAGGGGCAGCGTGAAAATCCTGTCCACGGATCCCAAACGCCACCCGTCGATGAAGTTCAATTATCTCTCGACGGATCAGGACCGCAGCGAATGGGTGGAGGCGGTACGGATCTCCCGCGACATCCTGGGCCAGGCTGCCATGGGCGCGTTCGACGGCGGGGAGCTCTCCCCCGGCGCGGCTGTCCAGACCGACGAGGAGATCCTTCAGTGGGTGGGTCGGGACGCCGAGACGGCGCTGCATCCGTCCTGCACCGCCAAAATGGGACCGGCATCGGATCCCCTGGCTGTCGTTGACCCGCTCACAATGAGGGTGCACGGCACGAGCGGGCTGCGTGTGGCCGATGCGTCCGCCATGCCGTATGTTACCAACGGCAACATCTACGCCCCGGTCATGATGCTCGCCGAGAAGGCGGCCGACCTCATTCTTGGACAACCCCCGCTCACCGCACAGGGCACCGACTTCTATCGACACGGTTCCAGCCCGCAGGATCCCGACCCGCTGGCTGGCGGGGCGGCCGGCGGCCGTGAGCAACTGTCACCGCAGACACAGGGCAGGACCCAATCGTGAGCCCGCAGGCAGTTGACCTGGGCATCCAGGTGGCACGCGGCATCTACGTCGGCGGAACATGGGTGGCGTCGGACGGGGGCGCTGTCCGAACCATTTGTTGTCCAGCGGATGGAACCGAGGTTGCCAGCGTGGCCGAGGGCACTGCAAAGGACACGGAGGCCGCCATCGGCAGCGCCCGGCATGCCTTTGATTCCGGCCTCTGGGCCGGAATCCCGGAAATCCAACGCGGCCGGATGCTGCTGCGCACCGCCGATCTCCTCCAGAGGGACAAGGCCGCCTATGCCACGGCGGAGGCCTTGGACACCGGCAAGCGGTATGTCGAGGCGGAATACGACATCGATGACGTCATATCCTGCTTCCGGTACTATGGCGGCCTGGCCGGCACGGAGGCGGGCCGCGTTATTGACACGGGCAGCCCCGCCGCCGTCAGCCGGATCGTCCATGTGCCCGTCGGGGTCTGCGGGCTGATCACACCATGGAATTACCCGCTGCTCCAGACCTCCTGGAAGGTTGCCCCGGCACTGCTGGCCGGCAACACCTTTGTCCTCAAGCCCAGCGAGTTGACGCCGTCGACCGCGATCCTGTTAATGGAAACGCTGGCCGAGGCAGGGGTTCCCGCCGGCGTGGCGAACCTTGTCACCGGCGCCGGACCTGTTGTTGGTGCCGGGCTGGGTACGGATCCGCGCGTGGACCTGGTTTCCTTCACCGGCGGGCTGGCAACCGGCAGGGTCCTGATGGCAGCAGCCGCTGCGACAGTGAAGCGGGTGGCGCTTGAACTCGGCGGAAAAAACCCGAACATTGTTTTTGCCGACGCCGACCTCGAGTCGGCCGTTGACTATGCATTGACGGCCGTCTTCCTGCATTCCGGGCAGGTCTGCTCGGCCGGGTCCCGGCTCCTGGTGGAAGAGTCGATCCACGACGAATTTGTGGCCGAGGTCGCCGTGCGGGCGCGCCACATCCGCCTTGGCGGTCCGTTTGACGAAGACGCCCAGGCGGGCCCGCTGATCTCCGCGGCCCACCGGGACAAGGTGCACGCCTATGTCACGGCTGGAGTGGCCGAGGGCGCCCGTCTGCTCTGCGGCGGACACATCCCAACCGAACCCCGCTTGGCGGGCGGCAGCTATTACCCGCCCACCATCCTTGACGGCTGTGCGACGGGGATGCGCGTGGTGCAGGAGGAGTCCTTTGGACCCGTGCTCACGGTGGAGACTTTCAGGACGGAAGAAGAGGCTGTGAGGTTGGCCAACGACACGATCTATGGGCTGGCGGGAGCGGTATGGACCCGGGATGGCGCCCGCGCCCAGCGGGTCGCGCAGGCGCTGCGGCATGGCACCGTATGGATCAACGACTACCATCCCTACGTTCCGCAGGCGGAATGGGGCGGATTCGGCCAATCCGGGAATGGTCGCGAGCTCGGTTTGGCAGGGTTGGGGGAATACCGGGAGACGAAGCACATATGGCAAAACATTGACCCCGGACCCAGCCATTGGTTCGATACTTCGACAGCAGGAGCATAGCCGTGAACAGTCCCGTAATATCAGTCCGAAACCTCTGGAAAGTCTTCGGAACGGGGGGAGAGAAGGTTCCCGGCAACGCCGGCCTGTCCGGCCAGAGCTCGGCCGAGCTGCTTGAGAGCACCGGCTGTGTCACGGCCGTGCGAAACATGAACTTCGATGTCGCCAAGGGCGAGGTCTTCGTGGTGATGGGACTCTCCGGCTCGGGGAAGTCAACATTGATCCGTTGCCTCACCCGGCTGATCGAGCCCACCTCCGGCCAGGTGCTGGTGGACGGCCGAGACGTGCTGCAGGCCGGCACCGTGGAGTTGCGCGAGCTGCGCCGGCGCAAGATGTCCATGGTATTCCAGCATTTCGGCCTGCTGCCGCATCGCACGGTGCTGGACAACGTCTCCTATGGCCTGCAGATCCGCGGCACGGCCAAGAAGGAGCGGGAGAGCCGATCCCGCGAAATCATCGAACTCGTCGGGCTGAAGGGGTATGAACAGCACTACCCCGACCAGCTCTCCGGCGGCATGCAGCAGCGCGTCGGACTGGGGCGTGCCCTCGCTGGGGACCCGGACACCATCCTCTTCGACGAACCGTTCTCAGCGCTGGATCCACTGATCCGCCGCGACATGCAGGCAGAGGTAATCCGCCTGCACAAGGAGATGGGAAAGACCATGGTTTTCGTCACCCATGACCTGTCCGAGGCGCTCAAGCTGGGAGACCGCATCCTGATCATGCGCGACGGCGAGATGGTCCAGATGGGCTCGGGGGACGAACTGGTGGGTTCACCGGCGGACAGCTACATTGCCGATTTCGTCTCCGAGGTGCCGCGGGCAGATGTCCTGACGCTCAAGTGGATCACGGGGCCGGTGGCCGCCGGCACGCCGTCCGACGCCCCTGTTCTGGCGTCGACAACACTCATCAGGGACGCCATCCCCCTGGTGAGCGGTGCCAGCAGCCCCGTCCTGGTGGCCGACGGCGGCGGAAGGATCATGGGCCAGATCGACCGGGACAGCATCCTGGCCGCCATCCACAGCTCCGGCAGCCACCACCCGGCCACCCCGGGCAAAGTAGCCGTTGGCGCCAGCAAAGAATCCGCAGCATGATGGCCACGTTGTTTCGTGCCCGACCGGTGCTGGCCGCCGGACCCGGCACCACGGCTGGGAACCGGCGCCGGATCAGCCGGCGGACCGCACTGCTGCTGGGCGCCGGAGCCCTCTGGCTGCTGGGCTACCTGTTCCTGCACGGCACCGGCACCTTGGCGCTGCCGGCTTCCGAGCTGACGGACCTGCACCGGAGCCTGAACCATTTCAATTCCTGGATCGCGGAGAACCGCGCCGGAAACCCAGTCTTCATGTACGTCCTCACTCCGCTGCGCGGCGCCGTAGGATCGGTCGCGGGCTTCTTCATGGCCGTCTTCGCTGCCAGCCCCACCGGCCAGGTCATCCCCGTCATGGGCTGGCTGGGCACCGTCGCCGTGCTCACCTGGGTTGCCTTCGCCGTCGGCAACCTCCGGGTAGCCCTGCTGACCGCCGTCGTGTTCAGCTTCTTCGGGTTCCAGGGTCTGTTCGTCGATGCCGCCTACACCTTTGCCCTGGTCGTCACGGCCGTGCTGTTGACCTTGCTGGCGGGCATTCCCTTGGGTGTGCTGGCCGGAATCAGCAGCCGCGTCCAGAAGGTTGTCACCCCCGTTCTGGACTTCATGCAGACCATGCCTTCGTTTGTATATCTGGCCCCGCTGGCGCTGGTCTTCCTGATCGGCCCGGCGTCCGCGGTGATTGCGACCGTGATCTTTGCGGCACCGCCAGTCATCCGGCTGACCTCCCACGGCATCCGCAGCATTCCCGAGAACACCAGGGAAGCTTCCGATTCGCTGGGCACAACCGGCTGGCAGCGGCTGCGCACACTCCAGCTTCCGATGGCGCGCCGGACCATTGTGATGGGCATCAACCAAAGCACGATGGCGGCGCTGTCCATGGTGACCATCGCGGCCCTGATCGCCGCTCCGGGGCTGGGCCAGGTGGTCGTCGTCGCCCTACAATCGCTGGATGTGGGGACCGCGGTCAACTCGGGCCTGGGCATTGTGCTCATGGCCATTGTGCTGGACCGCGTCACCACCGCCGCGAGCCAACGTGCCGAGCCCGGTGCCCGCCGGTCCGGCAGGTTGTCCGGCCGGACCCGGTTCATCGTGCTCTCAGCAGCCCTGATCCTGACACTGGGACTTGTCCAGGTCTCCCGCACCGTGATGTGGGCCGCCGTCTTTCCGCAGAACCTCAACGTGGGGCCGGCGATCAGCGGCGGCGTCAGCGCTGCCAGCGACTGGCTGCAGACCAACCTGTATTTCCTGACCCACTCCTTCCAGGAGTCGGTCACGATCGGCATCCTCAACCCGTTCCAGTCGCTCCTCACCGACACGCCCTTTTTCGTCCTGGCCGCCGCGATCGCGATCGCAGCCTTCGCCGTCGGAGGCTGGAAGCTGGCAGCGGTGACCTCCTTTTGCCTGGCCGCGATCATCTCCCTGGGGCTCTGGAACGACACCATGGTGACGCTCGCCAGCAGCCTTTTGGCCATCATTGTCGTGATGGTGCTGGGTGTGGTCTTCGGCGTGGCCATGGGCCGCTCCAGCAGGATTGACCAGGCCATGCGACCCATGCTGGACGCCGGCCAGACCATGCCGGCGTTTGTCTACCTGGTTCCCTTCCTGGGGCTCTTCGGCGCGAACCGCTTTACCGCCATCGTGGCCGCCATCATCTACGCCGCGCCGGTGGCCATCAAGATCACCGCCGACGGCATTGCCGGGATTTCGCCGACCGTCGTGGAGGCTGCCGTGTCCAGCGGTTCCACACCGTGGCAGGTGATCAGCAAGGTCCAGCTTCCGATGGCCCGCAAGACACTGGCACTTGCCGCCAACCAAGGTCTGATGTACGTGCTGGCCATGGTCGTCATCGGTGCCCTGGTCGGCGCCGGCGGCCTCGGGTACGACGTTGTCGCCGGCTTTGTCCAGAGTTCGGTGTTTGGAAAGGGCCTGGCGGCAGGCCTGGCCATCGTCTTCCTGGGCATTCTGCTGGACCGCATCACCCAGGCCGCCGCCGCGGCCCCCGTCCGGAAGCGAATCAGCTAGCGAAAATCTCGATTCCCACTACCGCATTCCCACCACAGCGCATTTCCCGCCAAAAGGAGAAAACCATGTTCAAATCAGCACAGCTATTAAGCCGAAGTCTTCCTGCCGCAGCTGCGGCAGTTGGGGCGCTTTTGCTGCTCACCGGATGCGGCGCTGCATCCGTGAACCAAGCAGGCGCGGCCGGTTCCGCCAAAACGGACTGCGGGACGGTGAACGTCGCGCTCAATGCCTGGGTCGGCTACACCGCCGACGCGGCCGTGTTCGACTACCTGGCCAAGAACAAGCTCGGCTGCACGGTGGTGGAGAAGAACCTGAACGAACAGATCTCCTGGCAGGGATTCGCTTCCGGCCAGGTGGATGTCATTATGGAAAACTGGGGCCATGCCGATCTGGCCAAGCAATACATCACGGACCAGCACGTCGCCGTCGACGCAGGGCCCACCGGCAACGTGGGACACATCGGCTGGTATGTCCCGCCGTGGATGGCCGCGAAGTACCCCGATATTACCAACGGCAAGAACCTGAACAAGTATGCCAACATGTTCAAAACCTCCGAGTCCGCGGGCAAGGGGCAACTGCTCGACGGCGATCCGGCCTTCGTGACCAACGATGAGGCGCTGGTGAAGAACCTCAACCTCAACTACAAGGTGGTCTTTGCCGGCTCCGAAGCGGCCCTCATCCAGTCGTTCCGGACCGCAGAAGCGAACAAGACCCCGCTGCTGGGCTACTTCTACGACCCGCAATGGTTCCTCTCCGAAGTCCCCCTGGTCAAGGTCAGCCTCCCTGCGTGGACCCCCGGCTGCGACTCCGACCCGGAAAAGGTGGCCTGCGACTACCCGGTCTACAACCTGAACAAGGTGATCTCCACGAAACTCGCCAACAGCGGATCCCCTGCCGCGAAACTCATCAAGGCCTTCAAATGGACCAATGCGGACCAGAACGCCGTCGCGAAGGACATCCAGGGCGGCATGGCGCCGGATGCGGCGGCCAAGAAGTGGGTGGATGCCCATGCCAGCGTCGTAAACGGCTGGCTGAAATAGGAGCGCGCTGGTGCCCGGAACCCCCGGGCGCCAGCGCCTCAACCGCATGCTCCTCGGGACCGACGCATAACGGCTGCTCCATGCTCGGACGCCAGTAACCCCTCGGGACCGTCCCTCAACGCCCAAAGCGGCGCAACCCCGAAGCTGCCACGGCGTCGGCTCAAGATTTCCGACCTCAAAGTCGTCAACAAGCAAATGCTCAAGAAGCCCTCGGCGGCACGATCGTGGGCAACACGATGGAATGGTATGACGTCGGCGCATTCGGTTACCTCATTACCACCATGGGCCCGGTCTTCCTCCCTGAAGCTGACAAGTCCGTGCAGACACTCTTCCTGCCACGCGGCGGGCGTCGGAGATGGACTTCAGGTCACGGATGTTCACGTCCGCGCTGATGGTTCCCCGGCGCGGATAGACGGTCAGCATCCGGTCAGACTCCAGGCGCCTGACCGCCTCGCGCATGGGTGTGCGGCCAACCTTGAGCTCGGCCATTTGGTCGTCTTCATTCAAGGCCGCACCCGGAGGCAGCCGCATGTCAATGATGCGCTCCCGCAATTCAAGATAGGCATGTTCCGCCCGGGTCCGGCCGCCAGCAGAAGTTCCATTCACAATGCCGGGCCACTTCCTCGATCCAAAGAACCAATTTGCGGCTCACTCTAGATTTATCGGATCCGTTGGCCCGGCACGACGATAGCTGCTCGCGCCTGTTCGGGATGGGAGGGCGGCTCACCATCCCGTGCAATGGTGCGGCGAATGTGCCTGTCTACCGGCGGGGGTAGCCCATGTTGGCGCTGATCTGCAGGCCCGCCTGCTTCAGTGCTTCGAGGAGTCCAGGGGTCTTTTCGGGATCGAAGCGAAAGGCCGGCCCAGAAATGCTCACCGCCCCAATGACATTTCCCGCGTGGTTATAGACCGGCGCCGCCGCGGCATTCAATCCAATCTCTATCTCATCCCTCGCCACCGCATATCCCACGCGTGAAACCTCCAGCAGCTGGCTCTCAAGCTGGTGGCGGTCGGTGATGGTCCGCGGCGTCCTTGCGGGCAGTCCCGTCTCCTCCAGGATGCGGGCACGTTCGTCAGCGGTCAGGGCTGCCAGGAGTACCTTTCCGCTGGAGGTGGCATGCAGCGGGGTCAGGCTGCCCACCCAGTCGTACATGACAAGCATTGAAGGCCCCATGGCCTGGTCGACGTTGACGGCAAAGTTGGAGCGGAGCACGGCAAGATTCACCGTCTCCTTATATTCCTCGGCCAGGCATTCCAACACCTGACGGGCCTCGTGAACGAGACTCAACCGTCCGGGGATGGAGCTGGCCAGCCGCAGGACCCCGAAACCCAGCTGGTACTTTCCCCTCCCGTTGTCCTGTTGGACCAAGTCCCTGCCCACGAGGGAGACCAGCAGCCGGAAGATCGTGGATTTGTGGAGGTTCATTTCCTCGGCAATTTCGCTCACGCCGGCATAGCCGTCGCGGGCCAGAATGTCCAAGACGGCAAGCGCCCTGTCCACGGATTGAACACCTCCCTGGGGGCCCTTGCCTGCATCAATAGAAGATTCAGCGTCATTATTCGGAATCACGGTGCACACCTTCCAGTAGTTCCCGTGATTGTCCTACCCGCCACAAAGTCATCTCCACCGCTCGCCCGATTAGCTTCATACTCCAAATCCTAGCGGTGGCCGGATTAGCCGCATGGAATAGGGCCGATCACACCCTGTATTTAACGCGGTAACGGCGGACTCAAGGCCGCGCTGTGGTCAACCAATCATGGCGGCCAAAACGGAAAGGTGCAACGAATCCTAAGCTCCGGCACCCCAGCCCGGCGAACGGCTGGCTGTCCGCGAGCCGTTCCCGCGGCCCGCGCAGGTCCTGCCCCGGCCCGACGCCGCCGACACCGCCGATGGCGCGTTCTCGCTTTGTCGTCAGCCCTATCTGGGCCGAACGTGTTGCCGGGGATCGGCCCAACCTGCCCAAGGTGGTGATGACAAAGGTCGGGGGACGCTCCTGGCCGTATTCAACAATGGATGGCCCACGGGGCGGCAGTTGTTATCTTTCAACAGGCCCAGGCAGAGCGTCGTGATCTCTGTCAGCAGCCTCGATCACTCACTGTTCAGCCTTCACGTCAAGATAGAGAAAGACTCCACCCATCCCCTTGGCGGTCGGCCTCGGGAAGAAACTGAGATACAAAAGGATCCGAGGAAGCTGGCCGCAGCCCCAGGACGTGCAGCCCAAGTTGTAAAGGACACCACCGTAGAGGAATGCATGGCGCCCTTGTTCTTCCGGCGGGGTGACTGCAGGCATTTCAATGGCGGCGGGCAAGGCAAAAAAGTTCCTTCGCAAAAACGCCCGCTGCCGGTCAATGCCAGTTACCTTCATGCGGATGTGGTTCATGGGGCTCGTCCTGATTGCCATGGTTGCCTCGCCCCACCGCTGGCCGTTTGCCGCCGGCGGCAACAAATGTGGTCTTGGCCAGCCGGGGTGCCCCTGGTCAGGCCGTCTCTTCAGCGGGTCGGTTTGGAATCTCCGGCAGTCAGGGCATAATCTAGAAAAGTTGACGGCTTCACAGCCGTCACGGGGCTATGGCGCAGTTGGTAGCGCGCCTCGTTCGCATCGAGGAGGTCAGGGGTTCGAATCCCCTTAGCTCCACCCGAATGGCCCCCTGACCTGCGGAAACGCTGGGTCGGGGGCCTTTTGTCTTCCCAAAAGGCGCCAAGCCGCACGTACCCGCCCAGATTTGGGGCAGAGTACGCGTGACCAAGTGTTGGCGACGAACAAAGAACTTTGGGACAGGTGGCCACGGCAGACAAGCCTCTCCGCATGCTGATTTGACGAGTTCCTTCGGCGGCTCAAGCGTTGCAAGCTTATGAAGAGCATCGGTGGGATCGTGCGACTCCGACGCCCCGGCGTCGGCCATGGCGGCGTCAAGGACACCGGCAGCGGCTTCATTGTGGAGTTCCGCGACCCAGACAACATTGCGTTGGAATTGTTTGCGCCGAGGGTTTCGACAAGCTCAACCACCGGGAAAACGCAGGCCCAGTCACGGTGCCAGTTTCTGCTCGGTCAGCCAGTCATTGAACTCAATGCGTCCGACGGCGGCATCCGGCGCCAGGTTTCGACCGGCCCGTAGAAAAGTGCCGAATGCCCCCGGCAGCGGCATGGTCGTCACCACGCCGTGGCGCCCCGTGGTCGCCTTCCACTGTTCCGCCAGGGCCCTCATGGGCCACACGGACGGCCCGCCCGCCTGGACCGAGCGGTGCGGCACGGCACCCGGTTCAAGGCCGGCCACCGCTTCGTCGACCAGCACAGCCGCCACGTCCGCCGTCGCAATTGGTTGAAAGGAGACGCCGGAGAACGCCGGAATGATCCCCACTTTGGCGGCAGTGGAGAAAAGGCCCGCCACGAGGTTGTGGAACTGCGTGGCGTACACCACCGTGGTGGGCATCCCAGACGACTCATAGCTGCGCGCCCGTGACGCCTGCACCTGGTAATACCCCATGGAACATTCCGCGGCATTGACAATGGTCAGCAACACACAGCGCGCGACCTTGGCCCGCCGGGCCGCCGCAAGCACGGCGACAGTTGTTGCCGGCAACGCCTTCAATGCCGGCCCCGTCCGCGCGTCGAGGGTCTCCACGACGACGTCGACTCCGGCCAGCGCGCCCGCAACACCGTCACCCGTGCGGAAATCCGCCTCCACGTATTCGGCGCCGGCCACTCTGCGCGGATCCGTCAGCTGGGGAACGTGCCTGCTCACCGACCGGACCCTCAGCCCGCGGCCCACCGCGTCCGCAACCACGGCCCGGCCAGCGGTACCCGTTCCTCCGGCAACAGCAATCAGCACCATGGCTCGAGGCTACCCTCGGGCGGGGCATGGGGCCACCGGTAATTGAGCTCGTCGAAATCAGGGTCTCGACGCGCTCGCAAAGCTCGCTGCTCGACCACCGGGCCTGGGGGGTCTCGACGCGCTCGCAAAGCTCGCTGCTCGACCACCGGCGACAGGCTCGACCACCGGTCGGCGTTTACGCGCGGCGGCGCCGGAGCACTACGTCGAGGTTGTTCAGTCCGTGGCCGGCATTTGCCGGCTTCTCGGCGGCGGCCGGCTCCTCCCCCGCCTTGCCGCCGTCCACAACGGCCGGCGCCGCAGCGGCGTCAGCCGCGGGCATTCCAATGCCGGCCTGGTCGGCCTTGATGGACGTCCCGGCGGATCTGGGCACTGCGGGAACCTGAAGCGGGGCGGCGGCCGCGGCGGCGGCACGGGCTGCCGTGACATAGCCGGGCTTGGGCACCTCCACGGGCTCCCAGGTCTCCGCGGAGAGCTCACCCTCGGCCACGGTCTGCGTGTGGGCCAGCTTCGCGTCCGCCGTGCCCTGGGCCGCGACGCGCAGGGCGGCGTTGCGCAGTTCCTCGGCCGTCAGTGGCTTCTGCGCGCGGGTGGGCTTGCCGGCGGGGGCGCCCTGGGCCCCGTCAAACAGGACCGTCGGGCGCGGTTCCACGGCGGGACCGGACGGTGCCGCGGACCCGGCGTCCGACGTCGTACGTTCAGCCGCCAGCCGGACGGCCGCACGGCGTGCGTTGTGGTCGCGCACGGCCACGGCGCGCAGCCCGGCCAGCACGGCCAGGAAGACTATGAGGCCCGTCCAGCCGAGCACGGAAGAGCCGACACGGAACAGGCTCAGGCCGCCGGAGACAAAAGCGGTAAGGAGCGCGATGAGGCCCACGGCGGCAACGGCCGTCCGGCCCCAGTAAATGGTGAGCGGGGCAGGTCCGGAAACGGGCGCGGCGGATGGGCGTCCCGGCTCCACGTGGGCGTGGGCGTCGGAAATAGTGCGTTCCATTGACGTCTCCTGCTACTGCTGGTCTGGCGTGCCTGCGGTGCGGCAGTCGCAACAACTACCAAATATGGGAAACCCGGCCGCGGCGCTTCCACATTTCAACCCTAGAGGTCAAACATGCCGCCACCGGCATTACTGCCGGTGTGTCGCAAGGTGGCGAAACAATTACCGGAGGCTGCCGAGCCACCGGTTCAGCAGGCCGCCGGGGACCTCCTCCGCCGTCAGGGCAAAGCTGCGGTGGTCGGCCCACTCCCCGTTGATGTGCAGGTAGCGCGGGCGCAGCCCCTCATCGCGAAAGCCCAGCTTGTCCACCACCCGCAGGCTCGGGGCGTTTTCCGGCCGGATGTTGATCTCCATCCGGTGCAGGCCCAGCGTGCGGAAGCAGTGGTCCGTGACCATGGCGACCGCCGTCGGGGCGATGCCGCGGCCGGCCCGGTCCCGGTCCACCCAGTAGCCCAGCGACGCCATCATGGCCGAGCCCCACATGATCGAGGACACCGTCAACTGGCCCACCAGTGCCGGCTTTGACTGCCCCGGCATACGCTCGGTGATGACGAAGGGAAGCGCCGTGGCCGCCCGTGCCTGTTCGTTGAGGGCGCGGACCATGCCGCCAAAGGTGGGCAGTTCACCCTGGCCGGCCGGGCTGCTCGCCTCCCACGGCTGCAGCCAGGCGGCGTTGCGGGCCCGCACCCGCGTCCATTCCGCCTTGTCCCGCAGCTTGATGGGGCGCAGGACCAGATCACCGGATTCCAGCGTCACCGGCCAAATAGCCTGGCCCCACACGGACGTTACTTCTGAAGTTGGGCTGCGAACTCGCCCAGCCAGTCACGCAGGTCCGGGCCGAGGTCGTCGCTCTCGCATGCCAGGGTCACCACGGCCTTCAAGTAGCTGAGCTTGTCTCCGGTGTCATAGCGGCGACCGCGGAACACCACACCGTAGACGCCTCCGCCGTCCCCCTCGCGGGTCGCGAGCGTCTGCAGGGCGTCCGTGAGCTGGATTTCATCCCCGCGTCCCGGCGGCGTGTTTTCCAGCACCTCAAAAACAGCCGGATGCAGCACGTAGCGGCCAATGACGGCAAGATTCGACGGCGCGTCCTCCACCGCTGGCTTCTCCACCAGGTGGTTGACCTTGACGTAGTTTTCCCCCTCAACCACGGTCATGTCGGCGCAGCCGTAGGCGGAGATCTTGTCCCGCGGAACCTCGATCAGCGCAATGACGGACCCCCCCGTGCGGGCCTGGACGTCGATCATGGTGGTCAGCAGCTCGTCGCGCTCGTCAATGAGGTCGTCGCCCAGCAGCACCGCGAACGGCTCATTTCCCACGTGGGTCTTGGCACGCAGGACTGCGTGGCCCAGGCCCTTGGGATCACCCTGGCGCACGTAGTGGATTTCACCCAGGTCGGTGGCGTGCTGGATGGCCGCCAGCTTCTCGGTGTCGCCCTTGGCCGCGAGCAGCTGCTCCGTGACCGGGACCCGGTCAAAGTGGTCTTCGAGGGCGCGTTTGTTGCGCCCGGTGATCATGAGCACGTCCGTCAGGCCCGCGCTGACTGCCTCCTGAACCACGTACTGAATGGCCGGCTTGTCCACCACGGGCAGCATTTCCTTCGGCATCGCCTTCGTTGCCGGCAGGAAGCGGGTTCCCAGTCCGGCCGCAGGAATGACGGCTTTACGTACGCGCGAAACATCAGTCATGCTCCTAGGCTAACGGACGCGGCTGCGCGGAGCGCAGAATGCCCTAGTTTCGGGCCCGCGCCCTGCTAGCTTGGGCTGGGTAACCACCCGCATCGACCGGAGAAGAGGAGAATCCTTGGCACCCACCACCAAGGCCGAGTGGCGTTCCCGCCTGCGCGCCGCCCGCCTTTCCATGGACGACGCCGCCCGTCACCTTGCCGAGGCCGGCCTGGCTTCCGCCGGGGTGGGGTGGGCCGCGCAGCTGCGCGGCCCGGAGCCGCCGGGAACCGTTTGCGCCTACATTTCCTCCGGCGTCGAGCCAGGGACCGGCCTGTTGCTGGAGGCCCTGGTCCACGCCGGACACCGCGTCTTTGTGCCTGCCTGCGAAGCGGACCACCAGCTCTCCTGGGCTGAGTGGACCCCCGGCGTCAAGCTGGGGCGCAGCGCGCTGGCACCGGTCATGGAACCGGTGGGGCCGCGCCTGGCCTTTGCCCGGCTGGGTCCCGTGGACGGCATCCTGCTGCCCGCGCTGGCAGCGGACCCCGCGGGTGTGCGCCTGGGCCAGGGAGGCGGCTACTACGACCGTTTTCTGGCCGCCCTGGCGTTCCCCGGCTCCCCCGCGGACGGCGCCGGGCGCGCGGCGCCCACGGCCGCCGTCGTCCTTGAACGGGAGGTGTTTCCGGAGGGCACCCTCCCGCACGACTCCCTCGACCAGCCCGTCGGCTGGGTGGTGACGCCCGGAGGCTGGAGCAAGGCTGGGCGTGCCCCGCGGTGAACCGGACCTTGTGAAATAAGTAACGCGCCCGGGGCGTTGTGGTAAGCGGTGATAGAATTAGCACTCGGGACCTTGGACTGCCAGCCAGTGCATCAGCCACTGCTGCGGAAACCGCGGTCCCGACGCATGCATCCAGGAGGAAATCAGTGCCCACTTACGCGTACGCCTGCAAAGATTGCGGCCATGCATTCGACATCCAGCAGTCGTTCAGTGACGACTCCCTGACCGTCTGCCCGGAATGCCGCGGAAAGCTGCGCAAGAAATTCAACTCCGTCGGCGTGGTCTTCAAGGGCTCCGGCTTCTACCGCACTGACTCGCGCTCCGGATCCAGCACCGTCCCTGCCGCCAGCAGCGCTTCGGGGTCCGACAGCGGGTCCGGTGACTCCGGTTCCAAGGCGCCCGCGCCGGCCACCGTCGAGGCAACGTCCGGTTCCGCCTCCACCGCTTCGGCTTCGACCGTGTCGGCTTCCAAGGCCACCGCCTCCGTCGCCAGCTAGATTCCGCGGCGGCGACGCAGGGCCTGGCGGCGTAAGGGCCCCGGCCCGGAAGTGCCGGCCGGCTGGCGACGTTCCGCTAGCGACGTCACGCGGGCGCTGGTCCTCTGGCGGCGTCCTGCGGACGCGGGACTCCAGCGCGCGGCCCACCCGGGACATGACCAAGGGCATTCATCCCTCCACAGGCTGCGTGGCGACGCCCGCTGCCCACATTCCGGCTTCCGGTCCTGTCCGTGCGGCGTCGAGGCACCTAGCGTTGGGCCATGAGGTCCTCCACCAGCCCCGGACGTGGCAGCCAGCCGCGGTACCCCGCACCGCTTTATCCCCCACTGCGGGGTCCGTCCTGGTCCGCGCGGACCCGACCGGCCACTCCGGGCCAAAGGCTGTGGCGCCAGCTCAAGCGTCGGCGCCGGCTGGCTGCCGCCCTGCTGCTGTGTGCCGCTGCTGCCACTGCCGTGCAGCAGCTGACGCCCGTGCCCCCGGCCACCTCGCTGGTCTGGGTCGCTGCGCGCGACCTGCCTGCCGGGCACTCCCTGGGTCCGGCTGATCTCACGCCGGCCGACGTCAGTCCTTCCATGGTGCCGGCGGGGAGCCTGGGCGCACCTGATCCGGACTCCGCAGCGGGCCGGGGCGGCAGCGGACCCCCGGGAAGTGCCACCTTGGGGCAGTCCCCGGCCGCTGTGCCGGCCTGGGTGGGCACCCGGCTCTCGGGCCCCGTGCGTCGCGGCGAAGTCCTGACGGACGCGGCCCTCATCGGTGACGGCCTGCTGGTGGGTGCCGCGCCCGGAAGTCAGGCCGTTCCGCTTCGGCTCACCGACCCCTCCACCGTGCAGCTGCTGCGCCAGGGCCAATTGGTCGACGTGGTGCTGAGCGCAAGCAAGGGCCTGGACGGGCCGATGCAAAACGATGTGCTCGCAAGGTCAGTGGCGGTGCTGTGGACCCCGGCGCTGGCCGCTCCCAGCGGTGGGCTGCTGTCGGCCCAGGACTCCGAGGGCCTGGTGGTGGTTGGCGCCTCCCGCGACCAGGCGGTCCTCCTCGCTGGCGCCTCTGCCCGCGGCAAGATCTTTCTGGTTCTGGTGAAATGACACCGTCAAGCCTGCAGGCCACGGTTGGACCTGCAGAACCGTGCCCGGCCGCCCATGCGGAACCATGCCTCTGCGCCCCTGCACAACCCTGCCTAACCCCAGTGCGGCGGCTTGTTCTCGCGCAGCCACTCGTCGTGGCCCTGGTTGGCTCGGTCGTCGCCCCAGGTGTGCGCCGCGTCGTTGGGGGCGAGCTTCGGCAGCACGCCGGCATCATCTTCCGTGGTGTCCGCCGCGGCGGCCGGGCCGTCGGCCGGTGCGTTGCCGCCGTGGGTGTTCTTCGCCGGTTCGTTCACCGTGGTCACGCTTTCTTCACTAGCCCTTACTGCTTCCCAGTCGTCCATGGCGTGTCCCGCAGGCGCCGGCCCGTTCGGCCCCGTCGCAGCGGATCCGCCCCTGGTGGCGGCAGGACCCGTCGGCGCGCCGGCCGCCGGGCGCCGCCGGGACCGCGGCGAATCGATGACAGCTGTCATGGACGTGTCGAGGGGTGTCCCCATCAGGGACGGCAGTTCGTCGTCGCCCGCGCTGGACACCAGCCCGAGGTACCGGCCGATCTGGTCGGCACAGCTGGAGGGGTCCGTGAAGACTTCGATCGTCCACAGCGGAACGTAGCGCCAGCCGAGGCGTTCGAGCATCTGCGGCCGGAGGCGGCTGCGCTCGCGCACGCTCATGTTTTGGTATTTGGCCGTGCCGTCGGACTCCACGGCCACGGGCACGGGGATCTCGTGGTCCTCGCGGCCCAGCAGCGTCACCGGGTCCGGCGCAGCCACAACGTCCAGCACCCCGTCGTAGTGGTGCCAAACCCTTGCCCCGCGGGCCCGGAGGCGGTCCGCCAGGTCGGCGACCAGCGGGTCCTCGCCGGTTTCCCGTTCGCTGTCCTCCGCCCGGGAGGCAGGAGACCCCAACAGGGAGTTCCCGGCCAGCTCACGGTCCAACAGTTCAAAGAAGTCCACGGCGCCGTGGCTGAGGCGCTTCAGGTCCAGGTCCTCCGGGCGGAAGCAGCTGATGATGTGGTTGTGGTGCCGGGCCCGCGTCATGGCCAGTGCGAACTTGGCGCGGCCGTCGGGCTCGGACAGCGGGCCGAAGCCGTGCAGCGCCCTGCCATGGGGCGTGCGGCCGTAGCCAAGGGAGAAGATGACACGGTCGCGCACCAGCCCCGCGGCCCGGTCCACTGTGACCACGCGGAAGGACTCGGGCCCGGATTCGAAGAATCCGGCCAGCAGCGGGTGGTTCGCCATCTGCAGGCGGATCGCCTGTGCCACCCGGACGGCGTGCCGGTCGCTGGCGGTGATGACCGCCAGGGATTCGCGCGGCCGGACCCGGGCATGTTCAAACACCATGTCCACCACGCGGTTGACCTCGGCCACCACCGATTCCACGCCGCCGTCGCCGGCACCGGGAAGGCCCTTGCCGTCCGGCAGGTAGTCCACGGAGAGGGAGCGTTCCAGCCCGGTCACGGAACGGCCGTCGGGCAGGCGCTCCAGCTGCGAATCGTAGAAGCCGCGGCTCAACTGCAGGACCAGGTCCTCGTCCACGGCGCGGTAGGAGACGGTCAGCCGGTGCCGGGGCAGGACGCGGGACAAGGCGCCGAGCACGCTTTCCAGCGGGTGCTGGTCCACCATGCGGCTTGCCGGGTCGCCCACGGCAACCGTGAAGCTCCGTGGGCAGGCGGTTTGTTCGTCGCCGAAGGCCACCACCTGCTCGGCCCGGGCCAGGGCCGGCAGCGCCGATTGCAGCGACGTGGATTCGGCGTCGAGGATTACCACCGTGTCGAAGCGGAACCCCGCCGGGATGACGGAGGGCACCACCAAGGGGCTGGCGGTGAACACCGGCACCAGGTTCTTCAAAAGGTCCGGGGCCTGGACGCCCAGCGCAGCCAGGGAGACCCGGCCGTCCTTGAGCACGTTGCGCAGCATCTCGCCCTGGCGGTTGCGTCCGGCCACCACCTCGCGCCACTCCTGTGCCAGCTTCCAGCGGATCCGGGCAGGACCGGACGCCACATGCGCCTGGTCTGCCAGGCGGAATTCGGCCTCGAGCCTGCGCAGCTTGTCGCCGTCGGACATGGCCAGGTAGTCGTCGCCGCTGATCATGGCCTCCAGCGCGGACTGCCACCAGGCAAGTTCCAGTTCGGCCCGGGTTTCCGACGGGCCCACCTCGCGGCGGGCAAGGTCGTCCAGCAGCTCGCCCAGCCCCTGCTCGCGCATGCTCTCCAACAGCAGGGTCCGCTCGGGCAGCGTCTCCAGAGACACCTTGTCCTGCACCAGTGCGTCAAGGCGGCCCGTCAGCTCGCCGACGTTGGCATTGGCGAGGTCGCCGCCGTCCACGGTGCGTTCCAGGGCGGCGCCGAGCGTATTCAGTTTCTCGGTGAGCTCGCGATAGTTGCCGTTCAGCTCGGCCAGCCCGGACGGAACTGTCGGGTGGCGCTTGCTGGTGGCCGCCTCGGCCCAGCGGGCGCTTTGCTCATTGACCAGCACCAGCGACTCGTGCAGGTCGGCTATGTGCACGCCCGGGCGGACGAAGTCCTTTGCGTTGCGGCGGTAGCGTGCCCGCTGGAGGGCGGGCATGTCAATGCCGCGCTCGCGGCGCCACGCGGCCGTGGCCGTGGCGGCAATCATTTCATCGATGGGCCAGTCAAAAACATCGGACTTGAACTTGTCCAGGCTTTCACGGATGGCCACCAGCATCTCGAGCTGGCGTCCCCATTCGGCAAAGGTGTTGCCGTGCCGGATCTGGCCGAAGTCGGCAACGTCGCGCATCTTCGCCGCGAACACAGGGACCTGCTTGAACAGCTCCTCGGCCAGGGCGTAGGCCGCTTCGGTTTCCTTGCGCGTCACCAGCCGCGCGCCGTGCCACGCACTGCCGACGGCCACCTTGCTGAAGGAGCCCAGTTCGGCCGCCCGGCGCAGGCGCCCGCTCAATTCGCCGCGTTCCCTGACGCTGTCCAGGACGCTGCGCTTGAGCCGCACCGTGGTGGACGGTGCCGGGTGGATCGATGTCAGTTCGGCCAGGGACTGCATGGCCTGATACGGCGAGCAGCCCCAGCGCTCGCGCACATTGTGCAGGCTCGACACGTGGTCCACCAGCTGGTGGCGGTGGTCCACGAGTGTCTGGTACAGGCTGGCGAGCTGGGGTTCCTCAGCCTTTTCATTGCGTGTGATGGCGCGGATCAGCTGGGACTTGATCTGCTGGGGACCCGTCTGGGCGCTTAGCTGCAGGAGCAGGGAATCCAGGTCCATGCTGCCCAGGTTCTGCGCCAGCTCGTTCAGGGTGCTGCGGCGCTCACCCACCACCAGGACGCTCTTGCCGGCATGGACCAACTGGGCGATGGCGTTGATGGCCGTCTGCGTCTGGCCCGTGCCGGGCGGCGTGGACACCAGCACGGATTCCCCTTCACCGATCAGGTCCAGCACGTACTGCTGCTGGGGATCGGCATCGAGGACCAGCAGCTCGTCCTGGGGAGGGCGCTGGTCAAGGGGGGTGAACCGGGAAAAGTCGGGTTCCAGCTCGACCGGGAGAACGTCGCCTTCGCTGTTGCGCTGCAGCCGGCCCAGCAGTTCCGTCCCGGCCAGCAGGGCAGGGTCGCGGAGGTTGTCGGCCAGAAACGCGAAGCTGGAAACGAGCAGGTCGTGCTCCACTGTGGCGCCGGCGATGGGCGACAACAGGGACCGCAGCTTGTCCAGCACGGGTGCCGGGTCGAACCGGGCGGTGCTGTAGGCCAGGCGGCCCAGGGCGGCCCCGTCCACCCGGATGTTGGCGTTCTGCGCAAGGTGCGCCACCAGGGCCGGGTTCAGCTGCGCCTGCTCCATGAGCTGGAGCTCGTAGTCGTCCTGCCCCGCCCGCACGGTCAGTGCGACGGCGGCCAGCAGCACGGGCGCGCAGACATCGCCGCTGTTGGGGCCCCCGATCACGGACCAGCGGGCCAACCCGGCGGCGAGGTATCCGACGTCGATGCCGCGGTCGGTGCTCAACTCGAAGATCTTGGCGCGGAGTGCGGCGGCGGCACGCTTGGCCGAGGAGTAGTGCTCGGGTTCGCGGATCAACGTGGACAGCCGCGTTTTCCGTCCGGCCAGGAGCTGGGCCAGCCCGGACGGGTGCGCATGTGTCAGGTCGATGCAGCCGGACTCCGTCTTCCTGAAGGCCAGCGCGGTGTCGGGGCCCGCGTAGCTGTCCAATCCCGCAAGCCAGGTTTGGAGCTCAACCGAGCTCTCATCGGGACTTGCGACTTCGGACACGGATGCCTTCTTCTCTGCGCTCGTTCGGAACGGTCTTGACCATACTGACATGCAATTCAGGCTAGCGCCCCAACCTCGCAACGTCCGTCCGGCACACTGGGGGAAGCCAAATTAGGCCCTCAAAGGGACTATCGGACCGCCTCCGGCGTTCGGTTAGGGCGATTACTCCCACTCAATGGTTCCCGGCGGCTTGGACGTCACGTCCAGGACCACCCGGTTGACGCCCTCCACCTCGTTGGTGATTCTGTTGGAAATCCGCGCCAGCAGATCGTATGGCAGGCGCGACCAATCGGCCGTCATGGCGTCTTCGGAGGAGACGGGGCGCAGCACGATCGGGTGGCCGTACGTCCTGCCGTCGCCCATGACGCCGACGCTGCGGACATCGGCCAGCAGGACTACGGGCATCTGCCACACGTCGTTGTCGAGGCCAGCCGCGGTCAGCTCGGCACGGGCAATGGCGTCGGCCTTGCGCAGCAGATCGAGGCGGTCGCCGGTAATTTCACCGACGATCCGGATGCCCAGGCCGGGGCCGGGGAACGGCTGGCGGCCGACGATCTCCGCGGGCAGGCCCAACTGGGCGCCGACGGCACGGACCTCGTCCTTGAACAGGGCGCGCAGCGGCTCCACGAGTTCAAAGCGCAGGTCTTCCGGCAGGCCCCCGACGTTGTGGTGGCTCTTGATGTTCGCGGCGCCTTCGCCGCCGCCGGATTCGACGACGTCGGGGTACAGGGTGCCCTGGACCAGGAACTTGATCTCTTCTCCCTCGGAGGCAGCCTCGGCCATGATGGCCCGCTCGGCTTCCTCGAAGGCGCGGATGAATTCGCGGCCGATGATCTTGCGCTTGGTTTCCGGGTCGGACACGCCGGACAGCGCGTTCAGGAAGCGGTCTTGTTCATTGGCGACGTAGAGCCTGGCACCGGTGGCCGCCACAAAATCGCGTTCGACCTGTTCGGCCTCGCCCTGGCGGAGCAGTCCGTGGTTCACAAAGACGCAGGTGAGCTGCTCGCCCACGGCGCGCTGCACGAGTGCGGCGGCCACGGCGGAATCGACGCCGCCGGAGAGCCCGCAGATGACCTTCGCGTCGCCGATCTGTTCCCGGATCCGCTCAACCTGCTCGTCGAGGATGTTTCCGGTGGTCCAGTTCCGTTCCACCTTGGCGGCGTTGAAAAGGAAGTTTTCCAGCACCTTTTGGCCGAACTCGGAGTGCTTGACCTCGGGGTGCCACTGGACCCCAAAGAGGCACTTCTCCTCGTTGGCGAAGGCGGCCACGGGGGCGCCGGCCGAGGAGGCGAGCACGTCAAAGCCGGCAGGGGCCTCCAGGACGCTGTCGCCATGGCTCATCCACGCGTTGAGCGACGCGGGCGTGGAGGCGAGGATGGACCGGCCTTCGCCGGCGAGGGTCACATGGGTGGCGCCGTATTCGCGCGCGCCCGTCTTGGCGACCGCGCCGCCCAGGGCAGCTGCCATGGCCTGGAAGCCATAGCAGATGCCCAGGACCGGGACGCCGGCTTCGAACAAGTCTGCGCCAACGCTGGGCGCACCGTCGGCGTACACGCTGGCGGGTCCCCCGGAGAGGATGATGGCAGCCGGGTTTTTTGCCAGCAACTGCTCAGTTGTATGGGTATGCGGCACGATTTCCGAGTACACATTGGCCTCACGCACGCGGCGCGCAATCAACTGGGCGTACTGGGCTCCGTAGTCCACAACCAGGACGGGCTTCTGGGAAGTCTGGGCCGTAGCGGGATTAGTCACGGTTCAATCTTAACCCACGCCATCCGCCTGCCCGCCCGCGGGGGCCGGCCGAGTGACGGGGCACTCATGCGCGGCAGCCCACCGGGGACACGGCGCCCTCAGGCGGACGGTTAGTACCGCTTCCCGGCCTTGGGGTTAGCCGCCACCTCGGCCAGGACTTCCTTGTGGATCCGGCCCTCGACAATGAAGGACAGGAACGGGACCACGCCGCCCAGGGCGATGAGGACCAGCCGGCCGAACTGCCAGCGCATCAGCGACCACAGGCGGAAATCCGCAATCAGGTACACCACGTACATCCAGCCGTGCACAATGAGCACCAGGGTGGAGACGTTCACGCCCCCGGTGACGACGCCGTCGGACCCCACAAAGCCGAAGCCGTGCGAGGCGCCCGTCACGGAGTTCGTGCCACCCGCCATCAGGACACTGTGGAAGCCGTAGCGGACAATCAGTTCGATGCACAGCAGCAGCAGCATGGTGCCGGTGGCGTAGGCCAGGACCTTGTAAAACTTCAGCGCGCCGAGGATCTGGGCGGGCGTGCCCCCGAATCTGCGCTTGGCTGCCGCCGTCGGGACGCCACTTCCTGCCGGGGTGTCGTTGGGCTGGGCCGGGTTTGTTTCGCTCACTGTGCTGACTCTCCTAAGTCTGGTTCCAATGCCTCATCGCCGTGGTGGACGTCGAAGAGCTCGTCTTGTTCGCGGCGGTAGTCGTCGGCCACCAGGCGCCACCACAGGAACACGGCAAAGCCGGCGAACACCACCCACTCGATGGCGTAAAAGATGTTCAGCCAGTTGACCTTGCCGTTTTGGTCCGTCGCCGTCACGGTGATGCGGACCAGCTCTCCATGGCTGGCGGCGGCGCCCACCTCGGCCCCGCCCGACTGCTCCTGGTAGGACACCACGAACGCCGCGTAGGTGGAGGTCTGCCAAAGGTTTGTCAGCTCCGCCGAGGACAGTGCGCTGACCTGCCCGGCCGGCAGGTTTTTGGACAGGATGGGGCCCTCGGAGTTGAGCAGCCGGCCCTCGAGCTCCACGGTTCCCGGCGGCGGGGGCTTCGCCGCCGCCGCGTCGGGGACCCAGCCGCGGGCCACGGGAATGACCACTTCGTCGGTGGCCGCCTGTCCCTTAAGTTTCGGTGCACCGTCCACCACGAACGCGGTGACCACCCAGAAGCCGACCCTGCCGTCCTGCATCCGGGACTGCACCACCACCTGCCTGGCCGCGTCGAAGTGCCCCGTCGCGGTGACCAGCTGGCCTTCCTGGCTGCCGAGCAGCGGCTGGCCGGGCCGGAGCGTTTGAAGCAGCGGCTGGATCTTCTCCGTCACGCTGGGCGGGGCAACGTCGGTTTGCGTGGACCGGGAAAACTGCCATTGGCTCAGCAGGACAAAGACGGCAGCGACGGCCAGGGCAAAGACCAGGGCTGCAATCCATTTGGGCTTGACGGCGGTTTTTAACACACTACAACGGTACTTCGTAGGCGTGTAGAACAACGAATGCGCCGCGGGGTGACGGGGCGGCGCAGGCGGGCGGGCGGCGCCACTGGACGTTCCGGCGTCGTACTTCTAGTGGTCAAAGAAGACCAGGCTGGAATTGATGAGCTCGGCAATGACCTCTTTGTCGTGGGCGCGGCGCAGGGATTCGCGGAAGTTCTCCTTGAAGAGGCTGCGGGCCAGCGTGGCCAGGACCTCCAGGTGCTCGGAGAAGGAACTCGCCGGGGTGGCGATGAGCAGGATCACCGTGGCGGGGCCGTCCACGGCGCCGAAGTCCAGGCTGTGGCCGAATTTGGTGATGCCGACGGCGATGGACGTCTGCGTGACGTAGTCGCTGCGGGCGTGTGGCAGGCCGATGCCTCCGGGCAGGCCCGTCGCCATCTGGTGTTCGTGGGCGTTGACGTGGCGCAGGAAGCCTGCAAGGTCGCTGACCCTGCCTTGTTCAAAGAGCTTCGCGGCCAGCTGCGCCGCGGCATCTTCCCTCGATTCGGCCTCAAGCTCCAAAATCACGAGGCCGGGGTTGGTGAGCTCGGTCTCATACCGCTCAAGTGAACCGTTTATCATCAGTACCTTTCGTCGCTGCCCTACTTCAGCGGGACGATTCCGGGGGCGCCCAGCCGTGCCGCGTCCGCCGTGACGTCGTCGGGCTGCTGCTGGCTGAGCCGTTCGGCCTCAACCCGGGCCAGGTAGTGGGCCACTTCGTTGTCCACCTGGGTCTGGCTCCATCCCAAAACATCCCCCATCAGTCTAGCGGCGACGGGAGCGGCCGACACCCCCCGGTCCCACGCCTCAATGGAGATCCTGGTCCGGCGTGTCAGCACGTCGTTGAGGTGCAGGGCGCCTTCATGCGTTGTCGCGTACACCACTTCGGCGCCCAGATAGTCGTCGGCGCCAGGCAGCGGCTCGGCCAGCTTGGGATTCCCGGCCATCAGGTCCAGGACGTCCTGCGCCATGGAGCCGTACCGGTTGAGCAGGTGTTCGACGCGCACCACATGGACGCCGGACTCCTCGGCCGTGCGGTTCCGGCGGTTCCAGGCGGCCTTGTACCCGCTGGCGCCCAGCAGCGGGATGGTTTCCGTGCAACTGTCGGGGACCTTTTCATCGAGGGCCCTGCCGGCCTCGTCCACGGCGTCCTTGCCCATGACCCGGTAGGTGGTGAACTTGCCGCCGGCCACCACCACCAGCCCGGGCACTGGATGTGCCACGACGTGTTCCCGGGAGAGCTTGGCCGTCGAGTCGTTCTCCCCCGCCAGCAGGGGACGGAGCCCGGCGTAGACGCCTTCCACGTCCTCCCGGGTCAGCGGCCGCTTGAGGACCTTGTTGACATGCTCGAGCACGTAGTCGATGTCCTGGCTCGACGCGGCCGGGTGGGCCTTGTCCAGCTTCCAGTCGGTGTCGGTGGTGCCGATGATCCAGTGCCTGCCCCACGGTATGACGAAGAGGACGGACTTTTCGGTGCGCAGGATCAGTCCCACCGTGGACTGGAACCGGTCGCGCGGGACCACCAGGTGGATGCCCTTGGACGCGCGCACCTTCAGCTGGCCGCGGTCCGTGACCATGGCCTGGGTTTCGTCCGTCCAGACCCCGGTGGCGTTGATGACCTGCTTGGCGCGGATCTCAAATTCCTCGCCGTCCTCCAGGTTCTGGACCTTTGCCCCGACCACGCGCTCGCCTTCGCGCAGGAAGTCGACCACCTTGGTCTGGTTCACCGTGTGGGCGCCGTAGCTGGCGGCCGTGCGGATGACGTTGGCCACCAGGCGGGCATCGTCCACCTGCGCGTCGTAGTAGCGGATGGAGCCGATCATGGCGTCATCCTTCAAGCTGGGCGCCGCCCTCAGTGTTCCCCTCCGGCTCAGGTGCTTGTGCATCGGGACGCCGCGGCTGTTGCCGCTGGTCAGGCCCAGGGTGTCGTACAGAAGTATCCCCGCCCCGACATAGGGACGCTCGACGAACCGCTTGGTGAGCGGATAGAGGAAGGGGACCGGGCGCACCAGGTGCGGGGCAATCCGCTGGATGAGCAGCCCGCGCTCCTGCAGGGCCTCCTGAACCAGCGCAAAGTCAAGCATTTCCAGGTAGCGCAGTCCGCCGTGAATCAGCTTCGAGGACCTCGACGACGTTCCCGCGGCCCAGTCGTTTGCCTCCACCAGGCCGACCGTCAGCCCCCGGGTGACCGCGTCCAGGGCCGCCCCGGCACCAACCACGCCACCGCCCACAATGAGTATGTCCAACTCCTTGCCCGGTTCAGACGTGGCCTTCAAGGCCGTGAGGTTTGCCTCTCGCGCGGCCGGGCCCAAATTGCCGGTGGGGTGGGGTGAAACAGACATTTCGGACCTCCTGGAGATACGACTAGCTGGTATCAAAAACCATACGCGGTTGCCGCCGAGAAAGGCAGGGGTGCCAATGGCTGCCCCGTCCACCGACGCTCGGTTGCAACCGGGGCGGTTTGACCCGACGCTCGGTTGCAACCGGGGCGGTTTCGCCCGACGCTCGGTTGCAACCGGGGCGGTTTCGCCCGACACTCGGTTGCAACCGGGGCGGTTTCGCCCGACGCTCTCGAAAGAGGGGCACCCCGCCTTCGCGCCGACAAGACGGTGCGGGTGGGCCCCGCCATCATCGAGGCCCGCGGGCGGGCCGGCTTGTGGATAAGTTGTGGCCGGGATCACACATCTGGGGTAGCTTGTTGTCTAGCTGAAATGGGGCTCCAGTCACGATGGATCCCCTCCACAATGTTCGCCGGGGGCTCCCATGACGACCAGCAGGACGCATTCACAACCACAACCCGACCGCGCACGCAGCCACCGCGGACGATGGCGTCAGCGGCACCACTTCGTAGCCGTCGCGGGCCTGGCCATTGTGGCTGGACTCGCCCTGACGGGATGCACCCCAACGGATGCCCCGCCCACCGCCGCCACCGGCCCGGCCACGGCGACGGCTTCCACCGCGGCGCCGGCCACGACCTCGGACGCACCGTCCCCCACCGCGGTCTACAAACCCGCCACCGCCTCCGGCCCCGCCCAAAACGTCCCCGTGCCCGTCCTGCCCGCCAAGGCCAAGGAATTCTCCAAGGCCGGACTCGAGGCCTTCGCCACCTACTGGTACTCCACCCTCGGCTACGCCTTTGAAACCGGCGACTCCGCGCCAATGATGGCCATCAGTGATCCCGCTTGCCAAACATGTGCAGCAATGAAGAAAGCCGTGCAAAATGAACATGCCGGCGGCAAATGGATCGTGGGCGGCCGAATGGTCGTCCAGAGTGTGACTGGAAACATCGCCCCGGCACCCGATGGCAGCTATCAGACCATAACCATGGTTCGGCAGGAGAACGTGAAGTACTACAACGCCGACACGAGTCTCTCCGAAGACATGGGTGTGACAACATCCATTGCAGACATAGTTGTCACTCACTATGTCAATGGCCATTGGATCGCCAAGACCGTGGAGCATTTGCAGGGTAGCAAGGGAAACTGAGATGAAGCTCCGGCGTTTGGGGACAGCCGCAATATTTGCGATGCTTGCAACCCAATTCCTACCGTGCATGCCAAGCGTGGCCGGGAGTCCAGACCACGTCACATGGAACGATTCGGGCACCGAATCATTGGTTTGGCAACAGCTGCCCGGAGAATCGGACCATTGGGGGCAACTGCCGTCTGCCGGGCCCGTCGACCCCTATATCTACAAGTACAAACTCGCCTGCATGGCCGCCGATCAGTCCATGTATCCAGCATGTTCAGCCAACCTGCCAGAATGCAAGCAAGCCACAGAGGGAACTGCCGTCTACTGGTACCACTCGTTGAGGATCCTAGCGAATCCTGTTTGGGTATTCGACTCCGGCCCC
>NZ_JAAMFM010000019.1 GCF_013376105.1 Arthrobacter wenxiniae
CCCTATGCCGTGGCCGCCCGGTCGTATTCGGCCCGCCCCGCGGCGTCCAATTCGCCAAACGTTTCCTCATCAAGGCGCAGCGCCGCGGCGCCAAGGTTTTCTTCCAGGTGTTTGACCGAGGACGTTCCCGGAATGGGGAGCATCGCAGGGGAACGCCGGAGGAGCCAGGCGAGGGCCACCTGGGAGGGTGTGGCACCCAGCCGCCGGGCCGCCTCGTCCACCGGGCCGCCGGGCTCGGCCAGCCTGCCCGCGGAGATCGGTGCCCACGGGATGAAGGCAATGCCGTGCTGCTCCGCGTAGTCCAACACGTCCTCGGAGGAGCGGTCGGTGAGGTTGTACCGGTTTTGCACGCTCGCTACGGTGAAGTACCCGGCGGCGGTTTCCAGTTCCGCCACCGTTACCTGGGAGAGGCCAAGGGCCCTGACCTTGCCTTCGTCCTGAAGTTGGCGCATGGTCCCGAACTGCTCCTCAGCCGGCACCTTCGGGTCGATGCGGTGCAGCTGGAACAGGTCCAGGGCGTCAACCTTGAGCTTGCGCAGGCTCAGCTCAACCTGTTGGCGCAGGTATTCGGCCCGGCCCAGGGGTACCCATTTGTGGGGTGCCGGGCGCGCCTGGCCGGCCTTTGTGGCAATGCGCAGCCCGGCGGGATAGGGATGCAGCGCCTCGGCGATGATCCGCTCGGACACGTCGGGCCCGTAGGAGTCCGCCGTGTCGATGAAGTCGACGCCCAGTTCCACGGCGCGGCGGACCGTGGCCAGGGCGGCCGCATGGTCGGCGGGTTCGCCCCAAACGCCTTCCCCGGTAATCCGCATGGCGCCGTACCCCAGCCGCTGGACGGTCCCGAGATCCTTGATGTCGATGGTGGCCGCTAAGGCCGATTCTGTGTTTTGGGCCATGTTCGGGCCAACCAGTGCCGCGCCGGCAATATTCCGGGACGTGCCTTGAACTTGCGCACCGTTGGCAGTGGGCCGTGCGCCACTTTAGAAGTGGCGCACGGTTGGCAGTTACCGGTGCGCAGGTTCAAGGTTCATGCCGGCCTCAGCCCAGGTCGACGACGTCGAACTCGAGCAGGTCCATGCCGCTGGCCACCGGCGCCTGGGCGGCGTGGTCGTGGCCGGCCCGCTGGGCACGCCAGTTCTCGAAATCCTCCCGGGTGGCCCACTGCGTGTAGACGAAGTAGCGTTCCTCCCCGGCGACGGGGCGCAGCAGCTGGAAGCCCTCGAATCCGGGGGAACCGTCCACAGAATGCTTGCGGGCCGCGAAGCGCGCCTCCAGTTCGGAACCGGCCTCGACGGGGACCTTGAGGGCGTTAATGACAACGATGGACATGGGTGCTCCTTCCGGGCCCGGAACGGCCGGGCCGCATACTCCTCCACGCTAGCGCAATGCACGCCATGATGCCGCCGGCAGCCCCACTGCGCGGTCAATGGCGGTAGCCACGGAAGTGCCCCTTGGGACGGGCGGGTCAGTAGCTGGCAGGGGTTTGGACAGGCTCCCCCAGCGGCGGCAGATAGCGGGCAGCGAGGGCCTCGCTGCCGCGGGCCAGCATCGCCACGTCCGCACCAACGAGAATGAAGTCCACGCCGGCCGCCAGGTAGCGGCGCGCCGTGGCCTCGGCGAAGGCGTTCACGCCCACCGGCTTGCCGGCCGCCTTGGCGGCCTTGATGCAATGCTCGACGGCGGCCGTGACGTCCGGGTGTTCCTGCTGTCCCAGCACGCCCATGGAGGCGGCGAGGTCGGAGGGTCCGATGAAGACGGCGTCGACCCCGTCCACGGCGAGAATCTCCGCCACGTTGTCCACGGCCTGGGCCGACTCGATCTGGACGATCACCGTGATGGTTTCCGAGGCGCGGGCCAGGTAGTCCGGGATGCGGTTCCACCGCGCGGAGCGGGCCAGGGCCGAGCCCACGCCCCTGACACCGAGCGGCGGGTACCGGGCGGCGGAGACCGCGGCAGCGGCGTCGTCGGCCGTGTGGACCATGGGGATCAGCAGCGACTGCACACCAAGGTCAAGGTACTGCTTGATGACCACGGTCTCGTTGACGGGCGGGCGGACCACGGCCTTCACCGGGTAGCCGTGCACGGCCTGGAGCTGGGCCAGCACGGACTCGAGCCCGTTGGGGCTGTGCTCGGCGTCGATGAGCAGCCAGTCCAGGCCGGCGCCCGCGCAGATTTCGGCCACCAGGGGGCTGCCGGAGCACACCCACATGCCGGCCAGCGGGCGGTCCGAGGCGGCGAGGGCGTCCTTGAACGACGGGTCGGGGTTCAGCTGAACTGGCATGTGATGGTCCCCAGCTTCCCGTAGTCGGCAAAGACGGTGTCCCCTTCATTGACCCACAGGGGCCGCGTGAAGGAGCCGGCGAGGATGAGCTCGCCGGCCTTGAGCGAGTCGCCGTGCGGGGCGATCTTGTTCGCCAGCCAGGACACGCCCTGCGCCGGGTGGTTGAGCACGCCGGCGGCCACCCCGGTCTCCTCGACGGTCTGGTTCTTGAACAGGATGGCCGCCACCCAGCGCAGGTCCAGGGCGTCCGGCTTGACCGGGGTGCCGCCCACCACCATGGCGCCCATGGCCGCGTTGTCGGAGATGGTGTCCACTATGGTGCGGCCCTCCATCTCAATCCGGGAGTCGAGGATTTCCAACGCCGGAGTGACGTACTCGGTGGCGCGCAGCACGTCGAAGAGGGTGGCGTCCGGGCCGCTGATGTCCTCCTTGAGCAGGAACGCCAGCTCCACCTCAACGCGCGGGTGTGAATACTGCTTCCACTCCACCGTGGCGCCGTTTTCCAGGATCATGTCCTTGAAGATGATCCCGTAGTCCGGCTCCGTGATGCCGGTGGCGTACTGCATTGCCTTGGACGTCAGGCCGATCTTGTGCCCGCCCAGCACCCGCCCGGCAGCCTCGCCGCGCCGCCGCCAAAGGTTCTGGACCCGGTAGGAGTCCTCGACCGTCATCTCCGGGTACCGTGCCGTCAGCCGCGGCACCGGCACCCGGCTCTTTCCGGCGTCGACCAGTTCATCGGCGATGCGCGCGATGGTTTCATCATCAAGCATGGTGTCTCCTCTATCGCTGGTCCCCAATGGCGGATGTTAGAGCTGTGAGCCCATCTTGAAGCCGATCTCCTCGGCCGGCTCGCCGTTGATCGCGTCGCCGGGGGCACGGGTGTAGGAGAAGCCGTCGGCGCCGACGGTGACGGCCATTTCGGACGATTCGGTCCGCTTGATGACCGGCTGCGGCTTGCCGTCCAGGTCCAGGACCAGGGAGGCCTCGGTGTACCAGGAGGGGACCACGGGGTTGCCCCACCAGTCGCGGCGCTGGTTGTCGTGGACGTCCCAGGTCACCGTGGGGTTGTCCGGGTCGCCCGTGTAGTAGTCCTGCGTGTAGATCTCCACCCGGTGGTCGTCCGGGTCCAGGATGTACAGGTAGAAGGCGTTGGAGACGCCGTGCCGGCCGGGGCCGCGCTCGATCCGGTCGGAGATGCGCAGGGCACCCATCTTGTCGCAGATCTGGATGATGTTGTGCTTCTCGTGCGTGGCGAACGCGAGGTGGTGCATGCGCGGGCCGTCGCCGCCGGTCAGGGCAGTGTCATGGACGGTCTGCTTGCGGTGCATCCAGGCCGCGTAGGTGACGCCGTCGGAGTCCTTGATGTCCTCGGAGACGCGGAAGCCCAGGTCCTCAAGGTACTTCCGGCCCTTCGGCACGTCCGGGGTGACCTGGTTGAAGTGGTCCAGGCGGACAAGCTCGCCGGCCGTGTAGAGGTCGTAGCGCTGGGTCAGGCGCTCCACGTGCGTGGTCTCGTAGAAGAATTCGTAGGGGAAGCCCAGCGGGTCCTCGACGCGGACGGCGTCGCCGATGCCCTTGACGAAGCCGTCCTTGCGGCGTTCGGTGCGGCAGCCCAGTTCCTTGTAGTAGGCCTCGGCGGCGTCCACCTCTTCGGGGGACTTCACGCGGAAGGCTGCGGCGGCGATGGCGGCCACGGGGCCCTGGCGGAGCACCAGGTTGTGGTGGATGAACTCCTCCAGGGAGCGCAGGTAGATGGTGTTCCCGTCTTCCTCGGTGACGTGCAGGCCCAGCACGTCCACGTAGAACTCGCGGGACCTGGCCAGGTCGGTGACGACCATTTCCATGTAGGCGCAGCGGACGATGTCCGGTGCGGGGACGGAGGGTGTGGGGATGAAGTCGGTCATTTCAGTACTCCTCAGTGAGCAGGGGGTGGTCAGTTGACGGCGGAAGCGCCGAATTTGGGGGTGTGGACGGTGCCGAGGGTGATGTGCACGGCCTGCTGGTCGGTGTAGAAGTCGATGGAGCGGAAGCCGCCCTCGTGGCCCAGGCCGGAGGCCTTGACGCCGCCGAAGGGGGTGCGCAGGTCGCGGACGTTGTGGCTGTTCAGCCACACCATGCCGGCCTCCACGTTTTGGGCAAAGTTGTGGGCGCGGGTGAGGTTCTGCGTCCAGATGTAGGCGGCCAGCCCGTACTTGACGCCGTTCGCCAGGGCGAGCGCCTCGTCGTCGTTCTCAAAGGGCGTGATGGCGACGACGGGGCCGAAGATCTCCTCCTGGAAGATCCGCGCGTCGGGCTTCACGTCGGCGAAGACGGTGGGGGCGACGTAGTTGCCGGTGTCCAGGCCCTCGGGGCGGCCGCCGCCGGCGAGCAGGCGGCCCTCGGACTTGCCGATCTCCACATAGCTCATGACCTTGTTGTAGTGTTCCGGGTGCACCAGGGCGCCCACCTCGGTCTTGGGGTCGTGGGGGTCGCCCACCACGATGTTCCTGGCCCGGGCCGCGTACTTTTCGCAGAATTCATCGTAGACGGATCGCTCCACCAGGATGCGGGAGCCGGCCGTGCAGCGCTCGCCGTTGAGGGAGAAGACGCCGAACAGGGCGGAGTCGATCGCGGCGTCGAGGTCGGCGTCGGCGAAGACCACGCAGGGGCTCTTGCCGCCGAGTTCCATGGACAGGCCCTTGAGGGACGTGGCGGCGTTGCGGAAGATGGTCTGCCCCGTGGTGGTCTCGCCGGTGAAGGAGATCAGCGGCACGTCCGGGTGCTTGACCAGGGCGTCGCCGGCAGCCTCGCCGAGGCCGTTGACCAAGTTGAACACGCCGTGCGGCAGGCCGGCATCCTCAAAGATGGTGGCCCACAGCGACGCGGACAGGGGGGTGAACTCGGCCGGCTTGAGCACCACGGTGCAGCCGGAGGCCAGCGCGGGGGCCAGCTTCCAGGACTCGAGCATGAACGGCGTGTTCCAGGGGGTGATGAGGCCTGCGACGCCGATCGGCTTGCGGTTGACGTAGTTGATCTGGGCGCCGGGAACCTTCATGGCGTCGTCGAACTGCGCCACGATCAAGTCCGCGAAGAAACGGAAGTTTTCGGCGGCGCGCAGCGCCTGGCCGCGGGCCTGGGTGATGGGCAGGCCCGAATCAAACGTTTCCAGCTCGGCCAGCCGGCCCTCCTGGGCCTCGACGGCGTCGGCGATCCTGTTCAGGACGCGGGCGCGTTCGCGCGGCTTCATGCGCGGCCACGGGCCGTCGGTGAATGCCTTGGTGGCGGCGGCGACGGCGAGGTCGATGTCCGCCTTCTGGCCGGCTGCGGCCGTCGCGTAGTTGCCGTTGGAGACCGGGTCCAGGACGTCGAAGGTCTCGCCACCGACGGAGTCGACGAACTTGCCGTCGATGTAGTGCTGGATGTGGGTGGGCAGGTTCTCCGGAAGGTAGTGCTCAGCCATGGGGAAACGTCCTTTTTTCTGCGGTGTTCGGGTGGGGGTCTGTCAGTACGTGGGCGTCAGCGGGGTGTGCGCCCGCTGGTCGGGGGTGCTGCGGGCCAGATAGGCATGCAGGGTCGCCGCGCGGTGGGCGCGCGCCGCGCGTTCCACGGTTTCGGCGTCCGCCCCGGCTTCGAGCAGGTTCAGCAACGCCTCGTGCTCGGCCACGGATTCGCGGGCGCGGCCCGGCACATAGCTGAAGGTGGAGGAGCGCAGGGCCTGCAGCCGGTTCCAGCCGCGGTGGACCAGGTCCAGGATGTGCGGGTTGGGACAGTTTTCAAACAGGACGCTGTGGAAGTCCAGGTTCAGCGCAGTGAACCGGACCGGGTCAAAATGCTCCAGGCACTCGCGCATGGCCGCGTTGACGGCCCTTGCCCGGGCGATGTCCTCCGGCGTGATCAGGGGGGCGGAGAGGGCGGTGGCCGCCCCCTCCACAATGCTGAGCGTCTGCATCGTGTACAGGTACTCGGTGGGGTCGATTCCCGCGACCGTGGCGCCGACGTTGCGTTCGAAGGTGACGAAGCTTTCGGCCTCCAGGCGGCGGATGGCCTCGCGAACGGGCACCACGCTGAAGCCGAGGTCCTCGGCCAGCTTGGCCAGCACCAGCCGGTAGCCGGGGGTGTATTCGCCGCCGAGGATTTTCTCCTTGATGGCGGCGTAGGCACGCTCCGACTTGCTGCCGGCTTCCTGGGTGGTCACGGTTGCGCCGCCGGGTTCGGATGCGTGGCAGCCCACTCGGCGAACTTGGCCTTCCAGGCTGCGTTCATCGGGTACAGGCCCTCCACGCTGTTGCCTTCGCCGACCTTCTCGGCAATGAAGGTTTCCTCGTGCTCCTGGGCGATGGCGCCGTCGGCCACTTCCTCCGCCAACGACGGCGGGATCACCAGCAGTCCGTCCGAGTCGCCAACGATGATGTCGCCGGGCTGGACGGTGGCACCGCCGCAGGAGATGGTCAGGTCGGTGTCCCAGGGGATGTGCTTGCGGCCCAGGACCGCCGGGTGTGCGCCGGTGAAGAAGGTGGGCATGTCCAGCGCCGCCACGGCGGCCACGTCACGCACGCCGCCGTCGGTCACGATCGCCGCGGCGCCCCTGACCTGGGCGCGCAGGGCCAGAATGTCCCCGACCGTGCCGGTGCCGGGCTCGCCGCGGGCCTCCATGACCAGCACGTCGCCGTCGTTCAGGTCGTTGATGATGCGCTTCTGGGCGTTGAAGCCCCCGCCGTGGGTCTTGAACAGGTCCTCGCGGTTGGGCACGTAGCGCAGGGTCCGGGCCGTGCCGGCGATCCGCAGCTCCGGGCGGGTGGACTTGAGCCCGTCGATGCTGACGTTGTTCAGGCCGAGCTTGCGCAGCTGGGCGCTGAGGGTTGCGGTGCCGACGCTCGTGAGCTTGCGCTTGAGCTCGGCGCTGAGGCCCTGCGGGGCGAGGCCCGCCGCCTCGGCGGAGCCCCAGGCGTCCTCGCGGTCGGCATCGGTGGCCTTCGGCCCGTTGCCAAAGTCCGCCAGTTCCGCGCTGCCTTGGACGACGGCGGTGCGCAGCCGGCCCGTGGACAGGCCGGCGCCCGGGGCGTCGACCTCGACCTCAATGAGATCCCCGGGGACGGCAACGGAGGAGCCGGCCGGCGTGCCGGTGAGGATGATGTCGCCCGGTTCCAGCGTCATCAGCTGGGACAGGTCCGCCACGATCTGGCTGAACGGGAAGATCAGCCCGGCCGTCGTGTCCTCCTGCACGAGCCGGCCATTGACCCAGGTGCGCACGCGCAGGGCGGCGGGGTCGACGTCGGCCGCTGGGATCAGGCCCGGGCCGAACGGGGTGAAGCCGTCGCCGGACTTGGAGCGGACGTTGGAGCCTTTGTCCGCGTACTTGAGGTCGTACACGCCGAGGTCGTTGCTGGCGGTGACGTGGCCGACGTGCTGCCATGCATTTTCAAGGCTGACGCGGCGGGCGGCCTTGCCGATGACCAGGGCAATCTCGCCCTCGTAGGCCAGCAGTTCGCAGCCGGCGGGGCGTTCGATCGCGGAGCCGCTCAGGCTCAGCGAGGAGGACGCCTTGAGGAAGTAGGACGGCTTGGCCGGGGTGCGCCCGCGCTGCTCGGCCCGCGACTGGTACGCAAGGTGGACGGCGATGACCTTGCCGGCCTGCTTGAGCGTGGCTGCAGTGACTTGTTCCACGGAACACTCCTGGGATCGGTTGGCGTGCGGGCCCTTCATATGGTCCCGACATCAAGTACGAAATCGTATACGATTACCTTAGCGTGGTGGCCTTGGTCACGTCAAGCCCCCGGGACGGTCGTTTTCGGCGCCGCCGCTGGAGCACGTCGGCCGTTGCGGCGATTGAAAATGCAGCTGATGCGGGTTGGTGATCAGCTTGACCGCATCTGCTGTCATTTCGATTCGGGCCCGGGCCGGGCGTCAGTTGCCCGGGACTACTGCAACTGTGCCTCAATGGTGCGGGCGCTGGCGGCGAGCCGCGCGCCGATGGCGGCCGGATCCGCACTGGGCCCGAGCGACACCACGCAGATGGCCGCCGGCATGCCGCCCGGGATGTGGATGGGTGCGGCGATGGCGGAGACGCCGGGGAGGACCTCGTCGTGGCTGGTGGCGTACCCCGCGGCCCGGGCGGCGCGCGCTTCGGGGCGGTAGGGCAGGCCCGGAGCGAGCCGCGCCCAGGTCTCCTCGCTGATGGCGGACTGGATGGCGATGCCGGGCGCCCCGGAGCTGAAGGAGTGGCGCGTGCCCGGGCGTTGGGCCAGGGTGGCGCCGGAATGCCGCGGCTCCACGGTCAGGAGGGTGACGGAATCCCGGTGGTCCCACACGGCGATAAACGCCGTCATGGCCAGCTCGTTGGCCAGTTCGGTGAGTTCCGGGAGCGAGGCCGTCTGCAGGTCGCGGTTGACGCCCCGCGCGAGCGCCGCCAGCCCGGGACCTGCCTGGACACGGCCGGCGTCGTCCCTCATCAGGAGGGAGTGGTCCTCGAGCGTGCGCAGGATCCGGTAGGCGATGGAGCGGTGCACGCCCAGCGCCTCGGACAGCTCGGCGATGGTCAGGGGGGACTGGGCCTCGGCCAGGATTTCCAGTGCACGGATGCCGCGCGAAAGGGTTTGCGAGTGTGCCGGGACCTTCGCCGCGGCGTCGTTGGTTGAAGCAGTGCCCACGTCATCATCCTTGTCAGGGACCGGCCGGCAGGCGGCGGCGCCTGCGGTTCCCAGCAGCCATTGTTCCGTATTTGGAAAGCCGGTTCAACTACTGAACTCCAGGCGGCCCAGCAGCTGCCGGGCGGCCCGACACCTGCCGGGCCGCCCGGGCCGCCCGGGATGGCGGCGACTGCGTTGCGGCAAGCCTCACTCGGATGCGTCCGGCGCCCCGCCGAAGCCGATGCCCGCGTACACGTCAGGGCGGGTGTTCTTCAGCCGAAGGCCCCACAGCAGGCCCGCGATGCCCGGGACAACCACGATCGCCGGCAGGATGACCGAAAGCGGGGAGAAGCCCGTTGAACCGATCAGCAGGTTGAAATTGAGCACAATCAGCACGAACACGATACCCAGCGTGATGGCCGAAAGTGCCGGGGCGATCAGCCGGGTCCAGGCCGAATATTCGCCCGTGTGCTTGCGGAAGTAGCCGATCACCGCCACCGAGATCATCACGAGCAGCAGCACCAGGCCGAACGCGCCGGTGTTCGTCAGCCACGTAAAGAACGTCAGCACCGGGTACAGCGTCCCGAGATTGGATCCGGTGCCGGCGATCGCGAAAATAACCAGCATGGCAAGGGCCACCCCGGACTGGACGAGGGATCCGGCCACCGGGGCATGGCGCCGGTTGACGCGGGCCAGGGACCGGGGAAGGACGCCCTCGCGGCCGAGTGAGAACGCATAACGGGCCACGGCGTTGTGGAAGGCAATGAGTGCGGCCAGCAGGCTGGTCACGAACAGCACCTGGGCGATGTCCGAGACAACGGTGGCACCGTGGGCCGTGAGGAAGTTGAAGAGCAGGTCCGGGCCCTGCTTCTGGGACTCGGCGATGATTTTGTCCGGTCCTGTGCCGATCATCATGGCCCATGAGGAGACAGCGTAGAACACCGAGATGATCCCGACGGCGATGAAGGTGGCCCGTGCGATGGAGCGCTTCGGGTCCTTCGCCTCCTCGCTATAGATCGCGGCGGACTCGAAGCCCATGAAGGCAGCCATGCTGAATGACAATGCGGCGCCCACGCTGGCCGTGAAAAGGTCCGACGGCGCGAGGCCGGCGCCGCTGACACCCTCCGGATGGACGGCGAAGGAGATGACGTCGTAAACGATGACCGCCAGGAACTCGCCGACCACGAGCACGCCGATCACCTTGGCTGAGAGGTCGACCTTGTTCACGCCAAGCCACCCGACAACCACAAAGCCAACGAGCGCCGCGGCCCACCATGGGATGTTGGTGCCGAGCTTGCCGTTGATGAATGACGCCAGTGCGAACCCGAACAGACCGTAGATGCCCACCTGCATGGCGTTGTAGGAAATCAACGCCACCCAGGCCGCCCCGACGCCCGCCGCCCGCCCGATGCCCTGGGCGATGTAGGCGTAGAACGCCCCCGCGTTGCGGATGTGCGAACTCATGGCCGCATAGCCGACGGCGAACAGGGCCAGGCACACCCCCAGCACGACGAAGGAAAGCGGGACACCCATATTGGCGCTGACCGCGAAGTTGCTCGGCACGCCGCCACCGACCACCGTCAGGGGGGCGGAGGCGGCGATGATCATGAAGACGAGCGCGGGCACACCGAGCGTCCGCTTGCTCAATCCTTTGCTGGGCCCGGTGCCGGCGACGCTGTGGCCGACGGGAAGGGTTTGTTCGTGTGACATTAAAACCTCCATTGGGAGAATAAAGATACCTCTAGCGTGTCAGGGATCACAGCCGTCGGTTTGTTGCTGACGGCACCGGCGTTGTCTACCCGTGCAGATATTTCTCCCGCCCCGCGGTTCCGGGAATGACGCAGGAGGCTGCCGGGCCGCCGCCGCGCATGCGGCAGCGGCCCGGCAGCCTCCCTGACCGGCGATCAGCCGTTGATGACCTGCGGCACGCCGAGGGCCTTGAGCCCTTCGACGCCGAACTCAAGTCCGTAGCCGGACTGCTTGGCGCCGCCGAAGGGGACGCGGGGGTCCACGGCGCCGTGCTTGTTGATCCACACGGTCCCGGCCTCGATGCGCGCCGCCACGGCGCGGGCCCGGGCGGGGTCGGAGGACCAGACGGAGGCGCCGAGGCCGACGTCGAGCGCGTTGGCCATGGCCACCGCCTCGTCGACGGAGCTGTAGCGGATGATCGGCAGGGCCGGGCCGAACTGTTCCTGCGCGACGAGCGGGTTGCTGTTGTCAATGTCCGCAATGAGGGTGGTGGGGTAGAAGTAGCCGGGCTGCCCCGCCTCCGGGTTTCCACCCAGGAGCACCCGCGCGCCGGAGTCCTTGGCTGCCTGCACCAGGCGGGAGACGATCTCGAACTGTGCCTTGTTTTGCAGCGGGCCGAGCACGTTGTTCTCGTCCAGGCCCACGCCCATGGGCATGGCGGCGGCGACTTTCGTGAGGGCCTCGCAGACCGCGTCGTAAATGTCGTCGTGGACGTAGAGGCGCTTGAGGGCGGCGCAGGTCTGGCCGGTGTTGATGAACGCGCCCCAGAACAGGTCCTCCGCGATGGCCGCCGGATCGGCGTCCGGGAGCACGATCCCGGCGTCGTTGCCGCCCAGTTCCAGGGTGAGCCGCTTCACGGTGTCCGCGGACGATCGGATGATGGCCTTGCCCGTGGCGGTCGAGCCCGTGAACATGACCTTGCCGATTGCGGGGTGTTCGGCCAGGCGGGCGCCGACCTCCCGGCCGCCGCAGATGACGGAGAGGATGCCCTCGGGCAGTTCCTGGTTGATGACGTTGACCAGGGCCAGGACGCTCAGGGGGGTGTATTCGGAGGGCTTGATGACCACGGCGTTGCCCATGCGCAGGGCCGGGGCGAGCTGCCAGACCGAGATCATCATGGGCCAGTTCCACGGGCCGATCGCGCCGACGACGCCGATGGGGCGGTAGTGGAGTTCGGCGTGCGTTTCGCCGTCGTCCACCACAGTCTCCGTGGACAGTTCGGTCGCTGCTGCGGCGCGCAGCCACGCGGCGCAGGCGCCCACCTCGAACCGGGCGTTGGGGCCGTTGAGCGGCTTGCCCTGCTCGCGGGAAAGCAGCACGGCCAGTGCCTCGGAGGAACGTTCGACGGCGTCTGCCGCCCGCAGGAGGGCGGCGCTGCGGGCCTCGTGGCCCAGGGCCGCCCAGGCGGGCTGGGCGGCGGCGGCGGCGGCGATGGCGCGTTCCAGGTCCTCGACGGTGTGCACGGGGGCTTCCCCGACGGGCTCGCCCGTGGCGGGATCCAGCAGCGTCCGGGTTGTGCCGGAAGCCGGTGATGTGGCGGTGAGGATGCTGGCGTACGTTTCCATGAAAACTCCGCTTCGAGTCGGTGGGTGAAATGCGTTCGGCTGTTGCCGTGGGTGTGTCCAGTCTCTCCGGCCGCCGTCCGCCTGTCTTGTCATTCCGCGAATGCCAGTTGGCCGCGGGCGAACGGGGCCGCCGTGGAGGGGGTGGGTGTCACATATTGCCTCTGAAAGGACGTTACGGGCCAAGGGAAAAAGCGGCGGTTGGGGGCGCGGCGCTCATGACGCCGACTGCGTTCGCGGTGCCGGCCGGCGGTAGCTGCTGGGCGGCTCGCCAAAGGCGGCCCGGAAAATGCGGCTGAAGTGGGCGGCGTCGACAAAGCCCCAGCGGGCGGCAATGGCGCTGACCGCGCGATGCGCCTGGAGCGGATCGCGCAGTTCACGCCGGCAATTCTCCAGCCGCCGCGTGCGGATCCACTGCGCCACCGTGGTGCCCGCCTCCTGGAAGACGTTGTGCAGGTGGCGGGTGGAAATGAAGTGCGCGGCCGCAACACTGGCGGGGGAAAGGGCGGGATCGGCCAGGTTGGCCTCAATGAAGCGGCGGATCCGGCCTAACAGTTCAGCGTGAGGGTGTTCCGTGTTGTCCGGGCGCCGGTCAAGCTCGGAGGCAAACATGGTGCTGAGCAGGTCCACCGTGTTGTGCGCCAGCCGGTGCCCGCTGGGCCCGGAGAGGACCTCGAGATTTTCGGCCAGTTGGGTCATGAAGGGGCTGATCATCCGGCCCAGGCCCTGGTCGGCGGCCATGCGCGTCGCGGTAAGTGCGCCCACGGAGCCGGCCGGCAGGTCCAGGGCGTCGTGCGGGAACATGAGCACCAGGGTGCGGAAATCGGACTCGAAGGCCAGCGTGTAGGGGCGGTGCGTGTCATACACGGCCAGGTCCCCGGGGCGCAGGACGGCCTCGCGGTTGTCCTGGACCAGGATCGCGGTGCCGGCCAGCTGCAGGTTGAGCTTGAAGTACAGCCTGTCGGAGCGTGCGATCAGCGACGGGGTCCGGTGCACGCTGTGCCCCGTGGCCGTGACCTCCACGATGGACAACTCGTCCAGAAGCCGGGAACGGAGCCTGCCGTGGAAGTTGGAGGGGTCGCTGGAGCGGACATGGAGCGGGACGAACGATTCCGAAATGAGGTCGTGCCAGTCGGCGAAGGAATGGGCCACGGCCGTCTGGACGGCGTCCGCCGTGCCGGCGTCGGCCGGGATGGCGGGGGCGGCCGGGATGGCGGGGGCGGCCGCCGTGGGGAATCTGGTGGCGGGGAAGGCGGTCATGGGCAAAAATCCCTGGGGGTGCGAGTGCCTGTGAGGCGGGAGGTTGCCGGCCGCCGTGGGCCGCGCGGGGACGCTGACGGCACCCGGGCGAAACTGTGGCGGACAACACTTTTTCATCACTTTAGCGGCTGGTGCGACCCCTGTCACTTATTTTCGACAATTGGCGAATAACCCGCCCACTGTTGTTGGAGATGACCACCTCCTTTGAGCGTTTTCAGGCGTCGTTTTCTCCAACCTCACCGCGGGCGGGGACGGGGCGGAGGAGGGTGAGGTAGGCGTCCAGGGCGGCGTCCAGCTGGGCTGGCAGGTGTTCCCCGGGGGACATGGCCGCGACGATTTGGGCCCCAAGCAGCATGCTCATCAATTGGTTCACAATGTCTTCTTCGCCGACGGCGGCGGTGACTTCCCCGCGGTCCCGGGCCTCGCGGAGGTGTCCCTGCAGCGCGGCGCGCCACTGGTTCATGGAGGTTTCGTGCAGCTCGGCCTTGGCGGGGTCGGTCAGGGCCTTCTGCCAAAAGGGGATGACGATCCTGGCCTCGTTGATGCGGTCCTCGTCCAGCGGCAGCACCTCCTGGCAGAAGGCGCGCAGCGCCTCCAGCCCCGCCTTGCCGGCGGACCTGCCGGCAATGCGCTGGTTGGTCCGGTTGAAGACGTGGCCAAAGGCAAAGGTGATCAGATCATCCTTCGTGGGGAAGTAGGGCTTCAGCGCGCCGTTGGCGAAGCCGGCCTCGAGGGCGATTTCGCGCATCGTGGCACCCTCGATCCCGTGCCGGGCAATGATCCGCCAGGTGGCGTCCACCAGTTCAATCCGACGCTGGTCGTGGTCGACAATCTTGGGCACTGAAGTTCTCCTGGTGGGCCGTGTCGGCAAACAAATGGGGACGGACCCCTTGTGATGCATCTTACGTGTGGGTATTCTCTACATTCATAGAATAAAAAAATGTGGGCTGGCGCACGCCGGCCATCCCACTTCGGAAAGCCACTGGAAAGAGAAGCCATGACAGCCGCCACCGTCACCGACGTTGCCCCCCACTCACTGGCCAGCGCCGCGGAAATCACCGCAGTGCGCGACATCCTGCACAGGGAAGGGCTGCTGGGGGAGTCGGCGCGCATCGCCTACCTCGGCCTGCTCGACCCGCCCCGCGGACAGCAGGAGGACGCGCCGGTGAACCGCCGTTTCCGGGTGTTCCTGCACGACGTCGCCGGCGCCGCCCCCAGGGACGCGGTGGTCTCCGTGACCCGCGGAACCGTGGAATCCACCGTCGAGCTTGACACCGCGGTCACGGGCGAGCTTCCCGTGCTGGCGGAGGAGTTCGAGGTTGTGGAGGAAATCCTGGCCAGCCATCCCGACTGGCTCAGGGCACTGGAGGCCCGCAACCTCGACGTCGCCAACGTCCGCGTGGCCCCGCTCTCCGCCGGCGTCTTCGAGTACCAGGAGGAAAAGGGCCGCCGCATCCTGCGCGGGCTGGCCTTCGTCCAGGACTTCCCCGAGGACAGCCCGTGGGCGCACCCGGTGGACGGCCTCGTGGCGTACGTGGACGTGACCGGCAAAACGGTCGACTCCGTGCTGGACTACGGCGTGGTCCCCGTCCCCGCCGAGCACGGCAACTACACCGACCCGGAGCTGACCGGGCCGATGCGGGAAACGCAAAAGCCCATCAGCATCACCCAGCCCGAGGGGCCCAGCTTCACCGTCACCGGCGGCAACCACGTTGAGTGGGAGAAGTGGAGCCTGGACGTGGGCTTCGACGCGCGCGAAGGCGTGATCCTGCACAACCTGGCGTTCGACGACGGCGGGCGCCGGCGCTCCATCATCAAGCGCGCCTCGATCGCCGAGATGGTGGTGCCCTACGGCGACCCCTCCCCGGTGCGGTCCTGGCAGAACTACTTTGACACGGGCGAATACCTGGTGGGCCAGTACGCCAACTCGCTGGAACTGGGCTGCGACTGCCTCGGCGAGATCACCTACCTGAGCCCGGTCATCGGCGACGCCTTCGGCAACCCGCGCGAGATCCGCAACGGCATCTGCATGCACGAGGAGGACTGGTCCATCCTCTCCAAGCACTCCGACCTGTGGACCGGGATCGACTACACGCGCCGCAACCGGCGCCTGGTGGTCTCCTTCTTCACCACCATCGGCAACTACGACTACGGCTTCTACTGGTACCTCTACCTGGACGGCACCATCGAGTTCGAGGCCAAGGCCACCGGCGTGGTCTTCACCAGCGCCTACCCCGGCAAGGGCTACCCCTACGCCTCGGAACTGGCCCCGGGCCTGGGCGCGCCGTACCACCAGCACCTGTTCGGGGCGCGCCTGGACATGGCCCTGGACGGCTTCGCCAACCGTGTCGAGGAGGAGGAAGTGGTGCGCGTCCCCATGGGCGAGGGCAATGAGCGCGGCAACGCGTTCACCCGCAAGCGGACCGTCCTGGCCAGGGAGTCCGACGCCGTTCGCGAGGCGGACATGCGCGCCGGGAGGACCTGGGTGGTCACCAACCCGGCGTCCCTGAACCGGCTCGGCGAGCCCGTGGGCTACAAGCTGCACCCCCAGGGCCAGCCCATGCTGCTGGCCGATCCGGCCTCCTCCGTGGCCCGGCGCGCGGCCTTTGCGACGAAGGACCTCTGGGTCACCCGCTTCGCGGACGACGAGCGCTACCCGACCGGGGACTTCGTCAACCAGCATGGTGGCGGGGCCGGCCTGCCGGCGTACATCGAGGCGGACCGTGACCTGGACGGCCAGGACATCGTCCTTTGGCACACGTTCGGGCTGACGCACTTCCCGCGCGTGGAGGACTGGCCAATCATGCCCGTCGACTCCGTGGGGTTCAAGCTGCGCCCCGAGGGCTTCTTTGACCGCAGCCCCGTGCTTGATGTGCCGGCCAGCCGCAAGGGCGGGCACGGGGCCGCGGGCCAGGCGGATCATCACGCCGGCGACCAGGGCGGGGCCGACGGTGGCGATCACTGCCACTGCTGACACGCGGAAGCGCGTCAGTCCCGTGCGGCGGGCGGGGTTCCCGGCCCGCCTGTGCGCCGCCGTCGCCCTGGGCTCCGTCGGCGTACACGCCTGGATGGCGTGGGAGCACCGCGCCATGCCGTGGGAGGGCGCGCTCATGCTCCTGATGGCCGCTGCCTGCCTGCCGTGCGCCGTTTTCGTGTGGCGCCGCGGCCACGAGCGGTCCGTTCAGCTGCTCTTCGTGATGGCCTTGGCCATGGTGGCCGTGCACGCCGTCCTGCTCCTGGCGCCGGGCTCCACGGCCGGGCGCGGCCACGGAGGAATGGACCCCATGGGCGCCATGGGAACCATGGGCGGGAGCATGGCCGGCGTCGTGATGCAGCCGGCCCCGATGCTGGGCGTCATCGCCCTGGAGCTGGCCGTGGCGATGCTTGCGGCATGGGCCATGCGGCGCTCGCGGGCCTGCGGGGGGCAGCCCGCCTGAGCTGTTCTGCGTCCCGCCCGGCGCGGGCAGTGCGCAGGACACTGTCATGCGCACGGCTGGGGGCGCCCGTCGCGCAATACAGGATGCCCCGGGCGGCTCACACCAGCGGCCACGGGTAGCGCATGCCGGTGGCGTCTTCCGGCAGCACGCCCTCGCGGAGCAGGCGCCGGGCCCTTCGCTCCAGGGCGGCGAGCTCGCCGCCGTCGAGCAGTCCGGCGAGCTCCGGCGGCGCCCCCTCGGCAAGCGGCGCAATGTCCGCCAGCAGGTCCGCCGGGATTGGCTCGCCCGCGAAGTCCCAGATCACGGTCCGCAATTTATTGCTGGCGGCAAAGCACAGGCCGTTGTCAATGCCCCAGATGTGCCCGCCGGGGCCGCGCAGCACGTGCCCGCTCTTCCGGTCGGTGTTGTTGGCCAGGGCGTCGAACAAGGCGATCCGTGCCAGCTCCGGATGGGTCTGCGGCGCATCCGCGTACAAAGTGAAGTAGTGCACGCCCGGGTCGGCTTCGATGAACCACTGGAGGGAACCGGACCCCAGCGGCGGGTCTTCCCGGATCACCGTTGGCGGCACGATGCCCCAGCGCAGCGCCTCGCTGAGCAGGTAGGCCGCGCGCTCCCGCCGGTAAAGCCCCGGTTCAAAATCAGCCAAGGGCCGCTCCCCGGCCTCCGGCTTGTAGATCGCGTAGGCGCAGTCGCCCTCGGCGGACAGCCGGGCCAGGAAGGTCGCGTTGCTGCTGTTGGCAATGCGGCCCACCAGTTCCACCGCGCCCTCTTCCAGCAGCCTCAGCTCCCGCGCGGACACGCCGACTCCCGGTTCATGCCTGCCGCAGCCCGCCCAGGGGCTCCAGCGTCGAGTTGACCATGAGCACGGCCGGTGCCCGGCCCTCCGCCAGCGAGACGGCCGAAACCGAGCCGGGGCTGATGGTGATCCGCTGGAAGAGGTCCAGCGGCGTCGCCAGGTAGTGGGCCACTGCCGCCTTGATGGGGTCGGCATGCGAGACGCAGACGACGGCGCCACCCGGGTGGGAGCGGCACAGCCGTTCCAGCGTGCCCACCATCCGTGCCTGCATCTCGGCAAAGCCCTCCCCGCCCGGGAAGCGGAAGGCGGACGGCGTGTGCTGGACCGCGTGCCACTCGGGCAGCCGGGCCAGGTCCGACAGCGCGGCGCCGGTCCAGGCGCCGAAGTCGCATTCGGTCAGGCCGACGTCCTCCAGCACCTCGAGCCCCCAGCGGGCGGCCGTGGGCGCCGCCGTTTCCCGGGCGCGCTCCAGGGGGGAGGAGTGGACGGCGTCGAGGGTCAGGCCCCCCAGGCGGTCCGCCAGCCGTTCCGCCTGGACGTGCCCCAGGCCGGACAGGTGCAGCCCCGGCGCGCGGCCGGGCAGCACTGTGCCCGTGGTCGGGGTCTGGCCGTGGCGCACCAGCAGGAGCAGGGTGCGCGCCGGCTCGGGGGCTGGCGTTGCGCTCATTGGAACCAAGCGTAGCGGCAGGGGTCCCCGCCCGAGCTTGCGAGGGGTGGGGGAGTCGCGTAGCCAGGATGCCGGTTTGGATATATGAGGTCGATATATCAGCCTCAAATATCTGAATCGGCATCCCTGCCGGATAGGGTCCTTCGCCAGGGTCTCGATTCCGGGCACCGTGGGGGACTACCGTGGAGGTGTGAGTGACCATCCAGACATCTCCACCGTTGGTGAACTGCGGGCCGCCGGGCACGTGCACAAGGACCTGCGCCAGGAACTCCGCGACAACCTGCTCGCCGCGCTCGCGGCCGGGCGCGACCCGTGGCCGGGCATCCACGGCCTGGATGAGACCGTCCTGCCCCAGCTGGAACGCGCCCTCCTCGCGGGCCACGACGTGGTGCTGCTCGGCGAACGCGGGCAAGGCAAGACGCGCCTGTTGCGCACCCTGGCCGGGCTGCTGGACGAGTGGTCGCCCGTGATCGAGGGCTCCGAATTGAACGAGCACCCCTTTGAGCCGGTCACGGGGCGGTCCTGGGCCCGTGTCCGCGAGGAAGGCGATGCGCTGCCGGTGGCGTGGCGGCACCGCAGCGAGCGCTACGTCGAGAAGCTGGCCACCCCGGACACCTCCGTTGCCGACCTCATTGGGGACGTGGACCCCATGCGGGTGGCCGAGGGGCGGCGGCTGGGCGATCCGGAAACCATCCACTACGGCCTGGTCCCGCGCGCCAACCGCGGCATCGTCGCCATCAACGAACTGCCCGACCTCGCCGAGCGGATCCAGGTTTCGCTGCTCAACGTGATGGAGGAACGCGACATCCAAATCCGCGGCTATGTGCTGCGGCTGCCCCTGGACGTGCTGGTGGTGGCCTCCGCCAACCCGGAGGACTACACCAACCGCGGCCGGATCATCACGCCCCTGAAGGACCGTTTCGGAGCCGAAATCCGCACCCACTACCCGCTGGAGCTCGACGACGAGGTCGCCGTCATCCGGCAGGAGGGGAAGCTGGTGGCCGACGTCCCGCCCGTCATCCTGGAAATCCTGGCCCGCTACACCCGTGCGCTGCGGCAGTCGCCGGCCATCAACCAGAGCTCCGGCGTCTCGGCCCGGTTCGGCATCGCGGGCGCGGAGACCGTTGCCGCGGCCGCGCTGCGCCGGGCCGCCGTCCGGGGAGAGGCCACGGCCGTGGCGAGGATCGTGGACCTCGAGAGCGCCGTGGACGTGCTCTCCGGCAAGCTGGAATTTGAATCCGGCGAGGAGGGGCGGGAGCAGGAGATCCTCAACCACCTGCTGCGCACGGCCACGGCGGAGGCCGTGCGGGAGCACTACCGGGGCCTCGACTTCAGCCCGCTGGTGGCCGCGTTCGACGGCCGGACCACCGTGACCACGGGCGACGCCGTCACGGCGGCGGAGTTCCTGGAGAACCTCCCCGCCCTGGACGGCTCCGGCCTCTACGACGCGATCGGCAGCCACCTGAAAGCGGGCAACGACGGGCAGCGCGCCGCCGCCATTGAGCTGGCTTTGGAAGGGCTCTTCCTGGCCCGGCGGATCTCCAAGGAGTCCGGCGGCGGGGAGACGGTTTACGGATAAGGAAGCATCATGGGCGCCCACGAACACATGTCCCGGTACGGCCGGTACGCCGGAGGCCCCGATCCGCTGGCGCCGCCGGTGGACCTTGCCGAGGCCCTCGACGCCGTCGCGGAGGACGTCATGGCCGGCTATTCCCCCCGCCGCGCGCTACGGGAGTACCTGCGGCGCGGCGGGCCGCGCCGGCCGGGCCTGGACGAGCTCGCCGGCCGCGTCCAGCAGCGCCGCCACGACCTCCTGAACCGGCACCGGCTTGACGGCACCCTCGAGGAGGTCCGCAAGCTGCTCGAGGACGCCGTGCTCGCTGAACGCAAACAGCTGGCACGCGACGCCGCCATGGACGACACCGACCGCGCCTTCCGGGAGCTGCAGCTGGAGAACCTGCCCCAGTCCACCGCGGCCGCGGTCAACGAGCTCGACTCCTACGACTGGCAGTCCGGCGACGCGAGGGAGGCGTACGAACGCATAAAGGACCTGCTGGGCCGGGAGCTGCTGGACCAGCGCTTCGCCGGGATGAAGCAGGCCCTGGAAGGGGCCACGGCGGAGGACCGCGAGGCTGTCGAGGCCATGCTGCGCGACCTCAACGAACTGCTGGACAAGCACCGCCGCGGGGAGGACACCGAGGAGGACTTCCGCGGGTTCATGGCCCGCCACGGCGGATTCTTCCCGGAAAACCCGCAGTCCGTCGACGAGCTGGTGGACGCCCTGGCCCGGCGCGCGGCGGCGGCCCAGCGGCTCATGCAATCCATGTCGCCGGAGCAGCGCGAGGAACTCATGCGGCTCTCGGCGCAGGCGTTCGGCTCGCCGGGGCTCATGTCCCAGCTTGATGCGCTGGACTCCAACCTCCAGGCCCTGCGCCCGGGCGAGGACTGGTCCGGGTCCGAACGCTTCCAGGGCCGGGAGGGCCTGGGGCTCGGCGACGGCACGGGCGTGCTCCAGGACCTCGCCGAACTCGACGGGCTGGCCGAACAGCTGTCCCAGTCCTACGCCGGCTCCAGCCTTGACGACCTCGACCTGGACGCCCTGGCCCGCCAGCTCGGCGCGGACGCCGCCGTCTCGGCCCGCACGCTCGCGGAGATTGAGCGTGCCATGCAGGACAGCGGCTACCTGCGGCGGGGTGCGGACGGGGACCTGCGGCTCTCGCCCCAGGCCATGCGGCGCCTGGGGAAGTCGCTGCTGCGGGACGCCGCCCGACAGCTGTCCGGGCGGACGGGGTTCCGGGACACGCGGTCGTCCGGTGCCGCTGGCGAGCCCGCAGGGTCCAGCCGCGAGTGGCAGTTTGGCGACGCCGAACCGTGGGACGTCACCCGCACCATCACCAACGCCATCACCCGCACCGCGGCCGACGGCGGCAACCCGGCGTCCGGCCTGCGGCTCGAGGTGGGCGACATCGAGGTCGCGGAGACCGAGGCACGCACCCGGGCCGCCGTCGTCCTGCTGGCCGACATCTCCTTCTCCATGGCCGCCGAGGGCCGGTGGGTGCCCATGAAGCGCACGGCCCTCGCCCTGCACCACCTGGTCTCCACCCGCTTCCGCGGCGACCGCCTCGAGCTGGTCACCTTCGGCCTCCGCGCCCAGTCGATGGACATCGAGGGGCTCACGGCCCTGCCCGCCGACAGGGAACAGGGAACCAACCTGCACCACGGGCTGCTGCTGGCCGGCCGCTTCTTCCGCCAGCACCGCGCCCTCCAGCCCGTCCTGCTAGTGGTGACCGACGGCGAACCCACCGCCCACCTGCTGCCGGACGGGGAGCCGTGGTTCTCCTGGCCGCCGGATACGGAGACCGTCGCCGCCACCGTCGCCGAGCTCGACCGCCTGGGGCGCGCCGGAACGCAGGTGACGTTCTTCCGCCTGGGCGACGACCCCGGCCTGGAGCGGTTCGTGGCGGCCATGGCCCGCCGGACCGGCGGCCGCGTGGTGGCGCCCGACGCCGGCGAGCTCGGTGCCGCCGTCGTCGGCGAGTACCTGCGTGCCCATTTCCACGGTCCCGCGGACGACGCCGGCTGGGTGCCTTAGGCGGCCGTCTCACCTTGTGGACGCGTGTGACCTCTCCCACACCTCGTGATAGGCTGTCCAAAATTCATTACCGTCCGAACGGTCGGTAACTTCCGGCTTCCAAGCAACCGCGTCCGCGCGCTGAACAATGGAGTTCGCATGTCCCTCGCCCCACAAACAGCACCAGGAACCCGCTCCGAGGCCCGACGCGTCCTTGCCGGCACCCTGGTCGGAACCACCATCGAGTGGTACGACTTCTTCATCTTTGCCCAGCTCACGGCAACCCTGCTGACCCCGCTCTTCCTCAAGCCGCTGAGCGAGAACAATCCGGGCCTGGGGCAGATCCTGGCCTTCGCCATGATCGGCATCTCCTTCCTCTTCCGGCCGCTGGGCGCAATCGTCGCCGGGCACCTGGGCGACAAGTTCGGCCGCAAGCGGATCCTGGTGCTCACGCTCATCCTCATGGGCGCCGCCACGGCCCTGATCGGGCTGCTGCCCACCTACGGGCAGATCGGGCTGTGGGCTCCGCTGCTGCTGGTGCTGCTGCGCGTCGTCCAGGGCTTCTCCGCCGGCGGCGAATGGGGCGGCGCCGCCCTGATGGCCGTGGAGCACGCGCCCGCCGGCAGGCGGGGCTACTTCGGCGCCTACCCGCAGATCGGCGTGCCCCTCGGCATGATTCTGGCCACCGGCTTGCTCTACATTCTGCGCACGGCCACCACGTCCGAGCAGTTCACCGCCTGGGGCTGGCGCATCCCGTTCCTGCTCTCCGTGGTCCTGGTCGTTGTGGGCTACCTGATCCGGCGTGCCGTGGAGGAGTCGCCGGTGTTCAAGCGGCTGGCCCTGCGCAAGGCCTCCGAGCACACCCCGCTCAAGCAGCTGTTCCAGACCAACACCAAGCAGGTCATCCAGGCCGCCCTGATCTTTGTCTCCAACAACGCCGCGGGCTACCTCGTCATCGCGTTCTTGATCGCCTACACCACCAAGGTCCTGCACATGCCCGTGGCGCCCGTGCTGCTGGCCACCACCGTGGGCTCCTTCGGCTGGCTGATCTTCACGTTGGTGGGCGGTTGGCTCTCGGACAGGATCGGGCGCCGGGCGACGTTCCTGGCCGGCTATGCCCTGGTCTTCGTCTGGATGATCCCCATGTTCCGGCTCATCGACTCCGGCAACGTGGTGGTTTACGGCTTCGCGGTGTTTGTGCTGACAATCGGCCTGGGCCTGTCCTACGGCCCGCAGTCGGCCATGTACGCGGAGATGTTCCCGGCGCACATCCGCTACTCGGGCATCTCCATCGGCTATGCGATCGGGGCCATCCTGGGCGGGGCGTTTGCTGCCACCGTGGCGGAGGTGCTCCTGCAGAAGACCGGCTGGTCCGGTTCGATCGCGCTGTACATCATGGCGCTGACCGTGGTGTCGGTCGCCGCCGTGCTGTGGGTGGGGGAGACGCGCGGGAACAACCTGCACGTGGAGGACCTCGACGACGAACTGGTGCGCCTGGCCGCCAACGTGGCGCCCGAAGGAAAATAGCGCCGCCTCAAGCCGGTGCCCGGCTCCCGGGCCGCGCACCGGCTGGCGCGCCGCTCACAGTTCAAGCCATGCCTTCAACCGGCCCAATCCCTCCCGGATGTCATCGACGGGCAGGCCGGAATAGGCAAAGCGGGCGTAGGAGCGGTCCTCTCCCGGCTGGGGCCGGCCAAAATGGAGGCGCGTGCAAAATGAGACGCCCGTCGCGTGCAGCGCCTCGGTGGCGAAGTCCGGCAGCTCCGTGATGCCCTTCGACGCCATGGCCCCGGTGACATCGGGGAACAGGTAAAACGTGGCGTTTGGCTTGGCAACGCTGACTCCCGGCATGGAGTTGAGCAGTTCGGCGGTGGCGTCGCGGCGGGCCTGCAGCTCGGCGAGGATGGCACGGGGTCCGGACTGGTCGCCGCGGATGGCCTCCACGCCGGCGCGCTGGACAAAGTGGGTGGTGCAGGACTCGTCGTTGGTGTTGAGCTTGGCGAATGCCTCGGAGACTTTCCGCGGGGCAACGGCGCACCCGAGCCGCCAGCCGGTCATCGCGAACTTCTTGCTGAAAGTGTAGAGGATGACGGTTCGCTCCGCCATGCCGGGCAGCGCCGCAATCGAGTGTGAGGAACCAGAATAGCGCATCTCAAAGTAGGCCTCGTCGGAAAGCACCCACAGGTTGTGCCGCCGGGCCAGGTCGGCAACTGCACGGCGCTCGGCCTCGGTGGATTCGGCCCCGATGGGGTTTTGCAGGTCGTTGTAGATGATGGCCTTGGTCGCCGGGCCCACCATCGACTTGAGCTGCTCCAAGTCGATCGCGAAGCCGGCGTCCGTGGGGAGGTAGCGGTACGGGCGGGCGGTGCCGCCGTAGTATTCGATCTGGCTCTCATAGATGGGGTAGCCCGGATTCGGGTAGAGGACCTCGTCCCCCGGATCCATGAGCGTCTGGATGAACCGGCCGATCACCGGCTTGCCCCCCGGATGCACCGTCACCTGTTCCGGGCCCACTGCCATTCCGCGCTTGGCGCCAATGTCTTCGGCGAGTGCTTCACGCAACAGCGGTATCCCGGCCGCCGGGCAGTACCCCGTCAAGCCGTCGGCAATGGCCTTGTCCAGGGCCTCGACAATGTTCGGCGGTGTTGGCAGGTCAATGTCACCGAGGTGGAAAGGATAAACCCGGTTTCCCTGTGCCGCCCAGTCGGCTGCGGCCTGGGAGACCGAAAATGCGGTCTCGGTGCCGAGCCGGTCCAATCGTTGCGCAAGCTCCACGTGGCGCCTCTTTCTGTTCGCTGGGCCCACGCGTCAGCGGGGCCCGGCTGAGAAACGAAGCCCGGGAGGGCGTGGGGACTAGTCCTGATCGTACGACCGCCCTGCGCTATCCTCAAGGGATGGGTGAAGATCACGTACTTGTCAGTGTTCCCGATGCGGCCCTGCGCGAAGCGTTCGGAGCCGCGCCCGAGGGCGTGGAGATTGTCGAATGGGACATGGCCGGGCCCCCGCCCGCTGCCGTGATCGACATCGTGGTGCCGCCTTACATGGGCGGAACGGGGTTGCTGGCGGCCCTGGAGGGCGTCACCGCCAGGCTCGTGCAGAGCCAGTCCATTGGGTTCGACGGCGTTGCGGCCGCGCTTCCGCCGGGAAATGTGTTCGCCAATGCTGTCTCCGTGCACGAGACCTCGACGGCGGAGCTGGCTGTGGCGCTCATCCTGGCGTCCCAGCGCGGCCTGCCGGAATTTGTCAGGGCCGCCGGACGCGGCACCTGGACCCCGCTGCGACGCCCGTCCCTCGCCGACCGCACCGTGCTGCTTGTCGGCTACGGCGGCGTTGGCAAGGCCATTGAGGACCGGCTGCGCGGGTTCGAGACCACCGTGGTGCGCGTTGCCACACGCGCCCGCGAGGAACCCGCCGGGCACGTGCACGGGATCGACGAGCTCCCGTCCCTGCTGCCGCAGGCTGACATCGTCGTGGTCGGGGTTCCGTTGAGCGACGCCACCACGCACCTGATCAACGACGGCTTCCTCTCACTGCTGCGCGACGACGCATTGGTGGTGAACATCTCCCGTGGCGCCGTCGCTGACACCCCGGCCCTCCTTGACCATGCCCGCCGTGGCAGGCTCCGGCTGGCCCTGGACGTGACGGATCCCGAGCCGCTTCCCGACGGGCATCCCTTGTTTGATTTGCCCAACGTGCTGATCACCCCGCATGTTGGCGGCGCCTCAAGCGCCATGATGCCCAGGATGGCGCGCCTGCTGCGCCGCCAGGCCGAGCGCATGCTCCGCGGCGAGGAGCCGCTGAACGTCGTTGTGCGGACCTGACCGCCGCAGCCCGCCCGCCGCGCAGTTGACGGTGTTACGCTCCAAACAGCATTTTGGTTGGGAGGCGTCATGCCCGTGCTGAAGTTCACGGACTGGTGGGACAGGTTCTTCGCGGTCGGCATCATCTTCAAGGGGCTCGACGGCGTCCTGGAGCTGGTGGGCGGCGCGCTCCTGCTCTTTGTGGCCCCGGCCCAAATCAACCACCTGGCCATCCTGATCACCCAGCCGGAGCTGACGGACGACCCCAACGACTTCATCGCCAACCACATCCTGCAGGGCGTGTCCGGGCTGACCACTCACGTGGTGCTCTTCACCGCCGCCTACCTGCTGGCGCACGGCATCGTCAAGGTGGTCCTGGTGACGGCGCTGCTGATGGACAAGCTGTGGGCCTACCCGTGGATGATCGGCGTCCTGGTGATCTTCATTCTCTACCAGCTGTTCCAGCTCACCACCACCCCGTCGATCGGGCTGGCGGTCCTGACCGTGTTCGATATCCTGATCGTGTTGCTGACGTGGCACGAATTCCTCAGGCACCGCAAGCGCGGAAAAGAGTTGGCATGAAGTTCCTTGTGGTTGGGGCCGGCGCCACGGGCGGCTACTTTGGCGGGCGCCTCGCACAGGCCGGGCGCGACGTGACCTTCCTGGTCCGAGAGGGACGGGCAGCGGTCCTGCGGGCCCATGGCCTGCGGATTTCGGGACTGGGCCAGGACGTCCGCCTTGAGCCGCGACTCCTCACGGCAGGGCAGCTGGGCGGGCCGTTCGACGTCGTCGTGGTCACCGTCAAGGCGTCCGGGCTGGCCGGCGCCATCGCCGACGCCGCGCCCGCGGTGGGCCCGGACACCGTCATCATCCCGTTCCTCAACGGCATGGCGCACCTCGACCGGCTCGCCGCGGCCTTCGGGGAGGAGAGGCTGTTGGGCAGCGTGGTCAAGGTGGTGACCACCCTGGACGACGGCGGCGGCATCCTCCAGCTGGGCCCGCTCGCCCAGTGGGACCTGGGGGAGCTGCGGGGCGGTCCGGGCGAGCGTGTCCGCCGGATCCTCGCCGAGATCGACGTCCCCGGCTACTCCGCCCGCGCGGTGCCTGACGCCCTGGCCGCCATGTGGCACAAGTGGGTGTTCATCGCCACCGCGGGCGTGGTGACGTGCCTGATGCGCGGTCCCGTCGGCGCCATAGTGTCCGTCCCGGGCGGGCTGGAATTCACCTACGCGGCGCTGGCGGAGGCCGTTGCCGTCTCGACGGAGGCCGGCTTCCCCGTCCCGGACCCGGTCATTGCGGAGGCGCTGGCGTTCCTGACCCAGCCGGGCTCCACCTTTACCTCGTCGCTGTACCGGGACGTCACGGCCGGGCTGCCCAACGAGACCGAGCACATCCTGGGTGACTTTGCCCGCCGTGCCCGGGACATGGGGCTGGAAATCCCCCTCATCGACCTGGCCTTGATGCAGCTGCGCGTGCACGAGGCCGGCCGCCTTCAGGCCGGGTAGGTCGCCCGCGCCGCTTCCCCGTCTCGTCTGAGCTGGACCATGAAAAGCGCGTGGGCCGGCGGAATGGTCCGCATTTGGTGAGTCAACTTCAGCAGGATCGTCTTTCCGTAGTTGGCCCAAAACTGCGAATCCCGGTGCAATGGCCGGCGAGTCCGTTTGGTCCGTGTCCAGGGCGGCGGGTGTCCCGCAGGGGGAACGCTGAGCGGGAAACACTGACCGAGCCAGTGTAAACTTGTCTTATGAAGCTGTACAGGAAACTGGCACGATGACCATCTCAATTCGACTCACACCCGATGAAGAGGCCCGCCTTGATGTTCTCGCGCAGCGCACTGGCCGGTCTAAGAGCTTCTACGTCAGGACCGCTCTCCATGAGTACCTGGCGGATCTCGAAGACGCATTCGCAGCAGGTTCCGCCATCGAGGTTTTCGAAGCCGAAGGCCGGCGCAGCAGGCCGTTGGCCGAGTTGAAGGCTGAGACGGAACGGTGACGTCGCCGTGTCACGTTGAAACCACCGCAGAGTTCGATCGCGAGTATAAGAAGCTTGACCGGGCGGTCCAGAAACGCGTGATGGCGTACCTCGAGGAAAGTGAAACACTTGACGATCCGCGTCAGCGCGGCAAAGGGCTTGCCGCCAACCACTCCGGCGTGCGGCGCTACCGCGTTGGCGATTACCGCATCCTCGCCCAGATTACCGACAGCACCTTCACCGTACTGGCCATTCGAGTAGGCCACCGTCGCGACATTTATTGATCCCTCAGGCCGAGCAGAGCATCCAGCGCCACTCGCTTTCGATGCACTCGGCAGCTCGAGTTGTTCCGCAAGGGGAACCTCCTGCGGGACATCCGCGACTCGCTGACGACGGAATCAGGATCGTTTCCGAGCCTCAGTTACTTTGAGAGCATGCCCTCATATTTCATCACCCATCCTGAGGTCGACGTAGATCCTTGCACTCCGATTGAAGAGTGGAAGTTGTCCGAGGTCGGCCGAGCTCGTGCTGCCCGCCTCGCCAGTCTTGGGTGGACTAGTCAACTTGACCGCATCATCACCAGTTCGGAACATAAGGCGAAGGAAGCCGGGGCGATTCTCTCCAGCCTGACCGGGCTCGCCTTCACAGCCGCAGCGTCGAATTGTTGCCGCCATCCGCCACCTCAGTTCTGACTCCGCCATTTCGACCGCATTTGTTGCTCACGGGGCCGTGGGCACCCTGCTCTTTTGCGATCTCATGGGCATGCCAATCAGCCGCGAACACGATCAACCTGGCCAGGGCAGCTACTTCGAATTCGACCCACAAATATGGACAGCCAGCCACAGCTGGCGCCGCATCCAACCAGCCGGCCTGTGAACGCACGCCGAACCGTCAGCGGGAACGCTTGGCACTTCCGCAGCTCGATTAGGGGCCGGGCCAGGACATCCTCCTCCGGGGAGGCGCGCGTGGTGCCCACGCGCCGCGAAGACTACGCTTTGGGGCATGACCGGTTCGAAGATGTCTCAGAACTACACCGACGGTGCCCGGCGGGCGGTGGTCCTGGCCCAGGAAGAAGCAAGGGCAATGATGCATGACTCGTACATCGGACCCGAGCATCTACTATTGGGTCTTTTGCACGCATATCCGAACACGGTGCAGACGGTTGCTGGGCGTCTGGCCGGATGAAGTGCGTGATGCGATAATGCGTTTCGCCTCCCCTGGTCCGCCAGGCACCTCAGAAGGGTTGCCGTTCACCCGCAGTCTCTGGAGGCCCTCGAGGCGGCGCAGCGCACCGTGCGGGAGCTTCATTCCGATCACGTCGGGATCAAGCACCTATTGTTGGGCGTGCTGAGTGTCCATGGCGACCGCCTGGATCGGGCGCTGGCCGCTGCGGTTGTGGATCGAGACGGTGCGCAAAGTCGGGTAATGGCGGCGCTTACGCAAGGGTGACCGGTTGCTCCGAGCTGGGCAACAGGCAGCGATCGCCCGCCGTCCTATCCTCGCAAGCACCCGCAAGGGGTCTGTCCGGATAGGCGTCACCGAACAGTCCCGTAAGCCGATCCACCAGCGGTGCAGCGACACCCAGTATTCTCAGGATCGCGAACGCCGCGTTGCCGCCGCCGGCCGATTCCCGCCTGACCGGCCCGCAATAATGCCCGGTGACCGGGTCCTATGGGGGACTGGACATGAAGGCGCCCAGACATGGACGGCTCACGTCTCGATGTCCACGCTTAGTGAGACAGGTGCACGCAATGGGCCCCGTACTGAGATTGGTTCACTGTGGATGAGGCAGGACACCAGCGGAAAGCTGCTGGCGCGCGTGGTGGTCAACCGTTGCGGAACAGCTCCGCGATGTGGAGCCCGGCGCCCGGGCCCACCGCCTTGATGTGGAAGTCCTCCTCCAGCATCACCACCAGGTCCGGGCGGAAGGCGGGCGGGACCGTGACGTGGCCGTCAACGGTGACGAGCCCTTCCGCGGCCCAGCTCATGACGTTCCTGGCGAGGACGTACAGGTCCGGATGGACTGTTTCGGGTGACTCCAGGGCGTGGACCAGGGGGGCCGATTCGGGCGGGTTTTCGGTGGCGCATTCGGCCATGAAGGATGCCATGTCCACGTGCCAGCCGCTGTAGCTGCCGGGATCGGATCCGGTCAGGGTGGAGATGAAGATGAATTGGCCCAGCACGTCCCGAAACACCTCCACCCTGGATTCCTCCACTGCCAGGCGCTCGTGGAGGCGCGGCGCGACGACCGCGCGACCGGCGTCGATCCTGACCAGTCCAAGGCTGACCAGCAGGTGCCAGTAGAGCCTGATCCGGTCCAAGGCCCCCATCGTGAGCTCGGCGGTCGAGGCGGAGGACGTGAAGGCCCGCTCGAGCATCCCGGCCCCGTTGTGGGTGAGGGCCGCGGCAGCCTGGGCCCGGTCCGCCTTTCGCAGCGCTCCCTTGGTGGTGACCTTCCGGCCGCCGCCGACCCACTCCAGGAGCGACTCAACGTTCTTCCAGAGCGGAGATGCCGCGGCCGTGCCCGTGAACTGTTCGGCGGTCAGCTCCGGAATGTAGACATCGGCAAAGTCATAGTCCCCGGGGTCAACGGAATCGGCGTCGATGTCGCCGGCGTTTTCACGGATGTCGTCATCGTTGGCGGCGGCCAGCGGCGGCGCCAAGGCGTCGAGGGCGCGGTCCAGGCCCGGCCACGCCGGCTGCCCGAACAATTCCTGCAGTTGCGCCAGTTCGCCGGGGGTGCCCGTCCAAAGGGAGCCCTGGGCCAGGTAACCCACATAATCCCGGACGCCGCTGCGCAGCGCGAAGGTGGCCTGCGGATTGGCAGCGGTGGCCGCCTCCAGGACCTCCCTCACCGCATCGGGCACCAGCGACCTCGCATCGGTTTGGGGCTGAAGCAGGCGGTACAGGTCGAAGAAGTCGTCAAGGATCATCAGGCTCTTGTCGATGCCGGCGTCGCCGCGCCCCTGGGATTCCAGCCAGAGCGCAAATCCCGGTGCCAGCGCCTCCATGGCGCGGTCCAGCCGAACATCGTGCAGCGGCATGGCATTCGCCCGTCCCGCTGTGTCGGCGGCGGCCTTGGCCGGGTTGCCGAAACGCGACTTTTTGGTGGACTTGGACTTCTTGGACACGGTATTCCTTGCCTGGGGCGGGAGACTTTCCACTCAACCGTAGCCGCAGGGAACCCGGGCCGCACCCTGAGGGGCCGCGCCTCCGCCATTGACTGGACGGCCGCCTGCCGGGCTACGTCTGGCTGAATCCCGTCAGGACGATCTTCCCGCCCCCGTGCCCGGACATGCTGGCTTGGAACGCGGCTGCTGCCTGCTCCATGGGGTAGGTGGCGGACACGTCGACGGTGAGGACGCCGGCGTCGACCATGGCGCCGAGCCGAGCCGGTCCAGCCCACCGGCGTCCGGTCGGACCCAGACGTAGCGGCCGCCATGTTCGGCGACGGCCGCGTCGGCAATCGAGACGTGGCGGCCGGTGGCCTTGAGCACGGCCAGCGTCGTCGCGAGCACGCCTCCGGCAAAGTCGGCCACGGCGTCCACGCCCCCGGGTGCCAGGGCGCGGACGCGGTCCGCCAGCCCCTCGCCGTACTCCACCGGCTCGGCGCCGAGCTCGCGCAGGCGCGCATGGTTCTTGGCCGAGGCCGTGGCAATCACGCGGGCTCCGGCGTGGACGGCCAGCTGGATGGCCGTGCGGCCCACCCCGCCGGCGCCGTTGTGGATAAGCAGCGTCCCGCCCTCCGCGACCAGGAGGGCGTCCAGCGTCCGCAGGGCGGTCAGGCCGGTCAGTGGAAGCCCTGCGGCCTGCTCCCAGTCCAGCGCCGCCGGCTTGCGTGAGACCGCCGAGGCGGGCAGGGCGACCAGCTCGGCAAAGGTGCCTCCATGGACGGTGTCGCGGCGGCCGTAGGAGTAGACCTCGTCGCCCACCTCGAACTCCGGCGTGTCAAGGCCCACGGCCTCCACGACTCCGGCCACGTCCCAGCCGGGCACCACCGGAAAGGTCACGTCCATGATGGGATCCAGATAACCGGCCATGACCTTCCAGTCCACCGGGTTGACCCCTGCCGCCTTCACCCGGATCAGCACGGAGCCGGGGGAGACTTTTGGCACGGGCTGCCCGGTCTGTTCGAGGACTTCGGTGCCGCCGTAGCGTGCGTAGGTCATGGCCTTCATGGTGGTTCTCCGCTTCTGCCGTTGGATTCTTCTCTCATTGGGCCAACCGCGGGCGGCACGGGATGATTCCCGTGCTGCCCTGCGCGGTGTCCACACCGTCCGGTGCGCATGGCACTGCCCTGCGCCATGGCCGCCACGGGCGTTGCGCGGGACGGGGCGGCTACGCTGAGGCCCATGACCCTGCAACGCCACCCCTACGGCCCGGATCCGTCCCAGTGGGCGGAGCTGCACCTGCCACAGGAGCGCCGGCATGCCGGCGTGGTGGTGGTGATCCACGGCGGCTACTGGCGCAGCACGTATGGCGCCGAGCTCGGCGCCCCGCTGGCACGCGACCTCGCGGAGCACGGGGCTGCCGCCTGGAACCTCGAATACCGGCGCATGGGCAATGGCGGCGGCTGGCCCGAAACGTTCCTGGACGTGGCGGCCGGCATCGACGCCCTGGCCCCGGCCGCAGCGGACCACGGCCTGGACCTCGCCCGCGTGGCCGTAATCGGCCATTCGGCCGGCGGGCAGCTGGGCGTCTGGGCGGCCGGCCGGGCCGCCCTCCCGGCCACGGCGGTCGGCGGGGGCCCCGCGGTGGGGGTGTCCGGCGTCGTCAGCCAGTCGGGGCTGCTCAACCTGGCAGAGGCGCAGCGGCTGGGACTGAGCAACCACGCCGTGACGGCACTGCTGGGCAGCCACGTGGCGCTCGCGGACCCCGTGTCCGCCGTCCCGCTGCCCGTCCCCGTCTACGCCGTCCACGCGGAGGACGACGACGACGTCCCGGCCTCCCAGAGCCAAAGTTACGTTGACGCCGCGGTGGCGGCCGGCGGCGAGGCGGCGTTCATCGCCGTTCCCGGCGACCACTACAGCCTGATCGACCCGGCCAGCGCCGCCTGGGCCGTGTGCCGGGGCCTGGCGCTGGGACTGCTGGAGCGGGCGTAGTGTGTGTTCATACCGCTTTGTGAAGGGAAACGGCCGTGCCACAGAACACCCGCAAGATCGAGTCGGGCATTGAGACGGACTTCAGCGACAAGATGAGCTACGGCAGCTACCTTGCGCTGGACACCCTGCTCAGCGCCCAGCAGCCCGTCAGCCGGCACCACGACGAAATGCTGTTCATCATCCAGCACCAGACCTCCGAGCTCTGGCTCAAGCTCATGCTGCACGAGCTGCGGGCCGTGCGCGTCCAGCTCGCCGCGGACAACCTGCGCGCCGCCATGAAGGGCGTGGCCCGGATCAAGCACATCCAGCGCTCGCTGACTGAACAGTGGAGCATCCTGGCCACGCTGACGCCCAGCGAATATGTGCAGTTCCGCGGGGACCTGGGCGCGGCGTCGGGCTTCCAGTCCTACCAGTACCGGGCCGTGGAGTTCATGCTGGGCAACAAGAACGCCGGCATGCTGAAGGTGTTTGACGCGAACCCGCCGGCGCGGGCCATGCTGGCCGTGATCCTGAAGCAGACCAGCATCTACGACGAATTCCTGGCCCTGCTGGCCCGGCGCGGCTTCGCCGTCCCCGCGGAGCTGCTGGCCCGGGACGTGACCAAGGCGCACGTCTTCAACCCGGCCGTGGTGGAGGCCGTCCGCGTGGTGTACGAACAGCCGGACGACCACTGGGACCTCTACGAGGCCTGCGAGGAACTGGTGGACCTGGAGGACAACTTCCAGCTGTGGCGCTTCCGGCACGTGGCCACCGTCAAACGGATCATCGGCATGAAGGCCGGCACGGGCGGATCCTCCGGCGTCGGCTTCCTGCAGCGGGCCCTGGACCTGACGTTCTTCCCCGAGCTGTACGCCGTCCGGACGGAGATCGGAAACTGATTCAGCCCTGGGGTGTGCCTATGCTGGAGGGGCCGGACCCGCGGCCCCGCCCCGGACCTGGCAACTCGCTACCGAATTTCGAGGCAAGGATTCAACCATGACGAGTTGGCGCGATTCACTGAACATCTGGGGACCGGCCTGGGCGGCCATCCGCGACGTGGAGGATCCCGCCGCCGAGCAGATCCTCGCCTGGCCCGTGGGTGCCGGCGCGATCGCCGCCGGCAGCGCCATGCACCTGGTGACGGAGGACGCGGCGGCCGCGCGCGAGTTCGCCGCAGCGGCGCGCCTCACCGAAACCGGCGCCGCCGTCCTGCTCTGCGCGCCGACCGACGACCTTGACCTGGTCCCCCACATGCCGCCCGAGACGAACCTCGCCGAGGTGCCGCTGGAGAACTACGACGCCGTTGAGGTCGCCTTGTTCGACCGCCCGGTGGCGGGCGGACGCGTCAAGGTGGCGGACGGACTGGCCGTCCTGGGCGCGCTGCACGTGGATCCGGAGGGGGCGGGGATGGAAGCCGAGCTGGAGTCCGTCATGATTGCCTCGCTGGGCGAGGAGGCGTTCCTGCACGGCGCCGACGTCCTGTATTTGGTGGCCGCTTCCGCGCAGGCCGCACGGCTTGCCGCCGTTGAGGGCTGGACCCAGGTGGCGGAGGTCCTCAGCTTCAAGAAATAGCTGTCCGGGGGGGCCCGCGGGGGACCCGGTTCCGGGGCCCCCGGGCGAAAATACCTTGAGCCTGCGCCCCGCCAGCTTCTCCCGGCGCGGCGGCCTGCAACCACCGTGGGTAATACAGCTAGGCTGACGTGGCACGCAAGCGAAGTCCACGCAAGTAGTGGTGAGCGAGAAATGGCAGGACGCGCCACGGCCCGACGGCTATGAGAAGCAGCTGGGCGAGCGCGACGACGGCTGGCTGGTGCGCACGACGCCGCTGGCCGAGGGACTTCAGGTGCACCGTGAACGCGCCGGCGCGCCCGCTTATCGCCGGCTGCATCAAGCCGCGGCCGAACACGTCGGAGGAGGAGCGCCGGGACCATGCCGCTTCTTCCATGCTCACCTGCGCGTTGGGCTGCGACGCCCTGTACGAGTGGGGTTACATCGTCGTTGACGCCGGGGGAAAGATCCGCGCCGGCCAGCCCGCCGAGACCGGGCGGATCGAGGACGCCGTGAACAGGCTGGTGGGGCGCAACTGCACCGCGTTCAATGAACAGACCGCGGCGTGCTTCGGTGAAAATCAAAGGCTCATGTTGCCGCAGCAGCCGTAGGCGGGATCCCGCCGGCTCCGTCGGACGGGCCGCCCGGCACGGCATGGCAGAATTGGTGGTGGCCCGGGTGCAGACGGGCCCAGTGATAATACAGCCGGCCGCCACCTCATGCGGGGGCGGCTGGGCGAACCACTTACAACCGATTTGAGACTGCCTGCCATGCCTTCGCTGCAAAACAATGCCACCACCCCCGAAACCGGCGCCACTGCCGGGGCTGCGGCCGCCCCCCAAGCCGGCCCCCGCTTTGCCGACGTCGGAAGCCGGTACTACGGCATCCTGCTGGCGAGCATGGCCGTGATCGTCATCCTCTCCAACATTGGCGCCTCCAAGGGTGTCCTTTTTGGGCCGATCGTGACCGACGGCGGCTTCTTCCTGTTCCCGTTCGCCTACATCCTGGGCGACGTGATCAGCGAAATTTACGGTTTCAAGATGGCGCGCAAGGCCATCTTCACCACGTTCGCGCTGTCCATTTTTGCGTCGCTGAGCTACTGGGTGATCATCGCGCTGCCCGGCTTCACCGACGACTACGGCGTGGCCAAGCAGCACGCCCTGGTGGACGCCCTTGGCCCGGTCCCGCAGATCGTGCTGGCCAGCCTGCTCGCGTTCCTGGCCGGACAGACCATCAACTCGCTCATCATGGTCCGGCTCAAGGCCCGCCAGGGGGAACGGAAACTGTGGATGCGCCTCATGGGCTCCAGCGGCGTGGGTGAATTCATCGACACGCTCATCTTCTGCACGATTGCCGCGCCGGTCATCGGCATAGTCGGCTTTGGCATGTTCGCCAACTACGTGCTCGTGGGATTCCTGTACAAGGTGGGCGTGCAATACCTGCTGGTCCCCGTCACCACCCTGGCGATCGGCTGGTTCAAGCGGCACGAACCGACATACGCCGTCTGACGCTGCCAGTGCAGGCGGAGCCCTGCGGGGAAAGCGCAGCGCCACGCCTCCCCGCAGGGCTCCCGCCGGCCGGGCCGGCGGCCCCCGCTATGAACCGTCCACCTCGAAGAGGGACCGGTGCGTCGGCATCGCCCGGCCCGGGGCCGCCGCCGGCGCGGCAGGCGCTGCATCCCTCGCCCGCAGCGCCAGCCCCATGGGCACGAACGTCGCCAACAGCGCCGCCGCCCCCACCAGGGTGGGCACCGGCCCGCCCATGAAGTTCGTGACGATGAACGCCACGGCTGCCACGGGGACCCACACGGGCACGGCCCTGGCCATCCGCAGTCCCAGTGCCAGCAGCAGCGTCCCGAACGTCAGGCCCGCCAGAAACACCCACAGCAGCACGGATCCCAGCACATAGCCGTCCTCGGCCGCGACCAGTTGTTCAACGGCGTCCGCCGGCAGCCCGCTGTCCGCTGCCGAGCCAAGGACGCCAAAGAACAAGGCAAAGTGCCCCACCCCGACGGCCATGCCAACGGCCAGCAGCAGCGAGCCCAGCGCGGCCAGCACGCGGGCGGGCCGTGGCGTGCGGGTCCCGGCCGCCGCTTTCGAGCCGGGCAGCGCTCCGGCCGCCAGGAGTCCCGGGATCCACAGGACAGGGCCGGCAATGGCCAGTGCCGCAGCCAGCAGCCACAGGCCGGGGCCGCCGGAGACCATGGCCAGCGTGTCAGCAAAGCTGCCGTCCCCAGGCTGGTTCACGAGGGCCAGAAGGTTGCCGGCCACCAGCGTGGCCGTTCCCGCCAGCAGGCTGGCGCAGGCAACGTTTCGGCTAAGCCAGGAAATGTTCATCGTCATTGACCTTTCCATCAAATGCTCGGAGATTTGACCTTCAGGATGACCCCGGTGCCCGGCCCGCGGCGTCCGCACTGCGGGCTAAATCGCGGCTTCGTTGTCCGCCAAAAGGGGGACGACGGCGGCCCCGCCGAGGTCCTAGGATGAGGGCATGGCAGGCAGGCTGGCAGTGTGGCGGAACGCCCGGCCGGGAGGCTTTCCGGTCCCGGACGTGGCACTGGCCGCGCTCCTGTTCGTGATCGCCGTGGCGTCCGCCGCCACCGGGCGACCCGATGAGGGGCCGCTGGTAATCACCGTTCCGGCCGCCGTTGCCATGACGGCCCCGCTCGCCTGGCGGCGCAAGATCCCGCTGCTTCCCGCCCTGGCCGGTGCCGCCGCAAACCTCTTCCAGGGCTGGCTGGCAGAAACGCCCGGGTCGCTGTGGTCGCTGGTGGTGTTCGCCGTCGCCATGTACTCGGTGGCGGCTTGGAGTTCCGAAGGTTTCGCGGCCGTGGGCGGCGCCGTGCTGCTGGCTGCCCTGCTGGGAGGGGAATGGCTGGCGCGCGGACCCGACTACCTGTTCATCGTCCTGGTCTTTGGCGGCATTTGGCTGCTGGGACGCGCCGGCCGCCTCTGGCGCAGCCGCCTGACATTCCAGCAGCTGCACGAACGCGATGCCGCCCGCCTGGCCGTGGCCGAAGAACGACTTCGCATTGCCCGCGAACTTCACGACGTGCTTGGCCACAGCATGAGCGTGATTGCCGTGCAGGCCGACGCCGCCGGCGCCGCGCTGGACAGCGTGCCCGATCTTGCCCGCGGGCCATTGCGCGTCATCCATTCCACGGCCAGGGGATCGCTCGCCGAGATCCGCGCCATGCTTGACGTTCTGCGCGGTGAGGACGGCGGGGCCGCGCCCGGCCTCAGCCAGCTCGGGCCACTCCTGGACGGCAACGCGCTGGCCGGGCTGCCTGTGACACAACGGATCTCCGCGGATCTGCCGACCCTGGAACCGGCCGCGGACCTGGCCCTCTACCGGGTGGTGCAGGAGTCCCTGACGAATGTCCTCAAGCATGCCGGCATGATCCCGACCAGCGTGTCCGTGCAGCGTGTGGGCGGCGGGGTGGAGGCAGAGATCCGCAACGCGCCGGGCAATGTACGCGCCGGGGGTCCAGGCAGCGGCTATGGCCTGCAGGGCCTGCGCGAGCGGATGCAGCTGGCGGGTGGAACGCTCGATGCCGGTCCCCTGGACGACGGCGGCTGGCGGGTTTGCGCGCGCATCCCCGGCCCGGGGTCTCCGCCCCGCGGCGCCGTGGGAGGGGAGGGCAGGTGACGACCGTCGTGCTCGTGGATGACCAGCAGCTGATTCGGGACGGGTTCAAGCTGATGCTCAACCTGGAACCGGACCTTGAGGTGGTGGGTGAGGCGGGCGACGGGAAGGCGGCACTGGCGCTGACGGCGCAACTGCATCCCGACGTCGTCCTTATGGACATCCGGATGCCGGTCATGGACGGTCTGGAGGCCGTCCGGAGGCTTGCCGCGGCGCACACCGCGGCCGCCATTCTGGTCCTGACCACCTTTGACTTGGATGAATATGTTTTTCAGGCCCTGCGCGACGGGGCCCGCGGCTTCCTCCTGAAGGACGCGCCCAGGGAGCAACTGGTCCACGCCGTCCGGGCGGTCGCGGCTGGGGAGTCGCTGCTGGCGCCGGCCATCACCCGGCGCTTGATTGAGCGGTATGTGCGCCGGCCCGCACCCGGCTCCGCACCCGGTCTGCCGGCGGTCCTGACCGGGCGGGAGCAAACGGTGCTGCGGCTGCTCGCGGGCGGGCTTTCCAACGCCGAAATCGCCGCGGACCTGGTGGTGGGCGAGGCCACGGTAAAGACGCATGTGGCCCGGCTCCTGGCCAAGCTGGGTGTCCGGGACCGCGTGCAGGCCGTCATTGCAGCCTACGAGAGCGGCTTTGTGGAGCCGGGACAGGAGCCCCTGCGGCCTACCGGTTCGGGTAGTAGCGCCGGAGCGTCTCGGCCTTGAAGTCGAAGAACGTGCCGTCCTCGATGGCGAGCCGGGCGTCGTCGACCATCTTCACCACAAAGCGCTCGTTGTGGATGGACACCAGGGTCGCGGACACCATCTCCCTGGCCTTGAACAGGTGGTGGATGTAGGCGCGACTGTAGTTGGCGCACGCGTAGCAGTCGCAGCCGTCCACGAGGGGCGCGAAGTCACGCTTGAAGCGGGCGCCGGACAGGTTGAACCGGCCGTCCGGGGTGTAAAACGCCGAGGTGCGGGCCACGCGCGTGGGGGAGACGCAGTCAAAGGTGTCCGCCCCGTTTTCGATGGCCGTGAAAATGTCATCGGGTTCGGAGATGCCCAATAGGTGGCGCGGCCTGTCCTCCGGCAGTTCCTCCGCGCACCAGCGCACAATGGTGCCGAGGTTTTCCTTCTCCAGCGCCCCGCCGATCCCGTAGCCGTCGAAGTTCATGGCGCCCAGGTCGCGGGAGGCCTTCCGGCGCAGGTCCTCGTACTGGGCGCCCTGGATCACGCCAAAAAGTGCCTGGTAGGGCTTGCCGAGGCGTTCCTCCGTGAGCCGGAAGTGCTCCTCGATGCAGCGTTCGGCCCACAGCCGGGTCCGCTCCAGGGACATCTCCTGGTAGGCGCGGGAGTTCAACAGCGTGGTCAGCTCGTCAAAGGCAAACATGATGTCCGCCCCGATCTGGTGCTGCACCTGCATCGACACCTCGGGGGTGAAGCGGTGCATGTCCCCGTTCAGGTGCGACTTGAACCAGACGCCGTCGTCGTCGATGTGGGCCAGCCGCTCCTTGCCCACGGCCACGGAGTCGTCGGCGCCGGCGTGCCGTGAGGCGGCCGCCGCGTCCATGTTGATGACCTTCTTGAAGCCGGAGCCCAGGCTCATGACCTGGAATCCGCCGGAGTCGGTGAACGTGGGGCCCTGCCAGTTCATGAACGCGCCGAGTCCGCCGGCTGCGTCGAGGATGTCCGCGCCGGGCTGCAGGTACAGGTGGTAGGCGTTGGCCAGCAGCGCCTGGGCGCCGAGCTCCTTCATGGATTCCGGCAGCACCGACTTCACGGTGGCCTTGGTGCCGACGGCGATGAACGCCGGCGTCCTGATGGTCCCGTGCGGGGTGGTGATGACCCCCGTCCGCCCCTGGAACGTGCCCCCGTTAAGTTCGGCGGCGGCGCCCGACGGCGCGCAGCGCCCACCCAGCCGGGTGGTCACCTGGAAACCGAACCCGCCCTGCGTCGCGGGCCGGCCGGGAACTCCAAGGGGGGCGGCGGGGGCGGTGGTGAGGAGGTCCGCGGCGGGATCGGGGGAAGGCATGGGATCCATTTTGCCAGTGTTTGCGCCCCGCCCCGTCCGGCCTGCGAAACAGCAGTGGGGGATCGGCGCGGGGATTGTCCCAAATTTCTGTGGGAATGTGAGCGGCGACACGGGAAAATACTTTCGCCAATAACCTACCGGTCGGTCGTTGGGAGTCCTTACCATGAACGAGTCAGGAAAATTCGAGGACTGCCGAGCCCAAAGGAGCCGCACATGTCCGCAGCGAACGTCACCCACGATTCCCCCACGAGGGGTCCGGCGAAACCCATGCCGTACGTCATCAGCGGCATTCTTCTGGCGGCGGCCATCATCCTGCCGCTACTGGTGCCCCTCTACGCCAAGGCCGGCCCCCACCTGTTCGGCTTTCCCTTCTTCTACTGGTACCAGATGATGTGGGTGCCCATTTGCGCCATCCTCATCGGCGCCTCCTACTGGCTGGTGACGGCCGAGGACAAGCGCCGCCGGGCAGCCGTCAACCAGGCCGTCCGGGGCAAGCACGACGCCGGGGGTGAGGCGAAGTGAGCGCCGCACCCGGCACCCTGGCGGGTGCACTGGCCACCGCCCCGGCGGCGACCCGGGGCGTGGACGTGACGGCGCTCGTCGTCGTCGTCGTCCTGTTTGTCCTGGTGGGTGTCATGGGATTCTACGCCGCGCGCTGGCGCGGGGGCGGCACGGACGGGCTGCACTCGCTGGATGAATGGGGACTGGGCGGGCGCAAGTTCGGCTCCTGGATCACCTGGTTCCTGCTGGGCGGGGACCTCTACACGGCATACACCTTCGTGGCGGTGCCGGCGGCCATGTGGGCGGCCGGGTCGGTGAGCGGCTTCTTCGCCGTCCCGTACACGATCGTGCTGTACCCGATCGTGTTCCTGCTGATGGCCCGGCTGTGGTCCGTGTCCAAGCGGCACGGCTTCGTCACCACGGCCGACTTTGTGGGCGGGCGCTACGGCAGCAGGCCGCTGTCGCTGGCCATCGCCCTGACCGGCATCATCGCCACCATGCCCTACATTGCGCTGCAGCTGGTCGGCATCAAGTCCGTGTTGACGGTGCTGGGCGTGGGGAGCCCCGGCAACTGGTTCCTCAACGACCTGCCGCTCATCGTGGCGTTTGTGGTGCTCGCCGCGTACACCTACACCTCGGGGTTGCGCGCCCCGGCCATGATCGCCGTCGTCAAGGACGTGCTGATCTACCTCGCCGTGATTGTGGCCATCATCTACCTGCCCTCCAAGTTCGGCGGCTGGGACCACATCTTCGGTGCCGCCCAGGAAAAGATGACCACCGTGAACCCTGCCACCGGCAAGGTCCCCGGGCCGTTCATCCCCGGCGCGGACAGCTACGCGGCCTACGCGACACTGGCGCTCGGCTCGGCCATGGCCCTGTTCATGTACCCGCATTCGATCACCGGTGTGCTCGCCACCAAAAGCCGCAACACGATCCGCAAGAACGCCGCCGTGCTGCCGCTGTACTCCCTGGTGCTGGGATTCCTTGCGCTGCTGGGTTACGTCGCCATCGCCGCCGGGACCCGCCCGGTGGAGCTTAACGGCACGACCATCAACCCGCAGCTGGTGGTCCCGCAGCTGTTCCTGGACAACTTCCCGTCCTGGTTCGCGGGGGTGGCCCTGGCAGCCATCGCCGTCGGGGCACTCGTGCCGGCCGCCATCATGTCCATTGCGGCCGCCAACCTGTTCACCCGCAACATCTACCGGGACTTCTTCGTGAAGGACGCCACGCCGCGGCAGGAGGCCAAGGTTTCCAAGCTGGCCTCCCTCGTGGTGAAGTTCGGCGCGTTGATCTTTGTGATCGGCCTGGACGCGTCGGCGGCCATCAACATGCAGCTGCTGGGCGGGATCTGGATCCTGCAGACGTTCCCCGCGATCGTGGCCGGACTCTACACGCGCTGGTTTCACAAGTGGGCCCTGTTTGCCGGCTGGGCCGTGGGCATCGTCTACGGCACGTGGACCGCGTACAGCGTGGTCAACCCCGTCACGCACGCGCACTTTGGCGGGTCCATCGCGGCCATTCCCGGCACCAGCACCAAGGTCTACATCGCCATCACGGCGTTTGTGCTCAACGCGGTGGTGGCCGCTGTGCTGACCCTCATCCTGCGGGCGGCCAAGGTGCCCGACGGCAAGGACATCACGAAGGCGTCCGATTTCGGGGCCAACGAGGACGACCCCGAGGTGACGGCCTTCGCCGCCAGGTCCGTGGACACGACGGGCCCGGTGGTCTAGGCCGGCGCGGTCTGGGCCGGCGTGGTCTGGGCCGGTGGTCCAGACCAGCCGGGGCCCGGGCGGCTACGCGTCCGGGTAGTGGGTCTCCATGAACGTGTCCCACTGGGCGCCAATGCTGTCCAGGGCGGCGGCGCCCAGCCCAAACGTGGAGGCGAGGACCTGGGCGCCGGGATGTTCGCGCAGCCCTTCGACGCGGGGCCGCCGGGCCAGGATGAGCAGGCCGTCGCCATGCTCCGCGTAGTCCGCCACAGTCAGCCCCAGCTGGGTGTCGGTGCGGTACCAGACCTTGCCGCTGAGGGTGGCGCCCGTGGTGAGCGTGAGCTTGTAAGGTTCGCCGGGGTCCGGGAGCCAGCCGGTGTCAATGCCCAGCGCGTCCCACAGCTTGGTGTGGGCGGCGCTTGTTCCGTCCGCGTAGACCGTGCGGCGGGGCGTGTGCGGGTGGCGCTCCAGCTTGAACTTGAGCTGCTGGATGAACATGCACCAGCCCTCGGTGATGTCGTCGTCATACTTGGCCCATTCGCCGGTGGTCGTCCCGCGCGTCATGGTCAACAGGGTGCCGTCCGGGCGGGGCTCGAGCGTGAAGGCGTCGCCCCTGCTCATGTCCAGGCGGAGGTGGTCGGCACTTTCCTTGACGTTGTCGTAGTAGATCTGCCGGATCTCGTCGTCGAGCCCCTCCGTTTGCCAGCCGTGCCACTCGGCAATCCGGGCCGGTTCGCGCAGCATGAGCCACACCTGTTCCGCGTCGGCATTGATAAGGACTGAGAGCTGGGCAGTGTCCATGGAACGTAATCTACGCCGCTTCCGCGGAACGGGCCAGCTTCCCGCCCCGGGGGACTACCTCCCGAGGCCGGCGTACGAGATGGCCTGGCGGACCAGGGCCCCGCGGCCGCCCACGAACTCCGCCTGCACCCCGGGGCTGAGCACTTCCTCCGGCGTCATCCAGGTCAGTTCCAGGGCGTCCTGCCGCGGCTCGCACTCGCCGGTCACCGGAATGACATAGGCCAGGGCGACGGCGTGCTGGCGCTCGTCGGTGAAGCCGGTCTGTGACGGCGAGGGCAGGTATTCGGCCACCGTGAACGGCACGGGGCTGACGGGCAGCTGCGGGAAGGCCAGCGGGCCCAGGTCCTTTTCAATGTGCCGGATCAGCGCGGCCCGGATGGTTTCGCGGTACAGGACGCGTCCGGAGACCAGGGTGCGGACCATGCTGCCGTTTTCGTCTGCCTGCAGCAGCAGGCCCACCTCGTTGACGTAGCCCAGCGGGTCCAGGCGCACCGGCACGGCCTCCACATAGACCATGGGAAGCCGGTTCCTGGCCTCGTACAGGTCCTCGTCGGACAGCCAGCCGGGATTCGGATCAGGAGTGCGGACGCTCATGTAACAGTTCTACCCCATGAACGCCCCCTGAACGCCCCCTGCATGCGCCCACATGCATGCGCCCCCGGCGTCCGGGAGGGTCAAGCACCTCCGGCCGCCCCGACGTGCAGGACGGTTCCGCCGGGTGCCTGCACGGCGAAGCCGCCGCCACAGGCCGTAGCGGGCACCCCCGCCGCGGCGAGCAGGGCACCCAGGTCCGCCGGGCCGCCGTCGTACGCCAGGGCAAGCGCGACGCCGGACACCTCGCCGTGGCGGACCTCCACCAGCCCGCCGTTCCTGGCCCTGAACGGGCTGCGCCCGTCCGCGTCCGGCGGGCCGGGGCGGGCGCCAATGTCCGCCAGCACCTTCCGGGCGGCGGCCACGTCGGGCGTGTGCCACTGCTGGACCACCGACAGGGGGCCGGGCCGCCGGGGCGCGAGGTCCGCGACCGGGTCGGCCAGGAAGCTGAAGCCGTCCGGCGCCGTGACCCGGGCGGCGGGGCCGCGGCCGGCCTCGAGCAGTTCGGCCAGCGTGCCGTCGGCCAGGGTGCGGCGGACAAAGATCCCGCGGTCCCGGATTTCAAAGCCGAGCTGGACGGTGCCGTCCTCCGCGCTGCCCGCGGCCGCCCGGTGCAGGCCCACCTTGCCGTCGCCGGAGTCAAACACGAGCCAGTCGCCATGGTTTTCCGTGCACGCCAGGCCAAGGGCCGTCAGCAGCGAGGCATGGTCCTCCGGCCTGGAGGTGAAGACGATGGGGCGCACTCGCAGCATTTTTTCTCCGACGTTGGTGGTGCCCCCACGCTACCAACGTTAGGGTATTGCCATGATCGAGCTGCCCGAACTGCTGGTGCCGGATGCGGCGGCCTGGCGGGCGTGGCTGGCGGACAACCACGGGTCGAGCCCGGGCGTCCGGCTGGTGCTGCACAAGAAGGGCGGCGCCGTCACGGAGCTGGACTACGCCGCCGCGCTTGACCAGGCGCTCTGCTACGGCTGGATCGACGGCGTCATCGGCAGGCGCGACGCCGGCAGCTACCTCACGCGGTTCACGCCGCGGACACGGACCAGCAAGTGGTCGGGCAACAACGTGCGCAACATTGAGCGGCTCGCCGCGGCCGGGCTGCTGGAGCCGGCGGGGCAGGCCGCCGTCGACGCGGCCAAGGCGGACGGGCGCTGGGAGGCCGCCTACGCCAGCCAGTCTGAAGCGGCGCTTCCCCCGGACCTGGCCGACGCGATAGCCGCCAATCCGCAGGCCCAGGCCATGTTTGCAGTGCTGACGGCCGTCAACCGCTACGCCTTGATTTACCGCACCACTTCGGTGAAGACCCCGGCCGCCCGGGCCGCGAAGATCGCCCGCATTGTCCAGATGCTGGCGGCCGGACAGACCCCGTACCCGCAAAAGCGCCGCCCCTGAGCAGCCGCGCGCCGGACGCGGGTCATCCGGCATCGACTGGCCTCCCCGCGGTTTCCGGGACCTCGCCGGCAAGGGCGGCGGCGGCCTCAAAAACGGTCCAGCGCTGCACGGCCGCCGAGAGGATGGCGGGCCCGGGCGTTCCGGCAAGGCCGGCAGCCGTCAGCGCCACCAGCCGGGCCGCCGTGGACCGGGCGTCCGCCGGCAGCCGCCGGTCCCGGGCCGCGACGGCCAGGTAGCGGCACAGGATGCCGGTGAACAGGCTGCCGTCCCCGCCCGGTTCCAGCCGCAGCCCACCGCCCCCGGTGACCAGCCGCCGTTCGATTGCGGCCACGAGGTCCGCCGCCTGGCCCGCGTACCGGGGATGGTCCAGTTCCAGCAGGGCGGCCAGGACCGGCCCCTGGTTGTAGGTGTGGATGGTGCGTTCCACCTCCGGGCCGCGGGCGGACGGATGGACGCCGTCCAGGTACAGCCCGGAGTCGGGAGCGAACAGCCGCGCGCGCAGCCAGTCCACCACCGCGCGGGCCCGGTCCGTTTCGCCAACCCTCGCAAAGTGCAGGGCCGCGGGCCCGTTCACCGGGGTGTTCTTGTAGTCGCGCTTCCGGGACCAGTACAGGCCGCCGCCCAGGACGCCGTCGCCGGCCTTGCGCAGGTGGGCCGTCAGCGTGGCGGAGGCGGGGCCGGCGAGGGCTGCGGGCCTGCCCGCGGCCGCCCGCGAGAGCCGGTCGAGCCGGCTGGCCGCAAGGGCCAGCCAGGCCATGTCGTCGTAGTAGAAGTTGGGGAAGCGGCCAAAGTTGCGGACCATGATGCCGCGCAGCAGGGCCCTGCCCCGGGCCAGGTCCTGCGCGGCGGCCTCCCGGTTGCCCGCGCGCAGGCCGCGGAATCCGGCGTCCACCACGGCGTCGAGGTAGTGCGCCTGCCACCAGTAGTGCCATTCCGACCAGGGGGCGGGTGCCCGGGCCGGGGGGCTGGCGACGGCGCCGATCCAGGTGCCGGGCAGCCGCATGAGCCGGTGGCCAAAGCGGGCGTGCACGGCGTGCGCCGCCGCAGCGGCGAGCGCGCCCCAGTCGGCCGGCAGGCCTCCGACGCCCGGGTCCCCGGCACCGTGCCCCCCGCTGTTGCCCGTCATGTACACAGCGTACTGTTTGCCGTGGAGGCCATGGTTTTCAGTTAGTATGCATTAACGCAGTTCCGCAGCCCGGCAGCGGCCCGGCGGACCTCAACGAGGAGGAAACATGGACATTTCAAACAACGGCACCGTCGCGCTCGTCACCGGCGGCGCCTCCGGCCTGGGCGCCGCCACGGCGAGGCGCCTGCATGCGGCGGGGGCCGGCGTCGTGCTGGTGGACCTGCCCGGCTCCAGCGGTGCGGAGCTGGCGGCGGAATTGGGGGAGCGGGCCGTGTTTGCGCCGGCGGACGTCACCGACGAGGGCCAGGTGCGCGCGGCCATCACGGCCGCGGCCGGACTGGGCACGCTGCGGATCGTGGTCAACTGCGCCGGCGTCGCGACGCCCGGCAAGGTGCTGGGGCGCGAGGGGGTGCTGCCGCTGGAACAGTTCAGCCGCGTGGTCCAGATCAACCTGGTGGGCACCTTCAACGTGGTCCGGCTCTGCGCGGAGGCCATGGCCGCGGCCGAACCGCTCGCCGGCGAGTACGGCCCGGAGCGCGGCGTGATAGTGAACACCGCCTCCGTGGCCGCGTTTGACGGGCAGATCGGCCAGCCCGCCTACGCCGCGTCCAAGGGGGCCGTGGCGGCCATGACACTGCCGCTGGCCCGCGAACTGGCGCGCTCCCTGATCCGCGTCGTCACCATTGCGCCGGGTATTTTCGAGACGCCCATGCTGGCCGGCCTGCCGCAGGCCGCACAGGACTCCCTGGGGCAGCAGGTGCCCCACCCGTCGCGCCTGGGCAAGCCCGCCGAATACGCCGCGCTGGTGGAGCACATCGCCGCCAATGCCATGCTTAACGGCGAGACCATCAGGCTCGACGGCGCCATCCGGATGGCGCCCAGGTGACGGAGCTCCCCGCTGCGGATTTTTACGACTTCGAATCCCTGCTGACCGCCCGGGAGGCCGCCAAGCTGGCGCAGCTGCGCGGGTTTCTGGCCGCCGAGGTGGCCCCGCACGCCACGGACTGGTGGAACGACGCCGAGTTCCCTGCCCACCTTCTGCCGCAGATCGCCGCGCTGGGGCTCGCCGCCCCGGACCGGCGCCACTTCAGCCACCTGTTCACGGGCCTGGTGGTGGCGGAGATGACGCGCGCCGACACCTCCCTGGCCACGTTCTTCCTGGTCCACCACGACCTCTTTGTCCAGGCCCTGATCGACTTTGGCTCCGAGGACCAGCAGGACCGGCTCCTCGCGGACGCCGTGGCCCTGCGGACCACCGGCGCCTTCGCCCTGACGGAGCCGGACCACGGCAGCGACGTGGCCGGAGGCATGGCCACCACGGCCCGCAGGGTGGAGGACGACGCCGGCACCTCGTGGGTGCTCAACGGCGCCAAGCGCTGGATTGGCAACGGGACGTTCTGCGACCACATGCTGCTCTGGGCCAGGGATGCCGAGACGGGGGAGGTGCGCGGCTTCATCCTGGATGCGTCCCTGCCGGGCGTCACGCGGACCAGGATCGAGCACAAGATCGCGCTGCGGACCGTGCAGAACGCGGACATCCTGCTTCAGGACGTGCGCGTGGCCGACCGCGACCGCTTCACCGGGATCGGCTCCTTCCGCGACACCAACAAGCTGCTGCGCGGCTCGCGGATCTCGGTGGCGTGGCAGGCGGTGGGCCAGCAGCTGGCGGCGTTCGACGTGGCCCGGGCCTACGCCGTCGAACGCCTCCAGTTCGGCAGGCCGCTGGCCTCCTTCCAGCTGGTCCAGGGGCAGCTGGTGAAAATGCTCGGCAACGCCACGTCCTCGCTGGCCATGATGGCGCGCATCGCCGCGCTGCAGGACCGCGGCGGGGACACGGACGCCACCATGGCGCAGGTGGCGCTCGCCAAGGCGCACACCACGGCCGCCATGCGCGAGACCGTGGCCATGGGCCGGTCCATCCTCGGCGGCAACGGCATCGTCACGGACTACAGGATGGCGAAGATCTTTGCCGACGCCGAGGCGATCTACACCTACGAGGGCTCGCACGAGGTCAACACCCTCATCGCCGGCCGCGCGGTCACGGGCATCTCCGCGATCGTGTAGCGAAATGTTGGAGATCGTGACGCCCCGGGGAACGAGGAGGCGTCACCATCTCCCACGGGCGGCTACCGCGGGTTCCGCTCGCCGGCCTCGATGGGGGCGTTGATGCGGTTGCCTTCCACGGGGGACGGGCAGGTGCCGTAGTCGGTGAAGGCGCTGGGGTAATTGATGGCGCGGTTGAAATCCACCACCACGGTGCCGTCGGGGCGCGGGCGGGAAAGTTCAAGCTTGCGCCAGTGCGGGCTGGTGACATTGTTGGTGTCGTCAAAGAAGGTGACCACCAGGGATCCGAGCCGGCCTTCCTCGGCGGCCAGGCGGTGCGTGGTGCCGCCCAAATCGAACACGACCTCGCCCACCAGCACCGCCGTGCCGGGCACCTCCGGGTTGGCCGTCGCGATGTCCACCGCCCGTGGCTCCGCGTAGGGTTCGTACGTCCCGGTCAGCACCAGGTCCTTGTTGTAGCCGAACACGGGCACGCCGGTGAACTGTGTCCTGGTGGGCGACTGGGAGTCGCGGGTGCGGACCATGTACCGGTTGGCGCGCATGCCCAGCTCCACCACCACGGAGCCGAACTGGACCCACATCAGGGATTCCTCGTCCTGGAGGGTGGCCGTGATGGTGCCGGACACCGGGGCGCCGCCCTCAACCAGCGTGAGGTGGTGGTCCGGGGCGGCGGTGAGGGACGCCGTCGTGCCGTCGGAGCTCCACAGGCCGGGAACGCCGTCCAGGGCGGCCGGGGCCGTGGGGAGCCACTGGAATGAGGTCAACGCCAGCCAGCCGTGGCTTGCGGCGAGGGCGGTGTTGCGGCCGGTGCGGAAACGGTCCCAGCGCTCGGTCAGGCGGGTGAGTTCCGGGGTTTGCGTGGTCATGGTGCTCCTGTCGGCGGGCCTGCTGTCGGTCCACTGTAGGCACAACGGGGGCGCGTGGGCCGCTATTCCGGCGCCCGTCCGGCGGTGCCGCGCCGGGACGGTGAAACAATGGTCCGATGGGAACGAACAGCGGCGGCGGCCCGGACAACAGCCGCCTGAACAAGGACATGGCCCGCTTTGCGCCGGGCACCGTGGAACCCCTGGACGGGGACCGCGTGAAGCTGGTGCTCACGCGCCACTACACGGCCGCGCCGGAGGCGGTGTGGGCCATGCTCACGGACCCCGGCAGGACGGAGCTGTGGTGGTGCAGGGTGCGCGGGCAGGCCCGGACGGGATCGTCCTTCGACCTGAAATGGCTCAACGTCAAGGACGAGGGCCACGGGATCGAGACCGACTGGTGGAACGGGCGCGTCCTGGCCGCCGAGGCGCCGCACCTCCTGGAAGTCAGCAATGCCATGCACGGCACCATCCGCGCGGAGCTCTCGCCCACGCCCGCCGGCACCAGGCTCGTGTTCACCAACACCATTGACGTGCCGGCGGACGTGGCGCTGATGTCCCTGGCCGGCTGGCACGTGCACCTGGACCACCTGGCCGAGGCGCTGAACGGCAAGGCCGTGGACTGGCAGCGCTGGTGGGAGGACTTCCACCCTTGCTGGGAGCAGGTCCACGCCGCCTACGCGGGCACGGGGGCCGGGACGAACTGGCGGGTGTGAGGGCGCGCACAGTAGTATCCAAGGGGCCCCACCTTGGGTGCCACCTTGGGCCCCACCTTGGGCCCCACCGTATTCACCGCCGCATACGTGTCCCCCAGAACCACAGACCGTAAAGGACGCTGACACATGAGCCCTGAACCGCCAAACCCTCTCCAGGGAAGCGCCGGCGATCCGGCCGAGGACACCGACCTTCGCCGCGATGTGCGCCGCGTCAGCACCCTGCTGGGCGAGTCGCTGGTCCGCCAGCACGGCCCCGAACTGCTGGCCATGGTGGAACAGGTCCGGCTGCTGACCAAGGAGTCCAAGGAGGCCGCGCGCGGGGAAACGGGCACCGGCCCCTGGAGCGCGAACGACGTCGCCGAGCAGGTCCGCGAGGTCCTCGCCTCCCTGCCGCTCGAGCAGGCAACCGACCTGGTGCGCGCCTTTGCGTTTTACTTCCACCTGGCCAACGCCGCCGAGCAGGTCCACCGGGTCCGCAGCCTGCGCACGCGGGCCGGGGAGGACGGCTGGCTCGCCAGGACCGTCACGGAGATTGCCGGGCAGGCCGGCCCGGTGGCGCTGCAAAAGGTGGTCAACGAGCTCGACGTCCGGCCCATCTTCACGGCCCACCCCACCGAGGCGTCCCGCCGCTCGGTCCTGGACAAGGTCCGCAAGCTCTCCGACATCCTGGCCACGCCGTCCGCCGAAGGCAGCAGCGCGCGCAACCGGCAGGACCGCCAGCTCGCCGAGATCATCGACCAGATGTGGCAGACCGACGAGCTCCGCAAGGTCCGCCCCACCCCGATGGACGAGGCCCGCAACGCCATCTACTACCTGGACAACATCCTCACGGACGCCATGCCGGAGGTCCTGACCGAGCTCAGCGGGCTGCTCGGGGCCCACGGCGTGACCCTCCCGGAAGACTCCTCCCCGCTGCGCTTCGGTTCCTGGATTGGCGGCGACCGGGACGGCAACCCGAACGTCACGCCCGACGTGACCCGCGAGGTGCTGGTCCTGCAGAACGCGAACGCGGTGAAGATCAGCATCGCGATGGTCGACGAGCTGCTGAGCGTTCTCTCCAACTCCAGCTCCTTGTGCGGCGCGGACCCGGAGCTGACCGCGTCCATCGCGGAAGACTTGGCGAAGCTGCCGGGGATCGACCCCCGCGTGCTTGAGCTCAACGCCGAGGAACCCTACCGCCTCAAGCTCACCTGCATCAAGGCCAAGCTGCTGAACACCCGCCGGCGCGTGGCGGCGGACGCCTTTCACGAACCCGGCCGCGACTACGCGACCACTGCCGAGCTCCTCGCGGACCTGGCCCTGCTGGATGCGTCCCTGCGCAACAACGCGGCAGCACTGGTGGCCGACGGGGCCCTGGCCGCGGTCCGCCGCGCCGTCGCCTCCTTTGGCCTGCACCTGGCCACCCTGGACATCCGCGAACACGCCGACCACCACCACGACGCCGTCGGCCAGCTCATGGACCGCGTGGGCGAGCTGCCCGTGCCGTACGCCGCACTGGACCGGCCCGGGCGCCTGAAGGTGCTCGGCGCCGAATTGGCCAGCCACCGCCCGCTTTCCGGCCACCCCATCACGCTCGACGGCGCCGCGAACGGCACCTATGACGTCTTCCGCGTGGTCCGCCGCGCCCTGCGCACCCTTGGCCCCGACGTCGTCGAAAGCTACATCATCTCCATGACCCGCGGCGCCGACGACGTCCTGGCCCCGGCCGTGCTGGCGCGCGAGGCCGGGCTGGTCCAGCTCACGGGTGAGAACCGGTATGCGAAGATCGGCTTTGCCCCGCTGCTGGAGACCGTCGACGAGCTGCGCGCCTCCGCCGAAATCGTGGACCAGCTGCTCTCCGACCCGTCCTACCGCGAGCTGGTGCGCCTGCGCGGGGACGTGCAGGAAATCATGCTCGGCTACTCGGACTCCAACAAGGAATCCGGCGTCATGACCAGCCAGTGGGAGATCCACAAGACCCAGCGCAAGCTGCGCGACGTCGCGGTCAAGCATGGCGTCAACGTGCGCATGTTCCACGGCCGCGGCGGCTCCGTGGGGCGCGGCGGCGGGCCCACCTACGACGCCATCCTGGCCCAGCCCAACGGGGTGCTGGAGGGCGCCATCAAGTTCACCGAGCAGGGCGAGGTCATCTCCGACAAGTACTCGCTGCCCGAGCTCGCGCGCGAAAACCTGGAGCTTTCGCTGGCCGCCGTCATGCAGGCCTCGGCCCTGCACCAGGCCCCACGCCACACGGAGGATGACCTGGTCCGCTTTGGCGAGGTCATGGAAATTGTCTCCGACGCCGCCTTTGCCAGCTACCGGTCCCTCATTGACGACCCCGACCTCCCCGCCTACTTCGTGGCCTCCACACCGGTGGAACAGCTGGGCAGCCTGAACATCGGCTCCCGCCCGTCCAAGCGGCCCGACTCCGGCTCCGGGCTGGGCGGACTGCGCGCCATTCCCTGGGTGTTCGGCTGGACGCAGTCACGGCAGATTGTGCCCGGCTGGTTTGGCGTGGGCTCGGGCCTGCGCGCGGCCCGTGAGGCCGGCCGGGAAGCCGACCTGAAGGAGATGCTGGAGCAGTGGCACTTCTTCTCCTCCACCATCTCCAATGTGGAAATGACCCTCGCCAAGACGGACATGGAGATCGCCGCGCATTACGTGCGCACGCTGGTGCCCGAGCCGCTGGCGCACCTGTTCGCCACCATCCGCGCCGAATACGAGCTGACGGTGGCCGAAATCCGGCGGCTCACGGGCGAGGGCGAGCTCCTGGACAGGCAGCCCCTCCTCAAACGGTCGCTGACCGTGCGCGACCAGTACCTTGACCCCATTTCCTACCTGCAGGTGGAGCTGCTGCGCCGCGTCCGCGACGCGGACACGGCCAGGGCGGACGTGGACGGGCGCCTCCAGCGGGCGATGCTCATCACCATCAACGGCGTTGCCGCCGGCCTGCGGAACACGGGGTAGTCAGCAACCTCGCCGTCTTTTTCCATGGACGACGGCCGCAACTTAGAATGAGGCAATGCCTTCCTTCCGCGCCACCCTCCAAATCACCGGGCTGCGCCCCGGCCACGCCCCCGGGGAGGTCATGGACCTGGCCGTGGCCGTGGTGGCCTCCCGCCACGTGGTTGAGGCGAACCAGCTCGACATCGTGGGCGGGGTGCCGCGGATCACGGTGCGTTTCATGGTGGAGGCCAGCGAGTACGACGCCGAGAACCACCTGGCGCGCAACGCGGCAGCTTCCCTGCGCCACGGTGTGGAAACGGCGGCCACCACGGGTGCGCTGCGCACCTTCCGCCGCTCCGCGGGCAAGTGGCTGGCCCTCTAGCCGAAGAGGGCGCGGCTCAGCCCGGGAAGGCGGAGAGCTGCAGCCTTGAGGAGTACGACGCCGGCTCTCCCGTGAGGGGGTCGGTGAAGGAAATGCTGTGGGCCAGCAGCTGGAGCGGCCTGGTGTAGTCGTCGGGCGCCTGCTCGCGCAGGACCGGGTAGAACGGATCGTTGAGGATGCCGATGCCCTGCGTGGCCAGGTGGACGCGCAGCTGGTGCGTCTTGCCGGTGTGCGGCGCGAGGTCATACAAGCCCAGCACTTCACCCGAGGCGGCGTCAACCCGCGTGTCCAGCAGCTCGATCCGGGTTTCCGCGTTGGGCTCCCCGGGGACTTCCTCGGCCAGCAGGTAGGTGCGCGACTTGACCATGTGGCTGCGCACCACCAGCGGGAATGCGAGCTCCGGCAGCACGGGCGCCACCGCCCGGTATGTCTTTTGGATGCGCCGCTTTTCAAACAACAGCTGGTACTGGCCGCGCGTCTGCGGGTTGGCGGAGAACAGCAGCACGCCGGCCGTCATGCGGTCCAGGCGGTGGATCGGCACCAGCTCCGGAAGGTCCAGGAGCACGCGCAGCCGCACCAGGGCGGACTCCTGGACGTACATGCCGCCCGGCGTCGTCGGCAGGAAGTGCGGCTTGTCCACCACCACCAGGTTTTCGTCCTGGTGCAGGATGGACAGCTCCACCGGCAGGCGCTTTTCCACGGGCAGTTCGCGGTAGTACCAGATGAACACGTGCTCGTTGAGCGGAGTGTGCGGCGTGACCACCTCGCCGCCGAGCGCCTTGACCTCGCCGCGCACAAAGCGATCCACAATTCCGGCCGGGTCAACATGGCTGAACGTGTCCAGGACATACTCCATGGCGGTGGCCCACGGGCCGGTGTCCGGAATCCGCATGCGCGTGGCGTTGACGCCGTCACGGACGGGAAGGGGGGATTTCATCACCCTTCAAGGGTACCCGCGGGGGTAGTGTCGAGGATGACGGCCTGCGCCCCTCCCCGGCGCATCCACGGCCCGTCGTTGCGAAGGGGGCTGTAGTGGTGAATCGGCGCGGTGTCGCCATGATGTCCTCCGCCCACATGGTGGACGACCTCTACCAGGGCGTGGTGCCGGCAATGCTGCCCTTCTTCGTCTCCGAGCGCCACTACAGCTATGCTGCGGTGGCGGGGCTGACGCTCGCCGCGACCATGCTCTCCTCCGTGGTCCAGCCCGCCTTTGGCGTGTGGAGCGACCGCAAGCCGCGGCGGTGGCTGGTGCCTGCGGGAATGACGACGGCGGCGCTCGGCGTGGGCGCGGCCGGCCTCTTCCCGGGTTATGCCGCCACCTGGGTGATGGTCGCCATCTCCGGCATTGGCATTGCGGCCTTCCACCCCTCGGCGGCCAGCGCGGCGCGGCGTGCGTCCGGGAGCAGCAACCGGGGCATGAGCGTCTTCGCGCTTGGCGGCAACGTGGGCTTTGCGCTCGGCACCTTCATGGCGACTCCGGTGCTGCTGTGGCTGGGGCTTCGCGGGACGGCGCTCCTGATTCTCCCGGCCCTCGTCATGGCGGCGATACTGGTGAAGTGGCTGACGCCGGTGCTCGACGGCCCCGCCGGCGCCCGCCGGCCGTCCGCCATGCCCACGGGCCCGGACAACTGGCCGGAATTCCTGAAGCTGACCTCCGTGGTCGTGGTGCGCTCCATCGTGTTCTTCGGCCTGAGCTCGTTCCTGGCCCTTTATTTCATCCACGGCCTGGGAACCTCCGAAGTGGTGGGCGGCGCCGCGCTGACGGTGTTCCTGGCCTCGGGCGCCGTCGGGACCCTGCTGGGTGGGTGGCTGGCGGACCGGTTCGGGCCGCTCGTTTCCATCCGCTACGGCTTTGCCTTCTGCCTTCCCGCCATGGCCGGCCTGGTCCTGGCTCCGGGCTGGCAGCTGGCCATGATCTTCGTGGTGCTGACGGGCGTGGGCGTGTTCGTGCCCTTCAGCGTCTTTGTCATCCTGGGCCAGAACTATCTGCCCAACCGGGTGGGGACGGCCAGCGGCGTCACGGTGGGCCTCGCCGTCACCGTCGGCGGGCTGTTCAACCCGGTCCTCGGCACGCTGGCCGACGCAACGAGCCTGCACTTTGCGCTGGTGGCGCTCATCGGGCTCCCCGCGCTCGCCCTGGTGCTGGCCGCCTTCCTCCGGGACCCGGCCGCGGCTCCACGGGGCGGGACGGTTGCGACGGTGGTCCGCCCCAAGCCCTGAAGGCGCGCCGCGGCGGCCGCCCGCCGCCGGCCGTCCCGGACTCAGCGTCCGGCGGCCGGCTGGCAGCGCGGGCACCAGAAAATGTCCCGTGCGGCATGCCTCGGGAATGCTGGGTCGCCCATTGTCGCGTGGCGGATGAGGGAGCCGCACCTCTTGCACGGTTTCCCGGCCTGCCCGTACACCCACAGCGAGGCGTCCCCGCGCGCCGGCCCGCCTGTGGTGCTGCGGACGGGCCGGTCCTTGTTGGCTTCGAGCAGCCGGCGGGCCAGGTCCACGATCCGCGGCAGCTCCGCCACGTCCGCCACGGGCGTTTCCGGGTGCACGCCGCCCAGGAGGCACAGCTCGTTCCGGTAGATGTTGCCGATCCCGGCCAGATTCCTTTGGTCCAGCAGTGCCAGTCCGATGGGCCTTTCCGGGGCCGCCCGCAGCCTGCGCAGGGCCTCCCGCGCGTCCCAGTCCGGTCCCAGCAGGTCGGGCCCCAGATGTTCGACGGCGGTCCTGGCTTCCCCGTCCGAGAGGACTTCCAGCGTGCCCAGTGAGAATCCCACGGCGACGGCCAGCTCCGTGGTGAGGACGGCCCGCGCGGTGTGGGCCGGGCGCCGCCACCGGGCGGGCCGCGCGCCCGATGCCCGCCCCGAAAGATTCCCGACCGGGTATATGTCCCAGTGGCCTTCCATGGCCAGGTGGGAATGGATCACGGCGGCCGGGCCGTCCGCGCTGCCGGCCGCCAGGCGCATCATCAGGTGCTTGCCGCGGGAGCGGACGGACTGCACCATGCGGCCCGTGAAATCCGCTGTGGCCAGCTGCGGCACGCGGAAGTCGGACCCCGTGAGCAGCTGCCCGGCCAGGGCGGCGTCGAGGTCCCGGGCCTGCCGCCAGACGGTGTCTCCCTCAGGCACGGATCCGCACCCCTGACGGGGAGCTGTGGGCGCCGGCGTCGAGCAGGGCGGCGGCCAGGGGCGTGTCCAGGATGCCTGCCCCGTTGACCTTTTCCATGGCCAGCTTGTCCACGCCGCCGCGCTTGACCACCTGCACCAGGGCCGCGGCGGCAAGGGCCACGGAGGCGCCGTCGTCACTGAAGCACAGCAGCGTCTTGCCGCCGCGTTCCACGTAGAGGACCAGCGCGCCGTCGACCATCACCACCAGGGCGCCCGCCTTCCGGCCCGGGCGGTGCCCGGACTCCAGCCGCGGCCAGGCCAGGGCGGCGCCGTACGGATTAGCGGGATCGGTCGCGGCCAGCGCCAGCGCCAGGGGAGGGCGGGGGCTGGCCGCGGCATCCTCGCTGAAGGCGCGCAGCCGGTCCACCGTGGCGGGCACCGCGAACTGGGCCGCGCCCAGGTGCTCGATGAAATACCCGCGCCGGCATTTTCCGGTCTCCTCCAGCCGGGCCAGCACCTTGTACATGAGGCCGAAGCCGCCGGGCACCCCCGCCGCCATGACGGAACCGCGGGTCACCACCCCGTACCGGTCAAGGAAGAGCTCGGCCAGGGCATGGCTGCGCAGGGTGTGCTTTGCGGCATCGACCTGCCCCTCCGCGCCGGCGGGCCGCGGCAGCAGGCTCCACCGCCCGGCGCCGGGCGGCGGGGCGCCGCGCTGCGCCGCCGCGGCCCTGCCCGGCAGCCTGCCGTAGCGACCGGACCGGGCCGGCCGGAGCCGCGACGGCGCCGGCCGCTGCCGGTGGGCCGAATGCCCGCCGGCCAGCAGCGCGCGGACGGGCGCGAAGGTGTCGTTGCTGATCCGCCCGGCCCAAAACAGCTCCCACAGGGCGGCCGTGAGTTCGTCGTCGGAGGGCACCAGGTCCGGGCCGCCGGACGCCATTTCCCGCAACTGGTGGAAGAAGTACGCGCCCCCGCCGGACAGCGCGGAGAGCAGGCGGGCGGCCAGCTCGGTTTCGGCAAAGTCGGCCGGCGGGGCCAGCGTGAGCTCGGCGGACTCGGCCGGGTGGAGGCTGAGCCAGCCGTCGGTGCCGCCCAGTGCGCCGGCCCCGGACACCACCACCTCGCCGGCGGCGGTGAGCTCGTCCAGCATGGCCGGGCTGTAGCCGGCGACGCGCTGCGCCAGCACCAGCGGCTCCCACGCCGACGCCGGGATGGGGACTCCCGCCAGCTGGTCCACCACCGTCAGCAGCCCGTCCAGGCCGCGCAGCGCGGGCGTGCCCGACGCCGCGGACACGTGCTGCCACGCCGGCAGGAAGCGGCCGAATGTGGCCGGCTCCACCGGCTCCACCTCGGCCCGCAGGGCGGCAAGCGAGCGCCGGCGCAGGCGCCGCAGGACCTCGACGTCGCACCACTCGGACGCCCAGGAACGTGGGCCCATGGATCCAGGGGGCCCGGAGCGGGCCTGCGGGCCCCCCGAGGAGCCGGGGGCTTGCAGGGCGGGGGCTGGCGGGCCGGGGGCCTGCGGGCCGGGGGCCTGCGGGCCGGGGGTATGGTCGGGGAGGGAGCCGCCGGGGAGGAACTCGCCTTCCGTGATGCGCTTGTCCGCGGCCAGCCGCGCCAAACCTGACTGCACGACGGCGATGCCCAGTCCCAGGCGTGCCGCCGCGCCCGCGGCCGTGAACGGTCCGTGGGTGCGGGCGTGGCGGCCCAGCAGGTCGCCGAGGGGATCGGCCACGGGTTCGACGAAGGCCTGTGGCACGCCCATGGGCAGCGGAATGCCCAGGGCGTCCCGCAGCCGGGCGGCGTCCTCGATGGCCGCAAAGCGTTCCTCGCCGGCCATGTTCACGCGCAGGGCCCGGTTGGCGGCGACCAGTTCCGCCAGGTGCCCGGCCGCCGCGGCCAGGTGGGCGGCCTGGGCCGGACCGGCGGCGTCAGCGTTCCCTGCGGGGGCGGCCGGCGGGATGGCGGCGTCGGGCGTGCGGCCGGCGTCGTCCATCCCGGACTGGGGGACCAGGCGCGCGGCGACCTCCGCCACCGTCAGCGGTCCGAGCAGGCGCAGCAGGTCCGCCACGCCTTCCAGGCCGCGCGCGCGCCGTTCGGGCGCGAGCCGCTGGAGTTCGGCCTCGGTGGCGGTGATGACCTTCGGGTCCAGAAGCTCGCGCAGCTCCACGCGCCCTAGCAGCTCGTCCAGCAGGGCCGGGTCCAGGGACAGGGCCGCGGCCCGGCGCTCGGCGAGCGGGGAGTCGCCCTCGTAGAGGAAGCTGGCCACGTAGCCGAACAGCAGGGACCGGGCGAACGGGGACGGCTGCACGGTGGTGGTTTCCACGATCCTCAGCTCGCGGCGTTCGATGGACGCGGCGATGTCCTTCAGGGCGGGGAGGTCGTAGACGTCCTGCAGGCATTCCCGGACGGTTTCCAGCACGATCGGGAACTGCGGGTACTTCCGGGCCACGTCCAGCAGCTGGGCCGAGCGCTGGCGCTGCTGCCACAGCGGCGACCGCTTGCCCGGGTTCTGCCGCGGCAGGAGCAGGGCGCGGGCGGCGCACTCGCGGAAGCGGCTCGCGAACAGGGCCGAGCCGCCCACCTCCGCGGTGACGATCCCGTCGAGCTCGTCGGGGTCAAAGAGGAACAGCTCGGCTCCGGGAGGCTCGTCGTCCATGAGGGGGACGCGAAGCACAATGCCGTCGTCGGAGGCCATGGCGGAGCCGTCCAGGCCGTAGCGTTCGTGCAGGCGGGCGGCCACGGCCAGGGCCCAGGGCGCGTGCACTGGCATCCCGAAGGGGCTGTGCAGGACCACGCGCCAGTCGCCGAGTTCGTCGTGGAAGCGTTCCACCATCAGCGTCCGGTCGTCGGGGACCTGGGAAGTGGCGGCCTTTTGTTCCGACAGGTAGCCAAGCAGGTTGTTGGCCGCCCACTCGTCCAGCCCGGTGGCCCGGCACCGTTCAAGGGCCTGCTGCCGCGGTGCGGCGCTGACCTCGCGGATGAACGCGCCCAGCGCCCGCCCCAGGTCGACCGGCCGGCCCAGGGAGTCGCCCTTCCAGAACGGCAGCTTGCCCGGCTGGCCGAACGCCGGTGTCACCAGGACCCGGTCAAAGGTGATGTCCTCGATTTTCCAGCTGGTGGCGCCGAGCGCGAAGACGTCGCCCACGCGGGATTCATAGACCATCTCCTCGTCGAGCTCGCCCACGCGCCGCCCGCCCTTGGCGGCGCCGGCTGGGCCTGTCCCGCTGGTCGAGCCTGTCCCGCTGGTCGAGCCCGTCCCGCTGGTCGAGCCCGTCCCGCTGGTCGAGCCCGTCGAGACCCCGGCAGGCTCGCCAACGATGAACACGCCGAACAGTCCCCGGTCCGGAATGGTCCCGCCCGAGGTGACGGCCAGCCGCTGCGCGCCGGGCCGTCCGGTGATGGTGCCGCCCACCCGGTCCCAGACGATGCGTGGTCGCAGCTCGGCGAATTCGTCGGACGGGTAGCGCCCGGCCAGCAGGTCCAAGGTGGCGTCGTAGGCGGAGCGGGGGAGCGCGGCAAACGGGGCGCTGCGCCGGACGGTGTCAAACCAGTCGTCGACGTCGATGGCGCCGAGGGCCGCGGCCGCCACGGTCTGCTGGGCCAGAATGTCCAACGGGTTGGCCGGCACAAAGAGCGGCTCGATCCGGCCGGCCAGCATGCGCTCCACCGTGACGGCCGAGTGCAGCAGGTCCGCGCGGTGCTTCGGGAACAGCACGCCCTGGGAGATCTCGCCCACCTGATGCCCGGCGCGGCCCACGCGCTGCAGCCCGCTGGCCACCGACGGCGGCGACTCCACCTGGATGACCAGGTCCACGGCGCCCATGTCGATGCCCAATTCCAGGCTGGAGGTGGCCACCACGCAGCGCAGCCGCCCCGACTTGAGGTCGTCCTCGATCAGGGCCCGCTGTTCCTTGGACACCGAGCCGTGGTGCGCCTTGGCCAGGACGGTGGGCGCGCCTGCCGTGGATCCTGCCTGGGCCATCATGTCGGCCGGCAGCCGGGCCGGGGACGGCGCGGTCCGCCGGGGGACGGCGTCGGAGGAGTCGGCGTCGTCCGCCCCGGCGAGTTCCAGGCGCTCCCCATAGATCTCATTCAGGCGCCCCGTGAGGCGCTCGGCCAGGCGGCGGGAGTTGGCAAAGACGATGGTGGACTTGTTGGCCAGCACGTGGTCGACGATCTTTTCCTCCACGTGCGGCCAGATCGAGGCGTTGGGGGCGAGCCCCGAGGCCGGACCCTGGTCGTGGGCGGCGGCCAGCGCCGGCAGCTCCGTCATGTCCTCCACGGGCACCGTGACGCTTAGATTCCAGTTTTTCGTGGCGGGCGGGGCCACGATGGTCACGGGCGCGCAGCCGCCCAGGAAGCGCGCCACGGTTTCGCGCGGCTCCACGGTCGCGGAGAGCCCGATCCGCTGGGCGGGCCTGTCCAGGAGGTCGTCGAGGCGCTCGAGGGACAGGGCCAGGTGGGCTCCGCGCTTGGTGCCGGCCACGGCGTGGACCTCGTCGACAATGACGGTGTGCACCCCGGAAAGGGTTTCCCGGGCCTTGGAGGTGAGCATCAGGAAGAGGGACTCGGGGGTGGTGATCAGGATGTCCGGGGGGTGGCTGAGCAGGCGGCGGCGCTCGTTGGCCGGGGTGTCGCCGGAGCGCACACCCACGGTGGCGTGCGGGGCCTCCACGCCGAGCCGCTTGGCCGTCTGCATGATGCCGGTCAACGGCGCCCGCAGGTTCCGCTCCACGTCCACGCCGAGGGCCTTCAGCGGTGAGATGTACAGGACCCCGGTCCCGTCCTTCGCGGTGCCGTCCCGGCGCGCCAGTCCGTCCAGCGCCCACAGGAAGGCGGCCAGGGTTTTCCCCGAACCGGTGGGGGCCACCACCAGCGAGTGGGCGCCGCCGGCGATGGCCTCCCAGGCTCCGGACTGTGCCGGGGTGGGCGAGCCAAAGGCGCCCAGGAACCATTCGCGGGCGGGTGCCGCGAACAGGTCCATGGCGCCGGCGGCGGAATTTGTTTTCACGGCTCCATCATGCCCCACGGCAGGGACATTGATGCGAGAGCGTAACGATTCGCCGCCGCCTGCGGAATGCAGCCGAAAGTGTCCGGGCGGAGTTGTAATCTAGCGGTAGGAGTGGCAACGGTTGCCCTTGCTGTTCCACCGCGCGTGATGGCGCACGGACCAGCGTCCTGAAAGTTTTCGGTCCGGTCCGGTGTGGAAGGCAAGGCGCGGTGCAGACACGGCATGTGGGGAACAACTGGGTCCCCCTTCTTTGTTTGTCCATCCTGTTTCTGGCCGGCGCCGCCGCGAGCATGGTGTCGCTGGCCGGCAACGGTGCGGTGTCCGCCGTGTTCTCCGTGGGCATCCTGCCCGCCGGAGGCGTCATGGCGCTGTGGCTGTGGCGGAACCCGTCGTGGTGGCTCGCGCCCCGCAACCACTACCTGTATCTGGCCGGAGGCACACTGGCGGGCGTGCTGCTGCTTGCCATGGTCCCGTTCCTCCATGGCTGCGGGCCGTGGCTGGTGCTGGGCGCCGCGGTGGCCACCTACGGCTACTTTGAACGGCTGCGCCTGCTCGTGACGGCGGGCGCCGGCGTCGCCCTGACCGGGCTCCTGGCACTGGTGATTCATGCCGAAGTGTGGGGCGGTGCGCTCCACCTGCTGGCCGCGGCCGGCCTGGCGTTCTCCGCCAACCGGCTCTACGTGCTCCGCAACGGACGCCGCCGCGCCGTCCAGGACAGCGACCCCGCCTTCATCGGCCGCTTTGAGGAATTCGACGCCGAGGAGCCGGTGAACTTCTGGGAACGGCCGTAGGGGACCGCCCCCGGCGGCCGGGCAGGCCGCGCCGGGCAGGATAAAGGAAGCACCTGCGCGCCGGGCTGCCTAAGCTGGGTCCCACGGGGCAAACCAGCGAAAGGAACAAACCATGGGCACCACCTTCAGCAAAGAGGAAAAGGCTGCAATGCGGGCTGCGGCGGCCGAAGCAAAGGCCGCCAAGGCGGGCGCCGACCAGAACGCCGCGTGCCTGGCCGCAATCGCTGAAATGACAGGCACGGACCAGGAATTGGCGCAGACCCTGCACGACCTCGTGCAGAAGCACACCAGCTTGGGCGCCAAGACCTGGTATGGCATGCCCGCGTACACCAACACTGACGGCAAGGTGGTGGTGTTCTTCCAGAGCTCGGCCAAATTCAAGGTGCGGTATGCGACCATCGGCTTTCAGCCGGACGCCCACCTCGACGACGGCAATTTCTGGCCGAGCGCATACGCAGTGACCAAGCTGACCGCCGCGGACAAGAAGCAGCTGGTGGAATTGCTCAAAAAGGCCGTCAGCTGACGACGTTCCCACGGGCGGGCCCGCCGCCACTCGCGGGCCCGCTGCCCATCCACTCGTGCACCCGGCGTCAGGCAGCGGCCCGCTGACCCGGGGCCGCGGTCACGGCTGGAACGCGCCGATCTTCAGCAGGTGGTCGCCTTTGTTGCTGCAGGCGGTCAGCGGGTGGGGGATGGCCAGGTGGTCGTAGGCGCTGGGCGGGTACACCAGAACGCTGGCGGCCTGCACGCGCTGGCAGTCCTGGTAGTTGCCCGCCTGGGTGTAGACCAGCACGGCCGTGGCACTCTTGCCCGGCACCAGCGTGATGGGTCCCTTGGATGGCGCCGAGGTGTCGCGGTCCGCCGGGGCGCCGATCGCCGCGGTGGAGCCCGTCTTGACCAGGGAAACGCCCGGGTATCCATTCAGGATGCAGGCGGTGGAGGACTTGTTGGTCAGGATCAGCTTCATGTATATGTGCCCGGCGGCGCCGCCGCCGGTGTCGTCCAGGGCGCCCCTCAGCGACGCCGCCGTGCACAGGGCGGGTGCCGCCGTGGTGGCTGACGCACTGACGTGAGGCGCGGTGCTTTCCATGGGCCGGGCGGTGCTGTCCATGGACGACGCCGTGGTCCCGGCGGGGGCGGAGGTCGTTGCCGCGGGGGTGGTGGCCGTTCCGTCGCTGGCCGTTCCGCCGCTGGGCGTCCCGCATCCGGCCAGCGCCAGCCCCAGCACTGCCGCCAGCCCGAGCAATGCGCTGGCGCGGTGTCTGGGGGTCGGTGTGGCGGCTGCGGCGGGACGCAGGGGGGATTTCCCGGGGAGGTGCTTCTGTGCGGACGTCATTGCTCAACTTTTGCGCCCCCGCCCGCATGAGTCAACTGGCCCCGCCGCGGGAGGGCAGGAAATCGTCGGGGCTGCCCGAATTTCGCGGCAGGCCCCGGCGTTTGCCGGCCGCCCCTGCGTTTAGCGGGCGCCGCGGTGCTGGCCGATCGTGGCCGGCATGTCGACCCCCGGCACGGGCGGCCGCGTCCGCAACACCCTGCTGGTGGCCGGGCCGTCCGCCGACGCCCACTACGACAAGATCCATCTTGTCGACGCCTTTGGCTTCGCCGAATCCGAGGCGGTTGACCCGGGCGCGCGGGTGTCCACCTTTGGGCTCAACGGCACAACGCTGGCCGGGCCACCTGCTACGACGTGCGGTTCCCGCAGCTGTTCGTCTCCAATGCGGAAGCCGGTGCCGCCATCACCATTGTCTGCGCCTTCTGGGGCGCCGGCCCCGGAAAGGCCGAACAATGGGACCTGCTGGTCCAAGCCCGCGCCCGAGCCCGAGCCCGTGCCCGTGCCCGCGCCCGTGCCCTGGACTCGACGTCGTTCGTCCTTGCCGGCGGCCGGGGCGACCCCGCCACCGCCGGCGTCAAGGCGGCCGGCAGCGCGCCGACCGGAATCGGCCGCAGCGCCGTCGTCTCCCCTGGGGGAGGTGCTTGGCAGGCTCGACGGCGGCGAGGGCCTGCTGGTGGCCGATCTTGACCTGGCCGCCGTGGATCGGGTTCGGGCAAGCCTGCCGGTTCTGGCCAACCGCCGGACCATGGTGAACGGCGTGGCGCGCCAGCCGGAACGCATCGGCTGACGCCGCCCCGGCGCGGCGCAGGGGCAGCCGAAAATCGCCGGGGCCCCCTCCGGAGGTTGGGAGGGGGTCCCGACCGTGTTCGCCGCCTCGCCGGGGGCGCGGTCCGGGAAGGGGCGGTGCGGCTACTTCGTGCCGGGCTTGCGGCTGGTGCGCCAGAACGCCAGTCCCCCGAGCACCAGTCCGGCCAGGCCCGCGCCGAAGCCGAGCCAGGCCGGCCAGGCGCCGCCGTCGTTTTCGTCCGCGCTGCCGGCGGATGCCTCCACCGCCGGGGAGCCGTCCGTGGATCCGTGCGAGCCGTGACCTGAGGCCGCGGTGGCTGCCGTGACCGTCAGCGACGGCGCGGGGTTCGCCACGCTGTCCTCGGAGGCACCGGCGGCGGGGACGTCCTTCCAGTCGGTCGCGCCCTTTTCACAGCTCTGCAGGGCCGGGAAGTACAGCGTCTTGCCGACGGCGTCCGGCACCTGCAGCGACAGCGTGAACGTGTCGCGCTGGTGGGCGTCGAGGGGCGACTTGGCCGTGTACGTGACGGAACTGGTCCGCTCGGTGATCTTGCTGCCGTCGGCCAGCGTCCTGGGCGTGCTGAACTTTTCGGTTGCCTCGCTGATGGTCCAGTTCGGATTGACCGTGGGCGTGACGGAATTCAGTTCCCCGGGCAGCGTGATCTTCAGGCTGGTGGTGGGTGAGCCGTTGCAGCCGTGGCTCACGGAAAATGTCACCAGGGAGTAGGAACCGGCGGCCGTCTCGGTGGGCGTCGCCTCGACGTGGGCCGACGCGGCGCCAAGGCCCAGCGCCATGAGGCCGGCCGTGGCCCCGAGGGTGAGGGTGGAGGTGAGGGTGCGGGAAAAACGCATGGAAAGACCTTTCGGGGGCGCAAGGAAGCGCAAAAAATGGGGGGAGGGGACACCCCGCGATTTTTCGAAGGGTGCTAGGCGGGGACTGCCGCCGGAACGGGAGGTCCGCGGCGCGTGTCCGGGCGGAGGTTGCGCCATGGCTGGCGCGGCAGCGGGGCCGGGACAAGGCGGGGGTCCGCGGGCCTGGCCGGCAGCGGAGGTACGACGGCGGCCGTGCGGCAGAGCGGCCGCAGCCAGTTCGCCAGCGCCCACAGGGCGTTTTCCCCCTGCGACAGAAGCACGGCCGTGGCGATTGTCGCCGCGACGTGGGCCGGCCCCATCCAGCCCGAGAGGGCCGCGGCGTGGCCCATGCCGTCCATGCCGGAGCCCATGGCGCCGGCCGCGTGGAGCATGGCCGCGGATTGGTCGACGGCCGAAAGCGAGTGGTTGTGCGCGCCCCCTGGCACGTCGACCAGGGGGACGGTGGCCGAAAACGCGTCGAACGCCCCGTGGAGCACCAGCTGGCTGGCGGCCAGCAGGCCCGCCATGGCCGGCAGGCCGAGGCGGAAGGTGGTGGCCACCGTGGAACACAGCGTGTGGAGGGCCAGCAGGGCGGCCATGATGCCGGGGCCCGGGAGCGATCCGCCGCCAAGCACGTGGGCGGCCGCGGCCAGGCCAAGGACGGTGGCGCCAATGAAACAGGTGCGGAGCAGGCGAAAAGGCGCGTGCGTGCGACGCATCCCGCTCCCTTCGATCAACCGGAGAGGCCAGTTTATCGAAGGAAACAGGCTAGAGGGGAATCGGCAGGTCGGACGGCGGCTGCCCGGGGGTCCCCGGCGCCGGCCCCGGTTCGTGAGCGGCCGGCGGCACGGTGGCAAGCGGCCCCGTGGCCTGGCCGGCGGGGACGGGCGGCAGCCGCACCGTGAAGCTGGTCTCGCCGGGTCGGCTGGCGAGTTCCACGCTGCCATGGTGCGCCTCCATGATCGCGGCCACAATGCTCAGGCCCAGCCCGGTGCTGCCCTGGGTGCCGGTCCTGGCGGTGTCCGCGCGGGAGAACCTGTCGAAGATGATGTCCTGGAACTCGGGTGCAATGCCGGTGCCGTCGTCGGTCACCGTGATCACCGCGGAGCCGTCGCCGTCCTGCGAGACTTTCGTCGCGACAGTGGTCCCGGCCGGCGTGTGCTTGGCCGCGTTGGAGAGCAGGTTCAGCATGACGGCCTTGAACTGGCCGTCGTCGCACCTGCCCCGCACGGGAGCGTCCGGGACGTCGATGGTCCAGTGGTGGCCGGGCGCGCCCACCCTGACGTCGCTGACGGCGTCCATGACGATGGGCGTGACGTCCACCGTGCGCAGGGACAGCGGCTGGCCGTCATCCAGGCGGGCGAGCGTGAGCAGGTCCTCCACGAGCCGGCCCATGCGCAGCGACTGTGCGGTGACCCGGCCCAGCGACGTCTTGCCGTCCGGGGACAGGGATTCGGTCATCTGCAACAGCTCGGTGTAGCCGCGGATCGCCGTCAGGGGGGTGCGCAGTTCGTGGCTGGCGTCGGCCACAAAACGGCGCACCTTCGTCTCGCTGCGCTGGCGGGCCTGCAACGCGTGGGAGACGTTGTCCAACATGGCGTTGAACGCATGCCCCACGTTGCCCACTTCCGTGCCCGGATTCGCCGCGCTGTCGGGGACTCGCACGCTCAAGGCGACCTCTCCGGCGTCGAGCGGCAATTGGGCCACCCGGGTGGCCACCGCGGAGAGCTTTTCCAGCGGCGCCATGCTCCGCCGGATGATCATGGTCCCGGCAAGACCCAGGAACACCAGCCCGGCCAGGGAGACGAGGACGATGGTCAGCACCAGTTTGGCCAGGGTGTGTTCGACGGCGCCCAGCGGCAGGCCCGTGATCTGGACAGCTCCGTTGGGCAGCGTGACGGACTGCAGGCGGTAGTTGCCGATCGACAGGTCTGCATCCCGCGTGGTTCCGTTGGTGGGCAGCGCTGCGAGGAGTTGGGCGTCGTTGCCGGTCAGCTGCTGGCGCGTGCCCGCGGGGGAGAGGACGCCGCCGGTGAGCAGGAAGTTGCCGCTGAGGATCGCGTTGAGCTGCCCGGCCCCGGTGCCGCGGGCGTTGAGGGGGTCCGGCCTGGTGCTGTCGGGACCGGAGGGGTTGTTCAGGTTGAAGTCGTGGGTCCGCGAGGAGGCCTGGGCCAGCTGGGAGTCGAGCTGGCTGTTCAGCGATATGCTCATGGCGCTGTAGCTGATCATGCCCACCAGGACGCAGATCACCGTGAGCAGGGCCAGCATGACGGCCACCAGGCGGGTACGCAGGTGCCAGCGGCCCGGCCGGGCCACGTGGGTGGCGGCCGACCGCAGCTGGGCGCGGCTGGGGATCAGGTGCATGGCTTGACCACGTAGCCGGCCCCGCGGACGGTGTGGATCATCGGCTCGCGGTCGGCGTCGACTTTCTTGCGCAGGTAGGAAATGTACAGTTCCACGATGTTGCTCTGGCCGCCGAAGTCGTAGTCCCACACGCGGTCAAGGATGCGGGACTTGCTGAGGACGTGGCGCGGATTTTCCATCAGGAACTGCAGGAGATCGAACTCGGTGGTGGTCAGCGAAATGGGCGTGCCGCCGCGGGACACCTCGCGGGTGTCGCGGTTGAGCACCAGGTCGCCCACCCTCAGCTTGGCGCTGTCGGCGGCGGTGACGCCGGCCCGCTGGACAATCCGGTGGAGGCGCAACAGCACTTCCTCCATGCTGAACGGCTTGGTCACGTAGTCGTCACCGCCGGCGTGCAGGCCCGTGAGCTTGTCCGCCACGGCATCCTTGGCGGTCAGGAACAGGGCCGGGATGTCCGGGTAGATGGTGCGGATGCGGCCCAGCAGCTCCACGCCGTCCATGCCGGGCATCATGACATCCAGCACCAGCACGTCCGGGTGGAAGGAGCGGGCTGTCTTGAGCGCCTGATGGCCGTCGTGGGCCACGGCAATGTCCCAGCCGGCCAGCTCAAGCCCCATGCGCATCAGGTCGGCCAGCGACGGCTCGTCATCCACCACCAGGGCGCGGATGGGCTCGCCGCCGGGGCGGGTCAGCTTGTCGGGGCCGTTGGCGTGCATCGGTAGGGACATGGGTTAATTCTCCGGTGTGCGTCCCCCGTATGGCTGGAAGATTGCTGGGAGTTTTCTGTGTCCTGTGGCGGTTGCCGCAGGTGCCGCGCGGGGGCGCCGATCGCCCGGGGCCGCAAGGCCGGGTCGCTGTGGACAGGCCGCCGGCAACGTCGTCCTCATCGGGCGCCGGATCCCGGGGTCCGTGACCGGGGTTGGGGAGGGGTTGGGGACGGATCTTGTCGGGGTCTTCAACAAGTGATTGGCCGCGAGATAGAATGCTGTGGCGAGGGTGTCCAAATCCGCGTCCTCGGAGTGTTCGGGTTCGGCAGTTGCCCTGACACCGCTGACTCTTAAGGCCACTGCCCGAAAACACCTGCCGGGCCGCGCACCTGGGAATCCATCATCCAGCGGCTGCATGTGCGGAGGCCACAGCCGATGCGCGGCTTTCGTTCTTATCCAAGCAGTAGCGAAGAGAGCCCGGGCTTGACAGTTTCTGCGGTGTCCTTTCAACGGTGGCTTGACGACGTGGCGCCCGGGACGAGCCATGCAGCGGTGTGCCATGCCGCCGGGATCAAGCGCTCCACACTGGCTCAGCAGCTGGGTCGCGGTCGCGTCACCGTGGCCACGGTGGTCGCTGTCAGCCGTTCCCGGCAGTTGCCGGTGGTTGAATCCCTCTCTGTGTTCCCCGACTACCGTGACCTGGCCGAAGGGACTGCCTCGCCCACCGATGCTGAACTGCTGAGCCAAATATCGGACATGGACCTGCTCCGTGAGATCCTGGCCAGGAGTGCGGCAGCGGACAGCGGCACCGACCCGGCCGAGATCAAGCTTTCCCCCATCCCGCACCGCGCCTCCGTGCGGACGTGGCTGGACGCGATCGGCCCTCCCGACCTGCGCCAACAGCTGTCCCGAAGTGCCGGGATTGCACCGCAAAACCTCTCCGCCCAAATCTGGGCCAACCGGCTCACGCCCGCACTGGCCCTCCGTTCTGCCCGGATCTCCGGCGTGGGCCGCGCCAATGGCTTGGTGGCCACCGGCTTGATCACGCCGGGGGAGGCCGGCTGGCTGCCCGGCTCGCGAGCGGAGGCCCTGCGCAAAACCGCCAACAGCGCACTGGTGGCCTTGGCCGCCGAGCGCATGGACGCCCTCAGCCGCACCCTGCGGCGCAGGGAGCAGGACGCTGCCGCGGCACAGAAAGTATGGGAGAACCTCGGATGAGAACAAGCCTGCAATGAGCATCACGGCCGCCTGCGGCTCTCCCACGGCATGGACCCTTGCCCGCAGCGGGGCTTGCACCCGCCTGGTGTCACATCGGCGCAGCGCTCTGTAACAGTGACAGCAAACCATACACATTTCTATTATTTTCTGGAATACTAATGATTGTGTGAACTTCCCTGGGGGGCGTAAACACGTTCTTTGGGGGTAAGTGGTGGCTGGATCGCACCGGCCACCACTTAAGAGTTCATGTCCGGCCTTTTTCGGACGTCATTCGGAGGAATCTTCATGACCACGTCGCCCAGTGCCAAGCTCCCAGGGGGCATCGAGGGCCCCGGTCCCCCAGCACTCATCTGCTCTGGGTGTGATACCGCCAATAACTTGCTCGTTGAGGCCATCGAAGCCGTCAATCCTGCGGCGCCGGGCTTTGTCTCCATCCAGTATTCATGTTCTGACTGCGGCTCCTTCTACGCCCATGCCGCCAGCGTTCAGCAGGTGGCCGAGCTGCTCAACGCGGGTGCCACAGCCCCGGGGGTCCTGCAATTCGGACGCTACTTCATCCACTGCGGCGAACCGATGGAGGACATCGCGGCTGGCGTTTCACATCTCGGCCCACCTGCGGGCAGCCAAGGCAGTGCCTCGGCGGCGATATCAATTGGAACCCGCCAGCTTAGGTGCCGCTGCGGATTCCAGCTGGATGCGCCGCTATGAGCCATCCCGGCAGTTCCGCCATCCCCGGCAGAAGCCCGGCGACGTTTGTTTCGTCGACCGGAATGGGGCACCCGGGCATGGACCGTGCGATGAAAGGCACCGGCGAGACCGATGCGGCAAAGGCCTTCCGGGCACGGTTGGCCACGGCACCAAGGAACCCGGCACAAAAAGTACCGGTGCCTGGCCCCCACCACACGTCCAAAGGATTGGCGCTCAGGATGCCATGCGCCCGTTGGCATGGCCGAGAATGCACGTTCACGGGGACCATGCCGCAGCCGGGACACCCGGTGGGGGACGCATCCGGACACGGCCGGGGCCGGCTGATTTACGGCTTGGGGTCCCTGGCCCGGGAAGAATGCCCAGAAACGCCCATCCCACAGCACCACAAACCCCTGTCCCGCGACTGGGAGTACCCCGGGCCCACCGCCAACCACGAGGGGCTCCCGAGGTTTTACCGCCTGGGCGTGAACCGGATGGCGGACAGTGTGCCCGGAACGGCCTGGCAGCGCCGGCGCCGGGCATTGACCAACTTCACAACCATGGCTCAACGAGGAGACAACAGATGACTGGACGAATCGAACTGCACCAAGAGACCGACGGGGCCTACCGCATAAAAATAGTCGATGACCTCATGCGCACACTCGCCGTATCCGCCGTTTTCGGGTCACAAAGGGCTGCGCTGGACGGTGTCTTTACCCTGCGGGAAATCGCCGGCACAGCCCACGTCATTGACTGCACCACGCGTGAAACCGCGGCCGGTCACACCAGGACCGGCGCCTGACGCGGCGATCGTCCTGCCAAGCCCCGGGTCCGGCGGAGGGTTTGTCAGAGCCGTTCCATCGTTTTGAAGGCGGGACTTTTTGAGTTGTGGTTGACTTCGGCTTCCACTGGCGGAACCTAGCCGATCCCTTCGTGACTGTGGCCACTGGCTGTACCCATCAAAGTGTTCAGCGGCCGCTATTTCAAGGTCGTCGATCGCGGTCCGTGGCCCCTTGTTGCGGACCGGCTGGCGTCCAACGCCACCGGATCGTCCACCGCCAGTCCTGAGCCCAGGCCTACCACCGGGACTGTCCTGCTCACCGCCCTGCGAAACGGAGGAGGGACACCGTTCTGGAATCCGGCGCCGAACTGACTTGGGCCCCCCGACCAAACCTGAACACTTGTCTGGACGACGGAGCGGGATTCGGATGCCGTGCCCGCCGGGCGATCCGAAGCCAATGCGAAGGCCGAAGCAAGTGCCGCGGCCACCCAGAAGTCCGCACCCGGCAGGGCAGCCGGCGACCAGATAGCTGCCGACGAATCCGTCAGGGTGGCGGCGGAGCAGGATGCCGAGCAGCAACAGCAGGCCCCGGCCACACAGGCGCCGTCGGTCCGGCGGGTGACGTGCCGGACCCTCGGTGTACTGTGCCCGCTGCACAGCGGCGAAGGCTGCTGGGGCTGCCCCTTAGCGAAAGGCAGCCAGGGATGCCGCGCGGGGATGGACCCGGACAATGACGGCATGTCCTGCGACACGTAGCAGAGCGGTCCCGTGGCGGTAGCCGCCGGACGGGAATGCACAAAGACAAAAGGCGCCCACATCGCCGTCAATTCTTGCGATGCGGGCGCCTCTTCACTTGGCGGTGACGGTGGGATTTGAACCCACGTCAGGCTCTCACCTGAACAACATTTCGAGTGTTGCACCTTCGGCCGCTCGGACACGTCACCAACTCGGAAGATACTACCGGTTGGAACGGTCAGTTCAAAAATGCGGGGCTTCCGGACGGGTGCCGGGCGGAGGCGGTGGGGCAGGATGGTGGCATGGACAGTGCAACGCAGCGTGCCTGGAGCTGGCACAGGCAGGGTTTGGACGGATCGCTGGAAGGGAGAGGTGCCGCGGACGTCCTGCGCCGGGCCGGCTGGGCCCGGTCCGTGGGCGGCGCCACTCCCTACCTGACACTGTTCTGCCGCGCCGGCGTCCGCCGGGAGCAGGCCGACGCCGACGTCGCCGCACTGAGCATCCATGAACTGCCGACGGCGCGTGGCTGCACCTATGTGCTGGGCGCGGACGACTTCGCGTGGGCGCTGGCCCTGGGCCGGGACGCCGCCGAGGCGCAGGCCAAGGTGCTGGACAAGCTGGACGTGCCCCGCTCGGAACTGGCCGCGCTGGAAGGCGCCGTGCTCGAGGTTCTGGGCTCCGGCGTCGGCCCCCAGGGCTCCGGTGCCATGGACCCCAAGGAACTCAAGGACAGGCTGGGCGACGCCGTGCGCAGCCTGGGCGAGGCCGGAAAGAAGAAGGGCGCGTCCACCACGCTTCCCGCCGCGCTGGGGCTGCTGCAGGCGGACGGGCGCATCCGGCGCGTACCCGTCAACGGCCGGCTGGACCAGCAGCGCTACGGATACACGGCGTGGGGGCTGGAGGCGGCCGCCCTCACGCCGGAGCAGGTCCGAACCCGGCTGATGGAACGATACTTGGGCTGGACCGGCGGAGCCACGCTCAAGCAGACCCAGTGGTTCACCGCGTTTACCGTGGCCCAGACCAAGGCCGCGCTCGCGGATGCCGGCGCCGTGGAGGTTGACGGGCTGTGGATGCTGCCCGCCGATGCCGACGCGCGGGAAGGCTTCAGGGCGCCCGCCGAGGAGCAGATCCAGCTCCTGGCCGGCAGCGACTCCCTCTTCCTGCTGCGGCGCAACGCCGCCGGGCACTTCGCGGAGGAGGCCCGGGAGCGCCAGCTCGGCAGCGCCCGGCTGGCCCTGCAGGCGGACCTTCCGGACCATCCGATCGTGGACCGCGGCCGGATCATCGGCCTGTGGCAGTACGACCCCGGCGAGGGACGCATCGCCCGCTGGCTCTTCGACGCACCCACCACGGCCGTGGCGCACAGGATCAAGGAGGTCGAGGCATACATCCGCGAGGACCTGGGCGACTTCCGCAGCAACAGCCTGGACTCGCCGTCGAGCCGGCAACAGCGGATCGACATGCTGAACGCCGCGGTTTGAGCCGTGGGCCCGCCGTGGCGGCGTACCCCTGCACCCTGGACCGGTGCGACCACACCGGGCGGAACAACCGGGTGGGCCGGGACGACCCGGGGCCGCGTTTGAACGGGCGCCGTGCGCGCCGCCGATCCGGAAGCTTCTGATGGGGCCCTGAGGCGGGTCGCTACCGGTGGCCGCCGAAGAAGTCCGTCAGCAGCGCCGCGCATTCGTCCCCGCGCACCCCCGGAAACACTTCCACCCAGTGGTTGAGGCGGCGCTCGCGGAGGACGTCGAACACCGATCCGGCGGCCCCGGCCTTCTCATCCCAGGCGCCAAAGACCACTGTCGGCACCCGCGCCAGCACAATGGCACCGGCACACATGGTGCATGGTTCCAGCGTGACCACCAGGGTGCAGCCCTCCAGCCGCCACCCGCCCAGCCGCCGGGCAGCTTCCCGGATGGCGACCATCTCGGCATGTGCGGTCGGGTCGCCCCGCGCCTCCCGTTCGTTGCGCCCCACACCCAGCACGCCGCCGTCGGGCCCCAGCACGACGGCGCCGATGGGCACGTCGCCTGTGTCCAGGGCGCGCCGGGCCTCCGCCAGGGCCAGGCCCATCCACCCGGCGTGCCGTGCCGTGGCGGGCGTCTCGGCCTGGCGGGAATTTGATAAGGGGGACACGGCTCAATGGTAGCTTTTATCTATGCGCGTACTGGTTGCGGATCATCCGCTGATTGCCCACAAGTTGACCGTCCTGCGGGACAAGACCACCCCGTCGCCGGTATTTCGCCAGCTGACCGAAGAACTTGTCACCCTGCTGGCCTACGAGGCGACCCGCGAAGTGCGCGTGGAGCCGGTCAACATCGAAACGCCCGTGGGGCCGACGGTGGGTACAGGGCTGGTCAAGCCGACGCCCCTGGTGGTGCCTATCCTGCGCGCCGGGCTGGGCATGCTCGAGGGCATGACGCGCCTGCTGCCGACGGCCGAAGTCGGCTTCCTGGGCATGGCCCGCAACGAGGAAACCCTCGAGGCCATCACCTACGCCGAACGCCTGCCCGAGGACCTGACCGGCCGGCAGGTGTATGTGCTGGACCCCATGCTGGCGACCGGCGGCACGCTGATCGAGGCGTTCAGGTTCCTCTTTGACCGCGGCGCCGCTGACATCACCTGCATCTGCCTGCTTGCCGCCCCGGAGGGCCTGGCGCGGCTTGAGGCAGCACACGGCGGGCGGGACAACGTCCACGTGGTGCTGGCGTCGATTGATGAGGGCCTGAACGAAAAGTCCTACATTGTGCCGGGCCTGGGCGACGCCGGCGACCGGCTGTACGGGGTTGTCGACTAGCCGTTTCAACCAAGGCGGGGCCAACTCGCGAGTGCGGTGAGTAAAATCACCGCACTCGCGAGTTGGCCCCGTTTTCGCGTTATTTCGAGCCCTGGGGGCCTGTCAGTACCAGCCGACGGCCACTTCCTGGGCCCAGGCGCCGCAGGGGCTGCCGTAGCGGCCCTCGATGTACGTCAGTCCCCAGCGGATCTGCGTCTTGAAGCTGGTGCGGTAGTCCGCCCCGGAGATGGCCATCTTCTCGGCCGGGAGTGACTGGGCAATCCCGTAGGCGCCGCTGGAGGCGTTTTCCGCCGATGTCAGCCAGCTGGACTCTTGGGTCCACAGCAGGTTCAGGCAGTTCATCTGGTCCTGGCCCCAGCCTTTGGCGGCCAGCTGGCCGGCGGCGTAGGCCTTGGCCGCCGCGGGGTCGTCCACCAGGACCGGGGCCGCCTTGGCGGGCGTGGCAACACGGGTCACGGCGTCCGACTGGCTCTTGACAGCCGGGGCCTTGGCCTTGGCCACGGAACTGACGTCGATGCGCGAGAAGGAGACGGCGATGTCCGACGGGGCGGACACAGCCGGCGGCGTGGCGTCGGCGCCGGAAACCAGGCTCGCCGCCGCAAGCCCGCCGGGAACACCGTTGGCTGACGCCTGGGCCAGCCCTCCGCCGGCCAGCAGCGCGGCTGCGACGGCGACAACGGCCATGCGACGTGCCGGGCCTCCGGTTTTTGTGGCCGCGGCCTCCTGGGCGAGTGCCTCGCGGCGGGATTTCCTGCTGGCGGGTTCGGCGCGGCGACGGCCGTGCTGGGGTGCTGAAGACATAAGAATAGGGCCTCTCGACGCCTGCGAGGTGAGCTGTCGGGAACGGATGAGAGCATCCGGCCGGGCGGCGCACAGCAGCTGCACGCGCAATCGGCTTAACCCCAAGGGCTTCCATGGGTAGGAGGCCCGCAAAGATTGGGTCCCCCGTCTCTGCCACATGTGTGAACGGGAAAATGGGCGGCGGCAGAGCTCGGCGAACCGTCCATTTGTGCCAAGGAACCGTGGGTGGCTCGGCGGGCACCCCACCCACGTTACAGAAACCGGGCAGCATTGTCACATTTTGGTAACGGCAAAGGGTTGACAGGCATTTACTTAGCAATGCTAATGACCTATGCTAAGTAACGGAATACACGAAACTTATGGCATCAGGTTGATACAAGCGATGACTCAAACACCCGCCGGCACTGTGACCGGACCCACGACGCCGGAACCACCGGCCGCCCCCCCGGCCAGCCCCGCTTCGCCCGGGTGTGCAACGAACGCGGCGGCCGCGGGCCCTGTCAAGGCGCCGGCAGCGAGGCGTCCTGCGGGGGCGGGCGCACTTGCCGCCGAACTGCGCATTGCCGTCATGCGCACGTCCCGACGGCTGCGCGCCGAAGCGGCCTCCCGCGACATCAGCCCAGGCCAGTATTCGGTTCTGGCCGGGATACTCAACGGGCCACTGACCGTGGGGGAGCTGGCCGAGCGTGAGCAGATCCAGGCGCCGTCCATGACCCGGATTGTCAACGGCCTCGAGGCTGCCGGCTTCGTTACCCGCGGCGACAATCCGCAGGACCGGCGCCAGGTCCTCGTCCACGTGACGGACGCCGGCACCGCCATTCTGCAGCGGGCCCGGTCCCGGAGGACGCAGTGGCTGGCCAAGCGCGTTGCGGGGCTGTCCGCCGAAGAACGCGCCACGCTCCACGAGGCAGCCCGGATCCTGCAGGAGATGAGCGCCAAGTGAATTCCATGTTCCGCGCCCTGAAGGTGTTCAACTACCGGCTCTGGGTGACCGGGGCTTTGGTTTCCAACATCGGCACCTGGATGCAGCGCGTGGCCCAGGATTGGCTGGTCCTGACCGTGCTGACACACAACTCCGGTACGGCCGCCGGGATCACCACGGGGCTGCAGTTCCTCCCGATCGTCTTCCTGGGTCCGTTCGCCGGGCTGCTGGGGGACCGCGTCAACAAGCGCAGGCTCCTGCTCTGCACCCAAACGGCCATGGGCCTTTGCGCCCTGCTCCTGGGGCTGCTGGTGGTCACGCACACGGTTGAGCTCTGGCACGTGTACCTCCTGGCCTTCCTCCTCGGCGTGGCCAGCGCCTTCGACGCCCCGTCGCGGCAGGCATTTGTCTCCGAAGTCGTCGCGAAGGAGGACGTGCCCAACGCCGTCGCCCTCAACAGCGCCTCCTTCAACCTGGCACGCCTGGTGGGTCCTGGCGTCGCCGGCCTGGTGATTGCCCTGTTCGGAACGGGTCCGGCCTTCCTTATTAACGCTGCCAGCTTCGCTGCCGTGATCTTCTCGCTGTGGCGCATGCGCGTCGCCGAGCTTCAGCCGGTGGTGCGCGTGCCGCGGGGCAGGGGCCAGATCCGGGAAGGCTTCCGCTACATCCGCCAGCGCCCCGACCTCATGATGATCATGGGCCTGGTGTTCATGGTGGGAACATTTGGCATGAACTTCCAAATCACCAACGCCCTGATGGCCACCAGCATCTTCCATCTGGGCCCCGGCGAGTACGGGCTGCTGGGATCCGTGATGGCCGTCGGAACGCTCGCCGCCGCACTGCTGGCGGCACGCCGCAAGAGGATGCGGATGCTCTACATCGTGGGTGGCGCCCTGGCGTTTGGCGTGACCGTGGCGATCGCCGCGTTCATGCCCAGCTATGCGCTGTATGCGTTGGCGCTGGTCCCCGTGGGCCTGGCCTCCCTGACATTCATGAACGCCTGCAACACCACCGTCCAGCTGACCACGGACTCCGCCATGCGCGGTCGCGTGCTGGCGGTCTACATGGTGGTGCTGCAGGGCGGGACGCCGATCGGCGCGCCGCTGGTGGGGTGGATCGCCACCGAGTTTGGCGCCCGCTGGTCGCTCGGGATCGGTGCGGTGGTGGCCTTCGCCTCCGGGTTGGTCGCACTGGTCCTGATGAACCGCCGCAATCACGTCCGGCTCCGCGACCAGGTGCGTTCGCTGCGGCCGTTCACGGCAGCCCATGCCCTGCACCGGTAGCGGCGCGGGCCGCCGGCCGAGTCCGCCCGCACGGCGCAACCGGAGCCCCATAACATCTTTTTCCTGCCACAACCTGTGCGCCGACGGAGCGATTTTCCCGTCCCGGGACAGCCGCAGGGGAAGCGTGTGAACTAATTCGCCAAATTGTGCCTTGATGGCGAATGAATTAACCTGAAGCGGTCATTTCGTGTTGATAAGTTCAACGTCAAACGCATTACGCGGCTAATGTGAGGCAAAATTAGCCATGTTAGCTTTATCACAAATCGCGTCAATATCTCATAATGTGGACGTTTGGACCCTTTGTTACTTGCGAGTTCCTTTTATTACGTAGGACACTGGGCTTGTGAACACCCACTCAGTGAATTCTGCAGCCGCAGCCACCACCACCTACAACGTAGGCGAACGGCAGCACTGTCGTTGTCGAATGCAGGCCTAGGGCACACCCCCAGTCCAGGCGTTTTTCGGCCCCATGGCCAGCCCCTCACGGGGCATTTAGTTCTGGCCCCCCAGGACACGAGGAAAGCATTCGCGCCGTCCCCGACGGCCATACACCGAGGTAGTTCAATGTCAGTCGCATCCGGATACGTCCACATCTCAGTCCGCAACGCAGCCAAGGCCGTCGCCCGAGGCGCATCGGCCGCCCCGCAGTTTCGTCCCGCCGGCCAGGAGCAGGCACCCTACGGCAACCCGGCGGCCTACCGCCGGGATGCCGACGCGGCCGCCGTACGGCTGCGCGCCGTCCCCGAGGCATCACCCATGACGGCACCCACCCCCGTCATTGCCGGCAGCGACACCCTGCGCGGCGTCAGCCCGGACAACGTGGCCCGCGGCTTCGTCCTGTACGTGGGCGTGGACGAGGACACCGCCGCCGCAGCCGGAACGTCCCTGGCCAAGCTCGCCCAGGACATCCGTGCCTATGCCCAATCCCTGGTCCCGCAGGCCCAGAGCTACGCCGCGGTGGCCATCGCGCCGTCGGACGCCGTGGGCAGCCCGCTCGACGTGGTCCGCTCCACCTTCGGCGACCCCACCGTGGCCAGCCGCCAGCGCCAGGAACCGGTCCGCGTCCCCGTTGCCGCCGAGCGGCGCCCCACCGGCGTCCTGATCGACCTGGCCCGCCGCGAAGTCCACCTGGACGGCGAGACCCTGAACCTGACGTTCAAGGAATTCGAGCTGCTGAACTACCTGGTGGAAAATGGCACCCGCACCGTGGGCCGCGACGAGCTCCTCGAGGGGCTTTGGGGCAACGCCGACGAGGTGCCCAACGAGCGCACCATCGATGTCCACATCCGCCGCCTCCGCTCCAAGCTGGGCCGCCTCGCCAACACGGTCCGCACCGTCCGCGGTGAGGGTTACCGCTTCTACGAGCACCCCGAGGTCGTCGTGTGGGCGGCCCCTGAATATTCCATCTAGGCCCAGCGCACGACGCCGGATGGGCACCCGGGTGCCCATCCGGCGTCGTGCGCCGGGGTTTCGCTCACTAAACTTGCAGCATGAGCGAACACCACATCAAGCGGCTGGTCCTGATGCGCCATGCGAAGGCGGCCTGGCCCCTGGGCGTCGAGGACCACGAGCGGCCGCTGGCCCAGCGAGGGCACCACGAGGCGCCGCTGGCCGGGAAGTGGCTGCTGGAGCACGGGATTGTGCCGGACTTCATCCTGTGCTCCTCCGCCTTGCGCACCCGGCAGACCTGCACCTGGGTGTGCCAGCAGCTTGGCGACAAGGCGCCCACGCCCAAGCTGGAGCAGGGGCTCTATGCCGCCAGCCCCCGGCGCATGCTCTCGGTGGTCAACCACGTGCCGGAAACCGTCACGACGCTCATGGTGATCAGCCACATGCCCGGCGTCCAGGAGCTGGCGCTCACGCTCGCCTCCCGCGACTCGGACCAGGACGCCTACATGAACATGGCCAACGGCTACCCGACCAGTGCGTTCACGGTGCTCGAGCACGGCGGCGACTGGGCCACGCTGGACGGACAGGATGCCCGCGTCACGCACTTTGTGGTGCCGCGGTAGGGGCTGTCCTGCGGCCAGGACTGCCGCCTGGGCGGGCCAGTCGTATTGCCGTCGATGGCGTGGGTGTCTCTGCAGTAGCTCGGAGGGTGTTAGGCCGGACTTGGGAAGTCTCAATCGGTGGGGCTTCGCCTCTGACTACACTGTAAGCCTTTCCCACAGACCAGATCCTGGACCAGATCACGCCGGACCTTGGCCTGACAGGCTCCCGGGCCCGGGCCGAAAACGCATCCTGGGCGCTGCGGGATCGCCTCGCCTGGCCGTGCCGCGCACGGGTGCTGCGGCTCGTGTTCTCGGTACTTCTGGGGATTGGGGCTCGGCCTGATCGGCAACTGGACGGGACGCCGTACCTTTGGGGCCTGGGCAACCCGAAAATCGGCGAACGCGGGGTCACCCAAGCCCTCCTGGAACTCGACGGCCACCTCATCCGCGAAGGACAGGTCATCCCCGGGTGGCCTGGTCGGCCTGGCCGTCGCCGGCCGGCCGGTCTGGCCGTCGCCGGCCGCGACTTCGAACGACCAATCACCGACGTCCTCGGCACCACAGTGATCCGGCCCGACCGCGGGGACGAGAATCCACGCTTCGGCAAATCCGGCGGCGTCCGGCAATGGATCGAATCCGTCTTTGACACCCTCAAGGGCCGACCCGGCCTCGAACACCACGGGGGCCGCACCCTCGCCGGCGTCAACGCCCGCGTCGCAGCCCTCCAGCTGTGAACCGTCCCAATTTGTGGGGGTTGATTCCTCCACAGGGGGTGCTGCGTGGGAAGTTGTTCCGGTTTCGAATT
>NZ_JAAMFM010000002.1 GCF_013376105.1 Arthrobacter wenxiniae
GCGTGCTCCCGCTGCCGGTCAGGTCATGGAGGAACTTCGGCGCCGCCGCCCGCGACAGGGGCCACAGCCGCGTTCCGACACCCCCGGCGGGAATCACGGCAAAAAACTTCTCAAGCGGGCTGGTTCCGGGCTGGACGGGGGCATCCGGTTTTTGCGTATTCATCAGTGCCCAGCCTATGCGATGGCGCTGCAAACGCCGCGATGCGGCGGTAAAGCTCCCCCCACGGGCGCAGCCGGGACACGCCGGCGTCGTCCGTGGGGATGAGGGAACTGCCCCGGGAAACCACCGGGCCCCAACACGCAAGTCCCACCCCTGTGATTTGTCGCATAGGGCAAGGAGCGCCTAAGTTGAATATGCTGTTAGCGAAGCCTAAATTTAGGCAAAGTTATGAGTGCTCACGCCGTGTGCGTTTCCCCGCGTGGAACCACGCCAGCGTCACGGTGATGCAGGAAGGTTTATTCAGTGCCGACAAAACCAGCTGGCACTCTGTACCGCGGCCGTGAAGGCATGTGGTCCTGGGTGGGACACCGGATTACCGGTGTAGTGATTTTCGTTTTCCTGTTGGTGCACGTCCTGGACACCTCGTTGGTGCGCGTGTCCCCGGAAGCGTACACAGCAGTCATCGGGGCGTACAAAAACCCCATCATGGGCTTGGGTGAAGCCGCCCTGGTTGCCGCAATCGTGTTCCACGCCTTCAACGGCCTGCGCATCATTGCCATCGACTTTTGGAAGAAGGGCCCCAAGTACCAGCGCCAGATGCTCTGGACCGTCCTGATCGCCTGGGCCGTGGTCATGATTCCGTTCCTGATCCGCCACCTCTCCATCGTCTTCGGGGGGCACTAAATGAGTTCCAACGTCATCGCGTCGCCGCGCTCCAACAGCGCCCAATCGCCCCAGTACAAGCGCAACAAGTCAGCGCATTCCAGCTTTGAGATGACCGCCTGGCTGTTCATGCGCGTTTCCGGCGTGGTCCTGGTTGTCCTGATCTTCGGGCACCTGTTCGTCAATCTCATGCTGGGCGACGGCATCCACGCCATCGACTTCGGCTTCGTGGCCGGCAAGTGGTCCAGCCCGTTCTGGCAGTGGTGGGACCTGGTCATGCTGTGGCTCGCCATGCTGCACGGCACCAACGGCGTGCGCACCATCATCAACGACTACGCCGAACGCAACGGCACCCGCATGACGCTCAAGACAGTGCTGTACGCGGCCGCCGTCGTGATCATTGTGCTGGGCACCCTCGTGATCTTCACGTTTGACCCGTGCCCGGCCGGTGCAGTCATCGACCTACCGTCCTTCTGCCCCGTCCCCTGACCGGTTCGGACCCCCGCAGCGCGGAACCCCGCAACGCAGTACGCAGCGCAGGCCTCAACGGGCCGCGGGGCAGGCAGAAGTGAACACCAGCATTTTGAACGCAGTACAGAGAGAAAGAGCATCCAGTATGCAGGTCCACAAGTACGACGTCATCATCGTCGGGGCCGGTGGCGCAGGAATGCGTGCCGCCATTGAAGCCGGACAGAACGCCCGCACAGCCGTACTGACCAAGCTCTACCCCACCCGCTCGCACACCGGTGCGGCCCAGGGCGGCATGTGTGCCGCGCTGGCCAACGTGGAGGAAGACAACTGGGAGTGGCATACCTTTGACACGGTCAAGGGCGGCGACTACCTGGTTGACCAGGACGCCGCGGAGGTCATGGCCAAGGAGGCCATCGACGCGGTGATCGACCTGGAAAAGATGGGCCTGCCGTTCAACCGCACGCCCGAGGGCCGCATCGACCAGCGCCGCTTCGGCGGGCACACCCGCGACCACGGCAAGGCGCCGGTCCGCCGGTCCTGCTATGCCGCGGACCGCACCGGCCACATGATCCTGCAGACCCTGTACCAAAACTGCGTCAAGCACAACGTCGAGTTTTACAACGAGTACTACGTGCTGGACCTGCTGACGGTCGAAGAGGACGCAACCCGCGCGGACGGCACCCCCTACAAGCAAAAGCGGATTGCCGGCGTCGTCAGCTATGACCTGGCCACGGGCGAACTGCACGTGTTCCAGGCCAAGTCCGTCATCCTGGCCACGGGCGGCGCGGGCAAAGTCTTCAAGACCACCTCCAACGCCCACACCCTGACCGGCGACGGCATGGGCATCGCGTTCCGCAGGGGCATCCCCCTGGAGGACATGGAGTTCTTCCAGTTCCACCCGACAGGCCTGGCCGGGCTGGGCATCCTGCTCTCCGAGGCGGCCCGCGGCGAAGGCGCCATCCTGCGCAACTCGGACGGTGAACGCTTCATGGAGCGCTACGCCCCCACCATCAAGGACCTCGCCCCGCGCGACATCGTGGCCCGCTCCATGGCCAACGAGGTCCGCGAAGGCCGCGGCTGCGGCCCGAACAAGGACTATGTCCTGCTCGACCTGACGCACCTGGAACCGGCGCACATCGACGCCAAGCTCCCGGACATCACGGAGTTTGCCCGCACGTACCTGGGCGTGGAGCCGTACACCGAGCCCGTCCCGGTGTTCCCCACGGCCCACTACGCCATGGGCGGCGTTCCCACGAACATTGCCACCGAGGTCCTGCAGGACAACGACACCATCATCCCCGGCCTGTACGCCGCCGGTGAGGTGGCCTGCGTGTCCGTCCACGGCTCCAACCGCCTGGGCACCAACTCGCTGCTGGACATCAACGTGTTCGGCAAGCGCGCCGGCGTGGCCGCGGCCAGCTACGCCCAGACGGCGGAGTTCATCGACCTGCCGGAGAACCCGGAGGCGGCCACCGTTGCGTTGTTGGACCACGTCCGCACGTCCGACGGCGGCGAAAAGGTGGCCGCGATCCGCAAGGACCTGCAGGACACCATGGACGCCAACATGCAGGTGTTCCGCACGGCCGAGTCCATCGACAAGGTGCTGGCGGACATCGCCGGCTTCGAGGAGCGGTACTCCCGCATCACGGTCCAGGACAAGGGCAAGCGCTTCAACCTGGACCTGCTCGAGGCCGTGGAACTGGGCTTCCTGCTGGAACTGGCCAAGGTCATGACCGTCGCCGCCCTGCACCGCCAGGAGTCGCGCGGCGGCCACTATCGTGAAGATTTCCCGGACCGGGACGATGAGAACTTCATGAAGCACTCCATGGCGTACCTCGACACGAATGTCACCGCGGAAAGCTCCGCGGAGCACATCGCCGGGATCCGCCTGGAGACCAAGCCTGTTGTCGTCACGCGCTACCAGCCGATGGTGAGGAAGTACTAATGAGCCCCATTGAAACCGCCGAGACCGCTCCCGAGCCGGCGTCAAAGATTGAACTGCCCGCCCACCTGGGCGGCGGCGGGGACATCCCCACCTTTGACGTGACGCTGCGCGTGCGCCGCTATGACCCCGAGTTCTCCTCGGAGTCGACGTGGGAAGACTTCACCATGACCATGTACGGCACCGACCGCGTGCTGGACGCCCTGCACAAGGTCAAGTGGGAGCAGGACGGCTCGCTGTCCTTCCGCCGCTCCTGCGCCCACGGCGTGTGCGGTTCCGATGCCATGCGCATCAACGGCCGCAACCGCCTGGCCTGCAAGACCCTCCTGAAGGACCTGGACACCACCAAGCCCATCACGGTGGAGCCCATCAAGGGCCTGCCCGTGGAGAAGGACCTGATCGTGGACATGGAGCCGTTCTTCCAGTCCTACCGCGAGATCATGCCGTTCCTGATCAACCGCGGCCACGAGCCGTCCAAGGAGCGCCTGCAGTCCGCCGAGGAGCGCGAGCGCTTTGACGACACCACCAAGTGCATCCTGTGCGCCGCGTGCACCTCGTCCTGCCCGGTGTTCTGGACCGACGGGCAGTACTTCGGGCCGGCCGCCATCGTCAACGCGCACCGCTTCATCTTTGACTCCCGCGACGACGCCGGCGACATGCGCCTGGAGATCCTCAACGACAAGGAAGGCGTGTGGCGCTGCCGCACCACCTTCAACTGCACCGAGGCATGCCCCCGCGGCATCCAGGTCACGCAGGCGATCGCCGAGGTCAAGCAGGCCATCCTCGCCCGCCAGGTCTAGTTCCAGAGCCGGAAGGCGCCGCCCCTCGTGGGACGGCGCCTTTTTGCTGCCCGGCGTGGCTGCCGCTGCGGCCCCGTCGGCAGTAGGGGCCTGGCAGTAGGGGCCCTGGCGGTAGGGGCCCTGGCGAACGACGCCGGCCCTCCCCTCCTTGCCGCCAAGTCCCGGACACTTTACCCACCCGCCGCACCCGCCGCGTCTGTGGGGCAAAACCCGTGCTGGCTTTGACCCCGGGTGCACTGGGGGCACAACCTGGACTGGGTTTGGCCCCACAGGGAAGTGCAGCCTTGCGCAAGCGCTGGACCGGCCGGTGAATGTTGCGCTTGCCTGCGCCCCCCGTGCCCGGGGCGTCAGCCGGCGCGCACCGCTGCCACGAGATCAGGCAGCAGCGCCGCGGCATTCGGGGTGCCCAGGCCCGTCACGGGGTCCCAACCGGTGGTGGCCGGGTAGCCCGGAACCGATGGATCGGCCCCATTGTTGCCCGTCGTGACGTCGTGGAAGTCGTTGGCATACGCCGCGGAGTTCGTGCCGAGCTTGTACAGCGCCGGGTTGATCGGCCCCAGGCCGCCGCCGTTGATCTGGGCGGCGATGGCCACCAGCCCGGCCCACTGCGGGCAGGACAGCGACGTTCCACCGATGTCATACCAGCCGGTGCTGCACGGCGCACTGCCACAGATGAGCCCGCCCAGCCCGTCCGGCGGCAGCGACAGGTAGACCAGGGCCCCTGTCGTGGCACTGGCCTGCAGCGCGATGTCGGGCACGCCGCGCATGGAGCCAACCGCAGTGCTGCCTGCCGGCAGCGCCGACTGGTAGTCCGGCCGGGCAAAGACGTGGCTGAAACCGCCTCCTGAGGCAATCCAGCCCACCTCGGCCTGGCCCGGATGGGCCCGGCAGGCGGCAGGCGGATTGGCACTGTCAACGACGCGCCCGGCCGTGGCCGTCGCGTCGGTGCAGAGGTACGTTCCGCCAACACCGGTCACCAGTGGATCGGAGGCCGGCCATTCAACCGTGGGGAAAGGGAAGGGAGCGCCCGCGTGGGGCCCGCCCACGGGCGCCTTGTCCGGGTTGGCCGTGCCGCCGTCACCCGAGGACCCCAGCACCGTCACACCGTTCCGGGCGGCAGAGATGAAGGCGTGGCGCAGGTTCAGCAGCGACTGGGCACTGCCAAATGCCTCCTCCGTGGTGGCGAAGCTCTGGGAGATGACCTGGGCAAGGTGGTGGTCCACCACGTACTGCTCGGCGGCCATCATCTGGGGCAGGCCATTCACGCCGAGTGTTTCGGCTGTGGGGGTGGCCACCAGCAGGATGTTGGCTCCCGGTGCGATGGAGTGCGCCGTTTCAACGTCAAGCGCCACCTCCAGTGCCCAGGCGGCCTTGTCCTTTTGCCCCGTTCCCTTGCTTTGGGCGGGCGGGGCCTTGGTGGCGGGCGAGCCCTGCAGGTGGAGCACACTGAAGGTCGGCATGCCGGGCGTGCACGTCACGGCTTCCTCCCCGCACATGGATGGCAGGTTGAACGCCTGGTTGTACACATGCAGGTCGTGGGCCATGGTGTCGCTGCCGTAGGAATCCACGATCGCGATCGTGATCCCGGTGCCGTCATGGCCCGCAGCATAGAGCGGCCCCACGTTGTAGGCCGCCCGTGTTGACTGCGGGGTGAAGCAGCGCCGGCCAACGGAATTGCACTGGGCCTCCGTGGGCGGGGTGGTGGAGCTGTTGACCTGAAGATAGTCGCTCACGGCGGGGTGCACCGCGGGCAGGGCGGCACCTGGCGGCGATGCCGTCGGTACGCCGGCAATGCAGGCTGCGGCCACCAGGGCCGCACCGCCGGCCCATGAAAGGACCGACATTCCAGTACGAGATCGCATGTAAACCTCCTACAGCATTCGAAGCGGCCGTCGCGTGCGGCATCGTTGCCGCGCTGGCCGTCCCCAGGACGACCGAGGGCCACCCCCGGTTTACGCCCACAGGATCCCCGCGGTCAAGACTTTTCGTTCCTTGGGCTGTGTCCGGCTGCCCCCGGTCCACGGTCCACGGTCCAAGGTCCAGTACATTGCCCTGGACCTTGCCGGGGATTCCGGCGGATGGTTCAGCGACGACCAGACCAGCGGGGCAGTGGTGTATCGGGGTTTCGGCCCGCGCTACGAGCAGGCCGTTGTCCCCTCCGGCCAGTACCGCATCATCGACGAGTCACTGGCGGTGGGCCGTGCCTACCTCAACGGGGCGGTCGGCGCGGATTTCGGCGGTGCGGCCTTGAACGTAAGGAGTCCATTCGGCAAGCGCGCGACCCGGCCGCGCCCCGAGGTGTTCGAGTCGGCCCGGCGCCGGTCCGGCAGAACAGGCCGGGCGCCTCAGCCCTGGCCGCCGCCGAGCACCAATTCCTCGTGCAGGGACCAGCCGCCGCGGGCATAGTCGTACAGCCCAATGCTGGTGACCTCCAGCTCCGCCGCGAAGCCGGCCATTTCGGCCTCCGCCCGGGCCATGACCTCGGGGTCGAGGTCGTGCGCCACGGTCAGGTGCGGCTGAAACTCAAAGTCGAGCAGGTGCTCCACGGGGCCGGCCAGCAGTTCGTTGTGCAGTTCACGGCATTTCCCGGCGCCCTGTTCCAGGTTCAGGAACACCACCGGGGAGACGGGGGCAAAGGTGCCGGTGCCGCGCAGCGAGATGGTGAACGGGGAGCCGTTCCGAGCCACGCTGCGGACGTGTTCGGCGGCTTCCGTCCAGGAGCGGCGGGCCCGCCCCGAGACCAGCGTGATGTGGGCGGGCACCGAACTGCTGCCCGGCCCCGCGTACGATTCCCGCCAGGCGTGGAGCTCGGCCGCGAGGGCCGGCGGCATCGAGATGATGACGCCCAGGCTGTCCGGGTGCGGCGCCGGGGTTTCCCCGCTCTGGCCAATGCCGGGCATGGTTATGCTACCGTCCCGAGCGGAGGCAGGAAGCCCACCTTGTTGTACACGTCGGCGAGGGTCACGGAGGCAATCTCACGGGCCTTCGCGGCTCCGTGGGCCAGCAGGCGGTCCAGCTCGGCGGGGTCGTCCAGCAGTTCCAGCGTGCGGGCGCGGATCGGTTCGAGCCGGGCCACCACGGCGTCCGCCACGTCCGCTTTGAGGTGGCCGTACATCCTGCCCTGGTAACCGTCCACCAGGGCCCCCACGGGAGTGTCGGTCAAGGTGGAGAGGATTTCGAGCAGGTTGGTCACGCCGGGCTTGTTTTCGCGGTCGTGGGCGATGACGGTGCCGGTGTCGGTCACGGCGGACTTGATGCGCTTGGCCGTCACCTTGGGCTCGTCCAGCAGGTTGATCAGCCCGTTGGGGCCCGAAGCGGACTTGGACATCTTCGCCGTCGGATTTTGCAGGTCGTAGATGCGCGCGCCCTCCTTCTGGATGAAGGGCTCCGGCACGGTGAAGGTGTCGCCAAAGCGGTGGTTGAAGCGCTTGGCCAGGTCTCGGGCCAGCTCCACGTGCTGGCGCTGGTCGTCGCCCACCGGGACGCCGACGGGACGGTAGAGCAGGATGTCCGCAGCCATCAGCACCGGGTAGGTGAACAGCCCCACGCTGGCCATTTCCTGCCCGCCCTTGGCGCTCTTGTCCTTGAACTGGGTCATCCGGGACGCCTCGCCAAAGCCGGTGATGCAGTTGAGCACCCAGGCCAGCTGCGCGTGCTCGGGAACGTGCGACTGCAGGAACAAGATGGACTTCGCAACATCGATGCCGCCGGCAATGTACTGGGCGGCCGTCCTGCGCGTGCGCCCCCGCAGCTCCACCGGGTCCTGGGGGACGGTGATGGCGTGCATGTCCGGGATGAAGAACAGGTTCTCGTAGTCGTCCTGCGTTTTCACCCAGTTGACCAGGGCGCCCAGGTAGTTGCCCAGGTGCAGGGACTCCCCGGAGGGCTGCATGCCGGAGAGGACGCGGGGACGGGTTGGGGTCTCACTCATGGCTGCGAAAAATCCTTTAGAACTTGTAGTCGACGACCAGGGGTGCGTGGTCGGAAAAGCGGGACTCGTACGATTCCGCGCGGTCAACCACGGCCTGCTGCGCCAGGGCTGCCAGTGCGGGGGTGGCCATGTGGTAGTCGATCCGCCAGCCGGTGTCGTTGGTGAAGGCCTGGCCGCGGTTGGACCACCACGTGTACGGTCCGTCAACTTCTCCGGCGAGTTCCCGGGCCACATCCTTCCAACCGATCTCCGCTCCGAAGAAGCGGTCAAAATAGGCGCGCTCCTCGGGCAGGAAGCCGGCCCGCTTGACGTTGCCCTTCCAGTTCTTGATGTCGAGCGTGGTGTGGCCCACATTGAGGTCGCCCACCACCAGTGCGTGGTCGCTCGCGGCGGCCAGTTGGGGCAGCCGGGTGATCATGGTGTCCAGGAAGCGGTACTTGTCATCCTGCCGGGGGGTGCCGGCCTCGCCGGAGTGCACGTAGGCGCTGACCACTGTCAGGGTGGTGTCACTGCCGTCGGAGCCCTGCAGCGTGTAGTCGGCCTCCACCCAGCGGCCCGTGGTGGCGAAGTAGTCGTCGCCGATCCCCGTTCGCGTGGCCGTCGGTTCCAGGGAGTCCTTGCGGGAGGCGATCAGCACGCCGGCGCGGCCCTTGGCCTCGGCTTCGGCGTGCAGCAGGTGCCAGTCCGCCCCGAGGAAGCCCTCCACGATGGCGTCTGGCGCACGGACCTCCTGCAGGCACAGGATGTCGACGTCGCGTGCGGCCAGCCAGCCGGCCATGCCGTTCTTGTAGGCGGCACGGATGCCGTTGACGTTGACGCTTGCGATCCTCAAATGACCGTTTTGGGTTGCCTTGCTCACCTGACCCACCTTACCCGTTTCCCGCCGTCCGCCGCGCTGGCGCTGCAGTCTCAGTCAAGCACGACGCCGGACACGGGCTCGTCGCCGTCGGGCCCCCGGGTGCCGGGCCTGGTTTCGCCGGCCCGGGCGGCATTCTTCTTCTCCATGGCGGCGTCCATCCTTGCTTCCTGCGCCTCCCAGTTCGGATTGACCATGCCGCGGCCGTTGCGGGCGGTGATGTCGATGGTTTCCAGGGCGCGGGCCACCATGGCGTCGTCCTTGCCCAGGTGTTCGTTGACGACGCCAATCTGGACGCTGATGATCTTGAAGGAGTGGTCAAGCTTTAGTTCGCGCGCCTTGGCCGCCTGGCGGGACCCGGCGTCGTCGGACACGAGCCGGGTGCCGCCGTCGGCCGGGGCCTTGGCGCTGGTGCGCTGGGCCATCTCGGCCTGGGCGAGCTTGACCTGGCGGGCGCCAAACGCGGCAGCCTTGTGCACTCCGATGTAGACCAGGGTGGACAGCGCCAGCCAGCCGAACGCGATGACCGCGATGACCCAGCCCAGCACCGTGCTGTTGTTGGCGGCGAAAACGATTGCCACCAGAAAGACGATGGCCAGCACAATGGTGCCGAGGCCGGTGAACTTGCCGGGTTTGGTCATTTTTCCAGGTCCTGGGAGAGTCATGCCTTCATTCTCTCAAACCGCGGCCGGTCCCCGCGCCCGCTTCCACCAGCGGCGAACGGTGCGGGACCGCGCTGGCACGCCGCTGCCCGTCCCGAAAGCGCGGATACGGTTGTCCGGAATCCGCCAGGGCCGCCATTTCTGCGCTTTCGACGTGCCGTCGGGCGGAGCCACGGGGCCGCCGGCCGCAATGGCGTGTTGTTTCCGGAAAGAGGTTTCCTTCTTTCCCGGGGTGGTTTCTTGTGGTGGCCGTGCCGTCACGCCGTGGGGGCGACGTTCTGGTTGAGCCGGAACAGGTTGGTGGGGTCGTAGTCGTTCTTCAGTTCCACCAGGCGCCGGTAGGTGTCCGGCGGGTACGACGCCCGGACCAGCGCGGCATTGGCCTCACCGGTGAAATTCACGTACGCAGCCGCGTCCGGGCCCAGCGAGGACGTCACGCCGCGCGCCCAGTCAACGGTATCGGCGAAGCCTTCGGCCGCCGGCGTGCGGGCAATGACGTTGACAATGAATTCGTGGTCGCGGACGGCGAAGGCCGTTGCGTCGGCCGGAACCCGGCCCACCGCGCCACCCAGGTGGTGCAGGTGGACCTCCGTCATGGTGTTGGGCAGCGCCGCAAACGAGTCCTGCAGCACGCGCAGGGACGCGTCGTCGGCGGTGCGCAGAAATGCCGAGCGGAAATAGTTGTGCACGCCCCGCGGGTACAGCGGGTCGAGGGCCTGCTGCCACCCCGCGTACGGGTTGGCCGCGAACACGTCGGCGATGAGCGTTCCCAGGGTGCGGAACGGTGCAGTGGCGGCGTCACCGGCGTCGGGATCGCCGGACCAGCAGCCTCCCACGGCGATGACCGGCTTGCCGTGCACCGATTCCGGCAGGAACGGGACCGGCGGCGCCGTGGTCATGTTGACCAGCGTCGTCAGCTCATCGGGTGCCGCCGCGCAGGCCGCCCGGTAGCCCCGCAACACCTGCTCCGCCTCCTCCGCGGGGTAGAACGCCAGTCCGGAGAGGACGGTGGGCCCCACCTCGTGCAATTGATAGTCGAAGGACGTCACCACACCGAAATTGCCGCCGCCTCCGCGCAGCCCCCAGAACAGGTCCGGGTGCTCGCCGGCACTCGCGTGGACAAACTGCCCGTCGGCGGTGACGACGTCGGCGCCGACCAGGTTGTCGCTGGCGAGCCCGTGCTTGCGCACGAGCCAGCCGATGCCGCCGCCGGTGGTGAAGCCGGCGATGCCCGTGGAGGAGACCAGGCCGCCGGTCACCGCAAGCCCGAACTGCTGGGTTTCTGCGTCCAGGTCCTTCCAGGTGCAGCCCGGCTGCGCCGCCACGCGGCGGCGGGCCGGATCCACCCGGATTCCCTTCATCGGCGAAAGGTCCAGCACGATGCCGCCGTCGACGGTGGAAAACCCGGGAATCGAATGGCCTCCGCCGCGAACCGCGAGCGGCAGCCCCTCGCTGCGTGCGAGCTCGACCGTGCGGATCACATCGGCCACGCCGGCACAGCGTGCGATGAGCGCCGGACGGCGGTCGTGGGCCCCGTTCCAGATGCTGCGCTCCAGGTCGTAGTCCGCGTCCCCTGGCCGGACGAGCGTGCCGCGCAGGCCGGCGGCGAACTCGGCAATCGTGGGCTCCCCGATGCGGGCCGGCCCAGTCTGCGTTGTTGTCATGATGTATTGCTCCTGTTTGCTGTTGGCAGTGCCGGATCCATTTGCCGGATCCAGGAGTAACGCTAATCACGGCCTCTCAACGGGAACTTAACGAGATCTCAACATCACCGCCCGGGGCCTGCCGGCGAAGTGCTGCCAGCCGTTGGCAGGCAATGACGCATCTCGTGCGGTCGAAAATCGCCGCAACCCTGTCAATTTCGCGGGCCGCCCGATCCGGGTCCCCGAGTTCATGTGACAGCTCGGCCACCATCAGCCGTTGCCAGCCGGCGAGTTTCGGCCATGGGGCAACCCTTTCGGCTGCCCGCCTGTACATCTCCCGTGCGGCCCGGACCTCCCCGGAGATTAGCTCCACAGCCCCCAGAATCGTCAGGGTGGCGCTCATACCCACCTGGTCCCCCGCGGACTCGAACCTGGAGAGGCAGCTCCGGGCGTCGCCCAGGCCGCGGTCGATGTCACCACCCATGGCGCGAAGCAGGGCGATGTTAAGCTCGGTCAGCAGCTCGCCCCGCCGGTCGCCCAGGCCGCGCCGGAGCTCCCGCGCCAAGGACAGCGCCCCAAAGGCCGCGCTTTGCCCGCCACCGTCGCGCAGAATGCAGCCAAGTTGGTGAAGTGCCTGCGCCCTGGCCAGGTCATCGCCCAGCCCGGCGAAGTATTCGGCTGCCTCCGCGACGACGGACTCCGCCGACTGCTGGTCCCGCGACAGCCGGGAGGCGTAGCCGAGCGCGGCCAGCGCGTAGCCTTTGGCCTGGATGACGCCGACCCTTCTGCCCAACAGCATGGTTTCCTCGAGGCAGGGTGCCAGCCGCCCGGCGATCGGGACCAGTTGCAGACTCGGGGTGATCACCGGCAGAAAGGCTGGAGTGGCGGTGTCTGACTGCGCGAGTTCATCCAGGCAGATGTTGAGGTGGCGGGCGGCGGGCGGTCCGTCCTCCCGGGCCAACGCGCACTGTCCGAGCAGCCAACTGCTGGCTGCGGCATGTTCGGCCCTGCCCCCTTCGACCGCCTCGGCGTGCTCGGCGGCTGCCAGCTGTTCGGCCTCCTCCAGGTCAAAGGTGCTCCAGGCGAGCGAGGTCTCAATGAGCCGGGCCATCACCACCTCGTCGGGTTCGCCGATCTGCCGCACGATCGCCAGGGCCTCCGCGCCGAGTGCCCGATGCCGGTCGCTGCGGCCCTGCCTGCTGTACAGGCCGGTCAGACCGATCAGGGCCGCCGCGCGGGGCCGGGTCGGGTCCGGCGCCACCGCCAAGGCACGCTCGATCCAGCGCGCACCCTCCACCGCGTGGCCGCGGAGGAACCAGAAGCGCCACAGACTCGCGGCGAGCCGGAGCGCGGCCTCAGGCTCGCGCGCACACGACCAGCGCAGTGCGGCGCGCAGGTTGTCGTGCTCGCTGTCGAGCAGCTTTGGCGCCTCGATGACCACCCCGGTGGCCTGTTCGGGATTGTGGGCAACGGCGAAGGCCAGGAAATAGGCGCAATGCGCTTCCGCCAGCCGGTCCGCTTCTCCCGCACGTTCGAGATTCTCGTGGCAATACTGGCGGACCGTCTCGAGCTGCCGGTAACGGGTCCCGCCGGCATTTCTTTCCGTGACCACCAGGGACTTGTCCACGAGCCTGGCCAGGAGCTCGAGCAGTTCGGTTTGTTGGAGGGGCGGGTCGGCGCAGACTGCCTCGACGGCGTGGAGGGTGAAACCACCGGCGAACACGGACAACCGGCGCACCAGCACCTGCTCCGGTCTTGTGAGCAGCGCGTGACTCCATTCCAGGGTGCCGCGCAGCGTCTGGCGGCGCGTGGCGCCGGCGGGTCCGCCGCCCAGCAGGGACAAGGCATCGCCCAAGCGCTGCACGATCTCAACGGGCTCAAGAACGGCGGTCCTCGCAGCGGCCAATTCCAGGGCAAGCGGCATCCCGTCGAGCCGCCGGCACAACTCGGCCACCCCCTGCGCATTGCCGGCGTCAAGGGCGAAACCCGGACGGACCCGGGCTGCGCGCTCCACGAAAAGCTGGACGGACGGCAGACGGCCAAGTTCGGCCAGGTCGGGGGCGCCGGCGCGGACAGGCGGGGGAAGCGGCAGGGATGGGACCCTGAAGGTGAATTCCCCGTCAACATGGAGCGGCTCCCGGCTGGTGGCCAGCACTCTAACCCCAGGAGACCCGGAGAGCAGCGCGACGACGAGTTGGGCACAGGCCGTGAGCAGGTGTTCACAGTTGTCCAGCACCAGGAGCAGCGAGCGCCGCTGCAGCTGCCCGACCAGCATTCGCACACGGTCGGGTGCCGCGCCGGAGTCCAGCCCGAGGACCTCGGCCACGGCGTCCGCCACCAGCAGGGCCTCCCGGACCCCGGTGAGGTCCACGAACCAGACCCCGTCCACGTACCCGCGACGAACCCTCTTCGCGGCCTCCAGGGCAAGCCTGGTCTTGCCGCTGCCGCCGGCCCCGGTGAGAGTGAGCAGGCGTGCACGGCCCATCAGCCCCTCGACGTCAACGAGCTCACGCTGACGCCCGATGAAGCTTGTCAAGGGGGAGGGGAGATATCCTGTGGTGTCTTCCCTGCCGGCCGCGCCGTTGTGACCGGCCGCGCCGGCGGGCTTGCGGAGGGGTCCATCGGGCGGGGACCCGGTCAACAACTCGCGGAACAGTTCTGCGGTCCGGGCATCCGGATCGGTCCCGAAGGCATCGAGGAGTTCCTCGACCAGCCGCTCATAGCGCGCCAGGGCCTCCGACCGCCGGCCCATTCCCGCCAGCACCGCCATCTGGGCGCGCACGGCCCCCTCGTGGACAGGATTGGATTCCAGGGCACGCGTGAGGATGACCAGGGCTTCCTCCGGTGCGCGCTGCGCCACCGTGGACGCCAGTTTCACCAGGACCTCGCGGTGTGCTTCCCGGAGCTCATCGCGCCGTGCCGCCAGCCAGTGGGCATCCGGCAGCTCGGGCAAGAGGTCGCCGCTGTACAGCTTGGCTGCCTCGCGCAGGCTGGCCTCGGAACCGGAGGCCAGCGCTGCCATGGCCGACCGTTCGAATTGGAGCACGTCGACGGCGATTGGTCCCGTGTCGTCCAGCACAACCATTTCACCGCGGATGGCGAGCAGGCCCTCACTTCCCGTGCCCAGCCCGGCGAGCGCTTGACGGGCGACGTACAGGGTCTGATGCAGGTTCCGCGCGGCCGCCGCGGGCTCCAAGACGGGCCACAGACGGTCCAATACCTGCTCGCGAGGGCTGCGCTGCCCCGGGGCCAGGGCCAGCATCGCCACAAGGGACTTTGCTTTCCGCAGCCGCCATCGGCCGTTCTCGACGGCGTTCCCGTTCACGCGCACGGTGAACGGGCCGAGCAGCTGAATGCGCAGCCCGCTGTGGGAAGGATCCATGGGCCTTCAGTATCCGCCCGCCGCCCGGCGTTGTCGACCACGGACCTGTCCCAAACTTCCCCTTGCCGGGGGCTCGGATTGGGCGCATCATGGGGGAAGCTATTGGAGGGGGCCGTGATGGTGGCACCACGATTGATTGAAGTCCGTCAGCCGCAACCAAACGACGTGATTGGGAAGAAATTCGTGATTGCCGGCCATGGCACCGGCTTTGAGGCGGTGGTGCGCTGGAAGGTCCTGGACAGCGCCGGGCACACCTTGGGGAGCGGCAACATCCAGGGTGCCGGTTCCATGGGCGTCATCAAGGACTTCGGCAACACGGTCACGCTGGGAACCACGTCGGCCCGCGGCGCCCATGTGACCCTCCAGGTGTTCGGCGACGACCCATCCGGGCTCCACCCTCCCGGCCCCGACCTGAACATTGTCCACGTCACGCTGTTCACGTCGCTGGATGGCTTCAAGCTGTATGAGGTCAAGGGCGGGGACAACCTGACCCGGATTGCCCAGCAGCAGGGCCAAAACACCACCGCCAACGACATCTTCGAAGCGAACCGGGACCGCATCAGCAACCCGGACCTGATCTTCCCCGGGCAAGTTTTCCGCATCCCGCTGCTCACCTGACAGGCCCGCCGTGCCTGCTGAACCACCGTCATTGGCAACGCCTATGGAAGGGACAAGTTCATGTCAAGGAACCATCGCCGGGCGCAGTGCGGAATTGCTCCGCCGGACCTGCTGGGGCGGCTGGCGGTCGAGGGGGATGCCCAACAGCGGGAGGCCGCGGTCCGCGCCCTGGCCACCTCCGCCGCGATCCGTTCCCAGCGGGCCGTCATGGGCCGGCTCAACCGCCAGCTCAACTTGAACCTCGGGCAGATGATCGGTTTCACTGTTAACCCGGACCGACGCCTGACGATCTACGACAACCAGACCAACGGCAGGACATTCCTGCCCGGAGTCCGCGTCCGGGACTGGGGGCAGCCGCCGGTGCAGGATGAGGCTGTCAACCAGGCCTACGACGGCAGCAGCGCAACGTACGAATTCTACCGCGATGTGTTCGCGCGCAATTCCCTGGACGGGGCAGGGCTGGAACTGGTCTCCTCAGTCCATTACGGCGTTGCCTTCGACAACGCGTTCTGGGACGGCGCCCAGATGGTTTACGGCGATGGCAGCGGCCGGATCTTCCAGGTTGGCGGGCTGACCCGCTCCCTGGACGTCATTGCCCATGAGCTCACCCATGGCATCACCGAACTCACCGCGGGGCTGGTCTACAGCAAGCAGTCGGGCGCGCTGAATGAATCCTTCTCCGACGTCTTCGGCTCGCTCGTCAAGCAGTACAGCCTCAAGCAGTCCGCGGCCGACGCCGACTGGCTGATCGGGGAAGGGATCCTGGTACCCGCGCTGGGCAAGGCGCTGCGCTCCATGATCAACCCGGGCACCGCCTATTCAGGCGACCGGCAGCCCGGACACATGGACGACTACGTGGACCTGCCGGACAACAACGACCCCCGCAATGACAACGGCGGCGTGCACATCAACTCGGGCATCCCCAACCATGCCTTTGCCCTGGCGGCCAACGCCCTCGGTGGTTTCGCCTGGGAAAAGGTGGGAAAGATCTGGTACACGGTGCTGACCACCCGGCTGCGCCCCAACTCGCAATTCGATGAGGCCGCGCAGGCCACGGTCGACGTCGCCGGCACCCTGTTCAGCGCCACGGAGCAGGACGCCGTCCACAACGCCTGGAAGGAGGTCGGGGTCCTTTCATGAAGCTGACAATCCGCAGGGGAGGCGGCCTTGCGGGCATGGTGGCGCAGACCGAACTTGACGACCGGTCCCTGCCGAAGACCGATGCGGAGGCCTTTGCCGGGGAAGTTGCCCGCGCCAACCTCCACGAACAGCCCGAGCCCGCCGCCGCCAAACCGTGGCCGGATGCCCAACTCTACGAAATCCTCCTGGAGGCGGCGGGACCGCCCATCAGCGTCCATTACACGGACGAGACCCTGCCCGAATCCGTCCGGCTGCTCGTGGCGTGGGTGGACGGGCGACCCGAACGCGTGGAATCGATCGAACAGTAGACGCCGGCGCCCGGGCCCCGCGGGTTGGGCCGGTCGAGACCTTGCGTCTCGACGCGTCCGCAAAGCCCGCCGCCCGACCACCGGTTGCGGGATCCTGCTCAGGCCCGCTCTGCGGACTCCACCACGTTCGCCAGCAGCATGGCGCGGGTCATGGGGCCCACACCGCCGGGGTTCGGCGAGATCCAGGAGGCGACCCCGTAAGCGGCCGGCTCCACGTCACCGGTGACCACGGCGCGGCCGGTGCCGTCATCCACGCGGGAGACACCGACGTCGAGCACAATGGCGCCCGGCTTGAGATCCGCCGCCTTGATCATGTGCGGCTGGCCGGCGGCGGCGATGACGACGTCGGCCACGCGCAGTTCCGCCGCCAGGTCCAACGTGCCCGTGTGGGCCAGCGTGACGGTCGCGTTGATCTCCCTGCGCGTGAGCAGCAGCCCCACGGGACGGCCGATCGTGACGCCGCGGCCCACCACCAGGACCCGTTTGCCGCTCAGCCCGATCCCGTGGCGGCGCAGCAGTTCCACACAGCCCTTGGGCGTGCACGGCAGCGGCGAGGACATGGGCCGGTTGACGTTGGCCACCAGCCGGCCCAGGTTCATCGGGTGCAGGCCGTCGGCGTCCTTGGCGGGGTCGATGGCCTCGAGGACCACGTCCTGGTCAACGTGCGCCGGCAGCGGGAGCTGGACGATGTAGCCGGTGCAGGCGGGGTCGGCGTTTAGTCGGCGGACGGCGTCGAGCACCTCCTCCTGGGTGGCGGAGTCCGGCAGGTCGATGCGGATGGAGCTGATCCCCACTTCGGCGCAGTCCTTGTGCTTGCCGGCCACGTACCACTGGGAGCCGGGGTCCTCGCCCACCAGGATGGTGCCCAGGCCGGGGGTGATCCCCCGTGCCGTCAGCGCGGCCACCCGTTCCTTCAGCTCGGCCTTGATGGCGGCCGCGGTGGCCTTGCCGTCCAGGATTTGCGCGGTTTGTGCCGCGGGGGCCGCCCCGGGCACGCCGCCTACCATTCTTCCTGGCCGGGGTATAGCGGGAAGTCGGCGGTGAGCTTCTTCACGCGGGCGCCGAGGGCGTCGACGTCGGCGCCGCCCTTCAGCGCCGCGGCGATGATCTCGGCAACTTCGGTGAACTCGGGGGCGCCAAAGCCGCGCGTGGCCAGGGCCGGGGTGCCGATCCGCAGGCCGGAGGTGACCATCGGCGGGCGGGGGTCGAACGGGACCGCGTTGCGGTTCACCGTGATCCCGACGCTGTGCAGGAGGTCCTCGGCCTGCTGGCCGTCCAGCGTTGAGTTGCGCAGGTCCACGAGCACCAGGTGCACGTCGGTGCCGCCGGTCAGCACGGACACGCCGGCCTCGGCCACGTCGGCGGCGTTGAGGCGGTCCGCGATGATCTTGGCGCCTTCGAGCACCCGCTGCTGGCGCTCCTTGAATTCCTCGCCCGCGGCAACCTTGAAAGCCACGGCCTTGGCGGCGATGACGTGCATGAGAGGGCCGCCCTGCTGTCCGGGGAACACGGCGGAATTGAGCTTCTTGGCCCATTCCTGCTTGGCCAGGATCACGCCCGAGCGCGGACCCGCAAGGGTCTTGTGCACGGTGGAGGTGACGACGTCGGAGTGCGGCACCGGGCTAGGGTGCAGGCCTGCGGCAACCAGGCCGGCAAAGTGGGCCATGTCGGTCCACAGCAGCGCGCCAACCTCGTCGGCGATGGAGCGGAAGGCCTCGAAGTCCAGGTGGCGGGGGTAGGCGGACCAGCCGGCGATGATGACCTGGGGCTTCTCGGCGATGGCCTGCTCGCGGAGCTTGTCCATGTCGATGCGGAAGGTGTCTTCCTCCACCTGGTAGGCGGCGACCTGGTAGAGCTTGCCGGAGAAGTTCAGCTTCATGCCGTGGGTCAGGTGGCCGCCGTGGGCCAGGGACAGGCCCAGGATCTTGTCGCCGGGGGTGATCATGGCGGCGAGCGCGGCGGCGTTGGCCTGGGCGCCGGAGTGCGGCTGGACGTTGGCGTACTCGGCGCCGAAGAGGTCCTTCACGCGCTGGATGGCCAGGTTCTCGGCGACGTCCACGTACTCGCAGCCGCCGTAGTAGCGCCGGCCCGGGTAGCCTTCGGCGTACTTGTTGGTGAGCACGGAGCCCTGGGCCTCCAGCACGGCGCGGGGGGCGAAGTTTTCGGAGGCGATCATTTCAAGCGTGTCGCGCTGACGGCCGAGCTCGTCCTTCAGGACGGCGGCGATTTCGGGGTCCAGCTCGGAGAGCGGGACATTGGTCACGGACTGTGTGGTGGAAATAGACACTTCAGGACTCCTGGATGGACAACACGAAAAAACTCTTCTTAGCCAGATTATCCGGTGAACACCCGCGCCCGCAGGCCGCTTCCTTGTGTGAAGTGCACATGTGAAGTGCGCAGACACGGCTCGTCCACCGCCAAATCCCTGATTGGCAGTCGGGGCCCCTGTCCCAGGCGTACGATCCCAGGGCCTTCGCTCGTGCTGCTCCCCGGTGGTGGCCCACCTCATCGCCAGTCGCAACCCCTTAACTGTAGTACAGGCCCGCGGCGGGACGGTAATGTTGGCGGGATGACTGAACAGAAGCCCCCTGCCGCCCCTGGCCCCCGCGGCCATGTCCTGACGCTATCCTGCGCGGACCGGCCCGGCATAGTCCACGCCGTTTCCGGAGCCCTGCTGGAGTCCGGCTGCAACATCACCGACTCCCAGCAGTACGGCAACCCGGACACCGGCACGTTCTTCATGCGGGTCGCCGTGGAAACCACGACGTCGTTCAGCCGCCTCCGCGAGCACCTCGACGGCGTTGCCGCAGCGTTCGGGCTCAACTGGCAGCTGCACCGCGCCGGGGCGCCGGTGCGCACGCTGATACTGGCCTCCAAGGCCGCGCACTGCATCAACGACCTGCTCTTCCTGCAGCGCTCCGGCACGCTGCCCATTGACATTCCGGCCATCGTCTCCAACCACCGGGACCTGCAGCCGCTCGCCGAGTTTTACGGCATCCCGTTTTACCACCTCCCCGTCACGCCGGACACCAAGGCCGACGCAGAGGCCGCCCTGCTGGAACTCGTGGCCGAGCACGAGGTGGAGCTGGTGGTGCTGGCCCGCTACATGCAGGTCCTCTCCGACGACCTCTGCCGCCACCTCGAGGGCCGGGCCATCAACATCCACCACTCCTTCCTGCCGTCCTTCAAGGGTGCCAGGCCGTACCACCAGGCGCACGCGCGCGGGGTGAAGATCATCGGGGCCACGGCCCACTACGTCACGGCGGCCCTGGACGAGGGGCCCATCATTGAGCAGGAAGTGATCCGCGTGGACCATGGCCATTCCGTGGAGAAATTCGTCTCCATGGGCCGCGCCGTCGAGGCCCGGACACTGGCCCAGGCCGTGCAATGGCATGCCGAACACCGCGTCCTGCTCGACGGCACCCGCACGGTCGTCTTCGACTGACGCGCTTCCCTTACACCTGCACACCTGCGCCTCGCTGGAGCCCAACGGTGCGCCACTTCTCAAGTGGCGCACCGTTGGGCTCCAACCACGCGCCGCTTCAAAGTTTCCACGGCCCGGATCCGGGGACGGCCGCACGCCCGCCACAAGATTGTTGAACAATCTGAAGACTTAAGGCATTCTTAGAGAACCACATCACGAGACGGGGATCACAGATGCCTTACATTGACCTCAATGCCGACGTCGGCGAGTCGTTCGGAAACTGGACCATGGGCGACGACGCCGCAATCTTCGGCTCGGTCTCCAGCGCCAACGTCGCCTGCGGCTTCCACGCCGGGGACCCGAGCACCATCGCCCGGACCTGCCGCGAGGCCGTGGCGGCCGGCGTGACGATCGGCGCGCACGTGGGCTACCGCGACCTGGCCGGATTCGGCCGCCGCTTCCTGGACTGCTCCCCCACTGAGCTGGCTGACGACGTCCTCTACCAGCTGGGCGCACTCTCCGCACTGGCCGGGGCCGCCGGGGCCACGGTCAAGTACGTCAAGCCCCACGGCGCCCTGTACAACACGATCGTCCACCACGAAGGGCACGCCCAGGCCGTGGTCGACGCCGTCAAGGCCCATGGCGGGGAGCTGCCCCTTTTGCTCCTGCCAGGTTCCGTGGCCCTCGCCAAGGCCGAGGCCAGGGGGCTGCGCGCCGTGGCCGAGGCCTTCGCGGACCGCAGCTACACGCCTGAGGGGACGCTCGTCTCCCGCCGCGAGGCCAACGCCGTGCTCCACGACCCCGCCCAGGTGTCCGCCAACATGGTGCGCCTGGCCACCGAGGGGACCATCACCGCCGTCGACGGCAGCATCATCGCCATGCCGTCCGAAAGCATCTGCGTCCACGGCGACACCGCCGGGGCCGTGGCCATGGCGGCCGCCGTCCGTGCCGCGCTGGAGGCGGCCGGCGTGCAGATCAGAAGCTTCGCGTGAACACCACGGTGGGCGCCATCATGGACTCCGCGGCAACCCACCGCGTCACGGCCATCCGCCCGGCGGGCACGCGCGCCCTCCTGGTGGAACTTTCTTGCCTCCCGGCCGTGCTGGCGCTGGCGGCACGGCTGGCGGAATCGCCCCTGCCCGGCCAGCTGGACGCCCTGTCCGCGGCGGCCACCGTCCTGGTCACGTTTGACTCCCCCAACTCAGCCCGCACCGCCGCCGCCGCCATCGCCGCCCTCGACCTCGGCGCTGCCCCCGCCGGGGCCGGCAAGCTGGTGGAGGTCGCCGTGCACTACGACGGCGCCGACCTCGCCGAGGTTGCCTCCCTCACGGACCTGAGCCCCGAAGCCGTCGTGGCCGCGCACACCGGCCAGACCTGGCGGGCGGCGTTCGGCGGATTTGCCCCGGGCTTTGCCTACCTCCTGGGTGAAAACACGGCCCTGAGTGTCCCGCGCCGGCGCACCCCGCGCACGTCCGTGCCGGCCGGCGCCGTGGCCCTCGCCGGTGACTACTCCGCCGTCTACCCGCGCCAGTCCCCGGGCGGCTGGCAGCTGATCGGCCACACCGACGCCCTCCTGTGGTCCCTGGACCGCGCCGAACCGGCGCTGATCCGCCCCCAGGACCGGGTCCGCTTTACCGCCGCCCGCCCCGCCATGAGCCTGCAGCCCGCGCGCCCCGCCGCGGTGAAGCACGACGCCGGCGCCTCCCCGGGCGCCCGCGGCACCGCCGCGCCGCCTGCTTTGGGCGGCGGCCTGCTGGTGGCCTCCGCCGGCCTGCAGTCCCTCATCCAGGACCTGGGGCGGCCCGGCCTGGGCGACCTGGGCGTGTCCGCAGCAGGCGCCATTGACCCTTCCGCGGCACGGCAGGCCAACAGGCTTGTCGGCAACCGGGCGGGGGACGCCGTCGTCGAAAACTTAATGGGCTCCCTGTCCCTGACGGCCGGGTCCGACCACGTCCTGGCCGTCACCGGCGCACGGGCGGAACTTCGCATCACGCCGGCGGACGCCGGCCGCAGCGAGCGGCGGCCCGCCCAGGACGCCCCGTTTGCCCTGCTGGCCGGGGAGACCCTGGCAATCGGTCCCGTCACCGCGGGCCTGCGCTGCTACGTTGGCGTGCGCGGCGGCGTGGCGGCGGAACCGGTCATGGGCAGCCGGTCCACGGACGTGCTCTCAGGGATCGGCCCGGCGCCGCTGGCCGCCGGCAGCCGCATCCCGGTGGGGCCCGTCCGCGGGGCGCACGTGGTGGGGTCTGCGGAGCCGCCCAGCCTTCGGCCGCTGCCGGCCTCCGGCACCGCCGTCCTGCGCATCACCGCCGGCCCCCGGGACGACTGGTTTGGCGCGGCCGGGATGGCGGCCCTGACCGGGCAGGACTGGCTGGTGGGTGCGGCCTCTAACCGGATCGGCGTCCGCCTTGAACCGGACGCCGGCGGCACGCCCATCCCCCGCATCCGCGACGGCGAACTGGCCAGCGAAGGGGTTGTCTGGGGCGCCCTGCAGGTGCCGCCGTCCGGGCTGCCCGTGCTGTTCATGGCCGACCATCCGGTGACTGGCGGCTACCCCGTCATCGCCGCCGTCATCCCCGAGGACTTGGGCGCCGCCGCCCAGCTCCCGCCGGGCACTCGGGTGCGCTTTGTGCCAGCCGGCCCCACTGCCACTGCCACCCCGAGCCACCTTTCGAGCCACCAAGGAACCCGCCCATGAAGAAAGTACTCATCGCCAACCGCGGCGAGATCGCCGTGCGCGTGGCCCGGGCCTGCGCCGATGCCGGGCTGGAGTCCGTCGCCGTCTATTCCGATCCCGACGCCGACTCCCTGCACGTGCGCCGGGCCGGCGAGGCGTACGCCCTGGGCGGGCGTTCCGGCGCGGACACGTACCTGAACATCACCAAAATCATCGACATCGCCCTGCGTTCCGGAGCAGACGCCGTGCACCCCGGCTACGGTTTCCTGTCCGAAAACGCCGACTTTGCCCAGGCCGCAATCGACGCCGGGCTGACCTGGATCGGCCCCCCGCCGCAGGCCATCCGGGACCTGGGCAACAAGGTCACGGCCCGCGAAATCGCCGTCCGCTCGGGCGCCCCGCTGGTGCCCGGCAGCGACGGCCCCGTCGCCTCCGGGGCCGAGGTGCGCGCCTTCGCGGAGAAGTTTGGCCTCCCGGTTGCCATCAAGGCGGCGTTCGGCGGGGGCGGGCGCGGGCTGAAGATCGCCCGGACCATGGACGAGGTCGACGACGCCTTCGAATCCGCCGTCCGCGAAGCGACCGTCGCCTTTGGCCGCGGGGAATGCTTCGTGGAGCGGTTCCTGGACCGCCCCCGCCACGTGGAGGCCCAGGTGCTCGCGGACCGGCACGGCGACGTTGTGGTGGTTGGCACGCGCGACTGCTCCCTCCAGCGCCGCCACCAAAAGCTGGTCGAGGAGGCGCCGGCCCCGTTCCTGTCAGAGGCGCAGCGGGCCAGCATCCACGCGTCCGCCAAGGCCATCTGCAGGGAGGCCGGGTACCAGGGTGCCGGCACCGTGGAGTACCTCGTGGCCGACGACGGCACCGTTTCCTTCCTGGAGGTCAACACCCGGCTCCAGGTGGAGCACCCCATCACGGAGGAAACCACGGGCGTGGACCTCGTGGCGGAGCAGTTCCGCATCGCGGCCGGCGAACCCCTGCGCTTCACGGAGGATCCGCAGCCCGTGGGCCACGCGTTTGAGTTCCGGCTTAACGCCGAGGACCCCGCCCGCGGCTTCCTGCCGGGCCCGGGCACCGTCACCGCCTTTGAGCCGCCCACCGGCTCCGGCATCCGGGTGGATTCCGGGGTGCGCACCGGCTCCACCGTGCCCGGCGACTACGATTCCCTGCTGGCCAAGCTGATCGTCCGCGGCGCCGACCGCGCCCAGGCCCTGCGGCGCGCCCGGGTGGCCCTGGACGAAATGGTCATCGCCGGGCTGCCCACGGTCCTGCCGTTCCACCGCGCGGTGGTCCGCGACCCCGCCTTCACCGCCGACGATCATTTTGGCGTGCACACCACCTGGATAGAATCCGAATTCGCCGCAACGCTGGCGGCCTCGGACCAGATCGCCCGGGCCGAGCCGGACGGCCGCCGCGAGGAGCTGACCATTGACGTCGACGGCAAGGCGCTGCGGATTGGCCTTCCCGCGCAGCTGCTGGCCGGACTCCGCAGCGGAAACCGGGGAAATCCCGGGACTCCCGGGAACGGCGGCGGCCCTGACGGCACGCACACGGGCGGCGGCCCTGACGGCCCCCGGACGGGCGGCGCGACTGCCGTCGCGGCGGACCCCGCCGTGCTGGCCGCCCCGATGAACGGAAAGCTCGTCAAATGGGTTGCCGCGGACGGCGCTTCCGTCTCCGCCGGGGACCCCGTCGCCGTCCTTGAGGCCATGAAAATGGAATCCACTGTCACGGCGCACCGTGACGGCACCGTGGCGCGCGGCCCGCACGCCCCCGGCGACGGGCTGGTGCGCGGCGAGCCGGTGTGCCGCATCGAATAGGAGACCTGCGCCGGCGTGGGCCGCGCGTTGGATAGATTGGGTGCATGCCAATGAATGCCGCCCTCGGTGACCTGCCCACCACCGCCACCCATGCCCACACGGGTGCGTGGGTGGCGTCGGTGCTGCGCAGCCGGATTGCGGAGGGCCGCCTGGTGCCCGGCACCAAGCTCTCCGAACAGTCCCTTTCGGCCACCCTGGGGGTCTCACGCAACACCCTGCGCGAGGCCTTCACTGTGCTGGACGGCGAGCTGATCGTCACCCGCATTCCCAACCGCGGCGTTTTTGTCGCCTCCCCCGGCCCCGACGAGATCCGGGAAATCTACAATGTGCGGCGGATCCTCGAGCCCGCGGCCGCCCTGTGGGGGCCGGGGCCGGACATTGCGGAGCTGCGTTCGGTGGTGGCCGAGGCCCGCGGCGCGCTGGCCCGCGGCTCCGTGCCGGACATGGCCGCGGCGAACCAGCGCTTCCACGAGGCGCTGATCCTGGGCACCGGGAGCACAGGCCTGCTGGAGATGATGTCGCGCGTGTTGGCGCAAATGCGGCTGGTCTTCCATGCCATGAGCAACGCCCCCGACTTCCACAGCCACTACGTGGAACTCAACGCCGAACTGCTCGAGCTGCTGGCCGCCGGGCAGCGTGCGGAGGCCGCCGAGAGGCTGCGGAGCTACCTTGACGTGGCGGAGTCGGAACTGCTGGCGCAGTTCACCGGCGCGGCGCCTGCACCGGCGCGTGCGTCCAACAGGACGCCCCGGATCCACTCCCGCCGCGATTGTTGAACAAATACTTGCAGGATTGTTGAACAAAAGTTTATGATGTAGTTCACAGTGATCGGCGCCACCTCCGGCGGCGTCCTGATCGGCCCGGGGCACCAGCCCGGCCGGGACAACTACCGCCGTATTTGCGGCCCGCCCCAGCGGCCGCGGCAGGAACGGAAACCCATGCTCGTACTCATCGGGGTCTTGTTGGTGATCGTTGGCTTCGCCATCCGCCTCAACCCCCTCCTGGTAGTCACCATCTCCGGCATCGTCACGGCCCTGTTGGGCGGCATGTCACCGCTGGAGATCCTCAACGCGTTTGGCTCAGGATTTTCCAGCAGCCGCTCGGTCACCATCTTCGTGGTGGTGCTTCCCGTCATCGGCCTCATCGAACGGTTTGGGCTGCAGGAACAGGCCAAGGCACTCATTTCCAAGCTGGCCCGGCTGACCACCGGCCGGGTTCTCCTGGGCTACCTTGTCATACGCCAAATCACCGCCGCCCTGGGGTTGACCAGCATCGGCGGCCACGCCCAGACCGTCCGCCCGCTCGTCTTTCCCATGGCCGAGGGCGCGGCCCTGCGCCGCTACGGCACCGTTCCGGACAAGGTGCGGGAAAAGATCAAGGGCCACAGCGCCGCAGCGGACAACGTTGGCGTGTTCTTCGGCGAGGACGTCTTCGTCGCCGTCGGCTCCATCCTGCTGATCACCACCTTCGTCGACACCACGTACGGACTCCACCTGGAGCCGCTGCAGCTGGCCGTGTGGGCCATTCCCACCGCCATCTGCGCCTTCCTGATCCACGGCTTCCGCCTGCTGCGCCTGGACCGCACGCTGGACGCCGCCGTCAAGGAAGCCCGCGCCGAGGAAACCGCCGCAGCACACGTTTCGCCCGCTGGAGGAATGGCATGATCAACGTCGAATCCATCTACTGGCTGATTGGCCTGCTGTTCGTGGGCTGGGCATTCCTGATTGCCCGCGACGCGACCCACCCCAGGCGCTGGGGCAGCTCGGCCTTCTGGGGCCTGCTGGGCCTGTGCTTCTTTTACGGCACCGCCGTCGAGGCGAAGACCGCCCCGGCCTGGGTGCTGGGCATCGCCGTCCTGGTCCTGGTGGCCCTGGCCAGCACCGGACTGCTCGGCGACGGCCGATCCAAGACCACCAGCGAGGAACAACGCACCGTCCATGCCGGAAAGTTCGGCAACAAGCTCTTCATCCCGGCGCTGACCCTGCCCGTCGTGACGGTCATCATCGTGCTCCTGGCCCCCGTGCTCAAGATCGGCTCCACGCCCCTCATCGACCCCACCCACACCACGCTCGTGGCCCTGGGCATCGGGGCCATCGCGGCCGCCGTCGTCGGTGTCGCCATCCTGCGCCCGAAGAACAAGCTGGCCCCGGTGTTTGAGGGCCGCCGCATCCTGGAGACCATCGGCTGGGCCGCCCTGCTGCCCCAGATGCTGTCCACCCTGGGCATCCTGTTCACGCAGGCCGGCGTGGGCACCGCCGTCGGAACCCTCGCCAAGGGCGTGCTGCCCAGCGGCTCCCTCATTGCCGCCGTCGTGGTGTACTGCGTGGGCATGTTCATCTTCACGGTGCTCATGGGCAACGGCTTTGCGGCATTTCCCATCATGACGGCGGCCATCGGCTGGCCCGTGCTGGTGCAGGGCTTCCACGGCAACCCGGCGATCGTGTTTGCCATCGGAATGCTGGCCGGCTTCTGCGGCACGCTCTGCACTCCCATGGCGGCCAACTTCAACCTGGTCCCGTCCGCGCTGCTGGAAATGAAGAACAAGTACGGCGTCATCACGGCCCAGGTGGCCACCGGCGTGCCCTTGCTGGCCGCCAACATCGCCCTGATGTACTTCCTGGCCTTCCACCACGCCTGACCCGCCCCGTCGAGATTCGAGCTCACCACGCAAGGAGTGCCATGACCACAACTGCCCTTGACAGCGCCGCACGCATGGATGTGCTCGCCAACCACTATGCCGGGATCGTCCTGGACAACCTGTCCCGGCCGTATCCGTACGCCTCCCACCACGTGGAGACGTCCCCGGCGGACCGGCCCGGCCCGCAGGAGCTGCACCCCGCGTTTTTCACGTCCTTCGACTGGCACTCCTGCGTGCACATGAGCTGGCTCGGCGTAACGCTGATCGGCCACGGGCTCGACGCCGGACACGACTCCCAGCTGCGCGCCATGCTTGCGGCCAACCTGACGCCGGAAAACCTGGCCGCAGAGGGCGCCTACCTGCTGGCCAACCCGAGCTGGGAGCGCCCCTACGGCTGGGCCTGGCTGGTGCGCCTGGCCACGACGGCGGCCGCCTCGGAGGATGCGCAGGTCCAGGAGTGGGCGGCGGCACTGGACCCGCTGGTCGACGTCGTGGCCGGCCTCGTTGCCGGCTGGACGGACAAGGCGGAATTCCCCGTCCGCCACGGGCTGCACACCAACGCGGCCTTTGGCCTGGCCCTCTTGCTCGACGCTTTCCGCGCGCTGGGCCGCGAGCAGGCCGCCGCCGTGTGCGAGCTGGCGGCGCTGCGCTGGTTCAGGCACGACGCCGGCTGGCCGGGCGGGTGGGAAATGAGCGGCCAGGACTTCCTCTCCGCGGGGCTGAGCGAGGCCGACCTCATGGCCCGGGTGCTCGGTCCCGACTCGTTCGCCTCCTGGTTCGCCGCCTTCCTGCCGGACCTGGCACCGGATTCGCGGATGCTTGCCAGCTACGCGGTCACCGATGAATCCGACGGCTACCTGGCACACCTCAACGGCCTGAACCTGACCCGGGCCGGGCAGCTCATCCGCATCGGCCGGGTTCTGCGCCGCGCCGGCACCGCCGGACGGGCCGCCGCCGTGGTGGAGGCTGCCGTGCCGCCGCTGCTCGAGGCGGGACTTGCCGCCGTGATGACGGACGAGTTCATGTCCAGCCACTGGCTCGCCAGCTTCGCCTGGGACGCACTCGCCTCAGCCGCCACCCTCGACTTGGGATAACGGCGCCCTGCCACGCCGGACCGGACCGGCCCCGGGACCGCCGGATCAGTCCAGGGACAGGGGGCCGTACTCGTCGAGGAGCTCGCCCGGTCCCGGGTTGCCCGGCGCCGAGGTGCCGCCCAGGTGCCGCACCACCCCCCAGACGGCGTTCAGCGCGGTGGTGACGGCGCCGTCGGCCCAGCCCGCGGTCCAGGAGACGTCGTCGCCGGCCAGGAAGATGCCCCGCTGCGATTCGGGCAGCGCGTCCTGGGCAAAGTGCGTGAACAGGCGCTGCTGGTAGCGGTAGTGCCCGGGCAGGTTGGCCTTGAAGGCGCCCATGAAGTTGGGCTCCGCCTCCCACGAGACGGTGATCGGCGCGCCCACAATGTGGGAGGCGATGTCCACGCCCGGATAGATCTGCGCCAGCGAGTGCAGCATCAGCTCCACGCGTTCCTCGGCGGTGAGCGCCAGCCACTTCAGCGCGTCGTCGTTCCAGGTGTAGGAGAGCAGGATGACCGCCGGCTTCTCCGGGCCGTTGTCCAGCAGGTAGGTGGCGCGGTTGAGCCGGTCCGTGAGCGTCATGGACATGGTTTCGCGGCCCGTCGCGGGGTCGATGTCCTTCCAGAAGGGCCGGTCCACCATCACAAACGTCTTGGACGACTGCATGTAGTGGGACCGCTCAATGGCCGTCCACATGGGCGCGGCGAACAGCGATTCCTCCGTGTTGATGCGCGTGGACAGCAGCCACGACTGGCAGGTGCTGACCACGGCCGCGAAGCGGTGCACACGCCCCCACCGCTCGGTGATCTCGATCGAGCCGTCGCCGGCACGCGCAATCTTCGCCACGGCGCCGCGCGGGGAGCCCGCGTGCAGCGAGCTCAGCGAGGTGCCGTCGGGCCAGAATTCCATGCCCGACGGCGCGTCCCGCCACAGCGCCTCGGGGAGCCTCTGCGCGCCGCCGGAGATGCTCCGGTGGCCGTCGTCCGCGTCGGTGTAGACCACGCGCAGGATTTCCAGGATGGAGTTGGGGAAGTCGGTGTCCCAGCCGCCGGTGCCAAAACCCACCTGGCCAAACGCCTCGCGGTGGCCGAAGCCGGCCTTTTTGAACGCGGCGGAGCCGGCGATGAAGCCATAAAACGTTTCCTCGTCCAGCTCCGGAACCAGGGCGTTCCACAGCTCCTTGATGCGCCCGGTGTCCCGGGCGCGGATGGCCTCCTGCATGGCCGGGAACGCGGCGCCGTCGTTCACGGCAGCCTTCCAGGCCGCGGCCACCTCGCGGAAGAACTCCGGCAGCTCCGCCCCGGTGGTGGCATAGTGCCGCTCCCCCGCCAGTTCAATGACGGTGCTGGAGGTGGCCTCGGCGAGCGGGTTCGGGAAAGCGTCCGTGGACAGTCCCAGCAGGTCCACATAGTGGTAGAACGCCCGGCCCGAGACCGGGAAGCGCATGCCGCCCAGGTCCGCCGTGACGTCCGGGGCGCCCGGGAAGCTGGCCGTGCGCAGGCGCCCGCCGAGCTGGTCCGCCTCAAAGACGACGGGCCTGAGCCCCATTTTCATGAGCTCGTAGGCGGCGACCAGTCCGGAGAGGCCGCCGCCAATGACGGCAACCTCGGTGCCGTGCACCGCGGCCGGGACGCTGCCCAGGCCGGCCGGGTGCGCCAGGTAGTGGTCGTAGCTGAACGGGAAGTCCGGGTTCAGCATGGTGATTGCATCGGTCATTGCATCGGTCATTGCTTGGGGGCCTTCGTGTGGGGCAAGCCGGCCGCCGGGACCGGGGACGCGGCGTCGAACATGTCAATGGTCTCAAGCGAGCGGGCGGACAGCTCCCGGTACTCGGCCTCGGTGAGGGCGGCGACGCGGGAGTGGCGGCGGCCGTAGCCAAAGTAGGCCAGCAGCCCCACCAGCATCCAGGCCACAAACACCACCCAGGTGATGCCGCCCAGGTTGACCATCAGGTAGAGGCACATGAGCGAGCCGAGGATCGGGGTGGCCGGGTAGAAGGCCACCTTGTAGCTGCGCTTGAGGTCGGGACGCGTGCGGCGCAGGTGGATCACGGCGACGTTGACCAGGGCGAAGGCGAAGAGCGTGCCGATGCTGGTGGCGTCGGCGAGGGCGCCCAGCGGGATGAGCCCGGCGGTCAGGGCCACGGCGATGCCGACGATCAGCGTGCCGGCCACGGGGGTGCCGCGCCTTTCGGAGATCCGGCCGAAGATCTTCGGCACCAGGCCGTCGCGGGACATGGACATCAGGATGCGGGTCTGGCCGTAGAGCACGGTCAGGACAATGGAGGCGATGGCGAGCACGGCGCCCACGGAGAACACCAGGCCCATCCACGGCTGGTGGGTGATTTCGAGCAGGATCTGCACCAGGGCGGCCTGCGTTCCGGCGAACCAGGTCCACTGGCGGGCGCCCACGGCGGCCACGGCCACCAGCACGTACAGCGAGGTGACGATGAGCATGGAGAGCATGATGGCCCGGGGGAGGTCGCGCTGCGGGTTCTTCGCTTCCTCGCCCGCGGTGGAGGCGGCGTCGAAGCCGATGTAGGAGAAGAACACGCGGGACGCGGCGGCGGAGACCCCGGCGGCGCCCATCGGCATGAGCGGGCTGAAGTTGCCGGCGCGGAAGGCGGTGAACGCGATGGCGCAGAAGAACAGCAGGATGACGATCTTCACGAAGACGATCACGGTGTTAATGACGGCGCTTTCCTTGGCGCCGCGCACCAGCAGGAACATGGCCAGCAGCACAATGGCCATGGCAGGCAGGTTGAGGAAGCCGCCGGAGCCCGGGGGCTGCGAAATGAAGTCCGGCAGCGCCCAGCCGAAGCCGGCCACGGATTCGTTGATGTACTGCCCGGCGCCCACGGCCACGGCGGCCACGGACACCGCGTATTCCAGCACCAGGCACCAGCCGCAAATCCAGGCCATGCCCTCGCCCAGCGTCGCGTAGGTGTACGAGTAGCTGGAGCCGGAAACCGGGACCATGCCGGCCATCTCGGCGTAGGAGACGGCCGACAGCAGGGCCGCGACGCCGGCAATGAGGAAGGAGATGAAGACGGCGGGCCCGGCCAGCGGCACCGAGTCGCCCAGGATCACCAGGATGCCGGTGCCCAAGGTGGCGCCCACGCTGATCATGGTCAGCTGCAGCACGCCGAAGCTGCGCACCAGCTTCCGGCCGTCGGTGCCGTTGCCGGCCTCGTGGAGCATCTGGCCCAGCGGCTTGCGGCGCATGAGCTGTGTGCCAAGTCCGACGGCGGGTCCCCGGCCTTGGGGTGCGCCATCCGTGCCGCCGGCGGTCGCCTTTGACCGCGGGGCGAGCTGATCACGTAGTGTCATTCCTCAGTCCAATTCTTCTCGTGTCCTGCGGGCGCAGGCGGTGCGTCCCCCTGACTCAACAATAGGGCTGTGACACACGTCTCAAAAAGTGCAAATCATCCTGTACTCTCTTCTTATGAGACAAAGTGCACTGCCGGCCGTTGATGCGTCCGGCCTCACCACCGGCACCGTCAGCGTGGACCTGGAGGCCATCGCCCACAATGTGGCCGTGCTCCGGGAGCGTTCCCGGGCGCCGCACTTCATGGCCGTGGTCAAGGGCAACGCCTACGGCCACGGCCTGTTGGAGACGGCGCGCACGGCGCTGGCCGCGGGCGCCGACTGGCTCGGCACGGCCCAGCTGTCCGAGGCCCTGGCCCTGCGCCGCAGCGGCATCACCGCGCCCATCCTCGCGTGGCTTTACCTGGCCACCAATGCCGGCGGAGCCATTGCCGAGGCGGTGGAACATGACATTGACATCTCGCTGGGCAGCCCGGCCCAGCTGGACGTGGTGGCCGGCACGGCGCGCGCCCTGGGCCGCACCGCCTTCATCCACCTGGAGCTGGACAGCGGCCTAAGCCGCGGCGGCGCCCGGCACGAGGACTGGCCGGCGCTCGTCGCGGCGGCCCGCGCGGCGGAGCTGGCCGGCCACGTGGGCGTCCGCGGCGTGTGGACGCACCTGACCTGGGCCGACGTGCCCGCCCACCCGGCCAACACGTCCGCCGTCGCCGGGTTCGAGCGGGCCGTCCGGGAGGCGCACGACGCCGGGCTGGCGCCCACCCTGCGCCACGTCTGCAGTTCCGCGAACATCCTGGCCCGGCCCGAGTTCCACTTCGACATGGTCCGCGCCGGACTCGCCATCTACGGCCTCTCCCCCGCCGAGCACATCGACCCGGCCGACCACGGCCTGCGCCCCGCCCTCTCCGTCACGGCGCCGGTGGTGCTGGTCAAGCACGTCCCGGCCGGCACGGGCGTCAGCTACGAGCACCGCGCCATCACGCACGAGTCCCGCTACCTCGGCCTGATCCCGCTCGGCTACGCGGACGGCATCCCCAAGGGCATCTCCGGCTCGCGGATCGTCATGGTGGGCGGGCGCCGGGTGCCGGTGATCGGCAAGGTCTGCATGGACCAGTTCATGGTGGACCTGGGCCACGAAACCTCGGTCCGCGTGGGCGACCCGGCCCTGCTCTTCGGCGACCCGGCCGCCGGGGCGGCGAGCGCCGACGACTGGGGCTCGGCCATCAACAGCCACGGCGACGAGATCATCAACCGGATCGCCCCGAGGCTGCAGCGGGTGTACACCCATGGCCGCTAGCACCGGCGGAGGCGGCACTCTTGGAAGCACTGCCGGGCGCGTGCGCGCCCTGCCGCTCTCCGACGAGGAAGTCGAGTCCCGCTTCCGCTCCGTCACGCTCGGGCAGTTCCTGGCCGACCTCCCCTCCGAGCTGCTGATCCGCCACGTGGGGGACCTGGACGCACGCCTGCGCTGGGTGGAGCCCAGCGAGCTCGAGGATCCCACCCCGTACCTGATGGACGGCGAGTTTGTCCTCACCGCCGGGCTCCCCCTGCTGGAGCGCGGCGGCACGGCCGACGCGATTGAGGCGTACGTGGCGCGGCTGGCCGGGGCGCGCGTGTGCGCCGTGGGCTTTGGCCTGACCCCGTACCACGACGAGGTGCCCGCCGCGCTGGTGGCCTCCTGCCGGCGGCACGGGATCACGCTCGTGGAGGTGCCGCCGTCGGTCCCGTTCGCCGCGATCGGCCTGCAGTTTGCCCAGCTGCTCGAGTCCGACTCCGCCAAGGTGTTCCGCAGCCTGGCGGAGACCAACCGGCTGCTCATGCGCGCGGTGCTGTCCCCGCGCCCCGACCACGAGGTCCTGGGCACGCTGGTGCAGCGGGTCCCCTGCTGGGCCGTGCTGGTGGGGGCCGACGGGAAGGTCAGGTCGCGCGCAGGGACCAACCCGGCCGACGTCGCCCTGCTGGGGCCCCTGCTGGAGCGGCTGTTCCAGGGGTCGGGGCCGCGCGTGGAGGTGGACAGCTACCCGGCGCCTGGCTCCGAATTTGTGGTGGGGCACCCGCTGCGCAGCAGCCGCGACGTCAACCTGGGCGCGCTGGTGATCGGCTCTGCCGAGCGGCTGGCGCCGGCGCACAACAACATTGTCTCGGCCGCCGTCGGCCTGCTCGAGCTGCTCTCCCGGCAGCGCACCAGCGGCTCCCTGGCCCCGAGCCAGCTGGCCACCGCCCTGCTGCTGCACCCGGAGACGCTCGCCGGCGGGACCTCCCGGCAGGTTTCGGCGGCCAAGGACCTCATCGCGCAAAGCCTGTCCTCGACCCGCTCGGCGCCCATGCGGGTGGTGCAGGGTGTCAACGTGGACGCCCCGCAGTGGAGGAGCACCGACAGCCCCGTGCGCGAGCTGCTGCAGTGGCGGCGGACCTTCGACACCAAGCTGGTGGAGATCACGGAGTACGGCTTCGCCGCCGTGACCCGGCTGAAGGTGGACGATTCCGTCGTGGCGGAGGCGGAGCGGCTGGGCTGGCGGCTGGTGGTCGGCGATCCCGTGGAGCCCAACGACCTTCCGGCCGCCTACCAGCGGGCGGGATCGCTGCGCGCCAGGGCCCGGTCCACCGCGCAGACGCTGCGCGTCGACTCGGTGACCTGGACCGTCACCGGCCTGCTGGGGCGCGAGGCCGGGACCATGCTGGCCGGGCAGGTCCTAGGGCCGCTGCTGGAGCTGGAGCCCGAACGCCGGGACGTGCTGGTGGAGGTGCTGCGCGCCTGGCTGGCCCGCAACGGCAGCTGGGACGCCACGGCCAAGGCGCTGTCGCTGCACCGCAACAGCGTCCGCCGACACATCGGCACGGCCTTCGAGCTGCTGGCGCGCGACCCCAACGACGCCCAGACCCGCGCCGACCTGTTGATCGCCCTGCAGTATCTGTAGTCCCCGCGGGCGGCCCCCGGACCCCGGTGGTCGAGCAGCGAGCCCCGCGAGCGCGTCGAGACCCCGTGGATGGCGGCCCACCGGACCCCGGTGGTCGAGCAGCGAGCCCCGCGAGCGCGTCGAGACCCCGCGGGTGGCGGCCCCCGGACCCCGATGGTGCAGCCAATGCGGGCTTGAGGTGCCCCGGGCCCGGGACAACCGGGCCACCGCACCTACCCGCCCTCCCAGTCCCGGTAGAGCTCCGGGCGGCGCTCGGCCAGGTAGGGGACCTCGGCGCGGCTGGCCCGGATGGTGTCCGCGTCCAGCCGGGCGTAGAGCAGCTCCGGCCCCGGGCCCGCCGTGGCGAGAAGGGCGCCGTCGGGTCCGGCGATGACGCTGCCGCCGCCAAAGGCCACGCCGGACTCGGTGCCGCAATGGTTCGCGTAGCCGATCGCCACGTGGTTTTCCAGCGCCCGCGCGCGCAGGATCAGCTGCGGGACCTCGTCGAAGCCGTGCGCCAGGGCGGTGGGGACCAGCACCACCTCTGCCCCACGCACGGCCGCGGCGCGCACCGTTTCCGGAAATTCCACGTCGTAGCAAATCACCAGGGAGATGGCCAGGCCCTTGAACTGCACGATGCCGGGGGGCCGGGTTGCGCCGGTAAAGGCCTTGCGCTCGTCGGGGCCAAAGAGGTGCACCTTGGCATAGCTGAGCAGCTCGGCGCCCTCCGCGTCGAGAAGGGTGGCTGAAATGTTCAGCCCGGCGCCGCCATCGAGCATGGGGAGGCTGTAGACCAGGCCGATTCCGCAACTGCGGGCAAGGGCCGCCAGCGCCTCCCTGATGCCGGGCAGCCGCGCAGCGTCAAACTCGGCCCCGATGCGCAGGGGGTCATATCCGAGGGGGAACAGTTCCGGCGTCAGGAGCACGTCCGCGCCCGCCTCCGCGGCCTCGCGGGCGGCCCTGCGGATGGTCTCCAGATTGGCCGCCACGTCCAGCGGCGCGGCATTGGCCTGCAGCAGTGCCAGCAGCATTCTGGCCCCTCCCTTTCCATGGCTTTGCTCCACAGTAGCGCCGCCCGGGCCGGTGCCGCTGAGCCAAAACCACCCCAGGGGGCAGAATTTGGGATGATTTACCCGTTGCCCTGGTCCCCGTCGGGCAGCCGTTGGGTAGCATCGGCACTACCGGTCACTTTCACAACCCGCACTGAATTGGAGCCCCCATGAACCAGCTGGTCCCCTTCGACGGACACACGCCGTCTGTCCATGAATCCGCCTTCGTGGCGCCCTCCGCCACGATCATTGGCGACGCCTCGCTGGGCGCCGGTTCCAGCGCCTTTTACGGCGTGGTGGTGCGCGGGGACACCGCCACCATCACCGTCGGCGCAGGGTCCAACCTGCAGGACAACGTGGTGCTGCACGCCGACAAGGGCTTCCCCACCACCATTGGCGACGGCGTCAGCGTGGGCCACGGCGCTGTGGTGCATGGCTGCACCGTGGAGGACGACTGCCTGATCGGCATGGGCGCCACCGTGATGAACGGGGCCGTCATTGGCGCCGGCTCCCTCGTGGCGGGCGGCGCCGTGGTCCTGGAGGGGGCCGTGATTCCGCCCGGTTCCCTGGCGGCCGGAGTCCCGGCCAAGGTCCGCCGCGAACTGACGGCGGAGGAACTGGAACACGTCAAGGGCAATGCCGCCCATTACGTGGAACTGGCGCGCAGGCACAAGGCCATCCACGGCTGACGGCCGAGCCGTCTTGATGGAATGCGCTTAACACAAACGTCGCACGGTGCGTTAAGTTCTTGACGTCAAGGCGTGACATGGGGCACGCTTGTGCTTATGTTCGACGACGAAGGCAGCACCGGCCGCAGCGACGGGGGCCCCGCCAAGCCAGGATCACAATCGGCCCTGCGCATGCGCAACCAGCTCCGGCTCACCGACCAGCTGCTGCGCGGCGGCCCCGCCACGCAGGCCGAGCTGTCCCGGCTCACCGGGCTGTCCACCGCAACGGTGTCCAACATCGTCAAGAGCATGCAGCAGGCGGGGCTGGTCACCCTGACGGCCACCACCAGCTCCGGGCGCCGCGCGCACTCGGTGCGCTACATCGGCGACAGTTCCATCGCCGCCGGAATAGACTTTGGCCGCAGCCACCTTCGCGTGGTGCTGGCGAACAGGTCGTACCAGGTGGTGGCCGAACGCCAGATCCCGCTGCCGCTCGGCCACGACGCCACGGCGGGCATTGCCGCCGCGACCCAATTGCTGGAGGAATTGCTCGCGGAAAAGGGAATTGCACGCTCCATGCTGATGGGCGCCGGCGCCGGCATCCCCGGTCCCATCGACCGGCGGACGGGCAAGGTCATCCAGGGTGCCATCCTGCCCGAGTGGGTCGGCATCAACCTGCACGAACGCCTCAAGTCGGCCCTGGACCTGCCCGTGTTCATTGAGAACGACGCCAATCTCGGTGCCCTGGCACAGATTACCTGGGGCGCCTACGCCGCGGTGCCCAATCTGGTCTTTGTCAAGATCGGCACGGGCATCGGCGCGGGCCTGATCGTGAACGGGGACCTGTATTCCGGCAGCATCGGCGTCACGGGGGAAATCGGCCACCTCACCATCAACGAGTCCGGGCTGATCTGCCGCTGCGGGAACCGCGGCTGCCTGGAAACCATCGCCTCCACGGCCACCATGATCCAGCTCCTGAGCCGCGGCCGGGACCACCCGGTCGACGCCGAGGACATCGTCGGCCACGCCAAGTCCGGCGACTCCACCACCCTGCGGGTGCTCGAGGACGCCGGGACGGCCGTGGGGCGCGCACTCGCCAACATCTCCAACCTCATGAGCCCCGACGTCATCGTGATCGGCGGCCCGCTCGCATCGCTGGGCGAGCTTTTGCTCGCACCCATCCGGCGGGGCCTGCTGCGCCATGCCGTGCCGGTGGTAGGGGAAAACACCACCCTGGCGACGTCGTCCCTGGGGCCGCGCTCGGAGGCCCTCGGGGCGGTGTCGCTGGTCTTCCAGCACGGCCCTTCACTGCACAACATGTAAAACCGTTACCATCCCGTTGCGTTAAAAGGTTGACGACAAGACGCCGACCGGGTTGAATCTCCTAAGTACCATTTTTTTGATGTACTGCGTCACACCACCTCCCCGGCGGCCGCGGCGCAATGACAAAGACGTCCGTCTTGGAAAGCGATACGCACATGCCGACCGCAAACCCCATCATTCTTCAGATGCGATCCATCACCAAGGAATTCCCCGGCGTCAAGGCCCTCTCCGATGTTTCCATCACCGTGCGCGCCAGCGAGATCCACTCCATCTGCGGCGAGAACGGCGCCGGCAAGTCAACGCTCATGAAGGTCCTCTCCGGCGTCTACCCATACGGCAGCTATGACGGCGAGATAGTCTTCCAGAACGAGGTCTGCGAGTTCAAGGACATCCGCGCCAGCGAACACGCCGGGATCGTGATCATCCACCAGGAACTGGCCCTGATCCCCGAGCTGTCCATCACCGAGAACATCTTCCTCGGCAACGAGCCCACCAGGTTCGGCATCATCAACTGGACCGAGGCCCGTCTGCGGACCCTGGAGCTCATGGCCCGGGTCGGTCTGAGCGAGGATCCCGACACCCCCGTCAAGGAGATCGGCGTCGGCAAGCAGCAGCTCGTGGAAATCGCGAAGGCCCTGAACAAGTCGGTCAAGCTGCTCATCCTCGACGAGCCCACCGCTGCACTGAACGAATCGGATTCCCAGCACCTCCTGGACCTGATCCGCGGCCTGAAGGGGAAGGGCATCAGCTGCATCATGATCTCCCACAAGCTCAACGAGATCGAGCAGGTCTCCGACTCCATCACCATCATCCGCGACGGCAAGACCATTGAGACCCTGGACGTCCAGGCCGACGGCGTCGACGAGGACCGCATCATCAAGGGCATGGTGGGCAGGACCCTGGGAGCCCGCTTCCCGGAGCACACGCCCAAAATCGGTGAAGTGTTCTTCGAGGTCAAGAACTGGACGGTGGGCCACCCCCAAATCGCGGACAGGCTGGTCTGCAAGAACTCCAGCTTCACTGTCCGCCGCGGCGAGATCGTGGGATTCGCCGGGTTGATGGGTGCCGGCCGCACCGAGCTGGCCCGCTCCATCTTCGGGCGCTCCTACGGCAACTACATGTCCGGGCAGATCATCAAGGACGGCAAGGAAATCACGCTCCGCAACGTCCCCGAGGCCATCAAGCACGGCCTGGGCTACGTCACCGAAGACCGCAAGACGCTTGGCCTGAACCTGCTCGACGACATCAAGACCACCACCGTCTCCGCCAACCTCGACGCCATCTCCAAGCACACCGTCGTCGACCTGGGCAAGGAATACGCGGTGGCTGAACGGTACCGCAAGCAGCTGCGCACCAAGACCCCCAGCGTCGATGAGGGCGTCTCCAAGCTCTCCGGCGGCAACCAGCAAAAAGTGGTGCTCGCCAAGTGGATGTTCACCGACCCGGACCTGCTCATCCTGGACGAACCCACCCGCGGGATCGACGTCGGCGCCAAGTATGAGATCTACGGAATCATCCAGGCACTGGCCAACCAGGGCAAGGGTGTCATCGTCATTTCCTCCGAACTGCCAGAACTGCTGGGCATCTCCGACCGGATCTACACCATTTTCGAAGGCGCCATCACCGGCGTGCTGAACAAGAACCAGGCCAGCCAGGAATCGTTGATGAAACGCATGACTGCCGCCAAGAAATCTGCCTAGACCAAGGGAAGAAACAGGACCCCACCATGAACGCCATCAAACAGCTCTTCGGCGGCAACACCCGCCAATTCGGGATGATCTTTGCGCTCGTCGCCCTGGTCGTCTTCTTCCAGTTCATGACGGGCGGGGTGATTCTCACCCCGGACAACGTCATCAACCTGGTCAACGGCTACTCCTATATCCTCATCCTGGCCATCGGCATGGTGCTGGTCATCATCGCCGGCCACATCGACCTCTCCGTGGGCTCCGTCGCCGCGTTCGTCGGCATCGTGGTGGCGCTGACCATGCGCGACTGGGGACTGCCCTGGTACATGGGCATCGTCGTCGGACTTGTCCTGGGCGCGCTCATCGGGGCCTGGCAGGGCTTCTTCGTCGCCTACGTCGGCATTCCCGCCTTCATTGTGACCCTCGCCGGCATGCTCCTCTTCCGCGGCGCCAACCAGTACTTCGGCAAGTCGCTCACCGTCCCCGTCTCCACGGACTTCCAATTCATCGGCGCCGGCTACCTGCCCGAAATCGGTCCGGACACCGGCTACAACAACTTGACCCTGCTCGTCGGCTTCATCGTCGTCGCCGCCCTCATCTGGGGCGAGCTGCGCGGGCGCCGCAAGGCCGTGGCCCTCGGCGTCGACGTCAAGCCCCTCTGGGTGACCCTCGTCAAGCTCGCCGTCCTCTGCGCCGTGGTCCTATACGTCACCTACCTCTTCGCCACCGGCCGGCCCGGCACGTCCTTCCCCGTCCCCGGCATCATCCTCGGCTTCCTGGTGCTCGGCTACGGCTTCATCTCCGCCCGCACCACCATCGGACGCCACGTCTACGCCGTCGGCGGCAACCGCCACGCCGCAGCCCTCTCCGGTGTCAAGAGCAAGCGCACCGACTTCCTCGTCATCCTCAACATGGCCGTCCTGGCCGGCCTCGCAGGCATGATCTTCGTCGCCCGTTCCAACGCGTCCGGCCCGTCCGACGGCGTGGGCTGGGAACTGGACGCCATCGCCGCCGTCTTCATTGGCGGCGCGGCCGTCACCGGTGGCGTGGGCACCGTGGTGGGTTCCATGATCGGCGGCCTGGTCATGGCGGTGCTGAACAACGGGCTCTACCTCATGGGCGTCGGCTCGGACATGTCCCAGATCATCAAGGGCCTGGTCCTGCTCGCGGCCGTGGTCTTCGACGTCTACAACAAGTCCCAGGGCAAGGCGTCCTTCATCGGCCTGATGATGAAACGGCTCGGGGGCCGGGACAACCCTGACCTGGCCGTGGCCGAACCCCTCAAGGACGCCATCAAGGTCGAATCCTAAAAACTTCCTTCAGAGCATCACCTCACGAAACCCAACAGAAAGCGAACACCCATGTTCAAGCTCAACAAGACCGCCAAGTCCGTGGCGGTTGTCCTGGCGGTCTCCGCCCTGGCGCTCACGGGTTGCGGCCGCTCCGAATCGCCGGCGGCCTCCTCCAGCGGCGCGGGCGGCTTCGCGGCGGGCTCCCTGATCGGCGTCGCACTTCCGCAGAAGACCAGTGAAAACTGGGTGCTGGCCGAGAAGCTCTTCAACGACGGGCTGACCCAGGCCGGCTTCAAGGGCGACGTCCAGTTTGCCAACAACGGTGTTGCCGAGCAGCAGAACCAGATCAGCGCCATGGTCACCAAGGGCGCGAAGGTCATCATCGTCGGCGCCATCGACGGCGGCCAGCTCGGCACGCAGCTCAAGCAGGCCAAGGACGCCGGCGCCACCGTCATTGCCTACGACCGCCTGCTGCTGAACACCCCCAACGTCGACTACTACGTGGCCTACGACAACTTCAAGGTCGGCGAGCTGCAGGGGCAGGCCCTGCTGGACGGCATGAAGGCGAAGAAGCCGACCGGCCCGTACAACATCGAGCTCTTTGCCGGCTCCCCCGACGACGCCAACGCCAAGGTCTTCTTTGACGGCGCCATGAAGATCCTCCAGCCGAAGATCGACGACGGCACGCTGAAGGTGGTCTCCGGCCAGAAGACGTTCGAACAGGCCGTGACCCAGGGCTGGAAGGCCGAGAACGCGCAGAAGCGCATGGACTCGCTCCTGGTCGGCAGCTACGGCTCCGCCGCCCTGGACGGCGTGCTGTCCCCGAACGACACCCTGGCCCGCGCCATCATCACGTCCGTGAAGGCCGCCGGCAAGCCCGTCCCGATTGTCACCGGCCAGGATTCCGAGGTTGAATCCGTCAAGTCCATCATGGCCGGGGAGCAGTACTCCACGATCAACAAGGACACCACCGCGCTGGTCAACCACGCCATCGAGATGGTCAAGGGCCTGCAGAAGGGGACCAAGCCGGAGATCAACGACCCGACCTCCTACAACAACGGCACCAAGGTTGTCCCGGCGTTCCTGCTCGTTCCCAAGATCGTCACCAAGGCCAACGCCGCCGAGCAGTACGCGAACGACAAGGTCCTGGGCCCGCTGACCAAGTAGCCCAAGGACAGGGCCCCCGGGTCTCGACGGGCTCGACCACCGCTGGTCGGGCCCGTCGGGATCCGGGGGCCCTTGTCATGTCCGGTGGTTGGGCCTGTCGAAACCCCGCGGCGCCATTGCTGGCAGAATGGCGCCATGACCATTCCCCGTTTTGTCGGCCGGCCCGACTGGTACACCACCTTCAACCCCGAGACCCTCTCCGCCACGGGCACCCCCCTGCGCTGGGGCGTGGTGGCGACCGGCGGCATCGCCACGACCGTCACGGGCGACCTGGCCCTGCTGGAGGATGCCGTGCTGCAGGCGGTCAGCTCGCGCAGCGAGGCCGGCGCGGCGGCCTTCGCGGAAAAGTTCGGCTTCGCCACCCGCTATTACGACGGCGGACGCGACGGCCTGGGTGGCCCGGGCCATCTCCAGCTGGTGCAGGATCCGGACGTGGACGTGGTGTACGTCGCCACGCCGCACGCCCAGCACTACGACATTGCCAGGGCGGCGCTGGAAAACGGCAAGCACGTGCTGTGCGAGAAGTCCCTGACCATCACGGCCGCGGAAGCCCGCTCGCTGATTGAACTGGCCCGGGCACGGAACCTGTTCCTCATGGAGGCGATCTGGGCGCGTTTTGTGCCGGGCTTCCAGCGGGCGCTGGAAATTGTCGAGTCCGGGGAGATCGGCGAGGTCAAGTGGGTGCGCGCGGACCTCGGCTTCCCGGCGCCGCCCGATGACACCGCCCGCATCTGGGCCCCGTCCGACGGCGGCGGAGCCCTGCTGGACATCACCGTCTACCCGCTGCTGTGGGCGTGGGCGACCTTGGGAAAGCCGGCCTCCGTGTCGGCCACGGGCGAGCTCACAGCCCTGGGCGTGGACGCGCAGAATTCACTCGCCCTGGGCTACCCCAACGGCGCGCAGGCGCAGCTGATGAGCTACCTTGGCGCGCAGGGTCCGCGGACGGCCTCCGTGGCCGGGACCAGGGGCTTCCTCGAGACGGTGGGATCGGTCAACAACCCCAAGGCGCTGCGCGTCTCCGTGGGCTGGGATTCCGAACGCATGGAATCGTTTGAGCACCCCGGCCGGGGCTACACCTACCAGCTGCGCGAGGTGACCCGCTGCATCCAGGCCGGGCTGACCGAGAGCGCCACGATGCCGCTGGACGATTCCCTGGCCATCATGGAGCTCTTCGACGAGGCCCGCCGCCAGCTGGGCGTGACGTACCCGAACGATTCCCGCACGGACCTCTAGCGAACACGGCGCTGGCGGTGGCGGACCGGCATTTTTCCGTCGACTATCCGACCGACGGCCGCGGGCGGCCTTACGGTCTCCTTTACGTCGACTACAAAAAACGCCGGCCCCGCCACCGCCAGGGGCCCACAAACGCGAGGGATTTGCCGTGAGCGGAGCGGAATTGGGGGCTGGCGGCGCGGTGCGGGCACCAGCCCCCAATTCCGTGCAGCTCAGCGCACTAGCCGACGCCCAGGTAGGCTTCCTTGATGGCCGGGTTGGCCAGCAGCTCCTTGCCGGTGCCGCTGTGCGTGATCTCCCCCGTCTCCAGGACAAAGGCACGGTGCGCGCGGGCCAGCGCCTGGTTGGCGTTCTGCTCCACGAGCAGCACCGTGGTCCCCTGCGTGTTGATCTCGGTGACGATCTTGAAGATCTGCCGGATGAACTGCGGGGCCAACCCCATGGAAGGCTCGTCCAGCAACAGCAGCTTGGGGCGGGACATGAGGGCACGGCCGATGGCGAGCATCTGCTGCTCCCCGCCGCTCATGGTGCCGCCGTACTGCTTTTGGCGTTCCTGCAGCCGCGGGAACAGCGTGAACACGCGCTCCAGGTCGTCCTTCACGCCCGTGCGGTCCTTGCGGCCGAAGGTGCCCATGTCAAGGTTTTCCAGGACCGTCATGGCCGGGAAGATCCCTCGTCCCTCGGGTGCCTGGGAGATCCCCTGCACCACCCGGATGTGGGCCTTCATCTTGGTGATGTCCTCCCCCATGAACGAGATGATCCCGCCGGTGGGGTTCAGCAGGCCCGAAATGGTCTTCATGGTGGTGGTCTTGCCGGCGCCGTTGGCGCCAATCAGGGAAACAATCTCCCCTTCCTCCACCGTGAAGGACATCTCCTTGATGGCCTGGATCCGCCCGTAGTGGACGGAAATGTTTTTTAGCTCAAGCAAAGTCATCTTCGGGCTCCCCCAGATAAGCGGAAACGACCTTGGGGTCTTCCCTGATCACTGATGGCACGTCGTCGGCAATTTTCTTCCCGAACTCCAGCACCACAATCCGGTCGGTCACCCCCATGACCAGTTTCATGTCGTGCTCAATCAGCAGCACGGTGTAGCCGTCGTCGCGGATGGTCCGGATGAGCTGCATGAGCTCTTCCTTTTCCGCGGGGTTGAAGCCTGCCGCGGGCTCGTCCAGGCACAGGACCTTCGGGTCCGTGGCCAGGGCGCGGGCAATTTCCAGGCGTCGCTGGCTGCCGTAGGGCAGGTGGCGGGACAACGTGGCAGCCTGGTCGGCGATGCCCACAAACTCCAGGAGGGCCATCCCGCGCTCAATGGATGACTTTTCCTCCCGGATGTGCCGCGGCAGGCGCAGCAGTGCCCCGATCACGGACGTCTTGTGCCGGGCGTCCAGGCCCACCACCACGTTTTCCAGTGCCGTCATCTCGCCAAAGAGGCGGATGTTCTGGAAGGTGCGGGCCAGGCCGGCGCGGGTGATCTTGTGCTGCTTGACCCCGTTGAGCACCCGCCCCTCCAACAGCACCTGGCCGCCGGTGGGCTTGTACACCCCGGTCATGGCGTTGAAGCAGGTGGTCTTGCCGGCGCCGTTCGGGCCGATCAGTCCCAGGATCTCTCCGCGCTTGATGGTGAAGCTGATGTTGTCCAGCGCCAGCAGGCCGCCAAACTTCATGGTCAGGTTTTTCACCTCGACCAGGTCGTCACCGACCTTGACGGCGATGTCGCGTTCCGCGGCCGCAGCCTCTGCCACGTCCGTGTCCACGCCGGGGATGCCGGCATGGCGTCCCGTTTCTTCAGTCGACTCAGTCATGATGCGGCCTCCGTCCCGGGCTCGGCCTTGGTCTTGGCGGCCTTGGCGTCGGCGCCGGCCCTCACCGCGGCGTACGCGTTCCTGCCATAGGCCAGCAGCTGTTGCCGCGCGGCCAGCAGTCCGTGGGCGCGGTAGATCATGATCAGCACCAGCGCCAAACCAAAGATCAGGTACTTGTAGTCGGCGATCGCCGTGAACCGCAAGGGGATGTACGCCACGAGGGCACCACCCAGGATGGCGCCCACCTTGTTGCCTGCACCGCCCAGCACGACGGCGGCGACGAACAGCACGGAGGTGACGACGTCGAACTTCTGGTTGTTGACGAAGCCGACCTGACCGGACATCAGCGCACCGGACAATCCGCCGACGCCGGCGCCGATCGCGAAGGCCCACACCTTGTACTTGAAGGTGGGGACGCCCATGGTCTCCGCGGCGTCCTCGTCCTCGCGGATGGCGATCCAATTGCGGCCCACGCGGCTGCGTTCCAGGTTGCCGGCGAGCAGCAGCACGATGATCAAGATCGTCAGAGTGAGCCAGTACCACGGTGTGCCGTTGGAGTTGGCGAAGATTGGCACGCCGCTGGCATCGGTTCCCGGCGGGTGGCCCACGTTTTGAAAGCCGACCTGGCCCTTCATGGCCGGGATGATGGTGGCGAGAATGCGGACGATCTCACCGAATCCGAGGGTGACGATGGCCAGGTAGTCCCCCCGCAGGCGCAGGGTCGGCACGCCGAGCAGCACGCCGAAGAACATGGTCACGGCCATGGCCACGGGAATGGTCCACAGGTACGGGATCTTCAGGAAGGTGGAGTCGGAACTGGTCAGCATCGCCGTCACATAGGACCCGACGGCAAAGAAGGCGATGTAGCCCAGATCCAGGAGGCCGGCGTAGCCGATCACAATATTCAGCCCCACTGCCACGAGCGCCCAGACGGCCATGGTCTGGCAGGCCAGGGCAAAGTCGTTGCCGGGTTCGGTGGAAATCAGCGGCGGATTGATGATGGGCAGCAGGTACGCCAGGATCACCACAATGATCAGGAACGCCCATTGCTTCTGCCGCGGAAGTGCCTGCCACTTCTCACCGAGTCCGCCAAACCAGCCCCGGCGCACCGCGGCGGCACTGGAGCCGGGCGGGGTTCCGACCGCCTCGCGGTTCTCCGCCGCCTGGTCCCCCTTCGCCGTGTGAAGGGGTGTTGGCCCGTCTACCATGCTCATGCCTTGCTCCTTCCCAGCGAGGTGCCCAGGATGCCCTCTGGCCGCAACAGCAGCACGAGCACCAGGACCACAAACGCCACGACGTCGGTCCACTGGGAGTTGCCCAGCAGGATTTGTCCGTAATTGCCAATCAGTCCGAGCAGCAGGCCGCCGAGCAGGGCCCCGCGGACGTTGCCGATGCCGCCAAGGACGGCTGCGGCAAAGGCCTTGATGCCCAGGATGAATCCACCGTTGTACTGCACACCGGAGGGGATCTTCATGACGTAGAACAACGCGGCCGCGCCGGCAAGGATGCCGCCGATCACGAACGTGGTGATGATGATCTTTTCCTTGTTGACACCCATCAGTGTGGCGGTGTCCGGGTCCTGCGCCACGGCGCGGATGCCGCGGCCGGTGCGGGACTTGCTGATGAAGCGTTCCGTGATGACCATCATGATGACCGCCGCGATGACAATGATCAACTGCTGGTCGTAGATGAAGGTGCCGAAGACCTCGAAGATGGGCCGCGACTTGAACATGGTCAGCGCCGGCTCCGGGTTGGGTCCGCGGACAAGGAAGATCGTGTACTGGATGGTGAACGAGGCGCCGATGGCCGTGATCAGAAAGACCAGGCGGGGCGCGTTGCGTTTGCGCAGCGGTTTATAGGCCAGCCGCTCCAGCAGGAACGCCGTGAGCGCGGAGGCACAAATGGCCACGACGAGCGCCAGCAGCAGGTTGACGATGATCGAGCCGACGGACAGATTCGGTGCGGACGGGCCGAAGCCCAGGAAGCTGAGCGTGAAGAACACGCCGTAGCAGCCCATGATGAACACTTCGGAGTGCGCGAAGTTGATGAGGTTCAGCACGCCGTAGACGAGTGTGTAGCCCAGGGCCACCAGGGCGTAAATGGAGCCGAAGGTCAGGCCGTCGAAGGTGGCGGACCAGAAGTTCTGCATCAGCGACGGGATATCGAAGGTGATCCAGGAGCTGTCGTCTGCCGAGGCTGCGGGCAGGAGCGTTAGTAAGGTGGGAATCATGCGGACATCCTGATCTTGGCAGCGCCCTTGGCATCGGATGGGCCGGGCTCTGCCGGTAGAGCGAACGGGATAGGGCGGCACGCAAAGGCTGTGGGCCGGAGGTCCCCCGTCCCACAGCCATGTGCGCTTGGATTACTCGCCGATGGCGCCGATCGGAACGATCTTACCGTTCTCAACCTTGTAGCCGTAGACGGTCGGGGCCTGAAGCTCGCCCTTGTCGTTCCACTTGTAGTGCTTGCTCAGTCCGTCCTTGTCATAGCCCTTGACCCAGGTGAGGAGCTTGGACCGGTCCTGGTTGCCGGCGTCAATGCCCGCGAGCAGCACGGTGGCGGCGTCGTAACCCTCAATGGAGTACGTGCCGGGTTCCGCGTTGTTCAGGGCCTTGTAGGCGGATTCAAACGTCGGGATCAGCTCGCCCGGGATGCAGGGGCAGGTGAAGAACGCGTTGGCCGAGGCATCGCCGGCCTGCTTGATGAACTGGTCGTCCTTGAGACCGTCCGGGCCGATGAAGGTTCCGGTGTAGCCCTTGGCGACCAGCTGCTGGTCGAACGGCGCGCCCTCGGCGTAGTAGCCGGAGTAGAACACCGCGTCCGCCTTGGCGTTCATGATCTTGGAGATCGTGGCCGAGAAGTCCTTCTGGCCCGTGGTGACCTTGTCGGTCCCGATGAGGGCCGCACCCAGGCCGTCGGAGGTTGTCTTGCCCAGGCCGATGCCGTAATCGGAATCATCCTGGACGAGGTAGACCTTCTTGGCACCGAGCTTGCCGGTGATGAACTTCGCGGCCGCCGGGCCCTGCACCGCGTCGTTGCCCAGTCCGCGGAAGAAGGTGGTCCAGCCGTTGTCCGTCAGCGTCGGGTTCGTGGCCGCCGGGGTGATGTGGACCAGCTTCTGCTGCTCGAAGATGTTGCCGGTTGCCTTGGACTCGCCGGAGAACGGCAGGCCCACGACGCCGATGATGTTGGCTTCCTTCGTGGCCTGGGTGACGGGGCCGGTGGCCTTGTTCGGGTCGCCTTCCGTGTCAAACTTCTTGAACTGGACCTGGCAGTTGGCATTGGACTTGTTGTGCTGGTTGATGGCCAGCTGGATGCCGTTGAAGATGTTGATTCCGAGCTGGGCATTGGCGCCGGTCTCGGCCCCGATGTACGCCAGCGTGGTGGTCGACGGGCAGGTGGCCTTGCCGTCGCCTGCGGGGAGCACCGCATCCTTAGGCGTTTCGATCGAGGTCAGCGCCGGGATATTGACTTTGGATGAGCCTCCCCCGGCACTTCCGCTGCTCTCAGGGGCTGCCTGATTCGCACAACCTGCCATGAGCATGCCAAGCGTGGCGGCAGCAGCCAGCGTGGTCATCACTTTCTTACGGTACATAGATTCGCCTTCCGGACTATGTCGCAAAGGCCCGGCGGACGTCGTCGTCCCCGGGTTTCCCTGCTCTTCACGAGATCTGACACTACCCTCCCAAATGTGGCGCCGGACACGTTTAGCGTAAAGATCTGGTAACAGATGCATTTTTGCGCCGAACGGCACGACGGCGGGGCCCGGGGACAATAAAAAGCCCGCCTCCTGTGGAGGCGGGCTTTTATTGTTGCCGGTGTCGGGGGCGACCCTGGATCTCGACACGCCCGATCACCGGACAGGCGCGACCGCCGGACGTTGCCCGACGACCGCTGTCAGCCGAGCGCGTCGATGGCCTTGTTCAGCGTCGCGGAGGGGCGCATGATGGCGGCCACCTTGGCCGCATCGGTGCGGTAGTAGCCGCCCAGGTCCACCGGGGCGCCCTGCACGGCGAGCAGTTCGGAGATAATGGCCTCCTCGTTGTCCGCCAGGAACGCTGCGACGGGCGCAAAGTCCGCCGCCAGGCCGGCGTCGGACGTTTGGCCGGCCAGTTCCCGGGCCCAGAACTTGGCCAGGTGGAAGTGGCTGCCCCGGTTGTCGATCTCGCCGACCTTGCGCTTGGGTGACTTGTTCTCCAACAGGAACGTGCCGGTGGCGCGGTCCAGGGTGTCGGCCAGGATCTGCGCGCGGGCGTTGCCCTTGGAGACGGCCAGGTGCTCGAAGCTGACGGCCAGGGCCAGGAATTCGCCCAGGCTGTCCCAGCGCAGGTGGTTTTCCTTCACGAGCTGCTGCATGTGCTTCGGGGCGGAGCCGCCGGCACCGGTCTCGAAGAGCCCGCCGCCTGCGATCAGCGGCACGATGGAGAGCATCTTGGCGCTGGTGCCCAGCTCCAGGATCGGGAACAGGTCGGTCAGGTAGTCGCGCAGCACGTTGCCGGTGACGGAGATGGTGTCCTCGCCCCGGCGGATGCGCTCCAGCGTGAACGCGGTGGCCTCCTCCGGGGACAGGATGCGGATGTCCAGGCCCTCGGTGTCGTGCTCCTTGAGGTACTCGTTGACCTTCTTGATGAGGTTGGCGTCGTGGGCGCGGGTCGGATCCAGCCAGAACACGGCCGGCATCGCCGAGGCGCGGGCGCGCGTGACGGCCAGCTTGACCCAGTCGCGCACCGGGATGTCCTTGACCTGGCAGGCGCGCCAGATGTCCCCCGGCGCAACCTCGTGGGAGATGAGGACGTCGCCGGCGGTGTTCACGATCTGGACGGTGCCGGCCTCGTCGAGGACAAACGTCTTGTCGTGGCTGCCGTATTCCTCGGCGGCCTGGGCCATGAGGCCCACGTTCGGGACGGTGCCCATCGTGGTGGGGTCGAAGGCTCCGTGGGCGCGGCAGTCGTCGATGGTCACCTGGTAGACGCCGGCGTAGCTGCTGTCCGGCAGGACGGCGAGGGTGTCGTGTTCGTGGCCGTCGGCGCCCCACATGTGGCCGGAGGTGCGGATCATGGCGGGCATGGAGGCGTCCACGATCACGTCGGAGGGGACGTGCAGGTTGGTGATTCCCTTGTCGGAATCGACCATGGCCAGCGAGGGGCCGTCCTCGTACCCCTTCTGGATGGCTGCCTTGACGCCCTCGCGGACGTCGGCGGGCAGGGCGTCAAGACCGTTGAGGATCGAGGCCAGGCCGTTGGCGGGGCTCAGGCCGGCCTTGGCAAGGGCGTCGCCGTAGCTGGCGAACAGCTCCGGGAAGTACGCCTTGACGACATGGCCGAAGATGACGGGGTCGGAAACCTTCATCATGGTGGCCTTCAGGTGGGCCGAGAGCAGCACGCCCTCCTCCTTGGCGCGGGCCATCTGGGCCGCCAGGAACGTGTCCAGGGCGGCGGCGTTCATGACCGTCCCGTCCACAATCTCATCGGCAAGGACAGGGAAGGAGTCCTTGAGCACCGTGACGGTGCCGTCCCCGGCGACGAACTGGATCTTGACCTTGTCATCGGCGGGGATGACCACGGACTTCTCGTTGTGGCGGAAGTCGCCGGCGTCCATGGTGGCCACGTTGGTCTTGGAATCGGCGGACCAGGCGCCCATGCTGTGCGGGTTGGCCTTGGCGTAGTTCTTGACCGACTGGGGTGCGCGGCGGTCCGAGTTGCCTTCGCGCAGGACCGGGTTCACGGCGCTGCCCTTGATCTTGTCGTAGCGGGCGCGGACGTCCTTTTCCTCATCGGTGGAGGGATCGTCCGGGTAGTCCGGGAGCGCGAAGCCCTGGCCCTGGAGTTCGGCGACGGCGGCCTTCAGCTGCGGGATGGACGCGCTGATGTTCGGCAGCTTGACGATGTTGGCATCAGGGTCCTTGGCCAGTGCGCCAAGTTCGGCCAGGGCATCCTCGACCCGCTGGTCCTCGGGGAGGTAGTCACCGAAGACGGCGATGATGCGCCCGGACAGCGAGATGTCGCGCGTCTCGATGTCCACGCCTGCCTTCGAGGCGAACGCCTGGACGATCGGCAGGAGTGAATAGGTCGCCAGCATGGGCGCTTCGTCGGTGTGGGTGTAGATAATCTTGGCCATGGGTGAGGCGTCTCCTACGAGAATTCAATGGATAGCTGCGCAACTACTTTCTATTTCTTTCCCCTCCAACTTACCCGAACGGGCCGCTTTGGAGCGTATCGGGCAGGGAAGGGACCCCCGGCGTGAAGCGGGCACCTGACAAGACGCCCCGCGGTCAGTAGCGTGGAACCCATGGAACTCAAAGGGAAATTCGCAGACGCCGTCAACGACCAGGTCACCATGGAACTCAAGGCCGCCATGGTGTACCGCCAGCTGTCCATCGAAATGGACTACAGGGACCTGCCCGGCATGGCCAGCTGGTTCCTGATCCAGTCCGGGGAAGAGCTAGGGCACGCGCAGAGGTTCACCGACCACATGACGGACCGCGAGGCCTGCCCCAAGATTGAAACCATCGAGGCCCCCGGCCTCACCATCAAGACGCCGCTCGACGCCTTCAAGGCGGCCCTGGACAACGAGCAGCAGGTGTCCGAGTCCATTCGGAACCTGTACCGGATGTCCCAGGAAGTGGGCGACATCGACTCGATCCCGCTGCTGAACTGGTTCATCAACGAACAGCTCGAAGAGGAATCCACGGTCAGCGAGATCATTGGCCGCATCAATTTGATCGGCGACGACGGCGACGGCCTCCTGCGCCTCGACGCCGAGCTGGGCGCCCGCAAGCCGGAACCGGGCGACGGGTAGGGGAACCAGGCAAGGCACAGAGCCGGTGCGCCCGGGCGCACCCTGCCCACCACCAGCAGCACCACCAACGTCACGATGACGAGCGCAGGGACGCCTACCGCCGCCACGACCCACACCGCACCTGGCATGGTTCCTGCTCCCCCTGCATGACCGACTTCCCGGTATTGCGTTCACCTGAGCATGCCCCCGGACGGTGCCCCGGGCAACATGTCCGTGCTGTCAGTGTCCGTGCTGTCAGTGGAAGAAGTGGCGGGAGCCGGTGAAGTACATCGTGGCGCCGGCCGCGTTGGCGGCGGCGATGACTTCCTCGTCGCGGATGGAGCCGCCGGGCTGGACCACGGCGCGGACGCCGGCGTCGAGCAGGATTTGCAGGCCGTCGGCGAAGGGGAAGAACGCATCCGAAGCGGCAACGGAGCCGAGCGAACGCTGTTCGGAAGCGCCCCCGGGACCCGCGGCGCCGCCCGCCGCGTCAACCGCTGATTCCACCTGGATGCCCAGCGTGTTGGCGCGTTCCACGGCCAGCTTGCAGGAGTCCACGCGGTTGACCTGGCCCATGCCGATGCCCACCGTGGCGCCGTCCCTGGCCAGCAGGATCGCGTTGGACTTGGCGGCCCGGACGGCGGTCCAGGCGAACTTCAGCTCGGCCAGCGTGGCGTGGTCGGCGGCGGGGCCGGCGGCGAGCGTCCAGTTGGCGGGGTCGTCGCCGTCGGCGTCGATCCGGTCGCTCATCTGCACCAGCATGCCGCCGGAGACCTGGCGGACCTCGGCCGGGTACCGGCCGTAGCCCTCGGGCAGGGCCAGCAGGCGGATGTTCTTCTTCGCGGAGAGGATCTCCACGGCCCCGGGCTCAAAGTCCGGCGCGATGACCACCTCGGTGAAGATGCCCTTGACGGTGTCCGCCATGGCGGCCGTGACGGTGCGGTTGGCGGCGATGACGCCGCCGTAGGCGGAGACGGGATCGCAGGCGTGGGCCTTGCGGTGGGCGTCGGCGATGGGGTCCGCCGCGCCGTCGGACGCCACGGCCACGCCGCAGGGGTTGGCGTGCTTGACCACTGCCACGGCGGGTTCGGCGAAGTCGAAGGCTGCGCGGAGGGCGGCGTCGGCGTCCACAAAGTTGTTGTAGCTCATGGCCTTGCCGTGCAGCTGGTCCGCCTGCGCGATCCCTGCCGGGGCGGCCCTGTCCACGTACAGCGCGGCCTGCTGGTGCGGGTTTTCGCCATAGCGCAGCACCTCGGAGCGTTCCAGCGAGTAGCCGGCGTAGGCGGGCCAGTCGATGAGGCCGTCGCCGTCCTCGTCCAGGAACTGGGACGCGGTCCAGGCGGCCACGGCGTTGTCGTAGGAGGCGGTGTGGGCGAAGGCGGCGGCGGCCAGGCGCTGGCGCGCGGCCAGGGTGAAGCCGCCCTCGGCCGCGGCGAGCACCACGTCGTCGTACCTGGCGGGGTCCACCACCACGGCCACGGACGGGTGGTTCTTGGCGGCGGCGCGGACCATGGACGGGCCGCCAATGTCGATCTGTTCCACCACGGCGTCCTGTTCGGCGCCGGACTTCACGGTTTCCACGAACGGGTACAGGTTCACCACCACCAGGTCGAACGGCTCCACGTGCAGTTCCTCCAGCTGGCGGACGTGGTCCGGCAGGCGGCGGTCGGCCAGGATGCCGGCGTGGACCATGGGGTGCAGCGTCTTGACCCGGCCGTCCAGGCATTCGGGGAAGCCCGTGAGCTCCGAAACCTCGGTGACGGGGACGCCGGCGGCGGAAATCCGCGCAGCCGTGGAGCCGGTGGAAACGATGGAGACTCCGGCGGCGTGCAGCCCCGTGGCCAGCTCCTCCAAACCGGTTTTGTCGTAGACCGAGATCAAGGCCCGGCGGATTGGAACACGGTTAAGCACGCTGGTCACAGAATTTCTCCGTAGGGTTGGTCGATGATGGCGACTCCTAGAGTTTATGCCACTACCACCGGGTAGGCTTTCAGCCATGGCCCTCCGTGACCCCCGCCACTCCCCCGTTCCCGCCGCCGATCCAACCCGCCTGGTCAGCTCCGTCATCTGGCCCGGCTTCGTGGGCACCACGGTCCCGGAATGGCTGGACCGGGCGCTGCGCAACGGCCTGGCCGGCGTGGTCTACTTCAGCCACAACATCGATCCCGACGTCCCCGGACAGCTCCCGGCGCTCTCCGCCGCCATCCGCGCAGCCAACCCGTCCGCCGTCGTCGGCGTGGACGAGGAGGGCGGGAACGTGACGCGCCTGCAGGCGAGGGAGGGCTCGGCCATCCCGGGCGCGGCCGTCCTCGGCGCGCTGGACGACGTGGAGGTGACGGCCGCCGCGGGCAGGGCGATCGGCCGTCTCTGCCGGGACGCGGGCGTGAACCTGGCCATCGCGCCCGTGGCCGACGTCAACACCAACCCGCTCAACCCCGTCATCGGCGTGCGCGCGTTTGGTTCCTCCACGGGGTTGGTCAGCCGGCACACGGCCGCCGCGGTGGCCGGGATCCAGCAGGCCGGTGTCGGGGCCTGCGCCAAGCATTTCCCCGGGCACGGCGACACCGTGGCGGATTCCCACCTGGACGTGGCGCGCGTGGAGCTGACGTTGGCGCAAATGCGCGAGCACCACCTGCCGCCCTTCCAGGCCGCGTTCGACGCCGGTGCCGCCGCCGTGATGGGCGCCCACCTCATCGTCCCCGAGCTGGGCGAGGCCCCCGCCACGCTCAACCCGAGGGCCGGGGCGCTGCTGCGGGACATGGGGTTCGGGGGCCTGCTGGTCACCGACGCCCTGGACATGGCGGCCGTCCGCGCCACCGTGGGCCCGGGCGAGGGCGCCGTCCTGGCGCTGCTGGCCGGCGCGGACCTGCTCTGCGTGGGCAACCCGCTCAACGCCTACACCACCGGCCGCGACGACGAGGCCTGCTTCACCGAGGTGTTTGACGCCGTGTACGACGCCGTTGCCTCCGGACGCCTGCCCGCCGCCGTGCTGCAGGCGGCCGCCGGGCGCGTGGCGGCGTTTGCGCAGTGGTCGGAGCGGGCCTTCGCCGCGTCGCAGGGTTCCGGCGACCGCGCTTCCGGCACGGGCCCTTCCGGGGTTGGCGCTTCCGGGGTTGGCGCTTCGGGCGAGGCCATCGACTGGGTGGATGTCGCCGCGCGGGCGTGCCGCGTGGACCAGGGTGCCGGAGCGCTTGCGCTGGCCGGGCCCGACGCCGTGGTGACACTGGTCGATGCCCGCACCGGCCACAACATGGCGGCAGGCCCCACGGAAAACTTTCTCGCCACGGCGCTGCTGGAGAGGCACCAGGTCTGTGTCCCGGACGTGGACCTGCTCAATGCGGAGAACTTGTCGTTTCTGGTGTCCGCCGGTGCGTCGCTGGGCGAGGCGGTCCTGGTCCTGGTCGATTCCCTGGCGTCGCCCGGGCAGCAGGCAACGCTCGCCGCGGTGGCCGCCGTCGCACCGCAGGCGTTGTGCATCAACGCCGGGCTGGCCCCGGAGGCCGGCACGCCCACGGGCACCGCCCTGACCACCATCCACTGCCACGGCTTCAGCCGCGTCAGCGCGCAGGCAGTCGTCCGCCTCCTGAACTCACGGGAGTAGCGGGGCCGGCCGGCGGCGGCTGCAGGGAACGCAGGCCCGCCGACACGGAGAACGCCCAACCCAGGATCCCGGCCAGCGCGATTCGCTCCGCCAGGCCCAGATAGGCGGGGACATATCTGCCGCTCAGGCCCAGGGCGCCCAGGCCCGCGGCTGTCAGCGCGCAAAATCCCGCGGCCAGCGCGGAAGTCCGCCGCAGCCGCGGACACGTCCGGAGCCATGCCGTCAGCACCAGGATGCCGGCGAATGCGGCCAAAAATCCAACGCCCGCCACCGCCAGATGGACGGAGCCGGCCCAGGTGGTCGCGGACAGGCCGGGGGCGGCGGCTGCCCGGCCGGGGGCGCCGGCTGCCCGGTCGGGAGCCGAGGGGCAATTCCCGGCGTTGACGCACGTGCCGGCCCCGGCGCCGGCAGGCGCGTCACCGCCGGGAATATCGGTGGGGAAGAAAGCCAGGATGCCCGAGCACGCTCCGCCGAGACCCAGCAGTGCCGCACCGGTCGTCCTGAGCGGGGATGCGGGCCCGGTTCCGAGCACCGCCCGCACCAGGCAGAGGGTCGAGGCTGCCCGTCCGACGAAGTTCAAATTCATGATCCAGCCAAACGGCCCCACGGCAAGGTTGCTCTCCGCGTCGCGAACCAGGCTGTAGTGGGGCGGCAGCCGCTGCAACACGGCGTCGACGCCCACATAGGCGCCGACGCCGACCATTGCGGCCACGCTGTACCGCCGTCGCACGTGCAAGGCGGTGTCCTGCCCCCGGGACAAACGAGAACGTGCTGGCTTTTTCACTGTGGCACCTCGAGTGGCCGCTATCGTCGTGGGCAGGTGCTCCCACGGTACCTGTTCCGGCCCGGGATTGACGCAGGCAGATCCTCCGGCACGAGGGCAGATGCCATCGTTGCCGGCGGCAAACCGCACCAGCGAGGGGCCTGACGCGGGTGGACCATCGCGGGCAATTAGACTGGTTACCGCCGGGCAATTGACCGCCCACGGCGGCGCAGCCAGTCATGAAATGGAAGGCCAGCCTTGACCCCTTCGGAGAATGAACTGCGGTCCGAGCTCGAGTTGCTCGTGACCGAATCCGCCAACCCCGCCTACCCGGACCTGGCCGCCCTCAGCACAAGGGAGCTCGCCGCCGCCATGAACACTGAGGACGCACTGGTGCCTGCGGCCGTGCAGCGCCACGTCCCCGCCATTGCCGCCATCATCGATGAAATCTCCCGGCGGATGAAGCGCGGCGGCCGCCTCGTCTACGTGGGCGCCGGCACCCCCGGGCGGCTCGGGATCCTGGACGCCAGCGAGTGCCCGCCCACCTTCGGCACCGACCCCACGCAGGTGGTGGGCGTCATCGCCGGCGGCCGCGCGGCCGTCAAACAGGCCGTGGAAGATGCCGAGGACAGCGCCGAAAACGCCCAACAGGACATGGCCGCGCTGCGCCTCACCACCAACGACTCCGTCATCGGCATCGCCGCCTCAGGCCGCACCCCGTACGTCATCGCCGCCGTCACGGCCGCCAGGGCACAGGGCGCCTACACGGTGGGCTTCTCCTGCAACGAAAATTCCCCGCTCGGCGCCGCCGCGGACGCCGCCCTGGAGATCGAGGTGGGCCCGGAAGTCCTCACCGGCTCCACCCGGCTGAAGGCAGGCACCTGCCAAAAACTGGTCCTGAACATGCTCAGCACCGCCACCATGGTCCGCCTCGGCAAGACCTACAAGAACTTCATGGTGGATCTGCGCGCCACCAACGCCAAGCTGCGCGCCCGCAGCGAACGCACCCTGATGCGCGCCACGGACTGCGACGCCGCCACCGCCGCCGCGGCCCTGGAAGCCGCCGGCGGCCACGTCAAGGCGGCCATCCTCGCCGTCATGACCGGCCTCCCCGCCGCCCGCGCCGCCGAGCTGCTCGAACAAAGCCAGGGCTTCCTGCCGGCCGCCATCACCGCCGGAACCCGATAAGAGTACGACGCCGGAGCCCACCCATGCCTGCACCTTACGGACACGTGACCACCGAACTGCAGCGCCTCCTCGACCAGGCCGTCACGGACGGCGTGGCACCCGCGGCGAGCTGCGCCGTCGTACTTGACGGGGAGGTGCTGCCCGCCGTCACGGCCGGCGCCGCCGTGCCGGAAACCTTCTTCGACCTTGCCTCCGTGACCAAGCTTTTTACCACCGCCGCGCTGCTGTCCCTGGTGGACGGCGGCCACCTGGAGCTGGACGCGCCGATCGGCGGCTGGCTGCCGGCCTACGGGCACGGGGACAAGGCCCGGGTCACGCTGCGGCACCTGCTCACCCACACGTCCGGCCTGCCGTCGGAGTGGCGCGGCTGGGAACGCGCGTTGCGGGAGGGCCGGTCCTTTGACCGCGTCCTGCTTGTCGCCGACCTCCTCGGCACGCCGCTGGAGGCCGCGCCCGGAACGCGCTTTGAGTATTCCTGCGCCGGCTACAACACCGCCATGGCGCTGGCCGAACACGTCACGGGCAGGCCGTGGGCGGAGCTGCTCGCGGACAACGTGCTGTCCAGGCTCGGCACCGGCGGGATCGCCGGCACCCCGGGCCCGGAACGGTGCGCGCCCACTGAATACCAGCCGTCGCTGGGCCGCGGGCTGGTCCGGGGGATTGTGCACGACGAGGCGGCGTGGTCGCTTGGCGGGCTCAGCGGCAACGCCGGAATGTTCGCCACCGCGCCAGGGCTGGCGGCCTTTGGCGAGGCCCTCCGGCTGGGCCTGCCCGGCATCCTGTCCCCCGCCCTCGCCGCCGACATGTGGCGCAGCCAGCTCCCCGAGGTGCTCGGGCGCAACTTCAACCCGGAACACCCGGGGTACGGCCACGGGCTGGGGCTGCGCATCAACCAGCAGCCATGGATGGGAACCCGCGGCCGGCACGCCCGCGGGCATGGCGGCTTCACCGGCACCTCGCTGCTTGCGGACCGTAAAAACGGCATCACGGTGGCGCTGCTCACCAACCGCGTCAGCCCCAGCCGGGACGGGGACGACGCAACGGCCCTGCGCAAGGCCGTGTCCGACGTCGTCTATTCTGGTAAAAATGACTCTAACTAAACGGGGATGGGCGCCATGGGCACAAACACGGCAACAATCACGGGCGACGTGGTGGTCCAGGAACTGCCGTGGCGGTGGCGGGTGCAGGGCAGCATCTTCCTCATCGGCGGCCTCGGCTTCATGTTCGACGCCTGGGACGTCACGCTCAACGGCTTCCTGATCCCGCTGCTGTCGAAGGAGTGGGGCCTGGCGCCGGGGCAGGCCGCCTGGATCGGCACGGCGAACCTGATCGGCATGGCCGTGGGCGCCTTTGCGTGGGGGTCCATTGCGGACGTGATCGGGCGCAAGACCGCGTTCACCCTGACGCTGCTGATTTTCTCCGTGTTCACGGTGCTGGGTGCCGTCTCCAACGACATTGTCCTGTTCTGCGTCTTCCGCTTCGTGGCCGGCTTCGGGCTGGGCGGCTGCATCCCGGTGGACTACGCGCTGGTGGGCGAGTTCACCCCGCGCAAACACCGCGGCCGTGTCCTGACCGCCATGGACGCCTGGTGGCCGGTGGGCGCGTCGCTGTGCGGGGTGGTCTCGGCCGTGCTGATGGCGTCCTTCGGCAACTGGCGCTACCTGATGCTGGTCATGGTGCTGCCGGCCCTGCTGGTGTTTTGGGTGCGCACGCACGTGCCCGAATCCCCCCTGTATCTGGTGCGTGCGGGGAAGCCGGACCAGGCCAGGGCGGTCATCGAGCGGCTCATCGAGCGGACCGGCGCCGTGGTGGGGCCCTGGAAGCTGCCCGATCCCGCCGCCGCCCCGCGGCTGTCGCTCGGCAGGGTGACCGGCCAGCTGGCCGGGCTGTGGCGCTACAACTGGCGTGTCACCGGGGTTGCGTGGTCGCTTTTCCTGACGATCCTGCTCGTGTACTACGGCGCGCTGACCTGGATGCCGTCCATCCTGGTGGCCACCGGATACGCGCAAAACAAGGCGTTCATGGCCACGGCGTCCATGACGGCCATCGGCTTCCTGGGCGTGGTGGCCGCGGCGCTCCTCGTGGAACGGGTGGGCCGCAAGTGGATCCTGGCCGTCACGGGCCCCGGCGCCGCGCTGTCGCTGGTCATCTTCGCGCTGGTCCTGGACGCGCCGGCCGCCGCCCAGCTGTGGCTGCTGGTGTTTGGCTTTGTGGTCCAGGTGGCCATCCCGGTCCTCTACACCTACGTTTCGGAGCTGTACCCCACGGAGCTGCGCGCCACGGGGTTCGGCTGGGCGTCCACCGTGTCCCGTGTGGGCGCCGGCCTGGTCCCGCTCATCTTCGGTTCCCTGCTGTGGCCGGTGCTGGGGCTTCCGCTGACGTTCGCGCTGACCGGGGGGCTGGTGCTGCTGGCCGTCCTGTGGATGGCCGTCGCCGCCCCGGAGACAAAGGGCGCCGTGCTGCACTAGCCGCCGCCCAGGTTTTGACCAACTTCAGCCGATACTCTTGCCTGCACATCCAGGCTGCGCGCGCCACCCAGGACCGCCGGCTGGGTGGCGCCGTCCTGGCAGCTGCCGGCGCGGCCGCGTTTCTCGGTTGGCGAAGGAACGCCGGCACCGGGCGGGCCGCCGGCCTGACCGGCGCCTACCTTGCCGCCTTTGGCGCGTCCCATCCGCTGGCCAAGAAGATGGGCGCCTGGCCGGCCGTGTACACGGTCACGGGCGCCACCGCGCTCGCCTCGCTGCTGTTGGGCCGAAAGCGCAAGTAGCCGCCCGGTCCATGGTGCAGATCGTCGACGAAAAACCCCGGCAAACGGAGAAATCGCCCCAAGACCTGCACGGGTCAGGCGCGCGCCAGGTCCCCCAGGACCTGGATGAGAAGTTCGCGCTCGGCCACCTTGATGCGTTCGTGCAGGGTTTCCTCGGTGTCCCCGTCCAGCACGGCCACCGGGGCTTGGGCGATGATGGGGCCGGTGTCCACGCCGGCGTCGGCAAAGTGGACGGTGCAGCCGGTGACCTTCACGCCGTAGGCCAGTGCGTCACGGACCCCGTGGGCGCCGGGGAAGGCCGGAAGCAGTGCGGGGTGCGTGTTGACGTAGCGGCCCTCGAAGGCGTCGATGAAGCCAGGCGCCACAATGCGCATGAAACCGCTGGAGACCACGTAGTCCGGTCGGTGGGCGGCCACGGCGTCCAGCAGCGCGGCGTCCCAGTCCGCACGCGCGGGATAGTCCTTGAAGTTCACCACGAAGGTCTCCAGGCCGGCGGCGGCGGAGCGCTCAATGCCGACGGTGCCCGGCCGGTCCGCACCCACGGCGGCAATCTCCACGGGCAGCTCGCCCGCGGCAACGGCGTCGATCACGGCCTGCAGATTGGACCCGGTGCCGGAAACTAAGACAACTATGCGCATGCGCTCAATTTTAGGGGCACGTGCCGGAGGGTCCCTATTCGCGCCCTATTGGCGGCGCGACAGTTGCGGCGCGGCGGCCCGGTCCGCTTCCAGCCACGGCCCGGCCAGCGAGCCCAGCACGACGCCGGCACCCGCCTCGGCGCCCAGCCAGAGCGCCGCCGTGAGCGGAGTGGGCCCCACAGCGGTGAACCGCCCCAGGCCGACGGAGCCGCCGGAGAGCCAGAACACGGCGCAGGACAGCACGGCCGCCACGAGCCCAACGGCCAGGCCCAGGACCAGCGTGGACGCGGGCAGCGAGAGCCAGCGCTGGCGGACCTTCAGCGAGAGCCATTCGTCGAAGTGGTTTTCCCCGGCCCGGACAAACCACCAGCCGGCCAGCATTCCGGCCGCGACGGGGATGGCCAGGGCGGCAATGCCCCATGCGAGGGTGCCTGTGGGCAGGGCGGCCAGGAGCGGGATGGGCGGCACGGGGGCCACCACCGTTCCCAGCGGCGTGACGGTGGAGCCGGCGCCGAGGTTGAAGCCGGCGCCGCTGGTCCAGGCCAGCGACCACACGGCGAGGTTGGGCATGAAGCCGAGCTGGCCCAGGGTCAGCGCGGCGCCGCCCGGGCCGCCGGCCGTCATGCCCTGATAAACGCCGATGACGTCGGTCCAGCGGGCCGCAACGTCGACGGCCAGCAGCAGCGAGGCTGCGCACAAGGCGGCCATGAGCGCGACAAAGCCGGACCGCGCCACGGCCCAGGCGTAGGAACCGGCCCAGCGCTGGTCCTGGCTGGTCTTGGCGATCCAGTCCGCCGCGTTGACGCCGATCAGCCGGCCCCACGAGCCGGCTTCACGCCGGGAGCCCACCACCAGTCCCAGCCCCGCCGGAATGAGGGGTATCAGCATGCTGGCCAGCAGCGGGGCCTCCGCACCGGGGCTGTTGCAGACGAAAGCTGTGGCCAGGCCGGCGGCGGCATACACCATGATGGCGCCCAGCAGGGGTTGCCAGAGCTGGTCGGTGTAGGACGCCCGGGCGAGCCTGCGGCCGGCACGCCAGGAGAGGAAAAAGGGGATGAGGACCAGGCCCATGGGCAGCAGGGTGAAGGTGCCGGTTTCCACAGACGCGGAGCTGGGACCGTTGGTGACGCTCAGGTAGAGCGGGACGCCGTGCATGACGAGCCAGAACTTTCCCGCCAGCCGTGCGATGACGGACATGTCCCGTTCGGCAAAGCCGCCCGAAAACCAGACCGCCGCCAGGGGAACGACCACGACCAGGGCCGAGATGACAAAGACCTGGGCAGCCTCGAAGGCCCCCTGCAGACCGAGCGGCATGGGAAGTCCGTCGCGTTGGCCCCGGGCCGCATTGGTATTCATCGTCTTCCATGGTGCCACATGGAACTGTGGACGGCCGGGAGAAGCGCCGGGCCGTGCGGGCGCGGGTGGTTAAAGACGGATAGGGCCCGGAAAACCGGACCCTATCCGCTCCAGCCTGTAAAGACTAAAGAAGTTGCGCGGTTGCCCGCACGGCTGCTTTAGAAATTAGATAGCCTGGATGTTGACTGCCTGAGGACCCTTGGGACCCTGCTCAACATCGAAAGAGACCTTCTGGTTCTCTTCGAGGGAGCGGTAGCCCGAGGAGTTGATTGCGGAGTAGTGCGCGAAAACGTCCTGGCTCTGGTCATCGGGAGAGATGAAGCCGAAGCCCTTTTCAGCGTTGAACCACTTGACGGTACCTGTTGCCATTATTTCTATTTCCTTCTGAAGTTGGAGATTCCGCCCGACCTTCGGGCCTCCTTTTTTACGGTGTAAGTCCGCTTCTCCAGAAAAGCGACGTCGTCCCGAAGGATGGCGTCGCTTCAACTACAAAAAACGCAACACTACAACTACGTCCCAGTATACATGCCTGTTTCGGGAATGCCAGTAACCAGGGAGAGGTCAGTCACCCTTTACCCTTTGTTCATGGTTCGGCGGGAGCAAACCCGCCGGATCCAGCCGTTTTTCGGGGCCGGCGGCGTGACGCGTCACTCAATCTGTCATATAGGTTCACCGGAATTTAAGGTGGGGAGGGCGCCGTTCAACGACGACCGCACCCTGCTACGCCCGCATCCCGTTACGCCCGCATCCCGCTACGCCCTGGCCAGGATGCCCGCCAAATCGGAACGCGGCGGCAGGTTCCCGTAGTTGAAGCAGCGGTCCGGTCCCAGCCGGGAGGCCACAAAGGCATCCGACACCGCGGCCGGAGCGTGGCGGATCAGCAGCGATGCCTGCAGCGCCAGGGCCATCTTCTCCACCAGCATCCGCGCCGACCCGGCAAACTCCGCCGGCGCCGCCCGGACCGGGGCAGCGTCCTCCTTCAGCCGTGCGACGAAGGCGTCAAAGAGTTCGTGCGCCCCTGAGGCCGTCCGGAGCTCGGCAAGGAACGCGTCCACCGACTCGGGTTCCTTGGCCATGGCCCGCAGGACATCCAGGGCAATGACGTTGCCGGTGCCTTCCCAGATGGCCATGACCGGCTGCTCCCGGTACCTCATGGCCAGCGGGAAGTCCTCGATGTAGCCGTTGCCGCCCAGGCATTCCATGGCCTCGTAGGCGTGGTTGGGCCCGCGCTTGCACACCCAGAACTTGGTGACCGCCGTCGCAAGGCGCCGGAAGGCACGCTCGGAGGGTCCGGCGTCGTCGTCAAAGGCGCGGGATAGGCGCATGCCGACGGCGGCGGCTGCCTCCGCCTCAAGCGCCAGGTCCGCCAGCACGTTCGCCATCGCCGGCTGGTCCACCAGCAGGGACCCGAAGGCACGGCGGTGGCGGGCATGCCACACGGTCTCGGCCACGGACTGGCGCATCCCGGCAGCAGTGCCGAGCACGCAGTCCAGCCGGGTCTGGGCCACCATGCCCATGATGGCCGGCACGCCGCGGCCGGGTTGGCCAACGCGCCAGCCGTGAGTGTTGGCGAATTCCACCTCCGACGACGCGTTGGAACGATTGCCCGCCTTGTCCTTCAGCCGCTGGATCAGGAACGGGTTGCGGGACCCGTCCGGCAAGACACGCGGCAGCAGGAAGCACCCCAGGCCGGCGTCGTCCTGGGCCAGGACCAGGAACGCGTCGGACATGGGCGCAGAGCAGAACCACTTGTGGCCCGTCAGCAGGTGGTGTCCGTCAAACGGAACCGCCCGGGTGGTGTTGGCGCGCACGTCCGAGCCGCCCTGCTTCTCCGTCATCGCCATCCCCAACAGGGCTCCCGGCTTGCCCGCCGCCAGCGCCGGGGAGTACTCCCGCGAATACAGCCGCGGCAGCCACTCCCCCGCCAGTTCAGGAGCCAGCCGGAGCGGCTCCACCGCGGCATGGCTCATCGAGACGGGGCAGGCGTGCCCCGGCTCCACCTGCGCGAACAGCATGAACGCCGCGGACCGCCGGGCGTTCGCGCCCGGTCCCGGCTCCGCCCACGCCGAGGTGTGCGCGCCCGCCGCCACCGCCTGGCCCAGAATCCGGTGGTACGCGGGGTGGTACTCCACCTCGTCGATCCGCTCCCCATATTTGCCGTGGGTGCGCAGGACGGGCGGGTATTTGTGCGCCTGACGTGCGTCCTCCTGGAACTGCGCCGAACCCACGACGGCGCCCACCGCCGCCAGCGGCTCCGGCGCCGTTGCGCCGGCCCCGCCGATGGTGACGAGGTAGTCCGTCAGCGGGACGTTCGCGGTGAACTCGTTGATGTCCACGCGGGGCGGCGGCTGGTTCAACACCTGGTGGGTGGGAAAGGCTGCCGGGGCGGTGCCGGCATCGTCGACGGTCATGGCTACAGGCTACGCCGTGTGCCGCCGGCCGGTGATTGAGCTTGTCGAAATCCAGGCCTCGACGCACCCGTGCAACTCGCTGCCCGACCACCGGACAGGCTCAGGCACCGGCGCAGGCCTTGTCCAGGAACGCGGCCACCTCGCGCGGGCGGGTCAGGACGGGGGCGTGGCTGGAGTCGATCTCCGTCACCGAAGCACCCATCCGGGCGGCCATTTCGCGCTGGAGCACCGGCGGCACGGCGCGGTCGGCGGTGGTGACCAGGTAGTGGGAGGGCAGGTCCAGCCACGCCGGCCGCCCCACTGCCGCCCTGTCCAGGCCGATGCGCGTCAGCTTTTGCACCGACGCGCCCAGCGCCGCGCGCTCGGGCGGCAGTTCACCGGCAATCACCTCGCCGAAGTGCGCCCGGTCAATGTAGGTGTAGCCGCCCGTGACCACCACGTGCTTGGGGATCAGGCTGCCCGGGTGCCTCCGGGACAGTTCACTCACGGATTCTCCCTCGGCCGGCGCAAAGGCCGCCACGTAGGCCAGCGCCGTGACGTTCGCGGCGCCGCGGGCGGCCTCGCCAATCACCGCCCCGCCGTACGACCACCCGGCGAGCAGCACGGGACCAGCAACGGTGGCGAGGGTCCGGCGCACGCTGGCCACGTCGTCGTCGAACGTCTCCAGGCCCAGCTGGGCCGCCACGGGGTCATGCCCCATGGCGCGCAGCTCCGCGATGACGGGCAGCCAGCTGGATCCGTCGGACCACAGCCCATGCACCAGCACGATGTCCACTGTTCACACCGCTTTCGGACGGTCATTTGTTGGGGCCCGGGTCCCGGACAAGCTCGACCACCGGGGGCCGTTCTACAGCGGCAGCTTCATCCCCAGGGAGAAGTTCAGCCCGGTGGCGAAGGTCAGGTACATCAGCCACAGGCCGGTGACCAGGTGCCACAGGCCCAGCGACCGCTCTCCCCACGCCTGCCCGATGCTGTGGAAGAAGTCGCTGATGTAGATGAGCGTCAGTCCCACGAACAGCAGGCCCACCGGCCAGTCGCCCACGGCAAAGAACACCACGATGCCCAGCACCGAAATGATGGTGTACGCCACCGACATCCCCGCGTTGGTCCGCGGATCAACGCCCTGCCAGCGGTTGTAGCCCAGCGCGAACCAGTGGATGCCGTAGGCAGAGAACGCCAGCGCGGCCATGTACAGCGGCGCATCCTTGAACACCTGGAACCACGTCATGCCGACGAAAAGGATGATGCCCGTGACGAGCTGGCAGAATCCCGGAAGCCAGATGCCCCAGACACCGGTCGACTTGTCCACGGATTCATTCCGCTTGGGCCAGTGAAACAACTCCTCGGGACCGTAGATCAAGTACCCGGTCCCCAACCCAAAAAACCCCAACGCCAGCGGAGCAAATGCCGACGTCGCAAACACCAAGTTCATTGCCCTACTCCTTTGCTTTTCTGACTAACGAGTGTCATTCCGGCAGGTTCATAGGCACGCACTTCCTCAGTCCCCCATGGGCAACCTCAATGGACAGCGGCGTAGGCGGGTGCCGCGGCCTTTTCCAGACGTACGACGACGGACTTGGACACCGGGGTGTTGGACCCTTCCGCTGTTTCATCCAGGGAGACAAGCACGTTCGCTTCCGGGAAGTACGCGGCAACGCAGCCCCGCGCGGTCGGGTAGCCGACGATGCGCTGCTGGGGCAGCACGCGGTCCACGCCGTCGGGCGCCTCGCTGTGGACGTCCACGTAGCTGCCGTCCGCGATGCCCAGCTCGGCGAGGTCGGACGGGTTCACGAACAGCACGTGGCGGCCCTTCTTGATCCCGCGGTACCTGTCGTTGAGGCTGTACGTGGTGGTGTTGAACTGGTCGTGCGCGCGGACCGTCTGCAGCAGCAGCCGGCCTTCGGGCACCTGGACGGTCTCCAGTTCGCTGACCGTGAAGATCGCCTTGCCGGACGGCGTGGGGAAGGTCCGGCTGTCCCGCGGCGGGTGCGGCAGGACGAAACCGCCCGGGCGGCGGACCTTGGCGTTGTAGTCCTCGCAGCCCTTGCAGACGTGGCCGATGTGCTCGCGGATGGTGTCGTAATTGGCCTCGAAGCCGGCCCAGTCGATGGGATGGTCGTTGCCGAGGACCGCCCGGGCCAGGCGGCTGACAATGGCCATCTCGGAGAGCAGGTTGTCACCGACCGGCTCCACCTGGCCGTGGGAGGCGTGCACGGCGCAGACCGTGTCCTCGACGGTAACGAACTGCTCGCCGGAGGTCTGCCGGTCAATTTCGGTGCGTCCCATGGTGGGCAGGATCAGGGCCTGCTCCCCCGTGAACGCGTGGGACCGGTTCAGCTTGGTGGACACCTGGACGGTGAGCTTCAGCTTTTGCAGGGCGGCCTCCGCGACGGCGGTGTCGGAGATGGCGCCCACCAGGTTCCCGCCCATGGCGACGAAGACCTTCAGCTTGCCGTCGCGCATGTCGCGGATGCTTTGGACGGCGTCCGCACCGTTCGCCCGCGGCGGCTCGAAGTTGAATTCCTTGCCCAGCGCGTCCAGGAACGCTGGCGGCATCTGCTCCCAGATGCCCATGGTCCGATCCCCCTGGACGTTGCTGTGGCCGCGGATGGGTGACGGGCCGGCCCCGGGCTTGCCGATATTGCCGCGCAGCAGGAGCAGGTTGATGATTTCCTTGATGGTGGGCACGGCCTTCTTGTGCTGGGTCAGGCCCATGGCCCAGGTGACGATCACCTTGTCCGCTTTCAGGTAGCGGGCGGCAAGCTCGTCGATTTCGGCCGTCCGCAGCCCGGTGGCCGCCATGACCGCCTGGTCGTCGACCTGCTCGATGTGGGCCCGGTACTCCTCCAGGCCCTGGCAGTGCTCCTCGAGGAATGCGTGATCCAGCACGGCGCCCGGCGCGGCGGCCTCGGCCCGGAAAACCCGCTTGGCCACGGCCTGCATGAGGGCCATGTCGCCGGCCAGCCGGATCTGCAGGAACTGGTCCGCCAGGTCCGTGCCCCTGCCCACCAGTCCACGCGGCCTTTGCGGGTTCCTGAAGTTGATCAGCCCGGCTTCGGGCAGCGGGTTGATGGCCACAATCTCCGCCCCCGCCTCCTTGGCCTCCTCCAGCGCCGTCAACATGCGCGGGTGGCAGGTGCCCGGGTTTTGGCCCATGATGATGATCAGGGCAGACTTGGCAAAGTCCTCGTAGGAAATGGCGCACTTGCCCACGCCGATGGTCTCCCCCATGGCGAGCCCCGTGGACTCGTGGCACATGTTGGAGCAGTCGGGCAGGTTGTTGGTGCCGAAGGCGCGGGCAAAGAGCTGGTACTGGAACGCGGTCTCGTTGCTGGTGCGGCCGCTGGTGTAGAACACGGCCTCGTCGGGGGAATCGAGGGCGTTGAGTTCGCGGGCCACAATCCGGAACGCGTTGTCCCAGCTGACGGGCTGGTAATGGTCGGACCCGGCCGGCTTGTAGACCGGATCCACCAGCCGGCCCTGCTGGCCCAGCCAGTATTCGGTGCGCCCCCGCATCGAGGAGACCGAATTGGCCTCCCAGAATTCCCGGGGCACCGTCAGCAGCCCGGCCTCCCAGGTGACTGCCTTGGCCCCGTTTTCGCAGAATTCGGCGGTCTTGCGGTCCGGCGGATCCGGCCAGGCGCAGCTCATGCAGTCAAAGCCGTCCTTCTGGTTCATGGCCCGCAGGGTTTTCAGGGAACGGACCGGGCCCATGGCCGACACGGCCTGTGGCATCGATTCGGTCAAGCCGTGAATCCCGGCCGCGGCACGCGCGGGGCGGCTGACCACCAAGTCAGCGTCGGAGTCATCCTGGACAGGGGGCTTGCTGCTCATGGCACACACAACCTTCTACTTGAAGAACGGGTGCCCCGGAGGGTGCCGTTCAATCCGGTTCCGCGCACGGCCGTGTGCAAGTTGTGCCACAACCCGCACGCTGTCAAGCGTGGAATTGGCTGGTATCTTCCGGTCTATCACCGGCCGTTGACAAAGGCAACGGAGATCGCGAGTGACACGAATCACAGGGGATGCCGGCCCACCTGCGGATGCCGGCCCACCTGGGATGCCGGCCCACCTGGGATGCCGGCCCACCTGCGGATGCCGGCTACAAAATGGTGAACAGCAGCCAGGTCAGCAGGAGTCCCATCACCGAAATGATGGTCTCCATGACGGACCAGGTCTTGATGGTCTGTCCCACGGTGAGGCCGAAGTATTCCTTGACCAGCCAGAAGCCGGCGTCGTTGACATGGGAGAAGAAGAGCGATCCCGCGCCGACGGCCAGCACCACCAGCGAAAGGTGCACGGGGCTCAACCCGCCGGCCAGCGGGGCGATGATCCCGGCCGCCGTCACGGTCGCCACGGTGGCCGATCCGGTGGCCAGACGGATCAGGACGGCAACGATCCAGCCCAGCAGCAGCACGGACAGGCTCGCGGCAATGGCGATCTTGGCGATGGCGGTGCCCGTGCCGCCGTCCACCAGGACCTGCTTGAACCCGCCGCCGGCGCCCACAATCAGCATCACGCCCACGATGGGGAGCAGGCTCTGGCCGATCTTCTTGGTCAGCACCTGCGCCGAGAAGCCCACTCCGGTGCCGAAGGTGACCATGGCCAGCAGCACGGCCACCGTCAGCGCCACCACGGGATCGCCAATGAAGTCCAGCAGCGGGTGGACAGGGTTGGTCTTGGCCATCCAGACGTCGGCCGCGGCCTTGATCAGCATGAGCACCAGCGGGGACAGCAGGGTGACCAGGGTGATCGCGAACGACGGCGTCCGGGTTGCGTCCGGGTCCTGGGCCCGGGTCTCGCCCGCCGGCGCCTTGCCGGACCCGCCGGACCCGCCGGCGGTCGTGCGTGCGCCGGGCGTGCGTGCGCCGGGCGTGCGTGCGGCGGAAGGCGAGGCTTCCGCCGTCGTGCCTCCCGTGACGGCGAGCGCGGCGCCGGCGGCACCGATGGGGACCATGCGGGCGGCGAGGTTTCCGAAAAGCGGGCCGGCCACGATGACCGTGGGGATGGCCACGAGCAGGCCGAGGGCCAGGGTGATGCCGACGTTGGCGTGCAGGATGCCGATGGCGGCGAGCGGTCCGGGGTGCGGCGGGATGAATCCGTGGAGCACCGAGAGACCGGCGAGCGCGGGGATGCCCAGGCGCATGGCGGGGCCGTTGCTGCGGCGCACGGCCAGCATGACCACGGGGATCAGCAGGACCAGGCCAATCTCGAAGAACATGGGGATGCCGATGATGCCGGCGATGAGGGCCATTTTCCAGGGCAGGGTGGCGGGTCTGCCGCGCAGGAGGGTTTCCACCACCTTGTCCGCGCCGCCGGAGTCGGCCAGCAGCTTGCCGAGCATGGCGCCGAGGGCGATCAGGATGCCGACGTAGCCGAGGACACCGCCCACGCCCGTCTCATAGGAGGTGGTGACCTTGTTCAGGGCGATGCCGGAGCCGATGCCCACGAACAGTGCGCCGATGGTCAGCGCCAGGAAGGCGTGCATTTTGATCCACACAATGAGGAGCACCACGATGGCGATGCCGATGGCGGCAACCACCAAAACCTGTGTGTCGTGTCCGGTCCAGGGCGAACTGGCGGTGTCCGCCGCGGCCAGGGCCGCCCCCGCCATGCCAGTGCCTGTGATGCCCACGGTCCCCTCTTTTCCGCCCGGCCCTGGCGGCCGCGCAACGCGTTTTCAGTTCTTGTGAAGTGTTCGTGGCAACACTAGACCCGCAGCCGCTTTGTTGGCCACCGCGACTCGGCGTGTTGGCGGGGTCGGCTTTGACGCGCTGGCTTGGCGCGCCGGCCTTGACGCGCCGCCCTTGGCGGGCTCAGCCGCCGATGTAGCTCATTTCAATCTTCTCGCCGCGCCGCCGCAGGCCCGGCGTCGAGGCGGAGCGCAGCTCGGAATACCTGTCCGACCGCGCGCCCCACAGCGCCCCGAGCGCGTCAGCCAGTTCGGCGTCGGTGGCTCCGCCGCGCAGCAGCGCGCGCAGGTCCGTGCCGGCGGTGGCGAACAGGCAGGTAAAGAGCTTGCCGTCCGCGGAGAGCCTGGCCCGGGTGCAGCCCCGGCAGAACGCCTGGGTGACGCTGGAGATGGCGCCGATCTCCCCGGCGCCGTCGGCGTAGCGCCAGCGCCGGGCCGTTTCGCCGCGGTAGTTTTCCTCCAGCGGCTCCAGCGGAAACACCTTGTTGATGCGGTCAATGACCTCGGCGGAGGGCACCACCTGATCCATCTTCCAGCCGTTGGAGTGGCCCACGTCCATGTATTCAATGAAACGCAGGATGTTGCCGGTGCCCCGGAAGTGCCGCGCCATGTCCACGATGCTGTGGTCGTTGAGCCCGCGCTTGACCACCATGTTGATCTTCACCGGACCCAAGCCCGCGGCCTGGGCGGCGTCGATGGCGTGCAGGACTTTCGCCACGGGATACTCGACGTCGTTCATGGCCTGGAAAACGGCGTCGTCCATGGAATCCAGGGACACGGTCACCCGGTCCAGGCCCGCCGCCTTGAGCGCCTCCGCCTTTTGCGCGAGGACGGAGCCGTTGGTGGTCATGGCCAGGTCCGGCGGCTCGCCTTCCGGGGTGCGGAGCGCGGCGAGCATGCCGATGAGGTCCTCGATGCCCCGGCGCAACAGCGGTTCGCCGCCGGTCAGCCGGATCTTGCGGACGCCGTGGGCCATGGCGATGCGGGCCAGCGTGGTGATTTCCTCGAAGGTGAGCAGCTGGTCGTGCGGCATGAAGACAAAGTCGCGGCCGAAGATCTCCTTGGGCATGCAATAAACACAGCGGAAATTGCAGCGGTCCGTGACGGATATCCGCAGGTCCCGCAGTGGGCGCTGCAGGGTGTCGACCAGTGGTGGGGCAGTCATGGTTCAACCTTCCAAGTGGGGTCCGCGCCGTGCCGGATCCTTTGATTCCCACCATAGGCGCGTACGACGGCGGCGTCGAGGGGTGGGCGCGCGGGCGCCGCTTGGGCGGCGAGGGCTTGGGCGGCGGGGGCGGCCAACTTTGAAGCTGCGCCCCGTTAACGGCCAATCGTGCGCCACTTCTGAAGTGGCGCACGGCAGGGGCCTGGCCGTGCGCCACTTCAGGGCGTTCGGCACGAGGGCCGTGAGTTTTGCCCCAGGGAGAGCTGCCGCGTTCAGCATGCGCAAGATTCTGCCGGGATTGTGGCGTCGGCGTCTACCGCAGGCGCCCGCAGGCCGTCGCGCGGTACCCCATTTGACCGGGCACACGGCAGAATTATTGATGTGAGGGAAAATAATGGCAGTGATGACGGCCAGGATGTTCTCCCGGGCCTTGCAGCCGCAGCCGACCAGGCTGTGGCGCGCGAGCTCGAGGACCTCCGGATGGACAACGCCCGGTTGCGCAAACTGCTGGAGCTCAGCGAGTCGGAAGCCAAGGCCGCCCATCAGGACCAGCCGGTGGTGGCCGCCACCCTGCCGACAGGTCCGGTCAATTACCATTCGGCGCCCGAAACCAAGGTCCAGTTTTACCAAGCCCTGTTCCAGGCGCGCACGGACGTCTACGCAACCCGCTGGGAAAACAGCCGGGACGGGCGGTCGGGGTGGGTGCCCACCGTCGCGGGTGGGTGGCGAAAGGGCGCGTCGCGGGACACGGCCAACTTCCTTCGCCTCACGCCGGCAACCATCGCAGCGCACCTGCGCGGGGATCAACATATTGGTTTCTACCCGCTGCTGCAAAATGACACCTGCTGGTGGGTCGCAGCGGACTTCGACGGTGCCGCGGCGATGCTGGACGCACTCGCCTATGTGAAAGCCGCGCGTTATCGAGGCATCCCGGCAGCATTGGAGATTTCGCAATCGGGCCGCGGCGCGCACGTGTGGATATTCTTTACCGCGCCAATACCCGGCGAGAAGGCACGCCAGCTGGGCACGGGCCTCATCCATGAAGCCATGGGCCTGCGCGGGAGCATGAGCTTGACGAGTTATGACAGGCTCTTTCCTTCCCAGGACGTGCATTCGGGCAAGGGCATGGGCAACCTGATCGCGGCTCCGCTGAATGGAAAACGCCGCCAACACGGGACCACCTTGTTCCTTGACACCACCACGCTTGAACCGTTCGAAGACCAGTGGGCGTACCTTTCAAGCCTGGACAGGCTCACTCCGGCGGCCGTGTCGACAGCTACCCGCCGCCTGCCCGCCGTCCGCCTCGGCCAGGAAGTCAAACGGCTGGAACTGCCACAGTCCTCGAAGATTGTTCCCCGGCCGGCAATGATCGTCCGGGCAACGTTCGCAGCCCGGCTGACCATTCATTCGACGGAACTGGGCCCGGCCATGATATCCGCCATCAAGCACGCGGCGTCGATGTTGAACCCGGACTTTTATGAGCGTCAGCGCCAGCGCCGTTCCACCTGGAACATCCCCCGCATCCTGCATTTCTTCGACGAGACCCTCGAAGGAGACCTGATCATCCCCAGAGGACTGCTTCCACTCCTCAAACAACTGGTTGAGTCCGCGGGAAGCACGTTGCGCATGGAGGACCAGCGAACGGAAGGCGCACCCGCCGACTTCGCATTTTCCGCAGCTTTACGGCCTGACCAGCAGCAGGCGTTGGAGGCCATGCTCGCCGTCGAACAGGGAATCCTCGTTGCCCCGCCAGGCGCCGGAAAAACCGTCATCGCCTGCGCGGCCATGATGCACCGCGGAGTGTCCACCCTCATCCTGGTCGACAGGAAGGCGCTTGCAGACCAGTGGCGAACCCGAATCCGTGAGCTCATGGAAGAAAAGTGCGGACAAATCGGCGGCGGACGTTTCAAGACAACCGGACGCATCGACGTGGCCCTGCTTCCCACGCTGGCCCGGCGCCAGAACGTGGCCGAGCTGACTGACGGGTATGGACTGGTCATCGCCGACGAATGCCACCATGTTCCTGCCGCCGCCTTCAGCCATGTCATGAACCAAATTCCGGCGCGGTATTGGCTGGGGCTGACGGCCACGCCATACCGCCGCGACAAGCTGGACGCCCTCATGTACCACCAGCTCGGACAGGTGGAGCACACCATGGCCCCCGTCGCACCGCAGCAGCTCCCCCGCGATGAACACGAGATTCCGGCACCGGCGCTGGAGTTGAAACTGCATCGCACCGCCTATGTGTACATCGGCGAGGCAGATCCCAGTGAGCCGGGCCAGATCTCCGAAATCTACAAGGACTTGGTGTCCGACGACCCGCGCTTTGAACAAATTTTCGATGACGTCAGGTCTGCCCATGCCGCCGACAGGCGCATCCTCTTGCTGACCACCTGGAAGGCCCACCTCGAGCGGTTCCGCGTGCGGTTCGAGGAAGTCGGGTTGAAGCCGATCATCTTCGCCGGCGGAATGAAGGCAAAGGAACGGCAAGAAGCCGTGGAAGGCCTGGACGCCGTCCCCGACAATGAACCGCTGCTGGTGCTTGGCACCGGGCAGTACATCGGCGAGGGATTTGACTGCCCAAAGCTGGATACCTTGTTTCTTGCCGCGCCAATTTCCTTTAAGGGCCGGCTGGTGCAATACGTCGGCCGCGTGACCCGTCCATATCCAGGGAAGGCAAACGCCGTGGTGCACGACTATTGGGACGAACTCACGCCGGTCCTGTCTTCGTCGCTGGGGAAGCGGGCCCCCGGATACCTCTCGCTTGGATTCCCGGATCCACGACGGATGTAGCTCCACGCGATGACGGGCGCGGCACCAGGTGGGCATTTGACGTCCCGGGAAGCCCAAACACTTCACATAGTGATGGGTGACCGGGGCAGGCTGAGGCCGCGCATGGGGCGGGCGCGTACGACGGCGGCGTCGAGGGCTGGGCGCGCGGGCGCCGCTTGGGCTGGGCGCGGCTCGGGCGGCGGGGCCGGCCAACTTTGAGGCTGCGCCCCGTTAACGGCCAATCGTGCGCCACTTCTGAAGTGGCGCACGATTGGGGCCTGGCCGTGCGCAGGCTCCAAGCCCCGCGGCTCCACGTATGGGCGGATCCCGGTCTTTCCCCGCAGCCAACCCCCCGCGGCCTCGGCTTTCCCAGTAGGCTGAATCCCACGGACGACGGGCAGGAGGCAGCAATGGCTGAGACGACAGCGGTTGGGACGACGGTCGGGGAGGTGGTGGCCGAGCTGGCCGCCCTCGAAGACCCCAAGGCCCGGGCAGTCAACGAGAAACACGGTGACGACCACGGCGTGAACCTTGGCAAGCTGCGGGCCCTGGCGAAGCGGCTGAAGACCCAGCACGAGCTCTCGCGCCAACTCTGGGCCACGGGCGACACCGCGGCGCGGCTGGTGGCCCTGCTGATCTGCCGTCCGAAGGAATTCGGCCGCGACGAACTGGACGCCATGCTCCGCCAGGCACGGATCCCGAAGGTCAACGACTGGTTCGTGAACTACGTGGTGAAGAAGAGTGTTCACGCCGAGGAACTGCGCACCGCTTGGTTTGACGATCCGGATCCGGTGGTGGCCAGTGCCGGCTGGGCGCTGACCAGCGAACGGGTGGTGAAGAGGCCCGAGGGCATCGACCTCGACGGGCTGCTCAGCCTCATCGAGGCGCGGATGAAGGACGCCCCGGACCGCCTGCAGTGGGCCATGAACACCTGCCTGGCCCAGATCGGGATCGAGTTCCCCGAGCACCGCGCCCGCGCCATCGACATCGGCGAGCGCCTCGAGGTCCTCAAGTACTACCCCACTCCGCCGAACTGCACCTCCCCGTTTGCGCCCATCTGGATCGGCGAGATGGTCCGCAGGCAGCAGGCCGTGTAGCCGGGACCGCCCACGCCGCGGCAGCCCCGGCGTCGTACCCGCGCGGTACGGTGGTCCCATGCTGATCGAGAAGCTGCACGTGGACGAGGTGGACATCGACACCGACAGGGTGGCGGCCATGGTCGCGGACCAGTTTCCGGTGTGGGCGGGCACGTCGCTGGAGCCCGTCTATCCGGCCAGCACGGACAACGTCATGTTCATCCTGAACAGGCACTTTGGCGTCAGGCTGCCGCGAACGCCCGCAGCCGCAAGGTCGCTGGAACGGGAACTGGTCCACGCGCCGAGGCTCGCGCCCATGCTGCCCGCCCGGATCCCGGCGCCGGTGGGGATTGGCCGGCCCGCGGAGGGGTATCCGTTCAAGTGGTTCATCTCGCGCTGGATCGAGGGCGGCAATCCCGTCCCGGGCCGGCCGGACCACCCGATTCCCAACAGGCTCGCGGTGGACGTGGCACGGTTTGCCCGCGCGCTGCACAGCGTGGTGCCGCCCCCCGCGTCGGAGGAGCTGTTTTCCTACCGCGGCGACAGGTCCGTGCGGCCGCGTGAGGCGGACACGCGCGCGGCCATTGGCAGGTGCGGGGACCACTTTGACACGGCCGCGCTCCACCGGGCGTGGGACGTGGCCGTGGAGGCGCCGGAGGGGACCGGGCCGCCCAGCTGGATCCACACCGACCTCCACCCCGGCAACCTCCTGGTGAAACACGGCCGGCTCGAGGGCGTCCTCGATTGGGGCGGGCTTGCGGTGGGCGATCCCGCCATCGACCTGATTGTCGCGTGGAACCTGTTCGGCCCGGAGGAGCGGGAGGTGTTCCGTGCGGAAATGAAGGCCGACGACGGCACCTGGGCGCGCGGGCGGGCCTGGGCCCTGTCCGTGGGGCTGGTCGCCTTCCCGTACTACGTGCACACGAACCGCGCCCTGGCCGCCGTGTCCTGGTACCAGATCGGGCAGGTCCTGGCCGAGCTCACCGAAGCCGATCTCCCCGCAACCCGGGGCGCCGCGCGGCAGGACGTCAGTGCGTGGCGCCCGCCCCCAGCTTAATGTCCGCGCCGGTTGGCGGGGCCGTGCGGGCAATGACCTCTTAACGGGGCCGTGCGGGCAATGATCTCCAGGCCCCGCGCCATCGAGGCAATCTCCATGGACGGGTGGTCCCGCCCGGCCGCGACACCTCCGCCGGAATGCCGGCGCGGCTGAGCCCTGGCAGGCAGGCCTTGAGCGGCAGGGTGCTGAAATGGCCCACCGGCCCGCACGGAACCACGGGCTCGTCCACGGGCAGGTTGCCCGCGTTGTCGGGGATCCGCGCGTCGTCCATGTAGACGGCGGCCCGGGACGGGTTGAGCGCCCCGCCGCCAACGGGTTCAAGACCGGTCATCTGGATCAGGCCTGGAGCCCATGTGCCGCTTCGCCGTTCCCGAATTGCCACGCGCGGCCGCGCTAGCCGCACAGCAGCACGCCCGCCCGGTAGCCGTAGCGGGCCTCAAGGCGGTCTATGCCGTGGGGGTCGTGGCCCGTGAGCGCCTCCTGGACCACCTCTGCGGGGGCGGCATACTCGGCGTTGAGGTGGTTCAGGGCCCAGGCGGTGCCGCTGAACGCCCACTCGAACACCAGCACGGCGCCGAGCAGGGCGGCTCCCACCAGGTAGTGGGCCGGCGTCCACGGGGCCGTGCCATGAACAGGCCCGTCCACCAGCGACGGCGTGGACAGGACGCAGAAGCCCGCGGCGAAGAACCCGACAAACACGGCGGATTCCGTGGCGCCGAAGGTGACGCCGGAGCGGATGACCCACCGGCTGCGGACCGCGAACTGCCAATACACCCAGGCGTTGACCACGGTGAGCACCGCATAGAGGCCCAGCGCCGCGACGGTCCACCACGGGACGGCGTCGACCAGTGGTGGCACCAGCAGGGCGCCCGCCACGGCCAAGGCGGCGATGACCAGCGGGGGCAGGGCCAGGAGCAGCCGGGTCCGCTGTGCCCTGGCTGCGGGTGCGGCCTGTACGGACTTGCTTTCACGGGACATCCATGGCGGAGCGTCCCGGCCCGAAGCGCCCCGCGCCCCCGGCGAGGGCACCGAACCGCGCACCCCGCCGGCGCCGGCATCTCCGCCACCCGCCTCAACCCCGCCCGCCTCAACCCCGCCCGCCTCAACCCCGCCCGCCTCAACGATCCGGGATGGCTCATGGTCCAGCGGTGCCGGCTCCGGGGCGAAGTCGGCAAACTCCTGCCCCACATACCGGCGCTCAATCAGGGTCCTGTCCTTGTCAAAGGGCCGCTCAGGATCGGTCCACACGTCGTATTCGTTGCCTTCGGCCGGCGCCCACACCGGGTAGGACAGCAGCCGCACCCGGGTGACTTCCTCACGCCCGCCGGCCGCGTGTTCAAGCTCCACGTGGAACAGCGCCATGCCGTCCACCCAACGTTTCTCCGACGTCACCGAGACCACCCGCCCAACGGAATGATCGCCGTCGTCAATCAGGACGGCCAGGCGCCCGCGGTCGTCCTGGGCCCGGCGCCACAGGATCCGCGCATGCCGGAGCATCCTCCGCGCGGGGATGAGCAGCAGGACGGCCACGCCGGCGAGCAGGAGGGCCTCGAGCCCGTCCCCGGAGACCAGGCGGATCGCCGCGGCGGCCGCGCAGCCCAGCACGAGGCCGCTCAGTACGGCCGCGGACGTGACGCGTCGGGCGCGGTGCGGGGCCACGGTGCGGCTGTGGAGGGCGGAGGTCTGCTTCAGGAAGCCGTAGCCCATGACGTGCTTGAAGTTGGCGCCGATTTCCGGGCCCACGGCCAGCGCGCCCACCACCCCGACCACGAAGAGCAGCGCCGGAATGAACAGGGCCGGATCCTCCAGCGTGTGGGCCAGGTGGAACGGTGAGAAGAAGCCGAGCATGGCCACGGCCAGCGCCCAGAGCAGCCCCACCAGCACCAGCGCGCGCATGGCCTTGCGGACGTATCCATCCCACACGACGGGCGAGGCAGGCAGCGGAATCCGCCCGGACCCCGGCAACGCCCTCGACATCGGATACGCCATCAATGCCCCCTCACCCTCGGTGCCCCTCATTGTGCCACGGGTCCCATCTCCAAGTGCGACGCCGGACCCTGCCCGGGTGTCCCGGCGGGGGTGCCGGTGCGGGGTGCCGGGGCGGCTAGGGCCCCTTGTCCTTCCTCAGAGTTTTGATGGGGACAAAGTTGTTGTTTGCGGAAAGTATGCGGAGGACGTCGCGACCATATTGGCGCCTGTCCTGATCGATGATGGCCCAGGCAGGGTGCGCCGCATTGCCAAGCTGCTTGTAGAGCGAGCCGATCCTGGACCGGTCGCTGCCGCGCATCTCCTTGGCCATGGCAAGCGGATCGGTTGAGCAAATGGACAAGACCGCGGCATCCTCCAGGTGCCGTTCGCGGTCACGCGAGTCTTCCAAATAGGCAGCCCCCTTCAGGACGAGGGCACCGAGTTGGTTCGGGACGCTGATCAACACGGACTCGCCGGGGAGCGTAGCCACCTCGCAGTCAACCGTACGCCTCAAGGCCTGGGTGCCTCCCGCCATCCTAAACGGGCGACGGCCGCCAAGCTTGGGTTGGATTCGAGGAGCAACGTGATCAGCGATCATGACATCCACTTGTTCTCTGCCGCGGACAAAACGATGGGCAGGGGCACCGGCATCTATGGAAAGCGAAAGGTTGTAGCCCAACTCTTCGAGGACCCGCTGAACTGCGGTGAGAGTGGTGGCGCCTGTCTCGACGTGCAGCACAATGTCCACGTCAGAGGTTGGCCTGGCAATGCGAACTCTCGCCCTTGCCGAATGCAACTGCACCATGAGCCCGCCCACGAGCGTCCATTTGCTCGAAGGGAGCGCGCGGGCCAACTCAATGCACTGTGGCCACGGACTGTCCCACCCGCCGCGAGGAGCATCAACGTGCCATTGAGGGCGATTTACCATGGTTTTTCTCCTGCCACTTCTTGAGGGCGGCTTCGAGGACTGCTTCGCCGGCAGAACGTTCCCTCGACGAAAGTGAGTCCATCAGGTCTACTGCAATTACCGGTGCAGGGAGTTCCCCGTTCTGAACGGGTGCCGGATCGGCGATGACGCGGAGTGTCACATTGCCATCGGGATCGGGAACCATCGCAAAATTGCGGACCAGTTGATCCACTTCGCTTGAAAGGACGTACCCTTCAGCAACGTCGGAGCCGCCCGCAAGACCAAAGGTTTGCGCAACGGTGCTGTCCCGCAAGGCCGCTGCACCGCTGGACAGCAGGAGTTCTGCGACGCTTTCAACGGCGCTGGGCGTGACCCGGTAGCGCCGGTTTGCATCCTTGGTGGTTACGTGGGCGGCCAGCTCCTTGGCATCGAGGTGCCGCAAACGTTGCCTCAAGCGGTATCGTGATGAAGCATCGATCCAGCCGGTCGGCTGGCCGGAAAGCATCGCGAGGGCGCCCCACGCCATGTCGGCGCTCCAAGGGCGCCCCACCCGGGTCCCTCGGTTCTTCAACCTGACCACGGATGACCGGTCAACCAAGATGTTTCTGCCGATCCGCGCCGACGCCGTCAGGCTGCCGGAGCCGACGAGCTTTCGCACGGCGACACTTGTGACACCCAGTTCTTCGGCCGCCTGCGAGGTGGTCATCCACGTTGACTCCATACGTAAGGGTAGCGTTAAGATAACCATTATGTATATACCTAAACGTTGATCAAACGATAGGATTACGCCCATTCGACCGCCAGGCCACTCCTGTTCCACTCTCCCCGGTGGCTGGTGCCGTCAACCTGGCCGCATTCTGCGCCGCCGCTCCCGGCTGGTAGAAATGGACCATGACGTATCCCCCGCAGCCGCCACCGGCACGCGAACAACCGCTGCAGCCGCGGTCGCAGCTGACGGGCACGCTCGTGGCGGCCGCCGGCTGGCTGGTGGTGGTCATCCCGATCATTGCCATGGCCCTGATCATCTTCGCCGCCGTCACCAACCCGGCGACAAGCATCGCGACTGTCGGCAAGATCGCCCTGATCATCCTCGGCGCCGCACTCCTTTTCTGCATGATCGCCACGCCCCACCTGCTCGGGCAGGCCGCGATCCACAGGGAGCGCGACATGTGGAGGGCCGCGCTGTGGACCGGCATCCCCACGGTGTGCGTGATCCTGTACCTGGCCGTCCGCTGGCTGGCGAACCTGTAGCCCTGCACAGCAACCGCCTAGCTTCGCCTGCTACACATGGACCATGAGCCGACGCCAGCACTTCGTCCCCTCCCAGCGCCTGCCCGTGTCCGTCACGTCCGTCGCCGCGGGCACCAAGCCCCGCCGGTCCGTCCTGTGGATTGTGGGCATCGTCCTGGTCGGCTGGCTTGTGCTGGCATACCCGGCCGTGCTCCTGGCGCTCTTGTCCGTCCTCTTGATGGCCGGCACGGCATCGAGCCCGGCAACCGCGGGCTCCGTGGCGGCCGGTGTTTTCGGCATGGCAGCCGTGCTCTGCATGGTCGCCGCCCCGCCGCTCACGGGGCTGGCCGTCAGCTGGCGCCGCCGCGGCCTGTGGGTCGGTGCGGTTGTCACGTGGGTATTTACCATCGTCGCCGTGGTCTACCTGCTGGTGAACTGGATCCTCCCGCTCGCCTGACCGCCGGTGATCGAACTTGCCGGGATCCCATCGGTCGGGACATGCCCGATGGGACCACCAATCTTGACCCGCTGGTGTTGACTGGAAAGACAGCAGGCCGGAAACAATTGAAAGGCAGTTTTTAATGGATACCGTAATGATTATTTTGCATGTGGTGGCAGCCGTGTTCCTGGTGGGGCCGATGGCGATACTGCCCATGACGGCCCTGAGGTCGCTCCGGGCACGCGACGCCGGCCAGACCGCGTCCCTGGCGAAGAGCGTGAACCTGTACTCGCTGCTGTCACTGATCGTGGTGTTCTTCGGGTTTGGCGCCATGGGCATGGCGGAGAAGAGCGACAACCTCTCCTTCACGACGCCGTGGATCCTCATCTCGATCATCCTGTACGCCGTCGCGCTCGCCATCAACCTGGCCGTGGTGGTCCCCGCGCTGCGTCGGGCGGCCGACGAGTTTCCCGACGCCGGGGCCACCGCCGGCCAGGGCGGTTCCGCTGCCGCCGCCGTCAAGTCCCGGGAATATCCGCGCGTCGCGATGGGCTCGGGACTGTCGGCACTTCTGCTGGTCGCCGTGGTGGTCCTGATGGTCTGGAAGCCCTGACCCACCTGGAATGCCGGCGTCAGCGCGTGCTCAGCAATGAACCAAGGCGGCCCGGGCGACTCGCAAGTCCACGGCGTCGATTTATCCACTCGGTAGACTAAACCCGGGGCAGCTGATACAAAGTTGCCATGGACCCTTCCTCCGCCCACGCGCCGGCGCTGGCCGAAACGTCCGCCAAAAAGTCCTTCGGCATGGTGGGCCGCCGTAATCACGCTGGTCGGCTGAATGATACTCGCCTACCCGGCATTCATCGCCTTGTTTCTGACGGCCGCGCCGTTCTCCGGCTGCTTTCTGGAATGCGCCACGCCGAAGCCGCAGCCCGGGGCCGGCATGGCAGGTGTGATCATCCTGGCCGCCATGGTGGCGGGCTGGCCCCGCAGGGCCAGCCCGCCTCGCCTTCAACGAAGATGCAGGGGTCTGACCTACTTGGTGTTCCAGTAGACGCGCTGATTCTGCGCCAGAGAGAACGTGGGCTCGACGTAAACCTTCGCCCCGGCAACCGCTGCTGCGGGGACGTCCATGCACACCTGGTACTCGCCCGTCCCCCCATTCTCAAGGGTTGGTACCGAGCTGCCGGGCTTGGCCGGGGTGGCGTTGCAGGTGCTGCTGGAATATTGGCGGACGTCGCTGCCCACAAACTTCACCCCGAGGTCGATCCAGGGATCGCCCTCCTTGTCACCGACATACTTCACGGCGACATCGATCAAAACGTATTGGCCTTTGGCGGGCTCGTTGAACTGGTTGGCAGCAGCAATCGCGTCGCCGGCGTTGACGTTGACGCTTTTGATGGAAACGTCATACTCGCTTCCGACTTTCGCCGTGGCGCCCAGGACGAGCGGAGCGGATTCGGCCTTCTTCTGATCCTTTGCGGGGGCATCCACAACACCGTCCGCGCTGTCGCTGACTGCCTTGCTGACACCATCGATCACGGAAACGTAGTATGCCTGCGAGGCGAGGACGCCGACCAGGGAAACCACTGCGATCACCAGCGCAACGATGGACATCGCCTTGGCCTTGGACTTCTTCCTCACGGCGATGATCAGGGCCGGGATGGCGAATCCCAGGGCCAGCAGGCCCAGGAAGAACACGAGGTTGTTCACGATCGGTATCCAGCACAGCAGGAGAGACACGATGGCCAGGACCAAGGCGGTGAGTGCCAGTGCCTTGCCGGCACGCTTGTCACCGGCGGGCATCGACAGCGGTGCGAACTGAGCGGGCGGGAGGCCGGGTCCTCCCGCTGGCGGCGTCGTTGAGGGCGGCAGATCCGACGGCGGCACATAGACGGACCCTTGCTGCTGGTCCAAAGATTCATTCCCCATGGTGGTGCTCCTGATATCGAGTGATGCGAGGAGGCAACCACTGCCCCCTGCCGGCACAGGATCCTGGCGGATCCGGCACCTGACATCAATGTAGGAGGAGGGTCTGACAAAGTTGTTTGGCGACGGTGGGGGAACCGGTGACTGTGGTCGAGGTTGTCGAAACCCAGGCCTCGACAAGCTCGATCACCGGGGCGGGCCCGCGGGGCCGTTACCGTGCCAGGCCGTCCACCACTTGCCGCGTCATGGCCTTGGCGCTGCCCAGATAACCCGCCGGTTCGCACAGTTCGGCGATCCGATCGGCGCCGAGCTGGCGCACCAGGTCCTCGTGCTTGAGCAGCTCCGCCTTCAGCTCGCCCTTGGACTCGATGGCGGCGCGGCAGGCCTCGTAGATCACCTCGTGCGCTTCCTGCCGTCCCAGGACCGGGGCGATGGCCATCATGACGGCCTCAGCCACAATGAGTCCGTGCGTCAACTGCGTGTTTTGGTACATGCGGTCCACATCCACCTCAAGGCCGGAGAGCATGAACTCTGCCTGGTGCAGGGAGCTGGCCAGGAGCAGGAATGCCTCCGGAATCGTTGCCCACTCCAGGTGCCAGGGGCCGGTGGCCCGCTCAAAGTCCTGCATCAGCGCATCCAGCATGACCGAGGACTTCTCCCGCAGCAGTTTGCCGGCGGCCAGCATCAGCTCGCTCGAGATCGGGTTGCGCTTCTGCGGCATCGTGGAGCTGGCGCCGCGGCCGGTCACGAAGGGCTCGGCCAGCTCCCCGTACTCGGAGGAGCACATCATCATGACGTCCCAGGCGATCTTGCCCAGGGACCCGCCAATGTTGGCGAACAGCGAGACCAGCTCGGCCAGCCCGTCCCGCGCCACGTGCCAGGTGATTTCGGGATCGCGCAGGCCCAGTTCGGCGGCCAGCCCAGCGCGGACGGCCAACCCTTCGGGCCCCTCCCCCAGAGACGCCAGCGTCCCGGCCGCCCCGCCGAACTGGACCATCAGGTCCCGCTCCCGTGCCTGCTGCAGCCGTTCCGCATGCCGGTCCAGCGCCGAGAGCCACACGGCGCAGCGGTACCCAAATGTCACGGGGAGGGCGTGCTGGAGGTGTGTGCGCCCGGCGGCGACAGTGTCGATGTGCTCCGCGGCCAGCCGGGCCAGGGCCCTGCGCACGACGTCCAGCTGGGCGGACAGCAGTTCCACCCCGGCCTTGCACTGGAGCATGACGGCGGTGTCCATGATGTCCTGCGTGGTGGCGCCCCAATGCACATAGCCGCCAGCGTCGCCGCACTGTTCGGCCACCTGCTTGACGATGGGCAGGATGGGGTAGCCCACGATTTCCGTTTCCTCGCGGAGGCGGTCCATGTCCAGCGTCTCGACGTTGGCCTTCTCGGTGATCTGCCCCGCGGCCACCACCGGAATCACGCCGACGCGCGCCTGGGCCCGGGCGAGGGCCGTCTCGGTGTCGATGATGCGGCCGATGTAGGCGGTGTCGGAAAATATGTCGCGCATCTCCGGAGTGCCGAACATGTTGCGGAACAGCTGGGAATCAAAGGCCGTGGTGTTCATGGTCTCTCTCAAAGTCTTGAAGGGTTGATCTCGCGTTGCCTGCGGGGGTGGTGTCAGTGGGAACGGACGACGGCGGTCAGCTCGTCTTGGTTCTCCGGCTCGCCGGCCGGGCCAGCCTGGTCGGCCCGCGCCACCGCGGCATCCGAGGGGGCGCCGGCGGGCGGGCCGCCCAAGGAGGCATCGGCGTCGTACTCTTCCCTGTCAGCCTTCAGCCAGAATCCGGTGGGGTCGGCGAGTGCCTCGCGGACCGTGGGCATGTGAAGTTCCTTGGTCCACTTGGCTACGACCAGGGTGGCCACGACGTTGCCGAAGGTGTTGCAGAAGGCGGTGGCGATGGACATGAAGCGGTAGACGCCGAACAGGATGGCCACGCCTTCGATGGGCAGGTATCCGGTGGCGGCAATGGTGGCGGCAAACACCACGTAAGTGCCCCCGGAGACGGTCGCGGCGCCCTTTGAGGTCAGGAGCATGATGACCAGGAGGCCGATCTGCTCCGGGATGCCCATGTGGATGCCGTACACATTGGCCAGGAAAAGCGTGCTCAGGGCCATGTAAATGGAGGTGCCGTCGAGGTTGAATGCGTAGCCGGTGGGGACCACCAGGCCCACGGCCTGCTTGGACACGCCCATCATGGGCAGCTTGCGCAGCAGTCCGGGCAGCGCGGATTCGCTGGAGGCGGTGCCCAGGACCAGGGACATCTCGATGCGCACATAGCGCAGGACGCGGAAGATGTTGAAGCCGGAGAGCAGGCTCACCAGCCCGAGCACCCCGAAGACGAAGAACGCGATCACGGCCCAATACTGGAGCACGAGTTCGGCCAGGGCCAGCAGCATGGCGCTGCCGTTGGTGCCCACGGCGTAGGCGATGGCGCCGAAGGCACCGATGGGCGCGAGCTTCATGATGACGTTGATGAAGCCGAACATGGCCTCGGAGATGGTTTCCAGCCCGCCGGTGACCTTGGCGCGCATGTGCGGCTTAAGGGTGAGCAGTCCGGCGCCGAAGATGATGGCGAGGATCAGCACCTGCAGCAGCTGGCCTGAACTGAACGCGCCGATGAAGTTGTCCGGGAAGATGCCCTTGAGGAAGGCCGTGAAACCGGGCTCGGCCGCGCCGGCCGGGGCGGCCCCGGCGCTGGACTGCAGGGCGTGGGCGCCCTTGCCTACCCCGAAGAGGTTTCCGGCCACGAGCCCAAGGAGCAAGGCGACGGTGGAGAGAACTTCGAAGTAGACCAGGGCGAAGAACCCGATGCGGCTCGCCTTTTTCAGGTCGCCGGCGGCGCCGATGCCGAGCACCACTGTCAGGAACACGAGCGGGGCGACGCCGGCCTTGATGAGAGACAGGAAGAGGTCGCCGACGATCTTGAACTGGCTGGCGATGCCGGGAAGGGCAAACCCAAACACAATGCCCACGGCCATGGCGATCATCACTTGGGCACCCAGTCCGCGGTACCACTTCTTCCGGGCTGCAGACGCGCTCGGCGCTGAGCTCAGCTGCTGGAGAGTTTTCATTTTGCCTCTTACCTGTCTAGACAACTTATCTGTCTAGACAAATATGAGACATGGCCCACGGAATGTCAAGGGGTGCGGTGAAGGAATCCGGCGGCGAAGGCGGGCACGGTGCGGCGTGGTAGCCCGCGAAAGTGGGCCGCAGTGCCGCGCGAAGGCACGGAACTTTTTCGATTTTGAGGGTTTTGCGACGCCGCGTCAGCGGGGTTCGAGAATGGTTTCGTAGACGAATGTGTCGCCGGGGTGCAAGCTGACCACGACGACGAAGAGGCCGTCGTTGCGGTCCATGTATTGGCGGGTGAATTCCAGCGCCAGCGCGCCGATGGGACGGTCGAGGGCGGCGGCAGCTTCGGTCGGCACGGTTGTGGCGCGGATGCGCTGGACTACACGGTCAATCGTGCGGTCAGTCTTGGCGCAGATGAGGTCCGCGACGAGGCGTTCGCTGCCGTGGATGTCGGCCTGGATGAGCTCCCAGTCATCGGCGGACACGTAGATGCGCGACCACGACTCGACCCTCATGGCATCCGTTTCGCTTTGGCGGGTGGTGGTCACCCGGATGAAGCCGCCGCCGGCGGGCAGGCCCGTGAGCCGGGCGGTTTGGGCGTCAAGGGTGACATCCTCGACGTGCAGGACGCTGCGCACCGCGGTCTGGCCGTAGCTGACAAGGTCGTCGATGGAGGCCAGCCGTGAGGAGAACTCGGTGACGGGCGTGGGGCGGATGACGCGGGTCCCCTGCCCCTTGCGCCGGCCGACCAATCCCTGGGCCTCGACCTGCCGCAGCGCGCTGCGCAGCGTTTCCCGGGAGACGCCGTACTCGGCGGCCAGGCCCGGTTCCGAAGGCAGGAAGCCGCCCACCAGCCACTCGCCAGACGCGATGCGGCGCGCCAGGTCGGCGGCGATGACTTGGTAGCGAGCCTGGCCCCGTCGCGGCTCGGTCGTCTGCAGTTGTTGCCGGCTAAGTGGTCCCATGGTGGTTCCATTGTTCCATCAGTCGCCGGCTAAGTGGTCCGGACCGTTCACGGCACAGGGTCTCGATGCCTTCCGTGGAGACACTGACGGCCTGACAAACGCCTAGACGCGTTTCCCCGATTTCGCCAACCCCCTGGAACCATGCGGATCGGCATTATTGCCGCTGCCAGGCAGGACGGCGTTGCCAATGCCCGCCTGCTCCTCCCCCGATTCGGGAGACCAGGCGGTGACGGTCCCCGTGGGTGGTCCCCGCTGTCTCCTTCCACGGGCTGCCGACCCTGGAACAGGTGGACACCGAGGGCAAGCGCGGGTGCGCATGAGCTTGGCGCCTGAGCTTGGCACCGGTGACTGGCACTGGAACCGGCAGACCGGTGATTGAGCTTGTTGAAATCCCGTCAGTTTTCTTTTACTGGGTGGGGCTTGATGGTGTATTCGATGAGGTTTTCGAGCGGACTGTGGTTGAAATCGAAGCGCCGTGCTGTGCCGGCTGTCGCTCCTGCTGCCGTCTCGTTGCGGTGGGTGCCGTTGAGTTTCTTGGCGATGCGCTTCTTGAGCCATTTCGGGTAGGCGGGCGGCCGGGTCTTGCGTTGCTGTGGCGGGTGGTATTTGCCCGAAGGTGAGGTCCAGGCGACGCGCCCGTCGGGTGTGGTGGATGCCTTCCAGCCGCGCAGCTTGATGCCGGCACGGTCAGGGTCCAGGTCCTGACGGTACCGACCGTGCCTGTCCTTGTCGTCACGGAAGTGTTTTAGTGCGTGATGACGACGGCATCCGGGATGAAGGTTGTCCACTGTGGTGGACCCGCCCTCGGAGTAAGGGATGATGTGGTCGATTTCGGTGTCCAGGGCGGGGTTGGTGCAGTTCGGAAACGAGCACGTCTGGTTCAACGCACGCAGCAGGGTCTTCTCGGCCTCACGGAGGCGGTACCGGTCCGGCGGCAGTTCCTTCAACGGAATGTTTGTGATGGGGTCGGTGAGAACACGCAGGAAGGTGCCGGCATTGTTGAGGAGTCTGCGGGCGATGTCTTCGGGGATGGGTCCGTGCCCTGCGAGTTCGGCCGGTTCGTTCGTGATGCCGAGCAGGCCCAGGACCGGCACGGTGATGATGACCTGCGCTGCCGGCAGCGGCGGCTCCGTGATCGCCGCCCCGTTCCGGGTGGCTTCCAACTGCTCGAAGTAGTCGCGGACAGGGTCCTCGCCGATCCCTTCGACCACCCCGTCCTGAATGGCCGCAGCCAGATCGGTGATCATGTCGCCGATCGGGACGCCGATGGCACGTGCGTTGCCGCCGCCGTTGCCGGCGGTGCCGCCACGGTTGGAGCCGTCCCCGGCGAAGCCGGCAGCAGTGCCCATGCCTGCGCCGGCTCTGGCGCCGGAGCAGTCGCCAGAGCCTGTTCCCATGCCTGCGGCAGTGCACGCGTCGGGGAGCGCTTGGCCGAGGAGCAGGATCGCGGCGGTGTCGGCGCGAAGCTGGTCGAGGGTGCGGTTTTCGTCGGGGCCCTGTTGGGCGCGGGCCAGGCGGGTGCACTGGACCAAGGCGCCGTGCGCTGCCGGGGCCGGAAGGTGAAGGGTCAGCCACGCCATCCCGTCCTTGCCGGGGTCAATACTCAGGGACCGTTTCGTGATGGCTTCGCGCATCCGGGTGGTGAGGGTTTCCGGGTGCATGCCCTCCCGCATTCGCCGGGCCCGTGACGCGAACCCGCCCCCGGTCGTCCCGGGCGCGGCAGCGAGCAGGTCCGCCTCGAATATTGCCACGTCGGACTGCTGCGCGCCGGGGGTGTCGGCCAGGGTGCGGGTCTCGGCGAGGATGGTGCAGGCGTGCCGCCAGGACAGGACCCCCTTCATAAGGGCGTCGCGCGTCTCTGGGTGGGTGGCGAGGTCGGCGGCCTGGTGGGCCAGGGCGGTCGCGGAGCCCTGCGCTATACACAAGGTGGTGGCGATTTCCGCCGTCGCGGTGGTCTCCCCCAGCCCGGACTGCCACGGATCCAGTGCCAGCGCGGCCGCCTCCACATCCGCGGCGCCCAGCAGCCTGGCGACGGCGGCCGCCTTGCAGGCCGCCGTCCGGTCCTCCAGGCACTTCAACGCAGCTAAAGTGGCCACCGCGGCGTCGTGCACGGCCCGGGCAACCGAGACCCGCGACGCGGGTTCCGGATTCGGGGCCGGATGCCGCGTGTACGGCGGCAGTCCAGCCAGCTCGGCATTGTCGGGGCCAAAGGGTTCAATGGAGGGAAGGGACAGGGCGGAGATCAGTGCCGCCACATCCTGCGTGGCGGGAAGCCCCCCGTTGCCGGGGTCACAAACCGGCTCGTCCATACCACAGATTTTACACCCTATGTACTACAGATTCAATCCATTCTAGAAGATAAATTCTAAGATGTTTTTCCACTCATTCGCCCGGTCGGCATCAGGGCCGGCCGCCGAATTTTGACGGGCGCAATGGGCCGACGCCTCTGGGTCTCGACGCGTTGGCAAAGCTCGCTGCTCTACCAGTGGCGGGGAGTTCGCAGAGACCTGCCCACCCAAGGCCAAGCAAACCTAAGAAACCGTTAGGAAACCCCCATTCCCCTTTGATGTGCTCTGGATCACGCATAGCTTGGCTTGTGCCCCCGCAACACCAAGGGGCCGAATCCCAGACTACGAGGAGCATCAGTGGACAACGCAAAGGCCAGTGAGCGCGCAACGTCGCGACGCATCACGGGCAACATTTTCAAAGGCTCGGTAGGGAACCTGATCGAGTGGTACGACTGGTACGTGTACGCAGCCTTTGCCGTGTACTTTTCATCCGCATTCTTCCCGTCGGGCGACCCCACCTCGAGGCTGCTGAACACTGCTGCCATCTTCGCCGTCGGCTTCCTGATGCGCCCGCTCGGCAGCCTGATCCTGGGCCGGTATGCCGACCGCCACGGCCGCCGCGCCGCGCTGACCCTATCCATCACGGTCATGGCCGCCGGCTCGCTGATCATTGCGTGCACTCCCGGCTACGACAGCATCGGCGTGTGGGCACCGGTCATCCTCGTGGTCGCACGCCTGGTCCAGGGCCTCTCCCTCGGCGGCGAGTACGGCACCTCGGCCACGTACCTGTCGGAAATGGCCAGCAGCGGCCGCCGCGGCTTCTACTCCAGCTTCCAGTACGTCACGCTCATCGCCGGGCAGTTGATTGCCCTGGGCGTCCAGATCGTCCTGCAACAAATCCTCAGCGAGGCGGACATGAAGTCCTGGGGCTGGCGGATCCCGTTCGTGCTGGGCGCCATTTTCGCCCTGACCGTCCTGTGGCTGCGCCGCACCATGGACGAATCGGACCAGTTCACCAAGCTGAGCCAGGAATCCAGTGCCAAGGCCGGCACCCTCCGGATCCTGATGCAACACCCCAAGGCGGTCATGACCGTCGTCGGGCTCACCATGGGCGGCACCGTCGCGTTCTACACCTACACCACCTATATGCAGAAGTTCATGGTCAACACCGTAGGCATAGACAAATCCACTGTCAGCTGGATCAATTTCTTCGCGCTGCTGGCGTTCGTGGTCCTGCAGCCCGTGGCCGGCGCGCTTTCGGACAGGGTGGGCCGCCGCCCGCTGCTGCTCGGCTTCGGCATCCTCGGCACCCTCCTCACGGTCCCCCTCTTCCTGCTCATGCAGGGGATGAAGAACCCCGTGGGCGCATTCCTGCTCATGATGGTGGGGCTGGTCATCGTCACCGGCTACACATCCATCAACGCGATCGTGAAGGCCGAACTGTTCCCGACGGAAATCCGCGCCCTGGGCGTCGGGCTGCCCTACTCGCTCACCGTGGCGGTCTTCGGCGGCACCGCGGAATTCATTGCCCTGGGCCTGAAGAACATCGGGCTCGAGCCGGTCTTCTACTACTACGTGGCCTCCTGCATCGCCGTCAGCTTCATTGTCTACTGGCGCATGGGCGAGTCCTCCAAGACCTCCCACATCGAGGCCGAACTGCTGGATTCCAAGCACGAAGCCGGCACCCCCGCCCTGGACGACGTCGCCACCCGGTAGCATGGGCCCGGGGATTGAGCCTGTCGCAAACCGGTGGTCGAGCAGCGAGCTCTGCGAGCGCGTCGAGACCCAGGGACCCAACCGGTGGTCGAGCAGCGAGCTCTGCGAGCGCGTCGAGACCCTGGCCCCGGTGATTGAGGCTGTCGAAATCCCATAGCACTGCCGAAGAGGACCGAAGCATGGACTTGCTCATCGTTGAGGACGACGACGCCGTTGCTTCCGCCCTGCTTGCGGCCGTCAGTTCCGCCGGGCACCGGGCGGCCCGGGTGTTCCGGGGCAGCGACGCGCTGCTGCAGCACCGCAGGGCGGATATGGTCCTGCTCGATTTGGGGCTGCCGGACATGGACGGCCTGGACGTTCTGCGGAAGCTGCGCCAGGTGACCCTGGCCCCGATCATCATCCTCACAGCCCGGGACGATGAACGCAGCGTGGTCCGCGGCCTGCGGCTGGGCGCGGACGACTACCTGGTCAAGCCCGTCAAGCTCGCGGAGCTGCTGGCCCGGATCGAGGCCGTTGGCCGGCGGATCGGCCGTGCCGCCCCCAAGAGCAGCCAGCTCACGGCCGGCGCCGTCGTCATCAACCTGGACCACCGCACTGCCGAGCTGTACGGCCGGCCCCTCGGCCTGACGGCCACTGAGTTTGACCTGCTGGCCCTCCTGGTCGAGCACGGCGGTTCCATCGCCACGCGCGAACAAATCATGGACGCGCTCTGGGGCGACGCGTTCGTGGCGGCCTCCCGTTCTCTGGACGTCCACCTGACCGGCCTGCGCGCCAAGCTGGACCGGCCCGGATACATCGTCAACGTCCGCGGCGTGGGCTACCGCTTCGAGGCGAACCCGGCGTGAGGGTCCGCGTGCTCGGGGTCCTTGGGCTCCTGTCCGTGCTGCTGGTCCTGGGCTTGGCGTTTTCCATCCTGAGCGCTGGCAGCCGGGCGCTGACCCAGGACCTGGAAATCAACCGGGTTGCCTCGCTCAACCGTTTTTCGCAGGTTGCGGCGGATGCAGCGTCGAGCAACGATTGGGCTGGGCTGCAGACGGCGATGGACGCCTACTCGGGCCTGTACGGCGAGGGCGTCCTGGTCCGCTCCCAGGACCGCATGATGGTGTCCGGCCGGCTGGACCCGAACCGGGCGGACGTCAAGGACGCCCTGTTCAACGCGAGCTTGAACCTGAGCCTGACCAAGCTGGCGCCGCTGCGCCCCTTTGGCCCGAACGCCATGCTCGTGTCGCGATCGTTCGGCACCGCCAACCAGGTCATGGGTGAAGTGGTCCTGGAGATCGACGCCGGCGCGGCGCAGGGCAAGCTACGGGCGATGTGGCTGGGGGTCCTTGCCGCCGCCACCATCCTTGAAGTGGCCCTGCTGTTCGGGGCCGCCCGGGTGTCCCGGTGGGTGCTGCGGCCCATCCACCGGCTCAATTCCGCAGTGCTGGAACTGGAGGAAACCGGGTCCATGCGGCGCCTGCCCCAGGACGGCCCGCCGGAGCTGCGTAAGCTCAGCCGCTCGCTGACCACCATGGCCGCGGCGGTCCAGGGCAGCCTCGACCAGCAGCGGCAGCTGATCGCGGACACCTCGCACCAGCTGCGCAATCCCGTGGCCGCGCTGCGGCTGCGGGTGGACCTCTTGCAGCTCGAGCTCAAGGGCTCCACTGATCCCGGCACCATCTCTGCCGTCACGGCGGAGCTGGACCGCGTGGAGGAACTCCTGGACGGCGTGCTGATGCTGGCCACGGCGGAAAACCGGGCCTTTGAGGGCGCAGCCGGGAAGGCCGTGGGCCCGGCAGCCGGCTCTGAGCAAGGCCGCGCCAACCCGTACCTCACTGTGCAGGAGGAACTGGAGCGCGCCTCGGCCGCAGCCGGCCGCAACGGGACGGTGCTGGCGCTCGGCCCGCCGCCGGAGGCCGACGTTTATGTGAACTGCAACCCCCTTGAGCTGGCCCAAATGGTGGGCGAGCTGCTGGAAAATGCCATCAAGTACGCCGCTGGCGGCCACGTCCAAGTCTCCGTAACGGCCCATCCCAACACCGTGGACATTGACGTGTCCGACGACGGCCCCGGCATGTCCCCCGGTGACCTCGCCTTGGGCACTACACGGTTTTGGCGGTCCCCCGACCACCGGGACATTCGGGGCACCGGCCTCGGGCTGACCATTGTCGACAAGCTGGCCGAAGCCAACGGCGGACGGCTGGTGCTGGGCACCCGCGAGCCGCACGGCCTGCGGACCACCCTGGCGTTCCCGCTGGTCCCGCTGGTCGAGCAGCGAGCCCCGCGAGCGCGTCGAGACCCAGGGACCCAACCGCTGGTCGAGCAGCGAGCCCCGCGAGCGCGTCGAGACCCAGGCGCCCGATGATGGAGCCCTTCCCGGTGGTCGAGCAGCGAGCCCCACGAGCGCGTCGAGACCCAGACACCCAACCGCCAACCCGCCGCCAGGTCTTCAAATTCGCCGCCGGCCTGTCCGCGGCGCTCCTCCCGGCGCTCTCGGCGTGCGCGCCAAGGCCGCCGCTGGATCACGCCGTGGTGGCCGGCGGCGAACCCGGCGGCTTCTATCTTGAATTTGCCGCACTGCTGGCCGCGTCCCTGCAGCGTCATGGCGTGGCAGGAACGGCCGCAACCCTGTCCACGGGCGGCAGCGCCGATAATTTCCAGCGCATTCTCTCCGGTGCGGCCGCGCTGGGTCCGGTCCTGGCTGACACCGCCGCGGCGCTCATGGCTGCGACCCCGGGACGCGTTGTCGCCGTGGGCAAGGTCTATGAGAACTATCTCCACTGCATCGTGCGCAAGGACAGCCACATCCGTGTGTTCGTGGACCTGGCCGGCAAGACAGTGGGGACGGGCGCCGTCGGCTCGGGGACCGCGCTCACGGCGGGCCGTGTCATCGCCGCCGCAGGTCTGGGGCCGGGTTCAAAGAGTCCCGCAGGGCAGCACCAGCTTGGGCTGAACGATGGACTGACCGCCCTTCAGCAAGGCGCCATCGATGCGTTGATGTGGTCGGGCGGATTGCCCACGGCGGCCATCACCGCGGCCAACCAGAGGGTGGGCCTTCGGTTCCTGGATCTGGCCGGCTTGCTTCCGCAGCTGACGGCCAGCTACGGGGACTTCTACGAACACGCGGCGATACCGGAAAACAGCTACAGCGGGACACCGTCCGTCAACACGATTGGCGTGGCGAACTTGTTGCTGTGCCGGGCGGACCTCAACGCGGACATGGTCCGGCAGACCGTGCTACTGCTGGTCGAGCACGCCCGGGAGCTTATCCCGAAATCCAGCCTGGGCATCCAGTTCCTGAGCCCCGAGACCTTGATCAACACGGCAGGCCTGCCGCTCCACCCCGCGGCGGCCTACGCGTACCGACAGCTTCACGGGTAGATCCCGTGGTCGAGTCCGCCGAATCTCCGGTGGTCGAGCCTGCCGAAACTCCGGCGGTCGAGCAGCGAGCTCTGCGAGCGCGTCGAGACCCAGGCCCCCGGTGATTGAGCTTGTCGAAATCAGCCCCGCAGCACGTCCTTCGTGGCGTGGTCGTAGTGGAACGTGACTTCGCCGCCGGTGTGCTCGAACTCGTGGTTGGCGCCGTCCAGCAGGCCAAACGCACCGTAGTTCTCTTCCCAGGAACCGTTCACCACGGCCTTGTAGCTGTACCGGCCGGGCGGCAGGTCCGCGGTCAGCTTCCAGGTACCGCGCTTGGCGTCGAGCTTCATCTGCACGCTGTCGTGGGCAGGGTCCCAGTTCACGAGGGCGCCCAGGATGGTGCCGAAGTCGCCGGCCAGTGCCACTGAGGCTGGCTGGTCCTTATGCACGACGGCGGGCGCCGCGGCAGGTGCCTTGGCTGACGTCTTCGCTGGCGCAGCCTTGGCAGGAGCAGCTTTGGCGGGCGCGGCTTTGGCGGGCGCGGCTTTGGCGGTTGCCGCGGTCTTGGTGGCGACCTTCCTTGCCGGGGCCTTCGTGGCTACGGGCTTCGTGGGCAGTGGCGTGTCCGCGGGAACGGGTGTGCCCTCAGCCAGGGCGGCCGTCAACGCATCGGCCGTCTTGAAGGCGACGGTTGCCTTGAGCCCGTCTTCGGTGATTTCCCAGCCGCCGCGGCCCTTGGTCATCCAGCCTGCCTTGACCAGATCGGCCGTGGCCTTGGTGAGGTTCTTGTGACCACGGGGAATGCCGCCGCTGAGCAGTTCAGACTCTTCCTTGGTGAACGGGATGCGGGCCACGGCCTCGGCCAGGACCTCTCCCCCGTTGGGCTTCTGGTCCTCCCACGACCCCGCGGCCATGATGTCCAGAACTTCCTTGAGCCGGCGGTTGGTGTTGTCTCGAACGGTCACAGCGGTCCTCCTGAAGAAGCGGGTACGGCACTACTTTGACAGGCAAGTTGGCTACTAACCAGTACATGACAAGGTGTCTCGGCCCGACCGCCGCTGCACGGGAGAGGTGGGCTGCCAGCGTCGTCCTTTCACTGAAGCCACTTCCCCACGAGTTCCTCGCTCCGGTCCCACAGCTGGGCGGCCAGAGCGGCATCGTTGGCCCGGCGGCTGGCGCGGTCGGGTTTGCGCGTGGCATCGTAATCGCCGGATTGCCAGTCGAGGCCGGGCTGGCCAATTGGCCGCCAGATCAGTGTCAGGGCGCCCCGGGCAGCTGTCAGCATGTAGGAACGCATTCCGCTTTCGTAGAGGAACCTCATGTAACTGGCAGACCCGGCGGAGAAATCAGTGGCGACCCCGCCCCGGTGGAACGCGGCCGTGGTCAGGTCGTGGCTGTTGAAGCGCCGGTGGAGTTCCTTGGTAAAGGGGATGTTCGCCAGCTTGGCGCTGCCGTAGGCCCTGTTGGCAGAGTACTTTTTCGCCGGGTCGAGATCGTTGATGTCCAACCTGCCGAAGAGTTTGTGTGCCACGCTGGAGGTGTTGATGACGCGCGCCTGGCTGGCCAACAGTACGTCCTGGAGCAGCCGGGTGAGTAGGAACGGGCCAGATGGTTGACCAGAAACATTATCTCGTTCCCATCTGCGGTCAATGCCCTGCGGCCCATGGTGCCACCGGCGTTGTTCGCCAGCACATCAATGCGTGGATAGGACGCCCTCAGCGCCGCGGCCCGCATCCGTAATTGTCAGGCAAACAACGGCAGTCCAAAGTAATTTCTGCCATTGGGCTATTGGGCCACCGCCGCCGCGTCCGCGAACACGTCCGCGGGCATCGGTCGGTGCAACTTCCAGGTAATCGCGATCGGCTTCTCGCCCTTGTGCTGGACGTAGTCGACTTGGCCAAGGCAGGTATACGGCACCGTCAGCCCGGTTTCATCCTCTGCGGTGTCACGGGTGAACAGCAGGACCTGTGACCCGTGCGTCTTATGGTCAAGGTAGCGGCGGCCAACCGTGCTTGCTGGTGAGGTATTGTTCTGCGACTCCCAGTGGAAAAGCTCGGGACTGATCGCGTAGTCCTTGTACATGGTCGTGGCGGAGTGGTTTGCCTCGTCCTTGTGCAGGGTCACGAAGAATGCATCAGTCCTCGTTCGGGGGCACCACGCCACACCCTCGCGGTGTTTGACGTTCTTCCCCGTCTCCAAGGATCCGTACTGCAGTGCCGCCAAAATCTCTTCGCGCCGATAGGTCGCGTGCGAAAACAACGGGATGCTCGCATACGCCATGCCGAGGCTCCTGCCGGCCCGCTTGGACGCCGCGGCTCCCAACGCGACGACCTGTTGGATCTCGCTGCAAACATACGGATAGCTTCGGAGGTGGGCAAAGCCTTCATCATACGACGTGAATCCGCCGGCGTCGTCCCACAACGTGAAGAAGAGCATCCGGGCGAATACCTGCTCACGGGGCCCCAGGTCCGCGTACAAAGGCCCGTCAGCGGAAACGAGCATCGAATAGACATCCGCGCGTTCCTGGTCGTCCACATGGATCAAGGCCGCCATTCTGCCCAGAAGTTTCTTCTCTTCAGCCTGAGACAGCTGGTCAAACTTTCCCGCAGCCAGTGCCTCCAGCGGAGACAAGCCTTCGATGAGTCCTGCCAGACGCAGGTATTCGGTCCAGGAGTTCTTGGTGGTCTTGTAGATGGTCTTGACTTCGTTTCCAGACTTTTCCAGGTAATTCGCCAGCAGCAACTCTGCGTAGGACTTGATGTCTGCCGCCAGCTTCGGCTTGTTCAGATTCAGCTGGGTCCTCAGGTTTGTCAGCACAACATCTTTGGCCACGCGGTCAAGAACAATTTGGGAACCGGAAGGCAGGAACGGGAAATCGTCGTCCACGGCCTTCTCAAGCCGCTTCCGCCCGTACCCCGTCATTGCGCGGTAGCGGATGTCGAAGCGAAACTCGCGGTGTTGCTGGCCGATGAAGTCCAGCACCGTGAGCACGGCCTTGTCAGGCGCGCGCCGGAGCCCACGGCCCAGTTGTTGAATGAAGATTGTGGCGCTCTGTGTCGGCCTCAGCAGGAGAATCGTGTCCACCTGCGGCAAGTCGAGGCCCTCATTGAATAGATCGACGGCGAAAATACAATTGATCTCGCGACCGCGCAGCCGCCGGAGCGCAAGGGCGCGTTCGCCGTCGTCCGTCTGGCCCGACACCGCGACCGACGCAATGCCGGCTTGGTTGAACACCTGCGCCATGTACTGCGCGTGCTGCACCGAGACGCAGAAGCCAATGGCGCGCATATCCTGCGTGCTCGTGACCTTGTCCTGCAGTTCCCGGATCACCTTCGCGGCACGCGCACTGTGGCCGGTGTAGAGCTCGCTCAGCTGTTGCAGGTCATAGGATCCGCGCTTCCATTCCAAATGGCTCAAGTCGACATCGTCGGAGACGCCGAAATAGTGGAACGGGACAAGAAGGTCGGCATCGAGCGCATCCCAGAGCCGCAGCTCACTGGCCGTACGGCCGTCGAAGTACAGATCCGCGACGTGGACCCCATCGCCTCGCTCAGGTGTGGCGGTCAGCCCGAGCATTTCCAACGGCTTCAAGTGCTCAATCAATTTGAGATAGGTGGGGGCTGCTGAGTGGTGGAACTCGTCAATTACCACGACGTCAAACCGCTCCGCGGGCAGCTCGCCGATGCTTTTGGCTGAGAGGGATTGGACACTTGCGAACACGTGCGTCCACTGTGCAGGTTTGTGCTCCCCGACGAAGAGTTCGCCAAAAGCACCGTCCTGCATGACATTGCGGTAAGTCGTGAGGGATTGCTCCAGTATTTCCTTTCGATGGGCGACAAAAAGCAACGTCAGGTCCCGGGCGGCCGCTTCGCAGAGTTGCTTGTAATCGAGTGCGGCGATGACAGTTTTCCCGGTTCCCGTTGCCGCCACAATGAGGTTCCGATGAAATCCTTTTGCACGTTCGGCGTCAAGGTCTTCCAACATCTCAACCTGGTGCAGATAGGGTTCAACCTCCAGCCCGGTGTATCCGGAGGGCGCTGACGTCGGCTTGCCGCCGTTGCGTTGCAAAGCCGCGTCCAGCTTGTCTGCGTCCTTGGCCGGATCGTAGCTTTGGAACGCACGCTGCTCCCAGTAGCTGTCAAAGGTGATGGCGAACTTTTGCAGAAGCGCAGGCGTTCCGATATTGGAGAGGCGTACGTTCCATTCCAAACCGTCCAGCATGGCCGCCCGGCTCAGGTTCGAGCTGCCAACATAGGCCGTGTTGTAGCCCGTGTTGCGGTGGAAGAGCCACGCCTTTGCGTGCAGCCTGGTCGAATGGGTCTCGTAGCTGATCTTGACCTCGGCGCCGTAGCTGTTGACGAGGTGGTCGATGGCCCTGCGCTCAGTGGCGCCCATGTAAGTGGTCGTGATGACACGGAATTTCCCGCCACGCTCCTTGAGCCTTTCAAGGGCCGGTTCAAGGAGCCGAATGCCGGTCCACCGGATGAAGGCACAAAGTAGATCCACTGAGTCCGCCGATTCAATCTCGGCGCGGATCTCGGCAGCAAGATTGGGATCGTCCTTGCCGTTGGTGAGCAGCGCGCTGTCGCTAAGGCTCGTGGCGGGACGGCGCAGCTGTCGGCGCTTGAGTGCATCGGGACGGTGCAGGGACCGAAGTTGCAGCGGCCCAGGTGTGACCTCATTGTCTGGATTGATGACCATCAGGATCTGGTTGGTCTTGGCGACCCGGTCTTCTTCCCTGGTGTCCATAAGGAGCTGTTCAACGGCGCAGGCGACGTGTCTGGCCAGCGCCCGAGGTGAATCGTCCCCGCCCACGCCTTCTATGCTGGCCTGCAGATCCGGCACTGCTATTAAGCGTCGCCCCAAATCCTTCGTGTGCAGCAGCTCGTAGAGCCCCTCAGCCAGCAGTTCCGGCCCTTCATCCCCATCAATTGTGTCCACCAGGCCAGGCTATGTGGTGGGTGCGACAAAGACTAACGGGAGGAGACTTGAAATCTGGTGCTTCCGCTATTGGCTGTCAAAAGACTATTCCGCCAATTTTCCCGGTTTCTGGGTGTGGCGGCAGGCAGGGTATTGATTGCACCCCAGGAAGGGGCCGAATTTTCCAGTCCGCGGGACCAGGTTCCCTTTCTTGCAGGCCGGACAGGGGATGGCGGATGTGGCCTTGCCCGAGGCATCCAGCACCGCAATGTTGTGGTCTCTGACGAGTTCCAAGAGAAACGGTGATTCCTTACCGGCAACTGTCAGAAGCAGCACGGAGCGTTTGGCCCGAGTCAACGCCACGTAGAAGAGACGCCGTTCTTCGGCGAGCGGGAACACATCGCCGGCTGGCATGGCCAGGTGCAGGACTGGATCGTCAACTATTGTGCTGGGGAAGCCATAGGCTCCCTTGGTCAATCCGGGAATAATGACGTAGTCCGCCTCAAGCCCCTTCGAACCGTGGATGGTGTGGAAGCGGATATCCAGGCCCTCCCAGCCATTGTTGCTGCGCCCCTTCGGCCTGACGGCGGCCTGCAGCTCATGCAGTAATTTCCGATAGCGACACAGGACAAGGACCGTCACCAGGCCGCACGCGCCTGTCGGGGTTTCGCCGGACCTAACCCTGTCGGACAGCTTGTCGAGGTGGCCGCGAACTGCGCGGGAATATTGATCGACTCGTTGGACGGCAACGGCAACTATGGAGGATGAGTATTCCGGGGCCGACGAAACCACGTGCTTAGGAAGCTGCGCAGGGTTCTTCAGGACGAAGTTGCTTGAGACATTGCAGATGGACTGTGGCGACCGAAAGGTCCGTTCCAGCCTGAGGGTTTCCCCTTCGCCAAACCAGCGGGCAAAGTCCGTCATGACCGACAGATCGGCGCCGGCAAATCCGTTAATGCTCTGCCAGTCATCCCCGACGGCGAAAAGCATTCGGCCGGGTGCATCAACCAGGGCCCGTGCCAGCCGCGCCCGGGCGTGGCTGGCGTCCTGCATTTCATCCACCATGACCAGCTCATGTCCGGCGTCCCAATGGCCGGCTTCAAGATGGTCCGCGGACATCGTGAGCATGTCCTCAAAATCGATCACGTCCGCGTCCACAAGTTCCTGCTCCCATGCGGCCCTGATGGGTTCAAAGAGGTTCAGGAAGACACTGTGCCGAAAGTGCAGCGGCGTTCCCAACCACGCCTTGACACGTTCGCGCAGTTGGCCGTCGCCGAGCCTGTTGCTCTTTACATGGATCAGAAAGGTCCGAAAAATCCGAATGAGTTGCTCGTCCTTCAGCGGCACTGGGCCGAAGCCGGGTCGGTCCGGGTTTGGATCGAGCGTAATTCCCCGTGCTGTGAGCTGCTCGGAAAGGCGATCCAACGCCAGCCCGTCCCAGAGCTCGGACATGGTGGTTTCCATCAGGGTGGTCCCGAACTTCCGGTGGACGGCGCGCTTCCATTTGACGCCGTCAAGATAGCCCGTGAACTCCGGCGGGGGGTGGCCGTTACGGTCGAGGGCAAAATGTTCGTGATACACATTGATGTCCGGATAGTAGAAATCGGGGTGGTACTGCACGTGCGTGGCGTCCACGGTTTCATGCTCATAGGGCCGCTCATAGACGTAGCTCACGCCGTTGAAGAAAAGCCAGTCGGCAATGAGTCGCTCGCCATGGCTCTTGACCACCTCGCCTTGCAGCGTCCTGAACCCGGCAGACTTGCTGTTCGGGTCCCAGTCGGTTGGATCGTCACTTTCATGGCCGAATTCCGGGAGGCCGCGGGCAAGTACCAGCCGAAACAGGTCCCATTGCTTGCGAAATTTTGCTTCGGTGCCCCGGAGCCTTTCCACAATCTCCTTGAGTTTCTCAAGGTCCGCACCATCGTTAATCCAAGGAGCCAGCGAGGGTTTCCGCCCCGTGGCCTGGCCGATGATTTCCAGGCCAAGGGCGTGAAATGTCTTCGCCTGTACGTTTGCCGCATCTAGGCCGAGCGGGACAAGCCTGTCCCGGATCCGCTGCTCAAGTTCCTGGGCGGCGTCGGTGTTGAACGCCAGCAGGAGGATCTTCTCCGCCGGCACCAGACTGCGGTGCAGGACATACCCGGCTTTCGCGACCATGGTTGAGGTCTTGCCAGAACCGGCCGAGGCAATGACCTGGACCCGGTTGTCGAGGCAAACCACGGCCCGAACCTGTTCCACCGTGAGCGGGGAGCGCTCCACCTTGTCAAAGAATTCCTTGCCAGCCATTGCTTCCTTGGCCAGGTGACGTTCATTGAGGGTGCTTAGATAGTCGCGCAGCTCCGCGTTCCAAAGCACGACGGCGTCCCGCACCTTGTCCTGTTGCACACCAAGACGCTGGGCAAGGCTGGGGTTGCCCAGAATTGCGACAAGGTCGCCCTCTGGCCTGGCGGAGCGCCAGTGGTTCCTGAAATCGCGGGTCAGCCATCCCTTTACGGCGAACTGGGTCTCGATTGAGGCCTGCAGGGCGTCCGCCCACGCCACGACTTCTGCCGCCAACAGCAAGTCCCGGTGGTCGCCGATGGCAGTCTTGACGGCCTTGACCAGGCTGGCCGCGCCCCGGTTCCGTAGCCCTGCCAGCCGTACGGTGCGCGTACCCAATTCGAAGGTGACAGTGCCCCAAAAAATTCCCCGGTGGAACGTCGGGTCCGCCAACTCAACCATGTCGGCAGTTGTCGTCGCCTCAGCATCGCGTAGACGCAGATCGGTGCCGTCCAGCACGACTTGCCAGTCGCCAGCCCCAGTGACGCGCTTGCCAAAATTCGTGGGCTGCCAGCACCAGGACATTGCAGTTCCCCCTTGACTCAACTCCATCCGGTCGCCAAGCTGCCGGCTGCCTGACTAAGCCACGCTTCCACAAGCGGCTAGACCATGTCCACACAATACCTGGCCCCAGCACTGAGATTCCTTCCATGACCACACGTGCACGGCGCCCAGGGCCGTCCGGTATCCGGCTCCGTGCCCATACAATGCCTCTGGCGGGACCAGCCTCCCCCGGCTGGTCCCGCCAGTCCGGGATCACCCGACATACCCGAAGATCTGGTTCCACACCGCCTGGTCTTCCTTGCCGTTCTTGGCAAGGTCGTCGGGCATGCCGCGGTGCGGGAGGCCTGTTTTCATGGCCGGCAGCTGGATGCCCATGACCTTCGGTGCCGGCGCGGAGGCGTCGGCAGGGTATTCGCCCAGCTGCGCGAAGACGCTGGCGCCGCGCTTGCTAAGGTTCCAGTTCACGAAGACCTGAGCCGCAGCGGGATGCTTGGCCGTTGGGGTCATGCCGAGGAAATAGTCGTATAGCGCGAACCCTTCCTTGGGAACAACGAACTTCACGGGCGCGTTCTTGCTAGCCGCGATGTTGACGCTGCTGACCACTCCCGTGGCCACCTGGATTTCACCGCGGGAGAGGCTCTCCTGCTGCGCGCCCGACGAGTCGAAGATTCGGGGCTGCTGTGCCGCATATCCCTTGAGATAGTCATCCCCCAGGACGTTGCGCTGGAACCGGACCAGGGACGCCGAGCTTCCGCCAGCTCCCACCTGGGTGGTGCCGATCTTGCCCTTCCACTTCGGATCCAGCAGGTCCTGCCAGGACTTGGGTGCATCGGCTGCGCTGACCAGCGCCGTGTTGTAGGCAAAGGTGAAGGCGGGGTCAAAGACACGGTAGAACTTCCCGCCGTCGTACTTGACGGTGTCATCCAGCTGGCCGTAGTTCGGCACCTTGTGTGCGGTAAATGCACCCGCCTTGTTCATGGCGGAAACGGAGGAGAACTCGGACATGCGGATGACGTCCGCGCCCAGCTTGCCGGCGCCCTGCTCGCTGAGTACCCGTTCAAGAAGCCGGTTGGGAACCAGCCGAACCAGGTCGACCTTGATCCCGGTGTCCTTCGTGAACGCCTTGATGACCTCCTTCTCGCTGTTTTCCACGTAGCCGCTGTAGAGGGTGATGGAGCCCTCCGCCTTGGCCTTGGCAAACAACGCGCTGTCCGCGACCTTTTGCCCGTTGATTACCAGGTCCGACGTCGTGGAGATCGACTCCGCCTTGCTGACCAGCGTGACAGTCGGTGGAGCGCTGCACGCAGCGGCGGAGACGGCCAGGAGGGCAGCGGCGAGGACCGCGGTCGTGGTTTTGATAGAGCGTTTCATTATTTTCCTCCATTGCTTGAACGGGCGCCAAAGGACTTGGCGACTACCACCAGGACCAGAATGATCAGGATGTAGAGGAGGCTGGTGGAAGCGGCCGACCGCAGCGCCCCGTTGTCGTAGTCGTCGAAGACCACGATCGCCAGCAGGCGGGTGTTTGAGGTGAAGAGGAACAGTGCCGCGGACAGTTCGCGCATGGCCAGCATGAGCAGCAGCAGGATGGTGGACAGCACGCCTGTCTTCATCAGGGGCAGTGTCACATAAGCCACCGCGCGGGCCCGGGTCGATCCGAGCAGCACTGCGCTGTCCTCCAGGTCCTTGTCCACCTGCAGGATGCTGGCGCTGATGCCGCGATAACCCTGCGGAAGATAGATTGCAATGAACGCGATGATCAGCACCAAAATGGTCCCGTAGACGGGCACCGGCAGGATCAGCCATGTCCACAGCAGACCAAGCCCCATGACGATCGCCGGGATGGCCAGCGGCAGCATGGCCACGAATTCCAGGCTCTTCCGGCCGGGCACCTTGGTTCGGTACACCAGATAGCTGAGGTAGAACGCCAGCGCAGTGCCCAGAACCGCGACGGAGACGGACACCAGGACGCTGTTCCGCGCCGCGTACAAGAATGCGGAATCCTGCAGTGTCTGGAACAGCGACCAGAAGGACAGGGAGTCCTTTTGAAACAACTCGCCCAGCTTGGAAACATACGGCGAGGATTGCAGGGACGCCAGAAGCAGGGCGATGACCGGCAACACGATCGCCAGCGCAAAGTAGACCAGGGCGAACGCCAGCCCCACGCCGCGGAGCCTGCCAATGTCCATCATCCGCGGCTTCATGCCCTTGCCGGAGACCGTGGTGAAGTTGCGTTTCATCACCACGCGCTGCTGAAAGGCCGTGACGGCGATCAGCAGCACCGTGAGTACGACGGCGACTGCCGCGGCCTCGTTGCCGCGCGCCGGGGCGGCGTTCATGAGGCGGTAGATGAAGGTGGGCAGCGTTTCGATTTGGCCAGGGGTGCCGATCATCTGCGCCACGGGGAAGTTCTCCATGGTCAGGGCGAAGATCAACACACCCGATCCCAGCAAGGCGGGCGTGACCAGCGGAAACGTCACGGTGCGCAGGATCTTGCCCAGTGAGCCGCCATGCACGCTGGCCGCCTCCTCCAGGTCCGGGTTCATGAGCGTCATGGCCCCGTGGATCAGCAGGAAGGCGTAGGGGGCGTAGTACAGCGCCAGCACCAGGATCAGGCCGGGCATGGAGTAGATGTTGAACAGGTTCCCCAGCCCCACGGCCCGCGTCACCAGGTTCAGGTAGCCGGTGGCCGGGCCGGCCAGCAGGGACCAGGCCAGGGCACCCACCAGCGACGGCAGGAACATCGGGGAGATGCCGATGAAATAGATGACGGCCTTGCCCCAGATGTTGGTCCGTGCTGCGAGGAAGGCGAGCGCCGCCCCGATGAGCATGGCCAAAACGGAGGAGGCGGTCGCAACGATGACCGAGTTGCCCAGTGCCTTAACGGACTGTGGAGACGTGAGGACCTTGAAGTTCTCCAGGGTGAGCCCGCCCAGTCCGATGGCGCCGGGGCGCGGCGTGGAGCTGCTGAACGCGGAGAACAGGATCAGTCCCATCGGCATGAGGATCAGCACCGCCAGCAGGACCAGCATGAACCACGTCGGCAGGGACTTGCGGAGCTGGCGGCCAAAGTGCCGGCCGTAGTCCTTTCCGGCCGGCCCACCAGGCTGCGGCGCCGGCTGTGCGCTCATTTCCGTCCCGCGTGGGCGTTTGGTGGTCAGGGCGGACATCAGGCCACCTCCGCCGGGAGGATCTGGATGTCGGAGGGGCTCGCATTGACCCACACCTGATCGCCGGTCCCGGCAGCCGGGCAGTCGCGACGTGACACGAGCGCCTCGATGGAGGGTCCGTCGTCGAGCTCGATGAGGTACCGCACCTCGGCACCCTGGTAGCTGGCCACCTTGACTTTTCCGGACCAGCTGTTGGCGTCACCTGCCGCGCGCTGCGTGGTGACGATGACGTCCTCGGGACGGATGCATGCCGCGATGGCATTGCCGTCCAGTGAGTATTCCGCCGTGGAAAGTTCTAGGCGGTGGTCGGCCAGGCGGTAGACGCCCGGGTGTCCGTTCTTGTGGACGGGGAAGATGTTGCTGACGCCCAGGAAGTCGGCGATGGTTGCGCTGGCCGGGTTCTCGTAAATGTCGTTGGGGGTGCCCACTTGGGCGAGCCTGCCGTGCTGCATCAGGGCGATGCGGTCGCCCAGGGCCAGCGCCTCGCCCTGGTCATGCGTGACATACACGCAGGTCAGGTTGAGCTTTTGTTGCAGGGCCCGCAGCTCAATCCGCAGGCGGTCCCGCAGGCGTGCGTCCAGGTTGGAAAGGGGTTCGTCCAACAGGAGGACGCTGGGGCGCATCACCAGGCTCCGCGCCAAGGCCACGCGCTGCATCTGGCCACCGGAGAGGAGGCTGGCGCCGCGGTTCTGGAAGCCGTCCAGGCCCACCATGACCAGGGCTTCGTCCACCCGTTGAGTGATCTCTTTTTTGCCCACCTTTTTCATCTGCAAGGGAAACGCGACATTCTCAAAGATGGTCCGGTGCGGCCACACGGCGTAGGACTGGAATACCATGCCCACGTTTCGCTTGTGTGAAGGAACGTTGATGTTCTTTTGACTGTCGAACACCACTTGATCCCCGATGGTGATGCGGCCGCGGGCCGGCGTTTCCAGGCCGGCGATGCAGCGCATGGTGGTGGTCTTGCCGCAGCCCGACTTGCCCAAGAGGACCAATGACTGGCCGTCCTCGATCTCGGCGTTGACGCCCCTGACCGCGTAGCTGTCGCCATATTTCAGGTCAATATTTTCCAGCGTGACTTTCATGTCCGACTCCTTTGTCTTAGGTCTTTTGGGCGCCCTTTAGGCGCTGATTGCCGCGGCTTCAAGGGTGAATTCACGGGTGAAGAGGATGGATTCACTGATGATGCGGGCCGCCCGCTGGAGCCCGATCCGGGTGCTGCCGGTGGCCAGGTCCGAAACTATGGTGGTGTCGATCGGGCCCGCTGCCGTTCCTATGCGGAGGAGCCTGGCGCCGTCGGAGTCTGGTTGAAGATTACCTGCGATGGCGGCGTGGACCACAGTCCCGGGGGTAATCGCCGCCGTTGTGACGCCGACGGCGGACGTCAGCCCAATGGCCGGGTGCGGTGCGTGCATCGAGAGCGTCCGGATGGCGACGTCGTACTCCGTTGCGGCCACGCTCTTGCCGCCTGCCGTGATGTAGTCCCTTGCGGCTCCAACCACTCCGACTTTGGGCACCGAATGGTCGACGGGCGAATCTGCTTCCCGCAAACCCATTTGCACGGCCGCCGCACTGCGAATGCTCGTCAGCAGCGGGACGTGCTGCGACATCTCGGCCAGCGACTCGCTGCCGGTCAGGCCCAAGCTTGCCGCTTCCACCAGGACCATGGGCGCCCCGGCGTCAATCATGGAGACAGTGAACTGGCGGCCCTCGACGTTCAGTTGTTCCTGCGCCCGGCCCGTGGGAAGGATCGCACCCGTGGTGCCACCACCGGCGTCAAGGAAGGCCAGTGTCACGGGTACCCCGGTTGCCAGAGTTCCGGGCACCCTGGCGTCGCCAAACGCGGGCAGGGTGCCACCGGGGGTGTCAACGTCGGCCTCGAGCCGGGCGCCCGTGTTCAGGTTTCGCATGCGCACCACGGTGGTTCCGTTGGCGGTTTGCACCAGGCCGTGGCTCACCGCGTAGAGGGCAATGGCTGTGGCGCAGTTGCCGCAGTTGCTGCCCCATTCCACCCGGCTGTCACCAATGCCGACCTGGGCGAAAAGGTAGTCCACGTCGACTCCTCGCTCCGCTCCTTGCGAAACGACGGCGGCCTTGGACGTGGTGGATGTTGCCCCGCCCACGCCGTCGATCTGCCTGGGGTCTGCTGCGTTGAACGCATCAATCAGCAGCGATTCGATCTGGTCCTTGGACGCCGGGACGTCGTGGCTGTTAAACAGCCAGCACTTGCTTGTTCCGCCCCTGACCAGGGTTGCTGGGATTCTCACTTGGAACTCGTTTCACAGTAGTTGTTGGTCCGAGGCCTGCACGGCGCCTGTGTGGCCTCGGTCATATCTACTGTGAACCCACCAAGAGTTGAGCACAATGTGGAAATTCTACAACTGACTTAACTTGAGCTACAGTCAGGGAATGGAACTTGATGTTCGACGCCTTTTCCTGTTGGCCGAAATTGCTGAATACGGCTCGCTGACGGGGGCTGCAGAAGCGATGATGTACACCACCTCGGCAGTGTCGCAACAGATGCGCCGCCTGGAGGCGGAGGCCGGCCAGACCTTGTTTGAACGCCGCGCGCGCGGGGTGGTGCTGACCGATGCCGGGGCCGCCCTGGTGGCGCGGGCGCACGCCATCCGGCGGGAGCTGGCCGGTGCGGAATCCGACCTGGAGGCGCTGAGTGGTCTCCATGCAGGAACCGTGCGGATCGGTTCATTTCCGACGGCATCCGCGTCCATCCTGCCGCTGGTCCTGACGCAGTTCTCCCGCCAGCACCCGGCTATCGCCGTCTCGGTCAGGAGCGCCCTGCGGGACCCGCTGCGGGAGCTGCTGCTGATGCGGGACGTGGAGCTCGCGCTGTTTTGGGAATACGACTGGAGCCTGTTCGAGGACGACGCAATCGAGACCGAGCGGCTGCTGGACGATCCCACCGTGCTGGTGGTGGCCGCCGGCAGCGAGGTGGGCGGGACCGGTCCGGTGAAGCTCTCCTCCATGGCCGGCGAGCGCTGGATCATCCGGGCCGACGGGCACCCCGTGGCGGACGTGCTCACCCGGAGCTGCCATGCGGCCGGGTTTGCCCCGGACATCGCCTACGACGCGCACGACTACCAGGAGGCGCAGGCCATGGTGGCGGCCGGCCTGGGCGTTGCGCTGGCGCCACGGCTGTCCCTGACAAACCTGCGTGATGACGTCCGGCTGGTGCCACTGGACCCGCAAACTCCGGTGCCCGTCCGCAGGATACTCATGGGCCAGCTCAAGGGCCACCAGCCCACGCCCGCCATTCTCGGGTTTCAGGACACCTTGCGGGAGGCAGCCCGCGCAATGCCGAAGACCTTCAGCCAGCAGGGACAGCTGGGCTCCGTCAACCAATAACGATTCCCGGCCCGGCGGCCCAAGGCAGCATGTCAAATCGGGTAGCTTGGATTTGTCTTTGATTTCGTCGAAGGGAACCCCGTTGCGCCTCATCCCGCCAGACCACGATTTCAGCGAGGGCCAGTTTGCCGAGAAGGTGGTGTGGGACCTCCTGAAGGCCGAGCTGCCGGACGACGTTGTCCTGGCGCACTCGGTGCAAGTCCGCAATGGCCGGGCGGAACATGAGATCGACATTCTGGTCCTGTGGCCCGGCGTCGGACTCGCCGCGATCGAGGTCAAGGGCGGGCTTGTGACCAATGAGCGCGGACAGTGGTTTCAGTCCGGCGGGCCCGACGGGAAACGGAAGTTGCCGGACCCGCTCGCGCAGTCCCAAGGGTCAATGCACGCCTTCAAGGAATGGCTCCAAGACCAACTCGGCTCACACCTGACCAGCCGCTTTGTTTACATGGCGGCGTTCCCCTACTCGAAGGTCCCCACTGAGTGGGTGAGGGCCGGCAACCCCCGCGCCCTCATCCTTGACCAGGACGACTGCAGGAACCCGGCCGAGCTGATCCGTCACGCGATTGAGTCCGAAGGCGGCGGGACGGGACCTTTGGCGCCGTCGTTCCTGGAACGCATCGTGCCGAGACTCGAGGGAAATCTCGACCAGCCCGACACGCCCGCAACCGGACAGGGCGAACTGGAGGACCACCAGGACCAGCTGACGGAGCGGCAGGGGGTATTGCTGGCTGCGACGCGGTCGCTCACCCGGGTCAGGTTCACGGGTGGTGCCGGAAGCGGCAAGACCTGGCTCGCGCTGCAAAAGGCAAAGCAATTGTGCAAGGACGGCAAGCGGGTGGGACTTTTCTGCTACAACAAGGGTCTGGGCATGTACTTCCAGCTTCAGGTGGCCCGGTGGAAGAGCGCCAGGCCCGCATTCACCGGCGAGTTCCACGAGTACGTGCTCTCACTCGGCGTGCCGGAAGGCGCAGGCCAGGACTATTTTGACGTCGAAATGCCGCGGCTGCTCAAGGAACTGGCCGACGGCATGCCACCTGGCGACAAGTTTGACGCGATCATCGTGGACGAGGCCCAGGACTTCGCGCCGAGCTGGTGGGACGCCCTGCGGGCCTGCCTCAAGGAGCCGGACGCGTCGGAACTCTACGCCTTCATGGACGGCCGGCAGGATGTGTACCAGCGTTGGAGTTCTGCAGCGGCCCTGCAGGACCTGGTCCCGATCCACGTTGACGACAACCTGCGCAACACGAGGAAGATCGCAGAGACGTTCAAGGGTTTCGCGGGGGACAAGTTCACGCCCCGGGGCAGCACGGGCCTGGCCGTCCGGCGCGTCGAATGCTCACCAGAAGACGCCATGGACGTGGCCAGCGACTGCGTTGACGCCCTGATCGAGGACGGCTGGGCCAAGAACCAGATCGCCCTCCTGACCACCAAGTCGCGCCACCCGATCCACCAGGAGCACTTCGAGAACGGCACCCTCGACGAGTATTGGCGGGAATTCCATGCCAACGAAGCCGAGTTTTACGGCCACGTCCTGGGGTTCAAGGGCTTGGAGCGATCGGTCGTGATTCTCTGCGTGGATGGTTTCCGCGACATTGAGCGCGCTGCAGAGCGCTTGTACGTGGGGTTGTCGAGGGCGCGGACCCTGCTGGTGGTGGTCGGCGACTCAGAACAGCTTCGCCACGCCGGCGGGAACCAGCTGGACCTCGCCCTGGCGCGGGCGCAGCGGTGGACACCCTCCGCCGAATGACGCCAGCATTGTTGAGCGCTGCGGCCGGACATGAGGTTCGGCAGGAAGGACCGCCTCCCGCGGTGCGGGCCACCAGCGGCAGGCGCCGCGGCCGGCGTCGTTCCTCAGGAAAATCCAGCCCGGCCGGCCGGGCCTAGAGTTGGGGGAAGGGCCGCCGGGCGCCACCGGACGGGCTGATGACTATGGAGGCTTCCGCGTGACACTGACTTCAAGCGCCGCCGGCGGGACGGTGCTGATCGCCGACTTTGTGAACGTTGACGCCGCCGGCAAGGTTAACATTGTTGGCGGCGGCATCCAGTTCCTGGGGTTCGACCCCGGGACCGGGCTGACCGCGCCGTTCTACGTGTTCGCCAACATCACCGTGAGCATTCCATCCGTCGAGGCGGCGCAGGCCACGGTTGAAGTGATCCTGGTCGACGCGGACGGGCAGCCCGTGACGCTCGCCGGGCCCGAGGGGCAAGGCACCGTCCGGGTCCACCAGGACGTGGACTTCCGGCACAAGGCCGCGCCGGGCCAGCAGCGGCCGCCCATGGGCTTTCCGGGCAGTTCAAACCTGGTGCTCGCATTTCCGGGCGGGCTGCCGCTGTCCGCCGGGTCAAGCTACGAGTGGGTGGTGCAGCTGAACGGCACGCGGCTCACGTCCACCACGTTCTTCGTGCCGGGGCCGGTGGCGGGGTAGGGAAGGCTTTCCGTTCATGCTTGGGCCATCGACCGTTACGGCTTGACGCGGCGCCCTGACCTGTCCGCGAAAGCGTCAAGAGCATCAAGCATGGCCGGAGCCCGCCAGAACCTGCCCTGCTTGAACTTGTCGACGCCGACGACAATGCCGACGCTTTCCAGTTCATCCATGGCGCGCTTGGCGCGCCGATAGTCGAGCCCGAGCTTGTCCTGCAAGGCGACTGCGTTGACGACCGGTTGGCGCTCGAGCAGATCCAGGACTCTCCACACCGCAGCATCCTTGCGGGCGAGAACCAGTTCCTGCCAGGAGGCTGCAATGGCTGAGACGTCAGCGGCCAGCGTGGTGCCGTTCTCAATTGCCAGGAACGAGGCCTCGGCGCACTGTGTGATGATGGCGTCGGGTTCGCCCTCACGGTATGCAGTCAAGGCCTCGTGATAACCCCTGACATTGGCGAGCAACCCCGATGAAACTGGCACCGTCACCCGGGAAGCCGTGCCACGGTGCTTGAGCATGGCGTGCATCAGGGCCCGACCCGTGCGTCCGTTGCCGTCAGTGAACGGGTGAATCGTCTCGAACTGGGCATGCGCGACGGCGGCTTGGACCACGACCGGAACATCTGTCCGGCGGGCGTAGGCCATGACATCATTCATGAGCTCCGGAACACGTCCATGGGCCGGTGCGATGTAGGTGGCGCCGATCGGTGAAACGACGCTGGTACCAATCCACACCTGCTGTTGGCGCCACTGGCCGGCGACATCCTCATCTGCGGTCCCAGCCATCAGTGATTCATGCATTTTCAAAACAGAGGACGGATCCAGGTCATGGGCTGCCGCCAAGGCTGTTTCCATCGTCCGCACATTGCGGACGACTTGGGTGGCGTTGACCCTGTTGGTGGAGCCAAGCTCCGCTTCGCCCAGGCTCCTGGCACTTGCCGTGAGGTTTTCGATCCTGGATGATGCCGCCGATTCGCTGCGCAACAGGAGCGTGGCGAACGGTGCAAGATGCTGCCCATAGCGTTCGTCGAAGCGTGCGATCGCGATGGCTGACTCCTCTGCCAAGGCCGCTGCGGTGCTGGATGGCTGGTACCGGGTACCGGCAATGAAAGGTGGGATGAAGGCCCGGTAGGTTTGGCCGCTGAGATTGCGGAAGCTCATGCTCTGCTCCATGATCTGCGCCCGTCCCTCCCAGATCAGGGTGTCGTAGTCTCCCGGTGGCCACGACGAACCATCAGTGGTTGGTGGATTTTCCTGGTGTTGCTCGAAATCAAGGCGCTGTTCGCGGGGTCGCGGCTGGGGCTCCATGGGGACCTATCTGTCAGAATCAAATGCCTCTGATGACAATTAGATATTTATCTGTCAGAATCTGCAATGCATTGTGACAGTTCGCCTGCGTTGGCAGGACGGACCGGGGCCGCGGACCTTGGACCGGCTGCCGCCAACCGGCCGCCCGCCACCAAAGCTAAAATGTGTCGCGGATCTCAGGTGGCTATAGACATCCGATGTATGGTCTGTAAGGCTTACTTCGTTATGCATACCATTCGCTATATCCGCGCATGCGTGCAAGCTAACACCCGACCAATGCAGTTCAGGAGTTATCCATGACTTATGCAGGCCCCAATCGATGCCAGCTACTCAAGTTTGGGGGCGCGGTGGCACTGATCCCGCTGGTCACCCAGCTCATCTCCCGGCCGGCGGGCGCCGCGAGCCAAGCCGCCGGCGCCGCCCCGGCCGCCCTCCCCGCCGTCGCCCTGCTCCCCCACCCGGCGCTGTCCAGCCACGCCCTCTGGTACCAGCTGCCCGCCACCGACTGGCAGTCCGGCGCGCTCCCCATCGGCAACGGCCGGCTCGGGGCCATGTTCTTCGGCGACCCGTCGCGGGACCGCATCCAGTTCAACGAGCAGAGCCTGTGGGGCGGGCTGAACAACTACGACAACGCCCTGGCCGGGCTGGACGATGGGGCCTACGACACCTCCGTGACCGGGTTCGGCTCCTACCGGACCTTCGGCGAGCTGGTGGTCGGCTTCGCCGGGCAGCCCGTGGTCACTGCGCCGGGCGGCCCCTACAACAACTCTGCCTCGGAAACCTTCACGGCCACCCTTGACGGCAACCCGGCCACCAAGTGGTGCATCGACGGCCCGCCGCCCACGGTGACCTGGCAGGCCAAGCTGCCGTCCGCCGTCGTGGTTTCCAAATACACCCTGACCAGCGCCAACGACGTCCCCGCCCGCGATCCCCAGCAGTGGGCGTTCTCCGGCTCCAACGACGGCGCGCAGTGGACGGCCCTGGACACCCGCACCCTGTCGGCGCCGTTCGAGAGCCGCCTCCTGGCCAAGGACTTCACAGCCGCCAACACCGCCGCCAACAGCTGGTACAGGTTCGACTTCACCCCGAAGGCCGGCGTCAGCCACTTTCAGGTCGCGGAGATCGCCCTGGGCGGCGTCAGCTTCGGCGGCCAGTCCGCGCTCTACCTCTCCTCCCCCACGGGCCAGGCCGACGGCGACGGCAGCGGCGCCGACGTCATGCGCACGCTCGACGGGAGCGCCGCGACGGCGTGGGTGGCCCCCAAGCCCGGGGCCGGCGTCGTCTGGCAGGCAGACCTCGGCAAGGGCCAGGCGCTGACGTCCTACTCGCTCACCTCCGCCGCGGACACCCCCGCGGAGGACCCCACCGCCTGGACGCTGGAAGGCTCCAGCGACCGCCTCGCCTGGACCGCCCTGGACAGCCGGCAGCCCGGCGCGCCGTTCGCCTCGCGCGGGGAAACGCGCACCTTCACGCTCGCCGGCACCAAGGCGTACAGCTCCTACCGGCTCACCCTCCGCGGTGCGGCCGGCGCCGCCAATCTGCGCCTTGCCGGCGTGGGGCTGGCCGGCCCCGGCTTCGATTCGGGCAAGGCCTCCGCCCTGGCCGAGTACCGGCGGGCGCTGGATCCGGCGGTGGGTGTCCACGTCACGCAGTTCGGCACGGCCGGCAACCGGGTCATGCGGGAGGCCTTCGCCAGCCGGGCCGCCGACGTCATGGTGTTCCGCTACGAGACCGAGCGGGCCGGCGGGCTTACGGGAACCATTTCACTGACCTCCGGCCAGGACGGCGCGCCGACCACGGCCAGCGCCGCCGCCGGCGCGTTGTCCTTCGCCGGCACCATGGCCAACCAGCTCAAGCACGCCGCCACCCTGCGGATCGTGGACACGGACGGCACGCTCACGGCCGACGGCGCCTCCCTGCGCATCGCCGGCGCACACACCATGACGCTGCTCCTGGACGCCCGCACCAACTACAAGCTCGACGCCGCCGCCGGCTGGCGCGGCGCCGACCCCGGGCCGGGCATCGCCAAGGCCCTCGCCGCGGCCGCCGCCCGCACCTACCCGGACCTCCGCGCCGGGCACCAGGCCGACGTCGCCTCCCTCATGTCCCGCGTCTCCGTCAACTGGGGCACGACGCCGGACCCCGTTGCCCAGGTGCCCACGGACCTGCGCCTTGCGGCCTATGGCGCCGGGGCGGAGGACCCCTCGCTGGAACAGGCCATGTTCACTTATGGCCGCTACCTGCTCATCGGATCCTCCCGGCCCGGCGGCCTCCCCGCCAACCTGCAGGGCCTGTGGAACGACAGCAACTCGCCGGCCTGGGCTTCCGACTACCACACCAACATCAACATCCAGATGAACTACTGGGGCGCGGAAACCACCAACCTTTCCGAGTCCCACGAACCGCTCATCGACTTCATCGGCCAGGTGGCCGTGCCGTCCCGGACGGCCACCCGCAACGCGTTCGGCAAGGACACGCGCGGCTGGACGGCCCGGACCAGCCAGAGCATCTTCGGCGGCAACTCCTGGGAATGGAACACCGTCGCGAGCGCCTGGTACGGCCAGCACGTCTACGAGCACTGGGCCTTCAGCCAGGACAAGGATTACCTGCGCAAGACGGCCCTGCCCATGCTCAAGGAAGTCTGCCAGTTCTGGGAGGACCGCCTGGTGCAGGACGCCAACGGGCTGCTGGTCTCCCCGAACGGCTGGTCCCCCGAGCACGGCCCCCGCGAAAACGGCGTCATGTACGACCAGCAGATCATCTGGGACCTGTTCCAGAACTACATCGACTGTGAGGACGCCGCCAAGGACGACCCCGCCTACCGGGCCCGGGTGGCCTCCCTCCAGTCCCGCCTGGCGCCGAACAAGATCGGCAGGTGGGGCCAGCTGCAGGAATGGCAGGAGGACATGGACAGCCCCACGGACATCCACCGGCACACCTCGCACCTCTTCGCGGTGTACCCGGGCCGCCAGATCACCCCGGCGGCCTCGCCCGACTTTGCCGCGGCCGCCCTGGTGTCCCTGAAGGCCCGGTGCGGGGAGAAGGACGGCATGCCCTTCACGGAGGCCACGGTCTCCGGCGACAGCCGCCGGTCCTGGACCTGGCCGTGGCGCGCCGCCCTGTTTGCCCGGCTGGGCGAGGCCGAGCACGCCCGCCTCATGCTCCGGGGGCTCCTGCGCTTCAATACGCTGCCCAACCTGATCTGCAACCACCCGCCGTTCCAGATGGACGGAAACTTCGGCATCACCGGTGCCGTGGCGGAAATGCTGATCCAAAGCCACACGGGCACCATCCACCTGCTCCCGGCCCTGCCCGCGGCGTGGCAGGACGGCTCGTTCACGGGCCTGCGCGCGCGTGGCGGCTACGAGGTCGGCTGCACCTGGGCTGGCGGCAAGGTCACCTCGGTGACGGTGGTGGCCGACCGCGCCCCGAACCAGGGCAACATCACGGTCCGGATGAACGGGCAGGAGTACAAGGTCAAGCCCACCCAGCCCGGCCACAAGACCAAGCCCTTCTCCCCCAGCTAAAACCGACGCTCGGTTGCAACCGGGGGCGTTTTACCCGACGCTCCCGCACCTTTGTGCGGGAGCGTCGGCTTTTTGGCGGGAGTGGAGCACGGCGCCGGGTGAGGGAGGCACAAACTGGCGTGCCGGCGTCGTGCTTCCGGGGCGGGCACGCCTTCGCCCGCAACACCATTGAGCGGGTGGGGTTATTGCAGTACATTCGTACGACGTGTTGGGTGGACCCGCACCGGTAGGAGCAATGATGAACCTCTTCCTCACCCTGTTGAGCGGGCTCGCATGGACAATCGTCTACCTTGAGGCCATCCGGCTCGGATTCCGGTACAAGACCTATGCGATGCCGGTCGCCGCCCTGGGCCTGAACATTGCATGGGAATGGATCTACGCCGTGCACGGCCTCGCCAACGATCCGCAGGTGCAGGCCTACGTGAACCTGGTCTGGGGCCTGACTGACGTGGTGATCCTGTACACGTTCTTCCGGTTCGGGCGGAATGAGTTCCCGAAATTCATTCCGCGGCTGCTTTTCATCGCGTGGGGAGTGGGGATCGTTGCGAGCTCATTGCTCATCCAAGGGCTGTTCATTGCCGAATTTGGCATGGCCGGCATGAGAGCCGCCCAGTACAGCGCGTTCCTCCAGAACCTGCTGATGTCCGGGCTGTTCATCGCCATGTTCGTTGCCCGGCGCGGGCCCCGCGGGCAGAGCCTGGTGATCGCCGTGGCGAAATGGATCGGCACCCTCGCCCCCACCATCCTGCTCGGCTTCCTCGGTGGCTCCCTCTTTGTCATCGGCATCGGCCTGCTCTGCTCCGTGTTCGACCTCGCCTACATCGGACTGCTGGTCTGGGCGCGGCAGAGGCCGCGGATCTTCGCGGAACAGCTCGCGGCCGTTCCCTGATGGCACGGCCGTACCGTGACGGTATGATCCTCGTACCGGGACAGGACTTTCAGCGGAGGGATGGAACCATGCCACGGACTTCAGGCAGCCCGACACGATCCAACGATCTGGCACGCCAAATCGTGGTGGCAGCCAGCGCAGTCCTTGCCTTGGCCGGATCCTTCATCGGCTCCGGGGCGGCGGGGGGCACCGAAATCAAGGATGCCTCCAACGGGGCCCTGGCCGCCGATGCCACCTTGATTGCCCCCGGCGGTCCGGCGTTCGCGATCTGGAGCGTGATCTACCTCGGGCTGGTGGCCTATGCGGTGTGGCAGTTCCTCCCCGCCCAGCGGACGGCGGCCCGCCACCGGTCGCTCGGCTACCCGGCGGCGGCCTCCCTCCTGCTGAATGCGGCCTGGATCCTCAGCATCCAGTTTGACCTGCTGGCTCAGCATTCCCATCATCGTCGCCCTGCTGGCCGTGCTGGCCTGGATCTTTGTGCTGTTGCGGCGCAGCGAGCCCCTGGGAGTCCTCGACGCAGTGGTCACCGACGGCACGATGGGCCTCTATCTGGGCTGGGTGTGTGTCGCGACGGCGGCCAACGTGGCCGCGGTGCTGGTGGCGGCAGGCTTTGACGGCTTCGGGATCGACCCGAATGCCTGGGCGGGCGCCGTGCTGCTGGTGGCCGCCGCCGTCGGCGTTGCCCTGGCCCTCTACGGCCAGGGGCGCCTCGCACCGTCATTGTCGCTGTGCTGGGGCCTTGCCTGGGTGGCTGCAGCCCGCCTCGGCGGGGACCTGCACTCCACGCCGGCCGCTGTCACGGCCCTTGTGGGAGTGGTGGCGGTCCTCGCCGTCACGGCGGCGGCCCGGCTGCGGCCTATGCTGGCAGCAACGCCCCCGACACAAAGGAACGCCCCATGACCGAGACCCTCACATACCGCCACCTGTTCGGGCCCGGCCCCAGCAACTGCTACCCAGAGGCCATCGCCGCGCTGGGCCACCCGGTCCTGGGGCACCTTGACCCGCTGTTCATCGAGATCCTGGACCGCGCCTGCGAGGGCCTCCGCCAGGTCTGGGGCACCGGAAACGCCCGCACACTGCCCCTGAGCGGCACGGGCTCGGCCGGCATGGAGGCCGCGTTCGTGAACACGGTGGAGAAGGGCGATGTGGCCGTGATCGCGGTCAACGGGCTCTTTGGCGAGCGCATGTGCGAGATCGCCCGGCGTGCCGGCGCCGAGGTGGTGCGCGTGGACCACGAATGGGGCCGGCCGATCGACCCCGAGCGCGTCGCCGCCGCCCACCCGAGCCCCAAGGTCATCGCCGCCGTCCATGCCGAAACATCCACCGGCGTGCTCTCCGACATCGCCGCGCTGGGCCAGCTCAAGGGTGACGCCCTGCTCATCACCGACGCCGTCACCTCCATCGGCGGCCTGGAACTGCTCGCCGACGACTGGGGCATCGACGTCGGCTACGCCGGCACGCAGAAGTGCCTGGGCGTGGCGCCGGGCCTGGCCCCCTTCACCATTTCCGACGCCGCATTCGAGCGCCGCGTGAAGGACCCCCAGTCGTGGTACCTGGACATCGGCCTGCTGGGCGGCTACGCCGGCGCGGCCAGCGGCAGCAAGCGCACCTACCACCACACGGCCCCGGTCGCCATGATCGCCAGCCTCGAGGCCGCGCTGGGCAGGGTCCTCAATGAAGGGCTCGACGCCGTCCAGGCACGGCACGCCGCCGCCGGACTTGCGCTCCAAAACGGCCTGCAGGAGATGGGGCTGGAACTGTTTGCGGCCGAGGACTCCCGCCTGCCGAGCCTGACCACGGTGCGCGTCCCCCACGGCGTCGATTCCGCCGCCGTCCGCAGCTATCTGCTGGAGAACTTCAGCCTGGAGATCGGCGCCGGTGCCGGCGAATTCGCCTCCACGGTGTGGCGCATCGGCATGATGGGACCAAACGCGAACCCGGCCTCCGTGGTGCTGGTGCTGGGGGCGCTGAAGGAGGCGATCGCAAAGGCGTAGCCGGCGGGCACGCCCCGGCGCCGCCTATCGCTCGTACGGCTGGTCCAGGTTCGCATTCGCGAAGGCACGCACCGACGCCTGGCCGTCGAACTGGTCCCAGATCCGGACGGCACCCTTCGTCACGTGGATGACCCCGACAACCGGCGGGTCGAGTGGCACGTCGGCAACCCAGCCGCCGTCGTGCCGGAACTCCACCGTTCCCCGCACCGAATCACGCTTGGCCAGGCTGACGGCATGGCCGCGCGCCGCGGTCAGAAAGTACTCAACCGGCCCGGGCACGTAATCCTCGCGCGGGTCCCAGCGGAAATACGGTTCGTCATCCAGCTTGTCCAACGAGTCAGCCAGGACGTCCGGATCTCCGAGGTGGTCGATCGAGGACATTTCCCCCGGCGTCAGCTCCAGCTCCGCCCGGATGGCGCGCAGATCGCCCCAGGTGGTTCCCCTCAACATCATGGCTGTCCCCGTCCTCGTCATTGGTGCCCGGCCCATTGCCGAGAATCAGACCAGCTGCGCCGGGCGCCGTCAACCCGGCGCGCGAAAGTTTTGTAACTCCGGTCTTGTCAAGGGGCGCTTTTGCGAAATTTTTGTAACTCCCGCCGCCCGATGTCGGACCCTGCTTTTGCCTGATGCAACCATCACACACCGGTGGGCACAGCGGGAAAAGGGGACACCATGACACAGCTGACGGACTTGCCGCTGATCCCCGCGGCGGAGGACTGCGGTTTCCTCCACCCGTGGCAGCAGGAAGACCTGGACGCACCGGCAGCCGCGGCCGAGCCCGACGCCCAAGCGTGAAATTTGGTTGCGGGCCGGCGCCCGGACAGGCGGCGTGCCCGCCGTGCACCCGGGCCGGAAGCCGGGCTATCCTGACTCCATGAGCAAGCATCCTGACCGCGACAACGCGGACCTGACCCACGACATCCCGGACGCCGATCCCCTGGCCGAGGTCTATTCCGAAATGGTCACCCCGGACATAGCGGAAATGAACGAACACGCGGAGAGGCTGGCCGGGGAAAAGGACCCCGACCGTCCCTGAGCCGGCAGCCAGCGACGTCGAAACTGCGCAGGATGACGTTTCGGATTATTGAGGCCGATAAAATCGGGCTCAATAATCCGAAACGTCATCCTCAGCGACGCGGGACCGGGTTCCGCCATGCGGGCCCCTCGCGTAGTGTGAAGAAAAGCAGGCCGCAGTCGCCTTGCCACGGTGCAGTTGACGCGGCCACCACCTGTAAGGAAGGAACCCGGGCCATGTCCCAGCGCAGCACTTCATCGATTCCCGACCCCCAGCCCCCGACGCCCGGCCAGCCGCCAATCCCGCCGGACCCCACGCAGCCGGTGGACCCGAACCGGCCGACGGACCCCACGGGACCCACTTCCCCGCCAATCCCGCCCGACCCGCTGGATCCCCCGCACCCCGATGCGCCCGAACCACCCATGCCGCCCGACACGCCGTTTGGGACGCCGGGCAGGGTCATTTAGCCGGCGGATCGATGGATAGTCGGCGCATGGCACCCCCGTGTCCCCGTGCCGAATTGCCGCCCCGTCCGCCCGGCCCGGGGTATTCTGGCTGACACGACAGCCGGGCCGGTGGACTGTGGCGAGAGGAGCCGGGATGCCTTCGCAACGAAAGCGGCACAAGACCAGCTCCGACGTTGCGCCCGAGCCACCCGCCCGCCCCGCGCCCGTCCACCACCTTCCGGGCGCCGCGCTGGCCCGCTACCTGGCCAGTGACACGAGGACCGTCGGAGCCGTGGTCGTCACCTACACGGGCGACTCCGGTTCCAGGCGCATTGACGCCGCCGCCTTGGCCCGGCTCCTTGATGGCGTGGCGGACGTGTATGAGCTGGAAAACGGCATTGAAACTCGCCGACTGCAGGAGGGCCTTCCGGACGGCCTGGAAATCTACGGCACCGGCGCGCGCTTTTATCCGACGGGACCCGACTGGCCGCAGGCAACGCCAGGACCACGGCTGGTGCACCGCTTCACGAACCTGGCCCGGCTCACGGAGGACCTTGCCGCGGAGGCTCGCGGCTCCCACGACCGCCCCGCAGGCCTTCCCAGCTCCCGGGTGTCCGGCGCCCGCGGCCAGCCGGCGGCCCCGAAACCGGCCGCGACCACCGCCACGGGCACGGTCGACGGCTTTGCCGGCGAGGACAACAGCCGGGCCCTGGTCACGCTGGCCGCCACGGGAGGGCGGGCCACCATCCGCGCCGAGGACCTGCTGCCCGGCGTGCCGCTGGACTGGCTGCTCACGCGCGGGCAGCAGGTCACCGGCCTCCTGGACGCCGACGCCCACACGCTGGACATCCATGCGCTGCTGCAGCGGCCGGGATCGCCCGTCACGGTGTACCGCCCGGGCGACGTGGCCCTGGCAAGGGTCAAGTCGGCCCGCGCCAGCTACGCCGTGGTCACGCTGTGGCCCGACGCGGACTTCCGGATCGGGATCGGGAGCATTTCCTCCAACGGACTCGATGCCGCCGAGGACCTGCTCACCGAGGGCGAGGTGGTCCGCGTGCGGGTGCTGTACGAGAACGGCGCCGTGATGCTCTCCATGCTGGACGTGGACGACGACGACCCCCACGTCCCGGCCCCGGCCCTGGTCGCCGGCGGCCCGCCGTGGCTCGACCCGGACCGTCCGTACGCGAGCATCTTTGCACCGCCGGCCGGGACGCCGGCCGCCGGCATGCCGGCCGGTCCGGCCGGCGGGATGCAGGGGGTCGGCGACGGGTCCGGCGTCGTGCCCGGCGTCGAGGGGCCGGCGCTGTCGGCGTCCGAGCGGCGGACGGCGTTGCAGTCGACGCAGATGGAGCTGGAGGCCGCGCGGCACACGATTGAGGTGCTGCTGGCCGCTGCCGACAAGCGCGGGGCCACGGACAAGATGGCCCGGATCTGGCAGGACAAATACGATGCCGAGCGCAGGAAGGCCGATGAGGAGGCCCGTCTCCGAACCGACGCGCTGCAGCAGGTGGAGGCGCTGAAGGCGGAACTGGCCCGCACCAACTCCAAGCTGCGGGGGGCCAAGAAGGTGCTGCGGCAGGCCGCTTCCAAATCGGATTCCGCCCCGGCCGCGCTGTTCGCCGACCCTCGGGACCAGTTCCGCTTTGAGCTCTACAACGAGTGGGCCAGGACGGTTCCCGCCGTGGACAAGGACGCCGAGCCGCTGGGCGCCTTCACCGTGGGGCCGTACTTTCTGGCCTCCCTGGACGTGCTGCCGGCGCCGCAGCGGGCCAAGGCGCTGCGTGCCGTGGTGGACCTGGTGGCGAACCGCGAGGGGCCGCTGCGCAACCGCAAGCCGCACTTCCTGCGCGAAAACGAGGGCGCCCACGCGCCGGCCCGCATGCGCGGCGAGGACGCGTGCTGGCGGCTGTATGTGGAGCAGGGGACGGCGGCGGCGCTGCGGCTGCACTACTGGAAGCTGAAGTCGGGCGGCTTCGAGCTGCACGAGGTTGTGCCGCACGACGACGTGAAGCCCTAAGCTTGTTGGACAGCCCCGACCGAAAGGCGTCCCGCCATGTCATCCCCCATCGAGCTGGTCCGGCTGCTGGACGACGACGGCACCGAGATCGGCACGGCGGACAAGTCGCTGGTGCACGGCGACAACACGCCCCTTCACCTGGCCTTCTCCTGTCACCTGGTGGACGGCGCCGGGCGGACCCTGCTCACCCGCCGGGCACTCTCAAAGCTGACCTGGCCCGGGGTCTGGACCAACTCGTTTTGCGGACACCCGGCCCCCGGCGAAACGCTTGAGGACGCTGTGAGGCGGCGGGCCGGCGTCGAACTTAACCTGGAGGTGGGCGACATCCGCCCGGTGCTTCCCGACTTCCGCTACCGGGCCGTGGATGCCTCGGGCATCGTGGAGAACGAGATCTGCCCGGTCTTCACCGCCGTGCACTTGGGCGGGGACGCGATCTCGCCGAATCCCGACGAGGTCTGTGACTGGGCGTGGTCGGACATCGCGGACCTGGAGGAGGCCGTGGCCGCCGCGCCGTTCGTGTTCAGCCCCTGGCTGGTCCGCCAGCTCGCGGAAGGGATCCACGCCGGCGGGCGCCTTTAGACGGCCACCATCGCCGCGCTTTGCTCCCACAGGCTCTCGGCCAGCTCGGGGCGGTACGCCAGCGGATTCGCCTTGGCCACCTTGCGCTTGGCGTAGTACTCGCCGGGCGTCCAGTCCCCGCCCGGCACGGACGTGGCCAGCCAGACCAGGGTGTCAGCGCCCTGCGCCGGCGAAAGCATGAACCGCCGCGCCAGGGTGCCGTACGCCAACTTGTTAATCGGGTTCGATTCTGCCGAAAAGCCGCTCGCCACCACGCCCGGGTGGAAGGCCGCGGCGGAAATGCCGTGGTCGCCGTAGCGGCGCTGCAGCTCGCGGGTGAAGAGGATGTTGCACAGCTTCGCGTTGCCGTAGGCGGTGTTGGCGGAGTACTTCTTCGCGGCGTCAAGGTCGTCAATGTCGAATCTGGCCATGAACCGGTTGGCGCGGCTGGAGGTGTTGATGACCGTGGCCCGGCTCGCGACGAGGCCCTCGATCAGCAGCGTGGTCAGCAGGAACGGTGCCAGGTGGTTCACCTGGAACGTTTTCTCGTGGCCGTCCACCGTCAGCTCGCGCCCCGCCATGATGCCGCCGGCGTTGTTGGCCAGCACGTCAATGCGCGGATACTTTTCGGCAAGGCCGGCCGCCAGCTCCCGCACCTGGGACAGGTCCGTGAAGTCCGTGATGAAGCTGTCCGCCTCAAGCTCCTCGGCAATCGCCCTGGTCTTTTGCGGCGAGCGGCCCACCACCACCAGCCGGTCCCCCGGATAGGCCAGCATCTTGGCCGCGGCCGCCCCGATGCCGTCGCTGGCGCCGGTAATCACGATGGTGCGTGCCATGGTCAAGTCCTCACTTTGCGGCCAGCTGTTCCTTAAACATAGTGCCGGAGGCCCGGATTAGCTGGAACGGTTGATCATCCGCGCCACTTTTTGTTCCAAGGCCGCGAGCGTGACGTCCGGCAGCACGATGATTCCGTCCAGTTCCTTGCGGGCCCGCCTGAAGGCCGATTGCCGCTCTGCCGGGCTGGCGGCCTCATTTTCGGCAATGTTGACCAGCTTGCGGGCCGTTCCCAGGCGCTGGCGCTCCGGCTCGCTGAAGGCCGTGTCCTTCACGCGCCGGGCCTCCTTTTCCGCCACGTCGAACGCCACGTCATAGGCGTTGACGGCGTTGCGGTAGTCATCCCACCGGGACTTGGACGTGACCTCTGCGGCGGCCACGGGACGCAGCGCATCGGCGTCGCGCTTGGCCCGCAGGAACGCCACTGTGAGGGGTTCGCGGACGTCCGTCATCATGGGGAAGTCGATCAGCTTGCCGACGTCGAGCTCGTAGTCGAGCCAGCGGCGGTTGACGGCGTCGTGCGCGTCCATGACCTTGGCGACGTCGCCCTCGGTGAAGGCGTCAGGGTCCATGGCGAGGGAGGCCTGCGGGACCGGCGGCAGCCCCGCGGCCTCCGGGTGCCGGAGCTTGTACAGTTCGACCCGGCGCCGGTGCCGCCGCTCGGACGCCGTGGAGAGGCCGCGGCCCCAGCCGCCAATGATTCCCGCCAAAGGGAACGCCAACCACCAGTAACTGCCGGCGAACTGCCAAAAATCGTGCATGCCTCAATCGTGCCACCCGTCACACGTGCAGGCTAATCCCGTCCCATGCCGGTCACCCGACCAGGAAATGCCAGCCCAGCCACCACACAAACAACAGCAGCGTGATGCGGGCGGCCCGCGTCACAAACACGCGGCCCAGCAGTTCGCCCAGGCCGGCAAGCGCCGCCGGCCGCACGCGCGACGCCACCACCAGGGCGATCCCCGCCACCGGGACCAGCGCATACCCGGCCACCACCAGCACATAGATCATGGGCGCCGCACCACCCGCAGCAGCGTTCCGCACGCCACCAGCCACAAGGCCGTCATGAACCATCGGCTGGAATCACTGTCGAACAAGGGCTGCAGCAGGTCCGTCAACGGCGGGAACACGGCTTCCCCGCCCGGGGAAAACCTGTCGATGAAATACGTTCCCAGCTCCCAAATGCACAGGAAAAACACGACGCCGGCCCACCAGTACGCGGCCCGCCTCACCCGGGCTGCGGGGCGCCCGGGCGGCCGGGGAGGGTCAGGCCAGGCGACGAGCAGCATGGCCGCCCCCACCAGGCCCACGACGGCCGGAATCCCCGTGCTGCTTGCGGGTGCCAGGACCACCACGGCCAGGGACAGGGCGCCGACAGCGGCGGCAGCTGCGGCCCAAAACCAGCGCGGGAGCGTGCGGGCGGCACGCAGTTCCACCGCCCCGCGGCCCGGGCGGCGGCCCCGGGCGTGCCGCACGGCGGTGTCGATGGCCAGGACCGCACCCGCGGACAGGAAGACCAGTGCGTCCACGGGCACCCCGCGGTACAGGTGGAACACGCCGGTGACAAGCAGGATCGCGACCCACGGGGTCGAGAGCCACAGCGAGGCCTGGTGCCCAGCGCCGCGGCCGGGCTGCACGCCACGCGACGGCGTCCCGCCCGGGCCGCGGCGAGGGGCCCGTGCGGCACGGGAGCCGTCCGAATGCCCGCCCCCGGGACCGCCGGCGGCATCCGCCGGCCTGTTCGAACTCACACTTCCAGCCATGCTCCCAGTCCACCACCAGCGCGCTCCCAGCGCCAGTGGCAGGCAGGACGACCGCCCCGGCCGGGCACCCGGCGTCGTGCCTCAAGGCACGGGTGGCGGGCCATGGACGCCGCACGTGACGCGGGCATACAGGGGGACCGGCCCTACATTTCCGACGGGCAAGGCGAGAGGCCATGAGCTACAAAGTGGGCGTTTTTGTTGGCAGCCTGGCCTCGGATTCCATCAACCGCAGCGTGCCCGGCGTGCTGAAGAACGCCATCGACTGGGGGTCCCGTCCCTGGGGCAGCAACTCGTTTGCGAAGAAGCCGACGGCGGCAACGTCCCCGTCCCGGCCACGGCGGAGTTCCTGCGCAGATGGCTGCAGGAATTCCACGTCTTCATCGTCAAGGTGGTCGGGGCACAGCGGATCACGATTTAGGGGCCTGGAGGACGTATCGCTGCAGGTCCTCCCGGGTCTGGGTCATGTGGTTGTCCATGGCCACCCGGGCCGGCTCGGGTTCCCGCGCTGCGAGCGCTTCGAGGATGGACTCGTGCATGGCAATCGCGTTCGCCTGGATCTCGGGGACCCGGGACGTTTCCGCACGGCGGCTTTCCAGGATGCGGTGCAGCGGCTCGAACAGGACTGCCACGAATATGTTGCCCGAGGCGTGCAGGATGATGTCGTGAAAGGCCAGGTCCGATTCCACGAAGGCGGTCACGTCATTGGCCGTGTGGGCCGCCCGCATCTGCTCCACCTGGCCGGCCAGCAGGTCAAGGTCCGTCGCGGAGATGCGGGTGGCCGCCAGTTCGCACGCACCCGTCTCGAGCATGCGCCGCAGCTCGATGAGTTGGATGGCCACGGCGTCGTCGTCCTCGCCCTCGGAGACGGCGCGGAGCACCGCATGCAGTGAACCCCAGCTGCGCAATGGGTTCACGAACGTGCCCCGGCCGCGCTCCACGCGGAGGATGCGCTGGGCCTCGAGGGTCTTCATCGCCTCGCGGACCGTCATGCGGCTCACGTCGTGCTGGGAACTCAGTTCCAGCTCACCAGGAACGAGTGCATCGGGAGGGAACTCGCCGGCGACGATCCGGTCCAGCAGGTCATCCGCCACCATTTCGGTCAGCGACTTGCGCGCCATGTCTGCCCTCCTCCGCGTTGATGTTGCTCCAGTTTAGGGGCCTTCACGCTGTGAGCCGCCTTCCGCTTGCACAGCCCGTGTGCCTTGTGCCACAATGGCAGTCAAATGTTAGATGTCAGACATCTTACCAAAACGAGGCCCAGGAGGAGGCATGAGGAAATGACCCTGGAATCCGAGCTTCTGGCCGCCTACCCCGCCGAGGTCGCCGTGCCCGCCGGCCTGGTGGCAGCCCAGTCCGCCGCCTCGAACCGGGTGCTCATTGTCCTCGACGACGACCCCACCGGAACGCAGTCCGTGTCCGGCCTCCCCGTCCTGACCCGCTGGGAAGTGTCTGACTTCGACTGGGTTTTCGGGCACCGGATCGACGGCGTGGCGGCCAGGGCCGTCTATGTCCTGACCAACACCCGCAGCCTGGACCCTGCCGAGGCGGAGGCCCGCAACCGGGAGGTAGTGGTCAACGCCCTCGCCGCAGCCCGCGCCGCCGGCATTTCGCTGGGATTCGTCAGCCGCAGCGACTCCACCCTCCGCGGACACTTCCCCCTGGAGCCGGACACCATTGCGGCAACGCTGGCCGCGGAGGCCGGCGAGATCGTGGACGGGGTGGTCATCGTCCCGGCCTTCCCCGACGCCGGCCGCATCACCGTGGGCGGCATCCACTACGCCCGCGGCGGCGGCGGGACGCTCCTTCCCGTGGCCGAGACCGAGTTCGCCAGGGACGCCAGCTTCGGCTTCAGCCATTCCTCGCTGGCGGACTACGTGGAGGAGAAGTCCGGCGGCCGCGTCCCCGCCTCCCGCGTCATCACCGTGGACCTCCAGCTGATCCGCCGCGGCACGCCCGACGCCGGCGCCACCGCCATCGCGGACGCCCTGGATGCGGCCTCCGGCTCCACGCCGATTGTGGTGGACGCCGTCACCGAAAACGACCTGCGCGTCCTGGCACTGGGCCTGGAAGAGTCCGAACGCCGCGGAAAGACCCTGATCTACCGGGTGGGCCCGCCCTTTGTCCGCGCCCGGATCGGCCAGGAGATCCGTGAGCCGCTCGAGTCCGCGGACATCTTCCCCGCGGAGCGCGCCGACACCGGCTCCGCCCGCGGCGGTCTGATCGTGGTCGGCTCACACGTCGGTGTCACCACCCGCCAGCTCAAGGCCCTCACGGACGCGCACCGCTCGGCGTGCATCGTCGCGATCGACGTGGAAGCGCTGCTGACCGACGACGGCGGCGCCCACATCTGCGACGTCGCCGCTGAGGTCGCCGCGGCCCTGGCGACGGGCGACGTCATCGTCCACACCAGCCGCCTGCTCGTCAAGGCCGGCGACCCCGCGGCCAGCCTGAAAATTGCCCGCACCGTCTCGGCCGCCGTCGTCGAGGTGGTCAACAGGGTCCTCAAGACAGCGCCCCCGCGCTTCGTCATCGCCAAGGGCGGCATCACCTCCTCTGACGTGGCCGCGCATGGACTGGAAATCCGCCACGCCATGGTGCGCGGCCCCATGCTCCCCGGAATTGTGTCCCTGTGGGAGCCGGTGGACGGGCCTGCCAAGGGGATCCCGTACGTCGTCTTTGCCGGCAACGTGGGCGGCGACCGGTCGCTGGCCGACGTCACCCGCAAGCTCAGCGGCACGTTCTAAACGACGTACCCCACGGCCTTGAAGGAGACCACCATGACCAGCAAATACACCGTCACCGTCCTGGGACTCGGTGCCATGGGGCTGCCCATGGCGACGCGCCTGGCGTCACAGCTGACCGTCCACGGCTTCGACATCGCCGAGCCCAGGCTACAGCTGGCCGCGGAAGCCGGAATCACCACCTTCAGCACCGCCCAGGCGGCGGCGAAGGGCGCCGATGCCGTCCTGTTGGCCGTGCGAAACAGCCAACAGCTCACCGAGGTGCTCTTCGGGGAAAACGGCGTTGCCCCCGTCCTGGACCAAGGATCGGTGGTCATCCTCACCAGCACGGTCGGCACCGGGGCCATTCCGGCCACGGTGGAACGGCTGGCTGAATACGGCGTCGAACTCGTGGATGCGCCACTGTCCGGCGGCCCCGTCCGCGCCGGCGGGGGAGACCTGCTGGTCGTGGTGGGGGCAACCCCTTCCGCGCGGGAACAGGCGGCCCCCGTCCTTGACCTGCTGGCTTCCACGCTCTCGATCGTGGGTGACAAGCCGGGCGACGGCCAGGCCCTCAAAACCGTAAACCAGCTGCTGTGCGGCGTCCACATCGCCGCCGCCGCCGAGGCCCTGGCCCTGGCCGACGCCCTGGGACTCGACCAGGCCAAGACCCTGTCAGCCCTCGAGGCCGGGGCGGCCGGCTCTTTCATGCTCTCCAACCGCGGCCCCCGCATCCTCGAGGCCTACACCACGGGCGGCGCCGAGGTCCTCAGCCGCCTGGACATCTTCGTCAAGGACATGGGGATCGTGGGCAAGGCGGCCCGTGCCGCCGGCCTGGCCGCCCCCGTTGCCGCCGCCGCCGAGCAGCTTTACCTGCTGGGCCAGGCGCAGGGCCTGGCCGCCTCCGACGACTCCGCCGTGATCAAGGTCGTCGCCCCCACCCGAAGGCACGCCGGCTGACGCCGCCCGGCATGAACCGCCCAAGGGGCTGCCCGGGAGCGTCAACTCACTGACGGGCCAGCGCCTCGTCCAGGACGCGGCCGAAGTTCGCCGCCTCGTGGGCGAACCGGCCCAAAAAGAGGCCCGAGACCCCGTTCAGCCGCGGCAGCAGGCCCGGCTTCGCCGAACCGCCGTAGATGATCGGCAACTCCCCCGCGCCGTGCCGCTCCAGCCGCCGTCTGGTGTCACGGACGACGGCGGTGACGTAGCCCGCGTCGGCGGGCTCGTCCGCGCCGATGGCCCAGACGGGCTCGTAGGCCACCAGAGTGCGTTCCATGCCGTCCCATCTGCCTGACAGGGCCGCCTCCAGCTGGCCAACCACGTATTCCGCCGCCTCCGAGGGCGTGCCGCGGCGCTCCTCCCCCACGCACAGCAGCGCGGTGAGCCCGGCGGAACGGGACTGGTCCACTTTCGCCGCGACCACGCCGTCGTCCTCGCCAAAATGCCGGCGACGCTCGGCATGGCCGAGCTCCACCAGCTCCACGCCGAGCTCGGCGAGCATGGCGGCGGAGATCTCGCCCGTCCAGGGGCCGGGCGCCGGGCTGCAGTTCTGGGCCCCCAGCACCGCCGCGGACCCGGAGAGGATCTCCGCGGCCGCGGGCAACACCGGAAAGGACGGGATGATGAACGGGACAACCCGCCCGGCAGCAAGTGCCGGGCGGGCGTCCAGTTCGGCACGCACTTCTTCCAACCAGCGCAGGCTGTCCCGATACCCCAGGTACATTTTGGTGCTGACGCCTACATACGTGCTCGATCCAGTGCGTGGCATGTGGTGGGTGTTCCGTTCCGTCAGCTGTCCAGCAGTTCGTCGGCCTTGTTCTTGAACCGGCGGGTGCCCCACATCATGAGGGCTGCCACGAACGGCAGCACGCCGAGGGCGTAGATGCCCATGGCACCGGATGCGGAGGAGAACGTCTCGTTGATGCTGGTGCGCAGGATCGGCGCGACGAAGCCGCCCAGGTTTCCCAGGGAGTTGATCAGGCCGATGCCTGCGGCAGCGGCGGTGCCGGTGAGGAACGCCGTCGGGTAGGACCAGGCGATGGGGCCGATGGACAGGAAGCTGCACACGGCCAGGGTGATGAAGATGATGCCCAGTGCCGGGAGGCCGTTGGCGCCTGCCCATGCGGAGCCGAAGATGCACAGGCCGGTGGAGACGAACAGCCAGGTGCCCAAAACTCGGCGTCGGATGATGGTGGAGGCGTACTTGCCGATGAAGTAGCAGGCAAACATGCCGAAGAACCACGGCACGGCGGCCAGCAGCCCAACGGTGAACCCGACCTTTTGGCCGGTCAGCTGCGCGACCTGCTGCGGCAGGTAGAAGGTGACCCCGTACACGGCGATCTGCAGGCAGAAGTAGATGACGGTGAAGTACCAGACCTTGCCGTTGGCCATCGCAGCGAAGACGCCGGACGGACCGGATTCCTTCCGGAGCGCGTCCTCCTGGGCCATGGCCGCCGTCAAGGCGTCCTTCTCATCCTGGGAGAGGAACCTGGCCTTCGCCGGGCCGTTGATCAGCAGGAAGAACGCGGCGACGCCAGCAATGACGGCGAGCATGCCCTCGATGAAGAACATGACCTGCCAGCCCTGCACGCCCGGCACCATGTCGCCGAGGTTGATCAGTCCGCCGGACATCGGCGAGCCGATGAGCTGGGAGAAAGGCTGGGCCAGGTAGAAGATGGCGAACATCTTCACGCGGTGCTTGTTCGGGAACCACTCGGCCAGGTACATGATGATGCCGGGAAAAAGTCCGGCTTCGGTGACGCCGAGCAGGAAACGCAGGGCAACGAAGGAATTCTCGCCCTGGACAAAGGCAAAGCTGGCCGCCACGATGCCCCAGGTGATGCCGATGCGGGCCAGCCAGATCTTGGCGCCCACCTTCTTGAGCATCAGGTTGCTCGGGATTTCGAAGATCGCGTAGCCGATGAAGAGGATTCCGGCGCCCAGCGCGTAGGCGCCTGCGGAGACCCCCTTGTCGGTTTGGAGGGCAGCCTCGGCGAAGCCGACATTGGTGCGGTCCAGGAAGGCAACCACGTAGAGAATGACAAGCATTGGCATCAGGCGGAAAGTGGCCTTGTGGACGGCCGACTTCAGCGCGGGTGATTCCAACAGCTCCTTACTGGTACTGGTCAGGCTGGTCATGCAGACTCCTCCTTGAAGGTGATGGTGCGTGGTCGAAGGTGATGCGTTGGTCAGTGCTTGGGATTCGGGGTTGCGGGTCAGCGCGGGTAGGCCATGAGAAGGACGGCGCCGACGCAGGCGATGATGCCGACCAGCAGGTACAGCTTGCGGGCGGTGCTCCAGGCGCCGGGGGTTTGGGGTTCCATGGGTTGCTCCTTGGTCAGCGGCAGTGGCCGCCGGGCAGGTGGTCGATTGAGCGACGAGTCACGCGTGTTGCGCGTCGGCGGGTTGCGCGTCGGCGGGTTGCAGTGATGCTCCGCGCCAGGTGGAAGCGTTCACCAGTCCGCGGCTCAACGCCGCATCGGGGACGTTGCCGTGGGACGCCTGGATCACGGACGCGATGACGCTGGCAGAGACATCGCGAGTGAAGTCGGCCGTCCAGCACAGCGCGTGCGGCGAGAGGATGACGTTGTCGAGTGCGAACAGCGGATCGTCCTTGGACGGTGGTTCCGGGTCGAACACGTCGAGGGCCGCTCCTGCGATCGTGCCGTCCACCAGGGCCCGGGTCAGGGCGGCCTGATCCACCAGGGCGCCCCTGGCAATGTTGACGAAGTGGGCGCTGCGCTTCATGGCTGCGAAAAAGTCCGCGTCCACCATTCCCCGTGTCTCGCCAGTGAGTGCGGCCGTCACCACAACGAAGTCGGAGCGGCTGGCAAGTTCCAGGAGTGGAAAGCCCGCGATGCCGTGGTCGGCGGCCCGGCTGGAGTTGCGGTCGGTGGTGATGACCGCAACTCCCAGGTGCCGCAGGTATTCCGCAAGCTGCGTGCCGACGCTCCCAAAGCCGATAATGCCGACGGTCCGCCCATCAATGCCCTGCCCCCTGTGCCCGCCGCGTCCGCTCTCCCAGAGCCCGTTCGCGGTCACCCGGTGGTTTTCGACCAGGCGGTGGGCGGCAGCGAGGATGAGCGTCAGCCCGCTGAGGGCGAGTGGCTTGCGGACCTCGACGGGCGTGGTCGTGACAATCACTCCCTCGGCGGCCAGTCCCTGCGGATCAATGCCATCGTAGCCGGCGCCGAAGCGCGCCACATGCTTGAGCCGGGGAGCTTGGCGCACCAGCTCCGCATTGAATGGCATGTGTCCGAACGACAGCACTGCGTCGAGCCCGGCCAGCGCTTCCGCATTGACAGGTCCATGGGGCACCTCCGGCATCAGCCGCCAGGTGATGCCGGCCTGGTCCAACCTTTCCAGGCCGACATCACCGAAGATGGTTGACCCGTCCGGGTAGGCCCCGTCGCGGGTCAGCCCGACAACGTAGCCATCTGTGGATCTCACTGTTGCTTCTCCTTGGGTGTGGAGGGGGCGGGCGCCACGGCTATGCCAGCGCCGGCTTCTTGACGTCGATGGGCTTGGAGACCATCAGCCCGAAGAACAGGGCGCCCAGTGCGGCGATGACGCCGGCCAGGATGAACGACGGCGTGTAGGATCCCGTCCTGTCGACGACGATGCCCGTGATCACCGGGGCAAGCGCGCCGCCAAAATAGCCGCCGAAGTTCATGATGGAGCCGAAGCGGGCGGCGTGCGTGTCCGGGACGATGTCGCTGGTCAGGGCCCAGGACTGGGACTGGATGATGGCGATCAGGCCCAGGGCCAGGCACAGGACCGCAATGGCCCAGGTGAGCGAGTGGACGAACGGAACGATGACCAGCAGGACGCCGGTGAGGATTGCGGCCACGATCAGCACCAGCCTCTTCGAACCCATGGCCGACTTCCCCCGGCGGCGGACCAGCATCAAGGTGATGCGCCCGCCGTAGATTCCGGCTATTGCCGCCGCGAGGTAGGGAATGGCCGCCACCCAACCGGTCTTGCCAATCGAGACGCCGAGGGTGTCCTGCAGGAAGAGCGGCAGGAACGTGATGAAGATGTTCCAGATCCAGATCGAGGTGAAGAATCCAAGCATCATGCCCCACGTCTGGCGGTACTTGAAGAACGTCAGCCAGGGGATGTCGGCGACGGGAGCGTCGGTTTCGTCGCGGCCGGCCAGGATGTAGCGGTATTCCTCGTCGGACAGGTTCTTGGCTTCCTCGGGTGCCTTGTAGAACATGTAGAACGCGATGGCGACAATCAGGCCCAGGATGCCGACCACGATGAACATGCCACGCCAGCCGAACCCCAGCATGAGCAGCGTGAGGAGAGGCGGGGCGGCCGCTGATCCCCATTTGGAACCGCTGTCCCAGATGCCGCTGGCCTGGCCGCGTTCTCCGCGGGGGAACCACTGCGTGGTGATCTTCGAACTGTTGGGCGAGTTCGGGGACTCACCGATACCCAGCAGGACCCGGAATGCGACGAAGTGGACCATCGACTGGCCCAGGGCCATGAGCGAGCTGGCCACGCTCCAGAGCGCGACTGCTATGAAGTACATCTTCTTCGGGCCGAACTTGTCGATCAGGTACCCGGCCGGGAGCTGGAAGAATGCGTAGGTCCAGGAAAACACTGTCCCCAAGAGGCCGATGTCCGTCTTGGTCAGACCTAGTTCCTTGATCATTTGGGGCGCCCCGATGGACACCGCCGACCGGTCCAGGTAATTCAGCAGCCCGGCGACCAGCAGCCATCCAAGCACAAGGTACCGCAGGTTTTTCACCTTCTTTCGGTCCTTGGTCCGCTGAATGTCCCTGGCGCTTTCCGTTGACTGGCTCATGACACTTCCTTGTGTGTAGATTCAAAACCGATTGCACCGTCGGTGGTGCTAAAGGAACTACCCGGCAGACCGGCCACCGGCATTGCACATGACGTGCCGACAAAGATGGGCACAGGAAAAGCCTCCCTTTTAGTGCATGTAGAGCCCCCCATCCACGTTCAGGGTCTGGCCCGAGACGTATCCGGAGTCCTCGCCGATGAAGTAGTGGATGGCTGCGGCGATGTCGCGGGTGTTGCCGACACGGTTGACCACCAGGTCCTTGACCATGTCGTCCTTGCGCTCCTGGGACAGCGTGCCGCCCATGATGTCGGTGTCGATGGGGCCGGGCGAGACGCAGTTGACGGTGATGTCGTACGGGCCCAGTTCGCGTGCGGTGGCACGGGTCAGGCCGATGACGCCGGCCTTCGCCACGGAGTAGGGCGTCTTGGAGAACGTGCCGCCGCCGCGCTGTGCCGAGACGGAGGAGATGTTCACAATGCGGCCCAGCCGGTTCTTGACCATGGACTCGGCAACCCGGCGGGTGGCGTAGTGGACGCCGTTGAGGTTGACACCAAGGACCCGGTCCCATTCGGCCGGCTCCAGGTCAAGATAGCCGACGGGCGAGCTGACGCCGGCAATGTTGGCCAGGGCCACCACCTGGGGAAGCGCGGCCTCGATCTCGTCGATGGCGGCCCGGACCGAGGCTTCGTCGGCGATATTGGCCCCGACGCCGTGGGCCTTGACGCCGTAGGTGGCGGTCAGCCCGTCGGCGACGGCCTTGCAGGCGGCGTCGTCAAGGTCGACGACGCCGATGCTCCAGCCCCGCTCGGCCAGGTAGTTGGCCGTGGCGCGGCCGATGCCGCGTTCGGAGACGGCGCCGGTGACAATGGCGGTGCGTTCCGCCGGGAATGCTGGGGTGGCTTCGGGCATGGGGGACTCCTGGTGGTGTGTGATGGCTTGTCTGGGGGGAAGGTATTAGTGGATGGGTGCGGGACCGAGGTCGTCCAGGAGCTGCTGCATCGCAACGTAGGCCTTGTTGCGGTAGGCGATCAGCTCCGCGGTGCGCTCGGCGGGGACGTTGAGGAAGCCGGCGCCCGTCTTGGTGCCCAGCTTCCCGGCGTCGACCAGGTCGCTGAGGATCTTGGGCGTGGCAAAGCGCTCCGGGAATCCGGTCTGCAGCGACTGGTAGCAGAAGTTGTAGACGTCCAGCCCGGCCATGTCCGCAATGGCAAACGGGCCGAAGAACGGCAGCCGGAAGCCAAACGTGGTGCGGACCAGGGTGTCGATGTCCTCGGCCGTGGCGATGCCCTGCTCCACCAACTGCGCGGCCTCGTGAAACAGGGCGTACTGGAGGCGGTTGAGCACAAAGCCCGTGACGTCCTTGACCACGGCCGTCTGCTTCCCGGAGGAGTGGACCAGCTCGCGGATGGCTCCGACGGTGGCGGCCGAGGTTCCCGCGTGCGGGATGACCTCCACGCCGGGGATGAACGGGGAGGGGTTGGAGAAGTGGACGCCGAGGAAGCGCTCCGGGTGCGCCACCGGGGTGGCCAGGTCAGCGATGGAAATGGTGGAGGTGTTGGAGCCGATCACGGCGTCGGGGCGGGCCGCCGCGCTGATCCTGGCCAGGGTCTGGTGCTTGATGGCCAGGACCTCGGGAACGGCCTCCTCGATGAACGAGGCGTCGGACACGGCCTCCTCGATGGTGCCGGCGGCCCAGAGGTTCTTCCGCAGGATCTCGGTGGAACCGGCCGGAAACAGCCCGTCGGCCACGAACTGGTCCGACTCGGTGAGCAGCCGCTCGTAATTCTTCTGCGCAACCTCGGCGGAAACGTCGGCCAGGGCCACCCGCGCACCGCCCAGGGCCAGGACCTGGGCGATCCCGCCGCCCATGTAGCCGGAGCCGACGACGGCGAACTTCTTCTGCGTGCCGGCGGTGGAGCTTGATTCAGTCATGGTTCAGGAGGCCTTCGTGTAGTCGGGTTCGTAGGAGCAGATTGCGTCGACTTTTTCGGCCGAGGCGGAGTTTTCGTCAAAGGTGTGGGCAAGCCACTCGCCGACCAGCTTCTTGGCCAGTTCCAAGCCGATGACGCGCTGGCCCATGGTGAGCACCTGGGCGTTGTTGCTGAGCACCGAGCGTTCCACGGAGTAGCTGTCATGGGCGGTGACGGCACGTATGCCGGGCACCTTGTTCGCCGCGATGGCCACGCCGAGCCCGGTGCCGCAGATCAGCAGCGCCCTGTCGGCGTCGCCTTCGGCCACCATGCGCGCCCCGTCGACGGCCACGTGCGGATAGGCCCGGGTGTCGCCGGCCCCCACGCCAATGTCAATGACTGTGGCAACGCGGGGGTCCCCCTCCAGCACGGCCTTGAGCGCGTTCTTGTATTCCACGCCCGCGGAGTCATTGCCCACCACGATGCGAAGTCCTGCCTTTTTCTCGGTCATGCCTTTGCTCCTTGTTCCATGGGTTCTGCTTCCAGGTGGCGGCCGAGGCGTTCGGCGATGAGGGCGAACGACACGGCCCCCGGGTCCGGGTGGCCGAGGCTCCTTTCGGCCAGGGGCCTGGCGCGCCCCTTCAGCGGCCGCAGCCCGGCGGTCAGGTCCGCGGCGCCCCGGGCCGCGGCCGCGGCCGCCGCCAGGGCCCGGCCCACCGGCGCGCCGCCGGAAATTTCGGTCAGGAAGGCGTCCCGGAACGGCAGCAGCGCGTCCACCATGGTCTTGTCGCCGGGCCCGGCCTGGCCCAGCGTGGTGATGGCGGAGGCGAAGGCCTCGACGGCTGCCGCCGCGTCGCGTCCCGTGTAGCGGTCCCGGTTGCCCAGGGCCGCACCGGCTGCGATCACGGCAGTGCCCCACAGGGCGCCGGAGGTCCCGCCGGCCTTTTCGCTCCAGGCCTCCCCCGCCGCGGCGAGGATGCGGCGCACGGAGGCACCGCCGTCGGACGTGGCGGCGGACTGGGCGGCGGCAACCGCCGCTTCCACGCCGCGGCGCATGCCGATGCCGTGGTCGCCGTCCCCGGCAATCGCATCCAGCCTGCCCAGTTCCTGTTCGTGTTCGACGACGACGTCGCGCACCGCCGCGATGGCGGAGAGCGCATGCCGGCCCAGCGCGGCGGCAGCGGGCGTGGGCCGTTCACTGTCCGTGGCCGGGGCGGCCGCATCCGCGCTGACGTCACGGCGGGCCCGGCGGGCCACGGCCCCCTTCCGGAAGGCAGGAGTGTCCGCCGGCGCGGCCCACAGGCGCTCCAGCTCGTCATCGAGCCACAGCAGCGTCAGGGACAGTCCGGACATGTCCAGGCTGGTGACAAGTTCCCCGCATTCGGGCTCCACCACGGTCAGGCCGGCGGCGGTGAGCAGCTTTTCCACCTTGCCGAAGAGCAGGAACAGCTCCTCGTACTTCACGGTGCCCAGGCCGTTGACGATCGGCACAACGCGAGTCCCGGGGTGCTCGGGCCTGTCGTCCAGCAGCCGGGACACCAGCAGCTGGGCGAGCTCGGACGCCGTCGGCAGGGGGTGTTCGGAAATGCCGGGTTCGCCGTGGATGCCCAGGCCCAGCGCCATGCGCCCGGCCGGGACGTGGAACAGCGGTGCGGGGCTCCCGGGCAGCGTGCAGCCGTCAAAGGCGACACCGAGGGAGCGGGTGCGGGCGTTGGCCAGGACGGCCAGGCGCTCCACCTCATCCAGGTCCAGGCCTTCCTCGGCCGCGGCGCCGGCAACCTTGAAAACGGTCAAGTCCCCGGCAATGCCGCGCCGCTTGTCCAGCTGGTCTGCCGGGGCGCTGGCGATGTCGTCGGTGACCAGCACCGTGCGGGTTTCGATGCCTTCGGCGTTCAGGCGCACCTGGGCCTGGCCGAAGTGCAGGACGTCGCCGGCATAGTTGCCGTAGCTGAGCAGCACGCCGCCGCCGTTGTGGGCCGCCTGGGCCACCCGGTAGACCTGCCCGGCCGCCGGGGAGGCGAACATGTTGCCGCAGGCCGAGCCCGCGGCCAGGCCCGCGCCCACCAGCCCGGCGAAAGCCGGGTAGTGGCCGGAGCCGCCGCCCACCACCACGGCCACCTGCCCCTGGGGGCTGGCCGTTGCGCGGACCACGCCGCCGTCCACGCGGGATACATACCGCCGGTTGGCGGCCGTGAAGCCGTCAAGGGCCTCGTCCGCAAAGTCGGCGGGATCGTCGAAAATCTGGGTCATGGTTCCTCTTCGAATCCGCAGGGGCCCTGCGGGGTTGAGTGGGTTGTTTAGAGGGCCGGGACGGCCACGGGCTGCTGGCGCCCCTGGGCAACCCGGCTGGTGCCGAGCGCGTAGCCGTCCTGCTTGGGCAGGACCAGCTTGCGCAGGTAGGCCTGGTTGCCGGCGGTCACGCTGAGCCCGTCGCCGCCGTAGTGCTCGGTGCAGATGATGCCCTGGAAGCCGGCGGAAATGGCCGTGCGGAACGCATCCCGGTAGTTGATGATGCCGCTTTCCATGGGTGCCGGCATGGCAACGTAGCTGTTGCGGGCCACGTCCTCGTCGCGGAGGTAGTTCTTCACGTGCCAGTAGTTGGAGTACGGCAGGGTCTTCTCCAGCACCTCGCGCCAGTCCTCGATGGGGCGGTGCAGCCGGACCAGGTTTCCGACGTCGGGGTTGAGGCCCACATTGGCCAGCCCGATGTCCTGGACCAGCTTCACCGAAGAGTCGGCCGTGCCCAGGTAGGTGTCCTCGTACATTTCCAGGGACAGGAGGACGCCGAGCTCGGCGGCATGCCGGCCCAGTTCGCGGAGGCGGACGACGGCGTCCCGCCATGCTTCCGTGTTGCCCGCCGGATCGGTGTGCCCCTGGACCGTCCAAAACCACAGCTGCTGTTGCTGCTCGGCGGTCAGGGCCTGGTGCAGGCCGAAGGAGACGACCTCGCAGCCCAGCTCCGCGGCGGCATCGATCGTGCGGTGGCTGTAGGCCAGGTTGTCTTCCCACTTCTTCGCATCAATGACGCTGCTGCGGATGGCCGAGATGACGGGGATGCCCGTCCCCGCCTCCGCTGCGGCCTCCTTGAATTCCGCGAGCCGGGCGGCATCCAGGTCGCCCGGGCGGACCCAGCTGTCGGTGAGGTCCGCATGGGCGAAGCCGGCATCCCTGACCTCCCGGAACACCTCCAGCCATTCGGAGGCGTCGGCGTCGTTGATGTGCCGGCCGGCGGCGTTGGTGCCCGGGAATTGCAGCAAGGCTGCGCTGATGGGCCAGTTGGCGGCTGTGTAGGCCATGGTGAAGCTCCTCGCTTGAGATCCTCTTTCCTATAGGATCTACTATCGCTACAGAATATGTCAAGCATCACATTTTTGACAAGGCCGCCGGGCCGTCCCGCCGGAAGTTCACCGCCGCGGAGGCCGGGATGGACTTTTGATCCTGGCTTATCCGCCTCAAATCTCCGTTTCGTCATCCCCCGGCCCTGCCGGCCCTGGCAACCCCTGCCGGGGCCCGGGCTTCAGGCCTCGGGCGCGGCCTGCATGGCCCGCTGGCGCACCCTGGCCACGTGCTCCGTCATGGCGGCCGCCGCAGCCTCGGGGTCCGCTTGCTCAATGGCGCTGAAGACCGCCTGGTGCTCGGCGATGGCGTGGTCGGCGTCGGTGATGCCCACCCCACCGAAAAGCCGGAACCGCTGGACCTGCCCGCCGAGGGCCTCGTAGGCGGCGAGCATGAACGGGTTCCCGGAGTTCTCGGCAATCAGCCGGTGGAAGCGCTCGTCCGCGTCGAGGTAGTCGCGGAATTCGGCAAATGACGGCCCCCGCGGAGCTTCCCGGAGGTCAGTGATTGCCTGCCGCAGTTCGCCCAGCAGTTCCGGGGTCATCCGCCGGCACGCCAGCTGCGTCGTGACGGGCTCGATGGCCAGGCGCGCATCCATCAGGTTGGCAAAGTCCTCGCGCGAGAACACGGGGGCCACCCGGTAGCCCTTCAGGGCAACGCGCACCACCAGGCCGGTGTGTTCCAGCCGGGCCAGCGCCTCTCGAACCGGTGTCGGAGAGACGTCCAGGTCCCGGGCCGTGCCGTCGATGCTGACAGGCGTGCCGGGCTCAAGCCGGCCGTCCATCAGCGATTCGAGAATCTCCTCGTAGACGTGGTCGGCCAGGACCTGGCGGCTGACGGGACGTGGTCCACGGGAAGGCTTGATCATGGTTGGTTCCTATAGGATCTTCGGGGCGGGCGGACACCTTAACGGTACCTTCCCCCCGCCCGCCAGGGTCCCAACCCTGCCCCCACCCTTCACGCCCGGGCGGGGGCCGCCGAAGCAGAACAGCCATGTGGAATACTCCTGTCCATGGCCGACCATCCACCACCGCGCCCCTGAGGAGCCCTCCCATGCCGCACACCGCCGTCCCCCTGCTGCCCCGCCCGCTCGAAGCGGCCGGCGCGCCCGGCGAGTTCCTGCTCTCCGCCGCCAGCACGGTGTCCGCCGAACCGGGGCTCGAGGCCGTGGCGCTCTGGCTGCAGGGGGCGCTGCGCCCCGCCACCGGCTTCCTGGTGATGTTCGACGCCGGACCCGCGGACATCGCCCTCTCCCTTGACCACGGGCTGGCACCGGAGGCGTACCGGCTGGAAGCCTCGGCGGACGGTGTGCACATCAGCGGTGGCGGCCCGGCGGGCGTGTTTTACGGCTGCCAGTCCCTGCTGCAACTGCTGCCCGCCGCAGTGTTCCGCCGCGCGCCGGTCTCCACTGTGCGCTGGACCGTGCCCACCTGCACCGTCGAGGATTCGCCCCGCTTTGGGTGGCGCGGCGCCATGCTGGACGTGGTGCGGCACTTCCTGCCCAAGCACGAACTGCTGCGTTTCATCGACCTGATGGCCATGCACAAGCTCAACACCCTGCACCTGCACCTGACCGACGACCAGGGCTGGCGCGTGGAGATCCTGCGGTATCCGCGGCTGGTGGAGGTGGGCTCCTGGCGGCGCGAGTCCCAGGTGGGCGCCGGACCCGACGCCCCGGCTGACGGGCGCCCGCACGGCGGCCACTACACCCAGGATGACCTGCGCGAAATCACCTCCTACGCGGCCGCGCGGTTCATCACGGTGGTGCCGGAGATCGAAACGCCCGGCCACGTCCAGGCCGCCCTCGCCGCCTACCCCGAGCTCGGCGTGACCGGCCAGCCCCTGGAAGTCCGCACCCGCTGGGGAATCAACCACCACGTGCTCAACGCCGAGGACGCCACGGTGGAATTCTTCCGCAACGTCCTTGACGAGGTCATGGACGTGTTTCCGTCGGCCTACATTGGCGTGGGCGGCGACGAATGCCCCAAGGGCCAGTGGCAGGCGGACCCCCGGTCCCGCGAGCGCGCCCGTGAACTGGGCCTGGCCCGCGTGGACGATCTCCAAAACTGGTTCATCGGCCAGCTCGACCGGCACGTCTCCGTCCGGGGCCGGCGCATCCTGGGCTGGGACGAGGTGCTCGAGGGCGAGCTCTCCCCCACGGCCACGGTGGCCTCGTGGCGCGGCATGGCCGGGGCCGTGGCAGCGGCCAGGCGCGGCCACGACGTGGTCTGCTGCCCCGACGACCGGGCCTACCTCGACTACCGCCAGTCCGAACTGCCCACCGAACCGATCCCCGTCTCCATCCCCCTGACCGTGGCGGACGTCTACGCATTTGACCCGGCCCCGGCATCCCTGACCCCGGAACAGGCCAAACACATCCTCGGCGGCCAAGCCAACCTGTGGACCGAGCACATCGACTCGCCCCGCGGCCTGGACTACATGGCGTTCCCGCGGCTGTGCGCCATGGCCGAGGCCCTGTGGAGCCAGGCATCCGGCGAGCTGGAGGATTTCACCGCGCGGCTGCGGGAGCACCTGCCGCGGCTGGACGCCGTCGGGGTGGAGTACCGCCGCGCCGAGGGGCCCCTGCCCTGGCAGCAGCGTCCCGGAATCCCCGGCCGGCCCGAAACCAGGGCGGCCCGCGACGCGCACATTGCCGCGCTGGTGGCCTCGATCGAAGCGTGAGCCGGGGAACGGCGTCGTACCTCCCGCACCGGCAGTGCGGCGGGCCGTGGAAGAATGAAGCTGATTGACCATGGCAGCCAGCAACCCCCTCCCCGAACAGCTCCCCGACGGCGGCGCCGTGCACCCGGCGCACAAGTCCCCGGAGCGGCACCGCCACATCCGCCAGGTCCCCGACACGCCGCGGCGCTGGTTTCTGGCCACCATGGCCGCGGCCGCCGCCACCACGGCCTTCAACGCCAACATTGCCGCCGACTACCAGTTGACGGAGCGCTCCCAGTTCCGCGTCACCACGCCGGACAATGACAAAAACAGGACGGCGGCCAACAGGTTCCCCGGCAAGACGTGGTACCTGTTGCCCGGCTTCGGGGTGAGCTACCGGGACGCCGGCCGCAAGCTGAAGGCCCTGCAGCCGGCCATGAACCAGCGGGCGCCGGCGTCGTACATCGGCTATGCCAACGGCGGGATCGACATCGCCCAGTTGTTCATCGCCATCCAGCGCGACACCTTCGAACGCCGGATCGACACCGTCTATTTTTACGGCGACAGCTTTGGCGGGATGGCGGCCACCGTGTTGGCGGGGCTGCTGGAGGAAATCGGCATCCACGTCCGCGTCATCGTGATGGGGTCAAGCCCCAGCAGCGTGCGCGACGTCCTGGACCCCAGCAAGGAATACATCTCCCTCGCCGGCAAGGTTGTCCCCTACCTGGGGCTGGTGGGGCGGCTGGCCGCCGGGGTGTGGAGCGGGCTGGCCAACCCGAACGGCCAGGGCATGTACGAGGCGGCGCGCGCCGGCATCGGCCGTTCCTTTAACCAGGCCAGCGACTCCCTCATCCTGAAGACCACCCAGGCCACGTTCCTGCAGGCGTTCCCGACCCAGTACGACGGCGGCATTCCCAGCAGCACCGGGATCGGCCTGCTGTACGACCCCAAGGACTTCATCGTCAACGCCCGCCTGGCCATTGTGGGCTGGGAGGCCCTGTTCCCGAAGAACCCGCACTTTGAATACGACATCCCCGACACCGGCCATGCCAGCCCCGAAATCCATCCGGACGTCTACCGCGTGGCGCTCACCGTCATCCTGGACCAGCTGGACCCGCCGCCGCTGACCACCCGGCCCGTCCAGCCGATCTTCTAGGCCCGTGACTGGGCTTGCCGAGATCGGGGTCCCGGCAGGGTTGGCCGCCGGAGCCGCCGGGCCCCGGACCTGCCTAGCGGGCCTGGGTCTGGGCCAGCAGCTGCTCGAACGGCAGGGACGTCATCTGGGAGGTGGCGCGCTCGTGCCGCTTCGCCTTGTGGTCCGGGGAAAAACCGCGGGCAGCCGTGTCCCCGGGGGCCGGCGTCGTGCTTGGGGAAGGGGCCAGCACGGCGGCAAGTTCGCCGGCGGCCTGGCCGATGCGGTGATCCAGTGCGTCGGTTCCGGACCGGCCCCAGTCTTCCGGCGAGGCGTAGACGGCGGTGGGCATGGTGCGGGCGCGCAGGTAGCTGAACAGGGGGCGGATGGCCATCTCCAGCACCAGCGAGTGCCGCGGCGACCCGCCCGTGGCGCCGAACAGCACGGGCATGCCGTCCAGGAACTTGGGGTCGAGCACGTCGAAGAAGGACTTGAACAGGCCGCTGTAGGACGCGCTGAAGGTGGGGGTGACCGCGATCATGGCGTCGGCCCGGGACACGCGGTCGATGAGGCCGGCCAGGGCTGGGCCCGCGTAGCCGGTGACCATGTTGTTGGCAATGTCCACGGCAACGTCGCGAAGCTCGGCGACGTCGAGCACGGCTTCCGCGCCCAGCTCACCCAGGTGTGTCCTGACGGCGGCCGCCAGCTGGTCCGCGAGCATGCGCGTGGACGACGGGACGCCGAGACCGGCCGAGACAACAATTATTGTGCGCTGCATGGTGACTCCTTTTTGCTGGCACATTGTTCATGCGTTTGCATCTAATGGGGTCAACCCGTGGTGCACGGCTGTTATTCCCGAAGGCCGGTCCCGGCGTTCGCTGGTGCGCCAAGATCAGTCCTCGCCGCTGCCTCCAACCCGGGCGCGCGGGCCCCGGGCGGCGTCGGCGGCGTCCGAGGCATCAGCGGCGAGGGTCGCGTGGCTGTGGTGGGCGATGACCGGGTGGGCGCCGGTGAAGCCGTCGCGGCCGGCGGCGATCTCCTTGATGCGGCCGCGGGAGGCGTACCAGCCGATCATCAGGGCCGGGACAATGACCACGATCGAGGCCACTGTCCAGGTGCCCACGGGGTTGTCGAACGCCATGAGGACAATGACGGCCAGCAGGAACGCCAGCGTCAGGTAGCCGGTCCAGGGCGCCCCGATCATGCGGAAGGCCGGGCGGATGGCCAGGCCCTTCTTCGACAGCCGGAACAGGGCCAGCTGGCAGAGCACGATCATGCCCCACGAGGCGATGATGCCCAGTGCCGCCATGTTCAGCACAATTTCAAACGCGGAGGCCGGAACAACGGCGTTGAGGATCACGCCCAGCCCGGCAACAGTCGCTGTCAGGGCAATGCCGCCGTAGGGGACGCCGCGCTTGTTCAGCTTGGCGGCGAACTTCGGCGCGGAGCCGGCCAGGGACATGGAGCGCAGGATGCGGCCGGTGGAGTACAGGCCCGCATTCAGCGAGGACATGGCCGCCGTGAGCACCACCAGGTTCATGATGGAGTCCATGCCCTGGACGCCGATGGAACCGAAGAACGTCACGAACGGGCTTTCCCCGGCCTTGTAGGCGGTGTACGGCAGGAGCAGCGACAGCAGCACCAGCGAGCCCACGTAGAACACGGCGATGCGGATGATGACGGTGTTGATGGCCTTCGGCATGACCTTTTCAGGGTTCTGCGTTTCGCCGGCGGCCGTGCCGATGAGCTCGATCGAGGCGTACGCGAACACCACGCCCTGCATGACCACCACCACGGGAAGGAGCCCGTTGGGGAAGAACCCGCCGTGGTCCGCAATGAGGCTGAAGCCAATCTGCTGGCCCTCGATCGGCGTGCCGAAGATGACGAAGTAGCTGCCGATGATCAGGAAGCCGACCAGGGCCACCACCTTGATCAGCGCGAACCAGAACTCCATCTCGCCAAACACCTTCACCGAGACCAGGTTCAGGCCCAGGACCAGCAACAGGGCCGCCAGCGCCCACACCCACTGGGGCACGGCGCCGATCCACGGCACGTACTTGGCGAAGAAATGCATGTACAGGGCGATCGCTGTGATGTCCACGATGGCGGTCATGGCCCAGTTGAGCCAGTACAGCCAGCCGGAGACAAATGCCGCCTTTTCGCCGAAGAATTCGCGGGCGTAGGAGACAAAGGAGCCCGACGACGGGCGGTGGATGACCAGCTCGCCCAGGGCCCGCAGGATCAGGAACGCGAAGAAGCCGCAGATTGCATAGCTGAACATGAGGGCCGGGCCGGCGCCGGCGAGGCGGCCGCCGGCGCCCATGAAGAGGCCGGTGCCGATGGCCCCGCCAATGGCGATCATTTGGATTTGGCGGGACTTGAGCCCCTTGTGGAGACCGGCGTCTTCGGCGGTCAGCGCCACGTTCGGGGCGTCCTGGACGAGGTCGGAGGTGTCCGTGTTGGTGCGGTTGTGCATACGCTTGCCTATCGGTGAGTGCGGCCGCGCCTTTGCGGGCCGCGCGCTTAATCGTTGAGGTTGGCCAGGTGTTCCGGACGCAGGAGCTCGTCCAGTTGTTCGGCCGTCAGGAGCTTGTGCTCCAGGACCAGTTCAGCCACGCCGCGGCCGGAGGACAGCGCCTCAAGCGCGATCCTGGTCGACGCCGCATAGCCCAGGCGCGGGTTGAGTGCGGTGACCAGGCCGATGGAGTGCTCCACCTGGGCCCGCAGCCTGTCCTCGTGGGCGGTGATGCCCCTGATGCACTTGTCCGCCAGGGTTCGGCACGCCGCTTCCAGGTGGCGCATGCTCTTGGTCAGGCTGTGCACGATGACCGGTTCAAAGGCATTGAGCTGGAGCTGCCCGCCTTCCGCCGCCATGGTGATGGTGACGTCGTTGCCGATGACCTCGTAGGCCACCTGGTTCACTACTTCCGGGATCACCGGGTTGATCTTGCCGGGCATGATCGAGGATCCTGCCTGCACGGCCGGCAGCGTGATCTCGCCGAACCCGGCCCGCGGGCCGGAGGAGAGCAGGCGCAGGTCGTTGCAGATCTTGGACAGCTTGACGGCCACGCGCTTGAGGACGCCGGAGAGGTGCACAAACGCGCCGACGTCCTGGGTGGCTTCGATCAAGTCCGCAGAGGTCACCAGCGGCAGCCCGGAAATCTCCGCCAAGTGGCGGCAGGCCAGTTCCGAGTAGCGCTTGGGAGCGTTGAGCCCGGTGCCGATGGCCGTTGCGCCAAGGTTGATCTCGTGGACCAGCAGGGTCGATTCCGCCAGCCTCGCCCGGTCCTCCCCCATGGTGACGGCGTAGGTGTTGAATTCCTGCCCCAGTGTCATGGGTACGGCGTCCTGCAGCTGCGTGCGCCCCATTTTCACCACGGTGCGGAACTCCACGGCCTTCTCGCTAAAGGCTGCGCCCAGGTATTCCATGGCCTTGACGAGCGACTTGGCTGCGAAGATCGTGGCCACGTTCACGGCTGTCGGGTAGACGTCGTTCGTGGACTGGCTGAGGTTGACGTGGTCGTTCGGGTGGAGGAACTGGTATTCGCCCTTGTTGTGTCCGAGGATTTCCAAGGCGCGGTTGGCGATGACCTCATTGGCGTTCATGTTCGACGACGTCCCCGCGCCACCCTGGATGACGTCCACCACGAACTGCCCGTGCAGTTCGCCGGCGATGATTTCCTGGCAGGCCTGGATGATCGCGTGGGCGCGCCCGTCGTCGAGCAGGCCCAGCTCGTGGTTGGCCTGGGCGGCGGCCTGCTTCACCATGGCGAGCCCGTTAACAAGGTGCGTGTTGGTGGACAGCGGCTGGCCGGTGATGGGGAAGTTTTCCACGGCGCGCAGCGTGTGGACGCCCCAGTAGACGTCCGCCGGCACCTCCCGATCGCCGATGAGGTCGTGTTCGATCCGGACGCCTGCGAAGAGCGGGGTGAGGGGGTCCAGGGGTGGGGCGGTCAGGTCGGTCATGGTGCTCCTTGGCTGAAGGCGGTGTGAATTGCGGGGCAGGCGCGGCGGTATCCGGGCTGGGTGGTTGCGCGGGACGGGCACCCGCGCCGCTCGGGAAGTCCGGGCAGGAAGGGGGAAACGTTGGGGAAAGGTGGCCCGGTTGCAACCGAGCGTCGGGGAAAGGTGCCCCGGTTGCAACCGAGCGTCGGGGATGTGGGGGCGTCAGGCGGTGGACGGGAGGCCGTGGAGGGTGCCCACCGGGAGGCCGCCGCCCAGCACGGGAAGGTTGTTGAACGGCTCCAGCAGGGCCGGTTCGACGCCGAGGGCGAGCAGCGCCGGGACCGCGGCCGGCATGCGCGCCCGGTCGCCGCCGTCGGATATCTTCAGGGCCACGGCGCTGCCGTCGGACAGGGCGATGAGCTGGATGCCCTCGAAGCCGTCCTTGGCGAGCAGCCCCGGCACCGCCCGCATGAGCGCGGTGACGTCGCGGCCCTCGCCGGCCACCAGCTCCGGGTGGGCGCGCATGGCGCCGGCAACCCGGTGCTCGGGGGTGCCCGGCATGGCGGTGGTGAGCCGGCTGAACGCCCGCGCCATGCCGGTCAGCGAGAGGGCAAAGACCTCGGTGCCGCAGCCGTCGGTGCTGATGTCCGTCAGCTCCTCGCCTGTCAGTTCCGCCACGGTCCCGCGGATCAGCGCGGGCAGCGGGTGGTTGTGGTCCAGGTAGGTTTCCACGGGCCAGCCGTTCGCCACGCAGGTCGCCAGCAGCGCGGCGTGCTTGCCGGAACAATTCTGCGCCAGGTGCGTGGGGCCCCGGCCGGCGGAGAGCCAGGCCGTGCGTTCGGCGGTGCCGTAGGGCAGGTCGGTGGAGTTGGCGAGGTTGCCTTCCGTCAGCCCGGAGTCCGCGAGGACCTTGGCGGCGGTTTCCTGGTGGATGCCGGCACCGGAGTGGCTGGCGGCGGCCAGGGCCAGCTGCTGGTCGGTGAGGACCACGCCGGCGCGCAGCATGGCCACGGCCATGAGCGGCTTCAGGGCCGAGCGCGGGTAGATGCGGGCGGCGGGCTCACCGCGGGACAGGAGGGTCACGCCGTCGGGCGTCACCGCGGCCAGCGAACCGTAGTGGACGCTTTCCACGATGGCCCCGCGGGTCTGCACGGCGAGGGGCGCGTGGGCCGGGAATCGGGTGGCTGTCATGCGGTGGTGTCTCCAATAATCAGGGTCAGGGCGGCGTCGACGGCGCGCAGGTGGACGGCCATGGCGCGGCCGGCCGCCTCGGTGTCCCCACGGGCGATGGCGTCCAGGATGAGGCGGTGTTCGTCGTCGGACTTCTGCTGCCGGCCGGTGAGGAGGTTGATGGTTTCGGACTGGTTCACCATGGCGTCGCGGATGTCGTGGACCACCCGCTCGAAGACGCCGTTGCCGCTGGCCGTGGCGATGGCCGCGTGGAAGCTGCCGTCCAGGCTGACCCAGATTTCGGGATCGTCCTCCCCGGCCATGGCCGCGATGATGCCGCGCATCTGCTCCAGCTGCTCCTCGCTGCGGCGGGTGGCGGCAAGCTCGGCGGCGGGCACCTCGATGTGCGGGCGGGCCTCCATGAGGCTGCGGGCGGAGAACCGGCCCAGGACCAGGTCCCCCGGCGCGCGGCTGGCGATCACGAACGTGCCCTTGCCGGTCTGCGTTTCCGTCAGCCCCAGGGCCGTGCAGGAGCGCAGGGCCTCGCGGACCACGGAGCGGCTGACGCCGTACTGGGCGGCGAGCGCGGTTTCGGAGCTCAGCTTGGACCCGACGGCGAGCTGGCCGCCCTCGATGGCGCCCCGGATCGCCGTGAAGACGGCCTCAGCAGCGCTCACCCGGACAATCTGCTGCTGTCCGGCTGTCCAGCTGTCTGACAAGTTCATGAAACGACTATGACACGGCTCACAGGATGGTGTCAATGCGGAGGTTCCAGCCGTCCGGTGGCCGAGTGGCGGGCGCGGTGGGGCCCGGGGCCCGCGCCAGGCCCGCCAGAAATCGACGGTGCAGCTCCCGCGACCTGGACCGGGCCCACGTCGCGGGAGCTGCACCGTCGGTCCCCATCGCGCTCAGCGCATGCTGAATTGATACCGCTCGGGCACGTCCTCGCCGGGACAGACGCGCCGCCAGAGATCCGTGATCGAGTTGGCCCCTTCGCGCAGGTCCGGGACCTCCATCCCTGTCTTTAGGATGGCCGCCGCCGCGGCGGCATCGCCCAACTCCGCGTGCGCCAGGGCCCGCAGGAACGCCGCCTGGCCCAGCGCCTGCACGGATGCCGGGGCCATCCCCAGGACGTCGAACACCAGCTGCGGCCTGCCGTTGTTGACCGCCAGCGTGGCGGCCTCGAGGATCAGGGCCCGGTTGCCCGGGTCAGCCCGGCAGGCAGCACTTAGCTGGAGCAGGCCGCCGACGGTGTCGCCTGCGGCCATCAGGGCCAGACCCAGGCCGCGGCGGGCCAGCGCCCGGCTGCGGGCGCCGAGCGGGGCGCCGGCGATTCCGTCCGGGCGGTCCCCGTCGGCGTCGGGCTCCGCACCGTCGGGCTCCGCACCGTCGGGTACCGCCGCGTCGGGTTCCGCCCCGGCATCCCCGCCCAGTGCCCGCCGGTACAGGGAGGCCACGGTGGCCATGTCGGCGGCACTGGCGAAGTCGGCCCGGGCGTGGACCATGACGGCGTTGTGGAAAGCGGCCTCGGCGCTTTCGTTGCGTGCGGCCGCGAGCAGGTCTTCCCAGTCCAGGCCCCTGACAAACGATCCCGCCCCGCCAAACGGCTGGCGCGCCTCCTCCGCAACCGACGCCTCGAACGGCTTCTCCACAATGCCGGCGTTCGCCGTCAGCAGGTCCAGCCACGGCGCCTGGTCGGCGGTCAGGGTTTCGTCGGCAAACGGCGTGCCGGACTCGTCAATCCAGTCCACGCCGGACGCGCGCCGGCGGGCCCGCTCCAGGGCGCCCCAGCCGCTGCCGGCCACCACGAATTCCGACGGCGCCAGGTCCGCCCAGCGGCAGGCATCGGCGAGCGCGGCATCCACGGCAGCGGCGGAAACCAGCGCGTCCACCCGCTCCCCCGCATGCCCAATGGCGGCCTCCCAGGCACCGCCCGCCACGGCGGGGTCCAGGCCGGCATTGCCATGGGCCTCCACCCACTGCCACGACGCCGCGGCCGGCATGGAAACGTGCTCAAACTGCGTCTGCGCCAAGCCGGACTGGATCTCCGCGTACCGCCGCGGCTCTCCGGAAACAGTGGGCGTCAGCCATTCCTGCCACCGGTGGCCGCCCGCGCTCTCGCCCCAGACGAACAGTTTCCTGCCACGCAGCCGGGGCGAGGAGACCAGCGCAAGCCCGTCCCCCTCGCGATCCATGGCGACCTCCCAGCGGCGCTGGTCCGGCGCGAGGTCGAAGAAGAAGTCCGCCGCCTGGGTGTTGCAGGCGGGCCAGGTGGCGTCGATTCCGTGGAAGTCGGTGGGCGCCACCACGGTCATGGCGCCGTCGTAGCCGGTGGCATAGGCGCGGGCCGCGGGGGCGATGACGCGGGTTTCCGGGGTCTGCGGAATGGCCGCGTTGCTCCACCAGTACATGGGCACCGCGCGGTCATTGGGGTTGCGAATACGCACCGCCGTGAACAGCACCTTGGAACCGGCCGGCAGCCACGCGTCAATTTGGAACACCACCTCGCGCAGGCGGTCAAACTCCCACATGCGCAGCACGGGCTGCCCGTCCGGCGTGTGCACAATGGCGGTGTGCAGCGGCGAGCAGGTGGTGGGCGAGTGCCCGCGCGTGCCGATGTTCCACTCGATCCCGCCCGCAAACCACGCGTTGCGCAGCGCCAGGTTGGCGAACTGGATCCGGTCCCCGGTGTGCAGCAGTTCCTTGCCTGTGTCCTTGTCGCTCAGCTGCCACAGCCGCCCGCCCAGCTGCGGCAGGAAGGTCGCCTTCAGGTGCACGTTTTCAAGTACGACAGCGGTCAGTTCCGTTGCGTTCGTTTCGCGCGTGTAGGCGTCCTGCAGGGTGTAGGGGAAAATGTTTTTCGCCTTGCCCCAGCGGGCACCCTCGACAATTTCCGCGGGAATGCCGCCGTCCACGGCGTAGGGCGGCTCCAGCAGCGGCTGCACCGCGGGCAGCGGCGATTCCGGGCCCAGTTCGGCCAGCTCGATGGTGCGCGTGGTGACAGTGATGGAGGCTTCGTTGCTCATGGGCCGAGCCTATCCGACGGCGGGCTTTCGGGGCTGCGGATCGAAAGCGCCTTTTGTCTCGCCGGGGCCGCCGCGCTGCCGGGGGCATTGGAGCAGACGATGTGAACCCGCTGATCGAACTGGCAGAAGGCATGGCCGACATCCGCGCGGCCCAGGAAACACGCGACGAGATGCGCCGAACGCAGGCGGAACCGACTCCACGGGAACAGGCATCCAACGGGTCGACAGGGCATTGTCGACACATTTACGACTCTCCATGACTGGGCCGCGCCGCCGTACTTTCACCCTGAGGCTGCGGGACCTTTTACGGGCGGCATCGGGGGCCTTCCGTTCCGCCGGGCGACCATGGGTAAGACAGCGGCACGCCCGATGGCTGCGCAGCCGGCGCAGCCGGCGCAGCGGCCACGCCGCCAGGACTGCCGGCCAACGCGCCGTCCAGGTCCGGATGCCGCCAGGTGAATCCGGCATCCTGCAATGTGGCGGGCCGCACCCACCGGCTTTTGACCACCGGCAGCCTGGACAGGGAGACGAGCCTGCCGATCAGCGGTGCCGCACCGTCGACCAGGGTGCGCGTGCGGCGCTGGTCTTCGGAGCGGGGGAGCCAGCGCGTCGAGTCCGGCGTGCATGGCAGCCCGGAGCCGGTCCGCAAGCCCCGCCGTGCCGGGGAGGGCTTCGTGCGCCATGCTCCGCTGCTCCGCGACGGATTCGCGGCAGGGCTCCAGGACCAGCTCGTGCTTGGACGCGAAGTAGTAGTAGGCGCTGCCCAGAAAAACGCCGGCCTCGGCGGCATACTGGAGTATGGGCAGCAGCGATGAATTTCCTGCATGGGTCAACTCCGCCTTGTACGAGGCGGAACGGTCCCTCCACAACGGCAACGCAGGGCCGCGCCGGGCGATCTGGTCCCGCAACGAGCCCGTCAGCATCCTGGGCGCGTGGCGGATGGCATGGCCTATGCCGCAGGCCTGGAGCACATCTCGGCATCCGTGGACGGCCAGCCGCGCACCTTCACGCTGCGGGCCACCCAGGTCTATCGACGGGAATCAGGGGAATGGAAGGTGGCCCACCGGCATGCCGACACCGTCGAGGAGTGACGGTACGCCCCACTGTGGACCGTGTCCCCGGACCGTGCCGCATGGACCGGGACCGACGTCTGGGCCTCGACGCGCTCGCAGCGCTCGCTGCTCGCCCACCGGAGTGGGTCAGCTGCCGGCGGACGCCAGCTGGACCGGCGCGTCCTGTCCCGCCCACGTCACCGTCAGCACCGGCTCCCCGTGGACGACGCCGGACAGGTCCAGGGCGCGGGCGATCCGCAGCGTGAGCGCCCCGGCAGGAACAGTGGTGACGGCGTCCGCCGTCGTCGGTCCAGCGGGAAACAATGGCGGGATGGACGTGGCAGTTCCGCTGCTGGCAAGCCATGCGGCGGCAGGGAGCGTCTCCATCCGGCCGGCAACTTCACGCAGTTCCACAGCCTGCGGCTTGCCGGCCAGCAGCGCGGCGGCAAGTTCGCCCACGTAGACGGGATCGGCGGCGGCGTCATAGACCCAGCGGCGCCCGAGCACCGAATGCTCCATGGTGCCGACCAGGAACTCCCCGGCACCATCCAGCGGTGCGCCCCGGTAGCTCAGCGGCACCTGGTAGGCACCGGCCCCGGCGCCGGCCAGGATGGTCTCGAGGCCCACCTCGCCCGCCGGGTCGTCAAAGCGGAAGGAGCCCAGGCGCGCCAGCGCCCCCGCGTCCCCGCTGAACCAGGGCTGTCGCGGCAGCCATTGCGCCAGCAGTTCCATTTTCGTGGGCCGCAGCTCGGCCCGGTACACAATTGCCATGCGGCCCAGTCTAGGTCCCTGCCGGTCCGCGCGCGCGGGGCGTATCGTATGACCAGGTGCCGTGCGTGCCGGCAGGCAGGAGGGATGGGACATGGCCCGGACATTCACCATTGAGCTGGTGCCGGCGGATCCGGACGGCCGCGTGCCCGACCTCATGACTGTCGACCTCGGCCTGCGGGCCAACCGCCTGAAGTACCTGAAGCTGCTGGACAGGCTCACGAATGAGTTTTTGTACCAGGCAAGTCCCATGAAATGGCCTCCCGAGCCGCGGGGATCGTGGATCTGTTTCCCTGTGGGCGGGCGCATCGCCATATGCCTGTGGGACAAGGGGGAGCCGGATTTATGGAGGTACGGCCACGGATTCGGCACCTTGACAGTCATGCGCATTGTCAGCGAAGAGACATGCCTGGCGATGCGCAGGCAGGGTGGCCTGCCATGGACGTCGGCACGTCAAAAGTGAAGACTCTCCTTGTCTACGTGGGCGCGCCCCTGGCTGTGGGCACAATCTCGGCGTTTCTCGCCCCGACGCCCGGTTCCGACAACCTCACGGCGTTGGACCTGGCCGTGTTCTTCTCCACCATGGCAGTAATCATGGCGACACTGCTGGTTGCGCTTGCCCTGCTGTCGGCCTTTCCCGCACGGATAGGCCACAGCATCCGCAAGGCATTGAGCCCGGCGACCTTCCTTTGGTTTGCGGTTGGGGAAGCGGGCGGGGTGCTTGGCATGATCCCGACGTGGGCATTTGAGCCGTATCGATACTTCTTTGCGGCAACACTGGCTGGCGCGGCAACCGCCGTGGTCACTGTTGTCTACATAGGCATCGTCAACCTTTCGGCTCAACAGCGCGAGGATGAGGCCTACATGGCGCGGCACCTTGACCCCTCGCACTGACTCTCGCATTGGCCTACCCCAAGGACGCGATCCCGCCCTGCAGCCCGGATTCAAGCAACTGGTAGGCAACAAACGGGTCATCCTGCTTCGCGCTGTGGGCGATCAATGCCCTATTCAGCTTTCCGACGCTCACCGCGACCACCTTGAATGCGGCGTCGGTTTGGTGGCGCCCCACCAGCCTGTCCGAGCCGGCATCCACGCCTTTCAGGTCCCCGCCGCTGATGGCCGACAGGCGCTCCTGCGTGACGCGAAGTATCTCGTCCCGAAATTTCAGCCCGAACAGGCGCTCATTCAGTTGTTGCAGCTCCTCCTGCCGCTTTTCCTGCTCGCCGGAATCAGGGCCGTCAGCCGCCCCCACGGCCTGAAGGGCTTTCCTCGTGACCTCCTCGGTGAATTGGACAGCCTCCCTTTCCACCTCACCCACCAAATTCGAGCCAATGAGCGGTGCCAGCTCGGTCCATTCCACGGCCCAACCCGGTTCCACTGCCTGGCGTTCGTCCGCGGCGTCGACCAACTCCGGCTCCCGGGCAGTGTTCTCCTCCGGTTCATTCTCAAACTCGAGCAGTGCCTCTGCGAGCGGAATGGTTCGACCTTCCAGGATGGCCGCCTCCGCATTCTTCCGATTCCCGGTGAGTTCCGGTGCGGAGGCAATCAGATAGGCTTCGGCCTCCTGCTGGTCGATCGACACGAGCGCCGCGACCGGCAGTCCGTTCCTGGTGATGACCAGCGGGTTTCCGCTCGTCTCCAGCTCATCGAAAACTTCCTTGGCGTGCCGTGCAAGTTCGCGGACTGTGATGGTGGCCATCATGATCTCCTATGTCTGACGCTTGTCTGACATCATACCGCGGCACGCCGTGGAAAGCACCGGCCCAAGGCAAAATGCCAGGCGGGCCGACGCCGTCAGGGCTAGACGTCCAGGTGGGTGGGCCCGAACATCTTCAGCAGCACGTCAACCACGACGACGTTCGGCCCGTCCGCGGCGAAGCCTTCCCTGAGCGCGTCCCCGACATCCTCGGGCTTCACGCGCCGGGCCGGGACGCCGAAGGCTTCCGCGAGCTTCACGAAGTCCGGGCGGGCCAGCTCCGTGTGCGTGGCCTTGCCGAAGGCGCCCACCATGTACTCGCGCAGGATGCCGTAGCCGCCGTCGTCCACGATCAGCCACGTGACCGGCGCGTTGTGCTGCCTGGCGGTGGCGAGCTCGGCGATGGAGTACATGGCCGAACCGTCGCCGGCCACGGCCAGCACGCGGGCCGGCCTGCCCTGGCTCTGCAGGCCGAGCGAACCGCCGATGGCGGCCGGGAAGCCGTAGCCGAGGCCGCCGGCGCCTTGGGCGGAGTGGAATTCACCGTCGCGGGCATCCCAGCAGCTCCAGCCCCAGTACGCCGAAATGGTCATGTCCCAGAACGTCTGCATGTCGGCCGGGACGGCCTCGCGGATGTCCGCCATGAACTTCCGCTCCAGGGCCAGGTCCTGCCCGTCGAGCCGGGCCTGCACCTTGGCGAGCGTTTCCTTGACGACAGTCTGCGGCCTGGCGCCGTGCCAGTCGGCGTCGGCACTCAGCGACGCGTCAAGGGCGTCGTCGAGGGCGGTCAGTGCCTGGCCGGCGTCGGCCCGGATGCCCAGCGCGGGCCGGTTGGACTCCAGGACGCGCGGCTCGGCGTCGATCTGGATGATGCGCCCGCGCGGCTCCATGGTGAAGTAGTTGCTGGACACCTCGCCCAGGGACGAGCCGATGACCACCAGGACGTCGGCGTCCTCCAGGAGCTCGGTCACGTGCCGGTCCTCGACCCACGACTGCAGCGACAGCTCATGCGTCCACGGGAACGCGCCGTTGCCGCCGGGCGTGCACACCACGGGGGCGTTGAGTTTTTCGGCGATGGACAGCAGCTGCGCCGCGGCCCTGCCCCGGCGCACGCCGCCGCCGGCCACAATGGCGGGCCGCTTGGACGCGGTCAGCCACTTCACGGCCTCCCGAACCAGCTCCACGCGGGGCGGGTTGTCGAAGGGCTCGGCCAGCGCGTCCTCGACGGCCGGCACAAAGATCGGGTCCAGCAGCACGTTCTGCGGCACCTCGATCCACACCGGGCCCTGCGGGGAGGACACGGCCTCGGTCCAGGCGTCCTGGATGGCGGAGGGGATGCCGGAGGCGTGCTGGATGAGCCGCTGGCTCTTCGTGACGTTCGCGGCCGACGCCTTTTGGTCATCGAGCTGGTGCAGCATGCCCTTGCGCCGGGCACCCAGGCCCTCGAGCGGGATCTGGCTGGCCACCACGATCATGGGCACGCCCGTCGCGTATGCCTCCTGCAGGCCGGCCAGCGCGGTCAGCGCGCCCGGGCCCGTGGACAGAAACAGCACACCGACCTCGCCCGTGGCGCGCGAATAGCCGTCCGCCGCGAAGGCGGAGTTGTTCTCCACGCGGGAGGAGACAAAGTGCAGGGGCGAGCGGCTGAGCGCATCGAAGAGGCCCAGCGCGTGCTGGCCCGGGATGCCAAACACGGTCTTGGCGCCCAGGGCGGCCAGGGTTTCGACGACGAGGTCCCCGCCGTTGCGCTGGACGAAGGTCTCGACAGGCTCGACCACCGGGCTTTGGAGATTGCTCACTTGGCGGCCCCCGCGGTCTCGCTCCCCGACCGCTCCCCCTGCTCGACCGGCGGGGTCGGCGCGAAGCCGGCCGGCCGGCGTCGTGCCTCGGCGTCAAGGGCCTGGGCGGCATAGCCGTTCGCGGCGCCGAAGCGGTCGCCTTCACGAACGTTGTCGGCCATGAGGGTGATGAGCTCAAAGCCCACGTGGCTGGCGGCGACGCCGGTGATTTCGGCGTGGTCGTAGGCCGGGGAGACTTCCACGATGTCGGCGCCGATGAGGTTCATGCCGCGGAAGCCGCGGATGATTTCCAGGAGCTCGCGGCTCGTGATGCCGCCCGCCTCGGGAGTGCCGGTGCCGGGGGCGTGCGCGGGGTCCAGGACGTCGATGTCGACGGAGATGTAGAGGGGGCGCGTGCCGATGCGGTCGCGGATTTTGGCCACGGTTTCAAGCACGCCCTGGTGGTAGACGTCGGCGGAGGTGACGATGCCGAAGCCGAAGCGGTGGTCGTCGTCGAGGTCCTTCTTGCCGTAGAGCGGGCCGCGGGTGCCTACGTGGGAGATGGCCTCGGTGTCCAGCAGCCCCTCCTCGACGGCGCGCCGAAAGGGGGTGCCGTGGGTGTAGGCTGCGCCGAAGTAGCTGTCCCAGGTGTCCAGGTGCGCGTCGAAGTGCAGCATGGCCACGGGCGCGCCGGCCCGCTCGGCGGCGGCGCGCAGGAGGGGCAGCGCGATGGTGTGGTCCCCGCCGAGGGTCAGCAGCTTGGAGCCGCCGGCAGTCAGATCCAGCGCGTTCTGCTGGATGGTCTCGATGGCCTCGCCAATGTTGAACGGGTTGACGGCCATGTCGCCGGCGTCCGCCACCTGGCAGTTTTCAAACGGCGAAACGTCCCAGGCCGGGTTGTACGGGCGCAGCAGCCTGCTGGCCTCGCGGACGTGGTTGGCACCGAAGCGGGCACCCGGGCGGTAGGAGACGCCGCTGTCAAAGGGGACGCCGACGACGGCCACGTCCGCCTTGGCGACCTGGTCCAGGCGCGGCAGGCGCGCATAGGTGGCAGCGCCCGCGTAGCGCGGGATCTGGGAGGAATCGATGGGGCCAAGGTTGCCGTTGGCCTCGATGCGGATCTCTTTCATGGACGTCCTTCGTTTCTTGAAGCAGTAGACCTGCGTCACATGCGGTCTGTGTCTCCATGCTACAGCCGGAGTTGTCTAATGTGAATCAAAAGTTTTCTAAAAGGGAATTTTGCGGCAGTTCCGCCGATGCAGCCATTCTGGCTCCCGCGGTGGCCGCCCGCGCAGGAAACACGGACGTCAAGATTTCGTCAAGAGCGGGTTCCACGCCGGATTGCGGTGCTAGTCTCACTGGGCCGCCACTGGGCGGTTCCAACTCTTGCGCGTCCATGGGCGAAAGGATCCTCCCGTGACTTCCCTCTCCCATCCCCCCGCGGACCCGGGGACACCCGTGCGGCCCACGCGCCGCAAGGCGTTCCGCGACTGGCTCATGGAGGGCCTGCCGGAAAGCTCGGGCAAGCGCCAGGGCCCGCACGGCAAGCCCGACGCCGAGCACGCCCCCCACAGCTGGTGGCGCGTCATGTGCCTGACCGGCCTGGACTACTTTTCCACCCTTGGCTACCAGCCCGCCATCGCCGCCCTGGCGGCCGGCGTCCTCGCCCCACTGGCCACGATCGTCCTGGTGGCTGTCACCCTCTTCGGCGCCCTGCCCGTCTACAAGAGGGTGGCCCGCGAAAGCCCACACGGTGCCGGCTCCATCTCAATGCTCGAGCGCCTGCTCCCCCGGTGGTGGGGCAAACTGTTTGTGCTGGCCCTGCTGGGCTTCGCCGCCACGGACTTCATGATCACCATCACGCTGTCCGCCGCGGACGCCTCCGCGCACCTTATTGAAAACCCGTTTGCCCCCAGCTTCCTCCACGGGCAAAACGTCATCATCACCCTGGTGCTCGTGGCCGCACTGGCCGCCGTGTTCCTGCGCGGCTTCAAGGAAGCCATCGGCATCGCGGTCGTCCTGGTCGTGATTTTCCTGGCGCTCAACCTGGTGGTCGTCGCCGTCGCCCTCGTCAAGGCCCTGGCCAGCCCCATCCTCACCACCGACTGGTGGACGGCCCTGACCACCCAACACGGCAACCCCATCATGATTATTGCCATTGCCCTGCTGGTCTTTCCGCGCCTGGCCCTTGGCCTGTCCGGCTTTGAGACGGGCGTGGCCGTCATGCCGCAGATCAAGGGCCGCCCGGGCGACACCGAGCAGAACCCTGTGGGCCGGATCGCCGGTGCCCACAAGCTGCTGACGACGGCGGCCGTCATCATGAGCGCCTTCCTCATCACGTCCTCACTGGCCACCACCATCCTCATTCCCGCGGCTGAATTCCAGCCCGGCGGTTCGGCGAATGGCCGCGCACTGGCCTACCTGGCCCACCAGTTGCTCGGGCAGGGCTTCGGGACGGCCTATGACATCAGCACCATCGCCATCCTGTGGTTTGCGGGGGCGTCGGCCATGGCCGGCCTGCTGAACCTGGTGCCCCGGTACCTGCCCCGCTTTGGCATGGCCCCCGAGTGGGCCGGGGCGGTGCGGCCGCTGGTGCTCGTGTTCTCCGTGATAGCGGTTGTCATCACGCTGGTGTTCAACGCCAGCGTCGATGCCCAGGGCGGCGCGTACGCCACAGGCGTGCTGGTCCTGATCACGTCCGCCGCCATCGCGGTCACGCTGTCGGCCCGGCGCAAGAAACAACGCGGTGCCACCATTGGATTCGGCATCGTGTCCGTGGCGTTCATCTACACCACCGTGGCCAACTCGATCGAGCGCCCTGACGGGCTGAAGATCGCTGCCCTGTTCATTGTCGGCATTGTGGGCGTCAGTCTCCTCTCCCGGATCCGGCGGGCCTTTGAGCTGCGGGCCACCTACATCCGGATGGATGAGGCGGCCATGCGGTTTGTGGCCGCCGTGGACGACGACACCATCCGCTTCATCTCCCACGATCCCAAGACCCGCGACGCCGCCGCCTACCGCCGCAAGCTCAGCCACGCCGCCACCGTCAACGAGATCGGCGACCCCAGGGACGCCCTGTTCCTGGAGGTCATCGTGGACGACTCCTCCGACTTCGAGACCGCCCTGGAGATCCGCGGCATCGAGGTCGAAGGCTTCAGGATCCTGGAGGTCCACGGTTCCACCGTCCCCAACACGGTCGCCGCCGTCCTTCTCCACGTGCGCGACGTCACAGGGATCATCCCGCACATCTATTTCCGCTGGAATGAGGGCAACCCCATCACCAACCTGCTCAAGTTCCTCTTCTTTGGCGAGGGCGAGATCGCGCCGGTCACGCGCGAGGTGCTCCGCGAGGCCGAACCCGACCTCACCCAGCGCCCCTGGGTCCACGTGGGCTGAATGGGCGCTCCCGGGGCGGACCTGCCGGGATTGCCGCGGCATCCGGCCATCAGACGCGTCGGGCAAAACGCCGTCGAAAGTGATGCGGCGTCGGGCGTCAGGGCCCGGTGATGCGCAGGGCAAGGAGCGGGCAGAGCTTGACGGCGTCCACGGCCGCACCCAGTTCCGCGCCGGTGAGCGGAACGTTCGACGCATCGGCCCGGGCCCGGACACGACCCGGCGCGGCGAGCGGGTAGCCCCAGTCGTCACGCGTCAGGGCCTCCGGCAGCAGCTCCGTGCACAGCCCGCGCCCGTCGCACATGGTCCAGTCGATGTGCAGCCGCGCCGCAGGCCCGGCGACGCTCACAGCGCGCCGCCCGTCTCCTGGCACTGCCCGGCCAGGTGCCAGCGGACGTCGTCGGCAAACGTTTCAAGGGCGCTGCCAACCAGCTGGACCGTGCCGTCCGGGTGGTGGCAGGCCCCGCGGCCGGCCACCAGCCCGGACAGCCGCCCCACCTCGCGTACCAGTTCCGGTCCGCCGCGCCCCGCGGCCAGCCGCTCCATGGCGCCGGCGAGGGCCGGCAGTCCGAACATGCACGGACCGCATTGCCGTGCCGACTGCCCGGCCAGGTACTCCACCATCCGGGCCGTCGCCGCCAACCCGCACCGGCCACGCGCCAGGACGTGGACGACGCCGGCACCCGGCCGCACGCTGCCGGATTCCGGGCCGCCCCCGGGGACACCTCCCCCACCCAGCACCACCCCCGACGGCCTGACCCACCGCCCGTGGTACCCGCCCACCAGGACGGCGGAGACGGCGTCGCCCGCCACCCCGGCGGACGCCAGCACGCCGTCCAGGCGCGACCCGCCGGGCACCTCGAGCACCACCTCGGACGGCACATCGCCGGTGACGGACACCAGGCGGGTGCCCGGGTCCTCCGCGGTGCCTTCCGCACGGAACCAGCCGGCCCCGTACCGGGCCACGAGGGCGATGTGCGCCCACGTTTCAACGTTGTGGACCAGGGTGGGGCGGCCCTGGAAGCCGCCGTCGGCCAGCCGGCCGGCCACGTCCCGCGGCAGGGCCCTGCCCGTCTCCAGGAAGCTGACCACGGCGCTGGACTGCCCCGCCACGAAGGCGTCGGGGGCCTCGAGCAGGGCAATGTGCCGCGCATCGGAACGTTCGGCGAGCGCGGCCGCCAGTGCCGGCAGCCGTGCGGCGCCGGCGTAGATGAACAGGCTGCCGGCCCCGAGCGCCTCCGCCGCCGCGAGCAGGCCGTCGATGACCAGGTGCGGGGCGTTGTGCAGGAGTGTGGCGTCCTTGAAGCTGAGCGGCTCGCCCTCCGCGCCGTTGGCGATCAGCACGGACCTGCCGGCCCGGCCCGCATACCTGGCGGGCCTGCGGGCACGGTCCACGGCGGCGAACTTGCGCCACGCCGAAAACCCCGCGCCGCCGCGCCCCGTCAGCCCCGAGGCCTCCAGTTCCTGCGCCAGCGACCAGTCCCGGCCGTGCCGCGGCACCGGCCCATAGGCCGCCAGGTGGGCTGCATGCCCGGCAGCGGCCCCGGCCGCAAAGAGCCGCGATCCGGCCGGCCGGCCGGACGGGGCGCCCGCCAGGGGCTCCGTGGCAATGGCCGCGCTCACGGCCGGCCCCAGTCCCTGCGGGCGCCGCCACGCCGCGCGTCCGCCGTCTCGAGGAAGCCGGCGGAGACCCGCCACGCGGCCGCTGCCAGCACCGCCACGCAAAGCACGACGGCGGCAGCCACGGCGGGCGCGCTGGTCGCGTCCGTGCCGTTCCCCACGGAGTGCGCCAGCGCCAGCGGCCACATCGCGTAGCTGAGCCAGTGCACGGCCCTAAACGTCCGCCGACCCAGCCGGTGCCGCAGCAGGCCGGTGGCCACCACTGCCGCCATCAGGTCCAGGGCCACCGTGCCCAGGCCCTGCCAGAACGCCTTGTAGCTGCCCAGGAACGGCACCACAACGTCCACCAGGTTCACCCGTGCATAGGCATCGAGCAGCAGCGGCGCCACGTGGAACACCAGGAACACCACGGCCAAAAGGGAGATGTTGCGGTGCAGCAGCATCAGGGATACCCGGGGAAGGGCCGGCAGGGGCCGCCCGGACCGGGTGAGGATGCCCAGCAGCACGGACCCGGTCAGCAACACCATGTCCACCAGTCCGCTGACCCGGGCAAAGGCCCACAGCGCGTCATCCATGGAAGCCCACCCCCACGGGTTCGGCGGCGGGCCAGCCCGACGTCGTGACGACCCGGCGGCGCTGGTCCACCAGGCGGGCACTGACAGCGGCTTCCCTCAGCCAGGGAACGGCGGCATGGCCCTTGACAATGGCGGCCGTGCTGTAGGCGTTCGCCTCCAGCGCACTGGGGGCGGCAACACTGGCACTGCGCCAGACGTCCTCGGCCGGCAGGCCAAACCGCGGGTCCAGGATGTGGTGGCGCAGCGCGCCGGCCTGTTCCCAGCGCCGCTTGGACGTGCTGGAGGTGGCGAGTGCGTGGCCCGCCGGCAGCGAAACCTGTTGGGCGGGGTCGTCCGGCAGGTCCTGGACCAGGACCTGCCAGTGCCCGGCCGGGCAGTCAGGGGTGGAGCCGTCCGGGGCCGGGCCCGCCGTGGCGATGTCCCCGCCCAGGTTCACCAGCACGCCGCAGCCAAGTTCGACGGCGGTGCGCGCCGCGGCCATGTCCGCCGCCACGGCCTTGGCGCTGGCCCCCAGGTCCACCGTGACATCGGCCGGCACCACCAGCCGCCTTCCGTCCAGGCGGATGCGCTGCCAGCCGGGGACCCGGGGCGCGCGGGGCCGGGGGGAGCGGGCGGCCAGGCGCCCTGTCCCCGGGCCGGCGTCGTGCCTGGGGGACGGTGGCAGCGCGGCGAAGTCGGCGTCGTAGCCCAGGCTGATGAGATCCGCGCCCAGGGTGGGGTCAACGGCGCCTGCGGTCCAGCGGGCGGCGGCCAGTGCGGATTCCATGAGGGTGGCCAGCAGCGGCGATACGGTCGCGCCGTGCACCAGCTCCCGGCGCAGCACGGCCAGTTCCGAGTCCGCGCGGAAGCGGCTGCAGGCGAGGTCGACGGCGTCGAGCACGTGGCGCACCAGGGCCGCCGCGGCGTCCGCCTGCCCGGGCTCCGTGACGACCACCGAGGCCGCCATCCCCCACACCTGCCAGGACCGCTGGCCGGCGGCGTGCCTCGCGGCCATGTCAGGACCCCGCCGACTGCGCGTGGCTCGACCCGCCGTTGCCGGGCAGCAGCTGCGTGCCGGATCCCGGGGAGGAACCCAGCTGCCAGCCGGACTGCGGGCCGGAGTCCGCCGAGGAGCCCGAGAACGTGTCAGGCGTGGTTTGGCTGGTGGCAGCCTTGTTTGCACTGGCCGCCGCAATGGTGCCGTACATCGCGACGCCGCCCAGCCCTGCCGCCCCCAGCGCGCCCATGGCCACCACGGAGGTGACTGTCTTGGCGATCTTCCTGCCGTCCGCTGTTGGTGCCATGACGGTTCCCCGCTCTCAAAGTCCTGCTGCCGGTGGTTGTTGCTTCAACAATCCACGCCCAGGCTTTGAGTTTGCCGTGAGGGGCCCGGTGGCAGCTTAGGTATCCGCCGGACGACGCACGGGGGCTGCCGTGCCGCACAGGGGCTGCTAGCCCGAACCGGATGCGGCCGGCACCAGGATGAACAGCGCCTCCACCGGCTCCGCGGAGCGGTTTTCCCAGGAATGCGGCTCGCGCCCGGGGAAGGAGAGCGTGTCCCCGGCCTTCAGCTCGTAGGATTCCTGGGTCATGATCAAGGTCAATTCGCCGCTGATGATGTGCAGCACGTCCACGTCGCAGTCCACGGCGTACAGCTCCGATTCGCCTCGGCCGTGTGGCGCGATGGTGGCGCCGAGGATTTGCAGGCGCCGCTCCGAGCGGGCGGTGAGCAGCCGCTCCACAATGCCCTCGCCGCCGAGCGAGATCCGCGGGCCCTCGCCGCGCCGGGTGAGGTGCGTCTCCGGGACGGCAAACAGCTCGCCGATGGAGATCGACAACACCTGGCACAGGGTCACCAGGGACGCCACGCTGGGAGAGGTCAGGTCGCGCTCCACCCGGCTGAGGAATCCCTTGGTCAGTCCCGTGGCGTCGGCCACATGCTCAATGGTGAGCCGCTGGGACTGGCGGGCGGCACGGATCCGGGACCCGATGGCGACCGGTGCCAGACTTGGTTCAACGGGCAGTGCCTTCATCTTCACTCCTTGGATGTCCGGGCGGTGCGCCCCCACCGTGACTCTATCCGGGCTGGCCGGTCATTTTCATATTGACTGTTACGTCAATCACAGTTTAGCCTAATGGACAACGAATGTTGCCTGTAAGGCAATTTCTTTATTTTCGCCCGTAAAGCCCCGTCATCGCACACTGGAGCACCACATGAGCTTGAACGTTGCCATAGTCATCATCTACCTGGTGGCCATGCTGGCCTTTGGCTGGTGGGGAAAGTCGCGCACCAAAAACAACAGCGACTACCTCGTGGCCGGCCGCCGCCTGGGCCCCTTCCTCTACACAGGCACCATGGCCGCCGTCGTGCTGGGGGGTGCCTCCACGGTGGGCGGGGTGGGGCTCGGCTACAAGTTCGGGATCTCGGGCATGTGGCTGGTGGTCGCCATCGGCGTGGGCGTGCTGCTGCTGAGCCTGCTCTTCGCCGGCACCATCCAGCGGCTGAAGATCTACACCGTCTCCCAGATGCTCAGCCTGCGCTATGGCCAGGAGACCACCAAGATGTCCGGCATCGTCATGCTCGCCTACACCATCATGATCTCGGCCACCTCCACGGGCGCCTATGCCACCATTTTTGTGGTGCTGTTCGGCTGGGACCGCTGGCTCGCCATTGCCGTGGGCGGCGCCATCGTGCTGGTCTACTCCACGATCGGCGGCATGTGGTCCATCACGCTGGCGGACCAGGTGCAGTTCGTCATCAAGACCGTGGGCGTGTTCCTGCTCATGCTCCCGTTCGCGTGGAACGCCGCCGGCGGCCTGGCCGGCATCCAGTCCAGGGTGGAGACCAGCTTCTTCCAATGGAACGGGATCGGCCTGCAGACCATCATCACCTACTTTGTCATCTACACCCTGGGCCTGCTGATCGGCCAGGACATCTGGCAGCGCGTGTTCACGGCCCGGACGCCCACGGTGGCGCGCTGGGGCGGCGCCACGGCCGGCATCTACTGCATCCTCTACGGCGTGGCCGGCGCGCTGATCGGCCTGGCCGCCCGCGTGGCCCTGCCCTCCATCGACGTCGCAACCCTGGGCAAGGACGTGGTCTACGCGGAGGTCGCCACCCACCTGCTGCCCATCGGCCTGGGCGGGATCGTCATGGCAGCGGCCGTCGCCGCCATGATGTCCACCGCGTCCGGCGCCCTGATCGCCGCCGCCACCGTGGCCCGCAAGGACGTGGTGCCGTTCGTGGCCAGCTGGTTCGGCAAGGACGTGGACGCCTCCGACACCTCCAACCCCGAGCACGACATCAGGGGCAACCGCTGGTATGTCCTGGTGCTGGGCGTGGCCGTGGTGCTGATCTCCATCATCGTCAGCGACGTGGTCTTCGCCCTGACCATCGCCTACGACATTCTGGTGGGCGGGCTGCTCGTGGCCATCATCGGCGGCCTGGCCTGGAAGCGCGGCACCGGCCTGGGCGCCGCGTGGTCCATGTGCGTGGGCTGCGCGCTGACCCTGGTGCTGCTGGTCCTCTACGCCACCGGCGTGATCTCCAGCGCCGACGGCATTTACGCCAACGAACCCATCTACTACGGCCTGGCCGCCTCCCTGGTGGTCTACGTGGCCGTCTCGCTGGCCACCCCGCGGACCCCGGCCCACATCCGCGAGGCCTGGGACCGCCGCCTCGCCGCGGCCGCCACGGACTCCAACGTGGACGACATCGAGGCGGTGACCGCCAACGGGTAGCGGCCCGGATTCAGTGCGTCAGTCGGCACGGGCGCACCGTTGTGCGCACTGAGGTTTTTATCACCGTCCGACGGCGGGTGGTGACGTAATTTATTACGCCACCACCCGCCGTCGGACTTTTTGCCGGTAATCTTGAGCCAGCTTCAAGAGATGCGGCGCCAAGCTCCGACTGGCCGCGCACCAACCCCATGTTCACAGGGTGGTTCGGATGAGGAAGCGGCCCGCGGTGACAGGATCCGCGGGCAAGAGCACTCTCAAAGGCATTCATGATGACTGTTGTCTCCGTCAACCGCATTCCCTCCAACCGCACCGCCACCCGGGCGGCGACGCCGGCGCAGGGCATCCCCGTGCTGCCGGCCGTGGACATCAACTACGGCACCGTCACGTTCTTCACGCCCAGCGGACACCACAGCCATTGGTCCGCTGAGCCGGGCCTGCTGGTGGACGCGCTGGCCCAGGCCGTCCGCTCGCCGCAGTGGATTCCGGAAATCGGCACGCTCGTGATCACCGTGGCAGAGACCGGGGTCAGGTCCGGGCGCAGACTCGGCTTCAAGCTCCAGGCGTTCTGAGCCGGCCGCGCGTCCGCCGTGTCCCGGCATCCATGAATGCAGGCCTTGCCACGCCGGTGCCAGGTACCCATTCACTGGAATCAAAGTCAATTAAATGCCTGTCGGCCGTCTTCGGGCGGACGTACAATGACCCCATGGACAAGTCGACGGGCAGTCAGAAGTTCCATAAAAGTTTCGTGGCTTTCCTCACCACCGCGGTGGTCGCGGGCGTGCTGGTGACGATCTTAACCTCAATCGCCGCGAGCACCTCGGGAGGCGTCAAATCCTTGTGCCAGGTCGTCTCCACCTTGATTTTCCTGTGGGGCCTTTACCGGCTCATTTACCTCTTCACCGTCCGCTGGCTTGTGGACCAGCAAGGCGTGACGATTTCAAGGGGAATCCTCCCGTGGCGACGGTCGTCGTTCTTCGTGCCCTATGACAACATTTTTGAAGCGTTCTCCCAACACGGCTTTTTTGGGTATTTCCTGCAGTACGGCACAGCCACCTTGCGGCGGACGGAGGGCTCGACCACCGCGCTTAGCGACACCCGGATGCACCGCAGCAAGAAATTAACCGGCCTCATCAATGCCGCTGTCCAGCAACTGCACGCACAAGCCAGGGTGCAACCGCAGCCTGCCGTGCCGGTTTCTGGAACGGGAACCAGCGACGTTGAGAAGCTGGGCCAGCTCTCCCTCATGAGGGCCAACGGTGACATCACGGAAGCCGAATACGCCGTGTTGAAGGCCCGCATCATCGGATCCTAGCGGTCCAGCGCTCATTCAATCGCTCATTCAATGACGGCGATCACCGCGCCCTGCGCCACCTCGTCGCCCTCCTGGATCCGCAGCCTGACGGTGCCGGCCACGGGGGCGTAGATTTCGGCGTCGACCTTGTCGATGGCCACCTCGGCGAGCAGGTGCCTTTCGGCCACCGTGTCGCCGTCGGCCACGTACCAGGTGGCGAGCACGCCGGGCTCCGACGCGTCGCCTGTCATCATCGGGAAGAGGATTTCCTTCATGCAGTTACCGCCGTCCGGACCGCGGCCTCAATGCGTGCGGCCGTTGGCAACACAGCATATTCGAGTTCGCGGGCATAGGGAATGGGCACGTCCGGCACGCACACGCGGCTGAAATGCTTCAGCAGGGCGGGGTCATGCTCGGCGATTGTCGCCGCGATTTCCCCGGACAGGCCGAACGACTGGTAGTCCTCATCCACCACGATGACCTTGCCGGTCTTGGTGGCCGTGGCGATGACGGCCTCCCGGTCCAGCGGAACCAGCGAGCGCAGGTCCAGCACTTCCACGCTGATGCCCTCCCCCGCGAGCTGCTCCGCAACGTCCAGGCTGTGGTGCACCGAGAGCGAGAGCGTCACCAGGCTGACGTCGCTGCCCTCGCGGACCACCTTGGCCTTGCCGATCGGCACCACGTAGTCCTGCTCCGGCACGGCGCCGATGGAGCGCCGGTTCTTCGCCATCCATGCCAGCCCCATGACGCCCTTGTGGAACATGTACACCACGGGGTCGTCGGAGCGGATGGCCGCCGTCATGAGCCCCTTGGCGTCGTACGGGTTGGACGGGACCACCACCTTCATCCCCGGCAGGTGCGCGAAGGTGCCCCACAGCGTCTGGGAGTGCTGGGCGCCGTCGGAATAGCCGCCGCCCACGGCCGTCATGAGCACCATGGGGACGCGGACGTTGCCGCCGGACTCGTAATGGATCTTCGCCATGTGGTTGTAGATCTGGTCCATGCACACGCCGAAAAAGTCGACAAACATGAGCTCCACGATGGGCCGCATTCCCTCCACGGCCGCCCCGATGCCGAGCCCGATGAACGCCGACTCGGAAATCGGCGTGTCAATGATGCGCTGCGGGCCGAACTTCTCCAGCAGCCCCGTCGTGGAGGAGAAGATGCCGCCGTACGCCGCCACGTCCTCGCCCATCACGAACACCGAATCGTCCTGCTCCATTTGCGAGCCGATGGCCTCCTGCAGCGCCTTGGCCGTGTTCAGCCGGCGGCTCCCCGCCTCCGGCTCGACCGGCAGGGACTGGCGTGCCCGTGCGGTTCCTGTTGAAATGCTCATGGCTATTCCCCTTCCACGAAAACGTACTTGAGTGCCTCGGCCGGGTTCGGCGCCGGTGCGGCCTTGGCATGTTCGACGGCGTCCTCCACCCGGGTGCGCGCCTCGCCTTCCATCTCAGCCAGGTCCGCCTCGCTGAGCAGGCCGGCGTCGCGCAGTTTTCGCTGGTAAGCCGGGATCGGGTCGCGTCCGGGCACGTCGGCGAGCTCGGGCCGGTAACCCTGGGCGTCGCCCTCAAAGTGGCCCCACAGGCGCAAGGTGTGCACCTCGATCAGGCTCGGTCCGCCGCCTGCCCGGGCACGCGCCACGGCCTCGCCGGCGGCGGCGTGAACGGCCTCGACGTCGTTCCCCTCCACCCGGACGCCCGGCATGCCGTAACCGGCGGCGCGGACGGCATTGGTGGGGACCGAGGTGGATGCGTTGCGGGCCACGGAGATGCCCCAGTCATTGTCCTCAATGACGAAAATGACGGGCAGCTTCCACAGCGCGGCCAGGTTCAGGCTCTCGTGGAACGGGCCGGCATTTGCCGCCCCTTCCCCCGCCACAGCCGCGGCAACATTGCTGGTGCCGGCCCGCTGAAACGCGAACGCCTGCCCCAGCGCGGCCGGGAAGCCCTCGGCCACAATGCCGGAACAGGAAAAATGCGTGGCCGGATCGAAGAGGTGCATGTGGCCGCCGCGGCCGTGTCCCAGCCCCGATTCCCGCCCGAAGATTTCCCCGGCCAGGGAGCGCAGGTCCATGCCCTTGGCGATGGCCAGGTGGTGCGGGCGGTGCGTGGCCGTCAGCGCGTCGCCCGTTTCCAGGTGGGCGCACAGGCCTGCGGCCACGGGTTCCTGCCCGGCGGACAGGTGCATTTCGCCCGGGATCAGGCCCTTGCCAATATCGAATCCAGGGCTCTTGTCCGCATGGTATTCGCGCAGGACGGCCTCCTCAAAGGTCCTGATCAGAATCATCTCCCGCAGCAGCGCCAGCCGCTGTCCGGTGCTCAGATCCGCTGTGACCTCAGTTGTTTCCATGGTCATCATCCCTCCTTGGCTACGGCCACGGCACCTGGGAAACGTGGATGTTGCGTGCACCAGTTTCGCAGCTCCGCCCGGCCTTGTTCCCTGAGCGTAGGCACAATCCGGGGGCGGGGGCACGGTGCGTTATTTCAGCACGTGAAATGGTTGCCCTTGACCGGGCCCGGGGTGGATGCCCAGCACCATCGAAAGCTGCGCGGCCCCGGCCTGGAGCACCTTGGCGTACCCGGCACTGTTTTCGCGGTCACTGTTTTCGCGGGCACGGCCCGACGGGAAGGAAATGGCCAGGGCCCCGAGCCACGACGACGACGCCACCGGCACGGCAAGGCAGGTGAACCCCAGGGCGTACTCCTGGTCATCCACGCTCACGGCGGGCCGGGCCTCGAGCCGGTGCAGGAACTCCCGCGGGGAACTGACGGTGTAGGGCGTGAGCTCATGCAGCGGGTGCCGCGTGATGTAGTCGCGCCGGGCCGCGGGGTCCAGCACCGCCAGGATCTGCTTGCCGAAGGCGGTGGCGTGGGCACCGTCCTGCAACCCCACCCACAGGTCGACCCGGGGCGACAGCGGCCCGTCGACAATGTCCACCATCTCAATCTCGCCATCCACGTAGCGGCTGAGGTAGGCGGCCACCCGGAGTTCGTCGCGGATCCCGTTCAGCACGGCACGGCCCTGGGCCAGGGCGACGGCGCCGCCGTCCGCGGCCAACGCCGGATGGGCCGGGCCGAGGACAAACCCGTCGGCGTCCTGGACCACGTAGTTGGAGTGCGCCAGGGTGCGCAAAACGTTGTAGGTGGTGCCCAGGCTCAGCGCCGTGGCCCGCGCAATGACCTTGGCCGACAGGGGCCGGGAGGCGGAGCCTATGCAGTCCAGCACGGCCAGGGCGCGGCCGACCGAGGCAATCAACGTGGGCGTTCGTTCAGCACGGGCGAATGTGGGCTCCATCACCGCTCCTCCACTGCCAGATTACCGCAGTTGCTCCGCACCCGCCGAGGTAGCGGGTCGGCGCCGGGAGCCGGGGAGGTTCCGGCAGGTTTCGACGCCTTCCGGCGGCTTCGGCGCCGGACGTGCACGGCCCGCCGGCGGCGCGGTTGCGGTTCCCCGAAACTTTTTTTCGAGGACTACCGGCGAGTAATTCGCAGTGGAAAGGGCTACAGTGATGGCTGAATTGAGGAGTTGTCCACCATGCCTGAGCGCATTCCCACCCCCGCGGAAATCAAGCGGTGGCGGCAGTATCTGGCCGATGAGCGCGCCGAGGCCGCCGTCTACCGCGATCTCGCAAAGCGCCGCGACGGCGAGGAGCGGGCCATCCTGCTCTCCCTGGCCGAGGCCGAGGGCCGGCACGAGCAGCACTGGCTGGGGCTGCTGGGCGGGCACGCGGGACCGCCCAGGCGAGCCTCCGTCCGCAACCGGCTGCTGGGGCTGCTGGCCCGCCGCTTCGGCTCGGTCTTTGTGCTGGCCCTGGCGCAGCGTTCCGAGTCGCGCTCCCCCTACGCCACCGACGCCGACGCGACCAAGGCGATGGCCGCCGACGAATCCATCCACGAGGAGGTGGTCAGGGGGCTGGCCACCCGCGGCCGCAACCGGCTGGCCGGCTCCTTCCGGGCCGCCGTGTTTGGCGCCAACGACGGGCTGGTGTCCAACCTGTCGCTGGTCATGGGCATGGCCGCCACAGGGGTGGGCAGCAAGGTGGTGCTGTTCAGCGGCATCGCCGGCCTGCTCGCCGGGGCGCTGTCCATGGGTGCCGGCGAATTTGTCTCGGTCCGGTCCCAGCGCGAGCTTCTGGACGCGTCCACGCCCACCCAGGTGACGCTGACCGCGGCGCCGTCCCTGGATCTGAAAGACAACGAGCTGGTGCTGGTCTACCTGGCGCGCGGCATGTCCCGTGACGCGGCCGAACACCGCGCGGCCGAACGGCTGGGCCAGTTCAACTGCGACTGCGACCCCAGCCTGTCGCTGCGCCCCGACATCTTCGAGAAGGCCGACGAGCACGAGACGCTGGGCACCGCGTGGGGCGCGGCTTCCTCGAGCTTCTGCTTTTTTGCCTCCGGCGCCATCGTGCCGATCATCCCGTTCCTGTTCGGGATGACCGGCATCGGTGCGCTGGTGCCCGCCTGCGCCCTGGTGGGCCTGGTGCTGCTGGGGACGGGCGGCGTCGTCGGGCTGCTTTCCGGGGCGTCGCCGCTGTGGCGCGGCCTGCGCCAGCTGGCCATCGGCATGGGGGCGGCAGCGGTCACTTATCTGCTCGGACTGGCCTTCGGCTCCGTGGTGGGCTAGCCAGGGCTGCGCCGGGATTGGCGGCGGTCCGGCTTGACCGCGACCACCGGGCAGTCAGCATTAAGCAGCACTTCCTGCGCGGTGCTTCCGAAGAGGATCTTGCCCACCGGCGAGCGGCGCCGCAATCCGATGACGATGAGCGACGCCGCGTCCGCCGCCGCTATGCTGAGCAGCTCGTCCGCGGGTGAACGGCTTCGCTGGGGTTGGCGGATCTCGTGCTCGATTCCCGCATTTTCCAGCTGGCCCGCCACCCGGGACACGGCCGCGGCGGCGGCGAGCGCCGAGTCCCCTTCGACGGCGTCGCCGGCGGAGGCGTTGACTATGATCAGCCGCTCCCCCCGCAGGCTCGCCTCGTGGATGCCCCGCTCGAGGGCCGCCTCGCCGACGGCGGTCGGCACGTACCCGACGATGACCGGCATCACGGCCTCCCGCGGTATCGGGTCATGGTGTTGCTCCTTGTCCGTGGTCCGTCATCGCGGCGGTGCCCTGTGCCCAGTTGTTGGCCCGGCTCAGTTGTTGGCCCGGCTCAGTTGTTGACCAGGTCCGCGGGGACTGCCGGCTCCGGGGTGGACCCCGGCGCGGCCGTCCCTGACGGTGCGTCCTGGATCGTGCCGGCGCCCTGGACCTTGTCGCTGGCGTACCGTGCGTGGACCCGCGGACCCAGGATGGCGTACACCCCCGCGGCAACCAGGCCGCCGGCCAGCCAGGACAGGTCCACCCCACCCATGGCGGTGGCGATGGGTCCCTGCATGATGGGAAGCACGCCGTACATGAACAGCCAGGTGGCGAAGATGCCGACCACCAGGGCGGTCAGGCCGGCCCAGTTGAAGGCCGGAAGGCGGCGGGTGCCGACGGGGTCGAACAGTCGCTCAACGGCGACGGGCTGGCGCTTGTCCACCCAGAAGTAGTGCACCAGCATGATTCCGCCCCAGGCGGCAACCCAGGCCACGAGGCCGCCGAGCCAGGTGCCCAGCGCGGAGGCAAAGTCTGCCTGGAGGATGAAGAAGACCACCCCGGCGAGCGCCAGGATGCCCACAAAGAGGTTCAGGCTGCGGCGCTTGGCCTTGATGTCCAGGGCCTGGGCGGCCACGGAGAAAGTGTAGATGTTCAAGATGTTGGTCGCGATGGGGCCGTGGAGCACCAGGAACAGCACGGGGATGGCGAGGACGCCGAAGTTGTCAACGATCAGGTGGCCCGGATCGGCCGTGCCACTCCTGGTGGCCAGGCTGGCGCCCAGGATGCCCAGCCAGACGACCGGGAGGAACTGTCCGAACACCGAGGCAAGGTAGACCTTGCGGCGCGGCACGGAACGGCTGACGAAGCGGGAGTAGTCCGCGGCGTAGGTGAACCAGGTGATGCCCCAGCCGATCCCGATGACCGTCATGACGGTGGTCATCGCCGCGATGCGGGCCCCGCCTTCAAGGACGGCCCCGGGAGGGCCGGCGTAGCTCCAGTCGATGTTCATGCCGAACCATGCCACGGCGGACATGGCCACCAGGACGACGATGGTGGGCGGCACTGTCCACTTTTCAAAGGCCGCAATGGCCTTGTAGCCGAACCAGGCAATGGTCACCTGGGCGGCCATGATGAGCCCGGCCACCAGCACCTTGGGACCGATGTTTGCCGCGTCGGGGTTCACCAGGCCCAGCTTGCCGAGCAGGGCCATCACCAGGTCCAGGATGATCCAGGTGTTCACGGCGCACCAGCCGATGCCCAGCGTGGCCTGGATGGCGCTGGGCAGGTAGTTGCCGCGACGGCCAAACACCGCACGGGCCAGGACCATGCCCGTGGCGCCCGTGCGTTGTCCGAGCAGGACAAAGAGCCCGAACAACGCCATGCCGATCAGGTTTCCGGCAACCAGCACGGTGACCGTGTCTGCGAAGCTGAGTCCCAATTGAATGCCCAGGGCCCCCAGAACCCAGTTGATGGGGGCGAGGTTCGCCCCGGCCCAGATCCAAAACTGTCCGGAAACGCTTCGGGTGCGTGACGATTCAGGGATCGCCTGCAGGTTTTGTTCAACGTCGCCATCGGGCGACGGGTGCTTGCCTTGGGCGACGCTGCCCGGCAAGGAAGTGTTGGTGTCTCGCATGGAAAACCTCCAGTGTTGAGGGGACTTTCCAAGCCTATGTGTCATGGATCACAGCCAACAAGATACATTGTGTACCCGGAATTGCCAAGAAAATTCACTTTTAGTCATGGCCTTGAGGGTGGGTGCCGTACCCACCGTGAAACGATCCATGGCCCGCAAGCCGGGGGGCTTGCGGGCCATGCGGGTCATGCGGGCCATGCGGGCCGTGCGTCAGCGGAGGACTACGGTCCGGTTGCCCTGGACGATCACTCGCCCTTCGCAGTGCCAGCGGACGGCGTTGCTCAGCGCCTTGCACTCCGTGTCCCGGCCGGCCGCGACCAGGTCTTCGGGTCCGTAGGCGTGGTCCACCTCGATCACCTGCTGGGAGATGATCGGTCCCTCATCCAGTTCGCTGTTCACATAGTGTGCCGTGGCGCCCACTGTCTTCACCCCGCGGGCATAGGCCTGGTGGTACGGCTTGGCCCCCTTGAAGCTGGGCAGGAAGGAGTGGTGGATGTTGATGGCGCGCCCGTCCAGCCGTCGCGTGAGCTCATCGCTGAGCACCTGCATGTAGCGGGCCAGCACCACCAGTTCAACGTCGTGGGCGTCGACGAGCTCGAGGAGCCTGGCCTCCGCCGCCGGTTTCGTCTCCGCCGTGACGGGCACATGGTGGAACGGGATGCCGTGCCATTCCGCCAGCCGCTGGTGGTCCGTGTGGTTGGAGACCACCGCCACCACCTCCACCGGCAGTTCCCCGGTCCGGGTGCGGAACAGCAGGTCGTTAAGGCAGTGCTCAAACTTCGAGACCATGATCAGCACCCGCCGCCTGGCCCCGTGCTCGCGCAGCGCCCAGCGCATCCCGAATTCCGCCGCCAGCTCCTCCATCCGGCCGTTCAGCGCCTTGAACGTCTCCTCCCCCGGCGGCGCGGCGAAGTGCAGGCGCATGAAGAAGTGGCCGTCCGGCTCAAGGTGGTTGTGTCCGGGGCCGTGGCGCAGGTGCAGGCGGTCGCTGAACTGCCGGTTGTCGATGATGTCGCAACCGTGTTCAAGCAGGACGCCGGAGATCCGGTGGACCAGCCCCGGGGTGTCCGGGCAGTCCAGGGTCAGGACGTACTGGGCGCATTCAGGCGGCAGGGCCGCGGGCAAGGTGTCCACGGCTCAGCACTCAATCACATTCACGGCCAGGCCGCCGCGGGAGGTTTCCTTGTACTTGCTCATCATGTCGGCACCTGTCTCTCGCATGGTCTTGATGGCCTTGTCCAGTGACACCTTTTGGCTGCCGTCCCCGTGCAGGGCCAGCCGCGCGGCGTTGATCGCCTTGACACTGGCAATCGCGTTGCGTTCGATGCATGGAATCTGCACCAGGCCGCCCACCGGGTCGCACGTCAGGCCCAGGTTGTGTTCGATGCCAATTTCGGCGGCGTTCTCGGCCTGGACCGGCGTGCCGCCCAGCACCTCGCACAGGGCCCCGGCAGCCATGGAGCACGCTGAGCCCACCTCCCCCTGGCAGCCCACTTCGGCACCGGAGATGGAGGCGTTGAGCTTGAACAGGATGCCGATGGCGGCGGCCGTGAGCAGGAAGCGCACCACCCCGTCCTCATTGGCGCCCGGCACAAACTTCATGTAGTAGTGCAGCACTGCCGGGACGATGCCGGCGGCCCCGTTGGTGGGCGCGGTGACAATCCGCCCGCCCGCCGCGTTTTCCTCGTTGACGGCCAGGGCGAACAGGTTCACCCACTCCATGGCCCGCAGCGGGTCGTCCCCGTTGTCGGGCTTTTCAAGGGTGCGCAGCAGCCCCGGCGCCCGCCGGGTGACCTTCAGCCCGCCGGGCAGGATCCCCTCGGCCGCGCAGCCGTTGCTGACGCAGTCCTGCATGACCGCCCAAATGTGCAGCAGCTTCCCCCGCAGTTCCTCCTCGGTGTTCCAGACCATCTCGTTGGCCAGCATGACCTCCGAGATGTCCATGCCCTCCCGGGCACAGATGGCCAGCAGCTCGTCCGCGGTGCTGAACGGGAACGGCAGGACCGTCTCGTCCATGACCACGCGGTCGGCACCCACGGCGTCGTCGTCCACGACGAAGCCGCCCCCCACGGAATAGTAGGTGCGTTCGCGGACCACGGCACCGCCGTGGTCCAGCGCGCGGAAGGTCATGCCGTTGGGGTGGGCCGGCAGGGACTTGCGCCGGTGCAGCACCACGTCCTCACCGTAGTTGAAGTCGACGCGGTGCGTGCCGTCCAGCATCAGTTGCGCATCCAGGGCCGCCGCGGCGACCTGGTCGTCCGCGGTGGCCGTGTCCACGGTTTCCGGGTCCAGCCCCTGGAGCCCGAGCACCACGGCCTTGTCTGAACCGTGGCCGCGGCCCGTGGCGCCCAGGGAGCCGAACAGCTCGGCCTGGACGCGGACCACCCCGGCCAGCTGGCCGTCGGCCTTGAGCCCCCCGGCGAAACGCTTGGCCGCCCGCATCGGGCCCACCGTATGGGAGGAGGAGGGCCCGATGCCGACAGTGAACAGGTCAAGGACACTCAGAGCCATGATGGGTTCCGGTCCGAGGCGAACTCCTTCAGGCCGTCCAGGAGCCACCGGCCCAGATGATCGGCAAGGGATGCCCGCGGGAAGAGCATGAACGTCTCCTCCCCCGTCTTCCACAGCGGGGTGGGCACTTTCCCGACCTCGGTGGTGATGGCGGTGCCGACGGCGAAGGAGCGGGGGTGCAGGTCCGCCGCGCAGCTCTTCTCGAGCACCGCCCGGGCGCTGGGCCCGGACAGCTCAAAGGTGGTGCGGTTGCTGGAAAGGTCCACAACCTGCCCGGCCCCGTCGCCGAGTGCGGCCACCAGGAGTCCCGGCAGGCGGTCCTGGGCGTCCCCGGGGGCAATCGCCAGGAAATCGTCCGGGCCCAGCCAGAGCACGGACACCCCGGCGGGGCCGGTCGTGACCTCCCCACAGCGCACGGGCAGTCCACCCGTGACGTCCGCCAGGCGCACGCCCGCCTCGGAGACCGGGTCGACGCGGATGCCCACCATGGTCTGGAACGGCACCTCACGCAGCGTCACGCCACGTTCCCCGGCCACCGAGCCGACAGTGAAGTCGGTCCAGAGGTGTTCGGCGGGGCTGCGGCGCAAGGCCGCGACCCCCGTGTTGTTTACTGAATTAGCCATCTCGGCGCTTCCCTTCGGCATCAAAAAGTACGGTTTCTCCAACAGTGACATCCACCAGCTGCGATCCGACGGCAGCCACAAGGCGCTCGCCGATCCGGTTGCGGCCGTTCTTGATCAGGGCCAGCCCGAAGGACCGCCCCAGTGCTGCGCTGTGGTAGCTCGAGGTCACGAAGCCCTGCATGGGCACCGGGCCGTAGGCCGGGTTGATGGCCACCCCGGCCTCCACCAGCTGGGTGCCTTCAGGCAACCTGATGGAGCCGTCCACCGGCAGCACGCTGACCAGGTGCTTGCGGCCCTCGCGGGTCGCATCGGCCCGCTGGTAGGAGCGCTTGCCGATGAAGTCCTTGGCCTTGGAGACCACCCAGTCCATGCCTGCATCCTGGGGGGTGACGGTGCCGTCGGTGTCCTGGCCGACGATCGGGTAGCCCTTTTCGGCGCGCAGCACGTGCATGGTTTCGGTGCCGTAGGGGGTGATGTTGAAATCCTCCCCGGCCGCGGTCACGTCCTTCCACGTGGCCAGCCCGTACCAGGCCGCGACGTTGATCTCGTAGGCGAGTTCGCCGGAGAAGGAGATGCGGCAGACCCGGGCGGGAACGCCGGAAGCCAGCACGGTTTCCTGGAACGTCATGAACTTGAAGGATTCGTTCGAAAGATCCAGCTCCGGGGCCACCTTGGCCAGCACGGCCCGGGACTTGGGCCCGACGACGGCGATGGTGGTCCACTGCTCCGTCACCGAGGTGAACGTGGCATCCAGTTCGGGCCATTCGGTCTGCCGCCATTCCTCCAGCCAGTCCAGCACCTTGGCGGCGCCGCCGGTGGTGGTGGTCATGAAGTAGCGGTCCTCGTCCAGGCGCAGCGTCACGCCGTCGTCGAAGATCATGCCGTCCGGGGTGCACATGACGCCGTAGCGCGCGGAGCCGGGGGCCAGCTTCTTGAACGCGTTGGTGTAGATCCGGTTGAGGAATTCACCGGCGTCCTTGCCGCGGATTTCAATCTTGCCCAGCGTGGTGGCGTCCATGTAGCCCACGGAATCGCGCACGGCCGCGCATTCGCGCAACACCGCCGCGTCCATGTCTTCCCCGTCCTGCGGGTAGTACCAGGGCCGCTTCCACTGCCCGACGTCCTCAAACAACGCCCCCCGCTCCACATGCCACGGGTGGATCGAGGTCAGGCGGGCGGCGTCAAAGAGCTCGCCGCGCTCGCGCCCGGCCAGGGCCGCGAAGGCCACCGGCGTGAACGGGGCGCGGTAGGTGGTGGTGCCGATCTGGCCGATGTCCGGGTCCACGACGCTGCCCTGCTGGCGGAACGCGGCGGCGATGACGCCGATCGCGTTCACGCCGGAGGTCTTGCCCTGGTCGTTGGCCGTGCTGATGGATGTATAGCGCTTGACATGCTCCACGCTGCGCATGCCGGCACCGGTGGAACGCCAGACGTCGGCCACGGTCTGGTCGCGCTGGAAGTCCACGAAGTGGTGGTGCCAGTCCGACGCCGTGCCTTCGGTTCCGCCGACGAGCCACAGGGCGCGGGTCGGTGCCGTGGGCCGGGCCGGGCTGGCCGGACGGGCCGCGGCGGCCGTGGCGGCAGCGACGGCGCCGGCCGTGGCGAAGCCGGCGTTGATGGCGGCCGTGGAACCGGCTGCCGCCCCTTCGGCGACACAGTCCGCCAGGGCATAGCTGCCGCGGCAGGCGCCCACGTTCTGCTGGTTGCGCACCGTGGAGGAGGGCACAAAGCCCGCCAGCGCCTCGTCCCAGCGGACCTTGCCCTGCGCCTGGCTGTGCAGGTGCACCACGGGGCTCCACCCGCCGGAGACGGCGAGCAGGTCTGCCTCGATTTCCTCGACCTGCCCCACGGGCGAGCCGTCGGCGTCGATGGCCGAGACAACGACCTGGGCCAGGCGGGTGTCGCCGGCGGTGTTGACCACGGCGCTGCCGCTGATGACGCGGAGGTCTTCGCTATGTGCGGCGTCCTCGGCCAGCGGGGAGAGCTGGGTCCGGGCGTCGACAACGGCGGCCACCTCGACGCCGGCGGCGAGCAGGTCGGCTGCGAGCTGGTAGGCGCTGTCGTTGGTGGTGCCGATGACCACGCGGTTCCCGGGGGCGACGCCGTACCTGTTCAGGTAGCTGCGTGCCGCCGAGGCGAGCATGATGCCGGGGCGGTCATTGTTTTCAAAGACGATCGGACGCTCGTGGGCGCCGGTGGCCAGCACCACCTGCTTGGCACGGATGTGCCAGATGCGCTGGCGGGACACGCCCTCGGCGGGCGCGGCGTCCAGGTGGTCCGTGCGGTTTTGCACGGCCAGCACGAAGTTGCTGTCATAGGAGCCGAAGGCGGAGGTGCGGGTCAGCACCGTGCATTCGGCCGCGGCCTCAAGTTCTTCCCGGATGCCGGCCACCCAGTCAAGGGCGGGAGTGCCGGACACCTGCTCGCCGCGTCCGGAAAGCAGGGACCCGCCGAGTTCCGGCTGGTCGTCCATGAGGATGACCCGGGCCCCGGTGCGTGCGGCGTCCCTGGCCGCTGCCAGGCCTGCCGGTCCCGCACCCACGACCAGTACGTCCGTGTGGACGTACTTCTTGTCGTAGACGGCTTTGTCATCCTTGGGGTCAAGCTTGCCCAGACCGGAAAGGAATTCGACGTCGAGCCCGTCCACCAGGGGCACGATCGTGGCCGGCAGCATTGATTCGGCGACGTCCCCCGGGAAGCGGGCGGCGACCTTCACCAAGGCGTTGGATTCCTCCACGCCGGCGGACATGATGCCGCGGGGGCGCGCCTCGTACAGCGAGTCCCCGGCGGCGATCCGTCCGTTGGCGAGCAGTGCCGAGGCGACGGTGTCGCCCGGGTGTCCGGTAAAGGCGGTGCCGTCCACCGTGAAGTTCAAGGTGGTGCTGCGGTCGATCCGTCCGCCGTCGGCAAGCCTGTTGGGCTGGCTGGTCTCGGTGGTCATGACTTTGCTCCTTCCGGTGCGCTGATGGAGGTGGGCTGGTTGGACACTGGCTCCGCCAGCGCGGGGGGCTGCTCACCCATCCGGTAAACGGCCTTGACGTCGTAGCTCACGGTGTCCCGGAGCATGTTGAACCACTGGCGGCAGCCGGTGGAGTGGACCCACCGTTCAGCGAAGATGCCCTTGGTGTTCTCCCGGTAAAAAAGGTACTCGGCCCATTCCCTGTCGGTGAGCTGGTCGGGGTGTTCGGGGTAGGGCACATGGGCCTGTCCCCCGTAGTGGAATTCGGTTTCGTTCCGCGGCCCGCAGTTGGGGCATGTAAACAGCAACATGGCAAAGGGCTCCTTGCTTGGCTAGTGGGCCACGGCTGCGGCGCCGTGTTCGTCGATGAGTGCGCCGGTTTCAAAGCGCTCCATGGAAAAGGGCTTGTTCAGCTCGTGGGGTGCGCCCGTGGCAATGGTGTGGGCGAAGGTCAGCCCGGCTGCGGGGGTCCCCTTGAACCCGCCGGTCCCCCAACCGCAGTTCACATACATGTTCTCCACCGGGGTCAGGCCCACGATCGGGGAGGCGTCCATGGTGGTGTCCACGATCCCGCCCCAGGTGCGCAGCACGTGGGCCCGGGCGAAGATGGGGAACAGTTCCACGGCGGCCGCCATCTGTTCCTCGATGACGTGGAAGGATCCGCGCTGGCCGTACCCGTTGTAGGAGTCGACGCCGGCGCCCATGACCAGCTCGCCCTTGTGGGCCTGGGAGACGTAGACGTGCACGTGGTTGGACATGACCACCGTGGGGTGCACCGGCTCGTGCAGTTCCGAGACCAGGGCCTGGAGCGGGTGGGACTGGATCGGCAGGCGGAACCCTGCCATCTCGGCCAGCACCGAACTGTGGCCGGCGGCGCACAGGCCCACCTTTTCGGTGTTGATGGTGCCGCGGGTGGTCTGCACGCCCGTGACCTTGTTGCCGTCCTTGAGGAATCCGGTGACTTCACAGTTTTGGATGATGTCCACACCGAGCTCGTCACACTTGCGGGCGAACGCCCACGCCACGTGGTCGTGCTTGGCGATGCCGGCCCGGGGCTGGTACGTGGCGCCCATGACGGGGTAGCGGATGTTGTCGCTGATGTTCAGGATCGGGCACAGTTCCTTGACCTGCTTGGGGTCCAGCCATTCGGCGTCCACCCCGTTGAGCTGGTTGGCGCCAACCCGGCGGACGCTTTCGCGCACGTCGCCGAGGGTGTGGGCCAGGTTCATGACGCCGCGCTGGCTGAACAGGAAGTCGTAGTCGAGTTCCTCAGGCAGGATCTCCCAGAGCTTGAGCGCGTGCTCGTAGATGGCCGCGCTTTCATCCCACAGGTAGTTGGAGCGGATGATGGTGGTGTTGCGGGCCATGTTGCCGCCGGCCAGCCAGCCCTTTTCCAGAATGGCGATGTTCGTCATGCCGTGGTTCTTGGCCAGGAAGTAGGCCGTGGCCAGGCCGTGCCCGCCGCCGCCGACGATCACGGCGTCGTAGGATTTCTTGGGGTCCGGATTGCGCCAGAGGAATTCCGGGTGCTCGGGCAGGTGTTCTGTGGTCACTTTGCCTCTCCGTTCGTGAGGTTGTCCGCTGCGGCGTTGCCGGAGAGGTTGGGGTACAGGGGGAATTTGTCGGCCAGGACCCGCACGCGGTCCCGCAGGAGGGTTGCGGACTCCTCGCTGAGCTCGCCCTTGAGGGCCTCGGCAATGATGTCGGCAACCTCGGTGAACTCGGCCTTGCCGAATCCGCGGGTGGCCAGGGCCGGGGTGCCGATCCGCAGGCCGGAGGAGATCATCGGGGGGCGCGGGTCGAAGGGGACTGCGTTGCGGTTCACGGTGATGCCGATCCGGTGCAGCCTGTCTTCGCCCTGCTGGCCGTCCAGCTCGGAGTTGCGCAGGTCCACCAGGACCAGGTGCACGTCGGTGCCGCCGCCCACCACGGAGATACCGTATTCGCCAACATCGGCCGCGAGCAGCCGGTCGGCAAGAATCCTGGCGCCGTCAAGGGTGCGCTGCTGGCGGTCCTTGAACGTCTCGCTGGCAGCGATCTTGAAGGAGACGGCCTTGGCCGCGATCACATGCTCCAGCGGCCCGCCCTGCTGGCCGGGGAAAACGGCTGAGTTGATCTTGCGGGCCAGCGATTCGCGGCTGAGGATGACGCCGCCGCGCGGGCCGCCCAGGGTCTTGTGCGTGGTTGTGGTGACGACGTCGGCGTACGGCACCGGGTTCGGGTGCAGCCCCGCCGCCACCAGCCCGGCAAAGTGGGCCATGTCCACCATCAGGTAGGCCCCGACCAGGTCGGCGATGCGGCGGAACTCGGCAAAGTCGAGCTGGCGGGTGTAGGCGGACCAGCCGGCCACAATCAGCTTCGGCTTGTGTTCAAGTGCCAGGGCCTCCACCTCGGCCATGTCAACGACCATGTCCGATTCGCGGACGTGGTAGGGCACCACGTTGTACAGCTTGCCGGAGAAGTTGATCCGCATCCCGTGGGTGAGGTGGCCGCCGTGGGCCAGGTCCAGGCCCATGATGGTGTCGCCCGGATCCAGGAGCGCAAACATCGCCGCGGCGTTTGCCTGGGCGCCGGAGTGCGGCTGGACATTGGCCGCCTCGGCGCCGAACAGGGCCTTGATCCTGTCGATGGCCAGCTGTTCGATCACGTCGACGTGCTCGCAGCCGCCGTAGTAGCGCTTGCCGGGGTAGCCTTCCGCGTACTTGTTCGTCAGCACCGACCCCTGGGCCGTCATGACGGCTGTGGGTGCGAAGTTCTCTGACGCAATCATCTCCAACGTTGACTGCTGGCGGAGCAATTCCGCCGTGATGGCCTCGTCAACTTCATTGTCAACGTCGGCCAATGCGGCCGTCATCACATCTACCATCAAGTTCTCCTCTGCTCGGCAGTCCTGGCGGGCTGCTGTCCAACTGGTGTCTAACTGGTGTCTAACTGATATATTAGATTGAGTGCAACAATATGGTGCAGATCACTAGGAGTCAAGACGGCCGGACAAAAGTCTTGAACCAACAATGGAAACAGGACCGCGCACGACTACAGGAAAGGGGTGCAGGATGAGCCTTTCGCTCGAGGACCTCCGAACGGGCCCGACCGACGTTTCAATGGCCGAGCAGGCCTACCGGCAGCTGCGCGACCGGCTGATCATGCTGGAAATCCGGCCCGGGGAAGCAATCAACGACGGCGCGCTCGCCACGGAATTTGGCATCGGGCGCACGCCCGTGCGCGAAGCGCTCAAGCGGCTCGAGGGCGACCGGCTGGTGGTTTCCTACGCCCGCCGCGGGACGTTCGCCACCAATGTGGACATCACCGAGCTGGCCGACGTTTCCGACATCCGGGAACGCCTGGAACCGCTGGCGGCCGAACGCGCCGCCAAGTTGGCCACCCCCGCCATGCGGGCCGAACTCCTGGGCGTCGCGGCCGCCATCGCGGACATGGACACCGCCGTGTCGAACCAGCGCGAGCTGATGCGCTACGACATCCGGGTCCACCGGCTGATCTACGCCGCGGCAGCCAATCCCCATCTGGAGGACGTGCTCATCCGATACGACAACCTGGCCACGCGCATCTGGTGCCTGGTCCTGGACAAGATCCCCTCCGTGGCCGGGCACATCGCCGAGCACATCGAGCTGCTCGAGGCCATAGCCGGCGGCGACGACCAGCTGGCCGGCAGCCTGGCCCTGGAACACGTGACCAGCTTCGAGAAGTCGGTCCGCAGCGTGCTCTAGGCCCTGCGCGCAGCTGTGCGCGGGCCGGCCGCCGCGGTTGCGGCAGCCGCCTTGGCGGCGAGGTGGAGGTCCAGCAGTCCGCCGGAGTCGCGCGGATCCCCGCCCAGCAGGTCAGCGATCTTGTTCAGCCGCTTGTGCATGGTCTGCCGTTCCACGTTCAAGGCGAGCGCCGACGCCGTCGTGTTGCACCCCGAGTCCAGCCAGCACAGCAGGCTTGCCGTCAGGGCCGTGCCGTGCTTTTGGTCCCAGTCCAGCACCTCACCGACACTCGAGCGAACATACAGTTCCAAAAGTTCCGGCTCGGGGACCACCGCGAGGATCCGCAGGGCCAGGAACTCCATGGCGTCCAAGACCTTGCCCGCCGCAGGCAGCCCCAGTCCCAGCGTTGCCTGCGCCTCCACGTAGGACTGGTTCGCGCGGAGGCCGTCGTCCACGTGGGGACCGAACGCCGCGCAGGCGTCCGTCCCCCGCACGGCGTCCCGCGCCGCACGGAGCAGGGCCTCGCGCGCCTTCCGCGCGTTGCCGCGGGGCAGGATGAACAGCATGGCCAGCTCGCCGTCCCACAGGTGGGAACGGGCATTCGCACCGCTCGCACGCAGGGCACGTTCGACGGCGGAGAAGCTGACCTCCCTGCCCAGGCTGCGAAAGACGGCCATGACCGCGCCCTGGCCCGGCCGCAGTCCGGCCTGCACCCACAGCCGCTCGAGCGTTCCGGCGCCGCTGCCCTCGATCACGGATTCCATCAGGCGCGCATTGGCGACCTGGGCCGGCGTCGGGCGAAAAGCCTGTGCCAGGGCCAAGGCCAATATGCCCGAGAGCCGTTCGGCAGCCAGATTCAGCAGGAACGGGTCCGGCGACGCCGAGCGAAGGGTCAGCTGGGCCGCGAGCTGGCCGCCAACCACAATGCCGGCCACCGCCGTCGTCCCTTCCCCCTCGACGGCGCTGCCTGCATGGCCCAGGGAGGCGCCGTCGGCAGCCGCCAGGGACACCTCTGCCGCCAATGAGGTGGCGACCACGTCAAGAATGGTCGGCAGGTGGGGGCCCCTGTCGGTGATCTGGCGGGCAATGCGCCGGGAGACGTCGTCGACCACCAGGTGGGCGTCCGCCTGTTCATTGACCACCAGGCGGTTTACCGCCTCGGCGATGTCGACGAAGGGCGCCACCGCGCGAAGGTCGATCAGCGGCAGCCCCTGCTCATTGGCCACGGCAATGAGCCGTTCCGGCAGGGGGGAGGCGTGGCCCGCCGTCTGCAGGGCCAGGGCGGCGATGTTCCGTCCTGCCAGGCTGCGGACATACTCTTCCTGTTCCTGCGGCGGAAGGGCCAGCAAGGCCGCACCGCCGGAGAGCAGCAGCTCCCCTCCGCGCAGGAGCGGGGCAATCTCGAGGACCTCGCTGGAATGCACCCACCGGACCACGCGGTCCAGGGTGCCCGGCACGTTGCCGCACAGCTTCGGGTCAGCAGCGGACATGGACGCGGACGCAAGGACGTCTGCGAGTGTAATCATGGAGGTCCCCCCGTCAAAGGGCGACATTTTGTCACCGTATGTTGAATTAGTATACCCACAATGTCTCTATCTTGTGTCCCAGATCACCCATAAGCTGGTGCAACCTTCCACTCCCATCACGACGCAGTGAATAGAGACCCGCATGAACCGAACAAGACAACGGTCGCACGAATCCTCGACCGTCGAGGTCGAAGACGTCCTGCAGCCCATTCCCGAATCCGCGCGGACCACAAAGCTGTCGGGCCAGTTCTGGATCTGGGCAGGCGCCAACGTTGCCCCCATCAACTGGATCCTCGGGGCCCTCGGCATCCAGCTGGGGCTGGGCCTGCGGGACACATTGATCGTGTTGATCGTGGGAAACCTCATCGGGATGGCCGGCTTTGGCTTCTTCGTCATCCTGGGCCAGCGCACCGGGGCCACCGGGATGTTGCTGGCACGCGGCGCCTTTGGCCGGCGCGGCGCCTATCTCCCGGCCGCGATCCAGGCGACCATCGCCATCGGCTGGTCGGCCGTGAACACCTGGGTCATCCTTGACCTGGTCATGGCCCTGTTCGGCATGATCGGCTGGGTTGACCCCCACCAGCAGAACATTCCGGTGCGCATCCTCGTTGCCGCCGTCATCATGTCCATTCAGGTGGCGATTTGCTACCGGGGGTACCGTGCCATCGCCAAGTTTGAACGCATCACCATGCCGCCAACCATCATTGTCCTGGTCGCGATGTCCATCATCGCCTGGACACACCTTGACATCAATTGGGGCTATGCGGGTCCGGCCGGCCACGTGCTGGAGGGCATGCCACGCCTGGCCGCGATGTCCGCGATCATGACCGTGATCGGCATCGGCTGGGGGATCGGCTGGTTCACCTACGCCCCCGACTACTCCCGCTTCGTCAGCCGCAGTGTCAAACCGGCCAAACTGTTCATCGTCAGCGTCCTGGGCCAGTTCCTGCCGGTGGTCTGGCTGGGCATCCTCGGCGCCAGCCTCGCCACGAAAAACGGGCAGGCCGATCCCGGCCAATTGATCGTCTCGAACTTCGGCACCATGGCCATTCCCGTCATCCTGTTGGTGATCCACGGCCCCATCGCCACCAACATCATCAACCTGTACACCTTCGGCGTCGCCTTCCAGGCCCTGGACGTCAAGCTGTCCCGGCGCAAGCTGTCCATCCTGGTGGGCGTGCTGTCCATGGGTGCGGTCATCGCGTTCATGTTCGCCTCGGACTTCGCCATGATCCTCGATTCCTGGCTGGGCACGATCGTTGCCTGGGTGGGCACCTGGGGCGGCATCATGGCCGTCCACTACTTCGTCTTCGAACGGCACCACAAGGACTTCTCCTACCTGTTCCTGGACCCGAGGTCCACCTCGCTGAAGTCCGTCAACGCACCGGCATTCATCGCCTTCTTCACCGGCATCGCCATGACGTGGCTGTTCATGTACGGCGGCATGCCCATACTCCAGGGCCCCATCGCCACGGCCATGGGAGGAATCGACCTCTCCTGGCTGGCAGGCACCCTCACCTCCGCCGGCGTCTACTTCGCCCTCGGCTACCCGCGTTTCCGCAGGCGCATCTCGGCCGGCGTGCCCCTGGGCATCCGCACCAGCTTGCAGGAAGAGGACGTGCTGGCCCAGCACGGGGACGCCTGCGAGGAAAAGTTCCTGGAGCCGGCGCAGCCCGCCTAGGCCACCCCAAGCCCTCCCTCCCATCAACAAAACACCACACATGCAAAGGACCCACCCATGACCGTCACCACTTCCTCGCCCGCGTCCTCCGTTTCCGAGCTGGAGCGCCTGAAGACCCTGCACAACGGGTCGAAGCAGCCCCTGACGTTCACCGACGCCGAGTTCGAACGCCGCCTGGGCGGGCTGCGCACCATCATGGCCGAAAAGAACCTCGACGCCGTGGTCCTGACCAGCTACCACAACATCAAGTACTACTCCGACTACCTCTTCACCTACTTCGGCCGCTCCTACGCCCTGGTCGTCACCGCCGACGACTCCGTTTCCATCACCGCCAACATCGACGCCGGCATGCCCTGGCGCACCAGCTACGGCGACAACATCGTCTACACCGACTGGCGCCGCGACAACTTCTACTTCGGCATCCAGGAAGCCCTGCGCCGCCGCGGCATCAAGGCCACCCGCCTCGGCGTCGAGGACGACACCCTCCCCGTCCTGCTCCGCGACAAGCTCCAGGCCGCCTTCCCCGACGCCGCCCTCACCGACATCTCCCAGGCCGCCATGCGCCAGCGCATGATCAAGTCCGCCGAGGAAATCGAAGTCATCAAGCACGGCGCCCGCATCGGGGACCTCGGCGGCGAAGCCATCAAGGCCGCCATCGCCGAAGGCATCACCGAATACGAAGTCGCCCTCATCGGCACCGAAGCCATGGTCCACGAAATCGCCCGCACCTTCCCCGACCAGGAAGTCCGCGACACCTGGGTCTGGTTCCAGTCCGGCATCAACACCGACGGCGCCCACAACTGGGCCACCACCCGCAAGCTCCAGCGCGGGGACATCCTCTCCCTGAACTGCTTCCCCATGACCAGCGGCTACTACACCGCCCTGGAACGCACCCTCTTCCTCGGCGAACCCGACGCCCGCTCCCTGGAACTGTGGAACGTCAACGTCGAAGTCCACGAACGCGGCCTGGAACTCATCAAGCCCGGCGCCGTCTGCAAGGACATCGCCGCCGAACTCAACGAGATCTACATCAGCCACAACCTCCTCCCCAACCGCACCTTCGGCTACGGACACTCCTTCGGCGTCCTCTCCCACTACTACGGCCGCGAAGCCGGACTGGAACTGCGCGAAGACATCGACACCGTCCTGGAACCAGGCATGGTCGTCTCCATGGAACCCATGATCACCGTCGCCGACGGCCAGCCCGGCGCCGGCGGCTACCGCGAACACGACATCCTCGTCATCAGCGAAAACGGCGCCGAAAACATCACCAAATTCGGCTACGGACCCAACAACAACATCATCAACCCCTAACACCCCACCCAGCAGCGGCGGCCACCCGGCCGCCGCAGCTGCACTTGACGAGGAGCACCACCGTGGACAAGTCAGTATTTCTGGAAGACATGGACGCCTTTGCCTACCGCGAAGCCCTGGCGTCCGGGGAGGCGATGGTCCTCATCCCCGTCGGGTCGCTGGAGCAGCACGGACCGCACCTGCCGCTGGGGACGGACACCCTCCTTTCCACGCATTTCGCGGCGGCGGCGGCCAGGCGGCTGGGGGCACTTGTTGCCCAGCCCATCTCCTATGGCTACAAGTCACAGCAGAAGTCCGGCGGGGGAAACCACCTCCCCGGAACCACCAGCCTGGATGGCACCTCCCTCATTGGCATGGCGCGCAACCTGGCCAAGTCCTTCCTCAACCAGGGCGTCCGGCACGTGGTCTTCGTCAACGGGCACTTCGAGAACTACCAGTTCCTCTACGAGGGGATCGACCTGGCACTGGAGGAACTCGGGATCAAGCCGGGGGCGGAGCAGAGCGTGTTGCTGCTGTCCTATTGGGACTTTGTCAGCCAGGACACGCTGAACCTGGTCTACCCCGACGGCTTCCCCGGGTGGGAAATCGAGCACGGAGGGGTGCTGGAGACCTCGCTCATGCTCCACCTCGAGCCCGCCCGGGTGGCCATGGACCGGCGGGTGGACGGCCCCGCCGCCGTGCTGCCGCGCTTCGACCGGCTGCCCGTGGTGCCTGAGCGGACACCGGCGACCGGGTGCCTGTCGTCCGCGGCCGGCTCCAGTGCGGCCAAGGGCGAACTTCTATACGAACAGGTTGTGGCGGACCTTTCGCTGGACCTGGCCAGGGAACTGGACCGGGAACCAGCCCGCGTCCCCGCCTAGCGGGCCCGAGCGCCGGGCGGCAACGCAAGTGCACGCTGTGCAACAAAGGCGCCATGTCGGGCAAATGCCCCGGCATGGCGCCTTCGTCCTTCCCAGGGGCAAAAGTGAGGCGCCAAAAGCCCTTGACAGTGATCCGAACCACACATAGTCTAGTGCAACAGCGTTGCATTCAATGCAACTCCAACAGATTGCAACCCAGACATCTTTGGTGGAACACATGATAAATCACAAATCCTCTAGCACGGACAGGACGGCGACGATGGCGTCCGACAGTGGGCAGTTGAGCATGAGCGGGCGGCCGCGCCCGGGCGGCATTGACGCCTCCACGCGCCGCCGCGTCATTGGCGCCAGCTTCATCGGCAACTTCGTCGAATGGTTTGACTACGCCGTCTACGGTTACCTGGCAGCCACGATCGCCACGGCCTTCTTCCCCGAGGCGGACAAGCAGACGGGCCTGTTGCTGACATTTGGCCTGTTCGCCGTTTCCTTCTTCGTCCGTCCCCTCGGCGGGTTCATCTGGGGCCACATCGGCGACAAGGTGGGCCGCAAGAATGCGCTCTCGCTGTCCATCCTCATCATGTCCGCTGCGACCTTCGCCATAGCCCTCATCCCCGGCTACGGCACCATCGGCATCTGGGCGCCGATCTCGCTGCTGGTGGTCCGTGTGGTGCAGGGCTTCTCGGCCGCCGGCGAATACGCCGGGGCCTCGGCCTTCCTGGTCGAATATGCACCCCCGAACCGTCGCGGCATCTACGCCGCCGTGGTCCCGGCCAGCACGGCCGCCGGCCTGCTGCTTGGTTCCTTGATTGCCGCCCTCCTCTCCATCACCCTCAGCCCGGACCAGATGCACGAATGGGGCTGGCGCCTGCCGTTCCTGCTCGCCGCCCCCATGGGCCTGATTGGCCGCTACATCCGCGTCAAGCTCGAGGACACCCCGGCATTCCTGGCCCTGGAGAAGGAGGACGACGTCATCAAGGCGCCCGTCACGGCACTTTTCCGCAATCACTGGAAGTCGCTGCTGCTGGCTGTGGGTGCCGTGCTCCTGAACGCCGTCGGATTCTACGTAATCCTCAGTTACATGCCCACATACCTCAGCGAGGAACTGGGCTTCGGCGCCACGGAATCCTTCGTGGCGACCACCATCGCGCTGCTGACCTACATCGGCTTCATTTTCCTCACCGGCCTCGCTTCGGACCGGTTTGGCCGCAAGAAGGTGCTCATCTCGGCATCGGTCCTCTTCATCTTCCTGACAGTCCCCGCGTTCATGCTCCTGGACACCGGCAACTTTGTCGTCATCCTGCTTGTCCAGGTCCTTCTCGGCGCCATGCTGACATTGAACGACGGCACGCTGCCCAGCTTCCTGGCGGAATTGTTCCCGACCAAGGTCCGGTACAGCGGCTTTGCCGTCAGCTTCAACCTGTCCAACGCGATCTTCGGCGGCACGGCGCCGTTCGTGGCAACGCTGTTGATCGCCACCTCCGGATCCAAACTGGCGCCGGGCTTCTACCTGATGGCGGCCGCGGTGGTCTCCCTGATCGCGGTGGCCTGTGCCAAGGAAACGTCCAAGGCGCCACTCCAGTCGCACTAGCTGCGCCCCTCTTCTTCCCTCAATCTGTAAATGCAATATCAACAAGGAGCAACAATGACTGCCACCACTTCCTCGCCCGCGTCCTCCGTTTCCGAGCTGGAGCGCCTGAAGACCCTGCACAACGGGTCGAAGCAGCCCCTGACGTTCACCGACGCCGAGTTCGAACGCCGCCTGGGCGGGCTGCGCACCATCATGGCCGAAAAGAACCTCGACGCCGTGGTCCTGACCAGCTACCACAACATCAAGTACTACTCCGACTACCTCTTCACCTACTTCGGCCGCTCCTACGCCCTGGTCGTCACCGCCGACGACTCCGTTTCCATCACCGCCAACATCGACGCCGGCATGCCCTGGCGCACCAGCTACGGCGACAACATCGTCTACACCGACTGGCGCCGCGACAACTTCTACTTCGGCATCCAGGAAGCCCTGCGCCGCCGCGGCATCAAGGCCACCCGCCTCGGCGTCGAGGACGACACCCTCCCCGTCCTGCTCCGCGACAAGCTCCAGGCCGCCTTCCCCGACGCCGCCCTCACCGACATCTCCCAGGCCGCCATGCGCCAGCGCATGATCAAGTCCGCCGAGGAAATCGAAGTCATCAAGCACGGCGCCCGCATCGGGGACCTCGGCGGCGAAGCCATCAAGGCCGCCATCGCCGAAGGCATCACCGAATACGAAGTCGCCCTCATCGGCACCGAAGCCATGGTCCACGAAATCGCCCGCACCTTCCCCGACCAGGAAGTCCGCGACACCTGGGTCTGGTTCCAGTCCGGCATCAACACCGACGGCGCCCACAACTGGGCCACCACCCGCAAGCTCCAGCGCGGGGACATCCTCTCCCTGAACTGCTTCCCCATGACCAGCGGCTACTACACCGCCCTGGAACGCACCCTCTTCCTCGGCGAACCCGACGCCCGCTCCCTGGAACTGTGGAACGTCAACGTCGAAGTCCACGAACGCGGCCTGGAACTCATCAAGCCCGGCGCCGTCTGCAAGGACATCGCCGCCGAACTCAACGAGATCTACATCAGCCACAACCTCCTCCCCAACCGCACCTTCGGCTACGGACACTCCTTCGGCGTCCTCTCCCACTACTACGGCCGCGAAGCCGGACTGGAACTGCGCGAAGACATCGACACCGTCCTGGAACCAGGCATGGTCGTCTCCATGGAACCCATGATCACCGTCGCCGACGGCCAGCCCGGCGCCGGCGGCTACCGCGAACACGACATCCTCGTCATCAGCGAAAACGGCGCCGAAAACATCACCAAATTCGGCTACGGACCCAACAACAACATCATCAACCCCTAACACCCCACCCAGCAGCGGCGGCCACCCGGCCGCCGCAGCTGCACTTAACACACGGATCGGTAGGGAAAGATGGTTACCATGACTCCTCCCGCAGCAAAGGCCGACGCCGGCAACGGCACCTCCGATTCGCGCGGGACGTCCGTGATTGTCAACGCCATCGCGGTACTGCGGTGCTTCTCGGCGGAGGAGCCCCTGCTGGGCGTGACGGAAATCGCCCAGCGCGTGGGCATGCACAAGAGCAGCGTGTCCCGGATCCTGGCCACCCTGGAGCAGGAGGAACTGGTGGAGCGGGACACCGATTCCCGCCGCTTCAAGCTGGGACTCGGGATGATCGCCGTGGCCGGGCCGCTGCTGGCCGAGCTGGAGGAACGGCGCGCCGCCTATCCCCTGCTGCGCCGGCTGACCGAACAAACGGGCGAGACCAGCGCCCTCATGGTGTGGAACGGGCGCGAATCCATGTGCGTGGAGCAGATCGCCAGCCCCCAGCAGGTCAAGCACACAGCCCCGCTCGGCGCCCGCTACCACGACGCCCTCAGCTCCTCCGTGCAGGTGTTCCTGTCACTGGAACCGGAAGAGAAGGTGCGCATCCTGCTGCGCAACGGCACCATCTCCTACCCGGGACTGGACGACGCCGGGCTGGACGCCTACGTCCTCCGGCTCGGCGACGTCGCCCGGCGGGGCTACGCCACCAACTACGGGGAGTCGGCACTGGACGAGGTGGGGGTCGCCGCACCGGTGTACGACCACCGCGGCAATCCCGTGGCGGCCGTCCTCATTCCGGCGCCGAAGTTCAGGGTGTCACAGGAACGGCTGCAGTTCCTGGGCGAGGCGTGTCTCGCCACCGCGCGGCTGGTCACGAGCCGCCTCGGCGGCTAGGCCAGCAGCCCGCAGGCCTCCTCGACGGAATCCACCACGTGGACCTGCTCCGCCATGGCCCGGCCATTCGCCAGCGCCGAGAGCAGGCCCCGTACGGGCAGTTCCTCCTCCCAATGCCTCCGGCCCACCAGGATCATTGGCGCCACCGCCTCCGCGGCCGCGTAGTAGTTCTCGCACGCGTCCTGGAAGATTTCCTGCACCGTGCCGGCCGCCCCGGGCAGGAAAATGGAGCCACCGCCGGCGCGGGAGAGCAGCACGGCCTCCCGGATGGAGTTCGTGAAGTACTTGGCGATCCGGGTGGCGAACGGGTTGGGCGGTTCGTGGCCGTAGAACCAGGTGGGGATGCCCAGGCTGTCCGCCCCGCCGGGGAAGTCCGCGAGCACCCGGCCCGCGGCGCGGACCCACGCCGTGATGGAGGGCCGGAAGCCGGGGACGGAAGCCAAGGTGCGCAGGGCGCTGTCCAGGGCACCGGCGTCGTACGCGGAAAGGTAGGCGCCCAGGTTGGCCGCCTCCATGGTTCCGGGGCCCCCTCCGGTGGCCACCATGAAGCCGCGCCCGGCCAGGGTCCGCCCCAGCTGGGCCGCCTGGGCATACTCCGCACTGTCCCGGCCCGAGGCGTGGCCGCCCATGACGCCCACCACCGGCATGCCGTCCATGGCGCAGGCGTCGAGGAACTCGTCGAGGGCGTCGGAAATGGCGTGGTCGTGCATCGCGGTGGCGAGCGTGGCGTTCAAGGCCCGCCCGCGGCCCTCCTGCAGCGTCCACTGGTAAATCTGCGCGTCGGGGACGGCCTCATATTCGCCCCCCGCAACGCCCGCGTACAGCTCCTGGCCCGTGTACAGGTGCCCGCGGTAGGCATTGAACGGGATGTTTGGCAGCGTCGGGAAGATCAACGCCCCGCGCGCCCGCAGCAACGCCTCGATCCCTCCCGCAAAGCGGCAGCCCATGAAAATGGCGCCCGACGCCCGCAATCCCGTCAGCTCGTCCGATCTCTGCCGCAGGTCCACGGACTGGAAGTGCCATCCGTGCATGGACGTGGCACCCGCGGCGACCAGCGAATCGAAGCCGGCCAGGTCTTCGACGTCGACTGCCTTGTTGCGCGGGGCGCGGGTTGACTTCACGTCCCCAGCTTAGCCATGCCGCCGGGGGGCCCGGCAGCCGGTACGGTGGAGGTGGCGGTCCTCCCGCCAGTTTCCGCACACTTTTCCCCAGCACTTTTCCCCAGCACTTTTCCCCAGCACGACGCCGGCCGGCCGGCCGGGGGCACCCGCCCGCCACGCCGACGTCCCCACAGAGGAGCACCCATGAAGGAAATCACAACCGCCGACGTCCTGGCAGCCGGCCCCGGCGTCCAGATCATCGACGTCCGCGAGGCCGACGAGACCGCCGCCGGCATGATCGCCGGCGCCGTGCACCTGCCCTCCGGCTCCGTGCTGGAACGCGCCGGCGAACTGGACAAGTCGCGCCGGGTCATCGCCGTCTGCCACGGAGGCGGCCGCAGCGGCCATGTCGCCGCGGCCCTCACCGGGCTGGGCTTCGACGCCGACACCCTGGTGGGCGGCATGAGCAACTGGGAGGCCGAGGGCCTGCCGATGGTCACGCCGGCGTAAGCGTCCGCCGGTGGTCGAGGCTGCCGCGGCCCAGGAGCTGTTGTGCACACCCGCCGATGCGGGCAAGGGCGGGGCAGTGTGGTGCGCATCCGTCGTTCGCCGCGCGGCGCAGAACAGTCCAACGGCCGGCCGCGAGGGACAAGTTTGACCCCGGGGCCCTACTCCGCGGTGAACGCTGTCCGGAACGCGTCGAGGGCTGCGTCGCTGTCGCCCTTCGCCCAGGCCTCCAGGCCCACGGTGCCATGGTAGCCGGCGTCGAGCAGGGCCCGGTGGACGGCGGCGTAATTGACCTCCCCGGTGCCCGGTTCGCAGCGGCCGGGGACGTCCGCCACCTGGATTTCGCCGATGTGCGGCAGGGATTGGCGCACCAGCCCGATGAGGTTTCCCTCCCCCATTTGGGCGTGGTAGAGGTCCAGCATCATCTTCACGTTCGGGTGTCCGGCGCCTTCCACGAGGGCCCGGGTGTCCTTGGCGCGGGCCAGCGGGATGCCGGGGTGGTCAAGGATCGTGTTCAGGTTTTCCAGGCAAAACGTGATGCCGTGCTTCTCGCCGAGGCTGCCCAGCCTGTGCAGCGTCCGGGCGCCCGTGAGCCACATGGTCCCCGTGGATCGGTGCCGGGGGCGGGCGGCCTGGCCGTCGACGAGCTCGGCCGGGTGGACCACCATCCGCGGAATCCCGAGTTCCAGCGCCGCCGGGATGAGGTCGGCGGCCGTCCGGACCACCTCGTCGCAGCTGTCCGGGTCCACCACGCTGCCCGCACTGTACCCGGTCATCGAGGAGAACACCGCCCCCGTCGCCTTGAGCTCCTTGATGTCCTTGGTGCGGGTGTCCCACAGTTCGACGTCGAACCCCGCGGCGTGGATGGCGCGCACGCGGTCGGCGAAGGGAAGCTCCGTGTAAACCATTTCCGCGCAGACGGCCAGGCGCATCAGGCGCCTGCCCCTGCATCGGCCGGAGCGACGGCGGCGGGCAGCCCGGTCTTGACCGATTCAATGCAGGCCAGCGCCACGGCCAGGGCCCGTCGGGCGTCCGCGCCGGTCGGCGTGGTTGCAGCGCTTTCGACTGGCCCGCCCGCCCCGGTGCGCCCGGCGACGGTGGCCGCGAAGTCGGCCAGCTCGTCCGTGTACGCCTGCCGGAACAGTTCCACGTTCAGCCGTGGGGTGTCCGCGGACATGCCGCCGGCGGTGTACCGGCGGGCCGCAGTTTCGGTGCGCCTGCCGGCCTGGACCATGCCCTTCGAGCCAAACACCTCGCCGCGGATGTCATAGCCGTAAAGTGCGCTGAAGCTGGCCTCGGCCACCGCGATGGCGCCGTTGCCGTACCGGATGGTCACCACCGCGGTGTCCAGGAAGCCCTGGTCCTTGAAGCCGGGTTCCACCAGGGCGTCGGCGACGGCGTGGACCTCCACCGGTTCCGCGCCGGCGTTGAACCAGTTGAGGGTGTCGAAGTCATGGATCAGGGTCTCCAGGAAGATGGTCCACGGCGGGGTCCTCGCCGCGCCGGGAATGCTGCCCGTGCCGGGGTCGCGGGTGAGCGAGCGCAGCAGCTGCGGGCGCCCCACCACGCCCGCGGCAATGTCCGCCTTGGCCGCCAGGAAGTCTTCGGCATAGCGGCGGTTGAAGCCAACCTGGAAGTGCACTCCCGCGGCGGCGACGTCGGCCAGTGCGGCGTCAAGCTCCCCCAGCGACTGCGCGGCCGGCTTCTCGCAAAACACCTGCTTGCCGGCCGCGGCCGCCTGCGAAATCAGGCCGGCATGGAACCGGGCCGGGCTGGCGATGACGACGCCGTCGATGTCCGGGTCCGCGAATAGGTCGGCCGCGTCGGCGCTCACCCTGGCGTCGCCCAGGCGGGCCGCGAGTGCCCGTGCGGCGTCGAGCGCCGGGTCCGCGACAGCGGCGAGTTCGACGCCGGGCAGGCGCCTTGCGATGCTCTCGGCGTGAAAGGCGCCGATCCAGCCGGCGCCGATGAGGCCCAGGCGGACCGCCGGGGCGCTGGCGGTGAACGTTTCCAACAAATAGGCCATGGGTCTTCCCTTCAGGGTGATGGCCGCCGAGAACAAAACTAGATCGATCTAGTCCGGCGTTGGAACCAGTTTTGCACGTGGCGCCCAAAAAAACTAGATCGATCCAGTAAACTTTGTTCATCAACCCCCATCGAAGAGCAGGAGTGCCCGTGGCCGCCGCCCCACGCACCACCATGGCCGACGTCGCGGCCGCCGCGGGCGTGTCCAGGGCGCTCGTCTCGATCGTGATCCGCGGGGCGGCGGGAGCCAGCGACGCCACCCGCCGGCACGTGCTGCAGGTCGCTGCGGATCTTGGATATCGGCCGGACACGCGGGCGCGTCTCCTGCGCAGCAGCCGGACGCGGCTGATTGGCGTGGTCTTCAACGTCACCGAGCCCTACCACGCCGAACTTGTCGAGCTGCTGTATGAGGCCGCGGATGCCGAAGGCTATGCCGTCACGCTCAGTGCCACGGGCCCCAGGCGCGGGGAGCGGGAGGCCGTTGAATCGCTGCTGGACCTCGGCGCGGAGGCCGTCATCATCATTGCCCCGTCCGGGACGGCGGGGCAGCTGGCGGGGTTCCCGGTCCCGGTGGTCTCCCTGCTGGGGACGGTCGGGGGCGCGGAGCCAGGCACCTTCAGCAGCGTCTCCAGCGATGAAGGTGCCGGAATCCGCCTGGCCATGGGCCACCTGCGGGGGCTCGGGCACCGGCGGATCGCCCACATCGACGGCGGTTCCGCCGTGGGGTCCGCCGCCCGCCGCGGCGCCTACGAGGCATGCATGGACGGCAGCGGCGAGGCCGCGGTGGTGCTGCCCGGCGGACCGCTGGAGTCCGACGGCTCGCGGGCCGCGGCCGCGCTGCTCACCTCGATGGGCTGGCCGCTCCCCCCGCACGACGCCGGCCCCGCCGCCCGCGGGACCGCCGCCTCCCCGGCCCGCCCCGCCACCGGCGGACGGGCATCCGGCGCGCCGACCGCCGTCGTGATTTTCAATGACCGCAGCGCCTTGGGCGCGCTGGACACCTTCCGCGCGGCGGGGCTCCGGGTCCCCGGCGGGCTGTCCGTGGTGGGGTACGACAACTCCCGCATGGCGCGGCTGGAACACATCAACCTCACCACCATCGGGCAGGACGGGGCGGAACTGGCGGCGGCCGCCGTCCGGAGCGCCGCGGCGCGGATTGGCGGCGGGCCGGGACAGGACGTGGTGGTCGCGCCTTCCCTGGTGCGCGGCGGGACCACGGCGGCCCCTGCTCCCCCGGGAACGTGATCCCGAGCGGGCCGCAGTCCAGGTCCGGGCCAAAGATCCGGTGGCGCTGACTCCCCTGGTCATGCGGCGTGGGTTCGCCTCGATGCTGGTGCGGTTGCTAGTGGGGCAGCTGCCCGGCGGTTTCGGCCACTTCGGCTTCGAGTTCCTGCGCGAGGTCCCCGTGGCTGCCGAGGGCTTCGAGTTCGTGGGCGAGTTCGGCCAGTTCCGCGCCGCCGGCCATTTGGGCGGTGAGTTCGTCCAGGGTGATGTCCTTCTTGTCGTAGTAGCCGATCGACTTCCCGCGCTTGAGCAGCAGGAACCTGTCCCCCACGGGGAAGGCGTGGTGGGGGTTGTGGGTGATGAAGATGACGCCCAGGCCGCGGTCGCGGGCCTGGAGGATGTAGCGCAGCACCACGCCGGACTGCTTCACGCCCAGCGCCGCGGTGGGCTCGTCCAGGATCAGGGCCTTCGCCCCGAAGTGCACGGCCCGGGCGATGGCCACGCACTGGCGCTCGCCGCCGGAGAGCTGGCCGATGGGCTGCTCCACGTCACGAAGGTCGATCCCCATGTCGGCCAACTCGTTCTTGGTGATCTCCTTCATGGCCTTCACGTCCAGGCGCCTGAACGGGCCCCGCCCGGTGGTGATTTCCGAGCCGAGGAAGAAGTTGCGCCAGATCGGCATCAGCCCCACCACGGCCAGGTCCTGGTACACGGCCGCGATGCCCGAGTCCAGGGCCTCCCGGGGGCTGGTCAGCTTCCGCTCCTGGCCCATGATCTTGAACGTGCCCTCGTCGTGCTGGTGCAGGCCGGCGATGATCTTGATCAGTGTCGACTTCCCCGCACCGTTGTCGCCCAGCACGCAGGTGACCCGGCCCATGTCCACGGCCATGGTCACCTCCGTCAGGGCGATGATGTTCCCGTAGTGCTTGCCCACCCCCTCCAGCTCCATCAAGTGCACGGGCGTGTGGGTCAGGGGGTCCGTCTCGTTTTGCAGCAAGGTTTCCTGGTCAATGGTGGGCCCGGTCCCGGTGGGCCCGGCGGCGTGCTTGGCGGTTTCGTTGGAATTCATGTCATTGGCAGTCATGGTGTCCCGTCCTTTACTTGCTGTCCGCGCGGCGCTTGACGATCAGGTTGACAATGGTGGCCAGCAGCAGCATCAGGCCCAGGAAGAACTTGAACCAGTCCGGGTTCCACTGCGCGTACACGATGCCCTTGTTCGCCATGCCGAAGATGAACGCGCCGATCGCGCCGCCGATGGCGGAGCCGTAGCCGCCGGTGAGCAGGCAGCCGCCGATCACGGCCGCGATGATGTACAGGAACTCGTTGCCGATCCCCTCCCCGGACTGCACGGCGTCAAAGGCGAAGAGGTTGTGCATGCCCAAAACCCAGCCGCAGAACCCCACGCCCATGAACAGGCCGATCTTGGTCCACTTCACCGGCACGCCCACGGCGCGGGCCGCGTTCTCGTCCCCGCCCACGGCAAAGATCCAGTTGCCCACCCGGGTCCGCAACAGCAGCCAGGAGGTGATCGCGACCAGGATGATCCAGATGAACACCGGGGACTTCAGGTCCACCCCGGCAATGGTGAAGTCGTTGGCGAACACCGCCTGGGCGGAGGCGAAGCCATCCATCGTGGCAATGGACGGGGTTGCGACGCTGCCGCCAATCAGGCGGGTCAGGGCCAGGTTCAGCCCGGTCAGCATCAGGAAGGTGGCCAGGGTGACGATGAAGCTGGGCAGCTTCGTCTTCATCAGGATCCAGCCGTTCACGAACCCGATCGCCAGGGAGACCACCAGGGCCAGGCCCACCCCGACCCACACGTTCACGGAGAAGTACCAGCTGAACAGGGACGCCGTCAGCGCCGAGCTGATCACCGCGACGCCGGCGGAAAGGTCGAACTCCCCGCCAATCATCAACAGGGCCACGCCCACGGCCATGATCCCGATGGTCGAGGACCCGTACAGCACCGTGGCGAAGGAGTTCGCCTGGAGGAACACCGGGGCCACGATCGAGAAGAAGATGAACAGGACGATCGCACCGACCAGCGCGCCGATCTCCGGCCGTCCCAAAAGGTTTGAGACCATGCCGCGCTTGCCGACGCGTTCATCCAGGGCCGGCGGGGGCTTGAGAAGTGTTGTCATAGGTTTCTCCTAATCTTGCCCGGGCCCGCGGGGACACGCCCCGCGGGCCCGGAAGCAAGCCATCCCTAGCGGATGCCTTCCTTGGCGAACTTGAGGACGGCGGGGGCGTTGGTCTTGTCAATGATGGCCGGGCCGGTCAGCACGGGCAGCCCGCCGCCCACCATGAACCCGCCGCGATAGTACTGCCACAGCGCGTCAATGGAGTCATACCCCTGCAGCCACGGCTGCTGGTCAACGGTGAACTGCACCTTGCCGTCGATGATTGATTGGATCAGCTCGCCGCTGAGGTCAAACGAGGCCACCTTGACCTTGGCGGCCAGGTTCAGGGCGCCAACGGCCTTCACGATGGTTGCCGTGAACGGGGCGCCCAGGCCGATGATGGCGTCGGCGCCCGGGGTGGATTGCAGCTTCGCGGTGACGGTGGAGGCAACCTGGGTCATGTCGGTGCCCTGGACATAGAGGATCTCGGTTCCGGGCACCTTGGTCTTGACGCCGGCGCACCGGGCTTCAAGCGCCACGTTCCCCTGCTCCTGGATCACGCACAGTGGATGCGTCACGCCCTCCTCGGCCAGCCGCGTGCCGACCGCGGCGCCGGCCACGTTCTCATCCGATCCGAAGTGGGTGAACGCGCCAACGCTCTTGAAGACGTCTTCGCCGGAATTCAGGCTGACCACCGGAATGCCGGCATCCTCCGCCTTCTTCAGCACGGCCTTGAGGGCGTCAGGCTTGGCCAGCGTGACGGCGATGCCGGCCACCTTCTGGTCGATGGCCTGCTGGACCAGCTGGGCCTGCCTGCCGCCGTCGGGATCCGAAGTGTAGAGCAGGTCGACATTGTCCTTGGTGGCCGCCTCCTGGGCACCCTTGCGGACAATGTCCCAAAAGGTGTCGCCCGGGGCGGCGTGGGTGATGAGGGCGATCTTGATGCTCGGCGTGGTGGCCACCTTGCCCCCATTGCTGCCCCCGGTGTCCGCGGGCCGGCCGCCGGAACTTGAACAAGCACTCAATGCGAGCATTGGCACGATGGCGGCAACGACGGCCAGCCTCTGCCAAGAAATCTTTTTCACTTGCGGTCTCCTTCACATTGGGACTCATGCCGGGGCATCGTCGCCCAGCCACTATGTTCCGCTACATAGATCATCGTGACGCCAATCACTAAAGTCAATAGTTTGTCCTGACATTAGGATGTTTTTACGTGGATCCGCATCCGATGTTCGATTGTTACGGTCCACAACCGGCGTCGTACAGCATCGTGGTGGCTGACGTCGGGGGTGAGGTCGCGCGGGGTTTATTCGTCACGGACCCCTCAGGCCTTGGACGGTTGCGGCGCAGCCGCACGGTCCTGCCCGTCCGCCGGGGAAAGGGTGCTGCGCGCCTGCCGTCGGCTGTCGGTTGCGGCAAACACCATGACCGCCAGGCCCAGCACGGTCATCCCAGCGCCAGCCCAGATGGGCGAGGTGTAGCCAAGTCCGGCCGTGATGACCACCCCGCCCAGCCAGGCGCCAAGGGCGTTGCCCACGTTGAAGGCGCCAATGTTGGCCCCCGAGGCCAGCGTCGGGGCAGCCCAGGCGAACTTCATGACGCGCATCTGCAGGCCCGGGACCGTGGCAAAGCCGAAGCCGCCCATGAGGAGGAGGGCCACAATGGTCATGGGTTTGCTCGTGGCGGTCAGCGCAAATGCGGCCAGGGTGAGCGCCAGCGCCGCGATCACCACCAGCAGCGTGCTGTCGACATTGCGGTCCGCAGCCTTGCCGCCAAGGGTGTTGCCGATGAACAGGCCCACGCCGAACAGGATGAGCAGCCAGGGGACCGTGCTGGCGGCGAACCCGCCGCCGTCGGTCAGCGTGAAGGCGATGTAGGTGAACGCCCCGAACATTCCGCCATAGGCGAGGATGGTGACCGCGATCGACAACCAGACCTGACGGGACCTGAACGCGCGCAGCTCCGCCCGGAGGCCGTGCCGGGATTCGGCCTGCGCGATGGCCGGGACAAGGACCATGATCCCGATGAGGGCAATGACGCCAATGGCAGTGATGGCCCAGAAGGTGGACCGCCAGCCGGCCTGCTGCCCAAGCAGCGTGCCCAACGGGACTCCCAGGACATTCGCGACGGTCAGCCCGGTGAACATGACGGCAATGGCGCCGGCCTTCCTGTCCGGGGCCACCATGTCAGATGCCACCACGGCGCCGATGCCAAAGAAGGCGCCATGGCACAGGGCGGCTATGATGCGCCCGGCCATCATTAAGGCGTAGTCCGGGGACAGGGCGCAGAGCAGGTTGCCGGCAATGAACAGGACCAGCAGGCCCGCCAGCACGGGCTTGCGGGGAAGGCGGCTCACGGCGGCCGTCACCAGCAGGGCGCCCACCACCACGCTGAGGGCGTAGCCGGAAATGAACCAGCCGGCGGCGGCTTCACCGACCTGGAAGTCGGCGGCGACCTCGGGCAGCAGGCCCATGATCACGAACTCGGTGAGGCCAATGCCGAAACCTCCGACGGCGAGGGCTATCAGGCCAAGGGGCATGATTCTCCTTAGAAAATTTGGGGGCGGGATTTATGCGGCGTAAGCTATTAGTTGCAGGCGCTGTATATATTGTTGCACAAGCAACTATAGCGCGCAAGCAACTACTTTGGCGTGGGCTGCACGGCGGCGTGAACAGGAGGATTCCGGATGGGCATCAGGGACGACGCCGTGGAGGTCAGGGCGCAGGGCTGGCGCACCCTCGCGGCATTGCATGGGCTGATCGAGGCGGGCTTGGAGAAGGCGCTGCAGGCGGACGCGCAGCTTTCCGTGGTGGAATTCACGGTGCTGGACGCGCTGAGCCGGCAGGACGGCTGGCACATGCGGATGCAGCAGCTGGGCCGCGCCACGGCCTTGAGCCCCAGCGCCACCACGCGGCTGGTCAACCGGCTCGAGGACCGCGGGCTCCTTACGCGCATTCTCTGCCAGGACGACCGCCGCGGCATCTACACGGAGCTCACGGCGTCCGGCTCGGAACTGCTGGTGCGCGCCCGGCCCGTCCACGACGCCGCCCTTGAGGCGGCGCTGGCCGAGGCGGGCCAACTCCCCGAACTGGCGGCGCTGGTCCAGGCGCTCCCCCAGCTGCACGCGTCGGTCCCCGCCCGCTGAGGCGCGCCTCCGGCACCGGGGGTCATCTCGAACGTCAACGGGCACGGCACCGGCGGTCTTCTCGAACGTCAACGAGGACGGGGGGCGGCCGCACCGCCGCGCGGGCGGTGTACGGCCGCAGGAAACGGCACGCTGCGTCTATCCCTGCCCGGCTCGATCGCTCTCAGCAAGGACGGCGTATCGGCGTTGCCGTTTCATGAAACTGCGACCCACAGCGGCTAAAGCTTGACGTACATCACCTACAAGGTAACTGTCTGATACATTCACAGTAAATAGTCAACGACGACCGGGGTGGAATGATGGACTTCATTGAGAAACTTGCTGCGCTTTCTACCAAAGTCCAATCGCAGAAGAGCGTCATTGAGACCGAAGAAGCAACAAAGAATGCCTTCATTATGCCCTTTATTTCGGCTGTTCTCGGCTATGATGTATTCAATCCATTAGAAGTTGTCCCGGAATTTACGGCCGATGTGGGGATCAAACGTGGCGAGAAAATCGATTACGCGATCATGCGCGACGGTGATATCCAAATTCTTATCGAGTGCAAAAGAACCAATGGAGAATTAAAAGTCGAACACGCCTCTCAGCTTTTTCGCTATTTTGCTGCAACGAATGCGAGAATTGCAATTCTTACAAATGGAGAGGTCTATCAGTTTTACACTGACTTGGACGCGCCCAACCGGATGGACTCCAAACCTTATCTCGTCTCAGACCTCAATGACGTCGATGAAACCCTGATACCGGAACTGCAAAAACTTACGAAGGCGGACTTCGATCTCGATTCAGTCATCAGCTCCGCCGAGGAGTTGAAGTATGTTGGCCAACTGAAGCGGGCCATTGGCTCCTTATTCAGGGACCCAGAGGACGACTGGGTCAAGTACTTGACGGCCAAAGTCTACGAGGGACAGTTCACGCAAAAAGTGAGGGAGCAGTTCAGAGGTCTCGTAGCCAAAGCCTCACGGCAGTATCTGACGGACCAAGTAAATGATCGGCTGAAAACCGCATTGGGACAGCCAACCGGAATCGCAAGTCCGGAACCGCAAAAATCACCTACTGTCGAGAGCGCTTCGGCAGTCGAGGCTCACCTCGAAAGTGACGACGGTATTGTTACTACAGTGGCGGAGACGCAAGGATTCCAGATCGTTCGGGCGATTCTATGCAGTGACGTCAGGGCATCTCGCGTCTCACCCCGGGATGCCAAGTCTTATTTTGCGATATTTCTCGATGACAACAACCGCAAGCCATTGGCACGACTCCACTTCAATCGAACCCAGAAATATCTCGGAACCTTTGATGTGGAAAAGAACGAGACACGACACCCGATCGAAGCCTTGGAAGACATCTACAACTTTGCCGACGTCCTTCGCGAGACGCTTCGAAATTACGCATAGTCGCTGATCCAGGCGCTCCCCCAGCTGCACGCGTCGGTCCCCGCCCGCTGAGGCGCGCCTCCGGCACCGGGGAGGACGCGATGGACATTTGATCCCGATAAATCAGCCTCAATAATCCATTTCGACCTCCTGGCCGTCGCGGACACAAAAAAGCGCGGCCACCACACGGGAAAACCCGGTGCGGCGGCCGCGCCCCTCAGACGGACTACAGGGCCGCGTAGACCTCGCGCAGCAGCGTGGCGGTCTCGGACGGCGTCTTGCCGACCTTGACGCCGGCAGCCTCGAGGGCTTCCTTCTTGGCCTGTGCCGTTCCCGCGGAGCCGGAGACGATGGCGCCGGCGTGGCCCATGGTCTTGCCCTCGGGAGCGGTGAAGCCGGCCACGTAGCCGACAACCGGCTTGGTGACGTTGGCCTTGATGTACTCGGCCGCACGCTCCTCGGCGTCCCCGCCGATCTCGCCGATCATCACGATGGCCTTCGTTTCGGGGTCGGCCTCGAAGGCGGCAAGCGCGTCGATGTGCGTGGTGCCGATGACGGGGTCGCCGCCGATGCCGATCGCGGTGGAGAAGCCGAGGTCGCGCAGTTCGTACATCATCTGGTAGGTCAGCGTCCCGGACTTGGACACCAGGCCGATGGGGCCCTTGCCGGTGATGTTGTTCGGGGTGATGCCGACCAGGGCCTCGCCGGGGGTGATGATGCCGGGGCAGTTCGGGCCGATGATGCGGGTCACCTGGTTGCCGGACGCGTCCAGCTTGGACTGGGCCAGGGCCCAGAACTCGGCGGAGTCCTGCACGGGCACGCCTTCGGTGATGACAACCACCAGCGGCACGGAGGCCTCGATGGCCTCAACCACGGCGTCCTTGGTGAAGGCGGGGGGGACGAACACGATGGAAACGTCGGCGCCGGTCTCGGCAACCGCTTCCTTCACGGTGCCGTAAACGGGCAGTTCAACGCTGCCGTGGACCACCGTGGTGCCGGCCTTGCGTGCGTTCACGCCGCCCACCACCTGGGTGCCGGCCTTGAGCATGAGGGCGGTGTGCTTGGTGCCTTCGCCGCCGGTGATGCCCTGGACGATGACCTTGGAGTCCTTGTTCAAGAAGATAGACATATGTTTTTCCTTAGATCTCGACGGGCTCGATCAGCGGGCCGCGTGGGCGAGTTCGGCGGCCTTGTCGGCGCCCTCGTCCATCGTGGCGGCCAGGGTGACCAGCGGGTGGTTGGCGTCGTTGAGGATACGGCGGCCTTCCTCAACGTTGTTGCCGTCGAGGCGGACAACCAGCGGCTTGTTGGCGGCTGAGCCCAGCTCGGCCAGCGCGCCGACAATGCCCTTGGCGACGGCGTCGCAGGCGGTGATGCCGCCAAAGACGTTCACGAAGACGCTCTTGACCTGCGGGTCGTTGAGGATGACGTCCAGGCCGTTGGCCATGACCTCGGCGGAGGCGCCGCCGCCAATGTCCAGGAAGTTGGCGGGCTTGACGCCGCCGTGGTTCTCGCCCGCGTAGGCGACAACGTCAAGGGTGGACATGACCAGGCCGGCACCGTTTCCGATGACCCCGACCGAGCCGTCCAGCTTGACGTAGTTCAGCCCCGCTTCCTTGGCCTTGGCCTCGAGCGGGTTGGCCGCGGCGGTGTCTTCAAGCTCTGCGTGGTGCGGGTGGCGGAAGTCGGCGTTCTCGTCGATGGAGACCTTGCCGTCCAGGGCCACGATGTCGCCGGCGCCGGTGCGCACCAGCGGGTTGACCTCGACAAGCGTGGCGTCTTCCTTGACGAAGACGTCCCACAGCTTGATGATGGCGGCGGCCACCTTGGGGGCCAGCTCGGCGTTGAAGCCCGCGGCGGCGACGATCTCGTCCGCCTTGGCCGCGTCGATGCCCACGGCGGGGTCCACGGCAACCTTGGCCAGGGCCTCCGGGCGCTCCACGGCCAGCTCTTCGATCTCCATGCCGCCCTCCACCGAGCACATGGCCAGGTAGTTGCGGTTGGCGCGGTCCAGCAGGACGGAGAAGTAGAACTCCTCGGCAATGTCCGCACCCTGGGCGATCATGACCGTGTTGACGGTGTGGCCCTTGATGTCCATGCCGAGGATCGCAGTTGCATGCTCGAACGCCTCGTCGGCGGTCTTCGCTACCTTGACTCCGCCAGCCTTGCCGCGGCCACCGACCTTTACCTGTGCCTTGACGACGGTGACGCCGCCAATCTTCTCGGCTGCTGCCTTTGCTTCTTCAGGGGTGTGCGCAATGATGCCGGCCAACACGGGAACTCCGTGAGCCTCAAACATGTCGCGCGCCTGGTATTCAAACAGGTCCACGGGTTTGTGTCCTTCTACGTCGAAGTAGTGATCAAGGGGTGCAAAACCCCTTTTACACAGTACCGCCTTGCCGGATAAGCACATATTTTCCCTTGGCACCACAGGAAAGGGCGTTAGTCCGCTCACAACAAACGCGCGCGCCGTCCCCTGGAAAGTCCCGCGCCGTGTCCCCGGCACGGCGGCCGGCCGGGCTCAGGCTTCCACCTTGGTCAGCGGCGCGTAGCGCAGCAGCAGCCGCTTCTCGCCAATGCTGAACTGGACGGTGGCCACCATTTTGTCGCCGGCGCCCTGCACGGCCGAGACGGTGCCGTCGCCAAAGGCCGTGTGGTTGACCTTGTCCCCCACCACCACCGCGACGACCTCCTTTTGCGGCTGCACCCGGCCGGCCGCGGCCCGGGCGGAGATGCTGGGCGGCAGCTGGCCGGCGTCGCGCCCGCCCACCGCGGAGCCCGCGCCCCAGAAGGAGCCGGAGTACCGGCTGCTGCCAAAGGCTCCCCCGGACGGAGGGGCCAGGCGCGCCATGCCCTCGCGCTTCCACTCGATCAGCTCCGCCGGCACTTCCTCGATGAACTGGCTGGCGGGGTTGTACTGGCTCTGCCCCCACAGGCTGCGGACCTCGGAGCGGGTCAGGTACAGGCGCTTGCGGGCGCGGGTCAGCCCCACGTAGGCCAGGCGCCGTTCCTCGGCCAGCTCCTTGGGATCGGTGGCGGAGCGTGAGTGCGGAAAGATCCCATGCTCCATGCCGGTCAGGAACACCACGGGGAATTCGAGCCCCTTGGCGGTGTGCAGCGTCATCAGCGTGACGACGCCCAGCCGCTTGGCCTCGGCCACCGCCGCCGCGGCTTCCGCCTCCGAACCGCCGGGCGCGTCGGGAATCTGGTCGGCGTCGGCCACCAGCGACACCTGTTCCAGGAACCCGCCCAGCGTCCCGTCGGGGTTGTCCTTCTCAAATTCGCGCACGACGGCGAGCAGTTCCGCCAGGTTTTCCACGCGCGACTCGTCCTGGGGGTCCGTGGAACCGCGCAGCGCCTCCAGGTAGCCGGACTGTTCCAGCACGGCCTCCAGCGCCGTGGCCGGGCCGGAGCCGGCGGCCACCTCGGCGAGGTCCCCCATCATCTTGGCGAAGGTGGTGACCGCGTTCAGCGAGCGGGTGGCCAGGCCGGGGGCCTCGTCCGCGCGGGCCAGGGCGGCGGAAAAGGAGATCCGTTCGCGCTCGGCGAGGGACGCCAGGGCGCCTTCGGCGCGGTCCCCAATCCCGCGCTTGGGTTCGTTGAGGATCCGGCGCAGGTTGACGTCGTCGTCCGGGTTGACCAGGGCGCGCAGGTAGGCGAGGGCGTCCTTGATTTCCTTGCGCTCGTAGAAGCGGGTGCCGCCCACCACCCGGTAGGGCAGGCCGGTACGGACCAGGATGTCCTCGATGGCGCGCGACTGGGCGTTGGTGCGGTAGAAGATGGCGACGTCGCCGGGGCGGATGTCGGTCTCGTCCTGCAGCCGGTCGATCTCCTCCGCGATGAAGCGCGCTTCCTCGTGCTCGGACTCCGCCACGTAGCCGATGATCTTCTCGCCGTCGCCCTCGGCCGTCCACAGCCGTTTTTCGCGCCGGTTGGGGTTGCGGGAAATGACGGCGTTGGCGGCGCTGAGGATGTTCTGGGTGGAGCGGTAGTTTTGCTCCAGCTTGATGGTGGCGGCGCTCGGGTAGTCCTTCTCAAACTCGACGATGTTGCGGATGTCCGCGCCGCGGAAGGCGTAGATGGACTGGTCGGAGTCGCCCACCACTGTCAGCTCCGCCGCCTCCATGCCGGCGCTCGGGGCCGCCGAGACGTCCTCCCCGACGATTTCGCGCACCAGTGCGTACTGTGCGTGGTTGGTGTCCTGGTACTCGTCCACCAGGACGTGGCGGAAGCGGCGCCGGTAGGAGTCGGCCACCCCGGGGAACGCCCGGAACATGTAGACGGTTTCGGCGATGAGGTCGTCAAAGTCCATGGCGTTGGCCTGGCGCAGGCGCTGGGTGTAGCCCTTGTAAACCTCGGCCACGGCGGCTGCGAAGGGGTCCTTGAAGTCGGTGTTCATGGAGTTTTCGTCGGCGTCGATGAGCTCGTTCTTCAGCGCCGAGATCTTGTGCATGATGGCCTTGGGCGCAAACTTCTTCGGATCCAGGTCCAGGCCCTTGGACACCAGCGTGATCAGGCGCAGGGAGTCGGCGGAGTCATAAATGGAGAAGTTGGTATTGAGCCCGATCGTCTTGGCCTCGCGGCGCAGGATGCGCACGCAGGAGGAGTGGAAGGTGGAGATCCACATGGTCTTCGCGGCGTCGCCGATGAGCGCGTGGATGCGCTCGCGCATCTCGGCCGCGGCCTTGTTCGTGAAGGTGATGGCCAGGATCTGGCCGGGGTGCGCCCGGCCCGTGGCCAGGAGGTAGGCGATGCGGTGGCTCAGGACGCGGGTCTTGCCCGAGCCGGCGCCGGCCACGATGAGCAGCGGCGAGCCGGCATGGACCACCGCGGCCTCCTGCTGCGGGTTCATCCCCTGCAACAGACCGGCCGCGTCGGGCCAGCGGCTCCCCGCACCGGGGTGCGCGGCCCCGCCGGCCGCACCCGGCACGGCCCCACCCGGCTCCGCACCCAACGCCGCGGGGTCCGCCAGGCCCGGTTCGGGCGCGTCGGCGCCGGGGTCGTCGGCGTCGGACGGCTCCTTCGCAGGAGCGCCCGCGGGCGCTCCTGCGAAGGAGGGCGCGGGAAAGCTCGGCAGGAGCCCGGCGGCGCGCTCGGCGGCGGACTTGGGCTTTTTGGCATACGGGTCAAACAACATGTCCATGGTGCCATCCAGTCTAGTTGCCCCCACCGACAGGGCCTGCGGCACCCTGTGCACAACCGGGCCTGCTACAGCGTGCCGGCGGCGAGCGCCTCCGTGATGTCGCGGACGGCGCCCCGCGGCCCGGCCACAAACCAGTCCAGGCCGTTGACCCGCACCACGCCCGTGTCCCCGCCCGCCGCACGGACGATCCCCTTGCCGGGGAGCCAGTCCCAGGCCGGGCAGCTGTGCTGGAACCAGACGCCCAGCTCACCCTGGGCCACGCGGCCCAGGTCGCAGGAGCCCGATCCGAGCATGCGCAGCGTGGCCGGGAGCCGGGCGGCACGCTGCCACGGGACGGCCGCGCGGGGTTCGTCCAGCCAGCCGGGGTGGATGTAGGTCACGCCGGCGAGCACCCCCACGTCCTGGCGGGCGTCCGCCGCAACGCGCCCCGCGTTCAGGGTGGCCGGCTGCAGCGATCCGCCCAGCCACAGCTTGTCCTCCTGGGGCTGGTAGATGGCGCCGAGCAGCACGTCCGCGTCCGCGAGCCCGCCCGCGCCGTGCCCACTGGCGCCCTGCTCCGAGGCGGGGTCCACGCCCCAGGGGGTCCCGGCGTCGTGCCCCCCGTCCGTGAGGGCGAGCGCCGAGCACCAGTAGCTGGAGCCGCTGAAGAAGTTCCAGGTGCCGTCCACGGGGTCGACCACCCATGTGCGGCCGGAGGTGCCGGCGTGCGCGGCCCCCTCCTCGCCCACAATGGAGTCGTGCGGGCGGCAGCGCAGCAGCTGCTCAACCACGTAGCTTTCGGCCGACACGTCCGCGGCCGTGACGACGTCGGCCACATTGGTTTTCTCCGTGGCCGTGCCCCGCAGCGCGTCCAGACCGCGGTTGCGCATGTCGAGGGCGAGCCGGCCGGCGTTGCGCACCAGCGCCTCGGCGAGTGCGGCGTCGGTCAGGCGGGGGTCCAGGTTTTCGGCCATGGGGCCACCCTAGCCCGGCGGCGCCGCACCGGTCACGGAAAAGGGCCCGGCCGAACTGGGCAATAATGGATGCATGGCTAAAACTCCCGCCCAGCGCGCCAGGAAATACGGCGCGGCCGCCACGCCCCCGAGTGCGGCAACGGTCAATGCCAGCACGCGGCGCACGCCCGCAAAGGCCCAGGGCAACGCCAACCTGATCCTGATCGCCGGCTCCGTGGCCAGCCTGTTCCTGTTCTGGTACTTCCACCTGCTCACGCTCAACCAGATGACGGACCTCTCCGGCGGCCTGGCCATGCCCGACTCCATGGTGTTCGGCTTCCAGAGCGCCCACGTTGAAGCCCTGCGCCACGCCATGAATTCGGATGCGATGGGCCAGCTGCAGTTTGTGCACAAGACGGCCGGCACCCTGTTCCCGCTGGTGTTTGGGCTGTCCGCCATGACGCTCATAGCCGTCAACGTGGCAAAGAAGTGGTTGAGGCGCCTGCTGTGGGTGTTCCCGGTGCTCTTCGCCGGCGCCCAGCTGTGGGCCAACGTGGCCATCGACACCATGCTGGGCGCCAAGGCGCTCGACGCCGGACAGGTCACCCTGGCCTCGGTGCTGGTGGTGGCGTCGTGGTCGCTGCTGGTGGTTTCCCTGGCGGGGCTGGGAGTTGCGCTGTTCGCGGGGCGGAAGAAGTCCACACCCGTGCCGGACGCCCCTGCGGCCGCCTGATGTCCGGGGTCCCGCTGCCTCCCCCGCGTGCACGGTTTTTGCTTGATAACCGGTTCCGCTAGGCTGGTTGACGCGCCTCTGTAGTCCAATGGATAAGACAGCCCTCTCCTAAAGGGCAAATCCGGGTTCGATCCCCGGCGGGGGCACTCATCTGCGCACCACGTGCTGCGCGCGGGCACCGGCCCACCGTATTCCGGCATTCTTCTGGGGCAGGGACCGTTCCATGGGCACCAGCAACACTGCACGCGGGGCAGCGGCCTCCCTGGCCGCATCGGCCCTGTTCGCCGTCATTTTCCTCGTGGCCGGTTCCCTGACGGGCTGGGGCTCCGGGGAGATCTTCGGGTGGCGGGTGGTGTTGACCCTGGCCACCCTGGCGGTGATCCTGCCTTTGATGGCGCGCGGCCGCGCCGAAATTGCCGCGTTGGCGTCGCTGGTCCGTCGCAGGCCTTCGATGCTGCTCCCCGGCGCGCTTGCCACTGCCGTGGTGGGCGTGCAGCTGTGGCTGTTCATGTGGGCGCCGCTGAATGGGATGGCCCTGTCCGTCTCTTTTGGCTACTTCCTGCTCCCACTGACCATGGTGGTGGCCGGGCGGCTGTTTTTCGGCGAACGGCTCAGCGTGCTGCGCCGGCTTGCCGTGGCGGCCGCGGCGCTCGGGGTGGCGCACCAGGCGTTTTCCGAAGGCGGCCTCGCCTGGCCCACCCTGGCGGTGTGCCTGGCCTATCCCGTGTATTTTGTGCTGCGCCGCAAGCTGGGCACCGACACGCTCGCCGCGTTCTCCGCCGAACTGTTGGCCATGCTGCCCCTGGGCATCTACTTCATCCTGGCCGGCCCGCATGGCATCTTGGGCCCCGGCGTGCCGGGTGCCGCTTCCGCCCCGGTCCCCTGGGGTGCCGGCTTGTGGAGTTCCGGCTATGCGGGTGTGGGCGCCATCGGCGTTCTCGGCGGGGCGGCCATGCTGTTTTACCTGCTGGCCAGCAAGTGGCTGCCGCTGTCCCTGTTTGGGCTGCTCAGCTATGTCGAGCCGGTGCTGCTGGTAGGGGTGTCGCTGCTGCTGGGCGAACACCTGGGCTGGGCCGCGCTGCTGACTTACGGGCCCATCCTGCTGGCGCTGGTGTTGCTGGCCGTCGACGGACGCCGGTCCTCGCCGCGACCTGTCACTTGACGGTGTTCCGGCGCATCTGCCCTTGAGTGCCCGTTGGCGCGGCGCCCGCCCGCCGGGTCCGCCGCCGTCGTGCGTGCTGGGACTGCGTGCTGGGACAATGGAACATGACCATCGCCAAGACCATCGTCCTGTTCGTCCTGGCCGCGGCCGCCGAAATTGGCGGGGCCTGGCTGGTGTGGCAGGCGGTGCGCGAGAGCCGGCCCTGGTGGTGGGCCGGGCTCGGCATCGCTGCCCTGGGCGCCTACGGCTTCATCGCCGCGTTGCAGGCCGACGCAAATTTTGGCCGGGTCCTGGCGGCCTACGGCGGCGTCTTCATTGCCGGTTCCCTGGCGTGGGGCATGATTTTCGACAAGTTCATGCCCGACCGCTGGGACGTCATCGGCGCCGTGGTCTGCCTGTTGGGGGTGTCCATCATCATGTTCGCCCCGCGCCCGGCCTGACCCGGCGCAATCCCCGCATTATCCGCACCACCAAAATCCGCAGTTCAGATAAGGCGGTTCTGGGCCAGTGTCCCCAATCGGCGGTGCAGGTGAGGCGGGTTCGGCGGGCGCCGAAGGCGGGTTCGCTAGGATCGAAGGCGTGAAGAACGTTTTGCGGGTATCGGCCGTCTGCGTCTATGACCCCGACGGGCGCATGCTGACCGTGCGCAAGTCCGGCACCAGCAAGTTCATGCACCCCGGCGGCAAGCCCGAGCCCGGCGAGAGCCCCGCGGAGGCCGCCTCCCGCGAGCTGGCGGAGGAAACCGGCATCACCGTTGCCCCGGCAGACCTTGAACCCATGGGAACCTGGACCGGCACGGCCGCCAACGAATCCGACACCGACATCGTGGCCACCGTCTTCACGGCGCCGGGAACGTGGGCCGCCGCAGGCATCGAAGCGGCGGCCGAGATCGCCGAGCTGCGCTGGCTGGATACCGCCCGCGCCGCCGATTTTGACGACCTTGCCCCGCTCCTGACCGAGTACGTCCTTCCCCGGATTGCCCCCTGGCTCCAACTGTGACGCACTCGTTGCTGAAAACCCGCCTGAAAGTGGCAACAAGTGCGCCATGGTTGGGAGGCGGTCAGCTGTCCCCGGGAGTCGCGGCGTCCGCCACGGCCGCCACGGCCTGGGCAAACTGGGTGTCGTGGAGCTCGGCGTAGCGCCCGCCCCTGGCGATGAGCTCGTCGTGCGTGCCCCGTTCGACGATCTGCCCGGCCTCGACCACCAGGATGGCGTCGGCCGAGCGGATGGTGGAGAGCCGGTGCGCGATGACGATGGCTGTGCGCCCCTCAAGCGCCTCCCCCAGGGCGGCCTGGACGGCGGCCTCGTTCGTGGAGTCCAGGGCCGCCGTCGCCTCGTCAAGAATGACGACGGCGGGCTGGACCAGCAGGAGCCGGGCGATGGTCAGGCGCTGGCGTTCGCCGCCGGAGAGCCGGTAGCCGCGCTCCCCCACCACGGTGTCCAGCCCGTCGGGCAGCGCCTCCGCAAAGGCGGCCAGCCGGGCCCGGCGCAGCACGTCCCAAATTTCGGCATCCGTGGCGTCCGGTTTGGCCAGGCGCAGGTTGGAGCGGATGGATTCGTGGAACAGGTGCCCGTCCTGGGTGACCATGCCAACGGCGGCGCGGAGCCCGTCGAAGGACAGGTCCCGCACGTCGGTGCCGCCAATGCGCACGGCCCCGGAATCGACGTCGTACAGGCGCGAGAGCAGTTGGGCGATGGTGGACTTGCCGGCGCCGGAAGAGCCGACCAGGGCAATGGTCTGGCCGGGTTCGGCTCGGAAGGAGATCCCGTGCAGCACCTCCTCGCCGCCGCGGGTGTCCAGCACGGCCACGTCCTCCAGGGAGGCGAGCGAGACCTTGTCCGCGGACGGGTAGGCAAACCGGACGTCGTCGAACACCACGCCCAGCGGCCCGGGCGGGACGGGCACCGTTAATGGCTTTTCCGCGATGAGCGGCTTCAGGTCCAGGATCTCAAACACCCGGTCAAAGCTGACCAGGGCGCTCATGATGTCCACGCGCGCGTTGGCGAGCGCCGTGAGCGGAGCGTAGAGGCGGGTCAGCAGCAGCGCCAGCACCACCACGTCGCCGGCGTTAAGCGTGCCGCCGATGGCCAGCGCGCCGCCCAGCCCGTACACCAGGGCCAGCGCCAGGGAGGAGACCAGCATCAGGGCGGAGAAGAAGACGAACTGCATGACGGCGGTGCGCACGCCGATGTCGCGGACCCGGCTGGCGCGGGAGGCGAACTCGCGCGATTCGTCGGCGGGCCGGCCGAACAGCTTCACCAGCGTGGCGCCCGGGGCGGAAAACCGTTCGGTCATCTGCGTGCTCATGTCCGCGTTCAGGTTGGCGGCCTCGCGCCGCATGCCGGCCAGGCGGCTGCCGAAGCGGCGGGCGGGCATCAGGAAGATGGGCAGCAGCACCAGGGCCAGCAGCGTCACGAGCCACGAGGTGTTCAGCATGACGATCAACGTCAAGACCAGCTGCACGGAGTTGGACACGATCCCGGACAGCGTGCCGGAAAACGCCTGCTGGGCGCCGATGACGTCGTTGTTGAGCCGGCTGACCAGGGCGCCGGTGCGGGTGCGGGTGAAGAACGCGATGGGCATGCGCTGCACGTGGTCGAACACGGCGGTGCGCAGGTCCAGGATGACGCCTTCGCCCAGGTTCGCGGAGATCCACCGGATCACCAGCGACAGTCCGGCGTCGAGCACGGCCACCAGGGCGATGAGCAGCGCCAGGTTGACCACCACGTCCACGGCGGCCTTGGCCACGATCGCATTGACCACGCGTCCGGCCAGCACCGGGGTGGCCACGGCGAGCGCGGCCGACACCACGGACAGCACCACAAACACCAGCAGCTTGCGGCTGTACGGCTTGGCGAACGCCACCGTGCGGCGCAGCGTGTCCTTGGAGATGCCGCCATTGCTTTTGTCGGATCGCATGGTGCTCCACAGGGAGCTCCAGACGGCGCCTTCCATACTCATGCGGGATTCCTTAATAGAGGGTTGGGCAAGCTACCAGCTTAAGCCACCGGCAGGCCCCAGGGAATTCCCGGTTCCCGCTTTCCCCCGGGTCGTTGCCAGGGATTTTCCCCGCGGACGACGCCGGGGCTGCCGCGGCCAGGGGCGCGGCCGCCGTCCGGGGGGCGGACAGGGGCGTCACGGCGCCTAATGCAGCCGCACCCCGTGAGTCAAATCACGGCCGCCCCGCGGGTGTAACGCGGTGACATATTCCCTCTTCCCATCCGCCGGCCCAGTGGTAACCTCCAAGGACGGGCGCCCCGCACCCCGTCCATTGCCGCGGGACAGACTTGCGGACATTTTCCGCGTTGACCTTGAAGGAACCCAGGAACATGAATCGTCGTACTTTTGGACTTGTCGGCATGCTCGCAGCGGCTTCGATTGCCCTTGCCGCGTGCGGAGGCACCTCCGGCACCGGCGGTTCCACCGGCGCGTCCGCCGGCGGTGACACCTCGCTGAGCAGCATCAAGTCCGCCGGCGAGATCACGTTTGCGACGGAGGGCACCTACAAGCCCTTCAGCTACCACCAGGGCGGCGCCGGGGAACTGACCGGCTACGACGTCGAGGTGGCCAAGGCCGTGGCTGCCAAGCTGGGCGTCAAGGCAAAGTTTGAGGAGACCCAGTGGGACTCCATCTTTGCCGGGCTGGAGGCGAGGCGCTTTGACGCGATCGCCAACCAGGTCACGGTGAATGCGACACGCCAGGCCAAGTACGAGCTCTCCGACCCGTACACCGTCTCCCAGGGCGTCATTGTCACGAATGCGGACAACTCCTCCATCAAGACCTTTGACGACCTCAAGGGCAGGACCACTGCCCAGTCCCTGACCAGCAACTGGTACACGCTCGCGAAGGACAGCGGCGCCAACGTGGAGCCGGTGGAGGGCTGGGCCCAGTCCGTGTCGCTGCTGAAGGACGGGCGCGTCGACGCGATTGTCAACGACAAGCTGACGTTCCTTGACTACCAGGTCACCAACCCCAACTCCGGCCTGAAGATTGCCGCCACCACCAAGGATTCCTCCGATTCCGCATTTGCCTTCCACAAGGGTGCCAAGGCCCTCGACGCGGCCGTCAACACGGCGCTGAAGGAGCTCGCCGCGGACGGCACGCTGTCCAAGCTCAGCGAAAAGTACTTCGGCCAGGACGTGTCCAAGTAGGGGCCGGTCCACGGGCGCTAGAGTTCACCCATGGACTTTAACTTGTTTTGGAGTTCGCTTGGGCCCATGGCCCTGGGCGCCCTCCAGGGCACCATCCCGCTGGCCCTGGCGTCCTTTGCCATCGGCCTGGCCCTGGCCCTGCTCGTCGCCATGCTCCGCATCAGCCGGAACAAGGTTGCCAACGGGGTGGGCCGGTTCTACGTCTCGGTCATCCGCGGCACGCCACTGCTGGTGCAGCTGTTCGTGATCTTTTACGGGCTCCCGGCACTGGGCGTCAAGCTCGATCCCTGGCCCAGCGCCATCATCGCCTTCTCCATGAACGTGGGCGGCTACGCGGCGGAAGTGATCCGCGCGGCAATCCTCTCCGTGCCGCAGGGCCAGTGGGAGGCCGGGCACATGATCGGCATGTCCCGCGGGCAGACCCTGCTGCGCATCATCCTCCCGCAGGCCGCGCGCGTCTCCGTCCCGCCGCTGTCCAACACCTTCATTTCGCTCGTCAAGGACACGTCCCTGGCGTCCCTGATCCTGGTCACGGAGATGTTCCGGGTGGCGCAGCAGGTGGCCGCGTTCAGCCAGGAATTCATGCTGCTCTACGTTGAGGCGGCGCTCATCTACTGGGTGATCTGCCTGATCCTGTCCACGGCACAATCACAGCTGGAAAAGAGGCTGGACCGCTATGTCGCCCACTGACGGCCAGGGGAACGCGGTCCTGCGGGTCCGCGGCCTGAACAAGTCCTTCGGGTCCAACACGGTGCTGCGCGGCATCGACCTGGACGTCCCCCGCGGCAAGGTGGTGGCCCTGATCGGCCCCTCCGGCTCGGGCAAGACCACCATCCTGCGCTCGCTCAACGGACTGGAGACGCCCGACGCCGGGACCGTCACCGTGGGAGCCCGCGGAACGGCCGGGAACGGCGCGAACGGCGCCGGAGGAGGGGCCGGCGCCGTGCCCCAGCTGCCGGAACTCACGCTGGACTTTGGCGCGAAAGTCACGCCCAGGGAGGTTGCGGCGCTGCGCGACCGCAGCGCCATGGTGTTCCAGCACTACAACCTGTTCCCGCACATGAGCGTGCTGCAGAACATCATCGAGGGGCCCGTCCGGGTGCAAAGGCGGCCCCGGGCCGAGGCCGTCGCGGAGGCCGAATCGCTGCTCGAGCGCGTGGGCCTGCTGGAGAAGAAGGACGCCCACCCGTTTGAGCTGTCCGGCGGGCAGCAGCAGCGCGTGGGCATTGTGCGCGCCCTGGCGCTCAAGCCGCAGCTGCTGCTTTTCGACGAGCCCACCTCCGCCCTGGACCCCGAGCTGGTGGACGACGTCCTCGTGGTCATCAAGGAGCTTGCCGAGGAGGGCTGGACCATGGTGATCGTCACGCACGAGCTCGCCTTCGCCCGGCAGACCGCGGATGAGGTCGTGTTCATGGATGGCGGCGTGGTGGTGGAGCGCGGCCCGGCCAGCCAGGTCCTGCGCACCCCGCGGGAGGAGCGGACCCAGGCGTTCGTGCGCCGGCTGCTGCACGAGATCTAGCCCCGCGCCTCCCCGCCTGCACCCCGATGCCTGCCTGCAACCGGGGCACTTTTCCCCGCCGCGCCCCCACGTGGCCGGCGGGCGTCAGTCGGCGATCCGGCCGTCGTGCGTGTACACGTTCAGGGTCTTCCCGCGGCTGAACCCGACCAGGGTCAGTCCGGACTCGCGGGCCAGCTCCACGGCCAGGGACGACGGCGCGCTCACCGCCGCGAGCACCGGCACCCCCGCCATCGCGGCCTTTTGGACGAGTTCAAACGACGCCCTGCCGGAGACCTGCAGCACGGAGTTGGCCAGGGGAAGCCGGCGCTCCCGGAATGCCGCGCCCACCACCTTGTCCACGGCATTGTGCCGGCCCACGTCTTCGCGCAGCGACAGCAGCTCGCCGTCGGGGGCGAAGAGGCCCGCCGCGTGGACGCCGCCTGTCTTCTCAAAAAGCCTTTGCTGCTCCCGCAGCGCCTCCGGCAGCGACGCCAGCACCTCGGCCTTGACCAGCGGCTGGTCCACCGGGGAGCCGATGGGGTGGTGCGAGGACTTCCGCACGGCGTCGATCGAGGCCGTGCCGCAGATCCCGCACGCGCTCGTGGTGGTCACGTTGCGCCGGGCGGCCAGGTCCGGCAGGACAACGTCGGGGCGCAGCTGCGCCTCCACCACGTTGAACGTCTGCTGCCCGTTCTCGTCCTCGCCGGCACAGAACCGCAGGGAGATGAGCTCATCGGCATCGTGGACGATCCCCTCGGACACCAGAAAGCCGGCCACCAGGTCAAAATCGTCACCCGGCGTGCGCATCGTGACGGTAAAGGGCTCGTGGCCCAGCCTGATCTCGAGCGGCTCCTCCGCCGCCAGGGCCTCCTCGCGCACCACGCGGCGGTGCCCCGCCACGTCAATCCTTGTTGCCTTCACTCGCTGAATCAGGCGTCCCACGGGTCCTCCAATTGACTGTGCCCCTCCCCTCAAGCGTAGATCCTCCGCCGGGATGGCACAGCCACCCGGGGGCGTCCGCGTTCGTGGGCGGCGGTGCCGTGAAAGGCTGGGCTGTCAGGAGCTGGGCTGTCAGGAGCTGGGGACGAGGGCCCCGATGAGGCCGAACAGGTTCTTGGGATCGTCGGGGTTGGCCACAAGGTCGATCTCGTCGAAGAAGTCCGTGCCGGCGACGGCGTCGCGCACGTACCGCAGGGCCGAGAAGTCCTCAATGGCAAAGCCGACCGAATCAAAGATGGTCACCTGCCCGGCGGAGGTGCGCCCGGCGGACTGGCCGGTGAGTACCCGCCAGAATTCGGTGACGGGGAAATCGGCGGGCATCTGCTGGATCTCACCCTCGATGCGGGTTTGGGGGTCGAATTCGACGAAGACGTCGCCGCGGCCCAGGATGGCCGGATCAAGCTCGGTCTTGCCGGGGCAGTCCCCGCCCATGGCGTTGATGTGCACCCCGGGCTTCACCATGTCCGAGGTGAGGACGACGGCATTCGACTTGTCCGCGGTGCAGGTGGTGATGATGTCCGCGCCGCTGACGGCATCGGCGGCAGAAGAGGCGACGGCGATGTCAAAGCCGAGCGGGCCCATGTTGCGCACATACTTTTCGACAGCGGCGGGATCGGTGTCCCACACTGAAACCTTGTCGATGCCCAGCACGCCGCGGAACGCCAGTGACTGGAACTCCGACTGGCTGCCGGCACCGATGAGCGCCAGGCGCGTGGAATCGGGGCGGGCCAGCTTCCGGGCCACCATGGCCGACGTCGCCGCGGTCCGGAACGCCGTCAACAGGGTCATTTCCGAGAGGAAGGTGGGGTAACCGTTGCTGACGTCGGCCAGGACGCCGAAGGCCGTGACCGTCTGGAAGCCACGGGCGGGGTTGGACGGGTGCCCGTTGACATACTTGAAGCCGTACGTTTCGCGGTCGCTGGCGGGCATCAGCTCAATGACGCCAAAGGGCGTGTGGCTGGCAACTCGCGGCTTCTTGTCGAACTCCTCCCAGCGGCGGAAGTCTTCCTCAACATAGCCCACCATTTCGGCAAGGATGTGTTCCGTCCCCAGGGCGGCAGCCCACCTGACCATGTTGCCTACATCCACAAAGCGCGTCATTGCGACCCTTTCTCACACCATCGACACTCCCACTCTAGGGTTCGTCGAACTGCACATTCAATGGGCAGAAAACCAATATTCAGCATAGTAACTGCGCAAAGTGACCCATGCATTAGTACAATGTGTCCATGGGTGTGATGGATGATCTGGACCGGCGGCTGCTGTCCGCGCTCCGCGGGAATGGCCGGGAGCCGGTGGCAGCCCTTGCCCGGCGCCTGGATGTCTCCCGGGCCACCGTCAACAGCAGGCTGGACCGTCTGGTGGCCTCGGGCACCATCGTCGGCTTCTCCGTCCGGGTCCGCGACGAGACGGATCCGCTCTCGATCCGGGCCATCTCGCTGCTGGAGGTTGAGGGACGGGCCACGGACAAGGTGATCAGGGCACTCAAGGGCCTGCCGGAGATCCGGGCCCTGCACACCACCAACGGCGCCTGGGACCTGGTGGCCGAGCTTGCCATGGCGGACCTGGCGGCCTTCGACCAGGTCCTGGGGCGGATCCGTTCCATCGAGGGGATCGTAAACAGCGAAAGCAGCCTGCTGCTCAGCTCCGTGCTGCGCTAGCAGCAGGCGGCGGGGCCGCGGCCGGATCCAGTCCCGCCAGGCAAGGTCGGGGCGGTGGAGGTGCCCGTCCACCCACGGTTCACGCTGACGTTCGGGCTGCGGGATGTCCCTGTCCACAATGATCGGGCGGGTCCGTGATCCTCCCGGCGACCCGCTTCCGCCGTCGAGCGCCTGGCGGACCCGTGCTGCCCCGCGCGAAGCGGGCGCGCGGGCTGGCCGCCACGGTCCCCGCGGACCAGGACGCGGACCAGGACGACGCCGGCACCTCCCGTGCCGCTGCCCTCCCCCGGGGGCGCCCGACCCGTTGAGGTCGTCATCGCCAACCTCAACGACGCGGGATGTCGTCATCGCCAACCTCAACGACGCGGGATGTCGTCATCTCCAAGCTCAACGGATGGGTGGCCGGCGCTGTCGCCCCACTCCCAGCTGCCGTCGCGCAGCCACGCGAGGGTCTGCGGCCAGAACGAGTCGCGGTACCGGCTGTGGAACAGGGCAAAATGGCCCAGCGAGGCACGCCCATACGCTGATGGATGAAGCTGGAAGATCCGCGCGGGGCTGTGCGGCGTGTAGGCCACGGCCCGCTCCATGGCGGCGACGGTTGCGTAGGCGTCGTCGGTGGGCGCGAGGGCCAGCAGGGGCGCCGTGACGGCGGCCTGGTGCGCCCGGAGGGCGCTGCGCACGGCACCGGCCGCCGCCGTCGTAAAGTCCTTGCGGCTGCGCGCCCAGTCCAGGGCCACGCCGGCCGGAAGGTCCTCCATGAGGCCCAGCCGCTTCGCCGGGAAATAGCCGAAGATCCCCACCAGCGGGAACATCAGGAGGGCGCGGCCCCAGTGCCCCAGCTGGTGGCGGAGCCGGAGGTCGCGCCAGTAGGCGTGCTGCGCACCAACGGTCAGGATGCGGCCCAGACCGGAGGCGTGGGCGGCCAGCCCCACGCCGTAGCCGCCGAAGCTGTGGCCCACAAAGTGCACGGGCAGCCCGTCCGCCTGCGCCAGTGCCCACGCCAGCACGGCGTCGATGTCCAGCGAGCCCCACTCGTACCAGCGCACGCGCTGCCCGCGCAGCGAACCACCGCGGGATCCGCCGATCCCCCGGTAGTCAAAGGTGACCGCCGTGAAGCCGTTTTCCGCCAAATACTCCGCGTACCGGCGGTAGTAGCCGGCCCTGACGGCCGTGGCGCTGGCAATGACCACCGTTCCGCGCCGTTGGGCGCCGTCGGGGACGGGGAACAGCTGCCCTGCCAGCTCCCGTCCGTCCGTGCAGGCAATGCTTATTTCCACGGCAGTCCCAGTGCGGTCAGGGCCTCGCCCATCTTGGCCCCGTGCGGCGGCACCACCATGAGGCCGTCGGCGGCCGCCAGGCCGCGCATCATGGCGGAGTCGGTGTTGGCGCAGGGCGACGCCAGCCCGTAGACCAGCCGGTACGGCACGATCCTCGTGGGGCCGTGATACTCCTTGATCGGCGAGCCGCACGCCACCTCGAACGTGGGCGGCATGGGGCTGCTGCCCAGCCTGGCCAGGAGGGGCGCGCCCACGGTCAGCAGCGCGACCATGGCGGCCAGCGGGTTGCCCGGCAGGCCCACCAGGAAGCGGCCGTCGGGGAATTCGGCGAGCAGGCTCGGGTGGCCCGGGCGCATGGCGATCCCGTCGATGTGGAAGATGCCGCCCATCCGTTCGATGGCGGGACGCAGGAAGTCGGCGCTGGAGCGTCCCGTGGCGCCTGTGGTGACGACGACGTCGGCCGGGTTGCCTTCCGCATCCGCCAGCGCCTCGAGCGTCGCCGCCAGGTTGTCGGCGGCGCGCCGCAGCCCGACGACGGTGCCCCCCAGCAGTTCGACCACGCCGCCCAGCTGGGGCGTGAACGCGTCGCGGACCCTGCCCGGCGCGGGAATGCCGGACTGCACCACCTCATCGCCGGTCAGCACCAGCTGCACCGCCGGGCGACCCAGCACGGACAGCGTGTCCAGCCCGCCCAGCGCGGCAAGGGAGATGTGGGCGGGGTTCAGCACCGTCCCGGCCTTGGCCAGCAGCTCCCCCTGCGCCGCCTCCTGCCCGGCGGGCCGGATGTGCTGGCCGTTTTTCGGTTCCCCGGGGCGGGCGGCGCCGCCAAGCACCAGGACGGGCAGTCCGTCGTCGTCCGTGGAGAGCAGGCCGGCCTCACTGCGCAGGACGGCCTTGGCGCCGGGCGGGAGCAGGCCGCCGGTGACGATGGGCACGGCCTGCCCGGGGGAAAGGCGGCGGCCGGGTTCGGCCAGGATCCACGGCGGGCTGCCCGCCACGGCCCAGCCGTCCATCGCGGAGGAGGCGTAGTGCGGCATGGGTTGGAGGGCAAAGACATCGGCCGCCAGCTTCCGTCCGGCCGCCTGGGCCAGCGCAAGGTCAAGGGCAGGCAGCGGCCCCGCCACCGTGAAGGCCGTGGCCCGGGCTTCCTCCCAGGTGTGCGGCAGGACGCGCTGCCCAGGGACGGCGGCGTCCGGTTCGCCGGCGGGCCCTTGCGCATCGACTGGCACGTGCGGCACCTATTCGGCGGCGGGGGCGGGCGCTTCAGCCCTGGCCAGCTGCTTGGCCAGGTCCAGCGCCGACGCCATCGACTGGGCGGAGCCGGCCTGGCCCGATCCCGCCGCCAGCCCCGCGGCCAGGCCTGCCACGAAGGTGGTCAGCGGCGCCGCCGGGCGCACCACCGAATGGGCGGCCACCCCGGCCAGGTTCAGCACGGCATGCATGTCCACCTCGATGTCGGCAATCTCAAAGGCCGCCAGCAGCTTGGCCAGCCATGCTTCCAGCAGCTCGTCGTTGTTTTCCATGTCCATGGCCTTCCCGCCCCGGTCCCCCGGGGCAGCTCAATCCGGGGCGCCGATTCCGTGCAGGCGGGCGTCGTCCCAGGTGTCGATGTCCGCCGCCAGCCCCGCCGGCACGGCACATTCCCTGATGCTCACACTAGCAACCAGGGAGAAAACGGAGGCATTCACCAGGCGGTGCGCCGCCCGGGCGGCGTCCACCGACGCACGCAGCGGCGCCAGGGGGTAGATGGCGGCCAGGGGCTGCCGCCGCCCGCCATCCACGGCCATGACGCCCTCCGCCTCCCCGCATGCGGTTGCGGCCTCGGCCAGCAGCGCCGCCAGCCGGCCGGCGTCCGGCATGTCGCACGCCAGGACCAGCACCCGCCCCCGGGCGCCGTCCAGCGCGCCCAGGCCGGCGGCCAGGCCCGCCGCGGGACCGGAAAACGGCGGGTCTTCCTGCACCAGCGCCAGTCCGGGGGGCCGCGCGCCCGGCCCGAGCCACCGTTCCACCAGCTCCACGGGACCGACGACGGCGGTTCTCCCCCGTGCGCAGCCCGCCCCTGCGGGCGTCACGGCCTGGGCGGCACGGACGGTGCGCAGGAGCAGTGTCGCGCCGCCCACTCGCAGGCCGGCCTTGGGCACCCCGCCCAGGCGCCGGGAAAGCCCCCCGGCCAGGATCACGGCCTGCACGGTCGCCTGCTTCCACTGTTCATGGGACCCATGCTAGCCCGCGCCACGCCGCATCCGGACAGGCGTGCCTGCCCGTGCCAGGGCATGGCCTCCTGGGCCGAAGGCATAAACTTGCATTCACTGCATATTTTCAGGAACTGCAATTATGCCGGGCGGGTGCCCGGCGGAGGGGCCCCGGACCGACGTCGGCCACGGGCCGCAACCCGGCCGCCACCGCCGTCCCAGAACCACCGCCGTCACAGAACCACCGCCGTCACAGAAAAGGGAGCCAGATGCCACGCGACGTGTCGTCACCTGCCGCCCCCGGGGACACCCTCCGGGCCCGCAAGCGCGCCGCCACGCGGCTGGCCATCCGGCGCGCCGCCATCGACCTGGCCCTTGAGCACGGGTACGACAACGTCACGGTGGACATGATCTGCGAGGCCAGCCTGGTCTCCCAGCGCACCTTCTTCAACTACTTCGGCTCCAAGGAAGGCGCCTTTCTCTCCGGCGCGAAGGCCCTGCCGCCACCCGATGTGGTGCGGGCGTTCATCGACGGCACCGGCTCCAGCGTCTTCGCCGACCTCTTCACCATGATTGCCGGGACCGTGGTGGACATCGACGCAAACCTGGAATTGTTCCGGGCCCGCCACCAGCTGATCCACCAGACCCCGGAACTCCTGAACCAGGAAAAGGCACGCATCGGCGAGACGGAAGACGCCTTCGCCGGCTTCGTCATGGACCGCTTCCATTTTCACGGCCGCACCGAGGCGGACACCCCGGACCTGGAGGACGAAGCCCGGATGGTGGTTGCCCTGGTCTTTGGCGCCATGCGTTTCGTCATGCAGAAGTGGGTGGCCGGCAATTTCACGGAAACGCGGGAGGAGCTGGTGCGGGCCGCCTCGGGGCTCATCCAGCGCATCACGGCCAACGAGCACTGGCCGTAGTGGCCGCCGGCGCGCCAGGCCGGCGGCAGCAGCGCCGTCGTCCGTGCAACGCCACACGCAAAAGAGCCCGCACCCTCCCCACGCAAGGACCACCCCATGGCCACAACCACCCGATCCGCGGCACCGCCCGCCACGTCCGACCGCCGCAGCATCCTGCTGGTCTTTGCCGGGCTCATGCTGACCATGCTGCTGGCCTCGCTGGACCAGACCATCTTCAGCACGGCCCTGCCCACCATTGTTGGCGAGCTCAACGGCGTCAACCTGATGTTGTGGGTCATCACCATCTACATCCTGGCCTCCACCATCATGCTGCCCATCTACGGCAAGCTGGGCGACCTCATGGGCCGCAAGGGCCCGTTCATCACCGCCATCTCCATTTTCATCCTGGGCTCGATCATCGGCGGCTTCGCCCACGACATGACCTGGCTCATCATTGGCCGCGGCGTGCAGGGGCTGGGCGGCGGCGGGCTGATGCTGCTCTCGCAGGCCATCATCGCCGACGTGGTCCCGGCCCGGGAGCGCGGGCGGTACATGGGCATCATGGGTGGCGTCTTTGCGCTGTCCTCCGTGGCCGGCCCGCTGCTGGGCGGCTGGTTCACGGACGGGATCGGCTGGCGCTGGGGCCTGTGGATGAACATTCCGCTGGGCGTCCTGGCCATAGTCTCCGCAGTGTTCTTCCTGCGGCTGCCGGCCCACCGACGCAAAAGGGCCCGCGTCGACGTTGCCGGCATGGCGCTGCTGGGCATCACCTCAACGCTGCTGGTGCTGGTGAGCACCTGGGGCGGCACCAAATACGACTGGAACTCCCCCCAGATACTGGGCATGGGCGCCGGAACCCTGGCGGCCGCCGCCGCCTTCATCTGGGTTGAGCACAACGCCGAGCACCCCATCATGTCGCTGCACCTGTTCAAGGACCGCAACTTCAACCTGACCACGGCGGCCGGCCTCATCACCGGGATTGCCATGTTCGGCACGCTCGCCTACCTGCCCACGTTCCTGCAGATGGTTACGGGGGCCAACGCCACGCAGGCCGGCTTCCTCATGATCCCCATGATGGCAGGGCTGCTGGTGACTTCGATCGTCTCCGGCCAGCTGGTCAGCAGGACCGGCCGGTACAAGTGGCTGCCCCTCACCGGCATGTTCATTGTGGCGGGGGCCCTGGTGCTGCTGTCCACCATGACGGCCGCCATGCCCGTCTGGGTCATTTGCGCCTACCTGGCCATCATGGGGATCGGGCTCGGCACGTGCATGCAGATCCTGGTGCTGATTGTCCAGAACCAGTTCCCCAATTCCGAGGTAGGGATGGCCACCGCGTCCAACAACTACTTCCGCCAGATCGGTGCCTCGCTCGGGTCGGCAGTGGTGGGCAGCCTCTTTGCCCACCGCCTGGCCCAGCTGCTCACCGAGCGCCTGTCCGATGCCGGGGCCCACGCGTCCGGCGGCATCAACTCGCTGACCCCGGCCATCGTGCGCCGGCTTCCCGAGCAGCTGCGCGGGACAGTGGTTGGCGCCTACAACGACGCACTGACGCCCATTTTCCTGTTCATGGTGCCGCTGCTGTTGCTGGCCGCGATCCTGCTGTTCTTCATCAAGGAGATCCCGCTGGCCACCACCATTGATCGGGAGCCCGCCGAACCCGGGGCAGTTGACCCGGAAGCTGCCAATCCGGGGGCCTCCGTGCAGCTTGGTGAGCGCCTGCAGCCCACCGGCGGCGGAGCCGCGGTTCCGGCCACGGTGCCTGCCGCCCACCCGGTCACGCCCCGGCATCGGGGACCGCAGCCTGGATAGGACGGCGGCGGGCGGGGCACGACGGAGGCCGTGCGGGGGTTGCCGAAAGGTGGGCTTCACGCTGTGGGGCTGTCCATGCCGCTCTCGTCGTTGCGCGGCGCCCGGGTGCTTGCCGCCTCGAGGCGGCACACAGCTTCACGTGGCGGCCGGGATGCGGGCAGATGGCACGCCGGGGCCCATCCCGGCCGCACGGGTGCAGGAAGGGCCCCGTCCACCGGACGGGGCCCTTCCTTATTGCAGTGCTTGGTGCCGGCTTGCTCAGTGGCCCATCGCGATGAAGACGGGGGCCGAGCCTCCGACGTTCACCGACCAGACAACCGTGCTGCCGTGGAAGCCGCCGTGGACTGCCTGGCCGTTGCCAATGTAAACGGCGATGTGGGCCATGCCCACGCCGCCGTCCGCGTAGTAGATGAGATCGCCGGGCTGTGCCTCAGCCTGGGAAACCGTGCGGCCCAGGGAGAGGTAGCCTGCCGGCCAGCCGTGGTAGTTGATGCCGGCTGCTGCCAGCGAGTTGGTGACCAGCATGGTGCAGTCCTGGGCAACGCCGAGCTGGGCCAGGGCCGCAGCGGCGATCGTGGCGCCAATGCCGCTCTTTGCCACAGGGGCGGGAGCTGCCTCGGTGGTGGTGACGGTTGCTGCAGGCGCTCCGGCAGCAGGCGTCTGGACAACTTCATTGCTCTGGACCGCCACGGCGGGCGCCTCAACAACGGGGGCCGGGGTGGAGGTCACCTTGGGGGTTGCAAAGGAGATCTTCACGGTGGAAGCCGCAGTCACTGCGGAAGCAAGCTGCGTGTTCTGGCTGAGCGTGGTCCCGGCGTCGGAGGCACGCTCCACGGTGGGCGTGGCGGCGTTGGCTGCGATGCCGGAAGTAAGGACCAGTCCGGAAGCTGCTGCGATTACAGCGGCCTGGCGTCCGACACCACCGACATTGGAGCTGACGGCTTTCGTGATGACGGAGATCGGGCTGGTCTTAACAACCTCGGCGCGGTGGCGCCCGAGGGCAGTGTTTGAAGACAAGAAGGATCCTCTCCCAAAGCCTGCGAGGTAAGCTGTCGGATTCGGATGGGAGTCACCCGGCCGCTCCACACCCCTGCAGGGAAGTTGCTTCCCTGATGGATGCTTCGCGGCTTCACCCCTAGGGCTTCAGAAACGAAGCCCGATATTGGTTCCCCCGCCCCTGCCAGACGATTGATACGAACGGACCGTGAGCGGTGGCAGAGCTAGGCAATCCACTCACAGGCGCCAGCTTGATTCGAAGTTGGCGCGGTTACGACGGTACAACAGATTTTTGCCAATGTCACGTTCAGGTCACGGCCGTGTCTCTAAGTCGTGACCTGGACCCCCTTGTGGAGGGACTAGAGCCAGCCCAGCGGGTCAACCGTCTCGTCATCGACGATGACCTCAAAGTGGAGGTGGCAGCCCGTGGAGGCGCCCGTGGTGCCGCTGAGCGCCACCTGGTCGCCACGCTGGACCTTCTGCCCCACTTTGACGCCGATCGAGCTTAGGTGGTTGTACGACGTCGAGAGCCCGTTTCCGTGGTCAACCACCACCCGGTTCCCTCCGCCAAAGGGATGCCACCCGGCAAAGGTCACGGTTCCCCCGGCAGCGGCGAAGACGGCGGTGGAACACTGCACGGCATAGTCCTGCCCGGTGTGCATTTCACCCATCGAGCCCGTGAGCGGGTTGATGCGCGAGCCGAAGGGGGATGTGGGGGTGAGGACCTTCAAGGGCGCGGCCAGCGTCCCCTTGGCCGCCTGGGGCGTGACGTTGGAGGCCTCGACCTTCAGCTTTTCCTTCAACTGGCCGTCGGGGTTCAGTGCGCTGCCAATGGCCGGCGCGGCAAAGCTGATCGGGACGTCGGAGGCGGCCGTCACCACGGTTTCCGGGCTTGGCACCGGCGCGCTGTCGACACTGGCCAGCGAAATGCCCGTGGCGGAGGGAACGGTGACGGCAAGGGCCAGGCCCGTGGCCGCCAGCGCAATGCCGACCTTCTGGCCGGCCCCGTGGGCAATCCCGGCCCGGATCAGGGCGCCCAACGTGCCATGGGGTGCAATGGCGGAGCGTTCGGCCGCGAGCACTTCGCGGCGGGTAAGCGGGACGGACGCGATGGGCTGGGCGGGCGGAGAAGCCGCCCGGCGGCGTCCGCGCTGCATGACCTCTGACACTAAATACCTCTCTGAGAAGCACCTGCGGGGTTAGCTGTCGGATTCGGATCAGAGAGTGCAGCTTTTGATCCGGCCAGGTCCGTGGCACGCGTCAGTCTCCCCGGACAGTACCCGCCAAAGGCAGGGTGCATCGATGAGTTGCGAGTGGTTTGAATCCCGGCTTCACCCCAAGGCGGACTGGTCGGCCCGCCGCTTGTGGTTCCCCCGTCCTTGCCTGAAATTGCTCATGTCCGCACGCTGAAGGCAAGGCTCGGTGTCAGGGTACGGTAACGCTTTGGTTACAGCGTCAAGTAGCTACTATACGGTAGAAATGGTGACCGTGATAATTCCGTTACATTTGCGGCGGGTCGCGTCAAACGCGTGACGCGCGGCGCCCGGTTCGGCACCTAGCTCATGGAGACAAAAACGTGCGACGCCACCTCGGGCGGCAGCTCGAGCGCACCGTCAATGCCGGGAACGCGCACCGAAATGTACTCCCCGACCTGGGCCAGCGAAATGCTGGCACCGGGTCGCAGGCCGCCCTCGTCGAGCTGGGTGAGCAGCTCCGGTTCCACCTGGATGCGCTCGGAGAGCCGGTGGATGGTGACGGACTGCTCCGGGGAATAGGTGGACATGGCCTCCACCAGTGTCACCAGGCCCGCTGCGAAGTCCGGGGCCACCTGTCCGCCGAGCTCCTCCAGACCGGGGATCGGGTTGCCGTACGGAGATTCGTGCGGCTTTCCGAGCAGCTCAAACAGGCGCTGCTCCACCCGCTCGCTCATGACATGCTCCCAGCGGCACGCCTCATCGTGGACATAGGCCCAGTCCAAGCCGATCACGTCGGCCAGCAGCCTCTCGGCCAGGCGGTGCTTGCGCATGACGCGCGTGGCCTTGTCCCGGCCGGGAGGGGTCAGCTCGAGGTGGCGGTCGCCGGAGACTATGACCAGGCCGTCCCGTTCCATGCGCCCAATGGTTTGGGAGACGGTGGGACCGGAGTGGTGCAGGCGCTCGGCGATGCGTGCCCGCAGCGCCACGATGTTCTCTTCTTCCAGCTCCAGGATGGTGCGCAGATACATTTCCGTCGTGTCAATCAAATCTGTCACGTCAGATTCCTCCTGAGGTTGAGCGAGATTCCGGGCACAGGCCTTTTGCCTCTACGTTATCCTGCTTAATACAAGGGAGGAAAACCTCCCCTTGCTCCAGTTGTGTACCCTGCGCCCGCCCGGCAGCAGAAGAATGTTTCACGATGCGGCCTGCATTTCAGGATGGGCCGGCGGTTGCGGCAGAATTGGCCGCAGGCCCTTGGCGCCTTTGAATCCATCGCACAATTTTTGGAGCAGCCCGTGAGCGAATCCACGCCCCTCACCATCCCCGCCAACCTGCGTCCGGCAGACGGCCGCTTTGGCGCGGGCCCCTCGAAGGTCCGTCCGGAGCAGGTGTCGGCCCTGTCCGCCGCGGGTGCGTCATTGCTGGGCACCTCCCACCGCCAGGCCCCCGTAAAGAAGCTGGTGGGCGAGGTCCGCAGCGGCCTGGGCGAGTTCTTCAACGCCCCCGACGGCTACGAGGTCATCCTGGGCGTGGGCGGCTCCACAGCGTTCTGGGACGTGGCATCGTTTGGCCTCGTGGAGAAGAAGGCCCAGCACCTCTCCTTTGGCGAGTTTGGCTCCAAGTTTGCCGCGGCCACCAACAAGGCCCCGTTCCTGGACCCCTCCTCCATCATCACCTCGGAGCCCGGGACGCGCCCCGAGGCGGCGGCCGAGGCGGGCGTCGACGTTTACGCCTGGCCCCAGAATGAGACCTCCACCGGCGTGGCCGCCCCCGTGCAGCGCGTTGCCGGGGCCGACGACGGCGCGCTGGTCCTGGTCGACGCCACCTCCGCCGCGGGCGGCCTGCACGTGGATGTAGCGCAGGCCGACGTCTACTACTTTGCCCCGCAAAAGAACTTCGCGTCCGACGGAGGACTCTGGCTTGCGCTGTTCTCCCCCGCCGCGCTGGAGCGCGCCGCGCGCATCGGCGCAACCGGGCGCTGGGTGCCGGACTTCCTGAACCTGGGCACGGCCATCGACAACTCGCTGAAGAACCAGACGTACAACACCCCGGCCCTGGCGACGCTGGTGACGCTCAACGAGCAGGTCAGGTGGCTCAATGAAAACGGCGGCCTGGACTTTGCGTCCAAGCGCACCGCGGACTCCGCCGGCCGCCTGTACTCCTGGGCCGAGGCGTCCGGCGTGGCCACCCCGTTCGTGTCGCGTGCCGAGGACCGCTCCAATGTGATCGTGACGATCGACTTTGACGAGTCCGTGGACGCGGCCGCCGTGGCCAAGGTACTGCGCGCCAACGGAATTGTGGACACCGAGCCCTACCGCAAGCTCGGCCGCAACCAGCTGCGCATCGCCACGTTCGTGGCGATCGAGCCGGACGATGTCACGGCACTGACCAGGTGCATCGACTTCGTCATCGAAAACCTCTAAGCCCCGGCCCAACAGGGCCCTGGCTGCCGCGCCGGACGGACGACGGCGGCCAGGGCCGTCGGGCGGGTTCCTCCCAGAAGGCGTCCAACTGCTCCTGATTGGAGTAGTGCCCCCGCACTTCCCGGATCAGGCCGTCCTCCACGTGCATCAGCTGGCAGCCGGTGATGTCCAGCACCCGCCCGCCGAAGTCCCCCGTGGCGTGCTGGACGGCCACGACGTAACGCTCGCCCACGGCGACGTCGAGCAGTTCAGCCTTGAAGGTGCCGCCGGACAGCGGCCCCAGCTTCACGAGGAACTCATCCCGGATGGCGGGCCAGCCCACGTGGTCGCCGGCAATCGGCCCCGTTCCTGGCAGGTGCCACAACGCATCGGGCGCAAAACACGACTCGGCCTTGGCCAGGTCACGCTCCGCGACAGACTCGTAGAAACGCCTGACCACGTCCGCTGCCGCATCATTCATGCCCACAGCATGTTCCCGCGCCCGTGTTGGCGTCAACAACATCTTTTGCGGACCGGCCGCGACGGGGCCCGGCGAGCGGGACGGCCTCGGCCGGCGTGGGGCGGGTCAGGCCTGCGGTGCGCCGCCGGCGCCACCCGGGGACCCGGCGTCGTGCCCGGACTCCCCTGACCCACCGGAGTCCCCGGACTGCCAGGATTCCTCCTCCGCGGCGCCGCTGGCGGAATCCCCTGCGCCGGATTCCTCCGGCTCGTCCGCCTTGGCGTCCTCCGGGCGGACCCGCTCGGCCCACGGGACCCACGGCGGGGCCAGGATGGATCCGTTGGTCGGGAGCAGGCCCACTTCGTTGACGGTGGCGTCCTTGGAGCGCGAAACGCGGGTCAGCGTCGCGAACCACTGCCACCCGGCATAGCCGGGGAGCCTGCATTCAAAGAGGTGCGTGACGGTCCGGACGCCCTCGCTGCGCACGGCGGCGTGCGGGCCGATGTTGGCGTCAGCGGCGATGTCCAGCACGGCGCTGCGGGCCACGTCCGCGGCCGCGGCAAGAAAGGCGTCGGGCTTGCCCACCCGCCAGACGGGGACCCCGGGCCGGGGCACTGCGTCAACGGCGACGGCGTCAACGGCGGAGGCACCCGCCGTCGGCTCGGCGTCGGCGTTCCGGGCGGCCGCCGTGGCGGGCTCGGTGGGAAATTCTGTCATCGTGGGCACCGTCATGCGTCGAAGTTGTCGGCAACCTTGCGCAACGCCGCGGCAATCTTGCTCGCGTCGCCTTCAGGGTACTTGCCGTTGGTCAGGGATCCTATGGAGTGTTCCAGCAAGGTCGCCAGGTCCTGCACGATCGGGGCGAGGTCGCGGGCAGGCATGCGCTTGGCCTTGGCCACGGACGGGCCGCGGTCCAGGATCTTCGCAGCCATCGCCTGGGCACCCTTGCGCCCGTCCGCCACGCCGAACTCCATGCGCATTCCAGGCTTGATTTCACCGGCGTCGGGCGCGAGGGCATTGGCGCGCAGGAAGACTTCCTTGCCGTCATCGGCGGTCAGGATGCCGAAGCCTTTTTCGTTGTCGTACCACTTCACTTTGCCGATCGGCACTTGCTTTACCTCGTTAATTCTTCTGTAGGAACCATGCCCGGCGGCTGCACGGCGGTGGGCCGGACGCACCCTGGACCGTGAAATGTGCATCCACTGCTGGCGGGGCCGGGGCGTGCCGGTCCAGTCCCTTCAAGGTTACCGCGTCCGGGAATGCGGGCGTGCTTTGTGCCGCCCCTGTCCGCTGTTAGCGTTATGGGCATGAGCACCCACAACACCGCCCCCGCCCCCGACGGCCGGGGCTGGCTGGCATTCAACCTTGCGGCCGTGGTGCTGGCCCTGGCGGGCGTCGCCGCACTGGCCATTTTGCTGCTGGCGAAGTGGGCCGGCGGCGAGCCGTGGACCGGCCTCACCTGGATCGCGATGCTCTGCCTGCCCGCAGCCTTCATCATGATGGGCGGCAGCGTCATCCATGCCGTGTCCCGGCGACGGCGGCTCTAGTCCCAACCGCCGGTTTTCGCGGTAGCGTTGAGCTGATGTCCACCCTGCAGCTCCTGATCTCCGACCTCGCTGCCCGGCCCGATTCCTCGCTGCTGCGGCTCCTTTCGCTGCGCCCGGAGCTGATGGACCCGCCGGCAGCCGATTTCGCCGCCCTCGCCGCCCGCGCGTCGAGCCGGGCCGGGCTGTCCCGTGCGTTGGACCGGCTGAACGAGCCGCAGCTGCAACTTCTGACAGCCCTGGCGGTGGCTGCGCCTGCCGGTTCCGGGGCCACCGCCGCACAGCTTGCGGAGGCCGTGGCGGACGCCAGTGCCGCAGAGCTGGAGCCGCTCCTCGAACAGCTTCACGAGCTGGCCCTGGTCCTCCACTCTCCCGAGGACACGGACGACGCCGGACCCCGCCGCTTCCTGCCCGTCACCTCCCTGCGCGAGGTGCTGGGCGCGCACCCGGCCGGGCTGGGCCGGGGCTACGTTGAACTGGCCGACGCCCTGCCCGGCTGCCGGGACAGGCTGGCCGGGATCGCCGGCACCCTGGGGCTGCCGGGCGGCGATCCGGCGGCAGCGCTGCACGCCCACGTCACGTCGTTTGCCGGGCCGGACGCGCTCCTGGCCGATGCGCCCGACGGAACAGCCGGGCTGCTGGCCAAGTTTGCGGCCGGCCCCATGGGCCGCGTGGCCCATGCGCTCCGCGACGTCGGCCGGGAGGGCCGCCCGGGCGAAGGCGCCGCGCCCGCCCAGCCCGACGCGGGCGGCGCCGTCAACTGGCTGCTGCGCCGGGGCCTGCTGATTCCCCTGGACGACGACCACGTGGAACTGCCCCGTGAGGTGGGCCTGCTGCTTCGCCACGGCCGCGTGGTGACCCACTTTTCCCCTGCACCGCCCGTCGTGGAGGTGGCCCGGGTCCGCACCTCGCTGCGGGACAACGCGGCCACGGGCGCGGTGGCCGCGCTGCTGCGCACCATGGGCCGGCTCCTGGATTCCGTGGAAAACGCGCCGCTGGCCACGCTGCGGGCAGGAGGGGTCGGCGTGCGTGCCGTGCGCGCCGTGGCCAGGGATCTCGACGTCGAAATGGCACAGTCGTACTTTTACCTTGAGCTGGCCGCCATGGCGAAGCTCATCACGCTCGACCCCGACACGTCGCTGTGGAAGGCCACGGCGTCCGGCTGGCGTCCGCGGGACCGCGCCGAACAGTGGCTGTGGCTGGCCTCGGCCTGGCTCGACGCCGGACGGCTGCCGTCCCTGGTGGGAACAGGCTCCCCCGCCGTCAATGTGCTGGCGGGCGAGGCCTTCCGCCCGGACGCACCGGCCCTGCGCGCCACCTCCCTGCAGGTGCTCGCCTCGCTGCACGGGGGCGCCGCGCTGCACGGGGACGCCGCGGAGTCCGGCACGGTTCCGGCACCCACCATCGAACAGGTGCTGGACCACTACGCCTGGCACCATCCGCGCCCGGCCCGCCGCATTGCCAAGGCGCTGGCCGGCTTCCTCGCCGAGGCCGAGCTGCTGGGCCTGACCGGCGCCGCCGCCCTGACGGACCTGGGCCTGGCCGTGATCGGCCGCGACTGGGACGGCGCCCTGGCCCTCCTCGCCGGCACGCTGCCGGAACCGGTGGAACACGTCCTGCTCCAGGGCGACCTCACCGCCGTGGCGCCCGGCTACCTTTCCCCGGTCCTGTCCGAGGAGCTCGCGCTGCTCGCCGAGCCGGAGGGCCGGGGCACGGCCGGCGTGTACCGCTTCACCCGCGCATCCCTCCAGCGCGCCCTGGCGGCCGGGCGCACCGCCACCGGCATCATGGACTTCCTGGCCGCCCACTCGGCCACGCCCGTCCCGCAGCCGCTGGAGTACCTCGTGGCCGACACCGCCTCCCGCCACGGGCGCTTCACGGTGGTCGCCGCCTCCGCCGTGGTCAGCGCCCGGGAGCCGGGGCTGCTGGCAGAACTGCTGGCCGTGGGCGCGGCCTCCGGCCTGCAGCTAACCGCGGTCTCCCCCACCGTGGCCGTGTCCGCCCTGCCGCCCGCCGAGCTCGCCAGGAAAATGCTCGACGCCGGCCACTCGCCCGCGCTGGCCGGCGGCGTCGCGGCGGAGGAACCGGGCCGGCCCGCCGGCCGGCCGCGGCGGGCAGCCCCCTCCACAACGCACCCGGCCATGGCGCCCTGGGAGGCCGCCCGCCTGTCGGCGGCCGAAGGGCAGGAGGCGGGGGACGCCGTCGTGCATCCCGCGGGACCGGCGGCGGCCCAGCTGGCCATGCTGCGCAGCCGGCCCGCCTGGACGCCGGGGCGCGGGGAGGCGGCGCCGGCCCTGGTCCGCGAGCAGCTCCAGCGTGCCATCCGCACCATGGCGGACGTGTGGCTGACCACTGTCGGCGGCGACGGCCGGCCGGAACGGCTGCGGCTGCGCCCCGTGACGGTTGCGGAGGGGCGCGTGCGGGCGTTCGACCACGAGCGGGACAGTGAACGGGTTTTCAGCATGCACCGGATTGTGGACGTGGACTTGATTGAGGGCGGCAGCGCCGGCACGAAAGGCAGAGCATGAACGACGGGCCGTTGATTGTCCAAAGCGACAAGACCATCCTGCTGGAGACGGCGCATCCGCAGGCCACCGAGGCGCGGCACGCCATCGCCGCGTTTGCCGAGCTGGAGCGGGCGCCCGAACACATGCACAGCTACCGGATCACGCCGCTGGGCCTGTGGAATGCGCGGGCCGCCGGGCTCGACGCCGAACAGGTGCTGGACACGCTGCTGACGTTCTCGCGCTTCCCCGTGCCGCACCCCCTCCTGATCGACATAGCTGAGGTCATGTCCAGGTACGGCCGGCTCACCCTGGAAAAGGACCCCGTCCACGGGCTCGTCATGCGCACCAGCGACTTCCCCGTGCTGGAGGAGGTCATCCACGCCAGGAAGATCGGCGCGCTCCTGGGGCCGCGGATCGACCCGCTGACCGTCGTGGTGCACTCCTCCCAGCGCGGGGCGCTCAAGCAGCTGCTGCTCAAGGCCGGCTGGCCCGCGGAGGACCGGGCCGGGTACGTCGACGGCACGCCCCACCCGATTGCCCTGACCGCCGGGGACGCCGACGCCGTGGCCCCCAAGGACGGCGCGTGGTCGCTGCGCCCCTACCAGGACCTGGCCGTGGAGAACTTCTGGGCGGGAGGCTCGGGCGTGGTGGTCCTGCCGTGCGGCGCCGGGAAGACGATTGTGGGCGCCGCGGCGATGGCCGTCTCCGGCACCACCACCCTGATCCTGGTCACCAACACCGTCTCGGCCAGGCAGTGGAAGGCCGAGCTGCTGCGCCGGACCACGCTCACGGAGGCCGAGATCGGTGAATACTCCGGCGCCGCCAAGGAGGTCCGCCCCGTCACCATCGCCACCTACCAGGTGCTGACCCTGCGCCGCGGCGGCCTGCACCCGCACCTGGAGCTGCTCAACGACAACGACTGGGGGCTGATCATCTACGACGAGGTCCACCTGCTGCCCGCCCCCATCTTCCGCATGACGGCGGAGCTGCAGGCCCGCCGCCGGCTGGGGCTCACGGCCACGCTGGTCCGGGAGGACGGCCGCGAGGGCGAGGTGTTCTCGCTGATCGGGCCCAAGCGGTACGACGCCCCGTGGAAGGACATCGAGGCCCAGGGCTACATTGCGCCCGCGGACTGCGTGGAGGTGCGGATCGACCTGCCGCAGGACGAGCGCATGGCGTACGCCATGGCGGACGACGCCGACAAGTACCGCCTGTGCGCCACCTCGGAGAGCAAGTCGGCCGTGGTGGAAAAGCTGGCGGCCGAGCATGCCGGCGAACAGCTCCTGGTGATCGGGCAGTACATTGACCAGCTCGACGAGATCGCCGGGCGCCTCGGCGCGCCGCTGATCAAGGGTGAAACGCCGGTCAAGGAGCGCGAGCGGCTGTTCGGGGAGTTCCGCCGCGGGGCCGTGAAGACCCTGGTGGTGTCCAAGGTGGCGAACTTTTCCATCGACCTGCCCGAGGCCTCCGTGGCCATCCAGGTCTCGGGATCCTTTGGCTCCCGCCAGGAGGAGGCACAGCGGCTGGGCCGGCTCATGCGCCCCAAGGCCGACGGCCGCACCGCCCGCTTTTACACCCTGGTGGCGCGCGACACCGTGGACGCCGACTTCGCGGCCAAGCGCCAGCGCTTCCTCGCCGAGCAGGGCTACGCCTACCGCATCATCGACGCCCCCTGACCAAACCCTCGGTTGCAACCGGGGCACTTTCCCCCAACCCTCCCGCCCAACCGGGGCACTTCCCCCCAACGGTATATGTCAACCTGTTTGAGAGAGGTTGACATATACCGAGGCGAGCGAGCGTTTCGAAAAAGCGCCCCGGTTGCAACCGAGCGTCTGGGTATGCGGAGTAGGATCATTTGCCACAGGGTCCCGTCCGGCTGGAGGCGTCATGGATTACGAAGAGTCGGTGGCCGCGCACTACGGCAGCGGCGGCGTCCTTGAACGGCTGCTTGCCGTAGTGCGCAGGGCCGGGGCCGACCCGGGGAATTTTACGCCGGAGGACCTCGGCGGCGCCGACCAGCTCCACATCGGCGGCCGCGCCGCCACCTCGCGGGTGGCTGAACGCGCCGGGATTGGCGCCGGCACCCGCGTCCTGGACATTGGCTCCGGGCTGGGCGGAGTGGCCCGCCACCTGGCCGCCGAATTCGGGGCCACGGTCCACGGCGTGGACCTGACACCGGAGTTTGTGGCCGCCGCCACCGCGCTCACACAGCGCACCGGGCTGGCCGGCCCGGTCGAGTTCACCCAAGGCAGCGCCCTGGACCTCCCCTTCCCCCGCGGCACTTTTGACGCCGCCGTGGTGATCCATGTGGGCATGAACGTCCGCGACAAGGACAGGCTTTTTGCCGAGGCCGCCCGCGTCCTGCGGCCCGGCGGGGTCCTGGCCGTCTACGACATCATGCTGCTCGGCGGCGACGTCGAGGCCTATCCGCTGCCGTGGGCGGCCACGGCGGAGACGTCCTTCCCGCAGCCGCCCCTGGCCTACAGCGACGCGCTGGGCCAGGCGGGCCTGGAGGTGGACCGGGAAGCCAAGCCCCTGGCCGAGGGCATTGAGTTTCTGGAACGGGTCCGCGACGGCGCCGGCCCCGCCGGGCTGGACGGGCCGGCCATGGCCAACCTGCTGGACGCGTTCCGGGCCGGCTTGCTGGCGCCGGTGGAGATGTACGCCCGCCGCCCATGACCTTGGATCGGCACGGGCCCTAGAACAGGACCCGCAGGTCCTCAAGCAGGTCCACCTGCTGCGGGTCGCCCGCCACGCAATGCAGTCCCGACTCCGGCGTTCTCCCCGAAAGCCCCCGGACAAACTCAAGTCCGACGCCGGACACCTGGGTTTGCGGACCCCGCCCGCCCAGGTGCCACGTGCCGTGGAGCTCGCCGCACAGCTCAAGCGCGACGCCGGGCGCCGGCCCCGTTGCGGATACTCCGCCGACGCTCCCGGCGCCCCTCCTGGATGCCCATTCCACGGCGGCGTCCCGCATGATTTGTTCGAGAACGTGCCCGTCGGCTTCCGTTGCCGGGCGCGGCCGGCCCGTTGCCCGCGCCAGGTCGATGCCGTGCATCCACGCATCGCGGAGGTAGATCACGTTGAAGAGATAGCCAAGGCGCAGTGCCGCCCCTCCGGGCGCCATGCCCGGTTGGACGGGAAGCCACGCCAGCGCAGCCGGAAACGAGGCAACCTTCCCCGCAACTTTGGGCGCGTTGGCGGCGTAGCGCTCGGAGAGTTCCACCGGGGACTGGCCGCCGTGCTCGTCGACCTGCACCTGGTTTGCGCCGTCCAACGGCGACAGGCGGGGGTACCGGCGTCGTCCCTCCCGGCGGTGGCGGAGAGTGGTGCGGACGCTGAGGATGTCCTGCTGCGCCCCGGCGAGGTGGCCGGCGAGATCGCGGACGCTCCAGCCGGCGCAGTCCGTGGCCGCGTCCCATGCCCCTTCGGGGAGCGCTGCCAGGAAGCCGGCGATGCCGGACATGACGGATTGGTACAGGGCGGCCGAGGTGGCGCGCGTGGCGGCCGGAATGGCCGTTGCGGCCGGATACATGATTACTCCTTAGGGTGCGTAGTGTTCCAGCCACAGGGAGACCGCGGGTCCTGCCAGGCGGGCGTAGCGCCCGGACCCCCCGCCCGCGGGTTCGTTGGCCAGTTGTTGTGAGACGACTCCCGCCACCACCGTGGTGAAGAGCAGGACGGCTTCCTCAGTGGCTGCGGAGGCCCGCAGTTCCTTGCGCGAAACCGCCAGCACAATGTGGTCCCGGAGCAGCGCCACCATCTCCTGGCTGGGCCTGAAGGCCTGGGGCGACGGTTCAAAGCCCGGCACGGGGCGCCAGCTGATCAGCTGGGCGACGACGGGGTTCCCGGCCGACCACGCCACAAACGCACGGGCACCTGCACGCAGGGCCTCGATGGGATGGTCCGGGTGCTGGCCGCCGGCCACGGCGACGGCGTCGCGGAGTCCGGCGGCGGCCCTTTCAAACAGGGCGTCATACAGGGCATTCTTCGACGGAAAGTACTCGTACAGCGACGGCGGGCGCATGCCCACCCTGCGGGCGACGGCCGAAAGCGACATGCCCGCGACGCCGTCGCGGGCCATCAATTCCACGGCCGCGCCCAGGATTTCCCCGATGACGGCATCCCTGCGCACCTTGCGGCGGTCCTGCACTGGTTCCACGCCTTCATTGTCCACCTAACGCCATTAGGAAAACAAGGGGGCATTAGGACTTCGCGTCCATGCCCGGCGGCCTCACGCGGGAAGGGCCAGCCCGGCCGTCCACGTCTCATGCAGGGCCAGCAACTCGGCCAGGATTTCCGGTTCCGCCGCCTGCAGGTCGGTGGTTTCAGCAGGGTCCTGCGCCAGGTTGGCCAGGAAGTAGCCGCTGCCCGGCTCGGCGTGCTCCACCTGCCGGATGGCCTGGGCCACGGCGGAATCCGGCTCCACCCAGCTGAGCTTCCAGTCGCCGCGGCGCACGGACCACTGCCAGCCGCAGTCCCAGTGGAGGGCCGCGTGCCCGGGCGCCAGCCCGCCGTCATCCCCCAGCAGGTTGCGCCCGTCGCAGTGGGCGTATGTCCCGGCCGGCGCCCCCGCGGCGGCCAGCGCGCTGGGGAGGATGTCCATGGAACTTGCCAGGGCCGTGGCGGTCAGCCCCTCCGGCACCCGGCCGGGCCAGCGCACCAGGAACGGGACGCGGACGCCGCCCTCCCACAGCGTGTACTTGGTGCCGCGCAGGGGCAGGTTGACGCCATAGTTGCAGGTGGAGCCGCCGTTGTCCGTCAGGTAGAAGACCAGCGTGTCCCCGGCCAGGCCCAGTTCGTCAAGCTGGTCCAGGATCAGCCCGATCTGTGTGTCCATCAGTTCAAGCTGGGCCAGGTAGTACGCCCGGCCGTTCGCCAGGTGGGGGCTGATGGCGCCGTCGTACCAGTCAATGTATTCACCGGCCCCCGGGTTCCAGTCCTCAAAGGCGGGCAGTCCGCGCTTCTCAAGTTCCCCGGCGGGCAGCTGCCAGCAGAAGTTGTGGACCGCGTTGAAGGCCACCGTGGCCAGGAACGGCCTGTCGGCGTGGTCCGCGACGAACTGGCGGGTGCGCTCGCCGATCGCGTCGGTGAGGAAGCCTTCGAGTTCCTGCGGTTCCTCCCCGTTCCACAGGGGCTGGACCGCCATTGGGTGAGCGGCCTTGCCATAGTCTCGGACAGCGTTTTCCGAGTGGTGCAGGTAGTTCAGCCGGCCCATGGACTCCCCGGCCAGCCCGTAGAACGATTCATCGTAGCCGTGCCGCGGCGGGGTGCCGCGGTCGCCGTGGTGCTCGCTGCCGTAGTGGACCTTGCCAAAATAGCCGGTGGCGTAGCCCTCCCCGCGCAGCAGCTCGGCAATGGTGGGCACCTCCGGCGGGCACACCTCCGAGTCGGTGAACCAGCGCGCGCCCCAGCGCTGCTGGTAGCTTCCCGCGGCCAGACCGGCCCGCGACGGCGAGCAGATGGGGGCCGTGACGTAGGCGTTGCTGTAGGAGGTTCCCTGCCGTGCCAGCCGGTCCAGCGCCGGGGTGCGGACGTCCCCCTGCACGCCCAGGATGGACCTGTCGGCGTAGCCGTGGTCGTCGGAGACAATGACCAGGATGTTGGGCTTGCGGGCCACGGGCATGGTGCCTTCGTTCATTGGGTGCGGGCGGGGCATTGGTCAAGTGCGGTCTTCAGTGCGTCAAGGGCGGCGGCCAAGGGCGGCAGTTCCGGGTGCCAGGCCTTCTCCCATTCCAGCGACATCCAGGGATCCAGGTCGCCGTGGGCGGCGGCAATCCCGGACGCCAGGCGCTGCATCCGCCGCAGCGGAAGGGACCCCTTCCCCGGCAAGGCCGGCGTGGCATCGCTGGTGCCGGGAATCCGCTCGCCGTCCTTGTACTGGGCGTAGGCCAGCCAGTCCGCCAGCAGCCCGGCCGTGCGCTCCGGCGCCTCCCCGTGCCGCCACGGGTGCATCAGGTCCCAGATCACCTTGACCGGAGCCCCCGGGTCCACGCCAGCCAGGATGCGGGCCAGGTCCGCGGCGCGCGGATGTGAATCATGGGTCTCCAGCGCGAGCGTGACGCCGCGTTCCCGGGCCAGGCCGGCCGCCGCATTGAGACGGCGCGCGCCGCGGGCGTCGGCCGCCGCCATGTCCGCCGGCACGGGGCCTTCCAGCGCGGGCTGAAGTCCGGCCCCGGGAAACACGCGCACATTCGCTGCGCCCAAATCGGCGGCGAGGTCGACGGCGGAGGCAAGCTCGGCGTCGACCGTTCCCTCCCGCCCATCCTCGCCCGGGGCGCACACCCGGACGTAGCTGGCCAGGGCAAGGACGGCCAGCCCGGCGGCGGACAGCGCCGCCGCCACCGCCCGTCGCCCGCCCGGCGGCATGCCCGGGTGGACAATTTCGCCGTCGGCGGCGCGCAGCTCCAGGCCGGTGGCCCCCGAAACCCGTGCGAGTGCCACAACCTGCGCCAGGGAGGCGCCCGGGCAGCCAAGCGTGGAAAACGCCAACGGCATGGCAGTCCTTTCGTCACATGTGCCTTTGTCCCAGCGTACCCGGCCAACGCATCCATGGAAACCGCTTTCCACGGAGAGTTTGCGCGGGCTTAATACGTCTTTATTCCTTCCGTGAAAAGGTGGTAATTATGGGGTCCGTCTCATCCAGAAGGAGCAGCCATGGTCACCCGCTCGACGAACCGGCCCAACATCGTCTTCATCCTCAGCGACGACCAAGGTCCCTGGGCTCTGGGCTGCGCCGGCAATGGGGAGATCCGCACACCCCACCTGGACGCCCTCGCCGCCGAAGGCACGCGGCTGGAAAACTTCTTTTGCGCCTCCCCCGTCTGCTCGCCGGCCCGCGCCAGCCTCATGACCGGCCAGATACCCTCCCGCCACGGCGTCCACGACTACCTGACCGGGGTGGAGGTCGGTCCCGGAGCCCCCGACTACCTGGCCGGGCAGCCCCTCTTCACGGATGCCCTGGCGGACAACGGCTACCGGCTGGGCCTGGCCGGCAAGTGGCACCTGGGGGCCAACGACGCCGCTCGGCGGGGCTTTGTGCACTGGTTCGGCCTTGAGGGCGGCGGCAGCCCGTACCTGCGCTCCACCATGTACCGCAACGGCGAGCGCGAGGAGGTCACTGAATACCTGACCGACGCCATCACCGCGGATGCGCACGCCTTCCTGGACCGCGAGGCCGCCCGCGAGGAGCCGTTCTTCCTGGCCGTGAACTACACGGCACCCCACAAGCCCTGGAAGGGCCAGCACCCCAAGGAATTTGAGGACCTCTACACGGACTGCGAGTTTGCCAGCTGTCCGCAGGAGGAGCCCCACCCGTGGCAGCCCACCGTGGGCGGGGTGGCCATCGGCGGGGAACCGGACGTCCGGGCCGCCCTGGTGGGCTACTTCGCCGCCGTCAGCGCCATGGACGCCGCCATTGGCGGGATCATGGGACACCTGGGCCGCCTGGGCATCGCCGAGGACACCCTGGTCATCTTCAGCAGCGACAACGGCTTCAACTGCGGCCACCACGGTGTCTGGGGCAAGGGCAACGGCACCTTCCCGCAAAACATGTACGACTCCTCCGTGAAGGTCCCGGCCATCTTCCACTGGCCCGGGCGCATCGCCGCGGGCACAGTGCGCACCGAATTGCTCTCGGCCTACGACGTCGCCGCCACCGTCCTGGAGCTGGCAGGGCTGGATCCCACTCCCTTTGAGCATGGTCCCGGCGCCTCCTTCGCCGCCCTGCTGGCTCCCGGCGCCGGCTCCGGCGCCCCGTCCGCCCGGGCGGAGGACGCCGTGGTGGTCTACGACGAATACGGCCCCGTGCGCATGATCCGCACGCACCGCTGGAAGTACGTCCACCGCCACCCGCACGGCCCCCACGAACTGTACGACCTGGCCGCGGATCCCGGGGAACGGCACAACCTGATGGACGACGGCGGCACCCACCCCGCACTTGTCGACTTGCGTTCACGCCTGGCCGGCTGGTTCGCCCGGCACGGCGAGCCGGAATTTGATGGTGCGGCGCTGCCGGTTGCGGGGGCGGGCCAGCACAGCCCCCTCCGCCCGCCCGCGGGGAGGGCAGACCCGTTCGGGGCCTTCACGGGGCCGAACTGGGACGGGGCCTGAGGCCGCCCGCGTGACCATTGGCCGGCCACTTCCCTTTATTTTGGCCGGCCACTTCCCTTTATTTGGACGGTTACGCCTTCGTCAGGCGCAGCTCGGTCGGCAGGCCGTTGGCGCAGTTCACCGTGATCCTGGTGGTGCTGCGTCCGCAGCTTGCGGTGACTGCCCGCACACCGCTCTTCCAACGTCCCGCCAGTTCCAGCGTGATTCGGCTGCCCTGGCTGGGCGAGGCCTTCCACGGCACCCCGAACGGCGACTGCAGCGGGGAGGACTTGTCCTTTCCGTTGTAGAAGCGCAGGTCCGGATCGGTCACCGACACGGCCAGCTCGGCGCCCACGGGCTGGACGAGCACGACTGAAGGGGTGTCCACGGCCGTCACGATTCCGCCGTTGATCCGCTTGGAGGCCTCGAACACCGCGTGGGCGGTGATCCCCGTTGCCAGGTCATGCACCACGTGGGCGGTGTCGTCGTGCTGGAGCACCGTGTACGGAGCCGTGGACTTCCTGCCCATGGCTGTGGTGAACGCGGTCATCGAATCCGCCGTGGAACCGACCACCATCGCGTACTCGTAGCCCGCATTGCGCGGCCGGCTTCCGTGGTCCAGCACAGCGATCGCGTAGGGCAGTGTGCCCGTGGTGGAGGCGCCCTGGTCCGGTGCCGTCTGCACCGCCCGGGTCACCTGAAGCTGCTGCCCGCCCGGGACGAAGTAGCCCACGTTCTGCGGGTCCACCAGCCACACGGGAGCATGGACCTTTTCGGCACTGCTGTAGGGCAGCTGGGCGATCGCGCCGACACGCGAATCCTGCGTCGGCACGGACGTATCGGCCAGGCTGCACTGAAACAGCGTGGTCTGCGTGCGGTGCGTGCGGTCGTTGTTTACGATTCCGCTGCCCAAGAACACCACCCGGTCATCGAACATGAACACGGACTTGCGGGCATAAAACGATCCGTCATACTCAGCATTCTCATGCAGGCTCATCAGGAACGCACCGTTCCGGCCCCCGATCGTGCCGCCACCGCCCAGCCGCTGGTCGGTCAGCAGCATCTCCTCACCCGTCGGGGAAATGTTGGTGATCAGCTTCTCAAACGGCAGCTGGATCGCCGTCGTGCCCGGGAACCTGTTCCAGTCCCAGCCCGGCTGGACAAAGCCGGAGCCGGCATTGCTGACCGGGGTTCCCCCGCTCATCACCTGCACCTGGCCGTAGGTGATGTACCGACCGTACTCGTTGTTCCCCGGATAGACCTCGGTCGACCAGAGGTAGCGGTTGTGCCCGCGCACGGAGACCAGCCAGTTCTCCCGCCGGTGCGAGACCAAGGCGGCGTGGTTCATCACCTGGCAGCCAGTGGGGTCGGGCTCGGCGGTGACGCCGGCCGCGGCCAGCGCGGTTGCCAGCGACTTCTGCGCCGAATTCGGCTTGGCCGGCAGCAGCCGCAGGAACGCCGCGCCCATCACCGGGTCCAGCGCGAACTTGCCGTCGGGGCTGCCGGCGCTGGTCATGGTCTGGTACGGGGCGATCTTCAGCGAGTCCGTCCCGGTGGGGTGCCGGTTGGCCAGGCTCAGCGGCCAGTTGCTCTGGTTGGCGTAGAAACGCATCGCCAGCAGGGCCTGGTTCCACCGCTCGTGCGCCGCCTGCGAAATGGCAAAGCCGGTGCCTGCCAGCACCGCCAGCGCCGGGGAACCGCCCGCGAAGCCGTCCCGGGCGTAGGCAGGGTAGTGCCCCATGTGGTGGAAGGTGGCGAGGTCGGGCTTGAACCCGCCCTGAGTGCCGGGAGAGCAGGCGATGGCGTTGTTGAGCCACTGCTGCACCAGCTTCACCCGCGCCACCTTCTCGGCGTCGCTGTCCGAAAGGAGTGCGCTGGCCAGCATGCCGGCCACCGTGGTGTTGAGGATGTCGAAGACACCGTTGTAGAACAGGTTGACATCACTCGTGTCCAGCCGGGTCCGGCCCATGCCCACCAGCCAGGCCAGGGCCGCCTTCGCCTCGTCCAGCAGCCCGCGCGACGCAAGCAGCTCGCGCATCAGCCAGACCGAGGAATAGAACGGCGACGCCTGATAGCCCAGGTGGTGGATGGTGCCCTGGCAGCTGCCATCGGTCCAGCCCTGGTCCCACAGGTGCTGGAGCATCCGCACATACAGTTCGCCCAACGTGCCCTGCAATGTCGGGTCGGTCGTCGAGGCGTACGCGGAGGCAGTGGCCAGCATCTGGTTCGTGTAGGCAGGCAGCGGCGTCTCCGGGGACAGCCGCGCGTAGTCGCTGGCAATCGCATCCGGCCAGATCGCGTCCTGATGGCCCAGGATTGCGCTGCCCCCGCCTCCACTGCTGCCCGCAGCGGGCACCCCGAGGGCGTCCACGGCGGCGGCCATCGCCGCGACCGACGCCGCGGACACAGTGACCTTCTGGACCACGGCAGCGGTGTAGGAAGACGCCACGGTTGCCAGGTCGGACAGCTCGGCGGCGGTCGGGGCCGGCGTCGGCAGGTGTTTTGCGTCCTGTTTTGAAAGCCACAGGAGGTCCAGCCAATGCTGGTTCGCGCCAGTGTGGACTTCCGGGTCCACGAACGGCACCTGCCGGTCCGGCGTGGGGAAGTTCGATCGCAGCGGCTGGTTGACAATGAGGTAGTCCAGGTGCCAGGCGCCCGCGACGGAAGGGGCCACAAAACGGAGCGTGTCCATGCCCGCCCGGGGCTTGCCGTTCATGTCCTGGTAGCGGATCCACGCCGTCCGCCAGCCGGTGAAGTTCAGGTTCATCTCACACCACAGGTCCGTGGTCGAGCCACGTCCGGCCTCGATGCGGAGCTTTCCGGGGGACGCCTTGGCCTGGTACACCCAGAACGCCAAGGTATTCACCTCCGCGCCAATGTCCGCGCCATTGCCGCCGGCCGGGGGCGCCAGGAGCAGCGGCGCCGTCACCTGGAGCACTGACCGTGGCCTGTAGTCCCACCGCAGGCTGGCACTGCCGGCATGATGGACGCCACTGACGATGGCCATCGGCGAACCGTCGGAGGTGCTGAACTGGGACGGCACGGCTGTCTCCAGCAGGAACACCGGCGGTTTGAGGGCCAGCGCATTGGCTTCCAGTGCGGCCATCGTCGCCGGGGTCGTGGCTGCGGGTGCCGGTGTCGCGACAGGCAAGGGCGGGGAGGGGGTCTCGGCGAACGCAGGGGATGCCTGGACGACGGTGGCCGTGACCGCGCCTGCCGCGGCCACTGTGAGCAGACCGCGACGGCTGATTTCCGTTGATGGGCGAGGCATGTGGATCTTCCTTCAGTTGAACGAATGTGATCCACAGTACATATCCGGGGCAAAGGATGAATCAAGCACCAATTCACCATCACGCCACTCATTGCCTTTTCACCTCCGCCCTGCCGACGCAAACCGATTTGTCCTTTATTCCTCCCCTGCAGGTGGCCTTGACTGCTGAAGACAGCAGCGGACCAGGTCACACGGGCCCGGCCTGCGCCAAATGCAAAGGAAGTCTGCAATGACGCACGAAGTATCCCGACGACACATCCTCCAAGGCACCGCCGCGCTGACATTTGCCGGCCTGCTCACCGGCGGTTTCGCCCCCATGGCCCAAGCCGCCGAAGCCGCCACGCCCGCTGATCTGCAGGCCCTCCGGGAACGCTGGGTCGACCAGATCACCGGCCGCCTGCTCATCGACCCCGCCGACCCCGACTTCAAGGCAGCCATCGCGTCCCAGGACCGGGCCGTCGCCAAGTCCGTGTCACTGTTGGCCCCCCGCCCCGGAAAAATGGGCGTCTTCACGGATGCCCCGTTCTCATCCGAGGCACAAATGGTCACCAGCTACAAGCGGCTCGCACAAATGGCAACGGCCTGGGCCACCCCCGGTTCCCAATATGAAGGCAGTGCGGCCCTGCTGGCCCAAATTCTCGGCGCACTGGAGGACGGCAACACCTACATTTACAACGACGGACAGGCCGAGCACGGGAACTGGTGGTCGTGGGAAATCGGCACCCCCAAGGCCCTGGCGGACACCCTGGCCGTCCTCGGCGGCAACGTCAGCCCCGACCTGATCGCCAGGTACTGCGCCGCGATCGACCACTTCATCCCCGACCCCACCAAGCAGTTCCCGGATTCACGGGGGAAAATCCTCTCCGAAGGGGCCAACAGGGTCGACATCTGCCAGGCCATCATTATGCGCTCCATTGTCGGTGGCGACACTGCCAGGCTGGCAGCGGCCATCTCGGCGCTGAGCCCGGTGTGGCAGTACGTCACCTCGGGCAACGGCTTCTACGCCGACGGCTCCTTTGTCCAGCACACCACCATCCCCTACACGGGAACCTACGGCGTGGTGCTCCTGGGCGGGCTGGCCAAGCTGTTCTCGCTGCTGGGCGGTTCCGACCACGCCGTCAGCGACCCCAGCCGGACCATCCTGTTCAATACGGTGGAGGACTCCTTTGCCCCGTTCATGCACGACGGGCTGATGATGGACTCCGTCCGCGGCCGGGCCATCTCCCGGACCCAGGAGCGCGGCTTTGACGACGGCGCCATCACCATCGAGGCCGTCCTGTGGCTGGCGCGCGGTGTGGATGCCGCCACCTGTGACCGCTGGCGGTCGTTGTGCAAGGGCTGGGTGGCACGGAACAAGTACAGCAACCCGCTGGTCGGAGCCTCAATCCCGCGCACGGCCCTGCTGAAGGAACTTGCCACGTCCGCCCCGCGTGCCGCGGCTGAAACACCAGGACACAAGTTCTTCCCCGGCATGGACCGCTCCGTTTTCCGGGGTAAAGGCTGGGCTGCCGCCCTGGGCCTGTCCAGCCGTCGGACGACCTGGTACGAATGCGGCAACGGTGAAAACAACCGTGGCGCCCAGACAGGTTCCGGCATGACGTATCTCTACGCCGGCGACCAGGGACATTTCGACGACGATTTCTGGCCCACCGCCAATCTCAGCCGGTTGCCGGGCATCACCGTGGACACCACGCCGCTGCCGCCGAAGGTGGAGGGCGAGTGGGGCGCGGCGACCCCGCACAATGAGTGGACCGGCGGCGTCACCCTGGACGGCATCGGCGCCGTGGGAATGCATTTGATCGGCCCCGGCGGTACGGGCCTGCAGGCCCGGAAGGCCTGGTTCCACACCACGGACATGGTGGTGGCGCTGGGCGCCGACATCACCACCGCCAGCGGGGCAGCCGTGGAGAGTATCGTCGAGCACCGCAATCTGGGGGCCGCCGGCGGACAGGCCATCACCGTGGACGGCCGCCCGCACACCGCCGCTGCCGGAACCCAGGTGCGCTACAGCCGCCCCCGGTGGGCGCACTTGGAAGGGACGGGGGGCTACCTTCTGCTCGGCGAGGGGGACCTGACTGTGCTGCGCGAGCAGCGCACGGGCGCATGGCGTGACATCAACACCGGAGGAACCCCGGACATCGTCAGTCGACAGTACGCCACCCTGCTTTTTGAGCACGGGGCGGCCCCCTCCGGGGCCGCCTACGCCTACGCGCTGCTGCCTGGCGCCTCGGCCGGGGACACGGCCAAGGCAGCCGGCAAATCCGCCCCGAAGGTCCTGCGCAATGACAAGGCCGGCCAAGGCCTGGAACTGGACAAAAAAACGACGGCGGCCTTGTTTTGGGCCCCCGGCACGGTGGGAAACCTGACGGCGGACGGGCCCGCCTGCGTGTTGTTCCACGGCAGCCCGGGGCAGGGGGTGCTGGCGGTTTCGGACCCGACACAGACTGCCGCATCAGTCACCGTCACCATCCGGGATGTCCGCTACCGCCGCATCAACTCCACCGTCGGTGCCACGCTGTCGGTGGACCGGCAGGGCGGTGTGATCGTCACCATCCCCACCGCCGGCCTGTTGGGCCGGACGGTGGAGGTCACGCTGCACGGCTAGGTCCTGGCAGCGCCCCAGCGGAAGACGCCTTGGTTGATTGCATCCGCGACCCACGGCGTCTTCCGCTGCCACGGCATCACCGTCGTTTGTCCGCCATGACGGACTTCCACGCCATCGGCCGTCCAGGCCCACTCGAGGGTTTCGGCGACGGCCCGAAGGGACTCGACGGGTTCGTCCAGGCCGGACAGCCAGAGGATCTGGAGCGTGTTCACTGGCAGCGGGTCCCACCCCAGGACTGGCAAGGCGCTGTGCGGCCCCAGGATCGTTGCGCCTCCGCCGGCCACCTGGCCGCCCGCGGGTTCGACGTCGCTGTCCAGCAGCATCAGTGCCGCGCCCCGGACCGGGCCGCCGTCCGCTCCCTGTCCGCGGCAGGCAACCTCCGCCGTCGTCCCGGTCACGGACACGTCCAAGGGTGCGGGGGCACTGCAGGGGTAGCCGGACACTGCCGGGCTCAGCCCCACCACGCCGGTGAGCCGCGCGGCACGCACCTCCATCCCGTCAATGACGGCAAAGGAAGTCTGGACGGCAACATCCCGGCCTGCCGCGTCCAGGGAAAAGGTGCTCGAGCCTCCCGCCGGGCGGACGCTGCCGCCGCGCAGCCCGCGATGCCGGCTGGGGCCCGCTGCTCCGGCAAGGTACACGTCGTTGTCCCGGCAGCCGGCGTCAAACCAGGGCGCGGTGGCGGTGGAGAAGGCAAGGCGGCGGTAAAGGGGCTCGTCCTTTTGCGGATGGCCGTCGGTGCCGGCGTTGAGCACCCGGACGGTCCCGGTGCGCCGGCACCCCACAGCCAGCCAGGCAGGCCCCGCGAGTGCGAGGGTGAAGTCGGCTTCCTCCACCGGAAGCGGTTCCTCGACATCCGTCCAGGCCGCGTGGCCGGCGGGCAGCAGAAGGCCCAAAAAGCCCTTCGCCGCCCATTGCGGGGACCCCGGGGCGTTATAGGACTGGAGGATGGAGGAATCAGCGCCGTGCCAGCCCAGGGTGGGGACGCCGCCAGGGGCCGCGCCACCGGTCAGGAAGTACTTCAAGGTCCCCGAAGCCAGCCGCCGTGCCAGCCCGGGCGAGACGGCGGTGACCCCTTCACGCTGCGCCATCCAGAACGGTGCGGCCACCCCCCACCGGTAGATCAGGGACCGGCCCTGGATCAGCGGGGCCCCGTCCGCGCCGAAGAGGTGGCAGTAGCCGCGGACAAATTGTGCCAGCCGGTTCCGGTACACCTCCCGGCGGCCGGTGGCCTCCGGTTCGGCCAGCATGTCCAGGATGAAGAACGGGTAGAGGTGGAAAGTCCAGGCGTTGTAGTGGTCGAAGCGCCGCCCTTCCCCGTCGGAGTACCAGCCGTCCCCCACGTACCAGTCCTCGATCCTGGCGAGCGCCCCTTCAATGCCGGCGCCGTCGTGTGCATGGCCGGCGGAGGCCAAAAAGGCCTGGATGGTGGCGGCAAAGAGCACATGGTTGTTGTCCGCCCCGTAGGAGTGCGCGGATCCGGAAAGCCAGGCCGCGGTGTTGTCCCGGACGCGTTGGGGCAGGCGGTCCCAGATCCAGGGACGGGTCAGGTGGAGGCTGAGCGCCACGCCGGTGGCCTCGACCGTGGCCTGGCTGTGGTCGCTCAGCCGCGGCCAGCGTTCACCCGATGCGGGGTCCGTTCCGGCATCGAGCGCCCGGGCATACCAGTCCACCAATCCGGTGGGCACCTGTTCGGGGTCGCCGGCGGCCCCGGCCAGGCGCAAGGCAGCGAGCAGGAACGTGCGGGCAAAGCCTTCGAGGAGTTCCTCAGCATCCTGCCCGTGTCCGGCAGGGAACCCGTGTCCGGCAGGGAACCGGACCTGGGCCCCGCCGGGAGAGGAGTACCGCCATGCCGCGGCGATCTGCTCATCAGCGGCCGCCTCCCAGTGGGCCCGGGTCCACCCCGTGAGGGGGGCGTTTTCGGGGTCTGCCGCAATTCCCTGCCAGGTCACCGGGCGCCCTGCAGCGCAACGCCGGGCGCCACGGAGCCGCCCAATTGCACGGGCTCCCCGGATTCGGCCGCCGCATAGGCGGCCAGGACCACTTCCACCACGTGCTTGGCGTGCGCGCCGGCGACGGCCGGCGCTGCGCCGTCCACGGCGGCGGCGAAGTCCTTCAACTGGGCGGTAAAGGCATTTTGGATGTCGGCGCCGGTGGAGGAATGGACCTGGGTGAGGCTGCCGTCGATCTCCACGAAGGTGCCGCTGCGGGGATCAACGGTCACGGTGCCGTTCTCGCAAACCACCAGCATTTCATCCACCCGCCTCGGAGCGTCGGAGACGATCGTAATGCGGACCTGGACGCCGTTGGCCAGCAGCACCTCCATGCTGCCGTCCGTCTCAACGGGCGCCCCAAACCGGTTCAGTGTCGCAGCGGTGACCCGCACTGCCGGGGCACCGCCAATCCACATCGACCGGTCCAGGCAATGGGCACCGATGTTGATGAATGCGCCGCCGCCGGAAATGGCCCGGTCAAAGAACCAGCCGGCGCGCGAGCCGGGCCGGTAGTCGGTGCTGCGGTAGTCATGCACCAAAAGCACCTTCCCCAGCCGCCCGGACTCCACCGCTTCCTGCAGGGCCAGCTTCTCGGCCATGAAATGCTGGATCAGCCCGACCACCATGACCACGTTGGCCCGGGCACAGGCTTCCTCCATGGCGACGCAGTCCGCCAGGGTGGTGGCCATGGGCTTCTCCACCAGCGCATGGACGCCGTGGGATGCCGCCGCGATCACCATTTCCTTGTGCAGGCTGTGAGGGGTGTTGATGACGACGGCGTCGACGACGCCGTCGTCGAGCATCCGCAGGTAGTCCGTGTAGACGGCAGCGCCCCACGGGTGTGCAACCTTGGCAGCAACGTCCGCCTGAAGGTCGCAGACCGCTGTCAGTTTGACTCCGTCAAGGGCAGCGGCGCCTTCGGCATGCAACACGGCCACAGCCCCTGCACCAATGATTCCCAACCTCATGTTTCACTCATTCCTCTTCATTGTGTGCAGCTTGTCTTGTGGCACCGCAAGATTCCCTGACCACCAGGCGCGGCCGCAGCCGTACCTGGTGGATGGGGCAGTCATCGCCCTCGGCGAGCCGCCGGAGCAGGACTTCGGCAGCCATTTTGCCCATGCGGTGCTTGGCCGGAGCCACGGCCGTCAAGGGCACTTCCGCCAGGTCGGCCATCTCGTCGTCATAGGAGACCAAGGCCAGGTCCTCCGGGATCCGCAGGCCCGCGCGGCGCGCCGCGGCCTCGAGCAGCGTGGCCTCCCTGTCGCCAAAGACCAGGGCCGCGTCCACCCCGGCCCGGACCAGCTCGGCCAGTAGTTGGTCAGTGGCGCCATTTTCCCAGTCCGGCTTCAGAACGCGGAACATCAGCGGCTCGAATCCGAGGTCGGCGGAGGCCCGCTCATAGCCGGCGACGATGGCCGGCTCCGTGGGGGTCCTTCCGCGGGTGAGCAGGGCCACGCGCGGGTGGCCCAGGCCGGCAAGGTGGAACACGGCGTCGTAGGCACCGCCCTGGTGATCCGAGCACACGTGCTCCGTCCGGTCGCCCGGGCCGAGGTCCATCAGGCTGCGTTCGAGCAACACCACCGGGACGTTCAGCGCCATCAGGTCCGTGACCCGCTGCCGGGGATCGGTGATTCCGGTCAGGGTGGGCACCAGGATCAACCCGTCAACTCCGGATTCAACGAGAAATTCAATGCTTGAATCCTCCCGTTCCGGCACGTAGTTGTAGGTGGCCAGCTGCAGGCTGACGTCCTGGGCGGAGAGTGTCTCCTCAATTCCCTGCAGGACGCGGGGATAGTACAGCTGCGTGTCAGGAAGCAGCACGCCCACCGTCAGGCGCGATCGCCGCCGCGGCGGCTGGCGGTCAGTCACAAAGCTGCCGGCGCCCTGCCGGCGCACCACCATGCCCTCCTGGACCAGGTCGTCAAAGGCGCGCCGGACAGTCGTCAGGGACAGTCCGGTCTCGGCGGCAAGCTGGGCTTCGGTGGGCAGTTTCGCCCCCGCCGCCCAGGTTCCCGCCATGATGCCCCGACGGATGTCAGCGGCAAGTGAGCGGAACTTCAGGTCCCGGGCGTTGGCGTCCCTGATCTTTCGCGGCGCTGGGTTGGGGCTCACTGCTTCCTTTCACGGTGCATCCCGGCCAGTCTGCCAAGGACTAAGGATAGGAATAAAGGTTGAATTAGGAAACATTATTCCCGCAATCCCGCAGCAGGCCTCAGAACCAGCCGGATTCACACCCCCTTCCTTCCATTGGATGCGGCCCGACGGTGGCACCCGCGCCCGACCATCATCAAAGTGACCTCGAATTACTGCTTGATTCCTTTCTTTTACAGCTGGTTGAGTCATCTCACTGAGCCGTGACATACGGCACAACAATCTCAAGAGGTGTCCTTACATGAGTACTCGTTTTAGGTTTACCAAGGCCTTGGCCGTGCTGGCCGGAGCCGCGCTCGCCCTGACGGCCTGCGGCGGCGGCACCACCGGTGCCGATGCAAAAGACAGCGGTACAATGACGTACTGGTCGATGTGGAAGGTCGGCGAACCGCAGCAAAAGGTGATCGCCCAGGCCATTTCAGATTTTGAAAAGCAAACCGGCGCCACCGTGAGGGTGCAGTGGCAGGGCCGCTCCAACACCACCAAGCTGGTCCCGGCGCTGAACACCAGCAATGTCCCGGACCTGGTCGACGGCTCCTACGCCAAGCTGGCACCCGTCCTCGGCAACACCGGCGAGGCCCTCCCCCTCACGGACGCCTATGCCTCCGCAATTGACGGGAAGAAGGTCTCCGACCTCATCCCCGGCAAGTACCTGGCGGCGAGCAACATCAAGGACTCCGGCGGCCAGCCGTGGATGCTCCCCTACAGCCTCAGTTCCGATGCGATTTGGTTCAACGCGGCGAAGAACCCGGGCCTGGCGGCCGCCCCGCCAACCAACTGGGACGACTTCATGGCCCTGCTGAACAAGGAAAAGGCTGCCGGGCAGGTGCCGCTGGCCGCCGACGGGGACATCGCCGGCTACAACTCGGCCTGGTTCTCCAACCTCATGATTCACGCGGAGGGCCCGGGGTCCCTGTACAAGATCGCCTCGGACAAGTCCGGTGCAGCCTGGGACTCCCCCGCGGTCCTCGCCGCAGCCCAGAAAGTGCAGGCAATCGCCCAGGGCGGTTACCTGATCAACGGCTACAACGCCAGCAAGTGGCCGGCGCAGCAGCAGGCCTGGGCCAACGGAGGCGCCGACCTCCTGCTCAACGGCTCCTGGATCCCCACCGAAACAGGCACCTATGCCGCCAAGGGCTTCCAGTATTCCTCCTTCCCGTTCCCCGCGGTGAGTGGACAGCCGGCCATGGCACGTGCCGACTTCGTCGGCTGGGCGGTCCCGAAGAAGGCGAAGGATCCGGCCCTGGCCCAGAAGCTGGCCGCCTTCCTGCTCAACAAGAAGTACCAGGACGACCTGGGCACACAGGCGAAGGTGCTGCCCATCCGTGCGGACGCCCAGACCTCCCCGGAGATGTCCACCGTCAAGACGGCGATTGACAACGCCAAGGAGATCTACCAGGCCGACGACGGCATCACCTTTCCCGGCTACACCACCAAGGTCTACTGGCCCATTGACGACCAGCTGTTCCTCGGCAAGATCAACGCCACGCAGTTCGTTGCCAAGATGAAGGCGGCACAGCTCGCCTACTGGAAGGGCCAGGGATAATGTCGGCCCTCACCACCAAGCTCCCCAGGCGCGCCTCCGGTCCGGCAGAAAAGCCGGGCCGGAGGCCGGGGGGCAGCAGCATCGACCGCCAACGCCGCAAACTTTTGGTGCCGTTCGTCGGACCGGCATTCATTTTCTACACCGTTCTCTTCATCGTCCCGGCGTTCGCCGCCGTGTGGATCAGCCTCAATGACTGGGCCGGCTCCGGGCCCATGACCTTCGTCGGTTTCAGCAACTACATCCAGGTTTTCCAGGACCCGCTGTTCCTGAAGTCATTTGGCAACACCCTGCTTCTGCTCTTTGTCGTCGGCGCGGTCGTCTTCGCCCTGGCGTTCGCCATGACCCTGGTCCTGCGCGACATGGCCGCGAAGAAGATCGTCAGGAACGTCATCTTCTTCCCCCACCTGATCAACGCGCTGGTTTTTGGTGTGCTGGCGGGGTTCATCTTCAATCCCGGCGGCATGGTCAATACCCTGCTCAAGCCGCTCGGCGTCAGCGAACCTCCGGCCTGGCTGGCGCAGGACAACATCTTTCCCCTGATCATGGCCACCATGGTCATGACCACCACCGGCTACTTCACCACCATCCTCATGGCCGGCGTGGACCGGATCCCCCCGTACTTCTACGAGGACTGCGCGCTTGCCGGGGCAACGGCCTTCCAGCGCCTGCGTTACGTCATCCTGCCGCTGACCTGGGATGTCTTTGGCACCTGCGCCGTGCTGTGGACCATCTCATCGATCAAGATCTTTGAAATCATCTGGGTCTTTGGCGGCAGCAGCGGCGCCGGCATTCCGCCGACCCAAAGCTGGACAGTGGCCGTCTACACCTACGTGACCGCATTCTCCGGCCTCTCAACGCCCGCCTACGGTGCGGCAACCGCATCGGCCATCATCTCCCTGGCCCTGGTGTCCGTGCTGGTGGTGCTCCTGCGCCGCGCCATGCGCCGTGACGCGATTGAATTCTAAGGAAAACATCATGACCACCCTTGCCCCGTCCACGTCCGAGGGCGCCGCCCCGCCACCCGTCCGCAGGCGCAGAAACCGCGGCGGAGTCAGCCCCGCACTGCGGGCCGATCACAACCTGGCCCGAAGCGTCGGTGTCTTCCTGCTCTGGGTGGTTGTGGTCGTGAGCATCGCCATGCTCGCCTGGATCGTGCTGCAGGCCTTCCGCGACACGCGTGAAATCCTTTCCAGCCCCTGGGGCATGCCGAAGTCGTTCGACTTTACGAACTTTTCCACGGCCTGGAACGTCAGCGGCTTTGCCATGGCAACGCTCAACAGCGTGGTCACAACAGCTGTGTCCTCCAGCGTGTGCGTCGCGATTGCCTGTCCTGCCGCCTACTACCTCAGCCGGGTGGAAAGCCGCCTCACCAACGGACTGAGCCTGTACTTCATCATCGGCCTGGGCATTCCCGCCCAGGTCATCCTGATCCCGCTCTTTGTGATGCTTGACAAAGTCCACCTGACGGACAGCCTGATCGGCCTGAACCTGGTGTACATCGGCTTGTCCATGCCGTTCACCGTATTTCTGCTCACCGCATTCTTCCGCAGCCTGCCGCTGGAAATGGAGGAGGCCGCCGCCCTTGACGGCGCATCGGCCCTGCGCACCTTCGTTAAGATCACGCTTCCCCTGGCCAAGGGCGGCATCCTGACGGCATTCGTGCTGCTGCTCGTCTCGCACTGGAACGAAACGCTGCTGGCCCTGACCTTGATCCAGTCGACCGAAAAGTACACCCTGCCCGTCGCCTTGATCTCCTTTGTGCAGCAGCAGACCTACTCCGGCGCCGACTGGGGCGGACTGTTTGCCGGCCTGTGCATCGTGATCCTGCCAATGCTCGTCATCTACATGTGGCTGGGGCGCAGGCTCACCGAGGGGCTGACACTGGGAATGGGCAAGTAACCCAACCATGGCCAAGAAACCCAATCTGCTGTTCCTCGTCGCCGACCAGTTCCGGGCCATGTGCCTGGAACCGGGCGGCGACGCCGTTTCCACCCCGTTTCTCGATGGCATGGCGTCACGGGGGCTTTCCCTGGGCCAGGCGGTGAGCAACTATCCGGTGTGCAGCCCGCACCGGGCCATGATGATGAGCGGGCAGTACCCCTCCGTCAACGGCGTCACGCACAACGTGAACTCTGAAACGGCACCCTGGGGCGTGGGGCTGCGCCCGGACGCCCCGTCCTGGGCCGCGGTGCTGCGCGACGCCGGATACAGCACCGGATACATCGGCAAGTGGCACCTGGAGGCGCCCGTCCCCGAGGACGCCATCCACGGCACCGGACCCTTGGAGGATGGCCGCTACTGGGATGCCTACTCCCCCACGGACCGGCGCCACGGCTTTGATTTTTGGTATTCCTACGGCTGCTGCGACCAGCACCTTTCCCCCCACTACTGGACGGGCGACGCCGGACGTCACCAGCGCATCAACGTCACCGGGTGGTCGGCCGCCCATGAGACGGACGTCGCCGTGGAATTCCTTCACCGGGCTGCCGCCGGTGGCCCGGACGCCGCCCCTTTCGCCTTGGCCGTGTCCTGGAATCCGCCGCACCAGCCCTTCGACCAGCTTCCCCGGAACCATGACACCAGTTATGCGGGGCTGTCCGCCGCCCAGCTGCTCAACCGCCCCAATGTGGATCTGGGCTCGGAAACGGGGCGTGCGGCGGCCGCCATCGCGCCGCTGTATTACGCGGCAGTCAGCGCCATCGACGCCCAGGTTGGCCGGCTGTTGCAGGCACTGGACTGTCTGGACCTCACCCAGGACACGCTGGTGGTCTTCACCTCCGACCACGGCCAGCAGATGGGCAGCCACGGGCTCCTGTACAAAAACGTCCCCTTTGAGGAATCCATGCGGATACCCTTCGTCATGCACTGGCCGGGCAGGCTGCGCAACGACCCGGCAACCTCAGCGGGGGTGGGGCTGTGCAGCGTGGACATCGCCCCGACGCTCCTTGGCCTGCTGGGCCATGGCGGCAGCGTGCCCGCGGAGATGCAGGGGACCGATGTCTCCGCCGCCCTTCTGGACTGCGGCGCCGATGACGCCGGGCAGCCCGCGGGGACGCCGCCGTCGGCCCTGTACTTCCACTACCCCCGCGACCACAACGAACAGCATGTGCGCGGCCTGCGCACGGCCACCGAAAAGTTCATAGCCCGCTTCCACGAGCGCGACGGCCTTTCCGCAACACTGTACGACCTGGTCCGGGACCCCTATGAGCTGGAGGGCATCCGCGACGAAGGGCGGATCAGGGCCCAGGCCGCAGCCCTGCAAGCCGCCTTGGCCGGCGCCCGCCAAGAATGGCCGGGAGAAGCCGCCCTCGCAGCCTTGGCGGAGGGCCGGTGAACATCCTGCTCGTCATGGCGGACCAGTTCTCCGCCCATGCGCTGCTCCGGACCAGGGACACGGATGCGCATTTCCGCACCCCCCACCTGGACCGTCTGGCGGCCGCTTCGCTGTCCTACACGCAGGCCTACACGCCTTTTCCGCTGTGCGTGCCCGCCCGAAGCGCCATGGTGACAGGACGGTATCCCCACCAGCTGGACATCGTCTCCAACGGAGCGGGCGGCGCGGAACCCGGTCGGGGCCCGGCCTCCCTGGGACATTGGTTTGCCGCGGCCGGCTATGACTGCGCCTACGCCGGAAAGTGGCACGCCCGGCAGGCCAGCGCCACGGTGGAGGACGGCTTTGTCCCGCTCCACCCCTTGGGCGACGAAGGCCTGGTCGAGGCCTGCACGGACTGGCTGTCCACGCGCGCAGCGGCCGGGCCCTTCCTCTTGGTGGCTTCCTTCGACGACCCCCACACCATCTGTGAGTATGCCCGCTCCCAGCCCCTGCCCTACGGCAACGTTCCGGAGTCCCCGGTCGGCGGGGCGCCGCCACTGCCGGCGAATTTCGCGCCCGCGCCGTACGCCCCGTCGGCCTTGGCCGTCGAGGCCGATGCCGCAGCGCGGGTCTACGGCACCAGGGGCTACAACGCCGACGACTGGCGGCAGTACCGGGCTGCCTACGCTGCTCTCGTCACACGCGTCGATGAACGCATCGGCCAGCTCCTGGACGCTGTTGACCTGGCGGAGACCGCCGTCGTTTTTGTCAGCGACCACGGCGACGGGGACGCAGCGCACGGTTGGAACCAGAAGACCGCCCTGTACCAGGAGTGCATCCGCGTTCCGCTCCTGCTGCACGTGCCCGGTCGGGCAACCGGCACCGTGGAAAGCCCCGTGGCCGGTGTCCTGAGCCTGCTGCCCACGCTGTGCCAGGTCGCCGGGATTGCCCCGCCGCCGGACCTCCCGTCGAGGTCCCTGCTGGAAGGGCAGCCTGACGTGGTGGTGGTGCAGACCCTCTTCCAGGCGGACTCAAAGCCGCAGACCACCGGCCGCGCCCTGGTGAAGGGAAGGTACAAGTACACCGTCTACAGCTGGGGCCGGCACCGCGAACAACTCCATGACCTGGAGGCCGATCCCGGGGAACAGCGCAACCTTGCCGTTGAAGACTCCTTCGCGGTCCTGTTGGAGGAGCTGCGCGGGGACCTTCACCGCTGGGCACTGGAACACGGCGATGCCGCGTTCCTGAAGAAGTTGGTCCTGCCCGCCTCCGCCCCGGACCAGGCCCGGGCGGATATTTTTGCCGTTCCGTACTAGCCGCTGGGAACTAGCTGGGCGTAGGCTGACAGTTACTACCCACGGAATAGCCAGCTTATTCCCAGCCAATGGTCGGAGACTCAAATGGTGAAGAAGACCGGACCTGAAGCAAAGCTGCTCGTTGTTGACGACGAGCCCAACATTCGCGAACTGCTCTCCACTTCCCTCCGGTTCGCCGGATTTGAAGTGGTGGCGGCCGCCAACGGCCGCGAGGCCCTGGCCGCAGCCGAAGAGCACAACCCCGACCTTGCCGTGCTGGACGTCATGCTGCCGGACATGGACGGTTTCACCGTCACGCGCCGCCTCCGTGCGGCCGGGCGGCACTTTCCCGTCCTGTTCCTCACGGCGCGGGACGACACCGAGGACAAGGTGACCGGCCTGACGGTGGGCGGCGACGACTACGTGACCAAGCCGTTCAGCCTGGACGAGGTGGTGGCGCGCATCCGTGCGGTACTCCGGCGCACCCAGCCCATGGAGGACGACGACGCCGTGCTGCGCGTTGCCGACCTGGAGCTCGACGACGACGCCCATGAGGTCCGCCGCGCCGGGAACACCGTGGAGCTCTCCCCCACCGAGTTCAAGCTGCTGCGCTACCTGATGCTCAACCCCAACCGGGTGTTGTCGAAGGCGCAGATCCTGGACCACGTCTGGGAATACGACTTCAACGGGGACGCGTCCATTGTGGAGTCCTACATTTCCTACCTGCGCCGCAAGGTGGACACCGATTCAACGCTGCCCGCCCTCATCCAGACCAAGCGCGGCGTGGGCTACGTGCTGCGGACAGCCGACAAGCGCTAGCCGCTTTGATCACGTTGTGGAAGAACGCATCACTGCGTTCCCAGCTGGTGGCGATCATCAGCGCCCTGCTGGCGCTGTCCCTGCTGGCCCTCGGCGCCACAACGTTCCTGCTGCTGCGCTCCTTCCTGCAGGACCAGATGGATGCGCAGCTGACCACGTTCCAGCGGTCGATCGTCGGGATCGGCACGGTGGACACCCAAAGCACGGGGCAGTCCCCGTTTGGTTTTGACTACTACGTGGGCTTCCATTACTTCGACGGCGGACTGGCGGCCCAGAACCGCACTGGCGACGACAAGCCCGTCTACCCGCAGTATTCGATGCCCCAGGCCCTGGCCCTGAACGGAAAGAAATTCACGGTCCCGAGCACCGACGGGGGCGCGCCCTGGCGCGTGACGATCGTGGCCGCCCAGGACTTCCTGATGCCGGACTCCCTCGGCACGAAGCGCCTCTACACCGGCTACGTCGTGGTGGGCCTGCCCTATGAAAGCCTCAACACCACCATGGAGCGGCTGGCCATCGTCATCACCGGCGTTGCCATCCTGGCCATCACGCTGGGCACCATGATCGCCTACTGGACCGTCAGCCGGTCCTTCCGGCCGCTGAGCCGGGTGGAAAAGACGGCGGCGGCCATCGCCGCCGGGGACCTCTCCCGCCGCGTCGAGATTGAAAACCCGTCCACCGAGGTGGGGCGGCTCTCCGGCTCATTGAACACCATGCTGGCCCACATTGAGCACGCCTTTGCCGCCCGGACGGCCTCCGAGCGGCGCATGCGCCGCTTCGTGGCGGACGCCTCCCACGAGCTCCGCACGCCGCTGGTCACCATCCGCGGCTTTTCCGAGCTCTACCGGCACGGCGCGCTGCAGACGCCGGACGACGTCGGAACGGCCATGGGCCGCATAGAGAGCGAGGCCAAGCGCATGGGCGAGCTGGTCGAGGACCTGCTCATGCTGGCCCGCATTGACGAGCAGCGCCCGCTGCTGCTCAAGCCCGTGGACCTGCTGATCCTCGGCCACGACGCCGTCCTGGACGCCCGCGCCTCGGCACGCGACCGCGCATTCTCCGTGGTGGGGCTGGCCGGGGGCCCGGGGGCGCCCGCACCCACAGTGGGGGACGAGGCCAAGCTGCGCCAGGTGGTGGCCAACCTCATGGGCAACGCGCTGCGCTACACCCCCGCGGGGTCTCCCGTGGAAATCATGGTGGGCACGCGCCAGTCCGGTGCCGGCAAGACCTCCGTCATCAAGATTCGCGACCACGGCCCCGGCATCTCCGACGAGGAGGCGCCACGCATCTTCGAACGGTTCTACCGCGCCGACTCCTCCCGCGACCGGAACACCGGCGGCAGCGGCCTGGGCCTGGCGATCGTTGCGGCCATCGTGGCGTCCCACGACGGCACCGTGCGCGTGGAACAGACCCCGGGCGGCGGCGCCACCATGGCCGTTGAGCTCCCCTTCGAGGAACCGGACGACGCCGGCGCCGGGGACACGCCGTCGGCGGACCGCGCCGTCCCTCCCGTGCCGCTGCAGGCGCCGCGCTCGGCGGGACGGGCGGCAAAGCAGGGCAATGCCTCCTCCACCGGCGGGTCCGCCGGCTGACAGCCCCACAACATCCGCTGCGGCGGTGGCGGGCCCGGCAACGCCGTCCTAGCGTGAAGGGACCATTCAGCGTTCCCCGCGGTGGAACCGGACACACGGCGGAACCGGACACACGGCGGAACCCGTCACGCAGGAGGCACCCCATGGCCCAGTTCAACGTCAACAGCGACGAGCTCGCCCTCAAGAGCACAGCCGTCAAGGGCTCCGTGGACCGCATCAGGCTGGAAGTCGACGGCATGAAGCGCAACCTGATGGACCTGCAATCCACCTGGACGGGGGCGGCCGCCACCAACTTCCAGGCCCTGCTTCAGGAGTGGCATGCCACGCAGGCCAAGGTGGAGGCGTCGCTGGAAAGCATCAATGCCGCCCTGTCGATGGCCGCAACCCAGTACGCCCAGGCCGAAGAGGCGAACGCCCGCATGTTCACCGCCCGCTGACGCCCCGCTATCCCTCCCGGGTGCCCTGGTGGAACCGAACCTGCCACCGGCCGTCCTCATGCTGCCAGATGGAGCTGCGCAGCGAGGTCCCCCGCGGCTCCACGCTGCGGTAGGTCAACAGCGCCGTGGCGGCGTCGAGGCGGTTGAGGGTCAGCACTTCCAGGCTCGCCTTCCCTGCGCCTCCGTCGCCGAACATGTCCAGGATCTCCTGGCGCGACCACCGGCGGCCCGACGCGCCAATCTCCTGGAAGTCGCGGTGCAGCAGTTCCCCGGCACGGAGGGGGTCAGCGCGCACGGCGGGGTCCAGGAGTTCGCGTTCCAGATCCACCACGGAGTCAAGCGCCGCGTCCGGGCGGGGCGGAAAGGCGGGGTCGGGTTCGTCGTCGAGCATGGAAAAGAGGTCAGGCTGTCCCGGCGCCTCTGCCGGGGCGGGGACCGGTTTCGGTGCCGCCCGGGGTTCCGGGGGTGCCTGCACGGCCGCCGCGGGTGGGTTGGCGCCGGGGTTGGCGCCGGGGTTGGCGCCGGGGAAGCCGGGCCCGCGGTCGGGTTCGCGCTTCGCCTGGTAGGCCGTGGCGGCGTCGCGGGCACGGTCGTCCGCCGCCTCGTTGAGGTCATGGCCGGCGTGGCCCTTGACCCACTCAAACGCGTAGGTCCGCCCGACTATGGCGGCGTCGATCTCCTTCAGCAGGTCAACGTTCAGCACGGGCTTCCCGTCCGCCTTGCGCCAGCCCTTGCGCTTCCAGCCCGGCATCCACTTGGTGATGCAGTTGATGACGTACTGGCTGTCGCACAGGATGTGCAGCGGCTCCTGCGGCAGGTGGGCCGTGGACTTGAAGAGGTCCAGCACCGCCATGAGCTCGCCCATGTTGTTGGTGCCATGCGGCCAGCCCCCCGCACGCCAGCAGGTCTCGTCCACATACCAGGCCCAGCCGGCGGGGCCGGGATTTCCCAAAGCCGAACCATCGGCTGCCGCAACAATTGTCATGACCCAATACTTTCAGATGAATCCGGCACTTAAACGCCAAAGGCGCCCCTCCGCAGTGGAAGGGCGCCCCGGTGGTGGCACTTGACGGCTAGAAGCCGCCCATGCCGCCCATGTCGTCGCCGCCGCCACCGGCGGGTGCAGCCTTTTCGGGCTTGTCGGCAACAACTGCCTCGGTGGTCAGGAACAGCCCGGCAATGGAGGCCGCGTTCTGCAGTGCGGAACGGGTCACCTTGACCGGGTCGTTGACGCCGGCAGCCAGCAGGTCCTCGTACACGCCGGTTGCAGCGTTGAGGCCGTGGCCGACGGGCAGGCCGCGGACCTTGTCGACAACCACGCCGGGCTCGAAGCCGGCGTTGAAGGCGATCTGCTTGAGCGGCGCGTCGATGGCAACCTTGACAATGTTGGCGCCAGTGGCCTCGTCGCCCGTCAGGTTCAGGCCCTCGAATGCCTTGACGCCGGCCTGGATCAGGGCAACGCCACCGCCGGGGACGATGCCTTCCTCAACGGCAGCCTTTGCGTTGCGGACGGCGTCCTCAATGCGGTGCTTGCGCTCCTTGAGCTCAACCTCCGTGGCGGCACCGGCCTTGATGACCGCAACGCCGCCGGCCAGCTTGGCCAGGCGCTCCTGCAGCTTCTCGCGGTCGTAGTCGGAATCGGAGTTCTCGATCTCGGCACGGATCTGGGACACGCGCCCGGCGATGGCGTCGGCCTCGCCGGCACCTTCGACGATGGTGGTCTCGTCCTTGGTCACAACAACCTTGCGGGCCTTGCCCAGCAGGTCCAGCGTGGTGTTTTCCAGCTTCAGGCCGACTTCCTCGGCGATGACCTGGCCACCGGTGAGGATGGCGATGTCCGCCAGCTGGGCCTTGCGGCGGTCGCCGAAGCCCGGGGCCTTGACGGCGACGGACTTGAACAGGCCGCGGATCTTGTTCACGATCAGCGTGGCAAGGGCTTCGCCCTCAACGTCCTCGGCGATGATCAGCAGCGGCTTGTTGGACGCCATGACCTTCTCGAGGACGGCAACGAGGTCCTTGACGTTGGAGATCTTGGAGTTGACGATCAGGATGTACGGGTCCTCAAGGACCGTTTCCTGGCGCTCGGTGTCGGTGACGAAGTAGGCGGAGATGTAGCCCTTGTCGAAGCGCATGCCTTCGGTGAGCTCGAGCTCCAGGCCAAAGGTGTTGGACTCCTCGACCGTGATGACGCCTTCCTTGCCAACCTTGTCCAGGGCTTCGGCAATCAGGGCACCGATTTCGGTGTCGCCGGCGGAGATGGAGGCCGTGGCCGCGATCTCTTCCTTGGTCTCGATCTCCTTGGCGGAGATGAGCAGCTGCTCGATCACGGCCGCAACGGCCTTCTCGATGCCGCGCTTGAGGGACAGCGGGTCCGCTCCGGCCGCGACGTTGCGCAGGCCTTCCTTGACGAGGGCCTGGGCCAGCACGGTGGCCGTGGTGGTCCCGTCACCGGCGATGTCGTCGGTCTTCTTGGCAACTTCCTTGACCAGCTCGGCGCCGATCTTTTCGTAAGGATCGTCCAGCTCGATCTCCTTGGCGATGGAAACACCATCGTTGGTGATCGTGGGGGCGCCCCACTTCTTTTCCAGGACCACGTTGCGGCCGCGCGGGCCCAAGGTGACCTTGACGGCGTCGGCGAGGATGTTCAACCCACGCTCAAGGCCGCGGCGTGCCTCTTCATCGAATGCAATGATCTTGGCCATTTAGGCTTCAGTCCTTTCGGGACAGTCATTATGGATTCAGGTTCCCCAGGCGGTGCCCGCGACGGACGGACCCGGAGCGGGCGATCTCTTTCACGCCTGCCCCGGAATCCTCACCACAAGAGGAAAGTTGTTGACCTCCGACGGCAGCGGGCTGGCTAGGATCTAGCAGTCACCACCTCAGAGTGCTAAGTCAATAATTAGCACTCGGCACCCGAGAGTGCAAGCGCGGCGTCTTCATATGCGCTGCGGGCGAACGCGTGGCCGGCCCCGCCGGCGCCCCCGGCAGCGGTGGAGCCTTCGGGCCCGGGCGCTTCCACCGTTTCGGCGAAGCGGCCAGCGTGGGAGTGAAAAATGATCCGCGCGGCGCAAGCTGATCCGGGGCACGGTTGCCCCGCGGCCTCGGCATCCACAACTGCCACCTCGGCTTCACCAAGAAGGCCCTGACCCAGCTGCCCGTTTCCGTGTCAAGCGCCGGTTTGCCCGCCTGGGCCATGGCCATTTGGGTGCTGGCCGAGGGAATCCCGATTCTGGCGGGCAACGACGGCTTCCGCACGGACGCCGGGGGCATCCCCCTAGGACTGCCCCCGCAAACAGGCACTCCACGGCGAGGTACTGCGCGGCCACGCGCACAATAGGCGGCCCCGGACCGCGAAACTGCGCCCGCTACGCCCCCGGGCCCAGCACCACTGTCAGCGGAACGCCCATTTCGGTGGAATCCAGCAGGGTGGAGATGTTCAGGAGCTTGCCCAGGGCCTCGGCGTTGGCCTTTTGCGCCGTGCCGCTGTAGATGACGGAGGAGACGGCCTGGGGAGCGCCGGTCCAGTTCCCGGTCTGGGACACCGTCCAGCCGTTGGCCGTGACCGTCCCGCTGTACCGGGCCGCGAGGCCGCCGATTCCGGTGGCGTTGAAGATCACAACCGGCGTGGACTTGTCCACCGCGGACCCCGGCGTCGGCGTGGCGGAAGGAGTCGGCGTGGCGGAAGGAGTCCGCGTGGCGGTGGCCGCGGCCGGGGTGGACGGTCCGGCACTGGCCGCCGCGGTGGACGTCGCATGGCTGGCCGGCGGGGTGACGGCCTTGTCCTGGCCGCTGAGCTTGGGCACGATCAGGAACGCCAGCAGGCCGATGCACAGCGCGGCAACACCAAAAATCATCAACGGCAGGAGGCTGCGCGTGGCCACCTCGAGCGAGGCGCGGTGGACGCCGTGGCGCGCAGAGTTCTCCGGGACACGGTCAAATTCGTCGCGCGGGTAATTAGTCATGGGGCGGTGCTGTCCTTGGGGGTGAGGCAGTGGAAGCGTACGTCAATTCCCGAGCCGGCGTGCGGTCCGGGCCTTTTGGCGCGATGTACGTAGTCTACGCAACCGCTTGACCAGCATGGGGTCATGCTCCAGGGCCGCCTCCGTGTCGATCAGGACGTTGAGGATCTGGTAGTAGTGGGTGGCGGAGAGGTCGAACATCTCGCGGATGGCCTGCTCCTTCGCCCCGGCATACTTCCACCACTGCCGTTCCAGCGACAGCATCCGGGCATCCCGCCCGCTCAGGCCGGCGCCGGCGTCGTGCCCCGCGGCCGGTGCATGCTGCGAAGGTTCTGCTGCTGGCGCCACCACACACTCCCTCATTTTCACATCGCGACATCTTTCGCGGCGCCCCACTGACGCGGCCCGCCTCCTCCATGATAAAGGCGAATCACAGCCGTGTCATTCGGGGATGCGGCGACAATGGAAGCATGAACTCCGCCCCCGGCCTCTTCGACCTCCCCTCCCCCGCCGCCTGGGACCGCTCCCAGCTGCGGGCCCTGGACACGATGGGCACCGACCCGCTCTCGCTGCTCGCGCCGGACTGGGCCGCGGCCCTGGCAGCCCAGGAACCCGCGCTCCGCGGCCTGGGCCTCATGCTGCGCCGGGAGTACGACGCCGGCACCTCCTTCCTGCCGCCGCCCACCCGGGTGCTGCGCGCCCTGGCCGCGCCCCTGTCCGGCGTCAGGGTCCTGGTGGTGGGGCAGGACCCCTACCCCACCCCGGGCCACTCGGTGGGCCTGGCCTTCGCTGTCGACCGGGCCACCCGGCCCCTGCCGCGCAGCCTGAACAACATTTACAGGGAACTGCAGGACGATCTGGGCATAGCCCCGGCGGCGCACGGGGACCTCAGCGCCTGGGCCGGGCAGGGCGTCCTCCTGCTGAACCGGGTGCTCACGGTGGCGCCGGGCACGGCGGGCTCGCACCGGCGTCGTGGTTGGGAAGGGGTGACGGAGGCCGTCATCAGGACGCTGGCGGTCCGGGGGCAGCCACTGGTCAGCGTGCTCTGGGGGCGGGACGCGCAAAGGCTGGCGCCGCTGCTGGCCGGGACTGCCATCATTGAGTCGGCCCACCCCAGTCCGCTGTCGGCGTCGCGGGGATTCTTTGGCTCGCGGCCGTTCAGCCGCGTCAACACCCTGCTGGCGGAGCAGGGCAGCCGGCCCGTTGACTGGGCCCTGCCCGCTTGAACGCCACCGCCCCTGCTAGTGTTAGGGCTACCTAACTTAATGTCGTGCCACACTGGGCGGCCCCCTTCTTCAGGAGTGATTTGTGAGTTCCCCCGACACCGGCAAGGAAACGTTCGTTGCCCCGGCTGTGAAGCGCCGGACCCAGTTCACCCTGAATGTGGTGCGCAAGGAGCGGCTCAGCCCGCACATGGTGCGCGTGGTGGCGGGCGGGCCGGGGCTGGCCGCGTTTGAGCCCAAGGACGCCACGGACATGTACGTGAAGATCCATTTCCTGCAGCCCGGGGTGGACTACGCGGAGCCCGTGGACGTGTTTGCGCTGCGCGAGACCATGCCGCGGGACCAGTGGCCGGCCACCCGCACGTACACCGTCCGCTGGGTGGACCTGGCCGCGCAGGAAATCGCGCTCGACTTCGTCATCCACGGCGACGCCGGGCTCGCCGGGCCCTGGGCCATGGCTGCGGAGCCGGGGGACCGCATCATCTTCTCTGGCCCCGGCGGCGCGTACCGGCCCAATCCGGCGGCCGACTGGTTCCTGTTTGCCGGCGACGAGGCCGCCCTGCCCGCCATCGCCGCCGCCGTCGAGGCGCTGCCCTCCGGCGCCACTGGCCGCGCCTACCTTGAGGTGGACACCGCAGCGGACCTCCAGCCCATTGCCGCACCCGCCGGCGTCGAGGTGGCATGGGTGTTCCGCAACGGCGCCACGCCGGCCGAAAGCACCGCGCTGGTGGACGCCGTCGCCAGCGGCCCGTGGCCCGACGGGGAGGTCGACGCCTTCATCCACGGCGAGCGCGAATACATGAAGGCGCTCCGGGACGTCCTGTTCAAGCAGCGCGGGCTGGCCCGCAGCCAGGTCTCCCTCTCCGGCTACTGGGCCTACGGCCGGTCCGAGGACTACTTCCAGGCGGAGAAGAAACAGCCCATCGGCAAGATCCTCTGACCGGCCTACCGCCTCCGGTTGCGGCGGCGGTCCTTTTGGCCGGCGGGGCGGGTGAGGGGACGGGCCATGTTGTCGCCCAGGACCACGCCGGCCGCCACGGCGAGGATCACCACGAGGGCGTTGAAGAGGCCCACGGCGCCTGTCACCGAGTCCGCCGGCGTGAGCGTCATGACAAACATGGCCCGGAAAATGGACAGCCCCACCAGCAGGAAAATGATGGACGGCACGGCCACCACCAGTTGGGGCGCCCCCAGCCGCAGGGCGATGACGCGCGCCAGGATGCCGACCACCACGGCGGCCAGGGCGGGCGCGAACCGGGCGCCCAGGCCCAGTTCCATGCCGCCGTAGTAGGCCAGGTAACCGGCCAGCGCCACGGCCATCGTGGGCACCAGCAGCCGCACCGAGGTTTGCTCGGCAATGCAGATGGCCACCGTGGCCAGCGCCACGAGCGGCAAGACCACATAGAGCGGCAGCGATCCGACACCGGGCTCCGCCACGTTGATCCGGTCCCCGCCCAGCATGGACGCGCTGACCAGGGCGACGGCGATGCCCGACACGATGGCGCCAAACGTCAGGAACGCGGACAGGAACCGTCCTGCCGCGGTGACGGGAAAGCCGTTGATGGCATCCTGCACGGCCGAGACCAGCCGGCCCGACGGGAGCATCAGCAGGATCCCTCCGGCCACCACCATGGACGGGCTCAGCGGAACGTGGAACATGAAACACAGCACAGCCACGATCGTGACGATGAAGGAGGTGATGGCCGTGACGAAGAAGTCCGGCACCCGCCACCGCCCGAGCATGCGGGCAAGCTGCCCCGCGAGCAGGATGGTCACCAGCGCCACCAGCATGCCGAACGGGCTCCCGCCAATCACCCCCACAACGGCGGCGGCGAACACGGCCTCGGCCAGGGACACCATCCAGCGCGGGAACGGCTTGGGCCGCTTGATGATGGTGTCCAGCCGGCGGTGGGCGTCGTCCCGGGCCACGCCGCCGGTGACAATGTCGGTCACGAGCTCGTGCACGTGCACAAGCCCGGCATAGTTGTTGGTCCAGGACCGGACCACGCGCAGCAGCGTGATGGGCACGCCGTCGCGGTGGGCGTAGTTGATGATGACCGACTGGTTCGTGATGTCCACTTCAATGTTGCGCAGGCCAAAGGCGGCCGTGACGGCAATGATGGACGTCTCCACCTCCAGCGCGCCGGCCCCGTACCGGAACATGGTCTCGGCCAGGCGCAGGGCAAAGTCGATGGTCTTGCGCGCCGATTCGTCCGCCAGCCCCACCTGGATCATGGGATTCGCATACGGGCTGCCCGCCAGCCGCTCCACAATGTTCATCGGCGCCGTGGGCGGGGTCTCCCCCTGCACCAGGCGGCGCAGCACGGTGCGCGCCGCCTTATTGGGGCGCGACGGCGGCACCGCCGGGGACATGGGCATCGGCACCTTGGGCACCGGCGCCTTGGGAATCGGCCCCTTGGGAATCGGCACCTTGGGAATCGGCCCGGCCGGGATCATGGCGGACGGGGGGACGTTGCGCGTGGCGGACGGACCGGCCGCCCGGTCCTTTTTGTCCCGGTCATTGGAGCTGCTGCTCATCCACTCTCCTCTGGGGACACGCCCCGCCGGACACCACGGCGGCCGGCGGGGCCGGCGTCGCACGTGTCCTTGGTTGGCAAAAAGCGGCTAGTAAAACTTCTGGCCCGTGCGGCGGGTGTACAGCTGCCGCAGCACCCGTTCCCCCGCCACTGTCCACAATTTATAGCGCACCGGGCTGAACACCACGTCCCAGCAGCCTACAAAATCCGTGACCGTCTTCGTGAAGCTGGTCTTGAACAGGCCCAGTCCGTGGTGCGGGTGGGTGGGGTCCTTGAGCTTGTCCGACGGTGGCGTGCCGCACAAGTCGTACTGCACGGCTCCCAGGCCCTTCATGTCCAAGATGGCCTCCCATTGGATCAGGTGGGAGTCGCCGTACTGCGAGCGCTTTTGCAGCGAGCCGCCGTCCTTGTAGGTGGCCTTGGTGCCGTAATTGATGACGAACGCGCCCACCGAGGGGACTCCGTCTTCATGCACAAAGTAGAAGCGGCCCTGGCCCCTCGCGGCGAACTCGGACCAGAATTGGCGGAAGTAGCCAAACTCGCGGGCGGCCCCGGCGTTCTTTGCCGCAAAGGTGCCCACCATGAGGTCGTAGAGCTTGCGCTGCGTCTCCTCCGTGGCCTCCGGGCGGACCACCTCCACGCCCTCGCGGATGGCGCGGCGCACGGCGTTGCGGCCGCGCGAGTGCAGGTTGCGCAGGAGCTGGCCCGGTTCCGGGGAGATGTCCAGCAGGGCGGTGCTGTCGTTGGGCTGCAGGTCAGGCACCTTCACGTAGCCGGCCCCGGCCAGCACGGCGCGGGCCTGGTCCGAGGCGACGACGTCGGGCTCGATCTTCGCCGCAAAGACGTTCAGGCGGGCGCGCCGGACAAAGTCGCGCAGCGCATCCATCATGGCGGGAATGTGTTCCACGGTGGCGGTGTCCGGGCCCTTGATCAGGTACCAGAGGCGGCCCAGGCCCGGGAACTTCTTCTCCAGGGCCAGGTTGTAGCTGGTGTACCCGGGGCCCTCGAATGCCAGGTACTGGGGCGCCCAGCCGTGGTTTTTCTTCACGGCGGCAAAGGCGGCGGACTGGAGCAGGTTGCCCCCGTTGGGGTTCGCCGTGACCAGGGTGTCCCACTGGTCGATCTCGGCGGCGGTGGCAAATCGGGCGGTGAATTCGCGCAAAAGACCCTCAATCACGTCGGCATGTGTTCGCTGCACCAAGTCTAGCGGGCCGAATTCTCACATCCCACGCACAGCCTCCCCCGATGGAACACCCTGCGTGTGGCCAGAACATGGAATCCGTAACGGCTGCTGCACGGGCGGCCACAGGTGCAGGGAGCAAAACATGGGTGTGGTATCCCGGAGCGTGGGCAACGCGTTCCGCAACAAGGTGCGCAGCGGCGCCGTGGTGGTCATTTTGGCGGTGGCCATCGGATTGGCGCTGGCCATGCTGGTGGCCAACCAGGCCGTGGGCGCCAAGGTCGACTCCCTCAAGGCGTCCGTGGGCAACAACCTCACCGTCAATCCCGCCGGCTCGCGCGGCGGCCTCGGCGGCGGCAACCCGCTGACGACGGCGGATGCCACCAAGGCGGCGGCCGTCGCCCATGTGACGGGCGTCAATGGGACGCTCACCGTCCGGCTGGCCAATGCGGCCACGGCCTCCACGAGCGGTTCCGCCGGCGGCCCGGCTGACCGCGGCGGGGCGGCCGGCCGATTCGGCAGCAGCGGCACCACGAGCCTGGTCTCCGCGGTTCAGCCCGGGGTCCTGGGGCAGCGCAACAACGGCACCGGCAGCACCGGCAGCCCCACGGGCGGAACGGCCGGCGGGACCACCCAGCCCACGTTCACCATTCCGATCCAGGCCACGGGCGTTTCCAGCCCCACCACCGCAGCGGGCACCGCCCTCAAGCTGACCGGCGGGGCGCAGCTGAGCGACTTCGCCGCCAATTCGACCCAGGCCCTGGTCGGATCCACCCTGGCCGCCAAGAACTCCCTGAAGGTGGGATCCACATTCACCGTCCAAACGCGCACCATGAAGGTGACAGGCATCTTTGATGCCGGCGACGCGTTCGACAACAACGGCATCTACCTGCCGCTCGCGGCCACCCAGACCCTGGTGGACCAGGCCGGGCAGCTGAGCAGCCTGAACGTGGTGGTGGACAGCATCGAAAACGTCGCCGCCACGCAGGCCGCGCTGACCACTGCCCTCGGCGCCTCCAACGTCGACGTGACGGCGGGCTCCAACAACCTCCAGTCGGCCATCACGTCCCTGGGCACGGTGCAGAACATTTCCCTGATCGCCTTCATTGCCTCGCTGGTGACGGCGGGGCTGATAGTGCTGCTGATCATGATCATGGTGGTGCGCGAGCGCCGCCGCGAGATCGGCGTGCTGAAGGCGATCGGCGCCTCCAACCGCACCATCGGCGTCCAGTTCACGCTCGAGGCCCTGGTGCTGGTGGTGCTCGGCACCGTGGTGGGGGCCGTGGTTGCGGCGTTCAGCTCCAACCCCATTGTCAGCGCCCTGGTGGCCGGCAACACCGGTTCCACGGTCTCGGCCGCCGGCCCCGTGCGGGGCGGCGGGTTTGGCGGCGGCGGCTTTGGCGGCGGCGGGTTCACCCGGACCCGCGGCGCGTTTGCCGGAGCCAGCCAGCTCATCGGCACCATCAGCACGTCCGTCGGCTGGCAGACCCTGGTGCTCGGCGCCGTCGGAATCCTGGCGATCGCCGCCATCGGCGCACTCATCCCGGCCCTGCTGACGGCCAGGGTCCGCCCCATCGAAGTCCTGCGAGGAGAGTAAGCAATGCTGCAAGTCAAAGACGTAGTCAAGTCCTTCAATTCCGGGGACCGCACCATCAAGCCCGTCAACGGGGTCAGCTTCAGCCTGGAGCAGGGCACCTTCGCCGCCATCCTGGGCAAGAGCGGCAGCGGCAAGAGCACGCTGCTGTCCCTGCTGGGCGCGCTGGACAAGGCGACCTCCGGGGACGTCATCGTGGACGACGTGAACATCTCCACGCTCCCCGACAGAAAACTGACCGCCTACCGCCGCGACGACATCGGGTTCGTCTTCCAGTCCTACAACCTGATCCCGAACCTCTCGGCCAAGGAAAACGTCATGCTGCCCATGGAGTTTGCGGGGGTGTCCCACGGGGAACGCAGCAAGCGCGCAGCCGAGCTGCTGAACCAGGTGGAGCTGACCGAGGAAATGCACGGCCGCCTCGCCAACCGGCTCTCCGGCGGCATGCAGCAGCGCGTGGCGATTGCCAGGGCCCTGGCCAACAACCCGAAGCTGATCCTGGCCGACGAGCCCACGGGCAACCTCGACGACGAAACGGGCGAGCTCATCATTGCCCTGCTGCGCCAGCTGGCGCACGGGAAGAAGACCACCATCCTCGTCGTCACGCACGACCACGCCCTCGCCGCCCAGACGGACCGCAAGTTCCGCCTGGCCCGCGGGCAGATCACCGAGGCCTGAAAGTCGCCCCAACCCTCGGTTGCAACCGGGGCACATCCAGCCAACCCCCGGTTGCAAACGGGGCACATCCAGCCAACCCCCGGTTGCAAACGGGGCACATCCAGCCAACCCCCGGTTGCAAACGGGGCACGTCCAGCCACCCCCCGGTTGCAAACGGGGCACATCCAGCCAACCCCCGGTTGCAAACGGGGCACGTCCAGCCACCCCCCGGTTGCAAACGGGGCACATCCAGCCAACCCTCGGTTGCAAGTATGCGGGAGCGATGCCCAAAACGGCCCCGGTTGCAACCGAGCGTCACGGAAAACGGCCCCGGTTGCAACCGAGGGTCGGGAAGGGTGCGGCTATTTGGTGGGGCGGAGCCAGGTGAACCTTGGCGTTTCCTTCGCCAGGAAGGCGGCCACGCCGATCCTCGGATCGGCGCTGGCCGCCATTTCGCGCTGCCAGTAGCTGTTGCGTTCGGCCAGTTCGGCCTCCGGGACGTGGGCGCTGATGGCGTCGACCAGGTCCTTTTGCGACTGGATGGAGAACTGCGAGCGCCCGGCCAGGAGCAGGGCGAAGGCCCGGACGTCGTCCCAGAACGTGTCGATGGGCAGCACCTTCATGGCCAGGCCGAGCCGCCGGGCTTCAACGGCGTTGACCATGTCCCCACTGAACAGCAGGTATTTGGCCGCGGCCGGCCCCGCCAGCTCCACCAGCTTCCGGATCCCGGAGAGCGGGTAAACGATGCCGATCTTCGCCGGCGTGATGCCAAAGACCGCGTTTTCCGACGCCAGGCGGATGTCGCAGGCACCGGCAATCTGCCAGCCGCCGCCCACGCAGTAGCCGTCGATCGCGGCCACGGTCGGCTTGCGGAAGCGCGCCAGGGCGGATTCTGCCACGGTGATGTCGCCCCCGTCGCGCTGCCCGGTGGCAGGGTCGTGCAGGATCTGCTGGACCGAGGCGATGTCCGCGCCGGCGGAAAAATGTGTCCCGGCCCCGCGCACCACCAGCACCTTCACGGAGTCGTCGTCCTCCAGTCGCGGCAGCAGCTCGGCGAACTGCGGCCACATGCCTGCGGTGAGGGCGTTGCGCATCGACGGGTTGTCCATGACCAGCGTGGCCACCGGCCCGGCCTGCTCCACCCTCAGCGTCCCCGTTCCCGCGTGCGCCCGTCTCACGGCCGGGCTCACGGCCGGGCACCCGTGGCCGCGTCCGCCGTCGCGCCCGCCGCCGCACCGGGCGCCCCCGCCCCCGGCGCCGCCAGCACAATCCCGGCGTCCACCAACCCGGCCACCTGCTCGGAGGTCAGGCCCAGCCCGGCCAGCACGGCCAGCGTGTCCTCGCCCAGGACCGGCGGGGCCTTGCGGATCCGGGGCGCCCGCCGGTCCACGGAAATGGGCCCGCGGACCAGCGGCAGCGGCGAACCGTCGGCGCGGTGGACTGTCTGCACCATCTCCAGCGACCGGACCTGCGGGTCGGCGAAGGCCTGCTCGTAGTTGTAGATGGGCCCGGCCGGGATGGCGGCGCCGCGCAGCAGCGGCAGCCATTCGGCGGCCGTCCGGTGCGCCAGGAGCCCCTCCAGCACCACCTTCAGGGCCGCCCTGTTGACGTTGCGCAGCTTGCCGGTGGCGTAATCCGCGTTGTCGGCAAGCTCCGGGTCGCCCAGCAGCACGCACGCATCCCGCCACTGCTTTTGGTTGCCCACGGCGATGATGACGGGGATGTCACCGGTCCTGAACACCCCGTACGGCGACAGGACCGGGTGGTTGTTGCCCTGGGGCACGGGGACCTCGCCCGTGCTCAGGTACTTTTGGCCCTGGAACGCGCCCAGCGCCAGCCCGGTTTCCAGGAGCGACGTCGAGACCTCCATCCCGACGCCCGTCCCGTTCCTGCCCACCAGGGCTGCGGCGATGCCGAGGGCCGTGTTGATGCCGGCCACCATGTCAATGATCGGCACGCCGACCCGGTACATGTTCTCCGCGTCGGCGCCCGTGACGGACATCAGCCCGGTCATGCCCTGCGCCACCTGGTCCAGCCCGGGCGCCTGGCTAAGCGGCCCCGTGGTGCCAAACCCGCTGACGGAGGCGATGATGATGCCCGGCTTTGCCTCGCGCAGCGCATCCGGGTCCAGGCCCATGACAGCCAGCACGCCGGGGCGGAAGTTTTCCACCACGACGTCGGACCCGACGGCCAGCTGCCACAGCAGGTCCCTGCCCGGCTGGGTGTAAAAGTCGATGGCGATCGAGGACTTGTTCCGGTTGGCGGAGTCAAAGTAGAGGCTGTGGTCGTTTTCAAACGGCGGCCAGGACCGGCTGGAGTCCCCGCCCTTGATGCTTTCGGTCTTGATGACCTCGGCGCCGAGGTCGGCCAGCAGGGCGGTGGCGTAGGGGCCGGCGAGCGCGCGGCTGAGGTCCAGGATGCGCACGCCCTCCAGCGGCAGGCCGCTACCCATTGGGCACCCCGCGCAGCTTCACGTTGATCTGCTTGGTCTGGGTGAACCCCGCCAGCATGCCCTCGAGGGAAACCTCGCGGCCGATCCCGCTCTGCTTGTAGCCGCCGTACGACTGCCCGGGCACCTGGCCGCCGCCCTGGTTGACCTGCACCCAGCCGGCGTCGATCCGGTGGGCGGTGTTCAGGGCGTCGTCCAGGTTGTGGCTCCACACGTAGGCCGCCAGCCCGTAGTTCGTGTCGTTGGCCATGCGGATGACGTCCTCCGTGTCCTTCCACGGGATCGCCACCAGGACCGGCCCGAAGATCTCCTCCCGGGCCAGCCGGAAGTCATTCCGCGCCCCGCTGAAGACGGTCGGCAGGTGGTAGTAGCCCTCGGTCAGCGGGCCGTCGGCGGGCGCGTTGCCGCCCAGCACCGCCCTCATCCCCGGCGTGGCGCGGCCCTCGTCGAGGAAGCCGGTGATGGCCGTGTGCTGCTTGAGGTTGATGATGGCGCCCATGTCGGTGGCCTCGTCCAGCGGGTCGCCCACCGTGAGCGCGCCCAGCCTGGCACTGAGGCGGGACAATACGTCGTCGTAAATGTCCTCATGGAGGAACAGGCGGGAGCCGGCCGTGCAGCTTTGGCCCTGGCGGGTGAAGCGGGAGGCGAGGAGCAGGCCGTCGAGGAGCTCGTCGTCGTCCGCGGCGTCGGGGAACACGATGGACGGGTTCTTCCCGCCCAGCTCCAGCGACATGTGGGCCAGCCGCGCCCCGGCCTCGGCGGCCACCTCGCGGCCCACCTCGGTGGAGCCGGTGAAGGAGACCTTGTCGACGCCGGGGTGGTTGGCCAGGGCGCTGCCGATCACGCCGCCGCGCCCCGTCAGGGCATTGACGACGCCGGCCGGCAGGTGCCGGTTGCACACCTCCGCCAGCTTCAGGATGGTGAGGGGGGCGTCGTCGGCCGCCTTCATGATGACGGTGTTGCCGGCGGCGAGCGCGGCGGGGATCTTGAACGCCGCGATCATCAGCGGCGAGTTCCAGGGCAGGATCGCGGCCACCACGCCAAGGGGCTCCAGGCGCGTGTACTGCAGCTGGTTCTCGCCCGCCGGCAGCGTGGTGCCCTTGACCTCCCCGGCAATGCCGGCAAAGTAGCGGAACATGGCCACCATGGTGGTCGACTCGGGGCGGGCCTGGGTGCGCAGCGCGTTGCCGGTGTCGAGGGCGGTCAGCCGGGCGAACTCCTCGCTGCGCCGCTCGAGTTCGTCGGCGATGGCCAGCAGCGCCTTGGCCCGGCCGGTGAAGTGCTGGGCGCGCCAGCCCGGGAAGGCGGCACGGGCCGCGGCGACGGCCCGGTCCACGTCCTCCACGGTGCCGGCGGGGACGCGGGCGATCACGGTTTCGCGGCGGGCGGGGTTGAACACCTCGCGCCACTGCGAGCCGGCCGAGGGCTGCTCCTCTCCCCCGATCCACATGGGCCAGTCGCGGACGGCGGCGTTCGTTGAAACTTCAGTCATGGCTGGTGCCTTCCTATTCTTTGCCCGCGCCGGCGGCGGGTTCTTTGCTTGCGCCGGGTGCGGGCAGCGAGCCGTCCACCAGGGACACGATCATGCTGCAGTCCTTGGCGCCCTGCCCGCCGTCGATGAGCCGCTGGAACAGCTGCTGGACGTGTTCGCCGATCTCCAGCGGCGTCTGCGTGCTGCGGGCCGCGGCGATGGCCAGGCCGATGTCCTTGTGGGCCAGTTCCGCGGTAAACGTGGGGGCAAAGCCGTTGTTGGCGGCGGCGGTGGGCACCACTCCCGGCACCGGGTACCAGGTGCGCAGCGCCCAGCTGTCGCCGGAGGAGACGGAGGCGATGTCCCAGAAGACCTGCTTGTCCAGGCCCAGGCGGTCGGCCAGCACGGCGCCCTCCGAGGTGGAGGCCAGGTTGATGAACAACATGAGGTTGTTGCAGATCTTCGCTGCCTGTCCGGTGGTGGCCCCGCCTGTCGGGATGATGTTTGCGGCCATGGGCTGGATGTACCCGGACGCGTCGGCCACGGCGCCGGATTCGCCGCCCACCATGAAGGTGAGGGTTCCGGCGGCCGCCCCGCTCATGCCGCCCGAGACGGGGGCGTCCACGAAGCGGAAGCCGGCGGCAGCGGCGGCGTCGTGCACGGCCTGCGCGGACTCGATGTCAATGGTGGAGGAGTCGATGAGGAGCGTGTCCTTGGCGGCGTGCGCCAGGATCCCGGACCCGCCGAAGTACACGCTGCGCACGTGCTCGCCCTTGGGGAGCATGGTGAAGACGACGTCGGCCCCCTGGACTGCCGCTTCAACCGAGCCCGCCGCCTGGACCCCGTTGGCGACGGCGGCGTCGAGCGCGGCGGCGCTGAGGTCGAAGCCCCTGACGGAGTGCCCCGCCTTGACCATGTTCGCCGTCATGGGCCCGCCCATGTGCCCCAAACCGATCCATGCCACAACTGCCATGATAAAAGCCCCTTTGCCTACACAGTTCATTATGCCCCGCACGATTTCAATGCCGGACATGACCAGCATCACACCCTGCTAAAGTGCAAACAAGGCCGAAAAAGGCAGAGCGCATGTGCACTTTTGCACTCATTGCCCCGTGAGGGAGTGGATCCGATGGATTTTAAGAGGTTTCCGAGCCCGGATGACCTGCTGGTGCTCCTGACGGTGGCACGGCTGGGCCGGTTCACGGCCGTGGCGGATGCCCTTGAGACCACGCACACCACGGTGTCGCGGCGGATTTTGGCGCTGGACAAGCAGCTGGGCGGGCGGACCCTGGAGCGCACGCCGCAGGGATGGGAGCTGACGGAACTGGGGCGGGCCGCCGTCGCGGCGGCGGAGGGCATCGAATCAAGCCTGAGCTCGCTCACCACGGGCGTTGAGCGGCACATGGACCCCGTCTCCGGCCTGGTGCGCGTCAGCGCCTCCGACGGCTTTGGCGCGCTCGTCGCCACGCCGGCCCTGGTGAAGCTGCAGCGCAAGCACCCCATGCTCCGCGTGGAACTGCTCAGCGCCACGCGGAGGCTGAGCAGGAACCGGTCCGGCGTGGACCTGGAGGTGGTGGCCGGCAGCGTCGACGCCGGGCGGGCGGAGGTCATCTTTCTCTCCGACTACACGCTGCGCCTGTACGCGGGGACGGGATATGTGCAGGCCCGCGGGCTGCCGGGGTCCGAGGGGGAATTGAAGGACCACCGCTTCATCTCCTACGTGGAATCAACGCTGCAGGTGGCCGAGCTGGCGCAGCACCACCACCGGCTGACCAGCGAACCGGCCGAGTTCCAGGCCACCAGCGTGTTTGCCCAGATCGAGGCCGTGCGCGCCAACGCCGGGATTGCCATGCTGCCGTCCTTCATGGCGGACGGGCTGGAAGGCCTGGTCCGCGTCCTCCCCGGCAAGGTGTCGCAAACGGTGCAGTTCTGGGCCGCGGCCAGGCCCGAGTCGCTGCGGTCCCCCGCCGTCCAGGCGGTGGTGGCGGCGTTCCTGCACGAAACCGAGCTCCGCCGCGGCCAGCTCGTCACGGGCTGACCGACGCTCGGTCGCAATCGGGGCGCTTTTTGGCAACGCTCCCTCACGCAGTGCGGGAGCGTTTGCGGTTTTTGCCCCGGTTGCAACCGAGCGTCGGTAGATGAACCCCCGATTGCGCGGGAGGGTTGCTAGGCCGTCCAGCCGCCGTCCATGACGTAGGAGGCGCCCGTGGCCATCGCCGCCTGCCCGGAAGCCAGCCAGGCGACGAGCCCGGCGATTTCATCCGGCTCGATCAGGCGCTTGATGGCGTTTTTGGCGAGCATGACCTCCCCGAGCACCTGCTCCTCCGAGATCCCGTGCGTCCGGGCCTGGTCTGCCACCTGACCCTCCACCAGGGGTGTGCGCACATAACCGGGGTTGACGCAGTTGCTCGTGACCCCGTGCGGGCCGCCCTCCCTCGCCGTGACCTTGGACAGGCCCTCGAGCCCGTGCTTGGCCGCCACGTACGCCGACTTGAACGATGAGGCGCGCAGCCCGTGGATGGAGGAGATGTTGATGATCCGCCCGTAGTTTTGGCCGTACATGTGCGGCAGCGCGGCCCGGATCAGCAGGAACGGGGCCTCCAGCATGATGGTGATGATGCGGTGGAAGGCGGCCGGGTCGAAGTCCTCGATGGGGCTGATGGCCTGGATGCCGGCGTTGTTGACCAGGATGTCCACCTCGAGGGTGAGCGCCTCCAGGGCCTTGGTGTCCAGCAGGTCCACCTCCCAGGACTCGCCGCCCACTTCCGCAGCCACCGCGGCGGCGCCGGCCGCATCCCGGTCGGCCACGACCACGTGGGCCCCCTGGGCGGCCAGCGCCCGCGAGATCGCCGCGCCCAGGCCGCCCGCGCCGCCGGTGACCAGCGCGCGCTTCCCGGCCAGTCCGGCGTCGGCCGCTCCCCCACCCAGCGCGCGAGCGGCGCCGGCCGCCTGCCCGGCCCCGGTCACGCGCGTCTGCCCGGCCCCGGCCGGCGGCACTGCTTGGCTTGCGTCCATCTCTAGCCCACTTTCGTTGCTGACTTGCCGGCCGCGGCGCGGCCCAGGGCCAGCGTGCCGGCGGCGTCGGCGTCGTCGATGTCCTGCAGGGACACTCCCTTGGTCTCCTTCAGGAATAGCACAGCCACGGCCGTTACAACACAGGCACCCAGCAGGTAGATGGCCACCGGCACGGACGAGTGGTAGTGCTCCACCAGGCCGGTGGCGATGAAGGGCGCGATGGAGCCGGCCACGATGGAGGTGACTTGGTAGCCCAGGGAAACTCCGGAGTAGCGCATGCGGGTGGGGAACATTTCCGCCATAATGGACGGCTGGCCCGCGTACATGAGGGCGTGGAACACCAGTCCGATCATCACGGACGCCAGGATGAGAAGATCGTTCTTGGTGTCCATCATGGGGAAGGCGAAGAATCCCCACGTGGCGCCGGCGATGGCACCGAGCATGTAGGTGGGCCTGCGGCCGATCCTGTCGGAGAGCCTGCCCACCAGGGGGACCACGCAGAAGTGGACGCCGTGGGCCACCAGGAGCAGCAGCAGGATCCGGGAGGTGTCGATGCCGACGATGACCTTCAGGTAGGTGATGGAGAACGTGACCACCAGGTAGTACAGGATGTTCTCCGCGAAGCGCAGCCCCATGGCCGTGAACACGCCGCGGGGGTAGCGGCGGAAGACCTCGAACACGCCATAGCCGGCATCGGGATTGCTTTCCGCCGCCTCCTGCGCCTTGAGGAAGATGGGCGCGTCGCTGACCTTGGTCCGGATGTAGTAGCCGATCAGGACGATGACGGCGGAAAGCCAGAACGCCACGCGCCAGCCCCAGCCCAGGAACGCCGCCTCGCTGAGCGTCGAGGAAAGGAACAGGAGCACCCCGGTGGCCAGCAGGTTGCCCATGGGCACCGCCGACTGCGGCCACGAGGCCCAGAATCCGCGGGACTTGTTGGGGCTGTGCTCGGCCACCAGCAGGACCGCGCCGCCCCATTCGCCGCCGACGGCGAAGCCCTGGATGAAGCGCAGGGCCACCAGCAGCGCCGGCGCCCAGTAGCCCACCTGGTCGAAACCGGGCAGGCAGCCCATCAGGAAGGTGGAGATGCCCACCAGGATGATGCTCAGCTGCAGCAGCTTCTTGCGCCCGTACTTGTCGCCAAAGTGGCCAAAGACAATGCCGCCGATGGGCCTGGCCACGAAGCCGACGGCGTAGGTCAGGAACCCTGCCATGATCCCGTCGAGCACGGAGCCGGCGTTGGGGAAAAACATGTGGCCGAACACCAGGCTGACAGCCGTGGCGTACAGGAAAAACTCGTACCACTCCACCACAGTTCCGGCCATGGAGGCCGCCACGACCTTGCGAAGCCCTGATTCCTTGACCGACGCGCCTGGTCCGTTTTGTTGACTCATTCTTTTCTCCTCCGCGCCTCCATTGGCGCGTCCGGTCCCCATCAGACATGGTCCCCTGAGGCGCATTCGCCCCCTGTGACCCAGCGCACATTTGAACGCTACCCCCGAGTATGACAGCGGCAATATTCGATCATCAATGACCTTTACCGCAGATACGGTGAACGAAAACGCACAATGGTTGCCGCGGTGCAGGCTGCGGCTAGGATGGGTACGCTCCACACCGCGGCCCCAGGGCCACCTTCGACGCGAGGCAATGCACATGAATAGGTTGTTCGGGCTCTTCACGGCACTCGCCCTCACGGCGGCCCTCCTGACAGTGGGCGTTGCGCCTGCGCCCGCGGCCGCGCCCGCACAGCCGGTGCCCGCGGCCGCACGGGCGGCGCAGGCGGCGCCCGCACAGCTGGCGCCCGCCGCCACTGCCCCCGCCAGCCCCTTCCTCGCCGCCGTCCTGGCTGCCGCCAACAAGGTCCGGTGGGCCAACGGGGCCGGCCCCGTTGCCTGGAACCCGGCGATTGCCACGGGCTCGCAGCAGTGGGCCGCCACAGTTAACGGCCGCATCAACACCGGCACCCTGGTCATGGCCAAGGTGCACCGCACCGACTATGGGGCATCGATCCTGCCCAAGGGCTCGGACATGTACTCGGAAATCATTGGCATCAACAACACGCCGCAGCAGATTGTCGACTGGTGGATGGGCTCGCCCGGGCACCGCGCCGCCCTGTTGGACAAGCGGGCCACTGACATTGGCATGGGCGCGGTCAAGACCACCAAGGCGGGCTGGAGCGGCATGTCCGTGGTGGTGGCCAACCTGGCCGGCTATGCTTCCACCCGCAAGACCCAGCCCCAGCCGCCGCCCCCGCCGGTGGCCAACGACGGCGACGTGGCCGCCGTCGACCCTGCCGGAAACCTGTACATCTACGGTGCCGCCGGCGGCGGGGACTTGTGGCAGCGCTCGTTCATTTCCGCCGGATGGGCCGGCACCCAGCAGCTTGAGATTGTCGACTTCAACTCCGACGGCCGCCAGGACATCGTGGCGGTGTGGAAGTCCGGTGCGCTCACTGTCAGCTACGGCCAGTCCAACGGCACGCTGGCGGCAGCCAGGACCATCGGCGCCGGCTGGTCAGGCTATGACATCATCGCCACGAAGTGGCGCACCGCGGACAGGTTCCCGGGCCTCGTGGCCAAGCACCGCGCCTCCGGGGACCTCTTCTACTACCCTTCCCCCAACGGCCTCGGCTTTTCTCCGCGGCTCAAGATCGGCACCGGCTGGGGCAGCCTGAAAATCATCGGCACCGACTTCGACGGCGACGGCCGGGCGGACATCGCCGCGCGCAACCCCGCCGGCCAGCTCCTGCTCTACCGCGGCAGCGGCACCGGCGGCTTCATCTCCGAGGCCCGCCGCGTGATCGGCGTCGGCTGGGGCGGCATGACCCACCTCTCCGGCATCACCAACCACCTGGGCACCGGAGGCCAGGGCATCCTGGCCCGCGACGGCGCCGGGAACCTGCTCCACTACCCCATCCTTGCGAACCGGTTCGGCGCGCGGGCGCAAATCGGCACCGGCGGATGGAACACGCTGCTGCTGGGCAGCTGAGAGGCCCGGGCCTTGTGGCGCACGCGCTGAAGCACGACGCCGGTCACCCCACTCCGGCGTCCTTCGCACGGACAATGGCCTCGCCACGGCCGGCGGGCGCCAGGTGGCGGAGCGGGGCCGACCATGGCCTTGGCGCCGGGCGCCCGATACAGCGTCCGGTACAGCGCCCGGACTGCCTTTCGCCGGTTGGTTGAAGTGGACATGGCGGGTTCTCCCTTGAACGAAGTGCCGGTGGAACGGCGTGGTCCCACCAGCCTCCAGGGGGTGCCGTCCCGGGCAACAGGGCCCGGCGTCCCGACAGGCCCGGGATTGCCCCCGCAGCTGTCCCCCTCCAGACCCCGGCACCGCAGCTGTCCCCCGCCAGACCCCGGCCCCGCAGCGGGCCCCCTCTACCCCGGCGCCACGCAGTCGGCGAGCGCGGCGAGCTGGGCCACGCGGCACTCGTCCTGGAGGTACATCATGTGCCCGGCCTGGTGGTAGTGGTGCGTAAACCGGGTCCGTGCCTCCGCGGAAATGTTCAGCTGCGCCCACACGTATTCGGCCGCGAAGTGGGGCGTGGCGCCGTCATGGCAGCCGTAGTCGACGTGGACGCGCAGGGCCGCGTTGTAGCCGAGCAGCCGTTCCAGGTCCCCGGTCACGTCCACGGGGGCACCTTCAAAGGTCTTGTAGCTCCACGGCTGGACGCGGCCCGTGAGCGCCTCACAAGGCATGTCGTTTTCATAGCGGAGCTCGGTGCGCACATAGTGGTTGATGGCGGCGGCGTACGGCCCGGTGATGGCATTCATGGACGCGTCATCCCGGTTCACCGACGCCTGGCCGCGCAGGTGCCGCTGCGTGAACCGGCCGTCGATCCGCCCCTCCGTCAGCCCTTGGCCCCGCAACAGTTCGGCGGAGAACTCCGAGTAGTCCCACCGCAGGTTGCTTTGCCGGATGAAGTCCTCGCTGAGCGTGGTCAGCTCCGCCAGGCCAAACGGCGCCGGCGCCAGCGCACCGACGTCGCCGCTGTCCACGCGGCGGGGTCCCAGCAGGCCCATGGGCAGCCAGACGCCGGACGAGCCGGGCCCGCCGGTGAACGCGAAAACGACCGGGCGGGGGTTCGGCTTTGCCGCCTCCGCACCGGTGTCCGGCCCGGGGTCCTTGACGTAGCTGACCACGAAGATCTCGGCCTTCGGCTTGAAGCCGGCGACGCGGGGGGCCGGTGTGCGTGGGGCCGGCCTGCGGGGTGTTTTCCGCCATGGAAGGAGCTTATCGCTCCGGGTTGTCAGCCGGGGGACGCCGCGGCGTGGCCACGATCCACCCGTCTCGATCGCACATCGGACCCCGCAGGGCTACGAGTACAGCCCGTTCAGCCACGCACCCCAGGCGGCGCCCGCGGCATCGCCGTCCGCGCCCCCGGCGAACAGGTGCACGGTCATGCCCACCACGGCGCCAAACGCGTTGCGGCCAAAGAAGCGGTACATGGCGTCGCCGGTACGCAGCCCCACAAAGTTCTCATCTTGGTAATCCACCACGGCATCGACGTCGCCGACCCCCGCAATGGCCACGTTGACGTGTCCCCCTGCCCCGGCGCCGTGGATTCCCAGGGCGGCCTTGACGGCTTTGAACGCGTCCGGGCCCTTGGACGCTTCCGGGCCCTGGATGTCGGCAAACGCGGCCTGCTTCCCTGCGAAGTACTTCACGTACTGGCCCAGCGTGTGCTGGTAGAACGCGGTGTGCTTGGCGGCGCCATCATATTGGTTGTCCCAGTCCTCAAAGAAGACGCCGCTGTGCACGTAACGCAGCCACGACCTGCCTTCCGGCCGTTCGGAAATGTCGTATTCCAGGCTGTTGAAGAACCCGCCCTCGCCGTCCACGTGGTTCGCGAAGCGGTGCGGCGGGTCCCAGGCGGTGACAGTGCTGCCGTAGGGGCCCGCGCCGCCCACCCGCGGCTCGAATTCGCCGTCCATGGGCCACAGCCAGCCCGAGTTGCCGACGGTGGCGGCGTCGAACACCTGCTGCGGCGTGCCGTCGATCTCCGATTCGTGCACGATCTTGAATTCCTTGGCCATCATTGCTCCCTGGTGCGGCCGGGCGAACCGGCAATTTGAGAGGGTTCCGGTGCGTCGGCGCCGGGCTTGACGCTGGGGTGAAGTGCGACGACGAGGCGGTGGTTGCGCCCGCCGCCCGCGGTTGCGCTGTGGTACTTTTCCACGAGCCGGGCGGTGCTCGCCGCCAGCTCGGCGATGAACGCCGCGCGGTCCGCGGCGCTGGCAAAGGCCAGCTCCCCGTCGAGCGCGAAGGTCGCCAGGCGCTTGTTGGCGCGGTCGGCCCCGGTGATCAGGGTGCCCACGTCCCGGACCAGGCGGGCCGCCACGGCCAGCATCCAACGGGCGGAAAGCCGGTTGGGCTCCAGCGACGGGTCCGGCGCGACGCCGGGCAGCGCCGCCGGGGAGATCACGAACGACCGCGCCGCGGCCCCCATGATCCGTTCGGTGACATTGCCCTTGCGGCGCTCCTCGACCAGCTGGACCAGTCCGTGCTTTTCCAGCTCCCTGAGGTGGTAGTTCACCTTCTGCCGCGGGAGCCCTATCCGGGCCGCCACGGTGGCGGCCGACGCCGGGTTCCGCAGCTCCGCAAGCAGCCGCGCGCGCACGGGATCCAGCGACGCCTCCGCGGCGGCCGGGTCCTCGATCACTGCCACGTCCAACATGCATCCATCATTCCACCGAAGAATTTATCTGTCCAGAACTATTTTTTGATCCGGAATGCCTTGTCCCCGGAACCGAAGCGCCGCGGGGCGCGTCAGGGCCGGAGCATGACCTTGATGGCGCGGCGCTGGTCCATGGCGCGGTAGGCCTCGGCGGCGTCCTCCAGCGGCATGACCGAATCGAAGACAAGGCCGGGGTTGATGGTCCCGTCGAGCACGTCCCTGAGGAGTTCGGGGATGTAGGTCCTGGCGGACGCCATGCCGCCGGCCACGTGGATGTTCGAATCAAAGAGGTGGCGCAGCGGGATTTCGGCGCCTCCCGTGGGCACGCCGACGAACCCCAGGCTGCCGCCGGGGCGCGTGCTGTGCAGCGCCTGCTCCATGGATTCCCTGGTCCCCACGCATTCAAGGACGGAGTCAGCCAGGACGCCGCCGAGCAGCTCGCGGACCTTCGCAACGCCGCGGTCCCCCCGCTCGGCCACGATGTCAGTGGCGCCGAACGTCACGGCCAGCGCCGCGCGGTCCGCGTGCCGGGACATGGCGATGATCCGCGTGGCGCCCAGCCGCCTGGCGGCCAGCACCCCGCACAGTCCCACGGCGCCGTCGCCCACCACGACGACGGACCGGCCGGGTCCCACGTTGGCGCTCACCGCCGCGTGGTGCCCGGTGGCCATGACGTCGGAGAGCGTCAGCAGGCTGGCGGTCAGCGCATCGCCGGGTTCGGTGATGCCGGGGACCTTGACCAGGGTGGCCTCGGCCTGCGGGACCCGCACTGCCTGGCCCTGGCCGCCGTCGACAAAGAGGCCGTGCTCGTCGGTGTCGCCCCAGCCGGCGATGTGTTCGCAGGCGACGGTCACGCCGTTGAGGCACTGCGGGCACTTTCCGCAGCTGTCCACGAACGGGGCGATGACGAAGTCGCCGGCGGCCAGTTCCGTCACGTCCGCGCCGATGCTCTCCACGATTCCGACAAATTCGTGCCCGATGGCGGAAGGCCCGCTGACGGCCTTGACGCCGCGGTACGGCCACAGGTCCGAGCCGCAGACGCAGGTGGCGGTCACCTTGACCACGGCGTCGCCGGGCAGCCTGACGGTGGGGTATTCCCTGTCCTCGACCCTGATGTCGCCCGGTCCGTAAATCATTGTTGCGCGCATGGGATGCTCCTCAGTCCGTGGTTGGTCCACGTCGAGTCTAGTGACGCCGCGGGGGCAGGAACCGGCAGCGGCACCGCGGCGGCCAGCCGCGCCCGCCGTTGGGCGGGGTCAGCGCCCGCCCAAGGCGGCGGCCCCCGCGGACTGGGCTGGCGCCGTCGTGCGTCCCTCCGCCAGCAGGTGGTTGGGGAGCCTGTTTCCCGGCGCCCGCCCGCGGATTTCGAGCAGCTCGCGGGCGTGGGCGTGCAGGCGCTTGTCCTCCTCCGACACCGGAACCCAGGGCGGAACCGGCACCGAGTCGCCCGCCGCGTCGCGTGCCACCATCACGGTCAGGCAGTAGGTGGTGAGGTTCATCTCGCGCCCCTTGGGATCCCCCGACCGGACATGGACCGCGATGTGCATGCCCTTCGATCCCGTGTAGACCAGCCGCGCCTCGACTTCGACCACATGGCCAATCAGCAGGGGCCGGTAGAACCGCACGCCGCCGGAAAACACGGCCACGGTGTCGCTCCCGCAGTAGCGGGAGGCGCACAGGTAGGCGGCTTCATCGATCCAGTTCATGACGATTCCGCCGTGCACCTTGCCGCCCCAGTTCACGTCCGTGGGGGCGGCCATGAACCGCAGCACCACGCGCTCGGCCGTTCCGGCATCGGTGTATTCCTGGGCCTTCATGGCCGCCACGATCTCTTCCCGGACCTTGATCCGGGCCAGGGCGTCATCGCGCTGTTCGGCCTCCCCCGGCGTGGCAGGCTCAAAGGGTGTCACCGGGATGGGCTTTCCGTCGTCGCCCACGGCGACGAATATCACCATGCACTGGCTGCGCATCGTGGGGACCCCGCCCTTGGGGTCGCCCGAGGACACCACGGTGCGGATGTGCATCGACGACCGGCCGGTGTAGACAATGGTGGCCTCCACCTCCACCATGTCGCCGCTGTTGACGGGGTCCGCAAAGTGGATGTTGCCCACGTAGGCGGTGACGCAATAGGACCGGGCCCAGCCGACGGCGGCGGCGTAGGCCGCCTTGTCCACCCACTCCAGCACGGTGCCGGCATCCACGGAGCCGCTGTGCCCGACGTCGGTGGGTGCTGCAAGGAAGCGAAGGGTCACGGCATTGGCAGGCGTCGCACTCATGGTGCGAGTCTATTGAAGTCCCGGGCATCCCCAACGCGGGACAGTCTCATGCGCCGTTCCGCCCGTCACAATCGGCGCCAGTCCCCGTCACTGCAGGATGAGCACGTCCAGTGTCCGGGGGCCGTGGACGCCTTCGACCCGTTCAAGTTCGATGTCGCTCGTGGCGCTGGGGCCGCTGATCCAGGTCTGGGGGGCGGTGGCTTCCAGCCGGGCGACGGCTTCGGGCAGCACCTCCACGATGTCCGCGGCGCGGAGCACGCAGACGTGCCTGTCCGGGACCAGGGAGATGATCCGCCGGCCCTGCGAGGGGCTGCCGTCGAGCATGATGGTGCCCGTCTCGGAGACGGCCACGGCGGCCGCCGTGACCACGGCGTCCACCGCATCCAGCTCGGCCACGGTGAGGCGCCGCTGCGGCGAGTCGACCGCCACGGCCGGGGACCCGGCGTCGTCCGTCCCGGCGGGCGGCAGCGCCGAAAGCCACTCCTGCGGCAGCCCGTGCGGGACCACGACGGAGGCGGTCCCGGCGAGCAGTTCGGCCAGCTTCCCGGCTGCCTCGGCCGCGGGGACCACGAACACGCTGGCCTTGTAGTCCACCAGCCGGTCCACGAGCTGCTCCAGGCGCTGCTCCGCCGTCATGGCCGACACGCGGCGGTAGTTGCGCGGGATGTCCGGCACGGCCGGGGCGTCGCGCAGTGCGGCCCCGATCCTGTTCAGAATGTCCTCGCGGGCGCTCATGCCTGGCCTCCTTCAGATTCGGTGGGGCTGCCGGTGCCTGTTCCGTTGGTGGTGCCGGTTCCGGGCACGACGCCGTCCGGCGCCTTGTGGTCCCTGGCCCACCACTGGCGGAAGGACTGGCCGGGCGGGGCGGGAAGGTCGCGGGACCGGGTCCACTTCCCGGCCAGGCCGGGCAGCTTCTTGATGACCTTGTCCCGTCCGGCGGCGAGCCTGCCCAGCGGCAGGCCCTTTTCCAGCAGGCCCAGGTGCGCGCCGTCGGAGAAGGCCCACTCGGCGCCCTTCATCATCAGGTCCATCTGGGTGGGAACCTTGATCGTGGCCCGCCTGGAGTCGACGTCCTCCCCGCGCAGGTGCACCAGGATCTCGGGGATGTTGATCTTCACCGGGCATGCGTCAAAGCAGGCCCCGCACAGGGAGGAGGCGTAGGGCAGCGAGTTGTTTTTCTCGCTCTTGATGCCGGTCATGAGCGGGGACAATATGGCGCCGATGGGGCCCGGGTAGGTGGAGCCGTAGGCGTGGCCGCCCGTGCGTTCGTAGACCGGGCACACGTTCATGCAGGCGGAGCAGCGGATGCAGTTCAGCGCCGTGCGGCCCATTTCGTCGGCGAGCGCGGCGGTGCGGCCGTTGTCCAGCAGGACGAGGTGCACGTTTTGCGGGCCGTCGCCCGGGGTGACGCCCGTCCACAGGGAGGTGTACGGGTTCATGCGCTCGCCCGTGGAGGAGCGCGGCAGCAGCTGCATGAACACCTCCAGGTCGCTCCAGGACGGGAGCAGCTTTTCAATGCCCATGACCGTGATGAGCGTGTCCGGCAGGGTCAGGCACATGCGGCCGTTGCCCTCGGATTCCACCACCGTGAGCGTGCCGGTGTCCGCCAGGCCGAAGTTGGCGCCGGAGACGGCCACCTTGGCGGTCAGGAACTTTTTGCGCAGGTGCCTGCGCGCGGCCTCGGCCAGGCGGGCGGGCTCGTCCGTCAGCGCCGGGTCCACGTCCTCCATTTCGCGCAGGAAGATCTCGCGGATCTGGCTGCGGTTCTTGTGGATGGCCGGCACCAGGATGTGGCTGGGCTTGTCGTGGTCGAGCTGCACAATGAGCTCGGCCAGGTCCGTCTCAAACGCGGCAATGCCTTGGTCCTCAAGGTATTCGTTGAGGCCGATTTCCTGCGTGGCCATGGACTTGACCTTGACCACCTCGGTTTCGCCGGTGGCACGGACCAGCGAAGTGACAATCTCATTGGCCTCCTGTGCGTCGCGGGCCCAGTGGATGGTGCCGCCGCGGGCCGTGAAGTTGGCCTCAAACTGCTCCAACAGCGCCGGAAGCTGCGCCATGGTGGCGTTCTTGATGGCGCTGCCGGAATCGCGCATGTCCTCCCAGTCGGGAAGCTCGGCCACCACCTTCAGGCGCTTGTCCCGGATGGTGTGGGTGGCGTGGCCCAGATTGGCGCGCAGCTGCGCGTTGCCCAGTTCCCGGTGGGCGGCCTTGGGAAACGGTTCGGTCGCGTTGAGGTTGCCGTGCCCGTACGCGGGCAGGGCGGGCATGCCGAGGAAGGTGCCGCTCATCGCCGTCCCCCTGCCAGCTGGACGTCGCCGGCCACCGGGACCGGGTTGTCCAGCGTGCTGGCCAGGATCTCCGCGAAGTGCAGGGTGCCGACCTTGCTGCCCTGCCGGGAGAGCCCGCCGCCAATGTGCATCAGGCAGCTGGCGTCCCCGCCCGTGCACAGCTCCGCGCCCGTGCCGCAGATGTTCGCGGCCTTGTCCTCCAGCATGGCACCGGAAACGTCGGCGTTCTTCAGCGAGAACGTGCCGCCAAAGCCGCAGCACTGGTCCGCCTCGGGCAGCTCCACCAGCTCAATGCCGGCCACGCTCGCGAGCAGCTTCAGCTGGCGGTCTCCCAGCTTGAGCAGGCGCATGCCGTGGCAGCTGGGGTGGTAGGTGACCTTGTGCGGGAAGTGGGAGCCAAGCTGCCTGGCCGCGTCCGTCACGCCCAGGACGTCGGTCAGCAGCTGGGAGAGCTCGTAGGTCTTGGCACCGACGACGGCGGCCCTGGCTTCCAGCGCGGCGTCACCGCAGCGCCGGGCCACCAGTTCGTGCTGGTGCTTGACGCTGGCGACGCAGGAACCGGACGGCGCCACCGCGACGTCGTAGTCGTCGGTGTCGAAGGCCCTCACATGGTTCGCCACCACCGGCAGCGCTTCCTTGAAGTAGCCGGAGTTCACGTGCATCTGCCCGCAACATGCCTGCCCGGGCGGAAAGACCACTTCGTGGCCCAGCCGTTCCAGGATGGCCACCGTGGCCCGGGCCGTGCGCGGATACATCGCATCCACAATGCAGGTGGCGAAGAGCGCAATTTTCATAAGACCATCCTTCGGGGCAACAACACACCAGTGTGGTCTGACCATACTAGGCGGGGGGCCCAAAGTCCAGCAAAAAGTTCGCTAAACGTGAGGTTGGCCACAAGGGCAAAATTCAGGCTACACTTTTGTGGTCGGACCACAGTGGTCGGACCACGACCTCATCGGTTAAGACATCAAGCAAGGGGATTTCCGTGGACCATTTCACCCCCGCCACCGACCCGGTTGCGGGCAGCGTGGCCATCTCGGCTCTCATGGCGCTGCTACCGCTCATAACGTTCGTCGTCCTTCTGGCCGTCGTGAAGACCAAGGCCCACGTGGCCGGCGCCTGGTCCCTGCTGGCGGCCGTGGCGGTCGCCGTGCTGGGCTATCACATGCCGATTGGCCTGGCCGCGCTGTCAGCGTCGCAGGGCGCCGTGTTTGGCGCGTTCCCGGTGCTGTGGATCGTCATCATGGCCGTGTGGCTCTACCGCGTCACCGTCATCAGCGGCCGCTTCGAGGACCTGCGCGGCATCTTCGACGTGATCGGCGGCCGCGACGTCCGCGTCCAGGCCATCCTCGTCGCCTTCTGCTTTGGCGGCCTGCTCGAAGCCCTGGCCGGATTCGGCGCGCCCGTGGCGATCACGGCCACGATGCTCATCGCCCTTGGCCTGTCACCCCTGCGGGCGGCCGCCACCGTGCTCGTGGCGAACACCGCCCCCGTCGCCTTCGGCGCCATCGCCATCCCGATCACCACCGCCGCCGGGCTGACCGGCCTGGACGCGGGCCACATCGGCGCCATCGTCGGGCGCCAGGCGCCGGTCCTCGCCGTGATCGTGCCGCTGATCCTGCTGGTCATCCTCGACGGCGTGCGCGGCCTGCGCGAGTGCTGGCCCGTCGCCCTCGTGACCGGCCTGTGCTTCGGCATCGCCCAGTTCCTGTGTTCCAACTACTTCTCCTACGAGCTGACCGACATCGTCGCGTCCCTCGTGGGCCTGGCCGGGGCGTACCTGTTCCTGCGTGTGTGGAAGTCCAGGGGCCACGACGCGGCCCGCGAACGCCTCACTGTGGGCGCCCTGGCCGGCGCCCTGGCTGGTGGTTCCGCCCCGGCCACGGGGTCCGCCCGCCCCGGCGGTCCGGTTTCCGCAGGCGGCGAAGCCACGCAAGGCAGCGCGGCGCCGGCCGGGGACCCCGCGAAGCTCACCGGCGCCCGGGTGTGGCTGGCGCTGTTCCCCTACCTGCTGGTCATCGTGGTCTTCGGCATCGCAAACCTCTGGAAGCTCGGCGTCAACATTCCCGCCTGGCTGGCCACAACGAACGTCCACGTGCCGTGGCCGGTGCTGCACGGCGCGATCGTGGACGCGGCCGGCAAGCCCGTCTCCTCGACCGTGTACAACTTCCAGTGGCTTTCCAGCCCCGGCACGCTGCTGCTGATCACGGGCCTGATCGTTGCCGCCGTGTATGCCGCCTTTGACGGCGGGGGCCGGTTCCCCATCACCATGCGCCAGGCCGTGGCCGCGATCTACCACACCATGTACAACATGCGCTGGGCGGGGGCGACCATCATGCTGGTCCTCGCGCTGGCGTACGTCATGAACCTCTCCGGGCAGACCGTGGCGATCGGCACCTGGCTGGCCAGCACGGGCGGCTTCTTTGCCTTCCTTTCCCCCGTGCTGGGCTGGATGGGCACTGCCGTCACCGGCTCGGACACCTCCTCCAACGCACTGTTCGCGAAGCTGCAGCAGGCCGCCGGCATCAAGGCCGGCATCGACCCCCACCTGCTCGTGGCGGCCAACTCCTCCGGCGGCGTCGTCGGCAAGCTGATCAGCCCGCAAAATCTCGCCATCGCCGCCACGGCCGTGGGCATGGACGGCCAGGAGTCGGTCCTCCTGCGCAAGGTGATCGGCTGGAGCGTGGGCATGCTCGCGGTGCTGTGCATCCTGGTCTACCTCCAGTCAACGCCCGTGCTGGGCTGGATGCTGCCGCGGGCGTAATGCCTTGAAGCCCGCAGGCCCGTGGCAGGATGGATCCGTGACAGGGACAACGGATCGGGCCGCGGGCCCGCGCGCGTACGAGGCCGTGCTGGCCAGCATCGAGGCCGAGCTGCGGTCAGGGGAGCTGAACATCGGCGACCGCCTCCCGGGCGAGCGCACCCTCTCCGAAAAGCACGGCATCTCACGCGCCTCGGTGCGCGACGCCATCCGCATCCTGGACGTCATGGGCCTGGTGCGCACCGCGACCGGGTCGGGTCCGAATTCAGGGACCATTCTCATCTCCGACCCCGCGGCCGGACTGTCCTCGACGCTGCGCCTGCACGTGGCCAGCCGGCACCTGCCCGTCGCCGACATCGTCCAGGCCCGCATCCTGTTGGAAACCTGGGCCGCCGCCGCAGCGACGGAGCGTCCCCTCGACGAACCGTCCCTGGCCCGCGCCGCGGAGCTGCTCGCCCGGATGGACGACCCCGCACTGGACCGCGAGGCCTTCCACGACCTCGACTCGCAGTTCCACGTGCTGCTGAGCACTCTCGCCGGCAATGCCGTCGTCTCCGCCATGATGGAGTCCCTGCGCCTGTCCATCATGGACTACGTCCGCCACTCCGTCACGACCGACGAGCAGTGGCAGCCCGTCGGCCAGGCCCTGCGCACCCAACACCACGGCATCCTCGACGCCGTCACCGCGCGCGACGGGGAGCTGGCTGCCCGCCTGCTGCGCGACCACATCGAATGGTTCTTCACCCAGACCTCCCATTGATCCCGCAAGGAGTGGGCGCCCACGCCCGCTCCGCGCAGGGAAACCAGCCACACTTTCACGCGGCGCCAATCCAAGACCGGGATGCCTACGAACGACCGTCACGGGAACAGTCCAGTTCCCGTGACAGCCGGCGCGGAGACGCAACTCCGCCCTTGGAAAAAGGATTGAAAGCCATGCGCACATCACCGAACCGCCTGCTCGCCACGATTTTTGGAGCCGTCTACCTGTTGGTGGGCGTGGTCGGGTTCCTTGTCACCAGCGGGGTCGGGTTTTTTGCCACGGAGGGACGGAACCTGATCGTCTTCGAGGTCAACCCGCTGCACAACATCATTCATCTGGCCATCGGCGCGGCCCTGCTGCTTGCCGGGCTGGGTTCCGTGACCGCGGCCAAGACCGCCAATTCAACCGTGGGCGCGGTGTACCTGCTCGTTGGCATCGTGGGCCTTTTCCTGACCTCGTCCGCATTGAACATCATCGCACTCAACGGCGCGGACAACGTCCTGCACCTGGCCAGCGCACTGGTGCTGTTGACGGTCGGCCTGTCCCAGGACCGCACCGCCGCCGCCCGGACCGCCTAGCCATGACCGCCCTGCGCACTGCCCACGCCCCCGCCGGTCAGGTTTCCCGCCGCCGGGCCTCCACCGGGTCCGGCGGCGAGCTTGCCAGCCTCTGCGTCGGCATCGCCGCCGTGGGCATGGCCGCGCTGGGCAGCGCCGCCTCCTCCAGCCTGGCCGCCAGCCTGAACGGCACGGCCGGGCTGGCGGCGTGGTGGGGCTGGGCGGCCGCGATCGGTTCCGCCGGCTGGGCGGGGACGGCCTTGCTTTACGCCGTTGCCACCCTCCGGGCCGGCCACCTGCCGCTGCCCGGCCTGGCAGTCCGGGCCGTGGGCGTGGCGGTGTCCGTCCACCTGGCCGGCGTCCTCATTGGCCTCTGGCGCGTGCCCGAGGAATCCAGGTTCCTGGACGTGACCGTGGCATCGCTGCTGGTGCTTGAGCTGTCCGTTCTTGCCCTCATGGGCTGGCAGCGCAATAAGGCGGCCCGGACGCCGTCAGGGCCCGGTGCCGGGTGGAAGCCGTCACCCCTGGGAGTTGTCGGCACGATGTTTGCGGCGTCGATCCTGGTGGCCTCCGTTGCCACTTTGGGACTGGCGGCCTCCACCGCCGGGCAGCTGGCCGTCCCGCACTCCGGGCACGGCTCCCACGGTCCCGGCGGTCCCCTGCCCTCCAACCTGGAACAGTTGAAGCACTCCGGCCACCACCATTGATCGCTAGTGTTCGCTCCAGCAGGCCAGGATGGTGGTGGCCATCTGGTAGGCGAAGGCGGGGCGCCGGACGTGGTTGATGCCGGCAGTGGCCGGCATCGTGGTGGCGTCCACGTGCAGCACCATGTTGTCCTTGGCGAAGACCACGGCGCCCGCCTCCGACTGGTAACCGGGCAATCCGAGGTTGGACAAGCCCTGGATGGGCTTGGCGTCAAGCGACCCCGCCAGCGCCGCGGCGCCTGCCTGTGCTGCCGTGGCCGCGGGGTACACCTGGACGGACATCGTCAAGGTTCCGTCCGACAAGGCATAGTGGCAGGCATAAACGCTGCCGTTCCACGACCAGCTCGCCTTTGGTGGCGAGGGGAGCCCGAGGATCTTGGCGACGTTGCCCCTGGCCTCCGCGGAACAGACCATGGCGGCGGCCTCCGGCGGCGTTCCGGCCGGCTTCCCGCTGGCCGTCCCCGCACCGGCCGCCTTCCCGCCCGCTGCGGGACCCTGCGTTGCTGCCTGCGTTGCCGCCTGCGTTGCGGCGGACTGCACGGAGGGGGATGCGGCAGTGCCTGCTGCGCACCCGCCCAACGGGATTGCCCCCACGGCCAGGCCCGTGATTGTTAGCTGCTTGTTCATTTCCCTGCCTTTTCTTCCCATCATTCATTGCCGGCTAGCGGACGGTCAGGACACCGTGCATGCCGGCCGTGGCGTCGCCGTGGAACGGGTAGCTGCCCGGTTCACCGGGTGCCTTGAAGGTTGCCGTGGCGCCGGCGGCAACCTTGACGCTGAAGCTGTGGCCGTCGTCGGAGGTGACTGTGTAGGCGGCGGTGTCCATGTTCATCACGGTGACCATGGACCCGGCCGCCACCGGGGCGGCATTGCGGCAGTGTCCCGATTCGAGGTGAATCATGCCGCTCATGGCATTCCCCGAGCCGGTCATGGCCGGCATGGGGGTGCCGGCCGCCAGGGCAGGCGCGGCCGGGGGTGCCGGCCGCCGGGGCAGGCGCGGCCGGGGTGGTGCCGGCAGACGGGGTGGTGCTGCAGCCGCCCAGGACCAGCATGGCTGCCAGGGCCGCGGCGGCGGTGAGTTGTCGTTGAGTTTTCATGATCGTCCAATCCAAGGAATTCTTCCGCCGGGTTCCGGTCGCTGGCGGGCTACGGGGTGTGGCTGGAGACCAGGTGGCCGTAGACGACGGTGTTTTCGGTCCATTCACCGGTGGTTTGGTTGAACCCGCCGCAGGTGATGAGGCGGATTTCGGCGCGGTTGGTGTTGCCATAGACGGCCAAGGTGGGGAAGGTGGCCTTTTTGACCTCCGCGAGCTTGTCCACCTGGAAGACTGCGACGCTGTGGTCCGCACGCGTCACGGAGAACCGTTGGCCCCGCCTCATTTCATGGAGCCGGTAAAACAGGCCTTCAGGCGAGGCGAGGTTGTTGACGTGGCCCAGGATGACGGCGGGACCCAGCTGCCCGGGCGTAGGCGAGTATTTGTACCAGCCCCCGGGGTCTCCGGGCTGGCCGCCGGGCACGTCCATGCTGCCGTCGGCAGCCTGCCCCAGGGGCACCAGCAAAGTGTTGATGCCGATTTCGGGCACCTGCAGCCTGACCGGAATGGAAGCCGGAAGGATGGGGCCCACAACGGCCGGCCCGGCCGGCCTGGCAGGTGCCGTGGCCGGGGCCGCGGAAGGCGACACGGACGACGTCGGGCGCGGGGTTGCGCTGGGGCGGGCCGGCGCCGCAAGGGCCGTGGACGGCGCAGCTGCCGCGACTCCGGGACTTTGGGGGGCACACGCCGTGGTGCCGAGCAAAACGCCGGCGAGCAGGAGGCCGGCCGCCGCGGATGCGGCAAGGCGCCCGCGGCGGCTGGTCTTGTCCTTCATGGTGATTCAGGCCCCGTCAGTTCGACGCGGTCTTCTTGCGGCGCAAGGCCACAAAGGCGCCCGCGGCCAGCACCAATGTGCCTGCCCCCGCGAACAGCCCCAGCTCGGGCGACGTTGCGGTGCTGGCCAGCGCCGCCGTCTGGGCCAGGCCCGTGCCGGGGGCCCCGCCGGGCATCGCACCCATCTGGGATGCAACAATGGAGCCGCACAGGGCCGGTGACGTGGCGGCCAGGGGCAGGGAAGGCACCAGATCGCTCTTTTCCTTCTGTGCGGCGGCCGTCAGGGTGGCCGGGTCCAAGCCGTGGACCACCACGACGCCGGTCCCGGCCTTGAGCGCGGCGATGGTTGCCGCGTTCATGGTGAATGAGCGCTGATAGCTGTAGGAGGCGCCCATGCCGGCCACCTTCAGGTCCAGGGCAGCCTTGTCACTGGTGTCGCCGCTGGTGGAAAGGGTGGTGCCGATCTTTCCGTAGGACGGGCCGCCCTCGGTGGTGCTGATGACCCCGTCCTTGTTGGTGTCGGCGGCCGGAGTGGGGCACACGCCTTGGCCGCCGATGTGGATGTGCTGCACGTGCGGGTAGGGCGCGCCGTTGAAGGTGGCCGCCAGCCCGCTGACATTCTCGGTGACCGTTGCCTGGTCCCCGGTCAGGGAGATCATGACACTGCCGGTGGCGTTGCTGCCGTTGATGGCGCCAAGGTTGGCCTGCCAGGTGGTGGTTCCGTTGTCGGCGGCCATGGCGCCGGCGCCGGAGAGCGACATGGCGGCAAGCGCCACTACCGGTGCAATCAGGAAAGCAGATTTCTTGTGCATAAGAGATTCCTCCTCATCAAGTGACGGCCCGATTCCCGGGGCGTCAGGTGTGATTCGGAACACGACACCCCGCGGATTGGGGTATTCAACGCTTTTCTTTGGCGACTCCCGGATCTTCCGTAGCCGCACCCGGCGGCCCGGGGACCCCGGGGGCAAGGCGCAAATTAAAGTTCCCCGGACACGTCCCAATCCGGCGGCGGGGATGCTCCGAAGTACTCCCTGACAGCCCGCACCGCCCGGCGGCATGGAGCACGAATGGCCCAGGCGGCGGCAAGGGAAGCAAGCGGAGACCATCCGCTTTCAAGGCATGGAGAACCATCATGAATGCAACGAAGACGTCCACCACCCGCAAGAGCCTCAGCCTCGGCATGGGACTCCTCGCCATTGCCGCCATGGGCCTGACCGCCTGCAGCGGCGGCAGCACCGCCGCGCCGGCAAAATCGGACGCCCCCATGGCCACCTCCGCCCCGGCGGCCACAACCCCCATGGCTGCAGCCGGGGACCTGGTGGGCCCGGGCTGCGCCGCCTATGCTGCGGCCGTCCCGTCAGGCGCCGGCTCCGTGGCGGGCATGGCCGCCGATCCCGTGGCAACGGCGGCGTCGAACAACCCGCTGCTGAAGACGCTGACCGCGGCAGTGTCCGGGAAGCTGAACAAGGACGTGAACCTGGTGGACACCCTGAACTCGGGCCAGTTCACGGTCTTCGCGCCGGTTGACGACGCCTTCGCCAAGATCCCGGCGGCCACCATCGACGGGCTGAAGACCGACTCAAAGGCGCTGACGTCCATCCTTACCTACCATGTGGTCCCCGGCCAGCTCGCGCCCAGCCAGATCGACGGGACGCATGCCACGGCCGAAGGCGCCACCGTGAAGGTCACCGGCAGCGGGGACAACATGATGGTCAACGGCGCCAAGGTCGTCTGTGGCGGCGTGAAGACGGCGAACGCCACCGTCTACCTCATCGACTCCGTCCTGATGCCCCCGGCCAAGAAGTAGCAGGCCAGGAAGCAGCAGGCAAGAAAGCAGCAGGCCAGGAAGCAGCCCCGCGGGCAACCGCGGGCAACACGGACCGCAAGGAAACGCACCATGGGCAGCAGCCATGACAAAGTAGAGACCATGCGACTGCCTTGGTTGCGGCCGGTGGAGCCCCTTGCCCCGCCCACGCACGAAGACCTGATCCGCCTCGTCGCCCTCGGCGACGAGGCGGCCTTCGCCGAACTCTACGACGCCGTCGCGCCCCGGGTGTTCGGCCTGGTGCGCCGCGTGGTCCGCGATCCGTCGCAGAGCCAGGAAGTCACCCAGGAGGTCTTCCTGGACGTCTGGACGCAGGCAGCGCGCTTTGACGCGGACCGGGGGAAGGCCATGGCCTGGATTCTGGTCATCGCCCACCGCAGGGCCGTGGACCGCGTGCGGGCCAGCCAGGCCAGCCGGGACCGCGACCTTCGCCAAGGCATCAAGGAATACCAGGAAAGCTACGACGACGTCGCGGACACCGTGGAAACGACCCTGGAGGCCGAACGGGTCCACAGGGCCCTTGAGACCTTGACGGTCCCCCAGCAGGAGGCCATCCGCCTGGCCTACTATGGCGGCTACACGCACCAGGAAGTGGCGCAGCTGCTGAACATTCCGGTGGGCACCGCCAAGACAAGAATTCGTGACGGCATGATCAGACTACAAGACAGGTTAGGGGTGGCGTAATGGAACTACAACTGCATCTGCTGACCGGCGCGTATGCGCTCAACGCCGTCACCGACGCCGAGCGGACCGCCTTCGAACGCCACGCCCTCGGAGACGCGCAGACACTCGAGGAGGTGCGCAGCCTTAGCGAAACCGCCGCGCTGCTCGCCTGCGGAACACCCGAGGAAACCCCTCCCCCGGAGTTGAAGGCCAACGTCATGGCCGCCATCCGCAACACCCGCCAGCTTTCCCCGTCCGCCGTGGTCCGGGACCTGGGCACGGCCCGCACCCCCCAAAGGGGCACGACGGCGCGTCCCCGGCTCTCGGGTCCGCCGCGCCGCCGGTGGGTGCCGGCCCTGGCGGCCGCTGCCGCCTTGCTGATCTTCGCGGGCGCCGGCGTGGGCGGCTGGGTGGTTGGCCAAAGTTCCGCGCAGCAGGGGACGGAGCAGCGGCTGGCCGCGGAACAGGCACAGCAGGCGGCCATGCTGGCGATCATGGGGGCGCCGGATGCGAAGATTGCCACCGCAAAGGTTGGCGCCGGCACCCTGGTGACCATTGCGTCCTCGGGGCAGGCCAACCAGGCGGGCATCCTGGTCAAGGACATGCCGGCCGCGCCCGCCGGAAAGTCCTACGAGCTGTGGTTCATTACCGCGAAGGGTGCGGTGGCGGCCGGGCTGATGGACGTTTCCGGCACCGCGAGCAGTGTCCAGGTCCTGAAGGGGCCCCTCGACGGAGCCACACACATCGGCATTACGGTGGAGCCCGCCGGCGGCTCGCCACAGCCGACCACCACGCCGATACTGCTTCAGGCCATTTAGTTCCGCGGCCGGGGGCAGGGACTGCCCCTGAGGCGGGCGCCCTTGGGGGCGTCCGCCTCGTCCAATCCACCCGGCGGCCGGCTCCGAAGTACAGGCAAGCAGCGCCGCCCGCCTGAACTGCGGCGGCGAACGTCACGCCCCAAGGAGCCCGTCATGGGAACACGCAGCAAGGAACCAGCAACAGGACGCCCCGGAAGCCGCACCCGGCGGCTTTTGGCCTCGGCCGCAACGGGCGTCATCGCCGCCGGGGCCCTGTTTGCCGTGGCGCAGCTGCTGTCCGCGTTCTTCAGCGCGGCATCGTCCCCCCTGACCTCGGTGGGATCCACGTTCATCGACTTCACCCCGGCCTGGATGAAGAACTTTGCCATCGCGACCTTCGGCACCAATGACAAGACCGTGCTGCTGCTGTCCGTGGCGGCCGCCGCCATCGTCCTCTCCGCCCTGGCCGGCGTGGCGGCCCGCAAATGGTTTGCCGCCGGCGCGGGGATGGTCGGCGCCTTCGCGGTCGTCATGGCGGCCTGCATCATCACCCGGGCCGGCGCCACCGTCCCCGACCTCCTGCCGCTGCTGGCCGGCACGGCGTCCGGACTCGCGGTGCTGCGTTTCCTGACCGGTGCCGCAACGCCGCGCCACACGGCGCCGGCCACCGGCGGCTCCATGGACTCCGGTGCGGCCCGGCCCACCCGCCGGACGTTTTTGGTGAGGTCGGCCGTCGTGGCAGGTGCCGCCGTCGTCGTTGGCGTTGGTGGAACCCTCCTCTCCACGGCGCGCAACACGGCCCGCCAGGTGCGCGCGGCGCTCAAGCTTCCCGATCCCCGGACGCCGGCCGCCGCCCTGCCCGCCGGCGTCCAGTCGCCCGTCCAGGGGGTGGCACCGTTTGTCACCCCCAACGCCGACTTTTACCGGATCGACACCGCGCTCGTGGTCCCCGAGCTGGACCCGGGCAACTGGGCCCTGCGCGTGCACGGGATGGTGGAGAACGAATTCACCATGACCTTTGGCGAGCTCCTCGCCGCCGAGCTGGTGGAAACGTACGTGACGCTGACCTGCGTGTCCAACGTGGTGGGCGGGAATCTGGCCGGCAACGCCAAATGGCTCGGATATCCGCTGCGCGAGGTCATGGCCCGGGCCAAGCCCAGGGCCGGGGCGGACATGGTCCTCTCCACGAGTTCCGACGGGTTCAGCGCCTCGACGCCGCTGCCCGTGCTGCAGGACGGCCGCGACGCGCTGCTGGCCGTGGGCATGAACGGCGAGCCGCTGCCCCTGGAGCACGGCTTCCCCGTGCGCATGGTGGTGCCCGGGCTGTACGGCTTTGTCTCGGCCACCAAATGGGTGGTGGACCTGGAGGTGACCACCTTCGCGGCGAAGGCCGGCTACTGGACCTCGCGCGGCTGGTCCTCGCACGGTCCCATCAAGACGGCTTCCCGCGTGGAGGTGCCGCGGGCCCTGGCGCGCGTGCCCGCAGGCAGGGTGGGCATTGGCGGCAGCGCGTGGGCCCAGCAGCGGGGCATCTCGAAGGTGGAGGTCCAGCTGGACGGCGGCGCGTGGCAGGCGGCAACCCTGGCCGCCGAGGCCTCCGTGGATACGTGGCGGCAGTGGTCACATGAGTGGGACGGCGCCGCGGCGGGCACGCACAACGTCCGGGTCCGCGCCTACGACGCCGACGGCACCTTGCAGGATGAGCGGCAGGCCTCGCCGGAGCCAGACGGCTCCACCGGCTGGCACTCCATCACCTTCACCGTGGTTTAGGCAGGCACGACGCCGGACCCCGGGTGCCGCCGTCGTGCCTGCTCCCGCGGCGCCGGGCTCAGAGGCCGATGGGGCCGTTGCGGTAGACCAGTTCGGCGCGGCCGTCGTCCAGGTGGTAGGTCAGGCCCACCACGGCAGTCTTTTGGCTGGCGACGCCGTCGGCGATGATGGGGGATTCCTCCAGCAGGCGGGCGGCTGTCTGCTTCACGTGCTCGGCCACCATGGAATCAACGCTGCTGGCGCCGTCGATGCGCAGGGCCGCGAGGACGGACGGGGTGATGAGGTCCACGATGCCGCGCACGTGCCCCGCCGGCATGGCCCCCGTCTCGACGGAATTCTTCGTGGCCGTGACGGCGCCGCAGCTGTCATGGCCCAGCACCACGATGAGCGGCACGTCCAGGTACTCCTCGCCGAACTCGATCGACCCCAGCGCGGTGTTGTCAATGACATGGCCGGCGGTGCGGACCACAAAGGCGTCGCCCAGGCCCATGTCAAAAATGATTTCGGCAGCCAGGCGGGAGTCCGAGCAGCCAAAGATCGTCACAAACGGTTGCTGGCCGCGGGTCAGGGAAGAGCGGCGGGCCGCATCCTGGTTGGGGTGGGAGGCGGCGCTCTCCACGAACCGCCGGTTTCCCTCCATGAGCGTGGCCCAAGCCTCCGCGGGGGTGCCGGGGTGGGCGCTTACGTTGGCTTCGCCTGTCATGGATGTGTGCCTTTCGCCTGGTCGGTGTTTCAACGAGCGGGCGGGATGCCATGCGGCCAACGCCACCACAGTTTTATTTCTATCATGCGGCCCGCCCTGCCCCGGCCCGCCCTGCCCCGGCCCGCCCTGCCCCGGCCCGCATGACGGCGCGGGACGCGGGCTGCAGTGCCGCCACTGCAGGGCCCCGCCCGGTGTTGCTTGCCAGAGGCCAGGTGTTGATGGCTAAAGGAACGGGCGCAGGGGGACGATGACGGTTTCACTGAATCGTGCCAGCCAGGGACGGGCACCCCATTCTTCCAGCCTCAGTTCATCACTGTTGCCGCTGTCGATTTCGAAGACCTCCTCCATGTTGGCCGCAAAGGCCTCGTCGTGGATTTCGAGATTCGTTTCGTAATTTCCGGTCAGGCTCAGGCGGTCAATGTTTGCCGTGCCGATGGTCGACCATTGTCCGTCGATGGTGGCGGTCTTTGCATGGATCATGGCGTCGCGATACAGCAGGATCCGGACACCGGTGTCCAACAGGGTCCTGTAGAAGCCGCGCGACAGCCAGTCGGAGAGAACATGGTTGGAATCGCGGGGCAGGATGAGGCGCACATCCACGCCGCGCCCGCTGGCTTCAATGAGGGCCTTGAGGATCTGCTGGTCAGGAATGAAATAGGCCATCGTAATGTAGATGTGGGTCTTGGCCCGCCCGATCGCGTCCAGGTAGACCCCCCGGATCGGGTAGACCAGGCTTGTCGGAATGTTGTTGACCGCCCGGATCCTCGACTCCCAGCCCTCGGGGGTCGTGTGGCGAATCTTCGGGTTCCGGCCGGCAAACTGTCCGTTCCACACCGTGACGAAGGCGTTGCGGATATCCCACACGGACGTCCCGGTGACCCGCAGGTGGGAATCGCGCCATTCCGTGGCGTAGAGCGAGCCAATGTTGTAGCCGCCCACAAAACCTGTCTGATCGTCAACGACCAGCAGCTTGCGGTGGTCCAGGCTTGTGGAACGGATGCTGCCCAGCACCAGCGAGGGCCTGAACATGGGGAAGCGATAGACGTGGATGGCCGGATGGAACTTGAAAAATGAGCCGGGAACCACGAGGTTGGCAAAGACGTCATAGATGACGTAAACCTTGACTCCGCGCTCAGCGGCCTCGTTCAGGGCGTCCTTGAACTGGTTGCCGGTTTCATCGTCCTTCCAAATGAACGTCTCAATGAAGATCTGCTTTTTCGCACCGCGGATCGACGCGAGCATGTCGGCATACAGGTCGGCACCGAACGTGTAGAGCGTGATGTCGGATTCACCGATGCGGCTGTGAAAAATGCCGGGATGGGGGAATCCAGGCCGTTTGGACCGGGACCGGCGCTTGATCGCATCCCAAATAACCAGGCCCGCCATCACCGAACCTTGTACGGACGCCACGGCGAGAGCGGTTCTCAGGACGGTTTTCTTGGCTGCCGCTATGGCAGGGGCGGGCGGCGCATGATCCATGACCACAGCCTAGCCTCCGTCACCCACGGTTGCGGAGACCGTCCGGCGCGGATCCCGTGTCGCGCGCGACGGCGCGGCGATTCCGGGTGACGTCCACCGTGGGCCGGAGGCTGGCCGCCTCAGAGCTCCGTGTCGTCGATTCGCCTTGTCTGCCTGACGATCTTCTCTCCGTCGTCGGGTGCCACCACGGTTCGCCGGGTGGACGTGGAACGGCGCCGCCGGAACGTATAGATCAGGCCCAGCACAAAGACCACCACGCCGGCCGCCATGAAAATATCCCCCACCAAGGCGACGTCAATCCAGGCCAGTCGAATGGTGAGCGCAAACCTAAGGACTGCGCCAATGACAAAAAGCACAATGCCGGAACCAATGCTCATGCCGGACTCCTCTTTTCTCAACGATTCAATGGGTGGAGCAAATTGCCGGGCGTTCAGCCCATTGCCCCATACTGCCTCCAAAGACAAGGAAAGCCCAGCATCCGGCCCAACTCATTGCCGTCCTGCCGTGTCCGTCCTGCCATGTCCGTCCTGCCCGGTGGCGCCGACGGGCGGGGTCGGCCGCCGTCGCTCCCTGGACACTGAACGTCCAATTTCGCGGTCGAAGATGTTTGAAGATCCCGTTTCGGGGGAACTGTAGTGGTTGAGGCTCGCGGCGCCCCTGCCGCGCAGCCCGTGAAACCGAACCAAGCGGGGGCCTTTCGGTCCGACGCACGTTCATTCGCTGAAGGAGACAACCATGGGTGTCGCAGACAAGTTTGAGAACAAGGCCGAAGAGCTCAAGGGCAAGACCAAGGAGCACATCGGCTCGGCCACGAACGATCGGGACCTTGAAGCCGACGGCAAGGCAGATCAGGCCAAGGCCGGCGTAAAGCAGGCTGGCGAGCACCTCAAGGACGCCGCAAAGGACGTCACCGGCCGCTGATCCAAGTACGAACCACCCCCATGGGCCTTTTGGGCCCACACCCATTCGACCCCTGAAGTCGAACCAATAAGGAGCTGGCACATGAGCTTTATCGCATTCCTCATTCTGGGACTCATCGTTGGTGCGATCGCGAAAGCGATCCTGCCAGGCCGCCAGGGTGGTGGCATTCTTCTGACCATGCTGCTGGGCGTCGTCGGCGCGTTGCTCGGCGGATGGATCGGAGCAGCGATCTTCGGCGTCGGGCTTGAGAACTTTTGGAGCCTGCAAACCTGGCTCGTCGCGATCGTGGGATCACTCGTCGTCTTGGGCGTCTATGGCGCCGTTGTGCGCCGCCGCGCCTAAAATGATCTGGCAATCACCGGCGCGTTCATCATGCACCGCGTTCATCAGGCATGACGACACGGCCGGCGGCCGCCGTGCAGTGAATTACCGCATGGCAGCATGACTTTCCGGACCGTTGGGGCGGCCCGCCCCGCGACCTTTTCGGAGGACGCGACCTTTTCGGAGGACGCGGGGTGGGCCGGACTCACTGCCCCATCGGATATTGTTGCCCGCCGGCGACCGGAACCGTTCTTGCCGGGCATGGCGCATGCCCTCGGATGGTGGCGGCGGTCTGCGATGCAGGTGTGGACACTACGCGGCTTCAGCCAGGCGGCGCCGGAGACGGTTGAGCAGCTGCTTGAGCTGTCGGGAAATCTGCATCTGGCTGACGCCGAATTCCAGGGCCATCTGCCCTTGCGACAGCTCCTCGACAAAACGTAGATGGAGCAGCCTCCGGTCTTCCTCGCTCGCGCCGCGGAGAACGGCTTCCACGGTCAGCTTTTGGTCAATGCGTTCGTATCCCGGGTCATCCAGCGCCGGAATAATGCCGCGCCCCAGGCCGTCATCCCTCGATGGCGGGTCATCCGTCAGAATCTGCTGGGCCACCATGTCCCTCTCCGCGATCAAGGCCTGGGTGGTTTCCCTGACGGACATGCCTGTCGCCGAACTCAGCTCGGCGGACGAGGGCTCACGTCCCAGGCGCTGCGTCAGTTCGGGGCGCACCTGCCTGATCCTGAGCCGTGCTTCCTGGATTGGCCTGGGTGGCCGCACCGCCCAGGATTGGTCCCTCAGGTATCTCTTCAGCTCCCCCGTGATGGTCGGCACCGCAAAAGCCATGAACCCGGACCCCCCGGTCTCGCTGTACCTTCCGGCGGCCTTCACAAGTCCGAGCCTGGCCACCTGCTGCAAGTCTTCGGGATCACACCCCGTGGCGCGGTACCGGCGGGAGAGAGAGTCGGCGAGTCCGATGAACTGGAGCACCAGCAGTTCGGTTCGGGCGGCCGACTCCTGCAGCGCATTGCCGGGATTCTGGCCCCGCACCTGGGGAGCCGTTCCGGCGTTGCCGTTGCCCGCGGCCTGGTTCCTTCCCCCAGGCAGCGGGCCTCGCGGTGCCGGGCCCCGCGGTACCGGGCCCCGTGGTTTCACGGACATCAGGCGGCGCCCGTCCGCCGCGGGCAGAGGGCTGCATGACGGATCACGGCGAGTTGCCCATCAGGGATGAGGTACCCTTCCCAGCGGCGGCCGTTGTCCGGAAGAAAAACCGTCTCGGCGGGGAACGTCCGGTGGCGGTGCCTGCCGGAGGCCACAGCCCAGACCACCCGGACGTGGTTCCCCTCGAGGGCAACCACGTATCCATGGATCTCGGTGCCCGCATCGTTGACCACGACCTGCACCGCCGTTTGCGGCAGGGCAGTGGAGGATTGCGCATGAGCGGGCCCAGCCTGACCCGAAGTGTCCGCTTGCTTCGTTGCCGTCGACACTATTTGGCCAGCATGTCTTCAGCGGAGCAAACGGCGGTCGACGGCCCCGATGCCTTTGGACCGCCAGCGCCTTTGAGCGGGAGCCCGTTCCGGTGCAACGCCGCCACAATGGCTTGCTCGCGCCGGGACAGTTCCGCGATTCGTTCCGGGCTGGCGGTGTTCCTGTGCTCGTCTTCAGCCTGGGCCAGCTGCACTATCAAATCCCGCACAGTGGCCCGGCCGAGGTCGTCGTCAGGTGCGGTGCCGTTCATGGCTTGGGTTGGTTCCATCCACGAAGCCTATTTCTCAAAGGGGGTCAACTTCTTCACCCTTAGGGGTGGACTTGACCGCCCTTAAGTGGCCTAGGGTTGGGGAATGGAAAGCCTTCGCGTCGCACTGGTGGATGACTATGAAATCGTGCTGCGGGGGCTGGAGATGATGCTCCGGTCCTACGGGAACACCCTGGAGGTCGTCGAACTCGACCTCAATCGAAATGTGGACGCACCGGTCCATCTCACCCTCTACGACACTTTTGCGGCGACCCCGGGGGACGGTGCGGACGTGCACGAACTGGCACGCAATCCGCTGGCCGGCAAGGTAGTGGTCTATTCCTGGGACCTCAACGAATCACGGATACAAGCCGCACTGGGTAACGGTGCCAGCGGATATGTTTCCAAAGGGCTGCCCGCAGCCAGCCTGGTCGAGGCCCTCCACGCCATCCACAGGGGAGACGGCAAAGTTTTCCCCGGCCCCAGCGGCCAAGCGAAATCCAGCCTCGGTGACTGGCCCGGCCGCGAGGAGGGCCTGACCCAACGGGAGGCGGAGGTGCTCGCACTGATCACTCAAGGATTGAACAACGCCGAGATCGCCGGCAGGGTCCGGTTGTCAATCAACACCGTCAAGACAGTCATCCGCAGCTGCTACCGCCGCATCGGCGTGGCCGACCGCTCCAACGCCATCCTCTGGGGCCTTGAGCACGGGTTCATTCCCGACCACAAACGTGTCCAACCAGGGCAATAAGAAGGGCCATGCCGGGAGGCGACACCCAAGCTGCGTGTCACAGTGAAAACCGGGCCTCCGCTCGAGTTCGGCCACGCCCTCCGCCAGGTCCGACGCCGACCATCCCACCGGCGCCCCCGGCCTCCCCAGCGGCTCCCCCTTCGATGACGGCGGAATTCCCATTCTGTGGGAATGATATTTTCACCATCCCCGCGCATTGAGATGCTGTGGTCATGAACACAGCAAAAACAGATCTTGCCGTGACGGGGCTCGTCCAGCGGGGCGGGGTGTGGAAGCGCCAGGAAATCCACATCGCCAATGGGCAAATCACGGCCATCTCAGACCCGTCGGCCACCACGCAGGCCGCTCGAAGGCTGGACGTTGGTGACGCATACCTTCTTCCCGGCATGGTCGACGCCCACGTGCATTCGCTTTCACATCCGGGTGAGGGCGTGGCCGCGGCAACCCGGTCGGCGGCGGCCGGTGGCGTCACCACCATCGTGGAGATGCCTTTCGACCTCGCCGGTCCCATCAACTCCGTGGAGCGCATCAGGGCCAAGCGGGAACTGGTGGAGCAGGAGGCGTTTGTCGATGTGGCCCTGATGGGCACCCTGGCTCCCGAAGGCGGCTGGCGCGCGGCGGAAGCCGTCAGCAACGCGGGCGCCGTCGGTTTCAAGGTCTCCCTTTTCAACACGGATGCGGCCAGATTCCCCCGGATCGACGACGCCGAGCTCCGCAACGTGATGGCCGCAACCGGCGGCGCAGGCCGAACGGTTGCCGTGCATGCCGAAAACAACGAAATCGTCCAGGCCATGCTCGCCATTGAGAAGGCGAACAATCCCCTTGATCCCAAGGCCCATGTCCGCAGCCGCCCTCCGGTCAGCGAGATAATGGGGGTGTTGACGGCGCTTGAAATAGCCTTCGAGCAATCTGCCAAACTCCACCTTTGCCACCTGAGCCTCCCCCGATCTGTCGACCTGGTGAACTGGTACCGCGAACAGGGCTTGGACGTGACCCTTGAGACGTGCCCCCACTATCTGACGTTTACCGAAGATGACCATGACGTCCAGCGGGGAAGGTTGAAGATCAACCCGCCGCTGCGCAGGCCCGCGGATCGCAATGGCATGTGGGACCGGCTGTCGGCGGGAAAGATCGACGTCGTTTCCTCCGACCACGCTCCGTGGCCCACGGAGTACAAGGACAATGAGGGCATCTTCGCCAACCATTCAGGCGCCCCGGGCGTGCAGACATCGATGGCCGTCACCTTGTCGGCCGCGCTTGAACGAGGCACGGACGCGTTCAACGCCGCGGTCAGGTCCCTGACGTCGGCCCCGGCAGAACGGTTTGGTGTGGGCCATGTCAAGGGAAGCCTTGAAGTTGGCTTCGATGCCGACATCGCGGTCTTCGATCCACGCGACGCGTGGGACATCGACGCCGGCGACATGTTCTCAAACGCCGGCTGGACCCCGTACCAGGGCATGACGACTGCTGGCCGCGTGACCACCACCATTTCCCGCGGTACCGTCGTCTGGGACGGCACGGAACTCATCGGCGCACGGGGCCGCGGGGCCGTCGTCGAGCATGCCTGAGACCACGCACGGGTGGCGACGAAAGGAACGGCATTGAGCCTGTCTTCCCTCAACCGAGGGCTCAAGATCCTGACGATGATCGCCGATAGCGGCCGCATGCGCGTCGACGAGGTTGCCTCCGCCCTCGACATTCCGCCGTCGTCCGCCTACCGCTACATCAAGCTGTTTCGCGAGACCGACTACCTCTACGAGCTGGACGGCTACTACTATCCAGGCGTCCGGGTGTCCAGCAGGGACGAGCAGACGGAAAAGCAGCACCTGGTGGAAGTGGCAGCCCCCGTGCTCAACCGCTTGTGCAGCCGGAGCGGGGAAACGGTGATCCTGACGGTCCGCGTCCAGATGGCCGCGCTCTGCCTTGAACGGCTCTCGCCCCGGCGGGCAGATGCCCTGTCGTTCTACCGCGGCTCAGTGCGGCCCCTCCATGCCGGGGCCAGCGCGACGGCCCTCCTTGCCTACGCCCCGGCGGATGTCGTGGCCACCGTGGAGAAGGGCGGCATGCGAAAATTCACTGCCGTCACCCCGGACGCCAGCCGCTTGAAGGTCTTGTTGCCGGCCATCCGCTCCAACGGATTCTCAGTGAGCGAAGGCGAGGTCGACCCGTTCATGGTGGCCGTCGCCGCTCCCGTGTTCCGGCATGGCCACTGCATCTGCGCCGTGAGCATCGCCGGACGCCAGCAGCGGCTCAGCGGCCAACGTCTGGACGACGCCGTTGAACTGGTGTGCAACGCCGCGGCAGAACTTGGCCATGAGCTTGAGACGGCCGCGGGCTCCGCGGCCTGGATGACAGAGGAGGGCTGGTAGGCCCCACTGCACCGGCACCCCACAGCTTCACACCTCTTTGAAATGGAAATGCTATGAACACCCCCAGCTCCAACCTTCCCAGCCCGGACGCCAACCGGCTCTGGTCCGCCATCATGGACCTCTCGGCACTGGTCGATTCGGACAGCCCCGGCTGGACGCGCGAGGTCTTTTCCGACCCATACAAGGCCTCACGTGCCTGGACCCTTGCCCGCATGAAGGACGCCGGGCTCCAAGCCCACGTCGACGGTGCCGGCAACATCGTCGGCCGCCTTCCTGGTACCAATCCGAACGCGCCGGCCATCGTCACCGGATCCCACACCGACACCGTGCACTCCGGCGGCCGCTTCGACGGCGTCGTGGGTGTGCTGGGCGCCATTGAGGCGGCCAGGGTCCTGCAGGAGTCCGGGACACGCCTGACAAGCGATCTGATCATCATGGACTTCCTGGGCGAGGAGGCCAACGGGTTCGGCGTCAGCTGCGTCGGCTCCCGCGCCGTCGCCGGGGTGCTCGACGCCGCCCACCTCGCCCGCCGGGATGCCAACGGCGTCTCCATGGGCGAGGCGGTTGCCGCCTTCGGCGCGGACCCCAACCAGGCCATTTCCATGGCCTGGAATCCCCGTGACATCAAGTCCTACATCGAACTCCACGTTGAGCAGGGGCCGATGCTGGAGCGCAGCGGCAGCCAGATCGGCGTCGTCACCTCCATTGCCGGCATTGAACGCGTCATGGCGGTTTTCACCGGCCGCGCCGACCACGCAGGGACGACCCCCATGGACCAACGCGCGGATGCGCTCCTGGCCGCCGCCGAGGCAATCCTCACCGTGGAACGCGTTGGATGCGGTGCGCCCGTCCACGGGGTCAGCACCACTGGCCGCATCGCCACGGGCCACGGCGCATTCAACGTTGTCCCCGACTCGGCAACCATCTGGGCCGAAATCCGCAGCATCGACCCCGGCTGGCTGGGCGGTGCCCGACGGAGCATCGCGGAGAAGATCGCCCTCGACGCCGCCCAACGCGGCGTCGAAGTGGCCATCGACCTGCTCAACGACCAGGACCCCGTCCCGGCAGCACAAACCATGCAGGACACCGTCGCAGCCGCATCCGATGACCTCGGATACAGCTGGGAAGCCGTACCCAGCGGCGCCGGACATGACGCCGCCCACATGGCGCACCTCGGGCCCATGGGCATGATCTTTGTCCCCTCACAGGGCGGCCGCAGCCACTGCCCCGACGAATTCACGGACAAGGTCCAGCTCAGCAACGGCGTCCACGTCCTGGCGAACACCATCCGCCGTCTCGACCTGGCCTGACCATCAACTTTCACCGCCCAATGACGGGCACGATTCGGAAAGCATCACATGACAACACGATTGACGGCACCCATGCCCACTGACGCCACCTTGGCCAAGCAGCGCCGCGGCGCACTCCGCGGCGGAGTTTTCGGCTACTTTGTCGACCAGTTCGACATCTTCCTGCCCATCATCACCCTTGCGCCCGCCATGAGCTACTTCAATGGTGCCGGAACGTCCGCCGAGACCGTGGCCCTCTTCAGTTCGCTCATCTTCGTTTCCACGCTGGTTGCACGCCCCTTGGGTGCCGCGTTCTTCGGGCACATCGCGGACAAGACCGGACGGCAGCTCACCACGCTGATTGCCATCGCCGGCTTCGGCGCAGCGACCTTGCTCATGGCCCTCCTCCCGGGCTTTGAAACTGCCGGACACCTCGGGCTCGGGCTGTTGATCGGACTGCGGTTCGTCGGCGGCTTCTTCCTGGGTGGGGAATACTCCGTTGCCATCCCGTTGGCCATGGAATGGGCGCCGAAGAAGCGCCGTGGACCTCTCAGCGGCATGATCACCTCCATGGCATCCGTTGCCAATGTCAGCCTGGCGTTCCTCACCTTCATCTTGTTGTCGCTCATCCCCTCAGCCGGGCACGACTCCGCCTACGCGGTCTGGGGATGGAGAATTCCGTTCCTTCTGGGCGCGGTTCTGGCAACTTTTCTGTTCTTCTATTACCGCAAGAACGTCCATGACGCGCCGGGCTCGGAGACAGCGGTCAAGGCGGAGAACCCGATCAAGTCACTCTTCAGCGGGGTCCACCGCCGGAGCCTTGTCCAAATCTTCATCCTCATGACCGGGATGTGGATCCTGAGCAACTTGAGCAATGCCGTTCTCACCGGCCGGCTGAAGACGGACGCCCACATTCCGGACCAGACAGTCAGCGTCATCATGACCATCGCGCCGCTGGTCACGGCCTGTGCATTCGTGGCTTCAGGTATGCTTTCGCAAAAGATCGGGCGGCGCCGCTTCTACCGGTGGTACGCGGTGCTCGTCACCGTCGTCGCGCCCGGACTGTACATCGCCACCATGTCCGTCGGCTCCAGCAACGTTGTCCTGGCGGGCTTCCTGGCAGTTCTGGTCCAGGTCACCAGCCTGTGCGTGTTCGCCCCTGTGGGTGCCTACCTGTGCGAGAGGTTCCCCTCCAGCATCCGGGCCAGCGGCTATGGCGTCGGCTACAGCCTCGCCGTCATCCTCCCGGCCTTCTATGCGTTCTACATCCAGGCCCTGGGCAATTTCATGCCCGACCGGGTGGCAGTCGCCGCCATGATCTGCTTGGCCGGCATCCTCGTCTGGATCGGCGCCACAATGGGCCCCGAGACGAAAGACGTGGACCTCAACGACGACGCCAGCTTCACCATCTAAGAGCAAGCGCACGTCCCTTCGCAGCAGGCGGACCATCGCCGCCTGCTGCGAAACCATGGACGTGTAACTCCGGCTGCACCGCACCGTCAGCACGGAGCCGGGAAGCCGCGGACGTCGGGCCCCGTCTCCGGCAGGCATGATCGGCATGGCCATCCGCCAGTCCCACCAGACTTTGTGCGAGCTTGTGGCCAGCCTTGCGCCGTTTTTCACATCCGTCCTTGTGCAATGTAGCCCCTGTCCTGCCTAACGACTTTCGATCGTACGGATTGGCGGGGAGATCATGGACAGCCAATTATCCATGTCAGCGAACAGGTCCAGTTCCTGAGGTCAAGTCCCGTGGAGTGGTGGGGTTTGGCCACGGCCACTGCGATGGGAACTCCGTCGGCGGCGAGGTCAAGGACCGGCGGGAACTTCACTTTGGGGGCAGCTTGAGAGCCATCGGGCTCGAGGGCCAGCCACCGCGAACCCCGAAAACGGAGGGCGCCGGCAACGCTGGACGTGTCAGCGCAACCGGTCCCTGTAGGGGGCCGTCCTCGTGTCGCGGATCAGGCGCTGCACCGCTCCCTGGCGAGCCCGAGACCCATGACGATTGCTCCAGGTGCAACCGATGGCAGCAAGGCGGGAGGCCTGGCAGCCCCCACGAAGGGGAAGGCCAGTATCGCCATCCTCCCAAGAGTCGAAAGCGTCGCAACCGACAGGCGTCTCGTCAAGCGCCACCTCTCCTGCTGACGGCTGAATCGGCAGACAACCCCATTCGTCCGGGCGGACAACTCAGCGCCACTGGAAGTACTCGCGGTGGATGTTGGCTGTGCGGACTCCTGCAGAACGGAAGGCCCTCCGGAAGTGCCTGAGCATGGGATCCGGCCCGCCCATGAAGACCGAGAGCTTCCCGGGCGGGGTGTCCACGGCGGCAAGCACCTGCTCGGGCGTCAACCGGCCGTCGACGGCGGTGTCCACCGGGTGCACGGTCAGGCTTGGGTAGTCTCTCGCGATGGATGTGATTTCCGCGGCGAACGGGGACGGCCCCGCCGACGTGACAAAGAAGTGGACTGACTCCCGCAGGTCCCCCTCCAGGGACCGCAGCCAGCTCAGGAACGGTGTGATTCCCACACCGGCGGCAATCCAGACCTGGTGTTCCGTTCCTTTGTGCCTGTCGAACCGGCCATACGGGCCACCCACCACCGCCGGCATTCCGGGCTGCACCACGTCAGGAAGCCTTGTGGTGTGGTCCCCAAGCGCCTTGACGGTGATACGCAGGTGCTGGTCCCGGGCCGAACCGGACATGGAAAAGGGATGGCGTTGCCAGCCCTGCTTGGTTTCCAGGTAGATCATGGCGAACTGACCAGGCCGGAAGTCCAGCGGTTTGCCCAGCGGTGCAAGGCTCAGCTCCACCAGATCAGGGGCCACCGCTGTGACCTGGTCCACCTGGTAGTCGTGGTGCGGCAGGAAGTGGCGCGCCAGAAGCTCCCGGTAGGCGTAGAACGCGAGCCCGACGCCGCCGATGGCCACGAAACTCCACCGTAGCCCGGGGGCGGCGTCGAACGCGGTGGCGTCCAGCAGTCCGTGGAAGAAACCGGCCGCAACGAATATTCCCGTCAACCGGTGGAAGCCCCGCCAGCGCTCGTAACCACCCAGCAGGCGGGCTGCCAGGCGGACCGGCCGGGCGCTTCCGAGGCCAAGGACCAGGTCACGCACCCGCGCGGGGACCATGCTCCGCCAGCGCGGCAGGATGGCCCAGACCACAAGGGCCGCGAGCCCGGAGATCCCGATGACGGCAAGGGTTTTCCCCACGCTGGTCGCCTCCGGGTTGGCTGCCAGCTCGATGTGCGGAAGCAGGAGGACGGTCCCGGTGATGGCGGCACGCCGGTGCCAGATGGCTGCGTGGTCAATCCCGCCGAACACGTGCTCCACCTGCGGAAGGGTGCTGATCAGGACGAGGGCGATGGAGAGCAGCAGGATCGACTCCCCGCCGAAGAGCTGGCCGACGTATCCGGCGGCAGGTTCCCCCGCGGGACGGGCCAAGAGCCAATACAGGGCGTAGGCTGCCGCGAGGATGACGATCACAGTGGGGCCCAGGCGACGCAGGGGCACGCCCGGGAGCAACGTCAACGGTCTGGCTCCGGGCTGCGGAACTACCAAGAATCTCGCCTCCTTCATCACGGCTTGCTCGTGCAGCACCGCCTAGCCGACATCCTAGGCCAGCCACGGGCGGCGCGGAGAACCAGATACCAGCATGGGCGGTTTTTGTGCCGGGCCGAGGGAGCAACGTGCCCCGATGTGAAAGGTTTGCGTCAGGCGAATCCCCTTCTGCATCCCAGCATGCTCCCCTACGGCCGCGCACCCGCTCCTCGTCATCCCGAATTATCTGCCTAGGTATTCCGCTGCCCGCTCGATCTTTTTCTTGCCTCACGATGCCACGTTCCTGTGAGGTCAGGGGGTAAGGAGGGTCATGGCGGCCGCTCCGGGGCCCAGGACCGCTCCGACCGCTGAGCCGAGCATGGCTGCCAATCGGGGCGGGGCCCCGGCACGCTTCCTGACGGCAGGGTAGAGGCCGAAGGACACGAGGGCGCAGGGCGTCGCCAGAACCGAGCCCACCCCGTCGAGGGTCTCTATGTTCGGCACCCGCTTGTCGAGGTGGGTCACCGGCCGCACCGTGAGCACGCGGAGGAATGGGCCCGTTTTTTGGCCGCTCGTGAAGCGGCTGCGCAGGAAGAGGCGTGGCTGATGACTTCCTTCGCGGCACTTGGCGCACGCTCCTCCCAGGCGTTACCGAGCCAAGGGGCCGCTTCCCCGGGGGTCAGGAGTTGCACTGCGCCGCCTTGGTCCGTTGCCGGTGCCAAGGTCCTTCTGCTTGTCTGCATGGCCTCCCTATGCAGCCCGAAAGCCAACGGGCGCATCCGTCTCCTTGAAGGCGTGACATGCCCTGTTTTTCGACAAGAATAACCCCTCCGTTCCGGGCACAATTGCCGGAACGGAGGGGTTTGTGGGCCCCTGTCGGATTCGAACCGACGACCCGCTTTATGCTCAGGGGCCCTTTGACGTGCGCCGCGACATGGCAATCTGGATCAGATACATCCCGTGGCATGACGAAGCCGCGTACCCGGCAAGTGTTTCGGCGCATCGGGCGCCCGCGCGGGGGTGCTCCCAACACTCAAGAACTCCCAGCACACGTCATTTCCCGTGCCTGCGGTCAATCTCCCCTGGACGAAGTGGTCCTGTGCGATGATGCCGAGCTCCCGTGTCAAACCATCGAGAAGCCCCCAGCTAATTACTGGGTAATCCGAATCCAGAAGTGCGGAAGGCGAGCTGCAGTAGTGCTTGTAGGCGCATTTTCGGAAGAGAGGGATTGTCGGACGAACCGAAGAATTCACCGAAGTCGGCGGCTGTATTAGACCGAGGAAGGGATGGATGTGGTTTGAGATGAATAGATTCAGTCGCATGACAAAAAAGTCGAAAACCACCAGAAGATCCCCCGACGCCCAACAGCCCGGTTGCTTCGGCCTGCGTCGGTTGTCCGCGGCCGTCCTTAATCACAAGCCGCTCGCGGTCGTGGCCGCAAGCTGCACGCTTGCCCTATTGGGCGGCGGCATCGCGGCGGCGTCGATCCTCCCCTTCGACCAGCAGCAGGTCGGAGCCCAAACCGAAAATGGGCAGCAGATTTCGTCAAACCAGGTCATCAAGCCCATCGGCGACCGTTTGATGACACCGTTCGGCAAGATCATGGGCTCGACCATCAGCCCCTATGGCCGCTACCTGGTTGGGACCAGCACCGACCGCTCGGTCGACCTGCAGGTCTTCGATCTCAAGACCTATAAGCCCGTCGCCGCCGCGGGCACCCTCGCGGCCGCGTCGTTCGCGACGGCGGCGGGCAACGCAGGCTACCCGACCATCGCCTACCAGCACCTCACTGACGGCACGGTGGGCCAGGAAGGACCGGTCTTTTCTCCCGACGGCAAGTTCCTCTATTCGCCGGTTGCTACGGGCCTTGTCCGCTACCCATTCAACGCCGACGGTTCGCTCGGTGCCGGCACGAAGATCAACATCCCGACCGTTGGCGGCAAACAGGCGCTGACGGCCGGCATGGCGTTCTCCCCGGACGGCTCGACGCTGTACGCCGCGGTTAACGGCCAGAACGCCGTCGTCGCCCTCGACCCTGTCGCGGGCACGGTCAAGCAGACCTTCAACACCGGCGTCGCCCCCCGGCAGTTGAAGTTCGCCGGCCCCAAGCTGTACGTCTCCAACGAAGGAGGCCGCCAGGCGGTTGCCGGCGACGCAACCATGGACTCCTATGGCACGCCGGTTCCTGCAAACACCAACCTCGGCACCTCGACAACCGGCACGCTCAGCGTCATTGACACGTTGAACGCCTCGGCTCCGGTCGCGTCAGTCGACGTCCAGCTGCACCCGACCGCGATGTACCTCGACGGCGGCACGCTATACGTCGCGAACACCAACAGCGACACCGTTTCCGTCGTGAACACCGCGAGCAACAAAGTCGTGCAGACCATCGCGACCCAGCCCTGGGCGTCGTCGCAGGTGGGCTATGAGCCAACGTCCATCACGATGCAGGGGGACCACCTGCTGGTCTCGCTGGGCCGTGCAAACGCCATCGCGGTTTACAAGGTCAGCCGGCAGGACCCGAAGGACCCTGCCAGTTTCATCGGTCTGCTGCCGACGGATTACTTCCCAGGGAACGTCGCCGCCGTGCACGGCAAGATCGTGGTCACGAACACCCGCGGCATTGACGCGCGCGGCCCGGAGTTGAGCTTCAACAAGGGCCCGGGCACCACTGTTGCCACGGGCCATGGCACGCACTCCACCACGGCCTCGCTCACCAGATTCACGCTGCCCAGCGACAACCAGATCCAGAAGTACACCCAGACCGTGTTCAAGCAAAACGGCTGGGGCCGCAATTCCGTGAAGGAATCGACGGCCGCGGCCGCCGCCAAGATCCCGGAGGTGGCCGTGCCCAAGCGGATCGGGGATCCATCGAAGATCAAGCACGTGTTCCTGATCGTCAAGGAGAATCGTACCTACGACCAGGTCTACGGTGACATGCAGCAGGGCAACGGGGACGCCTCTCTCGCCCAGTTCGGAGCGAAGGCAACCCCGAACCAGCACGCCTTGGCCAGCCAGTTCGGCCTCTACGACAACACCTACGACATCGGCACGAACTCGGCCGAGGGCCACAACTGGATGATGCAGGGCGACAACCCGGCATACTCCGAGAAGAGCGCCGGTGAGTACACCCGCTCGTACGACACCGAAGAAGACGTCCTGGGCCACCAGCGCTCCGGGTTCCTCTGGACCGCGATCCAGTCCGCGGGCAAGACCGCGAGGAACTACGGGGAGTTCTTGTACGGCGAGGGCAAGCCAGCCGGCGCGACCTGGCAGCAGTACTACTGCGCGGCGACGAACACGATGGCTGGCGGCGACCCGTCCCAGCTCTTCACCCCGGCGCTCCAACTGCACGCCAGCTCGACTATCCCCTCGCTCAACGCGATCAGCGACCCCAACGCGGCCCCGTTCGACACGTCAATACCGGACATCTACCGGTATGCGACCTGGAAGCAGGACTTCGAGAAAAACGGTCCCAAGGACTTCCAGATGACGTGGCTCTCAAGTGACCACACCGGTGGCACGGCAGGCCCGTCGGCCCAAGTCGCGGACAACGACCTCGCCGTGGGCAAGATCGTGGACGAGATCTCGCACTCCAAGTACTGGAAAGACTCTGCGATCTTCATCGCCGAGGACGACAGCCAGGACGGTGCCGACCACGTGGACGGCCACCGCGCGCCGGTCCAGGTCATCAGCCCGTACGCCGTGCACGGCAAGACCGTCAGCACGTTCTACTCGCAGATCAACATGGTTCGGACCATGGAGCAGATCCTCGGCGCCCAGCCGCTGAACCAGAAGGTCGCTGCCGCCACCCCGATGTTCGACGCCTTCACCAACAAGGCCGATCTGACGCCCTACAACGCGGTCCCGAACCAAGTCCCGCTGACCGAGGGCGTGAAGACCGCCCCGGCCTGTGGCACCGACACGCTTGGCCAGACCGGCGCCGCCGCGGCCGCGGTGAACACCAAGGCAGCAAACGCGGCGTCCATCCCGGTCTCGATGCAGAGCATCGCCGAACAGTGGGACAACTGGTCCAAGCAGCAACACCTGACCGGAAACGGAGCGAAGGAAGACTTCGCGAACCCATACCTGTTCAACCGCTGGACCTGGTACCAGGCCCACCACTGGCAGAGCCCGCACCCGGGCGACACCAAGATCTATGGACCCAACAATGTGCCGGGCGTCCCGGCCGGCTCAACCGGTCACGTGGACGGCTGAGCCGCCCCTGACCGGAGACGGTCGCCGTCACCCATCGCCGACATGAGCCGCGTTCAACTGTGCACCTGAGCACCTGACGAGCCCGGTGCGTGGCACCCAAAGTGAAGGTCACCTCCGCGGAGGTGACCTTCACAGGGTTAAAGGAGGTTGCGACTTCAGGGAAACCGCACACTGGAGTGATGTTCAGTGCCCGGACTACTGGAGACAATGCACGGACTCGAACCGCCCGGATCCCTGTCGGCGTTTCAATGATCCCTGAATGCATTCGGGTCAAGTCCCATTGCGTGGTGTAATTTTTTGTTTCCTTTTGGTGGTTGGAAGGATGGGTTTTTGGGGTCGTTGGTGGCCGGGTTGAGTCCGGCGTCCTGGTTGGTGGCCCATCCGGCGTTGGGGTCGAGGAAGTCCTCGGGGAAGGGCGCCGGGCGGCCGGTTTCGTCCCACCAGCCGGTTCCGTCCCACCAGCCGGTTTCTTCGCAGGCGGCGGGTAGGGCGAGGTCTTCGGCGCGGGTGCAGTTTACGGAGTGCAGTTTAGAGGAGGACTTAATGCAGCGTTTCTCCTAAGCCACTTCCGTAGAGGCACCCGGCGGCGCCGGTGCACTGGGCGTGGAGGATCTGGCAGGGGTCCTTGAGCCGGAGCCGGGCATGCAGTTCTTCCTCCACGGCCTCCTGGCCCAACGCTTCAACGCTTCAACGCTTCAACGCTTCAACGCTTCAACGCTTCAACGCTTCAACGAAGATGCTCGTCCGGGCGTTCATCTGCGGAGCAAAGGCGAAACGCCTCCCGGCGGGTGGCCGGAAGGCGTTTCGGGTGTGTCGCGGTGGTGCTGGCGGCTACTGCCGGGAGTGGACCCGGGAGGCGATGGTGCCGGTTCGTTCGTTGAGGATGAGAGTGTCTTTGCGGCCATGGTGGAAGTTGAACATGGCATTCAGGGAGCCGGCGGCGGCGTCGGCTGACGCGTCGCCGATTTGTCCGGTATGCCAGTTGTCTTCGATGAAGCGCAGGATCGAGGTCTGGTCGCTTTCGGTGTGGTCCACGAAGTTCTTCTTCGCGTAAGGGGAGATCACCAGAAGCGGCTGGCGGGGGCCGGGGCCGCACCGGTCCGTGTAGCCGCCGGCCATCGGGACCCCGCTCGCTGCTGCGTTTTGGCACCAGGCGGCGTCGTCGGCTGTGCTCGAGGAGTTCTTCACGGCGGCGGCGACGTGGTCGTACCAGCCGTCCGAGTCGTCATAGGCTACGACGACTGCCGTGTCCTTCCAGTTCTTTGATTTCTGGATCTTGTTCACGGTGGCGGTGATGAAGTTCTGCTCGTCGAGCGGGTCCGAATAGGCGGCGTGGCCATCCTGATACATCCCGGCCTTCAGGAAGGACACTGCGGGCATGTTGTCCGTGTTGACCACCTGGTTGAAGGACGTCAGGTCGTATTGGTGGTTGGCCTGACCGTTGTGGCCGATCTCCGCCTGCGTCGCGGGCGGCAGGTGGTGGGGGTTAGCCGTCGAGGCGTAGTACTGGAAAGGCTCGTGGTGCGGCGAGTAGTCGGTCACCGTGGCACCGGCCACGTTGGTATGGCTGGACAGGCACGACGCCGGGTTGCCGGCGGCTGCGGGGGTGGTTGGCGTGAACCCGCCTTGGAACCAGCCCCAGGAAACGTTCCGGGCATTGAGCAGGTCGCCAATGTTCTTCCCGTTCATCCCGGCAAGGTTGTTGCTGGTGGCGTGGCTGCTGTTGGAACAGTCGTCATGGACGGGATCCGGATCATTGATAACCGTCCCGACACCATTCGCGTCGGGCTGGCGGACTGTGTAGCTTCCCGCTGCGGGCGTAGCCACCGGGACGCCTGCCGAGGTGTATTCCGTGGCACCGTGAGTCTGACCGGAAACCAGGTTCAGCGCTCCCGGAGTGGAGGGGCCCAGGGTGGTGCTGAAATGGTTGTCGCTCATGGCGTAGTTCTGGGCGTAGTTCCAGATGCCGGTGACAGTGTTGCCGTCGTAATAGTCCATGGTCAAACCGGGGCGGCCGTACTGGTTGGCGCCACAGGAGTCCCGGCTGGTGAATTGGACGAACTTGTCCATGGCCCCGGCGTCGTACGCCTTCTGTTCGGAGGTGTAGCCGTGGTCCTGGTCGCACGTCACCGCTTGCCTGGGCGAAAGTCGTGCCGGTTGGATCGAGTTGGGGTTCTTCGGCGCCAACAGGCCCGCATTCACGAGGGTGTTAATGCCCTTGGGCGTGTTCTTGGCTGCGGTAAATGACGGGGCGGCCATGCCGCTGCCTTGTTGGATTTCGCCGGGCGTGTTCGCTGCCTGAGGGTAGGTGGCGAAGTAGTGGTCGAAGGAAACGTTCTCCTGGAAGATCACCACCACGTGCTTGATGGGGGTGGCGGTGTCGTGGTGTCCCTCACCCGCAGAGCCGGGTGCGACGCCGAGGCACAGAAGGGCTGCGGCCACAAGTGAGGTGGCCAGGGTGGCCGTACCTACAACCCCCACGGCCTGCTTGCGGTTAAAGTGCCTGGTGGTATGGGGCATGGAAGTGTCCAATCGTTCCTGATCTGGTGCCGGTCCTGATCACCGGCCTTCGATTGCAAGGGAGCCCAAGGCTGTCCAATATCCCCTGCACCGCCACGATAGACGGCCCTCATGAACCAAAGATGAACCGCGAAAGACCAAAAGACGGACGTTCAAACGAGTCGTGAACTTTGGCGTGGCTTCTGAAAAGGGGAATATCCGAGGGCATGTTCACGCGGTCATCGCAACACCTTGGTGTTTGAAGGATGTTGATGACTGATCCTGTTTCCCGTTTTTCCAAGCGTCTCGCTACCGAGAAGATGGTCCTCTTCTGGGACCTGCGCGATGTAGGAATGACCGCAGAAGCAATCGCTGTATGAAATTCACGCAACAGCCCAAACTTCGACACCACCGTGGTCGCAATCACCAACTCCTCTTCACGGCACTCCGATCTGTGTGGCAATCAAAAAGCCATTGCTCGCGGATCAGGGTCGGAATTCAAAGTCGCCCTGGGTGAGGCGCCGAAACGGCCGATCGGAGGCATCGCCGGCATCTTGTCTGCAGTTGCCAGGAGTCGAAGCACGTCGTGTGCCGCTTGGCGGTTCGACTCTTCGAGCTGCATCCATCCGTGGTGCGTCTGAGACTCGAGCTCAGCAAAGATAGCTTTGAACCACTTTCTGTCAGAGCCGTGACGCGCCCCGACGATGGCGTAGGGGTCTTTGATGCATGCAGACAGCACGGCAGCGTCGTCCAAGTGCCGGCCGCAGTCCCGTGGATCCGTCATGAAGGCAGCACCTTTGAGAACCAGGGCGCCGTGCAGGTTGGGGACGCTCAACTGGGTCTGGGCACCATCATCACCAATGATCACCACGTTCACCGTGCGCTGAAGAGCTTGGGTGCCGCCCTCGGTCTGGAACGGCTCCCTCCCGGCCATCTTCGTGAAGTTCCGCGGCACCGTGTGGTCAGCGGCCATGGAAAACTGCCCATAGGCGGCCACCCAGTGCCCCTGAGGCCACGAAACCACCCATTGGATAGCTGCGGATTGGATGATGCCCCACCAGTTTGTT
>NZ_JAAMFM010000020.1 GCF_013376105.1 Arthrobacter wenxiniae
ACCAAGGCCGAACCCACTCCGCGTCACCGGGGTCTCGATAATCTCGACCACCGGCTCCGGGTTCCGAAAAGCATGATCGGGTCTCGACCAGCTCGACCACGGAGCCTCCAAGTCTCAACAAGCGCCGCTCGCCGCCAGGGCTCAACAAGCGCCGGAATCCCAAGGTCTCAAGCTCGACCAGCTGTTGCCAGTCGTTATTTGACGACGTGCGCCTGGTCCGGGGTGCCGATGCCCGGAGTGTTGAAACACCCCGCCGGGTGTCTGGCGGGTGTTCGTCGTCCTGGCGACGTCCGGAACACCGCGCCGGGCGTGGGTGGGACCCGCCATCGGGCTTATTTCAGGCGCCGGCCCGCTGAGCCGAGCTGCTGTGCGGCCTCAACCACCCTGCCGGCCATGGCTTGCTCGGCGGGTATCCCCCACGACCTCGGATCATAGGCTTTCTTGACGCCTACCTCGCCGTCAATCTTCAGGACCTGGTCGTAGCGGGACAGCATGTAGCCGGCAATGGAGCGGGTGAAAGCGTATTGGGTGTCGGAGTCGATGTTCATTTTGACCACCCCGTGGCGCACGGCTTCGCTGATCTCCCCGGGCGTGGAGCCGGAGCCACCGTGGAACACCAAATCCAAGGGCCGGTCAATATTGGTTTCCTTGGCCAGGGCGGATTGGATCTCGCCGAGCAGGGCGGGACGGAGCCGGACCGCCCCCGGCTTGTACGCGCCATGGACGTTGCCGAAGGTCAGTGCGGCCAGATAGCGGCCCCGCTCCCCCGTTCCCAGTTCGCCAACAAGCTCCCGGGCGTCGTCAACCGTGGTGTAAAGCCGTTCATCCCTGGCACCCTCAATGCCGTCCTCCTCGCCGCCCACCACGCCCACCTCAACCTCCAGGATGGTCCGTGCCTGCCCGGACAGGGCCAGCAGGCGGCGTGCCACCTCAAGGTTCTTGGCCAGGGGCAGCGCGGAGCCGTCCCACATGTGGGACTGGTACAGCGGCAGCTGCCCGCCGCGGACCCGTTCAATGGAATGCTCCAGCAGCGGCAGCACCCAGTCGCCAAGGTTCGCCTCGGGGCAATGGTCGGTGTGCAGCGCAATCTTCACGTCGTAGCACGCCGCCACCTCATGGGCATACGCCGCCAGCGCCAGTGACCCCGCCACCCGGTTGTGCGCCGCCCCCGAAAGGTACAGGGCGGTGCCCACGGAAACCTGGACAATACCGTCGCTCTCCGCCTCCGCAAAGCCGCGCAGCGCTGCATTCAGGGTCTGGGACGAGGTGACATTGATGGCCGGATAGGCAAAGCCGGCCGACTTGGCGGCATCCAACATCTGTGAATATTCGTCAGGGGTGGCAATGGGCATGGCAGGCTCCTTGGTCAGTCGGTGCAGCCGCAGGAATTCCGATGGTGGTAGATCGTTTTGGTGCGCAGCACCTGGCGGGGACCGGCCTTGCCGTCAATCCTGTCGACGAGAAGGTCGACGGCGGTGCGCCCCATGGTTTTCACGTCCTGTTCGATGGCGGTGAGCTGCGGCTCGAACACATCCGCCCATTCAAAGTCGTCGTAGCAGGCCAGGGCCACATCACCTGGCACCCTGAGCCCCAGATCCTTCAGGGCCTGCATGGACCCAATGGTCATGGCGTTATTCAAGACCACAAGCGCCGTGGGCCTTGAGGCGCTATTGCCAAACAGCCTGGTGACCGCACGGTATGCGTCCTTGGCCTTGGAATTGCCCGACACCATTTTCGACTTCAGCGCCGGGCCGCCGGCAGCAATCGCGGCCTCGAAGCCCTGAATGCGCTCCGCGGTGGATTGGATTCCGGGCAGTCCCGTGACAGCAGCGATGTACGTGTGGCCCCGCCCGACCAGGTGCCTGGTGATCAGCTGCGTCGGTTCGACGTTGTCAGGCGCCACCTGGTCACAGTCCACGTCGGCATGCCGGTCGATCAGGACCACCGGGGTTCCGGCATTGAGAACCCGCGGCAGGTTGGCCGTCTCACTGTGCGGGGCGGGGGCGATGATCATGCCGTCGACACGCCGGTCCAGAAGTGTGCCCAACAGCGTGCCTTCCACCTCCTCGTCGTCATGTGAGTCCCCCATGACCAGGCTGTAGCCCCTTGCGGAGGCCCGCTTCTCAATGGCGTGGACCAGGTTGGCAAAATAGGGGTTTTGCAGGGCGGAGATGGACAGGCCGATGGCGTGCGTCCGCGAGGTGACCAGTGCCGTCGCCAGGGCATTGCGCCGGAAGCGCGTGGAGGCCATGGCGTCCAGCACACGCTGCCTGGTGTCCGGGCTGACGGGGCGCGTCTCATTCAGGACGTGCGAGACGGTGCTGATGGAGACCCCCGCTTCACGGGCAACATCGGCCATGGTGCCCAAGGGTCCTCCTTCAGTTGATCTGGTTCATTATGTGGCACCCCTCACAATATTTTAATTCAAACGCTTGCGCAAGCGTTTGCGAGGTGCTTAGAGTGGAGCCACTCGAGGGCAGGCCCCTGCCTCACTGGTCGAAGGAGTCCAGATGACGAACAACAACAGTCCCAGGAACAGCAACCACCGCAGCGGCATCCACCGCTCACTTTCGGCACTTGTCCTAGCAGGCGCCATCGCCATGACGGCGTCGGCCTGCGGAGGCTCCGGGACCACCGGATCCACCGGCAGCGCGGGCGCAGGCAACGTCAAGGTGGGCCTCATCACCAAGACAGACACCAACCCCTACTTTGTGAAACTGCGCGAGGCTGCCAAGGCCGAGGCCGCCAAGAAGGGCGCCGACCTCATCGCCCTCGCCGGCAAGTTCGACGGCGACAACGAAGGCCAGGTGTCCGCCATCGAAAACCTGGTCAGCCAGGGCGTCAAGGGCATCCTCATCACGCCCAACTCGTCCACAGGCATTCTCTCCGCCATCAAGCAGGCCCGGGATGCCGGCGTCGTGGTCATTGCCCTTGACACCGCCACCGACCCGGCGAACGCCGTGGACGCAACGTATGCCACGGACAACAAGCAGGCCGGCGTTTTCGAAGGCAAGTGGGTCAAGGGCACGCTGGGCACCAAGACGCCCAAGCTCCTCATGCTCGACGGCACCCCCGGCGGCACGGTGGACGACTTCCGCCACAACGGCTTCCTGGAGGGCATGGGCCTTGCCGCCGGATCCCCGGAGATCGCCGGCATGGAGAACACCAACGGCGACCAGACCAAGGCCCAGACCGCCATGGAAAACCTGCTCCAGCGCGTCCCCGACGCCAATGCCGTCTACACGATCAACGAGCCGGCAGCGGCTGGCGGGTACCAGGCCATTTCCGCGGCCGGCAAGACCAGCCAGATCACCATGGCCTCGATCGATGGCAGCTGCACCGGCGTGCAAAACGTGAAGTCCGGCAAGATCGGCGCCACGGTCATGCAGTTCCCGGCCAAGATGGCCCAGCAGGGCGTTGACGCCGTGGTGACCTTCGCCAAGGATGGCACCAAGCCGAGCGGCTTCATCGACACGGGCGCGCAGCTCATCACCGACCACCCTGTCCCCGGACTTGACTCCAAGGACACGGCCTGGGGTTTGCAGAACTGCTGGGGGTGACGGCCGCAGATTGCCGGTGCAGGCGCCTTGACCATGGCGCCTGCACCCCAGCCGTTGCTGCAAAGCACAAGGAAGGTACGTCATGACTACCAGCACCACCCAGATAAGTCCCGCACCGCCCCGATCCCGCCGCGACTGGACGTGGGTTGCGCGCCAGCCGCTCGTGGGGCCCCTGGCCGCACTGATCCTTGCCGTCATCGTGTTCTCCATTGGCTCCCCCAGATTTCTCAGTCCCTACAACCTGTCATTGATCGGCCAGCAGTCCATTGTGATTGGCATTCTGGCCGTGGCCCAGACAATCGTGATCCTGACCGCCGGCATTGACCTGTCCATCGGCGCGATCGCCGTCCTGGGCACCATCGTGATGGCCAAGACGGTTCCGCAAGTCGGCGGCGTCGGGGCCTTGCTCATCGCCTTGGTGGTGTGCGTGGCCATCGGCGCCGTCAACGGCTCATTGGTCTCGTTTCTGCGGCTGCCGCCATTCATCGTCACCCTGGGCACCTACACGGCGGTGGCCGCCGCCAGCCAGCTGTATGCGGGATCCGCCACGTACCCGGTGACCTCCCCGCTGCTGACGTTCTTCGGCCAGGACTTCGGCATCGGGGCCTGGCGGACCACCCTGGGAGTCGGGGTGCTGATCCTCGTCTACGCCGTCTGCTTCTATGTCCTCCACCAGACCGCCGGCGGACAGCACGTCTATGCGGTGGGCGGCAATCCGACGGCGGCCCGCTTCACTGGCATCAAGATCAACCGCACATTGTTGATGGTGTACATCATGACGGGTGTGATCGCCATGGTTGCCGCCTGGGCGGCGTTGGGCCGCATTCCCAATGCCGACCCCAACGCCTACCAGACGGCCAACCTCGACACGATCACCGCCGTCGTCATTGGCGGCACCAGCCTCTTCGGCGGCCGCGGATCCGTGGTGGGAACCCTCATTGGAACATTGATCGTGGGCGTCCTGCGCAACGGCCTGACGCTCATCGGCGTCGACAACCTCTACCAGAACATCGCCACCGGCGCGCTGGTCATCCTGGCCGTCGCCTTTGACCAGATTGCCCGCAGGAGGACACAGTGACCAACCCGCAGACTGTGGTGCTCGAGGCACACAACCTGGTCAAGCGCTACGGTTCCGTCACCGCCATCAACGGGGCTGAATTCGAGTTGCGCGCCGGCGAGGTGCTCGCCGTCATCGGCGACAACGGCGCCGGGAAGTCCAGCCTGATCAAGGCCCTGTCCGGCGCCCTCGTGCCCGATTCCGGCGAAATCAGGATGGACGGCGCGCCGGTCCGGTTCAAGACGACGCTTGATGCCCGGCACCACGGCATCGAAACGGTCTACCAGGATCTCGCCGTGATCCCGGCCCTGGACATTGCCAGCAATGTGTTCCTGGGCCGCGAGCTGCGGAAAAAGGGATTCATGGGCACCGTGCTGCGCCAGCTGGACAAGCCGCGCATGCGGACCGAATCCATGCAGCACCTGTCCGACCTGAAAATCGGCATAAAATCGGCCACCCAAACTGTTGAGACCCTGTCGGGCGGGCAGCGCCAGGGCGTGGCCGTGGTGCGGTCCGCCGCGTTTGGCAAGCGCGTCATCATCATGGACGAGCCCACTGCCGCGCTGGGCGTCAAGGAATCGGGAATGGTCATGGACTTGATCCGCCAGATCCGCGAACGCGGGCTGCCCGTGATCCTCATCAGCCACGACATGCCGCACGTCTTTGACGTGGCCGACCGCATCCACGTGCATCGCTTGGGCAAGCGCGCCGGCGTGGTGGATCCGAAGGTGCGAAGCATGGCCGAGGTTGTTGCGTTGATGACCGGCGCCATGGAACCGACCGAGGAGGAACGAAACGGTGGGGCCTGAGCCGCCCCGCTTCCGGCCTCGCGGCATCTTCGTCGGGCTGGCGACGTTGGACATCATCCAGCGTGTCGCTGAACTGCCCGGCCGCAACGCCAAGGCCACGGCCCTGCGCCAGGACGTGGCGGGCGGCGGGCCGGCCCTCAACGCGGCCGTCGTCTTTTCCCGGCTCGGCGGCGCGGCCACCCTGGTGACGCGGCTGGGGCCGGGCGGCATCGCCACGCTGATCCGCGAGGATCTTCAATCCCAAGGGGTGGGGGTGGTGGACCTGGCCGGCGCCCACCACCAGCCGTCCGTCTCGACGATCACCATCGACGACGCAACGGGCGACCGGCAGATCGTATCCACGGACGCCCGCTCCGGGGATGCGGACCATGCCGAACGTGCCGCCCGGGCCGGGGGGCACATCCGTGAGGCCTTGGACGCACTGGGGCGTGCCGGCGTCGTCCATCTGGACGGCCACCATCCGGACCTGGCCATGGCCGCCGCCCGCTGGGGGCACGAACGCGGCATTCGGCGCGTGGTGGATGCGGGCCGCTGGAAGGCGGTCATGGCGGAGCTTGTCCCGCTTTCGACGGACGTCATCTGCTCGTCAGACTTTGCCGTGCCGTCCAGCCCGGCGGGGCCAATGCCGTGGGTCCTGGGCCAGGGCGCGGGGCTGGCCGCCGTCACGAATGGGCCGTCGCCCGTATTGTGGCGGACCCGGTTTGGTGAAGGATCCGTGGCGGTGGAGCAGATCCACGCGGTGGACACCCTGGGTGCGGGAGATTTCTTCCACGGCGCCTATAGTTTTGCTCGAACCATTCACGATCATGACGGACGCCGGCCCGGCCACGTGGCGGCGCTGAGATTCGCGGGCCACGTGGCGGCGCTGAAATGCGCCAGTCCGGGCACGCGGGAATGGCTGGGCGCGCTTGCCGGCGAACGCGCCCTTGACTATTTGAGGACGGAATGACCATGACCGACGCTGTGCAGCTTGACGACCTCATCAGCAGCGCCGGGGCCCTGGCGGCTGCGGGCCACAGGGCGATCCTCGGCATCACGGGCGCCCCTGGCGCCGGAAAATCCACGGTGGGCCGCCGAATCGTGGACGCCCTGGGACCTGACAGGGCCGTGCTGGTGCCCATGGACGGCTTCCACCTGGCAAATTCCGTCCTGCTTTCGAACGGGCTGCGGCAGGTCAAGGGCGCGATCCAAACCTTCGACGACGCCGGCTACGCCAACCTCCTGCTCCGCATTCGGGACCAAAACCCCGGGGAGGTCATCTACGCTCCCAGCTTCGACCGCGGGCTGGAGGAACCCATTGCCGGCAGCATTCCGGTCCGGGCGGAGGTTCCGCTGGTGGTGACCGAGGGCAACTACCTGCTCGCCGAGGCGGGCGCCTGGCCGCTGGCCCGCGGCTGCCTGACGGAATCCTGGTTCCTCGACCCGGACCGGACTCGCAGGCACAACTGGCTCATCACCCGCCACATGGACTACGGCAAGTCGGCCGAAGATGCCCGACTCTGGGCCCTGGGATCCGATGAGGACAACGCCAAGCTCATCGAGTCCATGGCCCACCGGGCGGACCGGGTGCTCCGGGTCAAGGGGCTGTAGCGGCCGGATCCGCGGGGACCCGGGGCCGGGGAATAGACTCCTTGAATGCGATTGGCGATTATTGGCGTGGTCCTGCTCCTGGCCGGCGCCTCTGCCGTCGCGGCCGGCGTGCTGCCGCTGTCCGACGTGGGGACGCTGGTGGGCCGGGCGGCCCCGATCCTGGTGTTTGTGCTCTCGATGACCGTGGTGTCCGAGCTGGCCAGCGAGGCGGGAATTTTCCGCTGGGTTGCCCGCCGGTTGCGGCATTGGGGCCGCGGGCGGAGCGTGGGGCTGTGGCTGTTGCTGGCCCTGCTTGCGATGCTGTGCACCGTCTTCTTGTCCCTGGACACGACGGCGGTGCTGCTGACGCCTGTGGTGGTCTCCGTGGCCCGGCAGGCAGGACTGCCGGCGCTGCCGTTCGCCCTGACCACGGTGTGGCTGGCCAACACGGCAAGCCTGCTGCTGCCCATTTCGAACCTGAGCAACCTGCTGGCCCAGGACACGCTGGGGGGCATCAGCCCCGTGGGGTTTGCTGCGCTGATGTGGGCGCCGGCCCTGGCCGCGGCCGCGGTGCCGCTGCTCTTCATCGCCATCGTCTTCCGCGCCGGTCTGCGCAAGCGCTACGAGCGGATCCCGGTGACCCGGATCCGGCCCGCCGCGGGAGAGCCGGCCGGACCCGCACCGGCCGGCACGGACGGACGGGGCACTGACGGACGGGGCACTGACGGACGGGGCACTGACGGACGGGGCACTGACAGGCTGCTGCTGGGGGGCGCGGCGGTGGTCCTCGCCGTCCTGCTTCCGGCCTTGGTCTCCGGGGTGCCGGTCTGGATTCCGTCCACGGCCGCCGCCGCGGTGCTGGCGGCACTTTTTGCCGTCCGGCGCCGACGGGCCCTCACCGTCTCGCTGGTGCCCTGGCCGCTGCTGCTGTTCGCCTCGGGGCTGTTCCTGGTCATGGAGGCCGCCCGGCAGCTAGGCGCCCCGACCCTGATGGGCGCGCTGGCCGGCCACGGCACCGGCGCCGCGGCCCTGTTGCAGCTGGCCGCCGCGGGCGCGCTGGGTTCCAACCTCCTGAACAACCTGCCCGCCTACCTGCTGGCCGAGCCGCTGGCCGGTACCCCGCAGCGGCTCGCGGCCCTGCTCATCGGGACCAACGCCGGCCCGCTCATCACCCCGTGGGCGTCACTGGCAACGCTGCTCTGGCACGAGCGCCTGCGCCGGATGAATGTGCTGATCTCATGGAGGGGCTACGCGCTGTTCGGGCTGGTCGTTGCGCCCCTGACCGTGCTGGCCGCCGTCGGCGCCCTGGCGCTGGCCCAGGGGTAGCAGGCCTTTGATCCGTGCCAACACGGCGGCGGCATGAATGGCGGCCCGCCCGGAATCAGGCGATGATGGAAGCCAGCCGCCATGCCCGCCACCCCTTGCCGAAAGGACCCCGCATGCTCAGCCTGCAGGACATCGACGCGATCATCCTCTCCGGCGGCATCGTCATCGACCCGGCCGGGGACAAAATAGGCTCCGTGGAGCAGGTGTTCACCACCGGCGACGCCGGGGTCCCGGCCTTCGTGACCGTGCGGACGGGCCTGTTCGGCATGTCCGAGTCCTTCGTCCCCCTGGAGGGCGCAAGCCTCGACGGCACCGTCATCACCGCGGCCTACGCCAAGGACCTGGTCAAGAACGGCCCGCGCATCGACAGCGACCGCGGCACCATCACCGACACCCAGGAGCAGGAACTCTACCGCTACTTCAGCATCGAAGGCTTTCCGGGGGCCGTTACGGAAGCAGTGACGGCAGACACCGCCGGGGGCACGCCTGCCACCGAGAGCAACTCGCTGAATGAGTCGCCCGCAGGGGCAAAGGCCCCAGACCGGTCCACTCCCGCCCAAGCAGCGTTGGCGGAACCCGCGGGCCGGGTTCACGCGGGGCACGCAGCGGCCGGGCCTCCCCCGCCACCTCCCCCGCCGCACCTGCACAGGCACGTGCCCGAGCCGCCGCATCCTCGCGAACCGCCTCCAGGCGGGCCGGGACCGCGCCAGCCTCGTGGAGGAACAGGCCCCGGCGGGCGGGGACCGGGACCGCACCCACCTGGACCACCGGCACAGCTTCCACCGAAGCCTTCGGGCACCTAGCAGACGACGATCCACGACGGTTCCGGGCCGGAGCCGATCCGCATGTGCCTTGGCCGGAAATAGTTCAAAAGTTCTGGACGGGACTGGCCGGGACGGCGCGCGCGTGGCCGCCTACCGGTCTTGTGGCCGGGCCATGGTCGGGCCTGCGGCAACAACGTCCAGGCCGGGGCGTCCGCCTCCGGCAGACGCCCCGGTTCGCTGTGCACGTCGTTTTCGCTTTGCCCCTCAAAGTCGGGATCGCGCAGAAACCGCAGCCGGGCATAGGCCGGCAGGCCAGGCGGACCGAGGGTGGCCAGCTGCTCCCACGGGACGTCGGCATCCACCAGCCACTGGGCATGCGCAGCGTCGGGACATGGCGTGAGCGTCATGTCCCGACGCTACCTGCACCCGCTACACAGGCCACCGGACGCTGCTGATCGGCAGGAGAAGCTAGGCCAAATTGGACGTTCCCGCCCTCGGAACCCCGGCGCCGCCGGGGTTCCCGCGAGCCCCCGCCGTGGCTACAGTTTTACTATCGCCCGCGGCACCGGACATTCCGGCCCGGCGCCCGGCGGGCAGCAACTCCGCGAAGGAGGCCAGTGATGGGCCAGCAAGGCGCTTTGCCGCACGGCGAAATCCATGAGGGCGGATACGGCGCACCCATGCCGGAAGACGAGATGCCCGATCCCGGGGTACCCGAGGTGCCGGCGGGGCAAGATGCCGGGGAGGGGCCCGGCGTCGAACCTCAGGAGTCCGCTCCGGCAGACAGCAACAGGCAGTCTTGACGGTCCTTGAGTGGGCGTGCTTCACCGTCGGCGCGGCGGGGGTCCTGCTGACCTGGATCAGTGTGATCGGGACGCTCATCGTGACGCGGCCGCTGCACAGCGCCCTGTCGCGCGTGACGGGCCTGGCCACGGTGAAGGCCTTTCACGCCCTCCTGCGGCCGGTTTCCACCTACGAATTGCGGGACCGGATCCTGTCCTGGCAGGCCCCCATGTCCCTGTTCCTGCGCCTGCTGGCCTGGATGATTCTCTTTGACGTATCCTTCACCCTCCTCCTGATGCCGTTTGTGGGTGGCGACCTGGGGCGGGCGGCGAGCGAGGCAGGCTCGGCGATGTTCACCCTGGGCTACGCGGCGCCGAACAACCTCGGCAACACCGTGCTGGTCTACGCGGCGGCGTACACGGGGCTGACAGTGATCGCCCTCCAGGTCAGCTACCTGCCCACCCTGTATGCAGCGTTCAACCGGTGCGAGGCGGACGTCACGCTGCTGGTTTCACGCGCCGGATCGCCGTCATGGGGCCCCGAGCTGCTGGTCCGCACCCGCTATGGCCGGGCAGCTCGGGACAGCTCCAACGAGCTGGCCGAGCTCTACCAGCAGTGGGAGCGCTGGGCCGCCGAGGTGGCCGAATCCCACAGCACCTACCTGACCCTGGTGTGGTTCCGCTCGCCGTCGCCGCAGTCAAACTGGCTCATTTCCCTGCTGAGCGTGATGGACGCCGCCGCGCTGCAGCTTGCCCTGAGCCCGGGTACCGTGCCGAACACGCGCGCCCGCCTGGTGGTCCGAATGGGCTTCACCTGCATGAACCAGGTGGCGCGCGCCATCCGCCTCCCCGTCGACGATGACCCGGACCCCGATGCCCCGCTCAATGTCACCTTCGACGATTTTCAGCTCGCCGTGCAAATGCTGCGCAGCGTCGACTTCCCCATTGAGGTGGCGCCCGAGCAGGCCTGGCCGCACTTCCGGGGCTGGCGGGCCAACTACGAGAAGGTGGCCTACGCCCTCGCCTACGCCATCGACGCGCCGCCGTCCATGTGGAGCGGCCCGCGGCGGTTCCCGTTTGAACCGGCCATGCCGCACCGGCCAAAGAACCGCACCGCCAAGGAGGTCAGGCCGGACGATCCGCAGATCCTGGGGCGGCGGAAAGGCTGAGGCCGCTGCGGATGCCGGGACGGATTGTTCGGGCTTAATGACCGGGATCCCTTCACCCTTCCACCCTCCTGGCGGCGCACCGATCCTGAGGTGAGGCACGACGCCGGTTCCTCCCGGGGCGCGATGGCCCGGCTGCGGCGTCGTCCGGCCGCGGCGTCGCCCGGCTGCGGCGTCGTCCGGCTGCGGCGTCGTCCGGTGGCCCGCTCTGGACGGGCACGTTGAGGTGGCGGCCAACCACCTCCGCCATCGGGCGCAGCGGGACGGCCTCGTCCGCCCACCGCGTGCAGCGCCGAACTGCCCGGGACCCTCTCCAGTGCCAGGGGCAACAGCTGAGCGGCGACGGGGCGGACGGGGGTCCGGACGGTCGGTTTCCACCGAGGCCCCGGCCACCAGGCCCGAGGCGAGGACCAGCTGGCGGCCGCTGCCCTCGATCGGCTCGCCGAAGGGCTGGACGGCCGCGAAGCGGGCCTCCACGGCGTCGTTGCGCCGGCTGAAATCGTGGTTGAACGCGGTGTGGATGACGGCCCAGGCGTCCACCAAGACCGGCCCCTGGCGTTCACCTTCACGCCGGGCGCAGTTGGCCCTGTTCAAAACCGCTTCCCAGCCGGCGGCCATAGCTTTCAAAGGCAAGCTGTTTCCGAACCGAAGGATAAACCCATGCCAGCCATGTCCCACTTCAAGCGCACCTCGATGGCCGTTGTTGGCGCCTGCCTGACCGCCGCCGCCGTCTCCGCTGCGCTCCCCGCCTCGGCCGCCGACAAACCCGAGGCCCCCAAGACCGCCGGCTACACGGTGAAGGCCTTTCCTGCCCTCGGCAGTGAGACAGGGCCCGACGATGTCACCCACCTCGGCAACTCCGTTTACGTTTCCTTCCAAAATGGCGTGGGCCCCTTGGGCGAAGCCGCAAAGACCGGTGCCACGGAAAGCACCATCCAGCAGTACAGCCTGGACGGCAGGCCCGGAAAAGCCTGGCAGGTGACCGGCAAGGTGGACGGCCTGACCGCCGATCCCGCCCACCACGGCCTGCTGTTGACCGCCAACGAGGACGGCAATTCCTCCTTCGCCACCCTCTCCCCTGAGGCAGCCCAGCCGCTGACCACCTACACGTACTCCGGCCTGACGCATGGCGGCGGCACCGACGCCATCACCGTCAGGCACGGCAAGATCGTGGTCAGCGCCTCCGCCCCCACCGACTCCTCCGGGCCCGCGGCCTACTCCGTAGCCCTTGAAGGCACGACGGCGACCCTCACCCCGCTGTTCCTCGACAACGCCGCGGCGACCATCGCCAACGGGCCCAATGCCGGAACCACCACCACCCTTGCCCTGACCGACCCCGACTCCAACACCACCGTCCCGCGCTCAGCTGCGCGATTCAAGAACACGTTCATGCTCGACGCCCAAGGCGACCAGCAGCTGATCTTCGCCGCCGACCTCGGCAAGGCAAAGCAGAACTTGCAGGTCCTCAACGTGGCCCAGCCGCTGGACGACACCGCCTTCGCGGCCCACGCCAACGAGACCCTCTGGATCACGGACCCGGCCGCCAACGCCGTCTACTCCGTGAACGGCCCCTTCAAGGCGGGGCAGGCGGTTTCCACCGTGGCCCCGGACGGCGCCGCCACCACGCTGGACACACTGGAGCTCGCCACCGGTGCCCTGACCCCGATCCCGGAACTCGCCGCCATCCATCCCAAGGGCCTGATGTTCATGGCATCCGGCGGCAAGGACCACGACGGCGGCATCCACAGCCACACGTCCCGGCAGGGTGAAAAAGCCACCGGTAGCAGTACCCCGCTGTAACGGAGCGCGCGAATGGCCGGAAGCCCCTGAAAGGCTCCAGCCATTCGGCGTTTTCGGCGGTGCCGGGCATCGCGAAGACGCAGCCGCGGCCCGGCCGGCTCAGCGTTGCGGGAGCGCCTGGGTTCCCTCGATCTGCACTGCCTGCAGCTGCCTCGGGTCCAGGCCCAGGGCAGCAAGGATGGTCGGGGCGATCTGCGTCGTCTCGACCGGCGCGGAAACCTTCTGCGCCTTGCCTCGGCCGGCGCCGGACACCACCAGCGGCACGTTGCGGTCGTCGGCACCGGCGCCGCCGTGCTCGGCGATCTTGCTGTGGCCGCCGGTGAAGACCACACCGGCCTGGGCGATGCCCAGGACGTCCGGGTAGCGGGAATCAGCGGCGGTGGTGCCGAAGTACTTCGCGGACCCGCTCCCGGCATGGACAGCGCTGAGCCCGGAGGACTGGACGGTCTTCGCCGTACCGGCAATGCCATTGCCGGCCGCAGCGTGCGCCAGCAGGTAGTCCTTGGCGAACTGGGCGGCTGCCTGCGAGTGGTCGGACAGCCACAACTGCATGATGTCATCGTCCGTGGAGAAGGCCACCAGGTCCGCGGACGACGCCGGGTGGGCAGCCTTCCATGCCGCGTTGAGGCCGGCGATGATGGCACCGTCCGGGACCCGGGTCAGCGCCGCCGGATTCATGGGCGACTGCCCGTGCTTGGCGGAGAGGATGATGGTGGTGTCCTTGCTGTTGCCCGTGGCCTTCAGCGCCGCCACCATGTTTCCAACCGACGCGTTGATGTAGTCCAGGGCCTTGCTCAGAAGCGGCCCCGGCGTGGCGCCGTCGGCCAGGTAGCCGCCCGCCAGGCCGTCCGACGTCGGAAGTTTCTGTGCCGTGGAAACGGACTGGAAATTCATGCCGAAGATGGCCGGGATCGCCGCGAACCTGGTCCCGGAATGGTCCTTGCCGTGGATTTCATTCAGGACGGCCCGGACCTTGTAGCCGTCGTACTGCTGGGTGGCGGCGTTGTCGGTGGTCCAGTCGGCCCCGGTGAAGGGCGCGGACGTGGTGGAGTTGATTTCCGGTGTGAAGAGGTCGTCAATGCCCTTGCCGGAGGGGCCGTTGAGGATCTCGTATGCTGCGTGCTTGTCCGACCACGCCGTGGTCAGCCCGGCGGCTTTCGCCACCTCGAAGACAGTGTTCACTTTCAGGTACTGGTGCGGGTAGACCGGCTTGCAGGTGGTCGGGTCCACCGGCAGCGCGGCCGGGTTCAGCAGCGTCTCCGGGTGGCCGGTCATGTTCATGATGCTGGCGGGCAGGCCACCGAGGCCCTGGCCTGCGTCCAGCGCGAGCGGGTTGGCGTCGGCCGCTTCGGTGTAGGCAACCTCGGCACCCGGGACGGCCTTGGCGCAGTCAGTGGTCCCGGCCGGCAGGAGCGCGCGATTGAAGGTGTCGTCGTAGTAGACGCCCGTAGTTTTCGGGTTTCCACCTGTCAGCTGGCCCACCATGCCGGGAAAGGAGTCCGACGGGACGGGCGTCTGCGCGTTGGTGTAGCTGGTCCCATGGTGCACCAGGGACGCAAGGGCGGAGCCCGGGTGGTTCTGCGAGTACCAATCCAGATCCTTCTGGTGCATGCCATCCACGGAGAGCAGGAGCACGTGCTTCGAGGTGCCGGGACGGCTGCTTGCGCCCTGGCCGTGGCCGGCGAGCGCCGGCGTCACGGTGGAGCCGGCAATCATGACCGCACCGAGAACTGCGGCCACCGCATTCTTTGTCATTGATTTCATCGAGACTTTTGTCCTTCGCCAATGGGGAGACGTCGGGGATGACGGTTCATCCCGTCTGGATTCTGCCAAGGCCCCGGCCCGATGGTGAGGACTTCGGCGCCTTCTCGCGCATTGTTCACCACAGATTCGGCCACGCGCCGCCAAACTCGGGGCTGATTCCCAGTTAGCGGCCTTGACTGATGTACGACGGCGACGTCCCCGCCACCCAGCCCGGCTCACCCTCGGCGGCACGCCGGACGGCCGTTGCCGGCGTGCGGCGCGGCCTCAGCGCCCGGACATGGCACCGGGCTGCCCTGGCATCGGCCCGGACCGCTGGCTCCATGCCCGCGGCATTGAATGGATCAGCGCCTGCCGCGCAGCCGGTTGGCGAGCCGGCGAAGGTGCTGCCGCCGGAAGGCGGCCTCGCAGGGCCCGTTGAAGATGATGAACTCGTCGAAGACGTGGGCACCGGGGCGCTCTGCCACGGCCCGGGCTGCGTCGCGGACCTCGCCCAGCTGCCCGACCGTCATCTGCAGCGGCGGCTCGTCGGGCTGGTAAAGCGTTCCCGCGGGATAGTCACGCCCGGGGAAGGTGGTCATTTCAATGTGGGAGCCCAAGACCCCCGTGGCCTGCCGGTCCCGGGCCAGGGCCCACATGCGGTCCAGGCTCTCGGTGAACGCGGCCATGTCCTCGACGTAGAGCCGGCCCCGGCAGACGGTGTCCCCCGTCAGCAGCCACCCCGTCCACGGGTCGTGGATGGTGATGGCCGCCTTCTGGTGCCCGGGCGTGTGGATGGCCTCCACGACCCGGCCGCCGAGGTCAAGGGCGGCGGGGCCGGCGTCGTCCGTGAACCCCCAAAAGGCGCGCACGGCGGCCAGGCCGGGACCCACCATCTCGGTGTCCGGCCGGCCCGCGAACTGTCCGTCCCCGGCAATGTGGTCGCCGTGGCCGTGGGTGTGCGCCACCACCAGCCCGCACCGCCCGCCGCCGCACGCGGGGTGCGCGGCGAGCCATTCGGCCATGATCGAATCCACCGTGGTTCGCAGCGGGAAAAGGGCAGGGTCGGCCGTGGCGCCGGTGTCCAGCAGCAGGGCCCGGCTGTTGCCGAAGAGCAGGTACAGGAACGGCGCCTCGAAGCTGGTGCCCTTGCTTTGGCGCAGGACGTAGCTGTGCTCGTCGTGGCGGTGGACCTGGATCAGCGGCCCGGCACCGGCACCCCCGCGCCGGCTGCCGTGGATCCAGCGGACGTCGAGGTTGGCCGGGACCGGCGCGCCGGCCAGGAAATCCACGGCGCCTATTGCTTGTAGCCTTCGACTTCGCTGGCCGGACGCACGCTGGCGTCGTCCGGGTTTTCCCCCACGTGGATGCGTGCCTGGCGCTGGCGGAGCAGGTCCCAGCACTGGTCCAGCTGGACCTCAATGGCCTTCAGCCGTGCCGCCCTCTCAGGCAGTTTCGTCTGGTCCGCACTGGTGTCCCGCAGCTCCTGTTCGGCCTTGACCAGCTCCTCGATCCTGTGGTGCACCTGGTTGTTGTCCATCCCGAGTCTCCCTCTTGTCCTCCGGCGCCGCTTGCGCTGTCCAGACCCACGTTAGTGCGCTACGGCCCCGGCGGCGAGGACCGCGTCCGCGTCCAGCAGGACCCTGGCGGCGACCTGGAGCCCCTCGATGCGGCCCAGCTCCACGTCCTCATGCTCGATGTTGACCAGCATGTCCGGGTCCACCTCGTGCAGGGCGCGCAGGAACTCCGTCCAAAAGGCGGTGTCGTGGCCCTTGCCGAGCGCCACAAAGTCCCAGGCCGCGTCCCTGGGCCACTCGTTGGCCCATTCGTCGCCGCCCAGGTTGGTCCGCGGCTCCTCCGGTGAGAGGCGCCGGAAGCGGTTGTCCAGGACGCCGTAGACGGCCGCGGCCGGGTTGATGCGGACGTCCTTTGCCGCGGCATGGAACACCAGCGGGCCCAGGGCGCGGACCACGGCAACGGGGTCCATCTGCTGCCAAAACAGGTGCGAGGCATCCAGCTCCACGCCAAGGTGCGTGGCGCCGGTGAGCTCCACCAGCTTGAAGACGTCGGCGGGGTTGAAGACCAGGTTCTGCGGGTGCAGTTCCAGCGCCACCTTCACGTCGAGGTCGCGGGCGAGGGCATCTGTCTCCTTCCAAAACTCCGCCGCAATGCCCCACTGGTAATCCAGCACGTCCAGCGCCGCCGAGTTCCAGGCGTTGACGATCCAGTTGGGCCGCGAGGCCCCCGGCTCTCCCCCGGGCAGCCCGGACATGGTCACGACCCGGTGCTGCCCCAGGCGGTTCGCCAGGCGGATGGAGCGCCGGATGTCCTCGGCGTGCTTGTCCCCGATGGCACGGTTGGGGTGCAGCGGGTTGCCATTGCAGTTCAGCCCGGCAATGTGCACCCCGGTCCCGTCAAAAATTGCCAGATAGTCGTCGCGGGCCGCGTCGCTTTCAAGGATCGCGTCGAAGGTGGGGATGTGGACGGCGGGCAGGAAGCCTCCGGAGTTGATTTCGATGCCGGTGAGGCCAAGGCTCCTCACCACGTCGAGTGCTTCAGGCAGGGGCCGGTCGTGCAGGACCGCGTTGTAGACGCCGAGTTTCATGCCGACGCCAGCTTTCCGGAATCGACGACGACGGCGCTTCCGCCGGCTTGGGCGGACCGGGCCACGGCGTCGAGCAGTTCCATGTTGTGGACCCCGTCGTCGAACGTGGCGTTGCGCGGGAGCGAGGCGGCCTGGTCAATGCCGGCCACCTCTTCAAGGAAGGCCCTGGCCTGATAGCCGAAGGCGTCGTTCTGGCCGAAGCCCACGCTGGGGGCGTCCATGGCCAGGCCGCCGCCGATGTAGGGGTGCTCCGGGCCGAGGATGACCTGGCGGTAGCCGCGCTGCGCGGATGCGCCGTCGTTGAGGAACAGGCCGATCTCGGCCGGGCGGCGCTGGTCAAAGGTGGCGGCCCCGTTTTCGCAGAACACCTCGAAGATCAGGCTGTTGGCGTGGCCGGCGGCAACCCTGGACACCTCGAAGCTGCCGACGCCCTGGTCAAACGTTGCCGAGAACGCCGCGTAGTCGTCATTCTCGACCCGCTCAAAGGTGTCGCCGACGGCTGCATGGTCGTGTCCCATGACGGCGCCCAGCGGCAGCGGCCGTTCGCCGATGACGGTGCTCAGCTGGCCCCCGTTGACGGAACGGACGTCCCCGCACAGGAACTCTGCCACGTAGGCCAGGTGGCTGCCGACGTCGGCCAGCGCGCCGGACCCGGCCGTGCCCTTGTAGCGCCAGCTCATGGGCGCCTGCGGGTTGGATCCGTAGTCGGTCCAGTAGCGGCCGCTGAAGTGCAGGACCTTGCCGAGGACCCCTGACTGGACCAGGTCCCGGATGTAGGCGATGCCGGGGGTGCGGCGGAAGGTGTAGCCGATGCGGGCGATGGACCGGGCATTGCGCGCGGCCTCGGCCATGGCCCGGGCGTCGGCCAGCGTGTCGCTCAGCGGCTTCTCGCACAGGACATGCTTGCCCGCGGCCAGCAGCCCCTCGACCACCTCGCGGTGGAGGGAGTTGGCGATGACGACGCTGACCACGTCGATGTCATCCGCCGCGGCAATGGCCTGCCAGGAGGTGTCGGAGCGTTCATAGCCGAAGCGCCTGGCGGCGTGGCTGCCAAATTCAGCGTTCACGTCGCCAATGGACACGAGCCGGATGGGCGGCAGAACGGGGTTGTACAGGGTGGACGCGGTGCGGAAGGCGGCAGCGTGCGCCTTGCCGGCCATGCCGGCGCCAATGACGGCTATCCCTAAACTCATGGAGGTTCTCCTTTGAAATCCAGCTTCGGAGCGTGACCCGGGCTGTGTTGTTTGGAGCGCTACAAATTGCGCCGGTTCAGTTAGGTTAGTTTCATCCATATGTCCTGTCAATATGTTTCCCGGTAGTCTCGTGTGTCAGAGACGAAAGGATTCTCCCGACGATGGCCACCACTGCTTCCAAGTCCAGGCGCCCCACCATCTCCGACGTGGCCAGGCGCGCCGGCGTTTCGACTTCCCTGGTGTCCCTGGTCCTGCAGGGCTCCCCGCTGGTGCGCGAACCCAAGCGGGCCGCCGTGGACGCGGCCATCAAGGAGCTGGGGTACCGCCCGAGCCGGGCCGCCGCGACCCTTGCCGGCGGCAGGACCAAAACCGTCGGGCTCATCATTGACGACTACCGCAACTTGTGGTTTGTTGAGCTCCTCCAGGGCTTGCAGTCCGAGCTTGACAAGCACGGCTACCACGTCACCGTGCTGGATTCGAAGGCCGGCGACGCCCCCGGGAACGGAGCCATTGACCAGCTGCTCTCCATGCGGGTTGACGGCATAGTGGTGGCCATGGATCCGCGCGACTCGATGCTTGAGGCGACCTGGGCCCCCACCGTTGTTGCCGGCTGGCGGGACCGGATCCCCGAAGGCGCCGACCTGATTGCCAATGACGACAGCGCCGGCGGGCGCCTCGCGGCCGGACACCTGCTGGAGCTGGGGCACACCCGGATCGGCCACCTGACGGGGTCGGGAGGGGCCGCGACCCACCGCCGGGCCGGCTTCCTCCTGCGCTGCGCCGAGGCGGGCCTGCCCGTGCGGCTTTGGGGGGAAGGCCACGGAACCAGCGAAGAGGACGGCTACCAGGCCGCCTGCGCACTCATGGACCACTTCCCCGACACGACGGCCATTTTTGCCGCCAATGACATCATGGCGGTGGGGGCCCTGGCGGCCCTGCGGGAACGGGGGCTGCAGGCGCCACGGGACGTTTCAGTCCTCGGCTACGACAATTCACCCCTGGCCATGTCGCGCTACCTTGATCTGAGCTCCGTCGACGCCAAAAGCGGCGACGTCGGCGCGGGAGCAGCACAGGCGCTGCTGGCCCGCATGGAGGATCCCGCCCGCACCCTGCTGCGGACGCTGATCCCGCCGGCGCTGGCACCGCGGGGCACCACGGCGCCCCTCGGCGCCCGAGCCGGGCACCGGCGTCGTGCATCCCAGGGGCCCCGGCCCCGGCCGGCACACGATTTATAGCGCTACAAACATTTTCCTCAAAAGTCTTGTGGCCCCATCCGGCGGCGCGTACAGTGATCCTCACGCACTCACTTTGTCTTGACAATAGGATGTGCTGCCCAGGCCCCTCCAACGGCCGCACCAGACCCCCTTGGGCCTTCCGCATCCCCGACGGGAGCGGCGTCCAACGGCAGTCCCACATATCAAAGGAGATCAATTGTGAGGAAGTTTTCTTGGCGCATGGCGGCGCTGACGGCCGCCGTGGTGCCCATGCTGGCGCTGAGCGCCTGTTCCAGTTCCGGCGGACGGACCACCGACACGGCCCCGGCGGGCAGCGGCGGACAGGCCGTGAGCACTCCCCGGCTCAACATTGCCCTGATCACGCACGCCCCGGCCGGGGACACCTTTTGGGACATTGTCCGCAAGGGTGCCCAGGAGGCGGCCAACAAGGACAACGTCAACCTGCTGTACACCTCCGACACCGACGCGGGCGGGCAGGCCCAGCTGGTCCAGCAGGCCATCGACCAGAAGGTGGATGGCATCGCCGTCACCCTGGCCACGCCCGACGCGCTCAAGGGAGTGCTGAAGAAGGCGGAGGACGCAGGCATTCCAGTGGTCAGCCTGAACTCCGGCGAGGATGTCTTCAAGAGCCTGGGCGCCTTCACGCACTTCGGCTCGGACGAGAACGTGGCCGGCGCCGCCGTCGGCACCCGGCTGGCAGCCGAAGGCGTCAAGCACCCGATCTGCGTCATCCAGGCCCAGGGGAACGTGGGGCTGCAGGCCCGCTGCGCCGGCGTCAAGTCCAAGGTCCCGGGCACGGAAATCCTTTACGTCCAGGGCACGGACATGACCCAGGTGGACTCGACGGTGACGGCCAAGTTGCAGGCCAATTCAAGCGTGGACGCCATCATCGGCCTGGGCGCGCCGATCACGCTGACCATTGTGAAGGACGTCGCCAGCCTCAACCTGCAGGACAAGGTCAAGGTGGCCTCCTTCGACCTGAACGCAACGCTGGCGCAGTCGATCATCGACGGCAAGGTGCAGTTCACGGTGGACCAGCAGCCCTGGCTGCAGGGCTATGACTCCATTGACGCCCTCTGGCAGTACAAGCGCGGCGGGTTCAAGGTGGGCGGCGGGCTGCCCGTGCTGACCGGACCATCCATCATTGACAAGACGAACGCCCCCGCCGTCCTCACGTTCGCCAAGGAAGGCATCCGCTAGGACCGGCCCGGGTCCCGGAAGGAGCCGCCGTGACGGCCCGGGTCCCGGAAGGAGCCGCCGTAACGGCCCGGGTCCCGGAAGGAGCCGCCGTAACGGCCCGGGTCCGGGAAGACCCTCCCGGACCCGGGCCGTCCGGGCTTTCAACCGGCGGCAATGGTCATGTTCTTCCACCATTGGGCGGTGATGGCAATGCCGAGCAACGCAACCCGGACGCAGAGGAAGAGCTGGATCGGGCTGACTGCCGCGGCGGCGGCCGGTCCACCCAGGCCCATCCACAGCCCGGGCGCCGCCTAGGGAAACCACGCCCCGGCTCCAAAAGCCGTCACAACCTGGTTGGCAACCACCAGCAATATCAGGGCGCCGACGCCGGGAAGGTAGCCGCGCGCGACGCTCGCCACCACGGCGAGGGGGCAGGCCAGCAGGGCTGCCATGGCGCCGGCGCACAATGCCCTGCCCGCGGCCTCCAAGGCCGCCGGCCCGGGGACGCCGAGTCCGATGACGGAGCCGGCGAGGAGGGCCGTCGCCACGCAGGCCAGGCAAAGGCCCAGGGACCAGGGCAGGATCACCATGAACTTCACACAGGCAAGCCGCCGCAGGCTGACCGGCAGTGCGAAGAGTCCCCCCACGGTCTTGTCGGTGAACTCGCGCCCGAAACTCCAGCACACCACGAACCCGATGCCCATCAGCGCCCCAACGGACAGCAGCATCCCCACCATCCCCAGATACCCGGCCCAGCCTGCCGTCGTCACCATGGCGGCGGCCTTGAGGCCGATCAGGCTGGATGGGGCGGAGTTCGCCGCAACCATGAACGCCGCGGCGAGCGCCGGAAGGCCGCCGGCAATCAGCGCGGAGACTGTGCGGACCACCGGCGCCCGGCGGAATTTTAGTGCCTCAAACTCCAGGGCCCGGCCGGACGTCCTCATGGTTGCCCCGGCCCCTGCGCGGCGGACCGCTGCTCATCGGACCGCTGCTGATCGGCCCGCAGCACCCGGTCAAAGAACTGCCGTTCAAGATCCACGGTCCCAGGCTGAAGATTGCCAATGACCCGTCCACGGTGGAGCACGCTGATCCGGCCGGCCATCCGCGCCACCTCGTCAAGGTGGTGGCTGGAGACCAGGATGGCGGCGCCGCTCGCCCGGCAGGCGTCCTGAAGCAGCTGGCGGAGAACGATGACGCCGCGCGGGTCCAGGGCGTTTCCCGGCTCGTCCAGAACAAGCATGGTGGGCCGGTGGACCAGGGCGGCGGCCAGTCCCAGCCGCTGTCTGTTTCCCAGCGACAGGGTCCCGGCGCGTCTGGCGGCATACTCCTCCAGCCCCAGGCTGTTCAAGGCCGCTTCGGGCGCAGAGCCGGCGTCTTTGCGGCCCATGCCGTGCAGGCGGGCCGAGGAATAGACGTTCTCCCGCACTGTCAGCTCCGGGTAGGCGAAGGGCGCCTCCAGCATTTGTCCGAGCCGGGACCAGGTCCGTGCCCCCGCCCCGGATACAGGCACTCCCGCCAGGGAGCCCGAGCCGCGGTCCGGGGCGGGCATGCCCAGCAGAATCCGCATCAGGGTCGTCTTTCCGGCCCCGTTCAGCCCGACCAGGGCGTGGATTTCAGCCGGCCCCACGTCCAGGGACACCCCGTCAAGGACGGGGAGTCCGCCCAGCGACTTGGTTATCCGGTCCGCCGCAATGACGGCAGGCACGGTCACGGGGAACCGTCCGCATCCCCCGCAGCGGTGGCCGGCCCGCCGATTTGTCCGCCCAGGAGGGCCAGTGCGGCATTCATGCGTTCCGGCAGATCCTGCCCGTCCGGTTCCGACGCCCAGTCCAAGAGGGCGGCCGTCAAGCCGCCAAGGCACGCACCGGCGGCAACCCGTGCCTCAACCCGTCCGACGCCGGTTCCCGTCAGGGCTGTGACGATCAGCTGCTCGGTCCTGCGGTTGTTTTCCCAGATGCCTGCCGCGAGCCTGGCGTGGCCCGCTATCAGCCTGATCCTGTCCCTGGTGGCGTTGATGGCCGGTTCCGGGATCGAGCCCCATGCCGCGGCCAGGCCCGTCCGGACACGCTCCAGCGCCGGCAACGTGCGGTCCTGTGCCGCCATGACATCCGCGATTACCGGGTCATAGGGGTCGTCGAAGACCACGGCGTCCTTGGTGGGAAAGTGCCGGAAGAAGGTCACCTGCGTAACCCCTGCCGCCGCGGCAATTTGGGCCACTGTGGTGCCGTCGAACCCACGCTGCCTGAAGAGCGCCATGGCCTGCTCCTGCAGGCGCGCCTTGGTCGTCGCAGCTTTTCCGATGCCAATAATGTTAGTCACTAACATTTCAAGGGGTCAAGGATGTGCCGCAACCCGGGAGGTCCGCCAAATGAGTCCTTGTCACCCCATGGAGACTGAGGATAATAATTCCCAAGGCCCAACAATTAGCCACCATCTTGCGGGCCCCGGCGGTCGGCTGTTTGCGGGGGCCGATGAGGGGTGGAGGAGTCACCATGGGGTGGTGTGCGAATGCCAGGAAGCGGCCATGCGCCTTGGCGGCCGCCGCGCTGCTGGCGCTCGCCGGCTGCAGCGCGTCACCGCCCGCGGCCGCCCCCCAGTCGCCCACGGCGGGCGGGATGACGGCAGGGTCCGCCAGCGACAGCGCCCGGGCGGGCGCGCCGGGGAGCACCGGCAATCCCGGGAACAACTCAGGTCCCAGGAACAATGGAAGTTCCGGGACAAACGGGAATAACGACGGCGGCGTGCTGGCCTGGGTTCCCCCCGGGCCAGTGGATCCAGCCGACCCCCCTCAAAGCCAGTGGTACGTGCTGCTGCAGGCCAAGGATTGCGACGGCCTGGCAGCCGCCGTCAACGCCGGCAACTCGACGACGTCCGACGGGTTCGCGCTGTGGAGTGCGGCCACGGCCGCCTGCCGGGCCGTGTACCAGGGCCAGGCATCCGGATGGACGGATGCCGCCGCCGGACTCGCGACACTGCAGCGGCCCGGAGACGACCGCTGCCTGGACCGGGCCGCCTACGACCTCGTCGCCGCCCTCGTGACGTTCCACTCGGAACACCCCGCCGCGGCGCCTTCCCCCGCGGCGGGGCCCGGAACGGCTTGCCCCTTGGGCCTGGTGGGGCTCGACGCACTTGACGGGCAGGGGGCCAGCAGCACGCCCTCGAGCGGATTGGCCGGAGGCCGCTTCCAGCTGGCCGGCCGCTTCCTAGACGTCGTGGCCGTCATGGTGGGCGGGCAACGCGTGGCGGCCGAGCCGGATCCGGACCAGCCCGGACGCTGGGACGCCGTCATCCCGCCCGCCGCGGCAGCGGGCACGGTCCAGATCACGGCCGTGGGAAGCGCCGGGGCCATCCCCGGCTCGCTCACGTTCACCTATCTATCCGGCTCATCCACGGCTCCGGATGCCACCACGCCCGGCCAGTCAAGTGTGGCCACGCCCTCGGAAGGGGACCTCGGCTGATGGCCGGCGGACCAGCCGACGGCGCCACACCCGACGCCACCACGGCGGGCGGCGCCACACCCGACGGCGCCACAGCAGGCGCCACGGCGGGCGGCACGGAGGCCCCGGACGGCGACGTCGCGACGCCGCTGGCGAAGGTCCTGGCGATCATTTCCTCGATCGGCCCTCCCGTCACGGTGGCCACGGCGCTGCTCGTCTACTTTGGCTGGGCACGCTCCGACGCCCAGGCCCGGGCCATGGGGCTGGACGTCAGCCTGTTTGGCTACTCCGTGCAGGACTACGCCCTGCGGAGCATCCGGTCATTGTTCTTTCCCCTTGTCTCGCTCCTGATTGCCGGCCTGGCGTGGCTGGCCGTCGACGGCTGGGTGCGCGGCCAGATGGAACCGGGGCGGCGGGGCCCGCTGATGGCCCGCCTGTCGGCAGCGGCGACCGTCGGCGGCACCGCCCTGGCCGGCGGCTGCTGGCTCCTGGCCGTGGTCCTACCCCGGGGGGCATTCCTGGCGGTTCCCTTCCTGATGGCTGCCGGCGTCCTGCTGGCCGAGTGGGGCGTGCGCCTGCACCGCCTCACGCTCGGGCAGCCGCCAAGGACCTCAGGGAGGCTGGTCCTCCAGCACCGGGCCCTGGAGGCCACATTCGTCTTCACGCTCGTGACGGTGCTGTTGTTCTGGGGCGTTTCGGATTTCGCCCAGGTGGTCGGGCGCGGCTTGGCGGCCGACGTCCAGGCCCAGCTGGCGTCGCTGCCGCGGGCGGACGTTTACAGCCATGCCGACCTCTCCATCGGCGCGCCCGGCGTGGCCCAGAACCGGCTCGGAACGGCGTCGGCACCTGTCTACAAATACACGGGCCTGCACCTCCTGGTCGTCAGCGGCGGACGCTTCTTTTTGCTGCCCGACGGCTGGACGCTGGCCCGGGGCACCGTCGTCGTCCTTCCTGACAACGACGACGTCCGGGTGGAGTTCGGCAACCGGTAAAGTCGCCACAGTGGCGGACGGGGCGCGGCGGCCGGACAGGCGGCGCCGGCCGGAAACCTGCTTTCCGAAGAACCCCCTTGACATGCCCCGGGGCGCGGAGGATTCTCAATTTCAACCATGCTGTTGCGGGCCCGACAGGACCACGGCATGGCGGTGAAGGAGGAACCACAATCATGGCCAGAACCAACTCGCGGTACGGATGGGTCCCCGACCTGCCCGACCAGCGCGACTTTCACTTCGCGGCAGCGGCAGCCGTGCAGGCAAGCCTGCCGCCCGTCGTCGACCTCACTCCCCAGTGCCCGCCGGTCTACGACCAGGGGCAGCTGGGCTCCTGCACCGGCAACGGCGTGGCCGGCGTGCTCCAGTTTGACGCCCTGAAGGAGGGCCTGGCTGACACCGCGGCGCCGTCGCGGCTTTTCATCTACTACAACGAGCGGGTCATCGAGGGAACGGTGAAGTCCGACTCCGGCGCCCAGATCCGCGACGGCATCAAGACCGTTTCCAAGACCGGCGCGTGTGACGAGACCCTCTGGCCCTACGACATCGCCAAGTTTGCGACCAAGCCGAAGGCGGCCTGCTACACAGCGGCCAAAAGCCACCGCGCGATAGTGTACTCGCGCGTCGGCCAGACGCTCGGCCAGCTGAAGGGCTGCCTCGCCTCCGGTTACCCGATCGTGTTTGGGTTCACCGTCTACGACAGCTTCGAAAGCAGCGAAGTGGCCAGCACCGGCGTGGTCCCCATGCCCGCCTCGGGAGAGGCGGTGCTGGGCGGGCACTGCGTGGTGGCCGTCGGCTATGACGACGCCGCCCAGCGGTTCACCATCCGCAACTCGTGGGGCGCGGGCTGGGGCAAGGCCGGGTACGCAACCATGCCTTACGCCTACCTCCTCAGCACATCGCTGGCCAGCGACTTTTGGACGGTGAAGTCCACGTCCTGACCCCGCGCGCCCGGATGCCAGTTTGGCCCCGGGACGCGCGGACTGACCAAACATGCTCACACGCCTGAAAGCGGCCGGACCGGTTGCGCGCTTTGCCATCGGGGTGGCCGCGGCGGCCGTCGGCCCGCTGCCGTTGACGGGATGCGCCTGCCGCCGCAGGGTCTCTGGGAGGTGGACACGCTTCCTGCCGACATGCCGCGGCCCTGCTGCCGTTCAATCGGTACATGCTGCCGTTCAGTCGGTACATGCTGCCGTTCATCGTCGCGGTCGTTGTGGCTGATTGCCGCCGCGGCAGGCGTGCCCATTTGGTGGACGGGTTCCGCGCTGTTGGTTGCGGTGGCTGCGCTGCGGTCAGCCGCGCCTACGCCTGCCACTCGCAGGATATGGCGCATCTCGCCGCACGGGCATTGGTCCGGACGCTGTGGGGCCCGCAGGGGTCGCTGCCGCAGGTCACGGCGGCCTCGGCGGTCGTGCCCTTGGGCCTGGCGGACCGCAGGATGGCACGACGGCGGCACCCCCTGCGTGCCCCCGCCCCCTGAGCCCTCGGCCCGGCGTCCCCGACCCGGACGACGACCGTGGTCTCCAAGTCCACCAGCTTGAGCGTTCCCGTCCTGGCGCAGACAATCCACGCCATCGACACGGACGGCAGCATCCTGCTCACCGTCCCCGCGTCCAGGAGCCTTCCGCCGCGCCAGGCCTCGATGTATTCGCCGGTGTGGAGTTCTTCGGGCCGATGGATGCCCGGTAGTGCCTGGATGTCTGTCACGTTGAGCTCCTTTCCTGCCCTGCCCCCGGCTTCAATCCTGCCGGAGGCACGCCCGTGCCGTAAGGGGAAGGGTGGGTCGGCCGATCCTAGGAAACGCCGGAGGTGGCTCAGCCTGGCCGGTACGGCGCGGCCGCCGGGGCTGGCCGCGGCCGGCACCCGCCCGCTACACCCGGCCCGCGCCGTCGAGCTTGCCCTGGAGCACAGCGCGTTCGGCGGCGTTTCCGCACAGCTCGACGGCCCGCCGCAGTTCGGCCCGCGCCTCCTCGACGCGGCCGAGCCGCAGGAGCAGTTCGCCTCGGATGGACGGAAGCAGGTGTGATTCCGCCAGCCCGCCCTGGGCGGCGACCGCGTCGAGCACGCCGAGGCCGGCCGCCGGGCCCGACGCCATCGCCACCGCCACGGCGCGGTTGAGCTCGATGACGGGCGACGGCGCCAGCTTCCCCAGTGCCCTGTAGAGCGCGACGATCCGCGGCCAGTCCGTCTCGGCCACGGACCGCGCCACGGCGTGGCACTCGGCGATCGACGCCTGGAGGCCGTACGCCCCGAGGCCCCGGCCGGCCGCCGAGGCCTGCGCCAGGGCGGCCCGGCCGCGCCGGACCGCCGACTGGTCCCACAGCCTGCGGTCCTGGTCCTCCAGCAGCACCGGCCGTCCCGCGGCGTCCAGGCGTGCGGGAAACCGGGCGGCGGTCAATTCCATCAGCGCGAGCAGCCCGGACACCTCCGGGTCCGGTGCCAGCCTGACCAGCACGCGGGCCAGCCGTCGGGCCTCCGAGGCCAGGTCCGCGCGGATCCAGTCCGAACCACCGGATGCGTATGACCCCTCCGTGAAGATCAGGTAGACCACCTGGAGCACGGAGCCCAGCCGCGCGGCCCGTTCCTCCGGCGGGGGCACGGCAAAAGGGACGTCAGCGGCGGCCAGCGCCTTCTTGGCCCGGGTGATGCGGGCCTGGATGGTCGGCTGGGGCACCAGGAAGGCCTTGGCGATCTCGGCCGTGCCCAGGCCTCCCACCACGCGCAGGGTCAGGGCAATCCGTGCCTCCCTGGCCAGGACGGGGTGGCAGGAAATGAACATCAACGCGAGGACGTCGTCGTCGATCGCCTCGGGGTCAAACAGGGCATCCGCCCCGGGCTCCTCCTCGTCCAGCCCGCGGGCCAGCAGCGCATAGCGTTCGTCGCGCGCGGACCTCCGCCGGAAGGCGTCAATGGCGCGGCGGCGGCCCACCGTCAGCAGCCACCCCACCGGCTGGGCGGGCACGCCGTCCACGGCCCAGGACACCAGTGCCTCGGCCAGGGCTTCCTGGGCCAGGTCCTCGCCCAGCGGAAAGTCGCCCGTGTACCTGGCCAGGGCGCCGACGATCCGGGCGGACTCCATCCGCCACACCGCCTCGACGGCGCCCCGCGCATTCTCCGTGCCGGCGTGTTGGCTCACACCGGTCAGAGCTGCCCGGTCCGCTCGCGCCAGGCCCGTTCCTTACGGATCCATTCATTGTCCTGCGGGAACTCGTCGATGGTGGGGACGCGGCGGATCTCAGCCTTGCTCCCCTGCATGTAGGGCGCCCGCTTGGCCCATTCGACGGCCTCCTGGATCGATGCGACATCGACGATGTAAAAGCCGTTGAACAGTTCCTTCGTCTCCCCGTAGGGTCCGTCGGTGACGACCGGGGTCTCCCCCGTGTAGTCGACGACGACGCCCTCCGCCGGGTCCGCCAGGCCCTCGGCCGCAAGCAGGACGCCCGCCCGGATCATCTGGTCGGTGAACTTGCCCATCGCGTTCATGATGTCGGTGAAGTCGACGTCCTTGAACGCAGCCTGCGATTCGTCGGTTGCCCGCCAGATCAGCATGTACTTGGCCATGGTGTACTCCTTGTGTGTGGAAGGTCGCCTCTCGACCTTCTCACCCCTTGGTCGAACGGCGCGAGCCCCGATCGACAGCGGGCGGCGATTTCCTTCGCCCGCCGACGGGGCGGGCCTCGGGCGCGGGCGGGCGCCTGCCGGCCGGAGGGCCGTTGCGGGTAGGCTCGTGGACAACTCCGGCAGGCGCGGCTGAACCGGCTGGCCGTCCCGTCAGCATTGAGAAAGGCAGGGAAACCGTTGCCATGAAGGCCGTCGAGACGATGGAGCGGTTCCGCACGGCAGTCGCCGGGTGGGCCGCCGGCGACTGCCGTGCCGCGGACTCGGCCCTGGCCCTCGCGCAGAACGTCCACACCGTCATTCTCGTGGAAGGTGCGAGCGACGCAGCCGCCGTCGAGGCCCTGGCCGAACGCCGGGGAATGAAGCTCGACGCCGGGGGCGTCGCCACCGTGCCCATGGGCGGCGCCACGAACGTTGCCCGGTATGCGGGACTGCTGGGGCCCTCCGGGCTTGGCCTCCAGCTGGCCGGCCTGTGCGACGCCGGCGAAGAGCGATTTTTCATGCGCGGCCTAGAACGGGCCGGCCTGGGCCCGTGCACCACCCGGACCGGCTTGGAGCGGCGCGGTTTCCACGTGTGCGTTGCCGGCCTTGAGGACGAGTTGATCCGCGCCCTGGGTGCGCCGGCCGTTGAGGAAATCATTGAGGAACACTGCGAGTTGCGCTCGTTCAGGCTCTTCCAGAACCAGCCGGCCCAGCGCGCCAGGTCCGTGGAGCGCCAGCTCCGGCGATTCATGGGCACCCACAGCGGCCGCAAGATCAGCTATGGGCGCTTCCTGGTGGACGGACTGGACCTGGCCCGCGTCCCTGCCCCGCTGGACCAACTCGTCTCGAGCCTGTAGCAACAGGCCTCTGCGGCCAGGGGCCAAATCGGTTCCGGAAGGGCTGTTGCCCGCCGGTGGAGCGGGCTAGGGTTGGTGGCGGAACAATTCCGCCTCCGCCCACCCCAGGAGTTCCGCCATGACCACCCTTCCCGGCCGCCCCAACACCGCACTGCTCATCATTGACGTCCAGAAGGGCGTTGTGGACGAAGCCTATGGCCGCGGCTCCGTCGTCGCGAACATAGCCTCCCTGGTGGAGAAGGCCCGCGTTGAGGGGACCCCCGTGGTGTGGGTCCAGCATTCCGACGAGGAGCTTCAAAAGGGCAGCGAGGCCTGGGAGTACGTCCCGGAGCTGGTCCGCCGGGAGGCGGAGCCACTGGTTCACAAGTCCTACGGCGACTCGTTTGAGGGCACGGATCTGGAGGACATCCTGGCCAGGGCCGGTGTGGGCCGGCTCGTGGTGGCCGGGGCCGAGACGGACGCCTGCATCCGCTCCACCATCCACGGCGCGTTTACGCGCGGTTATGACGTGACGCTGGTGGGCGACGCGCACACCGCCGGGGACAAGAGTGCGTGGGGCGCCCCGCCGGTGGAGGCCGTCATTGCGCATACCAACCTCTATTGGCAGTTCCAGGACGCGCCTGGGCGCACGGCCGCCGTCACCAGGGCCGAGGACATCAGCTTCACCGGCTGAGCGCACGCGCGGACGGCCGACATCCGTTCAGGTGGCCAGCAACGTGCCCGGTCAGGTGTGCAGCAAGCGGCCTTCCGCCAGTGCCAAGACGCTGGCGAACGCGCGGGTTCCCACATTGTCCGTCCTCCCACGGACCACGGCGGGGGCGCGGTCAGCGGAAAGCGGGGATGCCGGTGATGTGGCTGCCCAGGATCAGGGTGTGGACCTCGTCGGTGCCCTCGTAGGTGCGCACCGATTCCAGGTTGTTGGCATGGCGCAACGGCGAGTAGTCCAAGGTGATGCCGTTACCGCCGAGGATGGCCCGGGCGTCGCGGCAGATCTTGATGGCCTCGCGGCAATTGTTCAGCTTGCCCACCGAGATCTGCACCGGCTCCAGCGTTCCTGCGTCCTTCATGCGGCCGGTGTGGATGGCCAGCAGGGTACCCTTCTGGATTTCCAGGAGCATGTTCACCAGCTTTTGCTGGGTCAGCTGGTAGGCAGCCAGCGGCTTGTCGAACTGCAGGCGCTCGAGCGAGTATTTCAGCACACATTCGTAGCTGTCCCGGGCCGCGCCCATGGCGCCCCAGATGATCCCGTAGCGTGCCTCGTTCAGGCAGGAGAACGGCCCGCGCAGGCCCTTCGCGCCGGGCAGGATGGCGGAGGCCGGCAGCCGGACGCCGTCGAACTTAAGGTCACACTGGATCGAGGCGCGCATCGAGAGCTTCGGCTCAATCACCGTGGCCGAGAACCCTTCGATGTCGGTGGGGACCAGGAAGCCGCGCACGCCCTCCTCCGTGGAGGCCCAGACCACCGCGACCTGGGCGATGGAGGCCAGGCCGATCCACCGCTTGGCACCGCTGAGCACCCAGCCAGTCTCGGTGCGCACGGCGCGGGTCGCCATGGATGACGGATCGGAGCCGGCCGTCGGCTCGGTCAGCCCGAAGCAGCCAATGACCTCCCCCCGCGCCATGCCGGGCAGGTAGGTGTTCTTCTGTTCCTCGCTCCCCCACTTGTGGATGGCGGTCATGGCGAGCGAGCCCTGCACCGAGACAAAGGTGCGCAGGCCCGAATCCCCGGCCTCCAGCTCCATCTCGGCGATGCCGTATTCCACCGCCGAACGCCCGGGGCACCCATACCCCGTCAGGTGCATGCCCAACAGCCCCAGGGCGCCCATCTCCTTGACGACCTCCACCGGGAAAAAGGCGTCCTCGTACCAGGCGGCAATATTCGGGCGGATCCGTGCATCCACAAAGGCGCGCACCGTGTCCCGCAGTTCCAGCTCGTCGGCGGTAAGCAAGGCATCAAGGTTCAAAACATCGGAGTTGGCCAGGACGGCCGTGCTGTTCTCTGTGGCGGGGGCGTTCACTGTAAGCCTCTTTCCAAGGGTCTTCGGGGTTGGCTGCGTGCGCTTGCTGCGAGTTTAGCGGCCTGCGGCGGAGAGCGGGCTGTCGTTGGGCAGCACGGCGTCTTTGTCGTCGCCGAGTTCCGGCGGCGTGTCACGGGCCCGGGGGCGTTGACTGCTGAAATTGACGGGGAAGGCCACTGGCTGCAGCGCCCCGATGGCACGGCCATCCATGCGCGGCCGCAGGGCCCTCGTCCGCAGGGCCCGCAGCCGCAGGGCCCGCGCCCGCTGGGCCCGTGGCGGCTGCCGGGCGCGCAAGGCGCGGGGCGCCGTCGTCCGCCATCAGGATTTGCCGAAGCCCGGGTGTGTTCCGCAAGAATGGAAGCATGGACGTCACTGAACTGTTGGACCGGTCGGCTGAACTCAAGAGCGCCCTGGTGGACTATGCCACGTCGCCGGGGTTTGCGCGCCGCCTGGCCGAGGCCCTCAAGTCGGCTGAAACGGAGGGACGGCCGTCAATGGAGGAGTTCGCCGACGCCGTGGAGCAGATGCTGTTTGAGCCGTCACTCGACGGGCGCGAAGCGCTGCTTCACCGGTTCCTGCGGACCAACAAGGCCCTGTCGCCGGATGACCGGGCCGTGTACGAGGACTGGCGCGACCGCAATGTCCTGGGCGCCTTCCGCATCGTCTCGAACCACCGTATGTGGATGGTCCTGCACAACCTCATCGACGAACTCGACTACCAGGCCCATCCCACAGCCGGGCTGGAGCAGCTTCCCCACGTCAAACCCGGCGGCTACGTGGTTACACGCCTCGTGCCAGTGGGCGGCATCTGGACGGTCAGCGGCAACTTGAGGTTTTTCGGTGCCAACGATCTGCCGCAGGTGCGGCGTTTTGCGGCATCCCTGCTCCGAAGGATGCCGCAACTGGCCTTCCGCAACCCGGAGAAGCTGGAAAACGCGCGCGACACGGTCCGGAAACACCACGACATTTTTGTCCGGCTGTTTGGTGGCAATGTGCTTCGGGGGACAGGCGCGGAAGCTGTTGCGGCGTACCGGCGGTTTCTGGACGCCTGCGGTTCCGAGCTGGCCAGGCCGGACACCGATCCGGCAACGATCCGCACCGGCGCGCAGCTTGCCCCCGATTCCGGCATTCCGCCCGAGATCCTCGAGTCGGCCGACGTCGCGCTGTTCCACCACCCGGTCAAGTCCATTTCCTTCCTGCTACATTACGGCGAGCTCGAGGATGCCCACCGGTTCCCACCCCGTGACACGCACGACGCCGGGGCGGTGCGCGGCTTTGTGGAGGACTCCACCACCCCGGCCTATGTCCTGCAGGAGCTTGCCTCACGGTTCCCCGGCACCGTCAATGCAACGTACCGCGTGGCCCTGTCGCAACCCGATTTCGACTGGGACCGCGACGGCGAGGCCCTGCTGCGCCGGCACAAGCCGGACAGCTTCAGGGAGCAGGACGTGCCGGCCATCAGCACGGTCCCTGCCCTTCTCGTCGAGGAATACCGCAAGAGCGTGGAGGGGTAGACCCGTCCCCGGCCGGCGGTGGGCCGCGGCCGGCGGTGGGCCGCGCGGGCGTGTCCCGCCGCCCGGGCGCTGCCGGCAACCTTAAGCTTGGTGGATGGACTGTGAAATTCCCGAGGTGATCGAGGGGCAGACCTCGATCAACGAGTTGCTCGTGGCCATGGGCGAGCGTCCAGTGGAACACGTCATGCCGCAGGACGCCCCGGACGACGCCGCCGACCTTTTTGCGGACGGATCCATGCTGCCCGGTTTCTAAACCGGCCCGGAACCCGCGCCGGGATGTCCCGCCGCGGCCGCCAGCACGCCGGCGTGCCACGTGGTGCCGAAGGAAACGATCCGGTCCCGGCCCAGGACCCGGCGGGCCACGCTGTCCATGGTGGGGACGTCGTCGTTGAATGCGGTGTGGGTGGTGGCCGCGCTGCGTGAATCCAGCGGCCCGGTGTTGGCCACTGACCACACGGCCTCGGCCCCGCCGGCGGCGGGGGCCACCTTGAACAGCGCGGCCAGCGCGGGATCCTCTTCGATGCACTGCTGCAGGCCCAGCAGGGGTGTCCCCGCCACAGCTTCCAGGGCGCCGCGCACCAGATACAGCAGCGACTTGTGGTAAATCCCCAGGTAGTTGTCCGTGCGCGCCAGGTCCTGATGCATCCCGAACAGGGACAGCGCCTGAATGCCGGTGCCCAGCAGCGGCAACAGGCCGTCCTTGAAGGATTCCGTGCCCAGGGCCGGCACCAGCAGGCTGCACGTCTCAAAGGTCGCGCCGCCGTCCCGGACGACGGCGGGCACAAAGTGGCGCTGGAAGTCCGCCCCCGCGCTGAAGCCGGCCGCGTGGATGACGGCCGACCCGGGATGCGCCTGAAGGTGCGCCCGGAGCGCATCGGCCACATAGGCAGCCCCTCCGCCAGGTGCCGACGCAAGGCGGGCGTTGTCCTTCATGGCCCCCCAAATCTCCGGTCCACCGACAAGCCGCAGCAGGTCCTCGATGAGTCCATCAGTGAAGTCGGTGAGCGCGGCGTCCCGCACGCCGGCCGCCGGGCCCTGCCGGGGATCCGGAACCGCCCCCGCCGCAGCCAGTTCCCCGTAGTGCCGCGCCAGCAGGTCGCCGAGAGTTTCCCAAAGTCCCGTGTGCCAGACAAAGTGGATCGGGTAGACCCCGTTGGCCAGCCACCACGGAATGTCCCGCAGGGCCTGGGACAGCGCCAGGTTTTCATCCACCAGGCCGCCGTGGGCCCAAAATACGACTGGCACCGCTCCCCCGCCCCGCGACGCGGCAAAGGCCGGAAGATGGGTGGAGAAGATGGCGTCGACGTCGGCGGGCGTGGTGTTCAGCCGCGCCGTGGTGGCAAACTGCCCGTCCTGCAGTTCCACCACATGGGGCCGCATCGCCTCCAGCTGGTCCGGCGTGGGCGCCGGCAGTCCGGTATCCTGTTCCATGGCTGGCTCCTCCACAACGGGTGCAACGGGTGATGCCATGGTGCGCACCCCCGCAGGCAGGTGTCAAGGGAACCACGGCCGGCCGCTCGCAGCGCACTACAGTGGAAGCCATGGACACACCCCCGGCCCTCGCCGCATGAGCGAGCACCAGGCGACATTCCAGCTGGCGGTGGCCCGCACCGCCCTGGAGTTGTTCGCCGTGCACGGCTTCGACGCCACCAGCGTGGACCAGATCGCCGCCGCCGCCGGGATCTCGCGCAGCACGTTCTTCCGGCAGTTCGGTTCCAAGGAGGACGTGGTTTTTGCCGACCACGCGGTCCTGTTGGCAGAGGCGCGCGAACTCCTCGCCCGGCCGCACCGGGATCCGTGGCTGGCCGTCTGCCAGGCCGCCGAGCTGGTCTTCTCCCACTTCGCCGCCGAAGGGGAGCTGGCCGGCCGCCGCTATGCCGTGGTGAACGCCCATCCTGCCCTGCGCGACAAGGAACTCGTCACCGTGTTCCGCTACGAAAAACTATTCGACGCCCACCTTCGCGCCGCTCTGCCGGAACTGGACCCGCTGGATTCGGTCCGTTTTGCCGCCACCGTCATCGCCACGCACAACTACCTCCTGCGAGAATTCATGCGCGGCGCCCGGCCCGTGTCCCGGGCCCAAATGCGTGACGCGCTCGACGCCGTCCGCCGGCTTTTCGGGGTCCTCGACGGCCCGGCGGGGCCCCGCTCGGGCGTCGCCGCGGCCCGTGGCCGTGACGCCACGGGCGCCAGCGGCACAGGCACCGGCAGCACGGGCGCCGGCTGGCCGGGCGCCGACAGCACGGGCGCCGACGGGCCGGACGCCGACAAGCTGGACGCCAACGGCACGGGCGCCGACGGGCCGGACGCCGACAAGCTGGACGCCAACGGCACGGGCGCCGACGGGCCGGACGCCGACAGCACGGGCGCCGACGGCACGGGCGCCGGCCAGACGGACGCCGGAACGCGCGGACCGGGCCATGCTCCCGGCGGGACCGGCGCGCCCAGGGCCGCGGACGACGTCGTGGTTGCCGTGTTTCCGCGCGCAACACCGGCGGCGGAAATCCTGGCGGCCGTGCAGCGGGCCCTGAAGGACACAATTTGATACTCAGTTCCAATTGACCTGAGACTCAGTTTCACGGCAGACTGGCGGCAGACAAGACCCCGCCAGCCAAGGATGCCCCATGCCCGACCCTGACGTCAGCCAGCCCCTCGACACCGACTACTTTGCCGCGTTCGCACAGCTGGGCGATGAGGACCGCAAGGCGTGGGAGCGCGCCCGGAGCCTGAGCGCGGAGGCCCTGCCGCAGATGAACGACTACTGGGACCGGGCGGACTACCCGCTGCATCTGGTCAGGCGCATGGGCGAACTGAACCTGCAGGCCGACGGCCTCGAGGTGCCGGGGCTGGAAACCTTGTCCCCCATGGCGGCCGGGCTGGTGAACATGGAGGTCTCCCGTATTGACGGCTCGGTGGGGACTGTCATCGCGGTACAGGGCGGGCTGGCCATGCGGTCCATCGCGTACTTTGGCTCCGACGCGCAAAAGGAGCGCTGGCTGGGACCGCTGGCCCGCGGCGAGGAATACGGCGCCTTCGCCCTGACCGAACCGGACCACGGCTCCGACTCCGTGGGGCTGGCCACCACGGCACGCCGGGACGGGGACGAATGGGTGCTCAACGGCGAAAAGAAGTGGATCGGCAACGGCTCCGTGGGCGGCGTGACCGTGGTGTGGGCCCGGGTTGACGGCGGGCCGGACGACGGAGCGGACCACGGCGGCGTGCGCGGCTTCCTCGTGGAGCAGGACACTCCGGGCTATGAGGCGGAGACCATCACGGGCAAGGCGTCGCTGCGGGCCATCTTCCAGGCGCGCATCAAGCTGGACGGGGTGAGGATTCCGGCATCGGCCGTGCTGCCGGGCAGCCACACCTTCAAGGACACGTCCAAGGTGCTCGTGGCAACGCGGCTGGGCGTGGCGTGGTCCGCCCTGGGGCATGCGACGGCGGTCTACGAGGCTGCGCTGAGCTACGCCGGCCAGCGCGTCCAGTTCGGCAAGCCGCTGGCGAAGTTCCAGCTGGTGCAGGAGCGGCTCACCCAGATGCTGGCCGAACTGACCGGCATGCAGCTCATGTGCGTGCAGGCCGCCACGCTGGACGCCGCGGGCACGCTGCGCCCCACGCAGGCGTCCATGGCCAAGTACAACAACACGCGCAAGGCCCGCCAGCTCGCCTCCATGGCGCGCGACATGCTCGACGGCAACGGCATCCTGCTGGAGAACCACGTCATCCGCCACCTGGCGGACATCGAGTCCATCCACACCTACGAGGGCACCGAAAGCGTCCAGACGCTGCTGATCGGCCGTGACATCACAGGCCACAGCGCCTTCGCCTGAGCCGGGCCTCCCCCGTTCGACAGTCGGACAGCGCATGTCGCTGGCGTGTTTGCACGGCCGTTGCCGCGGCGACGGCCGGCGGTGGGGGGCCGTTATCACTGGTGTTAGCCGTTGGAACTGGTGTTAGCCGTTGTCACTGGTGTTACAACGGCTTTCTGGTTGCCAGCACCAGCCGAAACGTAGCCGATGTGGCCAGCAGCGTGATCGACTCCAGCAGGTGCTCATGCGGCAGCCAGCCGCTGTCCCCCTGCAGGAAGTGGCGCATGTGGCCCAGACAGCCGTGAAGGTGCACCATCCGCTCCGCCACTTCATCCGGATCGCCCCCATGGTAGGCGCCGTGGGCCTCGTTCTGGACCAGGGATGCGCCCCGGTCCGGGGCCGGCCAGCCGCGCAGCCGGCCCCTTTCAAGGTTGAGGTTGCACCAGCCCGGGTAGAACCGCTCCAGCGCCTCCTTTTTGCTGGGAGCCACCAGGCCCAGCGCTGCCACGGATTCCTTGAGGCCGGCAGGCGCAGGCGCCCCGCCGGGTTGACAACGCCGGGTTGACAACGCCGGGCGGACGACGCCGGGCTGCCGCGGGTCGCGATCCACAGCGGCAGCCTCCACCGCACGGGCCTGGGGACGACGGCGAGGTTGTCGATGGCCGGGCGCACAGTCCTGCTCCAGCGGACGTTTTCGGTCTGAGCATTGTTGAGCGCCATGAGCAGTTCAAGCTTTTTGGAGTAGAGCCGGTCGTAGTCGCGCAGCTCGGAGCCAAACAGCGGGAAGGTCCCCACGGAGGAACCGCGGCCCGCCGTGATCTCGACACGCCCTCCTCCGGAAATGGCGTCCGCCGTTGCCAATTGCTGGAAGACGCGTACGGGGTCGTCGGTGCAGATGATGCTTGCGGCGCTGCCGAGGACGATGTTCGAGGTGGCTGCCGCGTCGGCCGCCAGCAGGGTCCCGGGCGGGGAGGCCGGCATGGACACGGTGTGGTGCTCCCCCACGCCAAAGCAGTCCAGGCCCACCTGGTCCGCGTGGACAATGGTGCCCAACAGGTTCCTAATGCCCTTGGCAGTGGACCGCGGCGTGCCATCGCGCCCCACAGCGCGCATGATGGACTGGGAAGTGAAATGAGGAGCGTTGGCATGGGCAATGAACTGGTTTTGGTCACGGGCGGCTCGGGGTTCCTCGGCGCCCACTGCATTGCGCGGCTCCTGCGAGACGGCTACAGGGTGCGCACCACCGTCCGGTCCCTGAACCGCCAAGCGGACGTCCTGGCGCTGCTGCGCCGGGCCGGCGTGGACCCGGACGGGCGGCTTACCTTCGCGGCCGCCACGCTGACGGACGACGCCGGCTGGCCGGCCGCCATGGACGGCGCCGCCTTTGTGCTCCACACGGCATCCCCGTTCCCGGCCGTGCAGCCGAAGGATCCGGACGAGCTCATCGTCCCCGCCCGCGATGGCGCCCTCCGCGCCCTGGCGGCGGCCCGGGAGGCGGGGGTGCGGCGGGTGGTGCTGACGTCGTCGTTCGCGGCGATTGGCTACGGCGGCCCGGTGCCCGACCGGCCCTACACGGAGGAGGACTGGACGGACCCCGGCGCGCCCGTCTCCCCCTATGTGAAGTCCAAGACGCTGGCCGAGCGGGCGGCGTGGGACTTCATCGCGGGCGCGGGCGGCATGGATCTGGCCGTCGTCAACCCGGTGGGGATCTTCGGGCCGGTCCTGGGACCCAAGCTCTCCAGCTCCATTGAGCTTGTGCAACGTTTCATGACCGGCGGATTCCCCGCCGTGCCCAAGGTGTCCACGGGAGTCGTGGACGTGCGTGACGTGGCCGAGCTCCATGTGCTGGCCATGGCCGCTCCGGCTGCGTCGGGTCAGCGCTTCCTGGCCTCGGCCGGTGATGCGATGTCGCTTCCCGCGATCGGGAGAGTGCTGCATGACCGGCTCGGCACGGCGGCAGCCAAGGTGCCCACGCGTGTCATGCCGGACGTGGTGGTGCGCATCGCCGCGCTGTTCAACAAGCAGCTGGCGGAGGACGTGGTGCCGCGCCTGGGCAAGGTCAAGCACCTGTCCAACGCCAAGGCCCGGGAGCTGCTGGGCTGGCAGCCGCGCTCCAACGAGGACGCGGTGGCGGCCACGGCCGAAAGCCTGCTGGAGCTCGGCCTCGTCTGACCACCGGGCAGGCGTTGGCGCGGCAGGCGTTGGCGCGGGAGGCGTTGGCGCGGGAGGCGGTTACCTCCAACGAAGGGCGTCAGTCCTGCAGGACGCTGAAAACGTTGCCCGCGGGATCCTTGAACCACGCGATGAGGGGTCCGCCGCCGCGGAAAATGCCCTTGGCGTCCGTCTCCATCGGCGTACCCTCGTAGTGTTCGAATGCGACGCCGGCGCCTGCCAGGGCGTCCACCACGGCCTCGATGTCAGGGACGGGAAAGTTCAGGACGGTGAACGACGCCGGCTGGTGCGCTTCGCCCTTTGCGTACGCAATCACCCTTCCGCCGCCGGCCAGGTTCAGGGTCAGGATGCCCTTGTCGTAGCTCACGTCCAGGCCCAGCGTTTCCGCGTAAAAGCTTCGTGCAGTATCGGCGTTGTCCACAGAGAATCCGCCGAAGGCCTTGCTGTCTTCCAACATGTTCTTCTCCCTTGTCAGAGCGGTCCGCGGCGTGCTGCGGGGCCTGGGTCAAGCCTAGCCACGTGGCATCCCGCGCAACAGGGCCGGGCACTGCCCCGCAGGAACCTTTCACGCTGGTCAGGGCTGCGGAAACACGCTGGTTCGGACCGCGGAAAGTTGTCCCCAGGCCACGGCAGGGGCGCTTCCCGGCTATGGGTTGTTGCCGCTGTCCGAGCCGCTGGGCGCCTGGCCGGGAAGCTGCGAACCGCTGCCGCCGCCCAATCCGCCGTAGGGGCCAAAATTGCCGCGGTGGTGCCCATACCGGCCGATGCCGGGCCCGAGGTGCTGCGCGCCGGCCTCGCCGATGCCATAGCCGATGGCCCCGCCCCCGGCTCCTGCCAGCAGGACGGCGACCACGCCGGCAATGACGATTTTGGGGATGGTCCACCACCGCCTCCTGAACGGCGACCTCGACGGTTTGGCCGGTCCCGGCTCGTCCAAGGGCCGGCTCCACGCCATCCGCTCCTGCGCCGTCGGCGTGGGCCCGCCGGGCCCCGCCCCCGTCGGGTCCGCCCCCGTCGAGCCCGCCCCCGTCGGGCTCGCCGCGACGTACGGGCTTCCATGCGGCGCTGCCCCATGCGGTCCGGGCACGTGGCCGTCCCCGCCGTTGCTGACTTCATCCTGTCGCACGTCTTGCTCCTTCACCTGTGCCGGCCCTCGCCGGCCCCTTCAGTAAAGGTGTGGGCCCTGACGCGAACCTGCACGAATTTTGTGTGCCTGCTGTGAGTTGCGTGCTGCGCGCAGGCCCGCCTGCGGGAACGCCTGTTCCCGTCGTTGCAAAATTGGCACCGATTTTACAGAGACTTCCCACGCCCCAGATATATAGTTCAAGAAAGGGCTCAAGGAGGATGTCGAAATGATCACTTACGACCACGTCGTCAAGGGCATGCTGGTTATTGACTCGGAAGGGCGCACGGTTGGCAAGGTCAGCCACGTCGAACCGGCCAACGAGAAGATCGCCGCTTTTGAGGAAGCCGCCAGCGTCTCCACCCAGGACCCGATCAACCTGATCCTGACGGCCATTTTCGGTGCCACCCCGCGCGTGCCCAAGGAAATGTCGGCACGCCTTTTCCGCGCCGGCTTCATCAAGATCGCCGGCCACGGCGTGTGGTCCGGCAGCCGCTTTGCGCCCATGAATGCCATTGACCGGGTGGACGACAACCACATCTACCTTTCCCGCACGGTGCACCAGCTCGACGCCATGTAGCCCGGCGCACCAGGCCCTCACCAGGGACCGGCTACCCGCCCAGGCCCAGCCTGCGCCGCCGGGCCCTGGCCGCCCTTTCGCTGGGTCCTGTTTTGCCCAGACCGCGATGCACGACGCCGAGCACCACCCGGGCTGCCCGCCTCACCGGAAGCGGCACGGGGCCCAGGCCGGGCACGTCCAGGCCCAGCAGCGCCCGGTAGTGCGGATCCAGGGTGGAGACGGCGGCTGCGAACAATATTCGGTACCCACGTTGCTGCGAACGCGGCAGTGGCGGGCGCCGCAGGAACTGCACTGTCTCCGCCACGCGCTGGTCGCAGCGCAGCTCCGGGTTGAATCCGGCCAGCTGGCGGCGCAGTTCGGCAACGGTCAGCGGCGGATCGGGGACGCCCATCAGGTGGCCCGCCACGGCCCAGTCGGCCACATAGGCGTCGGCGCCGCCGGGAATTCCCCCGCCCAGGGCCAGGTGCGAGGCGAGGAACGCCTCCGTGAAGGCCAGGTGCACCCATCGCAGAAGGTGAGGGTCGTTCGCCGAGTATTCGAGCTCCTCCCCCGTGTTGGCGGTGTAGCGCCCGGTGATGTGGGCATGGATCCGCAGCACCTTGTTGGAGGCGGCCTGCGCCGCAGCCGTGTCGCCGTAGGTGACGGTGAAGATCCAGCGGATGGTGCCGGCCAGGCGGGACAGCGGGTCGGACTTGTAGCCGGAATGGTCAAAGACCCCGGCCATGGCGCCGGGGTGGAGCGCCTGAAGCAGCAGCGACTGGATGCCGGCCACGAGCGTCGTCATGGATCCATGCACCGCCCAGGCCGCCGATTCCGGCGTGAAGTATCCTCCGTCGTCGCCCTTTTCAAGGTCAAGCTCCCATTGCGGGACCGTGGGCGAGTTGGCGCTGAATGTGCCGCGCAGCTCGCGCCGCCAGCGTGCCAGAAAGTTCTCCATGGTCCCAGTCTGCCGCTTGTCACGCGTCCGGCGGCACACCGTCCGGCGGCGGTGGCACGGCCTGGCCGAAGTTTACCGGGCCGGCCAGGGGCCGCTTTGCGTGGTAGCCGTTGCTGTGGGAACGGTTCTTGAGCCCTTCGAGCACCCACGGCATGAAGTATTCGCGCGCCCACTCGAGGTCGCCGGCCCTGGCCTGGCGCCAGCTGCGCGCCGGCATCGGCTTGGGGCTCAGCGGGGCGAGCGTGTGGGGCACGTTGAGCGTACGCAGCACCATGGCGGCCACGGCATGGTGCCCCATGGCGGAGGGGTGGAGCCTGTCGGGGCTCCACATGCGGTGGTCCGCCAGCTCGGTCATGGCCCACATGTCTGCCACAAGCGCGTCATGGCGTTCACAGACGCTGCGCACGTTTTCGTTGAAGATGGCAATCTTGGTCCGGAACTGGCCCATGATGGTGGAGCGGCCGGAGTCGGGCCCCACGAACACCAGCACCGTGGCGTCGAGGGCGCGCAGTTCAATGACGGCCTTTTCCAGGGCGTCGGCCAGCTTGTCCGGATCCGCCCCGGCGTGCAGGAGGTCGTTGCCGCCGCCCTGAATGGAGACCAGGTCCGGGTGCAGCACCAGTGCCCGGGGCAGCTCGGTATCGATGACCTGTCGCAGCTGCAGGCCCCTCACAGCCAGGTTGGCGTAGGAGAAGTCGCTGGATCCGGCACTCAACTCCTCCGCCACGCGGTCCGCCCAGCCGCGGAAGCCGTTGGGGCTGTGCGGTTCCGGGTCGCCCAGGCCCTCGGTCATCGAGTCCCCCAGGGCAACGAAGCGGTGCCAGGGGTGGCGTTGTTCGGGCCCCTGGTGGTTGCCGCTGGCGCCGCCGGATGCGGCAGGCGATGTGTCCATGCCCCCATCCTGCCCCCCGTGCAGGACAAAGGGTAGCCTGAGGTGCCATGGCGAAGCGGTCCGCAGGGGAGCAGAATGGAAGCAGGGCCGTCTGGCGCGAAGCCGCCGGGCGGTGAAGCGAAAGGCAATGCCATGACACAGACACCAGCATTCACGCGCGAAGGCAACGGAACCGGCCAGGACGGCGGGGCGGCGCCGCAGCGGGTCCACAGCGAAACGGCCGCCGAGGGGACCGACGGGACGGAGATGCCTGAGATCCGGATGCATTCCCAGGACGCCGCCGAGGGTCCGGACCTGGACGCCTAGGTGGCGCCCGGCACCGTGCACCAAGAACGCCCGGGGATTCGGCGCCACAAAGGGTTGCCGCAACCATAGGATGGGCGCATGTCCACTTTCACGGTTGAACGCAGCGCCGTCATCCCCGCCCCGGCGTCAGAGATTTACCCCCTGGTTGAGAGCTTCCGCGAGTGGACCAAGTGGTCGCCGTGGGAAACCGTCGACCCCAACATGCAGCGCAGCTACGAGGGCCCCGTGTCCGGCGTTGGGGCGAAGTACGCCTGGAAGGGCAACCGCAAGGCCGGCGCCGGCGCCATGGTGATTACCGGGGCCGAGCCGGCGCGGATCAACATCCGGCTGGAGTTCACCAAGCCGATGAAGGCCGTCAACCCCATCACCTTCACCTTTGCCCCTGAAGCGTCGGGCACCAGGGTCACCTGGACCATGAACGGGGAGAGCAAGGGCATCACCAAGTTCTTCATGCTCTTCATGAACATGGACAAGTTGGTGGGCCGCGACTTTGAAAAGGGGCTGGCGCACTTGGCCCAGGCGGTGCGCGGGACGGCGTAGCCCCTTTCACCGCCCCCTACTTCTTGGCCAGCAGTTCCTCGAGCCGCTCGTAGCCCTCGGCCATGCCGCCCTCCATGCCGGAGGCCATCATGCCGTCGCGGTCCTCCTGCGTCTGGAACGTTGTGTGGTTGACGATCCGGGTGCGTCCGCCAAGGTCCTCGAAGACCACCCTGTCAAGACTGACGTGTCCGGGGAATCCGTCGTATTCGAAGGTCTGGACGATGCCCTGGTTGGGCGTGACGTCGTGGAAGACGCCGCGAAAGCCGTAGGCGTTCCCGTCCGGAGCGGTGTGCGTGTAGGCCCAGATGCCGCCGATGCGCGCATCCCAGGAGCTGATGGCCATGGCCATTTCCCGCGGTCCCAGCCACTGGGCCACGAGGTCCGGGTCAGTGTAGGCGCGGAACACGTCCGCCACCGGCGCATCCACCTCGCGGACGCTGTCCACGAAGGGCACACCGGGCTCGGCCGTGACAACAAGGGCATTTTTGGTTGTCATCTTATCCAACTTCCTTCATTCCTCTTGCGGTCTATTGGCAGTCTTCATGGCGGCCAGGACCTCGTCCAGGGCCCTGTAGCGCGCTTCCGCCGCCAGCCGGTAGCCGTCAATCCAGGACGTCAGCTCCTCGAGGGCGGCCGGGGCCAGGTGACACGGGCGGCGCTGCCCGTCCCGCGTCCGCGTGATGAGCCCGGCCCGCTCCAGCACCTGAATGTGCCTGGACACGGCCTGCTTGCTCATCGGGAACGGCTCGGCCAGCTCGTTCACCGTGGCCGAACTGCGCGACAGCCGCGCCACGAGATTGCGCCGGACCGGGTCCGCCAGGGCCAGGAAGGCCCGGTCCAGCCGGTCGTCGTCGGATTCGGTGTCGTGCACGCATTCACTGCCTATAATCAACCTATTTGTTTATCAACCAGTTGGTTGACTATTTAACGCTAGACCCGCAGGCACGGGCCGTCAATCCCTTTGACGCGGGTTTTGGCGGGTTTCCGCCTGGGCGCCACGGCGCCTAGTGGTGGAACGCCACCCGCGCCGGCGCCTTCCCGGACAGCCGCTCCACCGATTTGGCCAGGTCCGCCAAAAACGCCTCGGCCAGGTCATAGGTGAAGCCGTTGCGCACCACCACGCGGAGCACATCCACCCCTGCCATCCCCTCCGGCATGGGGTATGCCGGCACGATCCACCCAAAGCTGCGCAGCTCATGGGAAAGGTCGTATACGGACCAGGTGTCCGGCGTCGTGAGTGAAAAGGCGAGGACGGGCAGCTCCTCGCCCCGGCTGAACAGCGTAAACAAGCCCAGCTTCCCCACGCCGTCGGCAATATACAGGGCGATGTCCCGGGACCGCTGCTGGATGCGCCGGTAGCCCGCGAAGCCGTAACGGACCAGCACGTAGTACTGCGCAATCACCTGGGCGGCGGGGCGGGAGAAGTTCAGCGCGAACGTTGGCATGGAGCCGCCGAGGTAGTCGACGCTGAAGATCAGGTCCGCGGGAAGGCTGTCCGCGCCGCGCCAGAGCACCCAGCCCACGCCGGGGTACACCAGGCCGTACTTGTGCCCGGAGGAGTTGATGGACTGCACCCGCTCCAGGCGGAAGTCCCACGGCAGCTCCGGGTCCAGGAACGGGGCAATGAACCCGCCTGAAGCGGCGTCCACGTGCACCGGGACATCCAGCCCCGTGTCCAGCTGCAGCCGGTCCAATGCTGCGGCGATGCCCGCCACGGGCTCGTAGGAGCCGTCGAAGGTGGAGCCGAGGACCGCCACCACCCCAATGGTGTTCTCGTCGCACGCCGCCGCGGCCTGTGCGGCGGTCAGGTGCGTGGCGCCGTCGAGCGGGATGAGCCGTGCCTCCACGTCCCAGTAGCGGGCGAACTTTTCCCAGCAGACCTGCACGTTGGCGCCCATCACGATGTTTGGCCTCGTGGCGTCCTGGCCTGCGGCCTCGCGGCGTGCCCGCCAGCGCCACTTCATGGCCATGCCGGCCAGCATTGCGGCCTCGGAGGAGCCCGTGGTGGAACATCCGACGGCGTCCGTCCCGCCCGTGGGTGCCGGCGCGTTCCACAGATTGGCGAGGATGTTGACGCAGCGACGCTCAATCTCGGCCGACTGCGGGTATTCGTCCTTGTCGATGATGTTCTTCTCCAGCGACATCTGGATCAGCGCCTGCGCCTCCGGCTCCATCCACGTGGTGACGAAGGTGGCCAGGTTCTGCCGGGCGTTGCCGTCCAGCATGAGCTCGTCCCGGACAAACCGCATCGCGGCGCCCGCCTCCTGCGTGGTCCGCGGCAGCCGGTGCTTGGGGATGGCGCCCACGCCGCCGTCGAAGGCGGGGTCCAGGACCATTGCGTCGTGCTGGACGTGGTGCTTGTGCAGGCTCATGAATCACTCCATCTTTCGAGGCATGGTTGCCTCTGTCGAGGCTATCGGCGATCCCCCGCATTGAACAGGCAGGCCCGCGGAGGCAGGAGCGGGATCCCATGGCCTGCCCGCAGCACGGACAGCCGGCCCCGGCCGTACGCGTCCACGGGAAGTCCCCCAATCCAGGAAAACTCCGGCCGGTACCCGGTGGCCCAGGCGACCGTCCTCACCCGTGGGGCGGGATTCCCCGGGAAGGCGGGTCAGCCGCCGTCGGACACGGAACCTGGATTCCGGTACCCGGGGCTGTGCAGCTGCTTGGGCCCCGGGGCCAGCAGCGCGGCCGGTGCCGGAACGTACGGCACTGCGTTCGCCCCAGTCGCCCCCACCTCGGACAGGGCAGTTTTGGTGCCGTGCGTGGTTTCAACCTCGAATACTCCCTCCGCCGCCCGCACCGCCATCGCCGTCACCGCGTAGTCCACGGCCAGGCCGGACTGCCCGGCACCCATGATGATGGTTCCGTCGAGTGATGTTGCAGCCATGACGCACCCCGGCACTGTGAGGAGTTGAAGCTCCCAACGGAATGCGTTTCCAGTGACTGGAATGCTATTCCACGATTATGAATGCCTCAGTTTCGGGGACACGCGCCGGGCCGGCGGGCCGCGGGGAGTTCCAGTCGGAACAAACCAGGGCGCCGAGTGTGGCAACGGCGCGGGAGCAATTTTCGGCCAACGGCCATTCGGCAACGACCATCGAATCCCTGGCAACAGGCGCCGGCGTGGCCATCCAGACCATCTACAACCCGGTGGGGAACCAGCCGGCCCTGCCCGCGGCCGCCCTTGACGCCGCTTCCGGTCCCGACGCCCCCGCCACCGTGCCGGAGTCCTGCGCGAACGTGCCGCCCGCACGGCCGGCTTCGCCGGCCTGGTGGGCGTGCTCGCCCACTGGTTCGCCGGGGCCATGCCCCGCAGCCACGGCATCTTCGCAGCCATCAGACAGGCGCCCGCCGCCGCCGAGCCTTCCGTGGCTGCGCTGCGGGACGGGCGCGCGCGGGCGAGAATGGGGCGCCACATGGAGGCCGCCGCCGCCGTCCGCCGGCGTGGCGGGCTCGGCAACGGGCTGAGCGGCGCGGACGGGACGGCCGTCATCTTCACCATCGGGCATCCGGACACGTACGCGTCCCTGATGGTGGGGTTCGGCCGGCCGCTGCCCGGATACCGCAACTGGGTCTACACCTCGCTGCTGGGCGCCCTGCGCTGACGGCCCGGGATGGCGCGGCCTGGGCTGAAGCGCGACGGTCCGGGGCCTTGCCCCCGGCAGGTCAAGCGCCGTTTCAGCCGCCCCGACGTCCGATGACCGCGGTGCCGTCGAGCTGCTCCGAGTGCACGCTTGCCGCGCGGAAGCCGTTCCGTTCCAGTATCCGGACCGATTCCGCCGCCTGCGCCGGGCTGGATTCCACGATCAGGTGGCCGCCGGGACGCAGCCACTCCCGGGCCTGCCCCGCGATCCGCCGCTGGATGTCCAAGCCGTCGGCGCCGCCGTCGAGCGCCGCGTCCGGTTCGAAGAGCCGCGCCTCCTGCGGCATGAAGGCGATGTCCTGCGTCGGCACATAGGGTGCATTGGCGGTGATGATCCTGAATCTCCCACGGAGCGCCGCCGGCAGCGGCTCGAACAAGTCGCCGCAGTGGACCGCCCCGGTGAACAGGGCCAGGTTCGCGGCCGCGCACGCAACGGCGGCGGGGTCGATGTCCGCAGCGTGAATTTCCAGCCGCGGCAGTTCGGCGGCGAGCGCCGCGCCGATCGCGCCGCTGCCGCAGCACAGGTCTAGCACGACGGCGTTTCCCCCGCCTCCAGCTGTGCCCCCCTCGCGGCGAAGGATCGCGGCCGCTTCCCGGACCAGGAATTCGGTGCGGAGCCGCGGCACGAAAACGCCCGGGGCAACCTTGATCCGCAGGCTGTGGAACGCGGCCCAGCCCACGATGTGTTCAAGCGGGAACCCCTTCACGCGGCGGGCCGCCATGTCGTCCAGTTCCTGCGCGGTGCCGGCCGCCCCGAGCAGTATTGCGGCTTCTTCCTCGGCGTAGACGCAGCCGGCCGCGCGCAGCCGTGCCGTCAGTTCCGCGGTGGTTAAATCCTGAAATGGCGCCGTCACAGGGACAACAGTAGCGTGGTGGGCCGGTGGTTGAGCCCGTCGAAACTCCCGGACCACGGCCGGCCCGCCCAGCCCCCGACAGTACGGACGGGGCGGGCCCGTGCGCCCCGTCCCGGCCAGCCTCGCGCATCGCCGCAATCGTGGCCGCGGAGTTGGGCCGGCCCATGGAATCCCCTTCCTTGCCGTTGGGGAATTTACGCCACGCAGGGGGGACCCCGCCGCGGCTACGCTGTGGGCATGACGTACGACGCCGTTGCCCCCAACATCTCCTTCCTCGCCTCCCTGCGCCCCGCCTTGGGCTCCGTGGTCGAGCCCGGGAGGGCCGGGAGCATGGCCGCGTACATGAAATCCGCCATGCCGTACCTCGGCGTGCGGTCCCCCGACGTCCGCAAGACAGTGCGGGCCCTGGCGAGGGAGCATCCCTTTGGGGACGCCGCCCAGCTGCACGCCACGGCCGCCCGGCTGTGGTGTGCCGCCGACTTCCGCGAGGAACGCTACGCGGCCATCATGCTCACAGATTCACGGCTGGCCCGCGGCGAGCTGGAACTGCTGCCGTTCTACACCACCGCCATCGCCGAGGGCCGGTGGTGGGACTTTGTGGACTCCGTGGCTCCACGACTGGCCGAACTGCTTCTGGCACACCCTGACACCATGGACCCCCTGCTGCGCGAATGGAGCCGGCACCCAAATTTCTGGTTTCGGCGCGCCGCCATCATTGCCCAGCTGCCGGCCAAGGCCGCCACGGACACCGTCCTGCTGCACGACGTCATGGTGCCCAACCTGGCCGAAAGGGAGTTCTTCATCCGCAAGGCCATTGGCTGGGCGCTGCGGCAGCATGCCCGGACCGACCCGGCCTGGGTGCGGGAATTCGTGGCCCGCTACGACGCCGAGCTCAGCCCGCTCTCGCGCCGCGAGGCGCTCAAGCACCTGGGCTGAGGCGGCGCCGCCGGCAGGATCCCGCGCAGGGCGCCTTACGTCCGGGGGTCGCGCAGTGCGTCGCGTTCCGCCAGCGACGGCCGGAACAGCCCGCGCGTCCGCCGGTCCCACAGCATGAGCCAGAGGGCACCGAGCACGCTCACCCCGATGGCCACGCCGCGCACGGCCACGACAGGGATCCACTGGAAGACGCTCAGCTGGTCCGTCAGTGCGATCAGGGTAAAGAACACGGAAAGGAAATACACCGCCCGAAGGGGCCAGCCGTCCCTGATGCCCGTGACGGCGAAGAACGCGAGCAGCCACATCATGTACCAGGGCTGGATCATGGGGGCCAGGAGCACCACGGCGGCAAAGGCCCACGCCATCCGGCGCAACACCGCCTGGCTGTACCGGGAGGCGCGGGAGGGTCCGGCACCCAGGCCGGGGTCCGGCGTCGCACGCACGGCGACCAGGGCCAGCAGCACCACCACCAGGATGGACGCACCCTGGCCAACGGTCTGGATGACCCCCGTCACCGCGGCCCCGGCGCCGCCCCCGCCCAGCAACGTGACCAGGAATCCCACCACATGTGAGAAGAGTCCCACCGGCGCGTACCAGATCCACACGGTTCCCGGGGTCTGCAGCGCGGCCAGCCAGCCGAAGCCCAGCCCGTTGACCACGCCCATCGCCGCCAGGATGCCCATTGAAATGGCCAAGGTGGCGGTCCACAGGGCGAACTTGCGCAGCCAGCCGGCCTGCGAACCCGCCCACAGCAGGCCCGCAAACGGCAGGGCGATCAGGGTGATGGGCTTGATCGCGATGGACAGGGTGACGAGCACAATGCCCCAGACGGGGTGCCGGCCCGACGCATGGTAGATGCCGGCCACCACCAGGCCCAGCATGAGGGAGTCGTTGTGGACGCTGCCAATGAAGTTGATCAGCAGCACAGGGTTAAGGACCACCAGCCACAGGGCCCGCTGCGGGTTGAAGCCGTGCCGCGCGGCCAGCCGCGGCACATAGATCGCCAGCAGGACCACGCCGAGCAGGCTCGCCAGGCGGAACGGGACCAGCGCCAGCTCCGGGCTGCCGTTGGCGAGCCCCACGGCGGCCTGCTCCAGCCACAGCCACACCGGGCCGTAGGGGGTGGGTGCCTCCGTCCAGAGCACGTCGGGGCCCAGGTTGTAGTAGTTGCTCAGGGCGGAAATGCCGTTGGTGTAAGGGTTAAGGCCCTGCTGCATGAGGCGGCCCTGCCCGATGTAGGCGTAGGAGTCGCGGCTGAACAGCGGCAGGGCGAGCATCATGGGGGCCGTCCAGAGGGCCAGCGCCTTGAGCAGCAGCGGGCGGCAGGACGGGTCCCAGCCAGCCAGGTGCTGGCGCAGCCGCAGCCAGGCGCGCAGCATCAGGAGGGCGCCGATGCACAGCAGCACGGTGCAGGTGATGACCGCGGCCGGCGTGGTCCGGGCCAGGATGAACAGCGGCGTGCGGATCAGCGGGGACGCGCTGGTGGCCATCCAGCCGACGCCGAAGGACCCGAGCAGCAGCATGAGCGAGCCGGCAAAGCCCTGCCACACCGCGGACCGCGCGGCCCACTTGCGTCCCGGCTGCTTCACTGCCACCGGACTCCTCGTCTCGCGCTCGGCAACTTCCCGGCTGGTCAAATACTCACTCCTGAACAATCTTCGGCGTACACCTGCCCGGGTGCGCCACCTGCCCGGGCGCCTCTCCGGCGCGGGTGAGACCAGGGGAACCCGTGGGTGGAACACCGGCTGCGCTAACATGATAAAAGCCAAGGTGCACCTTGTCTTGGCAGTCTACCCAACCACGCTTGAGAAGGACCCAACCATCTCCACGGACACATTCTTTGCCGCGCTCGCCCGCTTCCGGGACCGTATCCTGCCGGCACAGGCCCAGGCCTGGTTGAAGACCCCGCGGGGGATGTGGAGCGTTTTCGGCGCCGTCCATCTGTTCTTCCTGGTCTTTGCCGCGGTCCTGTCCCTGCGCGGCGAGGCGTTCAGCGACACCTTCATCTACCGCTCCTGGGTGGACGCGGGCTTCGACGAAACCCGCGTCAGCGGGCCCAGCCCCTGGGTCTACCCGATCCTGGCGCTGCTGCCGATGGCCGTGGCACACGTGTTCGGCAACGGCCCGTTCCTGTTCCTGTGGGTGCTGATGATCAGCGCCCTGAACTTCCTGGCCGTGGCCAAGCTCACCAGCTGGGGCCGCCGGCGCAGCGCCATCCCGGCCGCCCTGTGGTGGCTGGGCTTCACGGCCCTGCTGGGCTGGCTCGGCTTCGCCCGCGTGGACGGCTTCACGGCGCCCGTGGTGCTGATCGCCCTGTCCATCGGCGTCGCCCAGCCGTTCCTGGCCTCCTTCATCCTGAGCGCGGCGACATGGATGAAGGTCTGGCCGGCCGCCGTCGTGCTGGCGCTGTTCACCGTGGTGCGGCGGAGGGTGCGCGTGGTGCTCGCCGGCGTGCTGGCCACCATCCTGGTGGTGGCACTGGCACTGTCCATGCAGTCCCTGCCGAAGCTGCTTGACTTCCTGCTCCAGCAGGGCGACCGCGGCATGCAGCTTGAGGCCACGTTCACCACCCCGTGGCTGTGGATGAGCGTGCTGGGCCTGGGCGGGGCGCGGATGTACATGAACCAGGGCATCAACTCCATGCAGGTGGACGGCCCCGGCACCGAGGTCATGAGCGTGCTGATGCAGCCGCTGCTCGTCGCCGCCGCGCTGCTGGTGGCCGGGCTGATCTTCTGGGCGCTGCACACCGGCAAGCGCAACGGCGGCGCGGACCGGACCGAGCTCCTCCTGCTCGGCGCCCTGGCCCTCGCGACGGCCTTCGTGGTGTTCAACAAGGTCGGCTCGCCGCAGTTCATGGTGTGGCTCTCGCCCGCGGTGGCCGTGGGGCTGGCGTATGGCTGGCGGGCCTGGCGCGTGCCGGCCACGCTGCTGATCGGCATCGGCGTGCTGACCTTCGTGGTCTACCCCCTCTTTTACGACGCCCTCTCCCACAACAACCCCGTCATGGCCGCGGTGCTGACCCTGCGCAACCTGATGCTGGTGGTCCTGTTCGTGTGGTCCGTGCGCGAGCTGTTCCTGATGGGGCGCAGGCCTTCCGCCGTTCCCTCCAAGCACGACGCCGGCACCCCCGCCGGTGCCAAGGAGTCCTAAGATTTCCACGCCACTCTTCGACCGGGTCCTGGACCGCGCCACTGCCTGGCGGAACCGGTTCCTCTCCCCCGCCGTGCTGGCCTGGTTCCGCACCCCCGCCAGCGTGTGGTGGGGCTTCGCCGCCGTCCACTTGTTCTTTCTGGGCTGGATGTTCAGCTTCTTTGTCCACGGCGAAACCTTCAGCGACACGGAGCAGTACCGGCAGTGGGCGCTGCTGGGCTACAACCCATCCGAGCTGCACGGCACCATCAGCCCCTGGGTGTACCCGGTGCTGGCCCAGGTGCCCATCTTCGCCGCCAACATGTTCGGCCCGTCCCTGTACCTGCTGGGCTGGACCCTGATCATCACCGCGGTGGACGCGGTGGGGCTGGCGTTCCTGACCCGCGGCCGGAGGGCCCGGAGCGGCATAGCGCCGGCCTGGTTCTGGCTGTTCTTCACGGTTTTCATGGGCTACCTCAGCTTTGCCCGCGTGGAGGGCATTACGGCGCCGATCGTGATCATTGCGCTGCTGTACGCGGCCGGGCGTCCCGGCGTCGCGGCCGTGCTGCTCTCGGTGGCGACGTGGGTCAAGGTCTGGCCGGCCGCCGTCGTCCTTCCCCTGCTGATCGCCAGCGCCAGGCGGGTCCGGGTGTTTGGGTGGGGCCTCGCGGTCAGCGCCGCGGTGGCCGGGGCCACCGCGCTCTCCGGCGCCGGTGCGCACCTGCTCGACTTTGCCGTGAACCAGGGCGAGCGCGGCATGCAGCTTGAGGCCACGTTCTCCACCCCCTGGGTGTGGCTGAGCGTGTTTGGCCTGGGCGGGTCCAGGATTGCGGACAACGTATCCATCAACTCCACCGAAGTGTACGGTCCGGGCGCGCCGCTGGCCGCGATGCTCATGCAGCCGCTGCTGATCGTGGCCGCCGCGGCCGGCGTCCTGCTCATGGTCTGGGCGCTCAGGCGCGGGGCGGAGCGGGAGGAGCTGCTGCTCGAGGGGTCGCTGCTGATGGTCACGGCGTTCATCGTGTTCAACAAGGTCGGCTCGCCGCAGTTCATCATCTGGCTGGCGCCGGTGGTCATTGCCGGGCTGGTCCACAACTGGGACCGGTGGAAAATTCCCGCCACGCTGCTCATGGGGATCGCGTTCACCACGTTTGTGATCTACCCGCTGTTTTACACGCCGCTGATCCACGCCAACCCGCTCATGGCCGCTGTGCTGACCATCCGCAACGTGCTGCTCGTGACCCTGCTGGTGTGGGCCATGCGCCGGACGGCGGAACTGGGCCGGCGGGCGCCCGCCGCGGCCGCGGAGGGCTCGCCGAGGTAGCCGGTTCGCGCCCAGGCTGGATGCATGAACAGGCCTGGCGTGCCGAGAACTACATCCACTTGACCCGCAAATCGAAGAATTCGACAGCCGGCCGGGCCGCTGGCGTCAAAATCCACTGCCGGGCGTTGCTGCACGGCCAGGGCACCGAAATCGACGGGCCGCCGGAACCCCAGTTCAAACCCAGCACACGGCATGGCAACTACCGCGCAGACGTCGCCCGCCCCGGTACAAGGTCATCCTGGATTTGGCGGGGACGGCAAATATTTCGACCACCGGCCCACTGAACAGGTGGTTCGTGATGAGCGCCGCCGCGAAAACGGCCTGCTGGAGGCTGGGCGGACTGTCATCAGGATCGGCTGGTCGGACGTTTTCAACGAGCACCTGTCCAAAACCCGTCCGGTGGCCGCATTGCGAAAGGGCGGCACCCGGTGAGTTCCTGTCGTGCCACCGCCCCAAGGGGCCCAGCATGTACCCTGGGGCTACTTCTCCGCGGACTGCACGGGCCGGTTGAACAGCAGCTTCCTGGTGTGCACGTCCACCAGCAGCAGGTACACCACGGCGGCCAGGGCCACCCAATACGCCAGGGCATGGGCGGATACGGGCAGCGACACAAAGTTCCACACAAACACCTGGTCCTGGGCGCCAAACACCACGAAGAAGCCCACCGCCACGTACACCAGCTTGACCTGCCAGTTGTTGCGGATGCCCGTGGCGGCAAGAAACGGCAGGAACCACAACACGTACCAGGGCTGGATGATGGGCGCCAGCAGCACCACGGCCGCGAACGCCAGCCCCAGGCGCCGAACCACACGCTTCGGGTCGCCAAAAAGCACCAGCCAGGCGGCCACGGCAACGCTGGCAAGGGTCAGCCCGGTCCGGAAGATGTCCGCGGCGGTGCCGCCGTCGAGCCCCACGGCATTCACCGCGAGCTCCACCATCTGGCCGCCAAAGCCCGACGGCGAGTAGCCCGTGTAGCCGGGCGTCCCGTTGGTAAGCGCCCATGTCCAGCCCAGGCCCAGGCCGTGCGGCACTCCGGCGAGCACCAACAGGCCGCCGGAGACCGCTGCCGTGGCCGCCCAGCACCTGAACTTCCGGCCCCAGCCGGCTGCCTCCCCCGCCCACAGCAGGCCGATGAACGGCAGGAGCACTATGGTGATCGGCTTGACGGCAATGGACGCCGTCACCAGCAGGATGCCCAGCAGCGGCTTCCGCGCGGCCGCGTAATAGGTGCCCGCCACGGCCAGGCCCACCATCAGGGCGTCGTTGTGGGCGCTAGCAATGAACGAGATCAGGAACAGCGGATTGGCCGCCACGATCCAGAGCGCGCGGGCGCCCCCCATGCCGTGGAGCGCGGCCAGGCGTGGCACGTAGAGGACGCACAGCGCCACGCCCAGTCCGGCGAGGAGCCGGAACAGCACCACCGATGCGTCGGGCTGGGCGGCGGTCACTGTCACCACGCCGTTGGCCAGCCACAGGAACAGCGGGCCGTACGGCGTCCGGTTTTCCGCCCAGGACGGGTCCGCGCCCAGCATGTACCAATTACTCAGAGCCGAAATGCCCGAAACATAGGGGTTGACCCCTTCGGCCATGAGCCGGCCCTGGCCGGTGTAGGCATAGACGTCCCGGGAGTAGATGGGGACTGCCGGCAGCAGCGGAGCGCCCCACAGGACCACGGCAAGCACCACGGCCCGCAGCGATCCGGGTCCCCAACCGGCCAGGCGCTGGCCCAGCCGCAGCCACGACCGCAGCAAGGCCATCGCGCCCACCACCAGCATCCCTGTGGACACCAGCACGCCGGTGCCTTCGGTCCGCATCGCAATGACCACGGGATGGCGGATCATGGGCGAGCCATTGGCGATCCACCCCACGCCCACCGACCCGGCCAGCACCAGCAGGGACCCGGCGAGGCCCTGCAGCAGGGCAATCCAGGGTCGGTCCCCCACCTGCCCAACGGAACCGGCGGCGCGGGGTGGGGCTGCCATCTGAAGTCTCCGGCCGTCAAAAGTGCATCAAGGGAATGGATCCGTGCAGGTCACGGGCAAGCCCCCATTTTAGCAGCGAGGCGGGCAGCGGAGCCCAACACGGTACATTGGACAGGTGCCTATTACTAATGAACGCATTGTGTGGATTGACTGCGAAATGACCGGTTTGGACGCCGTGGACGACGCCCTGATCGAAGTCGCGGCGCTGGTGACGGACTCCGAGCTGAACATTCTTGGCGACGGCGTGGACGTGGTCATCAAGCCCACGGACGATGCCCTGGCACGGATGGGCGACTTTGTGCGCCAGATGCACACCTCCTCCAAGCTGCTCGACGAGCTGGCCGGCGGCACCACCATGGAAGACGCACAGGCCCAGGTGCTTTCCTACATCAAACAGCACGTTCCGGTGCCGAACAAGGCGCCCCTGGCCGGCAATTCCATCGGAACCGACAAGCTGTTCCTGGCCCGCGACATGCCCCAGCTCATGGAGCACCTCCACTACCGGGTCATCGACGTCTCCACCATCAAGGAGCTCTCGCGCCGCTGGTTCGCCCGCGCCTACTTCCAGTCCCCGGCGAAAACCGGCGGCCACCGGGCGCTCGGCGACATCATGGACAGCATCAACGAGCTCAAGTACTACCGCGAAGCCGTCTTTGTCCCCTCCCCGGGGCCGGACTCGGAGACAGCGAAGAAGATCGCAGCGAAATTTTCGGGCTAAAATCCCGTGATTGGGCGGCCCGTCCCGCCACGGAATGGGATCTGGACCACATTTTTTCCAAATCGGCCGCATTTGGTCATGGGCACCCGCCGGACCGGGTAGACTAGTCGTCGTTGCCCAAAGCGTGGGACGCACCCCCATGGTGCGCCTGCCGGACGGTGGCGCATGGTGGGATTAGCTCAGTTGGCAGAGCGCCTGGTTGTGGTCCAGGAGGTCGCGGGTTCAACCCCCGTATCTCACCCCAAGGTGTTTCGGCAACGAAACACGGAACACCCCGGTCGCCTGATCGGGGTGTTTTTCATTCCCCGTTGTCCCCTGTTGTCCCGCAAAAGAGGATCCGCCATGACCATCCACCCCGTGACCATCCTGGGCGAACCCGTGCTGCACCGCCGGGCGGAAGAGGTCAGGCGCTTCGACGGCGAGCTGAGGTCGCTCGTCACCGACCTGTTCGAGACCATGGACGCCGCCCACGGCGTGGGCCTGGCCGCGCCGCAGATCGGCGTGGGCCTGCGCATCTTCACCTACCAGATGGAGAACGACGACGGCGTCCCCGACCGGGGCGTCCTGGTGAACCCTGCGCTGACGGTGGGGAAGATTTCCGGCACGGCCCCGGACCCCGACGAGGAGGTGGAGGGCTGCCTGTCAGTGCCCGGCATCGACTTCCCGCTCAAGCGGGCCGACTGGGTACGCGTGCGCGGCTTCGACGTTGACGGCAAGGCGCTGGACTTTGAGGCAACCGGCTGGTTTGCCCGGTGCATGCAGCACGAATACGACCACCTTGACGGAAAGCTTTACGTCGACCGCCTCAACGACCGCTACGCCCGCAAGGCCAGGCGGGCTGCCAAGGAACGCGGCTGGGGCGTGCCCGGCCTGACCTGGATGCCGGGCGTTGATCCGGATCCCTTCGGCCACTGACCTCCGTCTCCCCGTCGAGATCAGCGCCTCGCCATGGCGCGCACCTGCGATGTGGGTGCCCGGATTCCGCCTGTGCAGCGGTCATGGAGTAGCTTGGCGTAGAACATTCCTTGTACGCCACATGAGCCGGCCGGTCCCCTTTTCGGGACGGCAGGCAAGGGGGGAAACCATGACCGAGTCCACGACCACCGGCACAGCTGCGGCGGCAAAAATACCCAGAAAGGTGATCGGCCTGGCCGTGGCGGGAGCCCTGGGAGGCTTCCTGTTCGGCTTCGATTCCTCAGTGGTCAACGGCGCCGTCGACGCCATCCAAGGCCAGTTCCACCTGGGTGAGGCGCTCACGGGCTTCACGATCGCCGTCGCACTTCTGGGCTGCGCGGCGGGCGCCTACGTGGCAGGCAGGATCGCCGACGCCAAGGGCCGCATCCCGGCGATGAAGCTGGGCGCCCTGTTGTTTTTGGCGAGTGCCATCGGGACGGGCCTGGCGTTCAACGTGGTGGACCTGATCTTCTGGCGCCTCATCGGCGGGCTCGGGATCGGGCTGGCCTCGGTCATTGCCCCTGCCTACATCTCGGAGATCTCCCCGCGCCGCCACCGCGGCCGGCTGGCCTCGCTGCAACAGCTGGCGATCACGGTGGGCATCTTTGCCGCGCTGCTCTCGGACGCACTGTTCGCCACCACCGCCGGGGGCGCCATCAACGAACTCTGGCTGGGCCTGCCGGCCTGGCGTTGGATGTTCCTCGCCGGCGCCGTGCCCGCGGTCGCCTACGGGTGGATCGCGTTCGTCCTCCCCGAATCACCGCGCTTCCTGGTCCTGAAGGGCAAGGAGGACAAGGCCAGGGAGGTCTTCTTGACGATTGCCCCCGCCGAGGACGCGGACAGGAGCATCCGCGACATCAAGGACGCCGTGCAGGAAGACTCCCTCGCCACACGGAAGGGCTCGCTGCGCGGCAAGCGCTTTGGGCTGGTGCCGGTCGTCTGGATTGGCATCGTCCTCTCCGTGCTGCAACAGTTTGTCGGCATCAACGTCATCTTCTACTACTCCACCACGCTGTGGAAGGCGGTGGGCTTCCACGAAGGCGACTCGCTGACCATCTCCGTGGTCACCGCGGTCGTGAACATCCTGGTCACGCTGGTGGCGATCGCCCTCGTGGACAGGATCGGCCGCCGGCCCATCCTCCTTGCCGGCTCCACCGGCATGGCCATTTCGCTGGGCGCCATGGCGCTGGCCTTCTCCTCCGCCGCGGGCTCGGGCGCCAACATCACGCTTCCCGGCGCCTGGGGTCCTGTGGCCCTCATTGCGGCGAACGTGTTTGTCATCAGCTTCGGCGCCTCCTGGGGACCACTCGTGTGGGTGCTGCTGGGCGAGATCTTCCCGTCGCGCATACGTGCGCGCGCCCTTGGACTGGCCGCCGCGGCGCAATGGATCGCCAACTTTCTGATCACGCTCAGCTTCCCCGCCATGGCCGCGGCCTCCCTGCCGCTGACATACGGCATGTACGCCCTGTTCGCCGCGGCGTCCTTCTTCTTCGTCATGTTCAAGGTGCCCGAGACCAATGGCATGTCCCTGGAGCAGGCCGAAACCCTGTTCGTGAAGAAGGCCAAATCCTAGCCTGCCCAGGTTCGAGGTCACGACGTCCCGGGGCGTCGTCATCTCCCACGTCAGCGGGGATTCGCTAAGCTGGATTGATGATTCCGCACACGGCGCTGAGCACAGAACTGTCCCTGGACTACCTTGCGGTGGCTGAAGAGGACAGGGACGGATGTCTGCGGCTGCTCGAAGGCGAGATCAGCCCCGCGGCCGCAGTGGTGCAGGCGTTCCTTGCCTCCCGGCTCGGCAGCGCGGACGCCGCGGTGCCGGAACTCGGCACGCCCGGCCTTCCTGTCACGGAGAACGACTGGCTGGAGGGAATGCTCCGCTTCGTCCCGGCGCTGCAGGCCTGGCACGCCGAACTGGACATCCCCGACGCAGTCACACGGGACACGCTGGCCGATTTTGGCCGCAACCTGGCCATCAACCGCAGGGTCCACGGCCGCTTCGGCATGGACACCTGGAAGTGGCTCACGCATCACTTCGCCGGCCGGCTCTTCGCCCTGGGCCGCCTGCAGTACCTCATCCACCAGCCCGCCGCCCCCATTCCCGGTGTCGCCGACGGCGGGTGGATCCTGGGCGTCCACATCCCCGAGGACGGCGGTCTCGGCACGGCGCCCGTCGCCGAAAGCCTGGCGGCGGCCCGGCCGTTCTTCGCCACGCACTTTCCCGAAAGACCCGTCCGGACCGCCAACTGCGAGTCCTGGCTGCTGGACCCGTACCTGGCCGCGCACATCGACACGTGGTCCAACATTGCCCGCTTCGCCGCCCTGTTCACCCCGTACGGCACCCCGCACAATGAACCAACCGACGCCGTCTACTTCACGTTCCGCACCCGCAGCATGGAAAACCTCTCCTCGCTTCCCCGTACGACGGCGCTGCAACGGTTGGTCCTCGACCGCATCGACGCCGGGGGTGCCTGGCAGGTGGGCTGCGGTTACCTGACGCTCCCCTGACCCCGGTCCGGCTGCGGTAAACTTGGGAGTTGGCGTTTTGCCCGCCCGGCCGGCTCCTGCGCCGCCGCCCACACCCGCGGTGACGCACAGGGTGCCAGGCGCGCCCAGGGCAAGCCACGCCGTCGTCCATTCCAGCACCCCCAGAAAGTAGTCTTGTGTCCTCTCCGGTCCAGTCCCCCGCCCGTGCCTCGGAAATCACCGGCCAGGCGGGCCGGCGCCGCACCTTTGCGGTGATCTCGCACCCGGATGCCGGAAAGTCGACCCTGACCGAGGCCCTGGCGCTGCACGCCAAGGTCATTGGCACGGCCGGGGCCACGAATGGCAAGTCGAACCGGCGCGACACCGTCTCCGACTGGCAGCAAATGGAGAAGGACCGCGGCATCTCCATCAGCTCCGCCGCCCTCCAGTTCTCCTACCGCGACACGGTCATCAACCTCCTGGACACGCCCGGCCACGCCGACTTTTCCGAGGACACCTACCGGGTGCTGGCGGCGGTCGACTGCGCCGTCATGCTCGTGGACGCGGGCAAGGGGCTGGAAACGCAGACCATGAAGCTCTTCGAGGTGTGCCGCCAGCGAAACCTGCCGATCATCACCGTCATCAACAAGTGGGACCGGCCCGGCCTGGACCCGCTGGAGCTGATGGACGAGATCAGCGAACGCACCGGGCTGGCGCCCATGCCGCTGACCTGGGCCATCGGGATTGCCGGGGACTTCCGCGGCGTGTGGGACATCCAGCGCAACGAGTTCGCCAAGTTTGCGCGCAACAGCGCCGGCGCGCACATCGCCCTCACCGAATACATGACGCCGGAACAGGCCGCCGTCTCCGAGGGCGGCGCCTGGCAGGACTCCATCGACGAAGCCTCCCTGGTGGTGGACACCGATGCCCCGCTGGACCTGGAGGCGTTCTACTCCGGCAGGGCCACGCCGCTGCTGTTCTCCTCGGCGGCGCTGAACTTTGGTGTCAAGCAGATCCTGGACACGCTGGTGGACTACGCGCCCCCCGCGGCCCCCCGCCCCGACGTCACGGGCAGCACCCGGCCCGTGGAGGCCCCGTTCTCCGGCTTCGTCTTCAAGGTCCAGGCCGGCATGAACCAGGCCCACCGCGACCACGTCGCCTTCATCCGCGTCTGCTCCGGCATGTTCGAGCGCGGCATGGTGGTCACGCAGGGCCGCACCGGAAAGTCGTTCGCCACCAAGTATGCGCAGCAGGTGTTCGGCCGTGAGCGCGAGGTGATCGACACAGCGTTCCCCGGGGATGTCGTCGGCCTTGTCAACGCCTCGGCCCTGCGCGTGGGCGACAGCCTGTTCGTGGAGGAACCGGTGGAATACCCGGCGATCCCGCTGTTCGCGCCAGAGCACTTCCAGGTGGCCCGTTCCAAGGATCCCAGCAAGTACAAGCAGTTCCGGCGCGGGATCGAGCAGCTCGAGCACGAGGGCGTCATCCAGGTGCTCCGCTCCGACCTGCGCGGGGACCAGGCGCCCGTGCTCGCCGCCGTCGGCCCCATGCAGTTTGAGGTCGTGGAGGACCGGATGCTCCACGACTTCAACGCGCCCATGCGCCTGGAGCGCCTTCCCTACTCCCTCGCCAGGCTGACGACAGCGGACGCGGAGGCCGTGCTGGGCGCCGTCCACGGCGCTGAGGTGCTTGAGCGCAGCGACGGGGAGTTCCTGGCGCTCTTCAACGACATCTGGGCCATGCGCCGGGTGGAAAAGAACCACCCCGACCTGCCCCTGGCCGAGATCGGCACGGCCAGGGAGTAGCCCTCCCGCCCTGGCTTGGGGCTAGTTCTCCTTGGCCACGCGGTTGACGTCCGCGGCGGCAATGTCGCGCAGCTCGTGCAGCTGGTCAAGGCGTGCCTGGGTGATCTTTCCGGCGTTGAAATCCGTGGTGGCCTGGGCCAGCTGGCGGTTGGCCTCCTCGAGGTTGTCGTGGGCCAGCTGCAGCGGGTTTGTGTAGTCTGATTCGCTCATATCGGCATCATTGCACCGATTGCCGCGGCAGGCCATCATCGCCGCCTTTGTTTCGCGCGGCGCGTCGCGGCGGTTCGTACTGGCGGGTCGCGGCGGGCACCTTCGTGCTTTCTACGGCGCGGCGCCATACCCCGACGGGAGCGCTTTCTGGCCCGGGCATGCGCCGAGCACCCGCGCCATGGCGGACTTTTCCGCCGGGGTGACCCAGAGCCGGTAGGCCGCCTTGACCGAGATCTGCCGGGCGACATACTGGCAGCGGAATTTCCTGTCCGGCGGCAGCCAGGTGGCGGCGTCGCCGTCGGATTTTTCCTGGTTCGCCGCTCCGTCCGCGGCCAGGAGGTTCAGGGGGTCGTTCGCCAGGCTGTGGCGCTGGACGGGAGTGAGCTGCTGGGCTCCCGTCTGCCACGCATTGCCGAGGGCCACCACGTGGTCGATCTGCACCGCGCCGCTGGTGCCGGCCCCGCGATGAAACTCAATGGTGTGGCCCGTGTAGGGCTCGGCGAGCCTGCCCGCCTTGACCACGCACAGCGACCCGGCTTCGAAGGTGGTGTGTTGCAGGTCGCGGCGCAGGACGTCGTTGCGGGTGTCGCAGCCGTTGGCGTCGGCGTCCATCCACGCCTCGCCGAAGGCAGTCCGCTGGTAGCCGGTCTTCGGCGCACGCCCCTTGACCGGCAGGGTTTCCAGGACAGCCAGGGCCGTCGCCGTGCCAAGCCTGACTACGGGCGTTCCCAGGCCCGGAGGCGGGATGCTGACGGTGGGAGGCGGACCGGCGTCGGGCTCAAACGGCCACCGGCCGCTGGCGTGGAGCCACCCGCCGACTGCCACGGCAAGCAGCACGAGCAGGGCCGCCGCGGCCTTCAGCAGGCGTCGTTCCGGGGTCCTGCCGGCCGCACCCCCGGTGCGGCCGGCAGCACGGGAGCTGCCCACTTCCGGCCCGATTCCGCGCCCGTCCGGCCCGTAGCCGCCGCGGTCCTGGCCCGCGCGGTCCTGGTCCGGGCCGTTGAAGGATGGCCGCGCAGCCCGGCGGGCTGCGGCCACCACTGCATGCCGGGCCATGAACCTCCCCTTCCGCCTGCCCCGCGGGGCCATGCCCGTGCAGGCACGGCCGGAACGGGCAGTGCCTGCCCACCATGGTTCGAGTCTAGGCATCCGCCCCGCGCCCTGCCGGAAGTTATCCACAGCTGGCGCTGCGCCACGTCGTGGTCGCCGGGGCCAAGGTCAGCCGGTGAGGGCCTTGAACATGATGTGCAGCCCCACCGGCCCAAGGACAGGGTGGTCGAAGGCATTGGGAATCGTCGTCATGATGTCAAAGCCCAGCGATTCCCACAGGTAGACGGCCCCGGTGTTGGACTCAACCACGGCGTTGAACTGCATGCCGCGGTAGCCGTCCGCCCGGGCGGAATCCAGGACATGGTGGGCCAGCAGCCGTCCGTAGCCCTTGCCCTCGTGGTCCGGGTGGACCATGAACGACGCATTCGCGATACGGCTGCCCGCGCCGGGGAAGTTGGGGTGGAGCTGGGCGGTGGCCACAATCATCGGTGGCGACTCCCCGCCGGTTTCCTCCGTGACCACATAGGTGCGGGTCATGCGCGGGGAGGTTCCGGCGTCATGCGTGGAAGCCGCAGGAGTCGCGGGAGTGGCGGGAAGCCACGCCGCGCGCATCGACTCCCCGGTGGAGTCGACGGGGAACGTATACGTTTCGCCGGCCCGGACGGTGGGTTCCATGACGGCCCAGATTCCGGGCCAGTCGGCGGCGGCTGCCTCGCGTATCAACATGCCCGCCAGTCTACGCACCCGCACGCCCGCGCCGCGCAAACGCATTACGGCGGGTGAAAGGATAGGGCAGCCTGTACGCCGGGTTTTGTCGTCCGGCGCAGTTTCCCGCGCCGGAGAGGCAACCATCCATCTACGAACGCCGTTGCCGACGCCCTCCAGCGGCCTACCCAGGCACTCGGGCGGACAGCCCTCAGTCATGCCCTGTCTGGCCTTGCTCCGGGTGGGGTTTACCTAGCTTCCCTGGTCACCCAGGGAACTGGTGGTCTCTTACACCACCGTTTCACCCTTACCCGCGCCGGCCGGAGCCGTGCGGGCGGTCTGTTTTCTGTGGCACTTTCCTGCGGGTCACCCCGAGTGGGCGTTACCCACCACCCTGTCCTGCGGAGCCCGGACGTTCCTCGAGCCGCTTGCGCGACGCGCGGTTGCCCAGCTGCCCTATCCTGTGGCCAAGTCTACAGGCCGGGGGGCCCCAAACGAGCGAAGCGAGTTTGGGGAGGCCTTCAGACGCTACAGGCCGGTGAGGCGGCACCGGCGGCGAACCTGGCCGCTGCAAGCCATGCACGGCGCCGGACGCCGGCCATGCGCGTTGCCCTATGCCAGCGCCGGGGCCGGCTGGGCGCCCGGCCGGTCGGCGGGCTGGGCTGCGGGGGACGCGCCGTCGAGCGCGGGGAACTGGCGCGGGTGGACGCCGGCCATTTCCTCCATGACGCGGACCACCTGGCAGCTGTAACCGAACTCGTTGTCGTACCACACGTAGAGCACCAGGTTCTTGTCCGTGCTGATGGTGGCCAGCCCGTCCACGATGCCGGCCCGGCGCGAACCCACAAAGTCTGTCGAGACCACTTCCGGGGAGTCAATGTAGTCGATCTGCTTGCGCAGGCCCGAGTTCAGCGACACGTCGCGCAGGTAGGTGTTGACCTCGTCCTTGGTGGTGCCGTTTTGCAGCGTCAGGTTCAGGATGGCCATCGAGACGTTGGGGGTGGGGACGCGGATCGAGTTTCCGGTCAGCTTGCCTTCGAGCTCGGGCAGCGCCTTGGCGACGGCCTTGGCGGCGCCGGTCTCGGTCAGGACCATGTTCAGCGCGGCGGAGCGGCCGCGCCGGTCGCCCTTGTGGAAGTTGTCCGTCAGGTTCTGGTCGTTGGTGAACGAGTGCACTGTTTCCACGTGGCCGTGCACAATGCCGAACTTGTCGTTGAGGACCTTCAGCACGGGCGTGATGGCGTTGGTGGTGCAGGAGGCCGCGGTGACGATCGTGTCCTCGGGCAGGATGGTGCCGTGGTTGATGCCGTGCACAATGTTCTTCAACGTGCCCTTGCCGGGGGCCGTCAGCAGCACGCGCGCTACGCCGGTGCTTTGCAGGTGCTGCGAGAGGCCTTCCTCGTCGCGCCAGCGGCCGGTGTTGTCCACCACCAGGGCGTCGTGGATGCCGTAGCTCGTGTAGTCGATCGTGGAGGGGCTGTCCGAGTAGATGACCTGGATGGCGATGCCGTTGGCCTGGATGATGTTGCGGTCCTGGTCCACGGTGATGGTTCCGGTGAACGGGCCGTGGACGGAGTCGCGTCGCAGCAGGCTGGCACGCTTGGTGAGGTCGGCGTCGCCACCCCTGCGCACCACGACGGCGCGCAGGCGCAGGCCGTGGCCGCCGCCGGAGTGCTCGATGAGGATGCGGGCCAGCAGGCGGCCGATCCGCCCAAAGCCGTAGAGGACCACGTCGGTGCTGGTGCGCTCGTCCGCGCCGTAGCGGTCCACGACGTCGGCCAGCTCCGCGCGCAGGAACGCCTCCAGGCTGGTCTCGCTGGAGGCCTTGAATCCGGCGTTGAGGCGCGCCAGGTCGAGGGAGGCGGCACCAAGCTGAAGGGTGACGAGGGTTTCCAGGAGGGGGAGCGTTTCTGCCAGGGAAAGTTCGACGTCGTCGATCTGGCGGGCGAAGCGGTGCGCCTTAAGCAGATCGATCACGGACTGGTTGATCAGCGACCGGCCGTGGATGCTGGTGATCACGTTGTTTTCGCGGTACAGGCGGCCGATGAGCGGAATCATGGTTTCGGCGAGGGTCTCACGCTGTATCCAAGTGTCCAAAGCGGCGTCGCTGTTCAATGAAGCGTCGTTGAGCGTCACGAAAAATTACCTTCCTGGCCTAAAACACCCTTGGTTCAAGCCAAGATCATTCTAGCCAAGGCAGGGGAGGAACAAGCGAGTTCAGTGCCGCACTTCACTAGACCGGTCTATCCCCAGGTCCTCCCACCCCTCGCTTCGCTCGCAGCGGGCCCGGCGAATTGGACGCGAATCGGCCGCGAATTGGACGCGGCACGGATGCCGGTATGCTCGCAAGGTGTTGATATTGCTGCCCCCGTCCGAAGGCAAGACCCCCGCCGATGCCGGAGAGCCGGTGGATCTGGGGCAGCTGCACTTTCCCGAACTGACGGAGGCCCGCCAGGAGGTTGCCGAGGCGCTTGCCACGATGTCCGCCCGGGACGATGCGCTGGCCCGCCTGGGCGTCGGTGCCTCCCTCGCCCGCGACGTCCTGCGCAACACGCGCCTGGGGGCCGAACCGGCGGCGCCGGCCCACAGCATTTACACCGGCGTCCTGTACGACGCCCTTGGCTACCACACCATGACGGCCACGCAGAAGCGCAAGGCGGATGCCGGCGTCGTGGTTGTCTCGGGATTGTGGGGGGCCGTGGCCTTCGCCGACCGGATTCCCGCCTACCGGCTGTCCATGTCCGTCGGCATGCCCGGCCTGGGCAAGCTCGCCAGCTACTGGAAACCGAAGCTGGGCGCCGCGCTGGAGGGGCATGCCGCGGGGCAGCTGCTGGTCGACTGCCGCTCGAGCACCTACGCGGCGGCGTGGACGCCCCCGCCGGAACGGACCGTCGCCGTGAACGTCTTCACCGAGCGCGACGGAACGCGCAAGGTGGTCTCACACTTTGCCAAGCACACGCGCGGCGAACTGGCCCGGCACCTGCTCACGCGCCGCGGCAAGGCACCGGAAACCCCGGCCCAGCTCGCCAAGGCGGCCGGCGAAAGGTGGGCCGTGGAACTGGTCCCCGGCACGCCGCGCAGGCACCACACGCTGAACATCATCCTGGCGGACTGACTCCCACCCCGACGGCGACCCGTCATGCGCAGGCCGGGCAACCGCGGTCGCGCCGGTCACTGCCTGGCGCGGCTCACGCACCGGCGGTCGCGCATGAGAGGACATGCGCAGTTTATATTTCCGGAACGGCCACCAGCTCCACCTCGAAGCCATCTGCATTCTCCAGGTAGGCCGCGTGGTGCCCTGATCCGCCGGCGTAGGGGTGCCTGTCGGCGAACATCAGCACCCAGCCGTGGCGCAGCGCGGCCTGGGTGATGGCGTCAGCGTCCGACGCCGGTCCGGCGGCGAAGGCGAGATGGTTCAGTCCCGCGCGGCGGCGTTCATGCGGGCCGGAAACGTCCGCGCCAGCTTCCAGCACGATATTGTTCGCCTGCGCCTCGCCAGCTGCCGCCATGGCCCCACTCTGAAGCCAGGGCATGGCCCAGCCGTTCCATGAGCCAGCCAAGTGTAAACGTGGCACGGGTGTAGTCCGGGACCCAGATTTCGACGTGGTGCAACCGGCCCCGCAACGCCAACGGGGTTTCGACAGGCTCAACCAGCGGGACACCGCCGCCGCGCTCGGCGGCCGGCGCCTACATCCACTCGGGAGAGCGGACCAGAATGGCGCCGGAGTCGGGGCAGAACACCACGTCGTCAGGGGCGGAGCCCGTGATTTCAGCCAGGTCGCCCGGGCTCAGCTGCATGCCGGAGCCCTCCGACGTGCCATGGAACAGCCGGGCCGCGCCCACGCCGTATTTGGCCAGTGTGCGGTCGTAAATGGCCAGCAGCGCCGCGTCGAAGGTGGCGGCCAGTTCGGCCCGTTCCGCGGCGGTGGCGTCGCGCTCCATGCGCAGCGCCCCGAGCTGGCCGCGGATCTCGCCCACCACACCGTCCAGCACCGACTGCATCTGGTCCACGAGTGCCTGCTGCGCAGCCAGGCGGGCCTTGGCGTCCTCGAGCGCTTCCATGGCCTCCAGCTCAACGTCCTCAAGGTCGCTGCGGCGCCTGCTCAGGGACTCGATGTCGCTTTGCAGCGCGACCAGGTCCTTGGAGAGCCCGGTGCCGCTGTTGAGCCTCGCCTCGTCCTTGGCGATGCGGGCGGTGACCTGGGCGACGTCGTCCTCGGCCTTGGTGAGCTTGCGGGACAGGTCGCCGACCTCGGTGTCGATGACCACCAGGTCGCTCTTGGCCACGGTCACGCCGCCGTGCAGGTCGGGCAGGCGCGGATCGTCCTTCAGCACCTTGGCCTGGGCATCCAGGGCCCGCAGCTTGGCGTCCAAAACCTGAATGTCCAGCAAACGCATCTGTTCCGCCGGTGCGGCCTTCGCCATGTGCTTCCTCCTGTTTGAGAGCCAATAAGGTCAAATGGCTTGCTGACAGCCTAGCGCCCGAGGGAAGGCGCTAGTTCCCGGGCGTCAAGATGAAATCCCACGGGTCCGTGTTGGTCTGGCTGACGGCCAGCTCAGCCTCGAAGCCCTGATCCGCCAGCACGTTGGCCAGGGCCTGCGCGGCCACGGGGAGCCACAGCCATTCGCTGGCAAAGTGGGACAGGTCGATCAGGTACGGCCTGCCGTCCGTGCTGGATTCACGGGCCTCCGACGCCGGGTGGTGGCGCAGGTCGGCCGTGACGTACACGTCCGCGTCCGATGCCCGGACGGCGTCGAACAGGCTGTCCCCGGCACCGCCGCAGACGGCCACCCTGCGCACCAGTGCGTCGCGGTCGCCTGCCACGCGCACTCCCCCGGCCACGGCGGGCAGCGTCAGGAAGATCCGGGACGCCAGCTCGCCCAGCTTTTCAACGCCCGGCAGCATCCCCACGCGGCCAATCCCCTCCTCCACGAGGCCGTGCGCGGCGGGCATCAGGGGCGAGACTTCCTCCAGGCCCAGCGCATCGGCGAGCACATCGGAAACCCCGCCTACGGCACTGTCGCCGTTGGTGTGGATGGTCAGCAGCGCGCAGCCGCCCTCGATCAGCCGGTGCACGGCGCGGCCCTTGCCGGTGGTGGCGGCCACGGAGTTCACGCCCGCAAGCAGCAGCGGGTGGTGGGTGACCAGCAGCTTGGCGCCCCACTCAAGGGCTTCGTCGATGACCTCCAGCGTGGGGTCCACGGCGAACATGATCCGGTCCACGTCCGCGTCCGGCCGCCCGGCAACGAGCCCAACGCGGTCCCAGTCCTCGGCGAGCGATTCGGGCCACAACTCCTCAACCGCCAGCAGCACCTCGGACAGCACAGGGGTGACCAGCTCATCCGAGGCGGCCTCCCCGCCGTCCGGGATCCCCAGGCCCGACGCCGGCACCGCCTCGGCCGGTTCCGGCGCCTGTGCGCCGGGTTGCCCGGGCGGCCCCGCGGCGGGTTCAGGGGCAGGAATGGGTGCGGCTGCGGGAACGCTTCCCAACGCGGCGGCGGGGAACTGCTCCACGTGTTCGGCAGGCTCTGGCGCCCCCGCCGGTTCGGCCGGTTCCACCGCCCCGGCATCGTGCCCACCCTGGCGGGGGACGGCGTCGCGCCCGGAACCGGGTGTCGGATTATCTGCATCCTCGCTCATCTTTCCAGCTTAGCCGTGGAGCGCCCGCCGGGATGCCCCGGGAATCAAATGCGCGGGCGGCGGCTTATAGATCAATGTGAAGACTTTTGTATTGGGCGGTGGCTGCTTTTGGTGCCTCGACGCCGTGTACCAGATGACCAAAGGGGTGAAGTCGGTGGTGTCCGGGTACACCGGCGGCGCCATTCCCAACCCCAGCTATGAGCAGATCTGCTCGGGCATGACGGGGCACGCCGAGGTGGTCTCGGTGACGTTCGACGAAGACGTGATCCCCGGTGACACCATCCTTGACATGTTTTTCACCCAGCACGACCCCACCACGCTCAACCGGCAGGGCTACGACACCGGCACGCAGTACAGGTCCTCGATGTTCTACAAGAACGCCGAGGAGGAGGCTTTGTTCCGGGCGGCGATTGTGCGCAACCAGCCGAACTGGCGGGACCCGATCGTTACGGAGGTCTCGCCGCTGGGGCACCTGTACGTCGCGGAGCACTACCACCAGGACTTTTACGCCCAACGGCCCGGCGTGGGATATTGCCAGGTCATTATCAACCCCAAGATTGCCAAAGTCAGAAAACATTACGCCGAGTGGCTGACCGCGTAGAATCCGCACCGGGCGCCCCGTTACGCTGGCGTTTGACACAACTGGGCCGCGCCGACCGGCGCCCACACACTTCACGAACAGGACCAACCATGGGACGCATTTACGACAATGTTACGCAGCTGGTGGGCGGCACCCCGCTGGTGCGGCTGAACCGCCTGTCCAAGGGCCTCAAGGCGACCGTGGCGGTCAAGCTGGAGTTCTACAACCCGGCCAACAGCGTCAAGGACCGCATTGGCGTGGCCATTGTGGACGCCGCCGAGGCAGCCGGCGAGCTGCGCCCGGGCGGGACCATTGTCGAAGGCACCTCGGGCAACACCGGCATTGCGCTGGCGATGGTGGGCGCTGCCCGCGGCTACAAGGTCATCCTGACCATGCCGGAGACCATGTCCACCGAGCGCCGGGTCATGCTCCGCGCATTCGGGGCGGAAATCGTTTTGACGCCGGGCTCGGAAGGCATGCGGGGCGCGGTCGAGAAGGCCAAGGAGATCGTGGCCAACACGGAAAACTCCATCTGGGCCCAGCAGTTTGCCAACAAGGCCAACCCGGAAATCCACCGCACCACCACGGGCGAGGAAATCTGGGAAGACACCAACGGCGCCGTGGACATCCTGGTGGCCGGGATCGGCACCGGCGGCACCATCACCGGCGCCGGCCAGCTGCTCAAGTCCCGCAAGCCGGGCGTGCAGGTGGTGGCTGTGGAGCCCATCGACTCCGCCATCCTCAACGGCGGGGCGCCGGGGCCGCACAAGATCCAGGGCCTGGGCGCGAACTTCATCCCCGAGGTGCTGGACCAGGGCATCTACGATGAAGTCCTGGACGCGACCTTGGAGGACTCCGTGGCCGTGGCCCGCGCGCTTGGCACGCAGGAAGGCATTCTCGGCGGGATTTCCGCCGGCGCCGCAGTGTGGGGCGCCCTGGAGCTGGCCAAGCGCGAGGAGAACGCCGGTAAGCTGATTGTGGCCGTGGTCCCCGACTTCGGCGAACGCTACATTTCAACCGTCCTGTATGACGACATCCGCGGCTGACACGCACACTGAAAGAAGTCTGTGGGATTTTTCGCAAGATTAAGTGAGGACCTCGAGGCCGCCCGGTCGCATGACCCGGCGGCCCGCGGTTCCGCGGAGAACTTTTTCGTCTACTCGGGCCTGCACGCCATCTGGGTGCACCGGCTGACGCACAGGATGTGGGCCAATCCGGCCCTGCGCTTCCCGGCCCGCGCCCTGTCGCAGCTGGCACGCTCTTCCACCGGCATTGAAATCCACCCCGGCGCCACCATCGGCCGGCGATTCTTCATCGACCACGGCATGGGCGTCGTCATTGGCGAGACCGCCGAAATTGGCGACGACGTCATGATCTACCACGGTGTCACGCTCGGCGGCCGCTCGCTGGCCAAGGTCAAGCGTCACCCGACCATCGGCAACCGCGTCACCATCGGGGCCGGCGCCAAGGTCCTGGGCCCCATCCACATTGGCGACGATTCCGCCGTTGGCGCCAACGCCGTCGTGGTCAAGGACGCCCCGGCCAACTCCATCCTCACCGGCGTCCCCGCCACGTGGCGGCACCGCGACTCCAAGAAGGAAATGGCGCCCGCCGTGGACCCGGCGGAGTACATCGACCCCGCCATGTGGATCTAGGCCCCGCCGCAATCAGGCCCGGCGGCCTCCACCCCGCTGCCTGGGGCAGGAGCTAACCGTGGGACACCGCGGCTCCCGCCCCTTCATGGACGGTCCGCCACACGGTATCCAGCGACAACTCCAGGGCCATGGCGAGCATCGCAACAGTGGAAAAGGACGGTGTCGGCACCCTGCCGCTCTCGATTTTTCGCAGCGTCTCAGGCGAAATTCCGGCCGCCAGCGCAACGTCAAGCATCGGCCGTCCACCTCGCGCACGCCTCAGCGTCTCCCCCAGGAGCTTGCCGCGCATGATTTCTTCCGGGGACAACGGTAAACGGACCATGGCTCCATCATACCGGTATAGTATTACCGGTATAATCATTGGAACCCTGGAAGGCACCTCCTTGATCGAAATCCTCACCCCCGCGGAGCTTGCACGCGCCAGGAAGAGCGGGCAGTTTGTTGCCCGCGTGCTCACGACGCTTCAGGAACGGGTTGGAGTCGGCACGAATCTCCTTGACGTCAATGACTGGGCCGCCGAAATGATCGCTGGGGCCGGGGCCACGTCGTGCTATCTCGACTATGCGCCATCGTTCGGCCGCGGCCCGTTCGGGCACGTCATCTGCACCTCGGTCAACGATGCCGTGCTGCACGGACTGCCGCACGACTACGCCCTGCGTGACGGGGACCTGTTGACGCTGGACTTTGCCGTGTCCCTGGGCGGCCTGGTGGCGGACGCCGCGGTGAGCTTCATTGTGGGGACGCCGCGCGGCCAGGAGGACAGGCGCCTCATTGACACGACACGGGCCGCCCTGGCCGCGGGTATCGCTGCCGCCCGGCCGGGGGCACGGGTCGGGGACATCTCCCATGCCGTGGGGAACGTCCTCTCGTCCGCCGGGTACAGCGTCAACACCGAGTTCGGCGGGCACGGGGTTGGCTCCACCATGCACCAGGACCCGCACATCCCCAACAACGGCCGCCCCGGCCGCGGTTACGTCCTGCAGCCGGGCCTGGTCCTTGCCATCGAGCCCTGGATCATGGCCGACACCGCAAACCTCATCATGGACCCCGACGGCTGGACGCTCCGTAGTGCCACGGGCGCGCGAACCGCCCACACCGAACACACGGTGGCCATCACGGAAAACGGGCCGGAGATTCTCACGTCCATCCCTGATTGACAGGACGCGGCGCGGTGCGGGCGCGCCGGGAGCCAAGCCATCCGCGTCGTCCCTTCAAAAACCATGACGCAGTAGTTGCCGAATCCTCGCGGATTTTCAGCAACAACTGCGCCACGGATGGGACGGCTAATGCGTGTCGACCGCGCTGACTTCGCTCTTGTCGCCGCTCCACTGCGTGTGGAAGGTGCCCCCGACGTCGACGCGGTTGTACGTGTGTGCGCCGAAGAGGTCGCGCAGGCCCTGGGTCAGGGCGGCGGGCAGGCGCTTGCGGCGCAGCCCGTCGTAGTACGCGAGCGAGGAGGAGAACACCGGCACCGGGATGCCGAGTTGCACGGCGGCGGAAACCACGCGGCGCCAGGCCGGCAGAACCTGGGCGATTTCCGCGGCGAACGCCGGCGCGAACAGCAGGTTGGCCGGCTTCTCGTCGGCGGCGTAGGCCTTGGTGATGTCCTTGAGCAGTTCGGCGCGGATGATGCAGCCGCCGCGCCACAGCGACGCGATCTCGTCCAGCTTCAGGTCCCAGTTGTACTCGACAGCGGCGGACTGAAGCATGTCGATGCCCTGCGCGTAGCTGATGAGCTTGGAGGCGTAGAGTGCCTGGCGGACGTCCTCGACGAAGTCGGCGCCCAGCTCAACGGGAAGCTCGTGCCCGGCCAGGACGTCCTGGGCGATGGCACGCTGGCCGCGCTGGCTGGAGAGGCCGCGCGCAAACACGGACTCGGCGATCGCGGAGATGGGCGAACCCAGGTCCAGGCCGGACTGGACCGTCCAGCGGCCCGTGCCCTTCTGGCCCGCGGAATCCACGATCACGTCAACCAGCGGCTTCCCGGTCTTCGCGTCGACGTGGCCCAGGACCTCGGCCGTGATTTCGATCAGGAAGGAGGCCAGCTGGCCCTCGTTCCACTTGGCGAAGATCTCCGACTGGGCGGCCGGCTCGATCCCGGCGGCGCTGCGCAGCAGGTCGTAGGCCTCGCCGATGACCTGCATGTCGGCGTATTCGATGCCGTTGTGGACCATCTTGACAAAGTGGCCCGCGCCGTCCGTTCCAATCCAGGCGCAGCAGGGCTGGCCGTCGACCTTGGCGGAAATCTTTTCCAGCAGCGGGCCCAGGGCGTCGTAGGACTCCTTGGAGCCGCCGGGCATGATGGACGGGCCCAGGAGCGCGCCCTCCTCGCCGCCGGAGACGCCGACGCCCACGAAGTGGAGGTCCTTCCTGGCCAGGTCCGCCTCGCGGCGGCGGGTGTCCTGGAAGTTGGAGTTGCCGCCGTCGATGATGATGTCGCCCGGTTCCATGAGCGGCACCAGCGCATCGATCACGGAGTCGACCGGGCCGCCAGCCTTGACCATGATGAGCACGCGCCGGGGCTTCTCGAGGGACTCGACGAGCTCGGCCATCGTCTCGGTGCGAATGAAGTCGCCCTCGTCGCCGTGTGCCGCCAGCAGGGCATCCGTCTTGGCGACGGAACGGTTGTGCAGTGCCACGGTGTATCCGTTGCGGGCCAGGTTGCGGGCCAGGTTGGCACCCATTACGGCCAAGCCTGTTACGCCAATTTGTGCGGACATACTTTCCTCCATTGGTGGGAACACGGGGTCTGCCTCAGCTTATCCTCGGACGGCGGCGCATCCCATCCCAGGCGGCCGCAAGTCCAGCAATGTTGCACTGCTGGAACATCTGTTCAGATTCCGCCAACTTTGCACGCACGACGCCGGGCCGGCCGCCGGGCCGGGCACCCGGCGTGGTGCCCCTCAGGCGCCGAAGTCCAGCAGAACCTTGCCGGACACGGCCGCGTCGCGGGCCACTGCAAAGGCGGCCAGCGCCTGGGAGACCGGGAATTCATGCGTGACGACGGGGTCGGTGTACAGGGAGCCGTCGGCCAGTGCGGCGATGACCTCGTCAATTTCGCCGTTGAAGCGGAACGAACCCACCAGCTCCAGTTCCCGCGTGATGGCCAGCGAGACGGGCACGGGCTGCGGCCCGGACGGCAGCAGCCCCACCATGACCACGCGGCCGCCACGCACGGCGCCGTTGATCGCGGAGGCCAGGCCAAAGCGGTTGCCGGAGGACTCAATGACGACGTCGGCCTCCACGGCCGCGATCGCCGCCGCGTCATCACCCTTGAGCACGGCGTCGGCACCAACCGCGGCGGCAATTTCCAGCGGCTTGTCAAACATGTCAACGGCCGTGATGTGGGCCGCCCCGGCGCGCTTGAGGACGGCGACGGCCAGCGTGCCGATGGGGCCGGCGCCGACCACGAGGGCGCGCTTTCCCCGCACGTCCCCGGCCCGGGATACCGCATGCCAGGCCACGCTTGCCGGTTCGACAATGGCGGCCCGGCGCAGCGAAAGTTGCGCGGGCAGGGTGCGCAGCATCCGCCCGGGCAGGTTCGCATAGCGCAGGAAGGCCCCGTCGGTGTGGGGGTGGCGGGCGGCGCTGCCGAGGTAGGTGCAGCCCGGGGACAGGTTCGGCCGGTCCGCGGGGTAGCGGGCCGCGCCGGGTCCTGGCGTTGCCGGGTGGACGGCCACCGGCGTGCCCGCGGCGGGCCCGGTGCCGTCGTCCGCGGCGCGTGCCACCACGCCCACCACTTCGTGGCCCAGCACCATCGGCTCCAACAGGAGCGACTCCCCCGCGGCGCCGTGCAGCCAGTAATGGAGGTCGGACCCGCAGATGCCGCCGTAGGCGATTTCAACGACGGCCTCCCCGGGTGCCGGCTGTTGGAGCGCGACGTCCTCGATGCGGAGGTCGTCCTTGCCATGGGCCACCACGGCAGGGGCGCTGGCGGGCAGCTCAAAAGTGTGTGTCATGGTTTCCGTTCCCTTAAACAACTACCGTCATGCCGCCGTCGATGAAGATGGTCTGGCCATTGACAAAATTGGATGCCTCGGAGGCCAGCCATACCGCCGGTCCCACCAGGTCCTGCACGGTCCCCCACCGGCTCGCCGGCGTGCGGCCCAGGATCCAGGAGTTGAACGCCTGGTCATCCACCAGGTTCTGCGTCATTTCCGTGTGGATGTAGCCGGGGGCAAGGCCGTTGATCTGCAGCCCGCCGGACGCCCACTCGGCGGTCATGGCACGCGTCAGGTTGCGCAGCCCTCCCTTGGCCGCCGTGTAGGCGCCGATGGTGGGCCGGGCCAGGTCCGCCTGAACGGAACAGATGTTGATGATCTTGCCGTGTCCGCGGGAGAGCATGCCGCGGGCGGCCTCGCGGCCCACGAGGAAGGCGCTGGTCAGGTCGGTGGTGATGACCCGGTCCCAGTCCTTGACGTCCAGGTCCAGCAGCGGCACGCGGTGCTGGATGCCGGCGTTGTTGACCAGGATGTCCAGGGGGCCCACGTTCGCCTCGACCCAGGAGATGCCCCCGGCCGCGGCGGCGTCGCCCGTGACGTCGAACGCGCGCGAGCGGATCCGGCCCGGCGCGAAGTCCGGTGCCATGGCGGCCTCCGCGGCCGCGAGGCGCCCGGCGTCGAGGCCGTTGAGCACCACTGTCGCCCCGGCCTCGGCCAGGCCGCGGGCCAGCGAGTTGCCGATCCCCCGGCTGGAGCCGGTCACGAGGGCCACCCGGCCGGTCAGGTCAAACATTCCAGTCATCCAAGAAATCCTTTTCGTTGTTGAAGGCAGCCGGCGGGTGCGGCGGGGGTCAGTTAGGTGTGCGGCTGCAGCCGGGCGATGCTCTCGCGCACCACTGCCAGGTCCGCGTCGCCCAGCCCCTGGTCCTTGAGCGTGCCGTAGAGCTGGTGGGCGGCCGTGGCCATGGGCACCGCGGTGCCGGCGGCTGCGGCGCTCTCGAGCACAAAGCCCAGGTCCTTGTGCATGAATTTCGCCGGCCCCGTGGGGGTGTAGTCCTTGGCGGCAATCCGGGACCCCACGATGTCCAGCACCCGGCTCCCGGCCAGCCCTCCGCCCAGCACCTCGAACAGGGCGCCGACGTCCATGCCCGAGCGTTCGGCGAGCTCGGCCGCCTCGGCGAGGGCCGCCGTCGTGGTTCCGACCAGCAGCTGGTTGCAGGCCTTGGCGAGCGAGCCCGCGCCGAGTTCCCCGAGGCGGCGCACCGTGGACCCCATGGATGCCAGCACGGGCCGGATGCGCTGGAAGTCCTCCTCGCCGCCGCCGGCCATGATGGCGAGCGTGCCGCTCTCCGCCCCCACGGTGCCTCCGCTGACGGGGGCGTCCAGCACCACGGCATTTCCGCCGGCGGCCTCGCCGACCCGCGCACCGAAGTCCCGCACGCCCTCCGGTGACACGCTGCTCATGACCACGACGGCGGTCCCCGGCTTGGGCGGGCAGGTGCGCCATGCGCCGAGCAGGGGTTCGGCTGCGGCCTCGATGAAGGGGAGGTCCGGCAGCATGAAGATGATGACGTCCCGGTCGCGGAGGCCATCAATGGCGCGAGCCGTCGCGGCACCCCGGACCGCCAGCTTTTCAACGGCCGCGGCGGAGCGGTTCCACACTGTCAGGGGCCAGCCTGCGTCCAGGAGCCGGGCGGCCATGGGCGCGCCCATCAGGCCCAGTCCGGCAAAGCCTACCGCCATGGCCCCGTGCGCCGGGGCGGAACCCTGTGTCATGGAATTACCGGTCCTCACTGCCTTGTGGTGGCTGTCGTCATGTTTGTTCAGTATCCTATCCACAATTCAGTATGATGAACACCATGACTCACAATAATCTCACCGCTGCGATTGCCGTCCCCCTCGAAGCCGGGCATGTGGAGAGCATCCGGTCCGCCCACCCCGCCGTCACCGTGCGCTACGAGCCGGAACTGCTGCCGCCGGAGCGCTTCCCCGCGGACCATGCGGGCGATCCCGTGTTCCGGCGGACGCCGGAGCAGGAGTCGCGGTACTGGGACATGCTGCGCGGCGCGGACGTCCTGTACGGCTTCCCGAATGAGAGCGCCGCGGGGCTGGCCGAGATCGCCGCCAGCGGCAAGGTGCAGTGGATCCAGGCCATGGCCGCCGGGGCCGGCGGAGCCGTCAAGGCGGCAAACCTTCCCGAGGCGCAGCTGCGGCGCATTGCCGTCACCAGTTCCGCCGGCGTGCACGGCCTCCCGCTGGCCGAGTTCGCCATGATGGGCGTATTGAACGGCTTCAAGCGCTCAGCCGAGATGGCCGCCGACCAGTCCGCCAAGCACTGGCCGGAGCTGCGCACCCCCACCCGCCTGGTCAGCGGTTCCACCGCGGTCATCACGGGCCTGGGCGAAATCGGCATGGAAACCGCCCGCCTGGCCCGCGCAATGGGCATGCGCGTCAGCGGCACCAAGCGCACCATAGAGCCGGTCGACGGCGTTGACACCGTCACCGACACCGCCGGCCTCCCCGGGCTGCTGGCCAACGCGGACGCCCTCATCAACACCCTTCCGGGCACGCCGTATACGGAAAAGATGATCAACGCGGAGATTTTCGCGGCCATGAAGCCGGGCACCGTGCTGGTCAACGTGGGCCGCGGGACCGTCGTCGACGAGGACGCGCTGCTGGAGGCCCTGGACAGCGGCCAGGTCTCCTACGCCTGCCTCGACGTGTTTGCCGTGGAGCCCCTGCCCGCGTCCAGCCCCCTGTGGGAGCACCCGCGCGTCATGGTCTCCCCGCACACCTCAGCGCTGAGCGTGGCCGAGAACCGCCTGATCGCCGAACGGTTCATCGAGAACCTGACGCGCTTCCAGGCCGGCGAGCCGTTGCTGCACGTAGTGGACCCGGTCCACTTTTACTAAGCCTTGATCCACCGATCCGGTTTGGGGGCTGGCTGGTTCCTGAATTCTGGTGAATTTGGGATTTTGGGCAGGGGTGGGGCCGGCCTCGCTGCCGGTGGTGTTCCACTTTTGGTTCCTGGTTGTGCCGGGGTCCGGCTGGTTGACGGGTTTTATGCTGCTTGTGGTGGTGCGTGTGTGGCGGTGAAGAGGTTCTCCCACTCGGTTTGCCATGGCCACGCATCGGGCAGATGGAGACGTTGGCGTCTGGCGCTGGAGGCGATCCGGGCGGGGACGTTGATGGGCTTGGTGCGGATCGTGCCGGTCCTGGCCTTGGCGAACATGCCCTGGGCGAGGATCCCAGCGGTGCGGGTGAGGTTGTAGGCCATGACAGCGGCGACCAGCCAGGCGGAATTGGCGGCGAATTTCCCTGAGGGCAGGTGCGCCAGGGCGCTGTCTTTCAGGTCGGCGTTGACTTGCTCGATCCGGGCATGCTTGCGGTGGACCTTGTCCGCAGCCACCGTATCGAGCGTGGCGGCTTTGACGGTGGTGAAGAACGCGTGGAAGCGGTGCGTGTCAAAGAGCGTCGGCTGGTCCTGGCCGGCCTTTGGGTTCAGCTCCGGGATGCGGCGCACGACCAGGCGCCCGGGGATCCGCTCGCTTTTCTTGCGGGAGGAGAACGCGGTGAAGGGGATTTCGGCGACCTCGGCGGCTGACACCCACGCCTGGCTTTCTTCGTCGTAGACGGCGTTGGTGTACTGGATCGGCGTCCACGCATCCGCGTCGATGGCGGTGATGGCTCGTCTTACTGCCGGGTTCATCGGCACCGTGACGGAGACATCGGCCCCGCCGGCCAGGGCGGCACTGACTGCCGGGTGTCCGTAGTAGGCCGAATCAAAACGACACAACACCGGCCCGGCAGTAGTGGTGCGTTGGAGGGTGCCCAACGCTTCGGTGACGAACTTCTTGGCCCCGCGGGCGGAGTTCGCGGCCCCCTTGCGCAGGCGTTGGCCAATGATGACCGGGGCCGTGTCTTCCCGGGAGGCGGTGGCCAGGACGGCGTTCAGGCCCCGGACTCCGGAATAGCCGTAGCCTGAGCCCTGCTTCAGGTACCCATGAACCTCGATGATCGTGTCGTCCACGTCAACGAAGATGAAGTCCTCCCCGGAGGAGGTGCCGAACAGGGGCGCGTTCCGTGCCAGGCTGATCAGAAGCCGGGAGGCGACAGCATCAAGTTGCTTCACATGCCCGAAGGTGAAGGCGCGCAGGAACGATCCCAGCGTTGACGGGGCGTAGCACCCCTGGAAAGTCTTCTTCATCCCGCCGTGGCGCAGCAGGGCCATGTCATCAATCGAATCGGCACCGGCGACCATGCCCGCCACCAAGGCCGCGACCTTCAACCCGGCGTTCGCCCCTTTGTCCGTGTAATCCCGAATTCGGGATTAGGCG
>NZ_JAAMFM010000021.1 GCF_013376105.1 Arthrobacter wenxiniae
AGGGTCGCGCTGTTCCGCACTCCCCCGACAAATGGCGGTTCTTGGAGTCGATTGGACGCTGATGGAATGAGGGTCCCGAGATTCTCTTGGCCGCCGGCTCGAGTCCGGCCCGCGACACCCAAAAGGGCCTCGGACCTGGGGTTTTTCTGTTCAACCCAGGTCCTCGGATGGGGCCAAACCACGTTCTACTCACGTAATTGAACGAAAACTGGGTCACGTTTTTGGTGGCATGCTCAGGGCCCAAACAGGCCCCATTTCTTCGTCACGTTTCTCAATCAGCGGGCCGGAATTCCGGGAAATTTCCAGACCAGCGTTGCCTTGGCCCGCGCCTGCTAAATATTAGCCCTCCGATCGTCCTACGCCACTCACGGCACTGACGACCGTTGGTTAGCCAAGAACTTCCCTCGAGACTGCAAGCAGCCCGGTTTGCGGAATCTCGGGCATCCGCGACGGGCACTTCGCCCTCACCAGGCGGCGAGAGTCTTTACCTGCCGCCGGCAGGACTCGAGGGGTCGGCATGTTCCTCCACCCCATGGCCTGGCTCCGCTCTGAACGCCAAGTGAGCCACCTAAACCGGACCGTCCCATGGGGAGCGCAAAGGGCCGAGACGGACCGTCTCCCCGGCCTCGGTGCCACCCGCCAATGGGACGTTCTGGAAGAATTTCCACACGTGCAGTGGACCACCTGGGCCGATGTGGAAGGACACCTGTCTTGCGTGCCAGAACATCCGCCTGCAAACCAGCAGACTGTAGGAACGCTCCGTGCATCGTCGGGCACCGGATCTGCCTCGCCTAAGTCCTGAACGTACAAGGAGCCCTCTGCAGCTCAGGTTGCGTGACGGTCGTCGCAAGACCCGTGCCGTGCCTAGGACTGTGACCTATTTATGCATGGTCGAGGAGTTCGCCCCGGTTCTTAGAGGAGCTCGGCGCCGAAGGCGATGTCGAAGCCGGCGCCGTTGCTTGCCAGGCCGACCAGGAGGATGCCGGCCCATTCGAGGGCGTGGGCCATCTTGAGCCCGCCCGCGTCGAGAGGCCGCATGCCCAGGCTCTCCAGGAACGCCGCGACACGGGACTTCGCCTCGGCACTGTCGCCGGCGAAGAACACGTCCGTGGGCTTGTCTTGGGCAATAACGCCGCCGAAGATCGTGTTGAACGCCTTTACGACGTGGGCGTCCTCGGCGGCGGCGGCGGCGATCTGCTCGGACACGGAATTGCCCGGGGTGGTCACGACTCCACTGGCGTCGACGTTGAACGGGTTGGTGATGTCGACCAGGGTCTTGCCGGTCAGTGCATCGCCATAGTGCTTGACTACTTCGACCGCGCCGGAATACAGGACGGCCAGGATGACGATCCCACCTGCCGGCCTTGCGCCGAACGTGCCGACGGTGGCTCCGTTGCCGATCTGATCGGCCAGTGCCTGAGCCTTGGCGTTATTGCGGCTCATGAACTCGACGGCATGGCCGTGCTTGGCCGCCCGGGTGCCGATGGCGGCGGCCATGTTGCCCGAGCCAATGATGCTGATGGTAGTCATGATGTGTGTTCCCTTGTTGTTGATGGATCAGTTGGACGTGGGGTTCTTGCTGGCTTGGTGGGCCGGGGCCGCGCCCCGGCGGCCAGGACGGGGTCAGATCACTGTGGTGCCGCCGTCGACAACCAGCTCCTGTCCATTGACGTAGCTCGAGTCGTCCGAGGCGAGGAACAACGCGACCGACGCGATCTCTTCAGGGTGGCCATTTCCCGCCGAGGGACAGGAGGATCCGGGTCAGCACGTTGACCCGGATCCTCCTGTCCCTCAGCTCGGCCACCCAGCGGCAGAGCTTTTTGAACCGTGAACTGCGTGCCGCGCGCGTTCAGCGAGAAGGCGGCATCGAACTGCTCCTCAGTGATCTCGCCGAGGCTGCCCTGTTCCCCGCCCCGGCACTTGCCCACAACACGCCGAGCGAACCCTTCTCCTGCTTGACAGTTTCGTACAGACGGTCCAGATCGTCGAGGTTTGCCGAATCGCCCTGTAGGCCGGTGACGTTCCGACCGATCACCCGACGGCTTCGTCCAGCGCGTCCTTCCTCCGGCCTTGAATGAAGAGACATGAGAGCCTTCGTCGACGAACAACTTCGCACCGGCCAGCGCCATCCCACTTGTTGCGCCTGTGATTACTGCAACCTTGCCATCGAGCTTTCCCACGAGTACTCCATCCAATCGCCGCGCTGATGTTAGGTACACCGACCTGCGTACCTAACGTATCGAACAGTTTCGCGCTGTGTCAAGCTAAGTACACCGATCGGTACCGATTGGGGTATGCTGGGGAGTATGACGGAGTTGGAGAAGGGGCCGCAGGGCGCGCGCCGCGGTAGGGGCGCACGAGAGCGCATCCTCAGCGCGTCGCAGCAGCTGTTTCCCGACCAAGGCATCAACTGCACCGGAGTTGACCAGCTCTGCGCGGTGGCCGAAGTGTCCAAGCGGACTCTCTACCAGCACTTCACCGGCAAAGACGAGTTAATTGCCGAGTACCTGCGCCGATTCGATCCAGACATCATGCCCGGGGTCTTCGACCGCGCCGATCTCTCGCCTCGTGAACGACTTCTCGCCGTCTTCGACATCCACTCGTCCCTGTGTCCGTTCCTCCGGACGAGCGTCGAGCTCCAGGATCCGGGCCATGCAGCACGCATCCTCGCCCGCGACCACAAGCTGGCATTTGCGCGGCGGCTCACCGAAGCGGCCCGCGAGGCTGGCGCCACCGACCCCGAGCGGCTCGGCGAGCAGCTGGCGCTGCTTCTGGACGGCGCGTCCGTTCGCAGCCGAGTCCTCGACGCCGACACCTTCGCCACCGCGGCCGCCATCGCTTCCATCCTCGTCGACAATGCCATCCCGACGGCCTAACCACGCCTCATGAAACATCGAGGTTAGTTACGTCTAGACGGGACACGCCTTGCGGGACAATCCAAGGTGCGTCCCGTGGCCGGCCTCAATGATACCGAACCTGCATATGAGGTGGTCGCTGCGGTGCCCACCTGACACCTGGTTCGTTTTGATTGCCCCCTGTCGACGCAAGCGCCTCCGGAAAATGGCCACACGGCAGTCGAACGAACTTGTGACAGCGGGTTTCCTTGATGGACACCATGTGTATGGCCAAGCAACTCTCTCACCACGGAGAAGAAGGGGTGGCACGCGCTCGTTACCTGGTGCGGGTGCTCGTCCAGTAGTCGTCGTGGTTGCCCCACATTCCGATTGCTGGCACCGCAGCGTTTTCGGGAGTCGAGTCGTGGTCATTGCGTCCTCGGGATGTTTTTCGGCCGGCCATGTTGTCGGCAAGGGCGCTGGTGCGTTGGGTCCGCGGCGGCCACTGGATCCGGGCACACGGTATAGCCCGCCGTTGACGTCCCTGCCCTTGAATTCGTTGCGCCAGGCATCGACAAGGATTTTCATGACGCAGGGCCCCAGCGCGGGGCCAAAGAGGATGGCTACGTCCTCCGGGCTTCAGCAGTCGGAGTTGATCCCAATGATGGTCCACCGACATGGCCCATGAGTGCTTTCCTTTGGAGTTCATTTCTGGCCAGCCTGGCGACGGGGAGACGAAGGGAGGCGACCGGGTGATTGGTGTCGATCGATCCGGCTCGCTCCCCGTTGTCGAGGCTGTCCTGGATGGCCATCGGGTAGGCCACGATTTCCAGAACCTGGTCATCGGCGTAGCTGCGGTCGATCCAGACATCGATGTCGAACACGGAGTTCAAGTGGGACGGGGTGGTCATGTCCATGGGGTTTTCCTTTCGGGAGTGCGGTATTTGCGCCCAAAAAAGGACCGTCCGTTCCGGTTTTGGGTGCCGGTTATGGTTGCCGGTTGAACCAGTTCGGTACGAATCCTTGACAATGCCAAAACGTTTTTGTAATCTCGTTCACACAATGCCAAAACGTTTTGGGAGTACAGGATGAGCAGCAGGGTAGGGATACGTCAGGTGGCGAAGGCCGCAGGGGTGTCGGTGACCACAGTGTCCCATGCGCTCAACGACGTCGGCGGCGCCCGGGTCAGCGAAGAGACCAAACAGCGGGTCCAGGCCGTGGCCCGGGAAATGAACTATGCACCCAACCGGCTGGCCAGTGGATTGCGCAATCAGCGGTCCGGGACCATCGGATTCATCAGCGACGAAATTTCCACCACACCCTTCGCGGGGCGGATGATTCTGGGCGCGCAGGACGCCGCCAAGAAGAAGGGCCTGTTGCTGCTGCTGCTGAACACCGCCGGCGACGCTGAGGTCGAGGAAGCGGAGATCAGGGCACTGCTCCAGCATCAGGTCGATGGGATCGTCTACGCCACCATGTACCACCGCGAGGTGGACGTCCCCGAACTGCTCAGCGGCATCCCCACTGTCCTGGCGGACGCCTCCGCTCCGGGGGCGCGGGTCTCCTCCGTGGTGCCGGATGAGGAGCGCGGCGCACGCAGTGCTGTGTCCGAGTTGTTGGCCGCCGGGCACCGGCGGATCGGATTCGTCACGAACCAGGACAATATTCCGGCAACCAGGCAGCGCCTGGCTGGCTACAAGACAGCCGTGCGGGAATATGGGGTTGCGTATGAGCCTGCCCTGGTAGTCGCGCACCAGTCCACGGCCGCTGGCGGCTTCAAGGCGGCAACTCATCTTTTATCGCTGGATGACCGCCCTACCGCGCTGTTCTGCTTCAATGACCAGATGGCCATGGGCGCCTATCAAGCCGCTGCGGCGGCAGGGCTGAGCATTCCCGCCGAGCTGTCAGTCATTGGTTTCGACAACTTGGAGATCATCGCCGGCAATCTCCTTCCAGCACTGACCACCATGCAGCTTCCCCACTACGAAATGGGAGTCTGGGCCATAGAACAGCTGGACCAGGAAATTGCCCGGCCCGCCGGCCCAGACGATTCAGTGAAGCGGGTCTTGCTGGACTGCCCCCTGGTAAGTCGCGACTCAGTCGCCCCACCTTCCCGGTAGACCCGGCGCCCGGCCAATGGCCGGGCACCGGGACCGTGGCCACTCTTGCCCGTTGCACCGGGCATCACGAGGGCCGGCGAAGCCGCCGTCCCACATTATCTATGGAGGAAACACTGTGAAATCTCACAAAGTACGGCAACTCACTGCCGCCAGTATAGCGGTCCTCGTGGCCGGCCTTTCGCTCGCTGGATGCAGTTCCGGCCCGACGTCTGCCGGCTCTTCGGGCGCGTCCGGCAACACGATCACGCTGTGGACCCACAACGCGGGCAACCCAGCCGAACTGGCCGCGGATCAAAAAATCGTGACTGCCTTTAATGCCAGCCAAAGCAAATACAAGGTCAACGTCCAGGCTTTCCCACAGGCCTCCTACAACCAATCGGTGGTCGCCGCCGCGGCAGCGGGGAAGCTCCCCTGCGTGCTGGACATTGACGGCCCAACCGTGCCGGACTGGGCGTGGGCGAAATACCTGGCCCCGCTGGACTTGGGGTCCTCGATAGCCAACCAGTTGCCCAGCACCGTGGGCAAGTGGAACAACAAGGTGTACGCGGTGGGCTACTACGACGTTGCCTTGGCCATGTTCGCCCGTAAGTCCGTACTCAAGGACGCAGACATCAGGATTCCCACCGTAACGAATCCCTGGACGGGAACTGAATTCAACGCCGCCTTGGCTGCACTAAAAAAGACCGGGAAATGGGCCGCACCGCTGGACCTGGGCACCAGCGGAACCGGTGAATGGTGGACCTACGCCTACTCCCCCATGCTGCAAAGCTTTGGCGGAGACCTGATCAACCGCACCGACTACCAAAGCGCCGACGGCGCCCTCAACGGCCCTGCCGCCGTCAACTGGGCAACGTGGATGCGCGGACTCGTCACCCAGGGCATCATCGCCCAAAAATCTGGTGCGGATGCGAACGCCGACCTGATCAACAACAAAACCGCAATCGAATACAGCGGCTCCTGGGCGGCAGCACCACTCTCCAAGGCACTGGGTAGCGACCTCGCCGTCATTCCGGCTGTGAACTTCGGCGCCGGCCCGAAGATCGGCGGCGGCTCCTGGGAATGGGGCATGACCAACAGCTGTGGAAACAAGGCTGCGGCCACCGCCTACCTGAAATTCTCACTTCAGCCCCAGTACCAAACCGGGGTGGCCGTGGCCGCCGGCACCATCCCTGCCGACCAGTCCCCCGCCTCGCTGAAGCTTGACCCCAGCTACGCCCCGGGCGGAACGAACGAGATTTTTGCACAGATGTCCAGCAAGTTCGCCGAACTGCGTCCCCCGACACCGGCGTACCCGTTCATCTCCACCACCTTTACCACCGCAGCCCAGAACATCTTGGCCGGGGCCGACCCCAAGAGCACCCTTGACCAGGCCGTGCAGAGCATCAACGCGAACATCAAGACAAACAACGGCTACAAGTAGCCTCTCCCCGGCTCTCTCTTTATCCGGGTGCGGGTGGCACACCTGCCCGCACCCGGTCCAACCCTTTGGACACATCATGCTTCTTTCCCAAACCACCCGCGCCGCAACGGGTGCCCCTCTCCCTCCCCGTCGCAGACGCCGCATCATACTTAGCGGCTCACGAGGGGAATCACTCACCGGCTTGGGCATGGCCGCCCCGGCCCTGATCCTCCTGGCACTGTTCATCCTGGTCCCCGCCATACTTGCCTTCGTGCTGGCCTTCACCAACGCCCAACTCATCTCGCCCAACCCGATCCAATTCACCGGGCTGACCAACTTCATCCAGCTCTTCCATGACCCCGTGTTTTACCGGTCCCTGCTGAACACGCTGTACTTTGCCGCCGTCGTCGTCCCGGTCCAGGCCGGGGCCGCACTGGTCATGGCCGTCCTGGTCAACACCAAGACCCGCGGCACCAGCTTCTTCCGCACCATCTATTTCCTGCCCGTGGTGACCTCCATGGTGGTAGTTTCCATGCTCTGGCTGTTCATGTACCAGCAACACGGCCTGATCAACCAGGTCATCCACCAACTCAGCTTCGGCCTCGTGACCGGGCCAGACTGGCTCAACAACCCCGCAACATCCATGCCCGCCATCATCTTGATGTCCGTCTGGCAAGGTGTCGGCTTCCACATGATCATCTGGCTGTCCGGACTCCAAACCATTGCCCCGGACCTGTACGAGGCAGCCTCCCTCGACGGTGTCACGTCGTGGCAGCGGTTTCGCTACGTCACCTGGCCCGGGCTGCGCAACACCCGCGCCCTGGTTCTGGTGACCATCACCATCCAGGCGCTGAGCTTGTTCACCCAGGTCAGTGTCATGACCCAAGGCGGTCCGCTCTACTCGACGACGACCATGGTGTACGAGGCCGTTCAGACCGGCTATCAGCAGCAACAAACCAGCTACGCGTCGGCCATTTCACTGGTCTTCTTCGCCCTGGTCCTCATCGTCGCCGCCGTCCAGCGGTTCCTCACCCGAGAAAAGGCCTGAGCAATGGCTACCACCACAACAACATCCGCCCGCGCCCAGTCCACAGCAGTCGGCAAGCGCCCTCGCGCACCCCGCCACTTCCTTGCCACCGTCGCCAAAACCGTCCTGGCCCTGGTCTTCGTGCTTCCCATCATCTTCATGTTCATCTCGTCGCTCAAGCCGGACTCACAAATATTCGCCGATCTGGGCTCCCTGAAGGCCTTCCTGCCCGTCGGACACATCTCCTTCGCCAATTACACCGACGTCTTTAGCCGGGTGCCGATCCTGCAGTTCCTGATGAACTCAGTCGGCATTTCCGCCGTCACAGTCATTTTGGGATTGCTAGTCAACTCGCTGGCCGCCTTTGCGCTTTCCCGCATGCGGATACGGGGCAAAAGGATCATTCTCACATTGATTATTGCCACACTGATCGTTCCGTTCGAGACCCTCGCACTGCCGCTGGTCTGGTGGGTCAACCAACTTCCCTGGCTGCAGATCAATGGATTCGACCTGACCTTCACGCACGGCTGGCTTGACACCTACCGGGTCCAAATCATTCCCTTCATCGCCAACGCCTTCTCCGTCTACCTCTTCCACCAATACTTCGACAGTATTCCCAAGGAACTCGACGAAGCAGCAAGAATGGACGGCGCCGGCTGGTTCACCATCTACCGCAAGATCCTCATGCCGCTCTCCGGGCCCGCCATTGCGACCGTTGCCATTTTGACATTCCTCCCGGCCTGGAACTCATACCTGTGGCCCATCATGGTCATCCAATCCGAGAACCTGCGTCCGGTCATGGTCGGCGTCGAATACTTCTATCAGCTCAACGTGGCTTGGGGACAAATCATGGCCTACACCTCCATGATCACCCTGCCCATCCTTGTCCTGTTCATCGCGTTCCAACGCTCCTTCGTGAACAGCATCGCGAGCACCGGCGTCAAAGGGTGAACGGGCCATTCCAGTGACATACGGCTCATCCCCCAAGGACGACCCATTTCCCCCACACCCGCCGCCCGGTGGCGTGCCAGGCCAGGACGTAATGGTTGTCGGCGAAGCGCTGATCGACATCGTCCACACACCCCACGAATCGACCGAACATCCCGGCGGTTCACCAGCCAACGTCGCCTACGGACTCGCACGCCTCGGAGTCTCAACAACACTCCTCACAGCCATCGCCCGCGATCCCCGCGGCCAAATGATCCACAGACACCTGGCCGACGCCGGCGTACGACTAATGCCCGAATCCTGGTCCCTGGCCAAAACGTCCACAGCCACCGCCACCATCACGCCCGACGGCTCCGCCAGCTACGTCTTCGACACCACCTGGCAGTTGGCCCCAACCGAAGACCTTCCCACACCACTGTTACTGCACACCGGCTCAATCGCCGCGTTCCTGGACCCCGGGGCATCCACCCTGCGCGCACTGCTGGGTCGCCTTCACGGTTCCTGTCGCATCAGCTACGACCCGAACATCCGCCCCTCCCTGCTCGGATCCCAGGCCGAGGCGAGAAGCGTCTTCGAGGACACCGCAGCCCTAAGCGATGTAGTCAAACTCAGTCGGGAGGACGCTGTCTGGCTGTACCCAGCCGCCGGACCACATGAGACCATCACGACCATCCTGGGCCTCGGCGCGGAACTGGTTGTCGTCACCGACGGGGCGGCCGGCGCAATCCTCGCCACGCGCGAGCACCGAATAACCGTCCCCGCCGCGCCCACCTGCGTCGTAGACACCATCGGCGCCGGTGACTCCTACACGGCCGCACTGGTCGCCGGCCTGCTGGACACCCGCCCGGGCACCCTCCCGCCCCTCGCCCTCGCCTCGCTGGGGCAAATGGCAGCCACCGCCGCTGCGATCACCGTCAGCAGACGCGGCGCCCAGCCGCCAACCGCCGCGGAACTGAACCTGCCGGAAAACCGGGCAAGCGTCCCGGCTGTCGGCTAAGCAGCCCCATCACTCCCGCACGCACCCAACGAAAGTCCCACCCATGAACCCCAAAACCATCAACCACGCTCTCCACCCCTCGGCCGAGCCGCTGCCAGGCGGCGAAGCCATAGAGCCGCTCCGCGACGTGTCCGGTCCAGAACAGTACCGCCCAGGCATCCACTACACACCCCGCAGGAACTGGATCAACGACCCCAACGGACTGCTGCACCACAACGGCCTCTTTCATCTGTTCTACCAATACAACCCGCTCTCCAGCGTGCACGCGAACATGTCGTGGGGCCACGCCAGCTCGATCGATTTACTCCACTGGGAGGAGCACCCGGTCGCGATCCCTTGTGACGCGAACGAACAGATCTTCTCCGGCAGCGCCGTCTTCGACGCCCACAATTCCAGCGGGCTCGGCACCACAGACAATCCACCCCTGGTGGCCGTCTACACCAGCGCCTACACCGAGGCTTCCCCTCTTGCCGGCCGACAAGCCCAATCGCTGGCCTACAGCCTGGACGGTGGCACCACCTGGGCCAAGCATGCTGCCAACCCGGTCCTGGATCGGGGCTCGGCCAATTTCCGCGATCCAAAGGTCTTCCGCCACACCCACGGGGAAGCCTCCTACTGGGTGATGGTGGCCGTCGAGGCCGAAGCCCACACCGTGGAGTTCTACCGCTCAGATAACCTGACCGACTGGGCCCACCTCTCCAGTTTCGGACCCGCCAATGCCACCGGCGGGGTATGGGAATGCCCGGACCTTTTCGAACTGCCCGTGGACGGGGACCCCGACACCACGCGCTGGGTGCTCGTGGTGAATCTGAACCCGGGCGGTGTGGCCGGCGGGTCCGGGGCACAATATTTTATTGGCAATTTCGACGGCACAGCCTTCACCTCCGAGAACACCATCACCAACAGTTCAGCTACCGGCCAAGAACGCCTGCGGGAGTACGGTTGGCTGGACTGGGGCAAAGACTACTACGCCGCCGTATCCTACAACGACGCCCCGGACAGGCGGCGGATCATGACCGGATGGATGAACAACTGGGACTATGCCGCCGACGTGCCGCACGGTCCATGGCGCGGCGCCATGACCCTGCCGCGCGAAGTGACCCTGACCCGCCAGCATGGCGTCATCCGGCCCGCCCAGCGCGTCGTGGCCGAAGTCGACGATGCGTTCCAGGCCCGACCGTCATCAAGTATCGGACCCGCGGGGATTCCGGGGGGAATCCAGCTTCTCACCACTCACGACGCCGACGCACCGCAGAGAATCGACGCCGTCATCACGCGCGGTACCGCAACCGAGTTTGGCCTGATGATCCGTGGTGGCAACGGGCACGGCACCCGCATCGGCTACAACACGTCCACCGGCTGCCTCTACCTCGACAGGACCAAATCCGGCGTCGTTGCCTTCAACCCGCTATTCGCCTCCATCGAATCCGTCCCCGTGGACCTGGTCAACGGAACGCTGGCACTGCGCATCTACCTAGACCGATCCTCCTTGGAGGTCTTCACCGCCGACGGTCTGGCCACCATCACAGACCAAATCTTCCCCCTCGAAACCACCCAGGAACTCTCCGCCTACGCAAATGGAGGGTCCGCCACCCTGGACAGCCTGACCATTGGATACCTCTCCTGACCGACCGGAGCTGAGGCCGAAGTCTCGCCGGTGCCTCCCCGCGGCCTCTGCATCACTCCACTGCGATTCAGAGGCCGCGGGGCCCTGGGCATCCGCCCCCAGACAGCAGTCCCGACTGCAACGCCCCATGCAAGAGCAGAATGGTCGGCACGGACGGCGGCCTCGACAGTCCAACCGTGGGGCACTAATGAACCTGTTGTCGCAGAGTTGACTGTGGAACCCCAAACGCCCTCGAGGGGCCCGAAAGAGGCACTCCCCGTTACCCCCTTTTTCAACTAAAACCCAACTCAATCCATGACATGCCAAAGCCTTCATGAACGACTAAAGCCGCGGAAACACGTGGATGATGCTAGCCTGCAACACTGTTCCGAATCGGGATGGTGAGATTCTCTCGGGCGTCGGAGCCGCCCGCTCATCCACAACAGTCATCTCGTATCTCCTTGATCAGAGTTACACCATTGACCGTACAGTTCAGCAGCGGGTTAGTCAGAGTCTGGACCCTGGGAAGTCCCGTTCTCCAATGGCGAGCAGTGTCCCCAGACCGCGTCTACGCGGGGATCAACTCCGGCCCGGAAGGTGTTGAGGTCGCTGGCTGGTCCAACTGGACACCACCGGGGAAGGCCATATCGTCGGCGAGAGTGACGGTCGCGTGCAGGGCCAGTCGGTAGTGCATGGAATTCAAGCGGTCAGGCGACTGTGCGTCTTCGATCTCAGCGATCCTCGCGGGATTCGTCGTCGATGGTCTTGCCGCTAGCTATCTGACGGCGTTGTCATGGCCGGGCTATGGTCCATCTCCGCAAGCACCTGAAAGTTCCAGTCGAACACCGAGGCTAGAAGTTTCCTGCCCGTCTTTCCTCGTCCGCGGGGACTTCAAAATTTACGACTCCGCCCTCGGCGCCCACCTTTCTGAAACGGCGGCACCATGACGATCTTCGTTATGAACGAGGGGAATGACATCGATCCTGGAGCCCTGGGCTGGTGGACCGATCACCAGCAGGATGTGCTTTGCGGTGACACCGGCCAGCCCGTCAAGTACCCTCCTGACCAACTCAGGCCCTTCGGGCGGGATCCCCTCCGCAACGGCAGCTTCGGGTCCCGACTCCGCCCTTCTCCATACGGCGACCTTGGCGCCGGTGGCGTCGGTGATCGCCTTGGACAGCAGATCCGAGGGGGAGGCGGTCACCAACGTCACCTGGTGGACGGTGTGCGCCTGGGCGGGGGATGCGGCCGCCAGGAGGGCGTGCTCGCGCCGCCACAAGGCAAAGTGATAGGCGGAAACGAGACCGGCCGCCACCAGCAGGCCAAGTGGAGCACGGATACGGTCCAAGAGGCTGCCTCCGGTGACATCGCCCAGGAAGTACTCGAAGATGCGGTTTCCGATTACCAGGAGGGCGATGAGGGCCACCACGGCACTGATCCCGAAAAACACGATGAGGTAGACACGTCTGGCTGGCGAAATGGCGTCCGAAGTTCGCGGCTGCCGTCCCGGCTTCCAGGAATGCCACCAGACCGGACCTGCCACCATGAGGGAACTGATGCCGCCCAACAGAAGAGTGCGCGTTCCGCCGCCTGCGAGTGGTGACACCACGACGGCAAGCGTTGCGTTGATGATCACGCCAATGCCGGATGCAGTGGTCGCCAGGGAAACCCCGGAAGTCACCAGCCGGCTCGCCCGCCGGGTGGCAACAGAACGGTGAGCAGCGCTGACGCGGTGATAGCGCCACACCAAGGCACCGACCGCGGCTGCAGCGATCGCTGTGCCGAGTGGACTGAGCAGCTCGCTCATCGAGCCATCCCGGTCGAAGGCCATCCTCAGGAGCACGAAGCCCATGACGGCTGCCCCGGCGAGCGCAGTAACGCCTGCAGCGAAGATCCCGACACCAATCAGTGCCACATCCACCAGGGCGGTACGAAGCCTGCGTCCGCCGTCCCGGAACCAGTGCCACCACCAGATCGTGCTTCCGCCCACGGCCCAGACCAGTGCCCTGAGGACTGGTTGCCACCAGGTTTCCACCACTGGAGTCAGGCTGGTGTAGCCGCGAATGGCGACGTCCAGTAGGCTGCCTAGGGCCGAGATGGCGGCGACGGCGCCCACCAGCAGTCCGAACACCGATCCGATGACCGCGGGCACGTCGTCGAGTTTGGCAGGATGCTTGATGGGGTGCCGCCACATCCAGCGGTGCCAGATCCAGATGCTGGCCCAGGCAATCCCTACGGACAAGGGCGACGACCACTGGGGCTCCCCCGCACCGATGAAGGATGCCGCCATCCTCAGGAAGGCCGTTACGGAGGCGATGAGGGCGACTGCGTAGACACCCCCCAGGTACAGGCCCCACGCCGCTGAACTGCGTTCCACCGGGTCATCGAGCCTCTTCCAGACCACCCACCACAAGCCCGCGGCGAGCGGGCCGCCAATCAACGTGAAGGCAAGGGATCGGGCAAGTCCGGCTACATCATTGGACGCCATCACCGCACCGGTGCTGAGCAGGCGTTCCACAAGGCCGCTGAGCCCGACCGTCCCGATCATCACAAGGGCAAACAACAGGGCATAGAGGATTATGCGGCGGAGAACGAGCTGGGCCGAACCTGCCGTGGAATCTCTCGTCGAGACGTTGGCGTTCATGGCTTCACGGACGATCCGGCGCATACCAGGAGCGGGTACGGCGCCTGGTCGACCAGCCATTTGCCATCGGTCTTGATGAGGGAGAAGCGGTCCTCCGTTTCATACTCGGACGGCCCGAACAGGCCGTCCGAGTCCGAACTGACAACAGAGACCCTTACCACTGCAGTACTGCTCCGCTCCGTGGTCGAGATGAGTACCACCCGGGACGGCGGCGGCCCGGGTTCCTGATAGCTACGGCATAACGAACCGGCCGCCGGTGTGAGGTACGTACTGGCTGTGGCCGTATCGCCTTCAATGACTGCCGTGCTGTAACGCTGGACGACCCCCTGCGGCGTGGTTTCATCCAGGACCTGTGGCCCACCCCGCGTGAAGACGGCTGCCAGTGCGACGATGACCAACAGTGCAATTGCCAACACGATCACCAGGAGGACCCGGTCCGGCTTTCCCACGGCAGTATTCATGGCGCTAGCATGGCGCACAGGCGGTCCGGGTGGAAGTGTCTTTCGGCCCTGCTCCCCGCCCGACAGCGCCGCCAGTCCCCGTCACAGGGCTATCAATCTGATCCGGCTTCATCCCGTCAGGATGTATGGCGCCAGTGCCGCGTGGCTCGGGGACGATCCAGGCTGGGTGGGTGGCCGCGGCTTCCAGGCGTCGCTGGCAGGGTCCTCTTCGGCTTGGGGTGCGCCGTGAGGTGCCGGTAATGGAGCGGTGGTGGCCCACGGCCAACTGCAGCACGCTCAGCAAGGGCAGGCCGCGGCCCCGTGAGCGGCCGCGGTTGAACCGGAAGCAGAACTCGTTCAGGTAGCCGGCCAGGTGCCTGGCCCCCACTGCGCCCTGGTGGGTGGAGAGCAGCCACCGCCTGGGCAGCGGTGCGACGCGGTGCACACCGGGGAGCAACTTATCGTTGTCCCCGCCCAAGGGCGTAGCGGCGCGCTGACTGCGTCGCAAATGCGTGCAGCCGGACCTCTCGATACCCGGTGTCCGTGGAGAAAACATGCCCGTCTGTGATCCGCACGCGTGAGCATCACGGACCAGAACACCGAATTGCAGATCCTGACAATGGAAGTCGCGGGCTGTGAACGGATCTACCACGGCGCCAGCTTGACTAAGGCCGGTCTCTACCGAACTGCATAAGACGATGGTCCACCTCAGTCCTGGAATCGAGGTTTTCGTTTGGAAACTGGACCAGCTCGGGCCCACCAATCGGCGCCTGCCCGAACTCAACGATGACTTCAAGCCACGACAGCATCAAGTTCGCCGATTCCAGGCGACAACGAGACCACCGGACTCATGCCTGCCTCAGCAGGAAGCACCCTGTCATGAAGCACACAACACGCCCCAAACGCATCGGCATGATCGTCCCCTCATCCAACACCTGCCTCGAGCCGCAGAGCTACCGCATCCTCGGCGGCCGTGACGACGTCACGATCCACTCGGCACGCATTCCCGTCACCCGAATCGGAACGGACGCCGGTGCCGACAAACAGTTCGACATCGAAGGCATGCGCCACGCCGCGGAACTGCTGGCAACCGCCGATGTGGACGTCATCGCCTGGAATGGAACGTCCGGATCCTGGCTCGGCCCCGGACACGACCGCGCGATCGCCACCGGGATCACCGCAGCCACCGGAATACCTGCGACAACCTCGACCCTGGCCTACTTCGACGCATTTACCGATTTCGACATCCAATCGATCGGCCTCATCACCCCCTACACCCAGGACGTCAACGAAAAAGTCATCACCCAATACTCAAAGGAGGGAATCCGCGTTGCCGGACACCGCTTCCTGGGCCTTTGCGACAATGAATCCTTTGCACGGGTCGCACCCGAAGAACTCATCCCCGGCTCGCTCGAGCTCGCCGCCGACCATCCCGACGCGCTCATATACCTTTGCACAAACCTCTACGGGGCCCCCATCGTCGAAGACCTTGAAGAACGCACGCAAGTTCCGATCCTCGACTCCGTCGCCGTCACCCTCTGGCGATGCCTTCAACTGGCAGGAATACCCCTCCTCCACCGCCGCTGGGGCAGACTTTTGGGTTAAGGCAGTCACCCGCACGAGCCTGCACCAAAATCGCGGGCCCGTGAGAACATCCAGCCGCTCCTGCGTTCCCCTGAAGGGGGTATAAACCAACCAGTTGGAACATCCCGAGCCGGATAGAGGACGACTTGTGAAAAAGTAAAATATCCTGCACTAAGCTTTTGCAACTCCCCTCGCTGTGGCGGATGGTTATTGAGGCACGGTGAGGATTTATCCGGTGTGCTCAGAGCGGGGCTTCGGTTTCATCGCCCCCGATGACGGATCCCCCCGACGTTTTCGCCGACTAAACTGCCATCGCCAGCGGCGGCTACCGGTCCCTGGATGAGAACCAGAAGGTTCAGCTCGAGGTTGTCCAGGGACCCAAAGTACCCCAAGCAGAAAACTTCCGCCCACTCTAACCGGGTGTTGGGGACCAGCGATCGCAGACTTAACGCCACCAGTGCACTGATGATCCACATGGCCGGTTAGGTCGCCTGGGCCGGCGAAGGGCGCGAGCAGTGCCCTTGTCGGCTCGGGAGTGCATCCGGGCGGGTCTGCCAGTTCCATGGGAACTGAATTGGACATGTTGGGAATCAGCTTGGACGGGTTCGGGGGCGGCGGGTCGAGAGTTGGAAGACCCCGTAGACAGCCAGGGCGCCCGCGAGGACGAAGACGATGCCGGCCCAGAGGGGTGCGGAGGAGGCTTCGCCCAGAACGGCAATTCCGATGCTCACGCCGATGAGGGGATCGATGACTGTCAGTCCGGCGACGACGAGGTCTGGCGGACCGGCAGAATACGCGCTCTGGACAAAATAGGATCCCGACAGGGCGGCGGCGGCTAATCCGCCGACACATGCGAAAGTGAGCCCGTCTCCTGGTTCGTAGTGGAATCCGAACTGGGCCAGCGTGTGGACCCGGTCAATGACGACTTTCGCCACGGTTGCCACAAACCCGAACAGGACCCCGGCTGCGACGATGTAGAACAGTGTGGTGAACTTCCTGCGAAAAAACCCGAAGGCCAATGCAAGGAAGGCCAGCACGACGGCGAGAATGATCAGCACGATGATCAGCTGGGCATCATGGATGGGAACCGTCGTCGTGGTAAGGGCCGCGACGCTGACGAACAAGCCAATGCCGCCGACACAGAAAGCCACTGCCCGGATGGTCGGCCAACCCAGCTTTGCCTTGGCGGCTCGTGCGTTGAGGACAGCAGTAATGACGAGAGCGAGGGCGCCGAGAGGCTGAACAACCGTCAGCGGTGCCAGGTACAGGCTGAGAAGTTGCAGGAGGATGGCAACGCCGAGCATAAGCGTCCCAGCCAACCATGCGGGCCGGCGTACCAAGGTCAGTAGATCCTTGATGTTCAGCCCTGATTTAGGGGCGTCCGCCTCGGCGGTTTCACCCTCTGACACTCCGCGGTGCTGGAATTGTGCGCCCAGGGCCAGGAAAACGGAACCGACAAGGGCCACCGGGATACCCAGGGCCTGCATTGGCGTCAGTGAGATCAGTTCGATGGCCATGGCGCCACATTACCGGTGGTGAGCGGAACGTCGGTAGCGGTCGCCCGGACACGAGTCGGGCGATGATTTGATGGTGGGCAAGTCGAATACCGCAGCCGCGGTCATCACCATTTGCTGGCAAGCTGGACGGCTTTCACGCAGGATGCCGCCCTCACAGCCTGGGCTTGTTGCGGCGGACCCTGGCGCGCAGCTGGATGATGCGAACCGTGCCGGCAATGGCCACGATGATGCCGCCGCCTACCGCTCCAATGAACAGTCCCACGCCAATTGACACGGTGCCGTTGAGTCCCAAGTAGTGCAGCGTGACGGATTCCTGGTTCTGCAGGATAAAGATGATCAGGAGCACCAGAACCAGCAGGCCGGCGGCCGTCGCCACCCACATCATGCTCGCACGCGTCACGACGCTGTTGGACGGGGATCGTGCCGGCGCGCCCGTGGGGGGCGGCGGAGTACTTTCCTCTGGGTTCGTTTCCTCAGTCATGGGGGCACTGTCCTCTCCGATGAACTCGCGGGTAATTTGGCCGGAATTTACGCACCGGCGGGCCCGTCGACTTTCTGGGCCGGCGGCGTCAGCATGCCGCTGTCAGATTCGCTGACGTTTGCATGGGTCACCGATAGAGGTAAGTCGTTTGTGGGTTGGCCGGGACTGTGAAGGTGTTCGCCCGGCACTTCCGCCAGGCCTCCACCGGGGATTCGATCGCTCTCTTCGACTTCGAACTGGTCGGTGCACCGCTGCCTGCGGCGCAAGGTGCGGATCATGATGATGGTTCCGGCCACTGTCGCGGCCGCCAGAAGCCCAGCGGCCGCCCAGGTCGTTGTCGTCCTCGTGCGGTGAGGTGGGGGGTGGTGAATCTCGCGGGCTGCATGTTTCAGGGCCTTCACGGCTCGTTTCCGCGCCCGGCGCCGGGCCTTCTTACCCGTCACCGTGCCCATGATCCCTGCCACCGCCCGGGGCGTCCCACACCCGGCCATCTCGGAATGTCCCCACTTGCTGGCCGCGTCAACCACGGCGGTGGGGCTGTTCAGGATCTGCTCCACCCCGGCCCCAACAAGGCTCCGTGCCTGATGAATCATCTTCTTCATATTCATGCCGGACATGGGAAACCTCCCGATTGTTCGTCTTCGCCCCCAGCCTACGCCCGGGCTGAAGAGTAGGAACAGTAGCGCGGGCAGGCGTCCAGACTACCGACGTCGGCTCATTTGTGCCCTCACAGAGGACGGTCCGGCCCCTGGCGACAGTTGCCGTGGAATGACTTTTTGGCAATTTCCCAGTTCTTCATTGGCCCGCCGCCAGTGCCTATCCCTGGGCGCCTGCCTTCCCCCGCGGCACGGCCGGTCCTCTCAGGCGAGCCTGGCGCCGACAATGACGGTCCCCTGACTGCCGGGGAGGCCGGGTAAAATTCATCGTCATGAACGGTGCCGTAACGGAGGTGGCCATCGGCCAGATAAGAGTTCCGAGAGGCCTGAATTCATCCTCATGGACGCCGATACAGCAGCAACCGCCCACCGTCACTCCCCTGCCGTCCATCAATTTGGCCAAATGAGTCGTGGAGCAAGCCATCACGATCATGAAGGCCAGGCACGACTGCGCCTGGCCAACCTCCGGTTCCCCCGATCCTTTCATGCCACCCCGGCCCGCCAGCGGTTCCAAAATCAGCCGCGTCTGTCGGCTGGCAAACATGGTGCTTTCAGCAATGCAGCGACGCTCCGGCACGACACTCCAATCGGTGGTACATCCAGTGGATGCACCCCCGTGTGCGGACACTCTGATCCTTCAAGGTAGTTCCAATCAACCTTCGGTCCCGTCCCGCTGAACGGGAGAATTGATATTGGCGATGAGCTTGCAGACGCAAACACCTGAAAACCAGGTCGGAGCCAGCCAAGCCTTGAACTGCACCCAGCTCTAACTGCGTGCCCGCACCCACAGCCGTGACGGGCGCCCCCTCACGCCGTCCGACATCTGCCCGGTCCCCGCGAGCTTGGGTTCCATGAACCGCCGGAAGGTGTCGCGCATCAGCGACGATCCGGCCACTACTTCGTGCAACTCCCGCAGGTCCTTGAGCGTGAACGGCTCCTCCAAGAGCGCACCGGGGTCCGGCGCCTCGGCATAGGCTGCCTGCATCCATTCCACGGCCTTGGCCACGATGTCGGCATGGCCGTAGGGCAACCCCGCGACTGCGCCAGGCTCCCCCGCCACTGAAGCCAGCCTGGCTTCCTCGGATGCCAGCGCCTCCCCCAGCTCGCGAAGCGGGACGACATCAACGTGTGCCACGGACAGCACCCAGCCGCGGTCATCGCGTGCAGGATCGTCGAAGACCCGCAGCTGCCGCGGCACACGGCCCAGGATGCCGGCCTTTTCGCGCAGGCACCGCAGTACCGCCTGGTCCAGCCGTTCGCGTTCGCGCAGGAGCGTGCCCGGCAGGGCCCACTCCCCCGCCCTGTCACCATCCGCGCGGCGAACCAGGAGCACACATATGCTGCCCCCCGCCACGGTTAGCACCGCGGTGTCCACCGCAACCGACGGGCGCGGGTAGTCGATCAGGGAGTGTCCGGAGCTGTCCTTGAATTCCTTCACACCATCATTTAACGCAGGGTTGCGCAAAAGAAGCAAGCGACGCATACTGAATTCAGTTAGCCCGGGGTTTTCATGGTGATGGCTGCTCGGGGGCGTGTTTGAGCCGCGAAAGGTGCTTCTTTGCTGGGAAATAGTGTTGTTGACGCACTGTTATACCGGCTGAAAGAAGCACCTTTCTGATGTCCAAGATTGCCGGAGTTTTCCCCTCCCCTCCCTTCCCGTCGCTACGTCGGGTCAGTCGCTGATCTCCCATGCCGGGTTGAACGTAGTGACCTCGTTCATCGACGCGCTCGGGTTTCGTGGTTTGTGTGAGGACCGGCCGAGCCCCTCCACCCCGGTGCGCAGGCAACGCTCTTGGATGCGGGCGGGCACCGGGTGACGGCGTTTTTGAGGAACTTCCCGCGCTGGCACGGGCCCACCCTCGATGCCCGCCACCGTGCCCGGGGCCGCTGCGAGAACCGGATCAAGACGTTGAAGAACACCGGGCTGGGCAAGCTGCCCTTCTTCGACTTCAACGCCAACCAGGCCTGGGCAAACATCGCGACCCTGGCCATGAATCTCATCTCCTGGCTGCAGCTGGCCATCCTGCCCAACGGCCACGGCGCACGCGGCTGGGACGTGAAACGGTGGCGCTACCGGCTCTTCGCGACCGCCGGGAAACTCATCACCCGCGCCCGCCGCACCTGGCTCCTCCTCCCCGAGATGTCCCCTGAAGCATCCACGGCCGCCACGCTCCTGGCCGGCATCGCCCAGCTCAAGCACCGCCGAAAACGCCTGCCCGTGCCAGCCTGAAAACCCAGGCCCGGCCCCTCCAACCACCAGAACCCCCCCGGACCAGTGGAAACCGACGCCCACCCAGCAACAACAGGCCCACCAAACACGCCCAAAAACAAGAAAACGACCCAACCGGAAATCAAATCCCAGCCAGGCAGGCCACCCAACCACCATGAAAAATCCGGGCTAAGACTCCGTTTATCATCACGTTTTTCGATCGACCGAGGCATAGAGCGCGAGATCACCGCGGATTTCTTTGATTTGGCCGAATCGGGACCATGACTGCCAAATATTGGCCTTCGATCGTCCTACTCACGGCGCTGAACACGGGAAGTAAACCAGAATCCTGCCCGCCGGACAGCGATCAACCCGGCGCTGCAACATGCCCTTCCAGGTCACACCAATCGACCGCCGTGCATCGAACCGACGGCCCACGAACGGTGACAGAATTGTCGTACCAGCCCTGCTTTCTTCCCGTCAGCCGAACTTCCAAACCGTCCCGGATAGGACCGGCTTTCGCCTTGGCATCCTCTACACGGGACGCCACTTCGGGACGAGCCACGTAGAAACGTTAGTTTGGCGTCAGGGATTGTTGGAGCTACAGACCACCCGGCAATGAATGCCGTCGTCATTCACTGCCATGTGGAGGCCGCGCATAGGGTTCGCAGCACGGGGCCGGAGCCTACTTTTGACCTTGCCGTTCCGACTCAATCCGAGCCTCATGGCTCGAAGGGGCGGATGGGGTCTCCATCAAATCCATGCCGGCAGCCGCGCCCCTCCCTTTGCGACTGCCGGCCTTGGAACGATGTCGTTGGAACATGAACAACAAACGTACGACGACACCGGCTAATCCAACTACGGGCAGAGCGTTCCCCAATGAATCCGTGGGTGGTGCCTAGCTCATGGCCTGCCCCCGTCTTCCGCTTTGCTTAAATTCCTACTTTCATTTTTCCCTCGGTTCCTTTGCGATTTCGTGGACAGGCATAAGGAAATGCTGCTCAGGGCCGCGCGCGGGGCAAAAGGACGTTGACTACGGCCCCGCTCCCATGCAGCCGGGGCTCCACCACGATCTTCCCATTGTGCCGTGCCACGATCTCGGCCACCAGGGCGAGGCCAAGTCCATAGTGCCTAACGGCGCCGGACTTGCCGGCGGGCGGGCGCGTCGACGCGAAGCGTTCAAAGACCCTCGTCTCGGTCCCGGCCGCGAAGCCGGGGCCGTCGTCGATGACGCGTATGGCTGCGTCCCGGCCCTGGACGGTAACCTCGACCTCCACGCTCGTTGCGGCGTGGTCAAGGGCGTTGGCGATCAGTGCGGTGAACACGCGCCGAAGAGCCACCTCCGAGCCCCGGACATTGACCGGGCCCGGCGATCCGGTACGTGTCAACCGGATGAGGCGCTGCTGTGCCTCCGGTTCGGACAGTGCTGCGGCACTGTCCGCGATGGTGACAATGTCCTGGAGGGTGTGACCCATGGCTTCTCGGGGATCCGCGGACAGCAGCAGGTCGTCCAGGATCCCGGTAAGCATCCTGGCATCATCCACAAGCCCTCCCACACCGGACGCCACGTCACCGCCGGAGAGTCCCGTTCCGCTGCCCTGGAGTTTGCGGCGCAGTAGCTGGGCGCGGGTGCTCAACAGGGTCAGCGGGGTGCGCAGTTCATGGCTGGCGTCGGCAACAAACCGGCGCTGCAGGGCCAGGCTCTCCGCCATCGGCCGCATGGCCCGCCGGGCTATCCAGACGGACAGGCCCGCCGCCAATCCTGCCGCGACCACGGTGGCTATCGAGAGGGCGAGCGTCAGGCGGTTCAGTTCCTCCTCGCGCTCGCGCCGGTCGACGGCCACCTGGACGACTCTCCCGTTCCGGTATGTCGTCAAAATGGTGTAGGACTTCCCATCGATCCTGGTGTCAAGCAGTTCGTCCTGCCGGGAAGCGGAGACCTGGGTGATCGCCGCGGCATCGGGCAGACCGGGAGGCGCGGCAGGGGACAGCAGCAACTGTCCGTGAGCGCTGATGGCGACGAAGACCCCCAACGGCGCGTCGGAGGGCGAATCGACCAGGGCCGCGCCCGCCAGGGTCTTGGTGGTCGATTCATGGACGCCCGCGGCCACGATCGAGTAGATGAGGGCGCCGACCAGGACAAACAGCACCACGATCAGCGCGGTGAACTGCAGCGCAAGCCACAACACCGCGCGCCTGAGCTCGGTCTGGTCCCGCGGGTTCAAGCCAGCGGCCCCAGCCGGTACCCGACGCCGCGGACCGTGACGACGCATGACCGCCCTAGGTGGCTGGTGTCGAACGGGCTATCTGGTGGTGTCATTGCTGACTGGGTCCGTTTTTAAGACGGCGTGAGGCTGTTGGTGGTTGCCTGATTGGCGTGTCGGAAGGCATTTTTTGGGGTCCGTTGCGGGCGCTTGGGGGCTGGCAGGGCAGCGCCGGTGACCGTAGTGGCCCGGTCGGCCCTCGCCCCGGCTCTCATGCCGGGACCATGGCCGATCGGACCGGTCCGGAGGGGGTGATGTGGCTGATTTTGAGCACGCCAAGCCGGGCGATGTTCACGGCTGCGGCCAACAGGGAGAAATCGGCGTTGACTTTGGTGCGGCCACGGACCCTCGCCCGCCGTCCGCCGTGCTTGCGCCGCATCAGATGCCCGATCTTGCGTTCGACCTTGGGACGGGTGGCCCGGTACTCGTCCCGCCATGCCGGGTCCCTCTGTGTTTCCCGTGCCCTGACAAGTTCTGCTTCATACCGGCTGATGCTGATCGTGCGCCCATCCCTGGAGGCCGTGCATTGGGCGGCCAGCGGACACGCCGTGCAGGCGGCACCGAAGGCGGCCTTCCCGCCGCCGCCCTTGGCCGGGCGGATCGGCACGGTCACGTTCGCCGGGCAGCTCACCATGCTGGCAGCGGTGTCGATAATGAAGCGGTCCTTGGCGAAGCGTCCGCCCGGTGCCACCGGCGGCTGAACCTTCACCATCACGGTCGCGCCGGCTTTTTCCAGATCCACCAGGAACGCCCCGGCCCCGTACGCGGCATCCCCATACACAGCCAACGGCCCGCCATCAACGTCCTGTCCGCCTCCGGCACCGCCAGCCTCCAGCCCTTCATTGGCCCCGGTGGCCAGGGTGTTGTGGCCTTCACCGGTGTCTTCGAGAAGGTCCTTGTCAGTGTCCTTACCAGCGGATTCCTCCGGGGCAACCGGGGAGGCTGGGGAGGCCGGGGTGCCCAGTTCATCGGCGAGCAGCCCGGCGGCTGGTTCCGCATCGCCGGTGTTCCCGGCGGTGACGGTGGTCGCGGTGATGATCTCGGAGTCCGGGTCGATGGCCAGGTGGCCCTTGTATCCGTCGAAGCCGCGCGCCGCGGTCTTGTGCCCGTGCCGGGCTTCCGGATCGACGGTGGAAATTACACGATCCTTCGCGACGCGCCGGGCGATGTGGAACACCCCGTCCACGCAATCCAGGTCCTGCCCGAGAAGGGTCGCCAGCAGTTCCCCCGCCTGGGCCACGCCCTTCCCGAACTCCTGGCCCTCCAGCACGGCCAGGGCAGCGTGTCCGTCCTTGGCCAGCCCGTCCACTATCTGCTTGCGGGCCGCCGCGTCGTCGTAATCGCAGACCGGTTTCCCGGCCGTTGCGTAGTCATCATCGCGTGTCAGCACGGCACGCAGCAACGCCTCCAGTTCCGGACCGGCCACCCGCAGCAGGCCCCGGATGCCGGAACGGAGCAGTGTTACGGTGTCCATCGTGGCGACCGCGTCATACAACGGGGTCGAATCCAGCACCCGCTTGCGCCCCACCAACCCCGCTGCCTTCGCCGCGTCCAGGGCCACCTGGAAAATTCGTTCCGGAGAATCCGAGGCGGCCAGGCGGGCACGCATGTCCACCAGAACGGTGTGCACGAACCCCGGGTAGTCAAAGGCCAGCCCGCCGGCGGAGTACTTCCACCGCGCGTCGAAGGAGAACCGGTCCACCGCCTCACGGTCCGAACAGCCCTCGATGCGCTGCAGGACCATCACGACAGCCACGATCATCGGCGGCACACTGCGCCGGCCGACGTCGGTAAACAAGTCCGCGAACATCTCATCCGGGAACAGGTTGAAGCACTCCCGATGCAGCACCGCATAGATCGAGTCCTCAGCGACCCGGCCATGGCAATAGCCGACCGTGCTGCGCAGCAAGTCACCCTGCGTCGGCGCCATCCCTAACGTCATCGGCTACTCCTGAATCCCGGGAATCACTTACCTAATTTTCCCAAAGGGCACGCCCGGACCAGGTAGCGCCACACCACCAAATGAAAAACACCACCCACCTAGTTTCTTGCGCAGATAGTGCACGTAGGTGTCCACCACGCCCTCGTCGTCGGCCTCGGCGAAGACGCTGTCCACCAGCGCCTGCCGGATGAAGGTTTGCCGCGGGCTGCGGGCCAGGTACGCCAACAGCCCGCATTCCCGCTCGGAAAGAACGACGACGGCTCCCCCGTCCAGTGTCACGGTCCGGTTCGCGCTCTCCAGAAGGCCGCCGGGGACCCGCACGGCGTCCGAGACGGCCGCATGCCGGCGCACCAGGGACCTGAGCCGCGCCAGCAGCTCGTCAATGTCAAAGGGCTTGCCGAGGTAGTCCTCGGCGCCCCTGTCCAGGCCCTCGACCCGGTCGGCGGGATTGCTCAGCGCCGACAGGATCAACGCCGGGGCCGTGACCCCCTTGGCGCGCAGCCGTCCCAGGAGGTCCAGACCGTCCAGGGCCGGCAGCCCCCGGTCCAGCAGGAGGATGTCAAAGCGGCGGGTCAGCCCTTCATGCAGCGCGCGCTGGCCGTCATGGACGGCCACCACCTCGTAGCCCTCACCTTCGAGTATTTCCTGCAACATTGACGCCAGGGCTGCGTCGTCCTCAACCACCAGGACGGAGAGTGTGTCCGACATGATCTGAAGTATAGGCGCCCTGGACGGGCTCCAGGTTCCGCGGCGCCGTCCAAGAATCCTCTAAGAATGAACGCATAGCGTCGGGGGCAGGAGGCGCCGTGCTTGCGGCCCGGCGCCCGACATCATCCACAGCGCAAGGAGCCCATCGAATGCCCCACTCGTCAAGCCCGGCCAACGACCAGGCCACGGCCCGTCCAACGCCCGTCCAGCGCGCGGGCGGCCGCTTCGGCCTCGAACGCCCCCGGCGAGGACGCCAGCCCGGCCCGGGCAGGTTCCTCGTGGCCGCAGTCGTCGCCATTCTCGGCTCGCTGGCCGCCTGCGCGGCGATCGTGGCGGCCGGCACCGCCATCTTCCCGGCAACGGCCGGCTACGAGCATTTCCGGTTCCTGGACTACGCGAAGTTGACGGTACCGGGGGTGGCCCTGGCCTCCCTGGCCTGGCTGGCCGTCACCCTGTACACGCCGCGGGCACGGCTGCTCTTTGGCTGGCTCACCGTCGTCGTCACGGTGGGCGGCCTGGCCCCTGACCTCTGGATCCTGTACCGCGGGGCCCCGCCCGCCGCCGTGCTGATCCTGGTCGTCATGCACCTGGCCTTGGCTGCGGTCACCTACCCGGCCCTGGTGCTCATTGCGCCGCAAAGGCTGGAGCCGCGCGCACCGCGCAGTTGAGTGGTGGCCGGGACTTCCACCACCGGTCACCTTGGCGCCGGCGCCAGCCAGCGCCGAAGTTCTCCGGCATCGGTGACGGTGCCATCCGCCAACTGGGCAAGGACACTGCAGTCGTAGCGTTCAGCAGCCCAGCGCGGGCCGTCGGGGCCCATCGCGAACACCGTCGTCGCGAGCACGTCCGCGACGGTCAAGTCGGCGGCGACCACGGAAACGCTTGCGAACGCGCGGGCGGGGCGGCCCGTGCGGCCGTCGACGATGTGCAGTCCCCGCTCGTACGTGGCGGATGTGGCAACGGCCATGTCGCGGAGCGCGAGCACCGCCATCATCCGTTGCGGAGACTCCGGGGAGCGGATGCCAACATTCCAGGCCGTGCCGGGCCCGCTGCCTCCGGCGGCCACGACGTCTCCGCCGGCGTTGAGAACGAAATTCGCCACCCCCAGCACCCTGAGCCGCTGGGCCGCCCGTTGGGTGGCCCAGCCCTTCACGATGCCGTTCAGGTCCCAACGGCCGGGTGCGGCCTGCAAGGAAAAGACGCCGCCGGAGACCGCGGCGAACCGTGCCGCCAGTTCGTGCACCTCCAGGAACGCCGGCCCGGTCGTCTCCAGGGTCAGCTCGCCGCGGTTGAGCCGGCTGAGCTGGCTGCCGGGAAGGTACGGACTGAAAATCGCATCCGCCTCATGCAACAGTGCGAAGGCTTCCTTGGCCGCGGCGTGATGGTCCCCCGCGTCGCGGATGTCCAGGGACATGGGGATGCCCATGACGGTGTCCAGAAACCGCATCAGGGCAGCTTGTCGATCGCCGACTGGACCGACTGCAAGTAGCCGGTGGAGGTGTACGTGCCGCCGCTGACGGTGTCGACCTTGGCCGACTGCGAGGTGAGGACCTCCTGCAGGAGGGTGGGGGGCACCACCTGCGCGACCTGCTGGTCGTAGTTTCCGGCGTCGGGAACCTGGAGTACGTTCACGCCGGTGATCTTCCTGCCGGCGAAGGAGACCGCCACCTGCACGTTGCCGTACGGCGTACTCTCGGGATCGCCCGTGATGGTCCTGACCGACGGGCCCGTGCCGGAGCCGGCCGCCCGGGGACCACTGGGCGCCGCGGACTGTGTGGAGGTTCCGGGAGCGGCGCCCCCAGCGGTCGTCGGCTTGGCTGTCGCCGTCGGGAGCGAGCTGGCGAGGGCCGAGTGCTCCTGCGCCGAATACAACCGCAGGCCGAATGTCGCCCCCAAGACGATGAAAATCGCCAGGAAAAGGGCCGTGCCCTTCCACTTCCGTCCGTTCATAATCAATGTCCCATGCTCAGTATTTCGCGGTGGATCATGCGTTTGGAGACGCCAAGCCGTGACAGTGATTCATCCACGGTGTGCGCCATCCCCAGCGGGCCGCAGACGTAGACCTCCCGCTCCGAAATGTCCCTGACCAGGCGTCCGAGCGGTCGCGCCGCCAGTGGATCGTGGCCCAGCTCCGCACGGCTTCCCACCACGGTGTGCAAGACCAGGGGGCGAAGCGCGCGCAGTTCCCGTTCCAGCGCAGGGCGCTCCCTGCTGCTGCGGTAAACCATCACCACGTTCCGTCCTTCAGCGACCAGGCTCTCGGCCAGGACGCGCATGGGGCCGATGCCGGCGCCGCCGGCGATCAGCAGGACCTTCCGGCGCCGGCTTGCGTCGGGCGTGAAATGGCCGAAGGGGCCTTCGGCCAGGACCGCCGTGCCGGGCTTCAAGTGGCGCATGCGGCTGCTGTGGTCGCCCAGCGCCCCGACAGTGATTCTCATCAGGCCGTCGGCGGGCAGCCGGGACAGGGAGAACGGATGCGCCGTCAGCATGTGGCCCACGCTCATGAAACGGAACATCATGAACTGGCCGGCCCGCACGCCCAGCTCATCCAGATGCGGTCCCGCCAGCCAGATGCTGCTGAGTCCATTGCCTTCATCCACAACGTGGGAGACCACCATGCGGTGCTTCCACGCGGCGGCGGCCGGCAGAATGAACCGCCAGGTGAGCACTGCGGAGGCCGTGGCGAGGTAGAGCACTATCCACGCCGCGCGGTTGAGGGGGTTGTTGACGAAATGGACCCCCGCGCTCAGTTCGTGAAAAAACGTCAGGAAGATCGCCACATAGGCAGTGACATGCAGCCAGTACCAGGTCTCATAGGAAATCTTTCCTCGCGGGATGCGGGCGCTGCTGATCCCAAGGACGAGAAACAGCAGCGTGCCGATCAGGGCGGTGAGCATGTCGGGGTAGGAGGTCAGGACGGCAGCCGTCGCTCCCCACGGCGTGCCGGACGTCAGCAGCTGGACACCGAGGACCATGAGCAGGACGTGGCTGAGGATCAGGAAAAGGACGGTGCTGCCGAGCGTCCGGTGCCAGCTGACCAAACGATCCATGCCGACGGCGCGCTCGAACCAGGGAACACGGGCGATCAGCAGCACCTGGGCGCAGACAAGAAAGGCGCCTGCCATTCCACTGAGTTCGCCCAGGGAAGTTGCTGTGGACGCCGGAGTGAAGGTCAGCGACGACGGGGTGGCGAACCACCACGCGGCCAGGACGCCGATGATGCCGGCAACGAGCAGGGCGCGCAGCAGCAGCCGCCCGGACCGGGCGAAGGCGCGTTGTCGCCGCACGGGGGCGGGAGCGGTCATGGATGCCATGCCTGCAACGCTACCCACCCGATCTTAGAGCTTTCTTAGGCGGCGTCCCCCTCACCGAAGCACCCGCGCCTTGGCGGATCCATCCCACCCACTACCGTGAGGGCGTGGTGCAAGCACATGTGAGAGAGAAGCGGAGACCGTCCGCGCCGACCTGAACATCTCCCCCGACGGATTCGCCACCACGACCGGTCAAACCCCCGGGCATCCATTCGGACGCGACTGGGGCCAGCTGGTCGGCGTCCACATGTCAACGCGGCCTTTCCGCGAGCGGGTGCTTCATGATGACAGTGGCGGCGGGACCACGTGTGTGGACGGCCGTTAAGCGCAGGCCTACTTCGCCGACGTCGGCGCCGGGATCATGGGCGCCGGGATGTTCGGATCGGCGGCGGCTCAACGGTGGTTTGCGACTTCGTCAAGGCGGACCTCATGGACCAACTCCACGTTGCCATCACGCCCATCCTGCTTGGCCCGGGCATCCGTCTCTGGGACGTCCTCGAGGCCATGCCCAAACGGCACCCTCCACGAAAAAAGCTCCCTAAGCTGCTTGACGAAAGGCATAGGGACACCAGCCACAATGTGGTGACTCAGGACCCTGGCCCGCGCCGCATGACGGCGCGGATGAGACGCTCGAAGTCGGCGACATGCCGGGCGGTCAGCCGCGCCGCCGAGTCGGGGTCTCAAACCGCGATGCACTTGAGCAATTCAATGGGCTGGGCGATATGCTCGGAAGCCGACCGGAGCTTCGGCAGCACCACGCTCCAAATACGCGTGGCCAGGTTGTCGCACCGGATCAGGAAGTCATCCAGGTGCCGGCTTCCGGTGGCCTCGTAGTTCATGCGGTGAACCCGCATGTCCAGGTGCACAAGATTGCGCTGCGACGGCAAGCGCGGCAGGAGCTGGGCCACTTTCGCGCCAAAAACCGCAGTTCCCGCCGAAGCGTCGGTGCGGCCGTGCGCGCGCACGTCCAGGTACGTCGCATCCAGGAACAGGTACGGGAACCAGGTGTGATCCAGGCGCCGGCCCAGGAACTCATGCACGGCCTCGTCAAGCTCAGAGCAGATCCGCGAGACCGTGGACCGGGAGATGCCGGTGTCGTTGCCCAGTGCACGCACCAGCTGGTCGACCTTGCGGGTGGCGAGCCGCTTGGCCCGCGTGCCGTTGCGCCGGGTGGCCCGCTCCGGGGTGCGCTCGTAACGTCCGGCACCGATCTTCGCGGCCACCTCCGCATTGACCAGGTCCTGCATGCCCGCCTGCAGCATCCGCCGGAACACGTCCTCATGGGCGAGGTCCGGCTCCGCGAGCAGATCCGAGATCAGGGAAGTCAAGGCAGAATGATTATGGCTCATCGTGGGATCGCTTCCTAGGCTTCTTGGCGGAAACAAAATCGGCACCCACAGTGGCCCTCTCACGACCGAGACCCCCAGGAATTGACACCACACGAAGGAACGCAGCCCCGGGGTCCTGCCGACCTACAGGCGCCTGGAAATCGCTTCGTCGTTGAGGGGCTCGCCGGGCTTGAAATCCAGAACGATCCATTCGTCGCGCAAAACCCTGTACGCCTAGTCCGCCAAGGATTCATCGTCATGCCGCACGGGCGGGAAGGAGCCTTGCGGATCCGTGGGTAATCCGTCTTCGTTTGCCAGGTCCAAGGGCCTTCCGGATCCTCCGTGGAGCCTTGACGAGAAGGCTGTCTGTACATAATGTTGCCGGAATTGACTCTCCAATAGTTCAATATGGGAATTGAAGCCGCTGACACCACGAAAACCTGGGGTTTTCGGCCGGCAGCGAAGATTCGCGCGGCAACCCCGCAACAAATGTGGGTGGTTGGCAAGGGGCCATTGCGGACTCGACGGCATGATGCCAATGCCGGCCAGTATCATTCCTGACAGGGGAAGTTCGTCCGTGGGGTGCGAGCAACTTTTGGCATCGGGGGTGGTGCTTGATGCGCCCACGTGAAATGTTCCTGCACCCGGGATGAACCATGGCGCCCGCTACGTCGTGTGATGGGCATGGGGCCACCCAGGTTCCAGTAAGTTGAACGGAGAACCGGCCATGAAACTTCACGCCAGAGTTGGGCTTGCCCTCAGTGCGGTGGCCCTGGCTGCCTTGACAGCATGCGGCAGTACCACCGCACCAGGAGGCAGTGCCACAAGTGCCCCCGCGAGTTCCTCCAGCTCCACCCCGTCCACCTCCGCCAGCGGGGCGCTGCACACGGCCAGCACGGCCCTGGGCACCATTCTGGTCAACGGTGCGGGAATGACCGTTTACTTCTACGATCACGACAAGGCCGGGGAAACCGCCAGCGCCTGCACCGGACCCTGTGCCAGCCTGTGGCCTGCCGTCAGCACAACCTCCGCTACTCCCACCATCATGGGGGTCACCGGAAAGGTGGCCACCATTACCGGGGTGGATGGGGCCAAGCAGGTCACCTTGAACGGGCTGCCGCTGTACACCTTCACGGCCGATAAAAAGGCCGGGGACACCACCGGTCAGGGCTATGGCGGTATCTGGTGGGTGATCGGCACCAACGGGGCCAAGATCACGGCCGCATCCTCGAGTGCGCCGGCACAGGGCGGCAACGGCTACTAAGCCGGCCACGTAATTGCGAAGGGGCCGCGCTGGGCAGCGTGGCCCCTGTGCTGTCCCGGATTTCCAGCCGCGCGATGGCCTGTGCCGGGGCGCTGGTGGTCGAGGCCGGCGTCACCACACTGCTCGGTCCAGCCGTCCAACTGGCGATCCTGGTGTTTGCACCGGAGGTGGAGGGCATGACCAGCTCATATTTTTGGCTGGCTGGCCCGAATGCAGGGAGGCTGGGGCGGGGCATAGGTGCAATGCCAGCTGATCTGGGTCCCCCCAGGGGAAGCTGGCCGGCGTTCCGGTGGCCACCAAGCCAGCCGGGGCCGTACCGGCAAAGGTCAAAGGAACACACGCAGGGGCGCTGCTGACAGCGGAGGGACGCGGAGCGGATCCGGTGTCGCGCCCGGCGGTGATGGCCGCCGTCGTACCGGCCAAAACGATCGCGGCAGCGGCGGCTGCGAACACCGGCCGCCGCCGGCGCCGGGCCGCCAGGGCGGCCAACCCGGCATGGAGCCGTGCAGGCGCGACCGCCGGCACCGGGCTCGCCTTCGTGGGGATTGGTGTGTCGTCCTCACGGGCCCGGGCAAGAAGCCCAGGCAGCCCGGACTGTACCGCCACCTGCAGTCGACGGGCGGAGCATGTAGGGAGGTGGTGCTCGTGCTCCCGGCGCTCCGCCGCGGACAGGGAGACGAGCACATGGGCCGCAGGCCATAATGCAGTCGGGACTTCACCTTCCCGGCCGGGATATCCAGGGCCGCCGCGATCAAGGCCCTATCTTGCCCGCCGAAGGACGCCAACCGGGCCACCTCACGATGTTCCGGGCTCCGGGTTTCCAACGCATCCCCCACCAGCCGGGCATCCAATACCGGTCAGTCCCGTCGTCGCTGGCGGCTTCCGGCACCTGGTCCACGCCGAACGCATGCCGGTGCCCGGCACTGCGCCAATCATCAATGGCCAAATTCCGTGCCACCGTGAACAACCGCGCCCAGTCCTCAATGCGGAAATCATCCACGTGTTGCCGGGGCACTTCGGGGGTGGGGTTTGCGGACGCGGCGGCGTGGCCACACGAAGCCAATCAACGCCAGGATCGCTCCTGCCGCCTCCGCGACCGCACTGAGCGACTTTTGAAAATACCAGACGGGCTCATACATGGCAGGGAAGGGACCAAACGCCGGGACGTTCACGTACCGATACAGCAGGACCACCAACACACCACCCCCGGCGGCGAGCACGGCGGCCGCATACGCTGGCCGGCTGCCACGGAGCAGAAGGTACAAGCCAACAAGAATGGCAACCGTGGCCTCAATCCGAAACAAGTTGCCTTGCCCAATGCCTGCCGGGACAGCCGTTTGGTAGTACGAGGCAAGCTGCAGGTGCACCACCGCATCGATGGCCAACGCTCCGGCCACCAGTAGCCGCAGCACGATGTCCATCACGCCGCTGGAAGATTTCATCTCTGCCCTTCCCCGCATCACCGTAGTACTGACGTTTCCAGAACCCCATCAAAGCGAGTCGGCTCCATACCCTTGCCGGCGCCCAAGCCACAAGGAACCTGTCACTGCCTAGTACGAGTCAGGACCACCCCTGGTTCAATGCTTGGGCGCGAGGAACGTCAAAAGTGTTGACGGTTAGCAGGGCGGGTCCACGGCGGCCCTCTCACGTCCGAGAGCCCCGCAGGAATTGACACCACACTAAGGGACGCAGCCAGCTGGCCGAAGTGCCAGTTCCCACGATTGACGACGACGAGCTACTTGTGCGCGCGGACGCAGTGGGCGGTGGGATCCATGATTCCTATTTCCTGCCCGCTGACGCGAAATACCCCTCTCCAATCGGAATCGAAGCTGCCCGGGTGATCGAACGGACCGGCAGCCATGTCTCCGCTCATCATTCCGATTCCCGACGGCGTGGACTTCCTCGGGGCCGCGGCGGCACCCGTCGCTGGAAACACGATTCTTAGGACTCTTCACGCACTTCCGGCGATGCCGGCAGGCGGAACGCTGTTCATCGCCGGCGGTTCGGGGCCATTGGCACACTCGCCATCCAGATTGCTCGCCGGCGAGGTTGGCGGGTCGGCGCCTCGGCGTCCGAATCCAATCACGCCTGCCTGCTTTCGCTCGGCTCAGAAGAAGCCGCCGACCACCACAACCCGAAGTGGAGCGAACAGGTTCTTCAATGGATGCCAGGCGGAGTCGATGCCGTAATCGCGGTGCAGCCCGGGACGTCAAGCGACAGTCTGCCCGTGGTGAAGGACTCGGGATCATTGATCACCATCTCAGGGGATGCCGTGGCCTCCGAGCGGGGTGTGCATGTGGGCGCAATCCACTACCAGGCGGAAATCCGGAATGAGCTGGTGCACCTCATGACCGACATCGCCGCGGGAGAACTGCGCGTGGGGCTCGAGCGGGCGTATCCGTTTGAGCAGGCTTTAGCCGCTCCGGCGAAGGTGCAGACCCGTCGCGCTCGCGGCAAGCCCGTCCTGCGCCTGGATTGATACGGTTCTTGCCACGGTTTCAGCCGGGTGGTTGGCCTGGCGGGCTTATCGCTGTCCTTGCGCCGCTGCGGCAGGACTGGTGGGGGTTTGGTTTTCACGGGTGATGGCGACGGTTCCTCCTTGCGGCCACGAGCCCGTGGCGAGCCCTGCCGACGTGGGCGACTTCAGGAAGTCGGGGGGCGACCACGGCGGAGAATCCCAATAGCTCGGTGGTCAGGCTTGGGAGCGGAGCTCCCTCAGCCATCGCGTCGCCGTCGGCGACGGGTTCCTCGTCGTCCATGACGAGGGGGGAATCTGTCGCAGCCTTCACGAAGTTCTTCCGCGATCCTGAGCTGAAGGCGTTCATCGGCTCGGCCTGCGCCGATTTCAATGTGGACCCGGGATCACCGCCACAGGTCGCTCGACTCACCGACAAATTCCGCGCCGGCGGGGCTTGGGCATGTGGGGCCCTCTGCTGCTCCGCGGACCCCCGCCTAGAACTCGGCCGTGCCGCGGAGCCGGCGGGGTCGGCCGTCCGGGTCCACCACGAAGCGGCTCAGCGGGTCGGCCCAAAGGCGCTGCAGGGGCGGCACCGGTTCGGGGATGTGGTGCCGAACCTGGCCGACGGGCCGGGGCGGGCGGGCGCCCGTTTCGTGCCACCGGTCGAGGGCGCCGGCGGTGGACTTCCAGAGTTGGAGTCCCGAGGCCGGGTCCTGCAGCCGTGGATCGTCCTGCTCCAAGCCCAGGTGTTCTGCCCAGAGTTCGCACCGCAGTGCGTGCGCCAGGGAAGGGGACGCGTCGTGACTGGTATCGACCACGGCGCAGGTGAGCTCGCTGTCCGTGGTCCAGGATCGACGGTTGAAATTGTCTGAGCCGCAGGTGAACCAGGCGTCGTCGATGATGCAGATCTTGGCATGGACGTAGATCGGGGTTCCGGAACTGTTCTCCAGGTCGAAGATGCCCACCCTGTCCGGCGCAACCTCACGGAGCATCTTCATGGCGCGGAGTTGCCCCAGCCGCATGGGTGGCCCTTTGAGAGCGCCGTCAGAGTCGGGTGTGCGGGGCACCACGGCGATGACGTTCAACTCGGGGTTTTGCTCCAGGGCCGCGGCGATTCCTGCCGCGACGTCCGTTGCCCAGAGGTACTGGTCCTCGATGTAAATCAGCGATCGGGCGCGGGCGAACGCTTTCGTGTAGGCGCGCGCGATGCTGCGCTCCCCCTCCGGGGCGAACGGGAAAGGGGGCCGCTTGACCCCGTAGGTGCGCAGCAGCTGCACGGCGTGCGGGCCCGCCGGTGGTGGCGGCGGGACCACCTCGGGCAGCGGCTTGGGGTGCCGCGGCATCCGGGCGAGGCGTTGGAGCAGCATCCGATAGGGCGTGCGCCGGTCGAGGGGATGCGGATCGTTCCATCGTTCGGCGAACACTGCCAGGACATCCGCCACCACGGGGCCGTGCAGCTCGAGTGTCGCATCGTGCCACGGGGGCCGCGTTCCGTAGCAGGACTCCATGCTTACCGCTTGTGGGTCTCCCGAGTGCCCCGCATCGTCCCGACGGCTGTGCGAAAGATCAATCCCGCCAACAAACGCCACGTCCCTCGAGGGGTCGTCGCGGTGACGGATGACGACCAGCTTTTGATGATGGGAACCGAACAGGCGGACCCGCTGATCAAGCAGAACTTCGCCGCCGGCGTCGTTGATCTGACGGCTCAGCAGCTCGTTGGCCCGGCCGCTTATGGGGGCCGAAACGCGCTCCCCGTGCGATCTCCAGACAAGGCCGCGCACTTCCACGCCCGCGCGCGCCAAGCCAGCGAGCAGGTCCCCGATCGACGGCCCGTCCGGCAGCAGCCGCTCGTTGGCGTCGCCGCGCCAATCAGTGAACCACACGCGGTCACCCGCCCGCAGGACTGTCAGCTCCTCGTGCAGCCGTGCGAAGTACCGCGCCCCATGAATCAGCGGGCGCACCAGGTTGCCCTCCGACCACGAAGGCGATCCGGCACCGCCGGCATGCACCTCCGTGGCCAGGTTTCCCCGCTCCTCGCGGCTCAGGAACCACGAACCGGCGTCGCTTCCCACGCGGCATTCCTTCCGTCCCATGGCCAAGCGGCCAATTCCTGCTCCCCAAAATAGCCTATGGCGGCGTGTCCTCCTACCACCCACCGTCCCTGACGAGTCCGGCCCCGGCGGGCGGGCCCTCTCGAGGCGGCTGGGCAGCTCCGCGATCTGGCCCACACCATGCTGCCGCTCCTGTGTTTTTGCAGCACATGGTCCAACGAGCGTTTTCCGACGTGCCGATTCCATCCGGCCTCGATGCCAACGTTGTGTGGGACAGTGGAGGCATGGTCCCGACTTCGCATCAACGCGAGCAACACGCTCCCGAAAAGCGGAACGACAATTCCGTGCGCGAACCTCCGGCACGGGCGCTGCTGGCGTCGGTCGTGCGCCTCTCCCACGTGATCCACGGTGTCCGCACGCGGGTGGCGGGAGCCAGCGGCTTCACCCCCACAATCGTCGCCTATCCGGGCTACGGCAGCACCACCTGGGTGCGTGTGCTCGCCCGGGTGGTGCTCACCAGCAAGCCCGCCGCCGCCAGTGGGACGGTCCGCGGATGGCATGCCTTCACCAGCGTGCCCGTCCCCCGCAGCGAGGTCGCGGTGGAAATCGGCGGCGTCATCCACCCGGTCCGAGCAGACGACGGTGGACTTGTGGACGAGGTCCTGCAAATCTCCCTCGCACCGGGCTGGCACCCCGTCGTCCTGCGCAGCCCGGAGACGGCCCCCGCCGAGGCCCAGGTCCTGGTCGTGGCGCCGGACGCCACGTTCGGCATCGTAAGCGACATCGACGACACCGTCATGGTGACGGCGCTGCCCAGGCCCCTGCTGGCCTTTTGGAACACCTTGGTCGTCAGCGAGCGGGCACGTACGCCCACCCCCGGCATGGCGGTGCTGCTGGACCGGATCGTGGCCAGGCACCCCGAGACACCCGTCCTCTATCTGTCCACCGGGCCGTGGAATGTTGCGCCGGCCCTCGCTCGATTCCTGGCACGGAACCTATATCCGAAGGGCGTCCTGCTGCTCACCGACTGGGGACCGACACTGCAGCGCTGGTTCCGCAGCGGACGGGAGCACAAGCAAAACAATCTTGAACGTCTCGCCCGGGAATTCCCCGGCGTCCGGTGGCTGCTCCTGGGCGACGACGGCCAGCACGACCCTGAAATCTATGCCGATTTCGCCCGCGCGCACGCCGGACAGACCGCCGCAATAGCCATCCGCCAGCTCTCCGCCGGCGAGGCCCTGCTGGCCGGCGGACGCGCCCACGAGGACGCCACCGAACACGGCTCGGTGCCCTGGGTGACCGCGCCGGACGGGGCCGGAATGGCTGCACAGCTGGGCAGCTACGGCTTACTTTAATCCCGGTGCAGCCAAACTTGTCGCAGCCATGCCAACGTGCGCCCGCGGCGGTACCACGGCCCCGGATGCTACCCGCCAGCTGGACGGCATGGGGGCCTTTTGCTCCGTTTATGGCTCCCTGCCGAACACCGACGCCACCCGGCGCAACTCCGACCTCAGAGTCGCAAGGACCAGCGCTTAGTCGCCAGCCAGAATCGCCAATGTCTCGATCTTCTTGCCATCCACCCGCCCCCCTGGCCCGAGGTCACGGCGTAAAACGCTCCTCACGGACGATAACCCGCACTGACCTGCGGAAGCCCCGCCCACCTACGATGCAGCCGAGGTCACCAGAAGGTTTTTGACGGCTTCAGCGCCCTTGTCCGAGGCGAATTCCGCGCTGAGCCCGACGACGCTGACGCCGTCCTCCAGATAAGTCTGCGCCGTGGCGACCCTCATTCCACCTGTTGCCACGAACTTTACGTCAGGGAACGGGCCTTTCATGGCCTTGACCCATTCCGTGCCGAGCAATGAGGCGGGAAATGCCTTGACCCAGGTTAATCCCAGCCCCTTGGCTCGCAGTATGTCGCCGGCCGTGGACACCCCGGGCAGGTGCGGCAGTCCCCGGCGGATGCTTTCGCGGACTACTCTCTCGTCAAGGCCCGGGGAGACTGTAAACGATGCCTCTGCCGCGGCGGCGGCGTCGAGCTGCTCGATTGAGGTCACGGTTCCGGCTCCGACGGCGGCTCCGCGGTCCGAGGCGGCTCTGGCGACGGCGGCGAGGGTGGGGACGGCTGCGGGCGTCTCGATGGTGACTTCGACGTGCCGGACTCCCGCATCCCAGGCCCGGGTGGCGGCTTGGACGGCGTCGCTGGGGCTGAGGCCGCGGAGGACGGCGATGGAATTCCATGCAGGCGGTACTCCTTTGCCATGTTCTTGCTGCAGGCAGGGGTGGACGTCGACGTCATCACACTCTGGCTCGGGGACGCCGACATCCGATCAACCGACACCTACATTCATGCCGACCTCAGCATCAAAGAGCGAGCCCTCGCGCTGACCACCCCGGCCTCCATCAAGCCCGGACGCTACACGCCACCCGACACTCTCCTGGCATTCCTCGAAAGCCTGTAACCATGCCGGGCACGTATTTGGTCGCGGTCCCACGAAGCCCGCCCCGACAAGGGGCGCACAGCCCCGTGGCGGCACACCACGGCATGGTTCCCCGCTCGGCATAGGTCAAGCTATCCCGACGTCGAGATAGCTTGGCAAGGCACACCTGCTTTACAGCGAAGACCTCGAAGCACTCAGGCTGCTCAGCAACGAAATCTTCATGGCCGAACACGGACGCCGGGGCGTCACCGGACGAACCTGGCACCCCGAAACTCAAGGAATGACAGAGCGATGCCACCAAACCCTGACCTGGTTCCTCGACGCCCATGCCCTAAAGGGCCTTGTACAAGTCGCCAATCTCCTGGTCCGCTTCAGGGAGCACTACAACCACCGGCGGCGAGTTAATGGCGAAGCAGCAGCTGTCCCAGGAAGTCCAGCCGGCCCAGCCCGGCAAGCTCCGGGACCAACCAGAGGACGTGGTAAGGATCAATCGGACCAACCCGCAGATCCGCCACCGCGGCCTGATCTTCAGGGTGCCCATCCACACGGTGGGAGGGCACCAGCTGGTCACCACCGCAACGGCATTCACGATGTTCAGCACCCTCGACGGGGAAGAAGGCCTCTACTTCCCGCTGCCGGTGCGCGTTGCCTCCAGCAAGCGGTTGATGCCGCTGTGGCAGGTCCACAGGGCCAGCGTTCGCGAACCGAGACCGGCGTGGATGCTGAAGCGATGATCTTCATGGGCCAATGGTTGACATTCCTGACAGCTATGTTCCATGTCCGAGTTGCCGCCCGCCCCGAAAAGACGGGTGCCGCTGCCGTACGGTACAAAGTACGACGGCGGTACCCGCCTTGACCTCTTGGCCCAGCTTCCGCTGGGGTCGGCCTCAGCTGTTGCCCGCTGCCCGGTAGAAGTACATTTCCCTGCGGCCTTTGGGTGCGTCCCACCCCTGTGCGAACATCCAGGACCCCTGGTATTTGAGCAGTCCGCCCCATGCCAACGATCCGCCAACGTTAATGGCCTTTTGGGTAAATGGTGCAGCAGTGTCATACAGGGCCTGGGCGGCAGCGAAATTGTTGTCGGCATCGCGGTAGAGGAAGTCCAGAACCAGTGAGCCGTCGTCACCGATGATGGCGCAGGAAACTTCATGAAGGGTTCCGCCCAAGGACTCGATATCCAGATATTCCTGTGGCTGAAAGTTCCAGCGGACCATGTCAGTGGACCGGCCCACGTGGGTGACGCCCCCGCAGCCTTCCGAAAGGTACATGAGGTACTCGCCGTCGATCGTGACGGCTTCGCCGCGGGCGTTGCGAGGTATGACGGCCCCCTTGGCCCAGTATTGGGAGATTTCGTGCGGCACGGCCAGTCCGCACTTTTCCCAGTGGACCAGGTCATCGGAGACCGCGACGTTGATGTCGCAGCCAACAGCGCCGAGCGGATGCACCTCGCCGCCTTCCCCGTTGGCCTTGGCTGCTTGGTCAATGGTCCAGATGCCGTTGTAGAACATGTAGTAGCGGCCGTCGGCGGCGTAGACCTTGGGGTCCTCACAGCCCAGTATTTCGTTGTCCAGGGTTGGGTAGATCGCCGGGTTGGATCGACTGTCCCGCCAACCTGTTTGGGGATCGTGGACGGCGACACCAATCCTGCTGGACACCGATTCCTTGCGCGGCGAGGCGCGGTAGAACAGGTACAGCTTCCCCCCGCGCTCCATGAGGGAGGGGTTGAAGATGGAATCGGATGTCCAGCCTATTCCTGTGGGATCCGCCCAGTCCGTTGTCTGGGTGAAGGTAAGCGGGCCGTCCTTGCTGAACGGACCCACCGCCCAGGCGGGCCGTTGCGGGTACGTGGATGAAAACTGGTCGGTGGAGATGGTGTCCGTCAGCGGGTTGCTGAATGTCAGGGCCTCCCGGTAGCTGTCGCGGAGGGCCTCCGTGGTGATCTTTTGCAAGGTTCTCTCTTTCGGGAAAGGATGCCGTGCATGCCGCCCGTTGGGACGCCATGCACGGCGACGGATGGTCTGCTGCGGGTGAGGCTACTTGCGGGCGAGGCCCACGGACGTGAATCCGCCCGGTGCCACGGCGACCCGGCCGGAATGGTCCCGCCCGTTTTGATTCGGGGCAGCGGGGACCGGCCGGCCCGATGCGTTGTAGGCGCGTTGGATGAGCTTAAACCCCCGGGGCAGGTCCATCCGTCGTTCCACGGCAACGTCGGCGGCACTGACAAAGAGTGTCAGGGGTCCGGCCGGCCCGTCCACCGCGACAGTGGATATTTGCGGTTGGAGGAGCAGGGCGTCGATCAGGGCGGGTCCGTCGCTGCGCCCCCTGACGGTCACGGCCCCGGCGGGCAGGGCCCGCGCCAGCGCGAAGGGGAACAGGATTCCGGGTGCGTCGGTGATGCCCTGGGCGCCTGCCCCGCCGTTGTCCGTGGCCCCCACATCTGCCGGTCCGGCCGTCCATGTTGTCGTCCCGGCCTGGGCAACGGCCTGGTAGACGATGGGGTATGCGTTGCGGGGCTGGTCGGCTGCGGGTAGGGCGATGGCCAGCGCCCCACCGGGCTGCAGGGCGACGTAGGCGCCGCCGGAAATGTTGGCTTCGCCCGTCCATGCCGATGCCGGTGTGACCACGGTGCCGCCGGTCACGATGCCTGATTCGGCCTCCACCACGGTTAGCCCGTCGACACCGATGGTCCTGTTGATGCCCAGCGCGCGGGCCTTGAGGCCGGGATTTGCGTCCAGGAGCAGCATGGACAACAGTGCATGGATGGTGGACTCGGCTCCGGAGTTCATATTGACGCGCCCGTCGCGTTCGATCCCGTCGACGGCGGTTCCCGTGGCCCGGTTGTAGGCCGGTCTTCCGCTCCTGTTTGCTCCGAAGTACCAGGCTGCGGCGATGGCGGCGACTTCCAGGAGGCCCGGGGCATTTGCTGCCTTCGCCGTTGCAACGAGTCCCTGAAGGCGGGAGTCGACGCCGTAGGCGATCTGGGCCTCGCCCGGGGTGGGGGTCCAGGCGTTGTCGGGTCCGCCGGCGGCCAGCAGTTGCGGCGTGAATTGCGCACAGTCACGCACGGCGGCCGGCAGCAGGTCCTGCCGGTCCAACACCAGTGCGGCGCCGGCGACGGCGGCGGGTGCCATTCCGCCCCAGGCATGCCACAGCGTACGGGACTTGGTCCATGGCAGAATCGCACCAAATGGCCAGATCCCCACACCTCCGGAGGACATGGCGGCAATGCCCTCGGTCAGTTTCCGCAGCGCCTCCCTCGCGGAATGGCTGTCCGGGATAGCCCGGACGTACGCTGTCAGGCCCAGCACGGCTTCGGCAGACGCGTCCGCGCCGCCGGTGATCAGCCAGGCCGGGACCTGGACTCCGTCTGCCGTGTCATGGTTTCCGTATTTGGCCAGGCATTGCCGGTTCAACGACGCCAACGCCAGATCGAGCCTCTCCTGGAGGAAGGCGGCAAAGCCGGCATCGTGGGAAGCGAAGGCGGCGTAGCCCTCCCCGAAGGCCCAGATGGTCCGGGCCAGCCAGTACGATTCGGCCGAGTCGCTTGGATCCGGGAGTTCCACGGGTTTGGCGCTGGGGGTGAGGGATCCGTCGGCCTGCTGCCAGAGGACCACGTTGCCGGCGTGGGGGCCCGTGGTGGTTTGAAGGTAGGCAAGCGTCCGCAGCAGTCCATGGGCCTTGTCCTTGCTGGAAGGATCGTCTGTCTGCTGCCAGTGGCGCAGGTACACCACCGATGCGCGCGCAATGTCGTCCGCGTTGAAGGCACCTTGGCTCCAGTAGCCGGTGACCGGGTCCTTCGAGCCGCCGCCCACCCGCGTGTAGCTCCCGTCGGGATGCCCGTCCGCATAGGTCCAGGGGGCCAGTCCCGGGCGAAGTCCATCCATAGGGTAGGTGGTGTGACCTGCCACCGGTACCAGCGGGACAGTGTCCAGGAGGAAGTTCAGATGCGAAAGATTGGCCAACGCCGGTGCGTCCGAAGGCGAAGGCGCCTGCCCGGGGGCAGCGGTCCCGGCCGCCGCCGTCGCCAGGGTTGCGGCGGCGGCCGTTGCGATCGAGGCGAAGGTGCGTCGGGAGAGAACAATGTGGGGATCCATGCGAACTCCTAAGTCGGCAACGAACGAAGATGGTGCAAGAGGGTGGGGCTAGGCGCGGTCCAGCCTGGCCACGCCGATCTTTGAATCCGCCATGCCGTAGAAGACGAACAGCTGGTCGCCTATCTTTTCGATGGCGGTGGGGAAGACGACGTTGGGCACAATCCCGGACCGTTCCTCCGCGGTCTCGGGCTCCAGGAGGGGTTTGTCGCTACGGGCTATCACGATCGAGGGGTCGTCCGCGTCGAGGATCATGGCGCCGGCGGTGTAGTTCACGTTTTGCTGGTGGTCGAAGGCGGACTTCTCCATGGTCCCGGAGACACCATGGTGGATCAGCAGCCATCCTTCGTCGATGCGGATGGGGGCCGGCCCCCCGCCAATCTTGAGTTCCTCAAACGGGAATTCACTGAGCGCCACCTGCTTGTGCTTGCGCATGTGGACCAGGTTGCGGATGTCCTTTTGCACATCGTCGACGGCCACGTAGGAGATCCAGATTCCGGGGCGGGCGTCCGTCACGCCGGCTGGAAGGTGGTCGCCCTCGCCTTCGCGGATCCAGCCCAGGTCCCACATGGGCCGGTGCAGCATCGCATACGACAGTACGCCGTCCGGGTCCTTGACGGGTTCCGGAAAGAAAACCGCGTCCTTGTTGGAGAACAGGTTCAGGTCCATGGACAGCTCCGCCTGGTACTCGAAGTGGCACGGGCCCAATCGCTCCCAGTTCCGCAGGTCTGCCGAGTGGGCGAAGGCAAGCCTGGGTCCCAGCGGCCCGTAGGCCACGTAGGTCATCAGGTGCTTGCCCAGGGACGGAACCCAGGTGAGGCGGGGGTCCTCAGTGCCGGCGTTGTTCCGGCCCCTTTCCCATCCCTCGTCGGGTGCCAGCACGATTCCCTGGCGTTCGACGCCGGACGGGACGCCGTCGTCGTCGATCGTCACCTTGGCCAGGCCCACCCGGGAAACGTTTCCCTTCGCCACGAGGCGGGGCAGGAGGTATAGCTCGCCGTCGGGGCCGCGCCCGCTGGCCGGGTTCAGCACGCCGTCGGCCTCGAACTCGTTGCCCGGCTCAGGTGACATGATGACCCCGGCCCTGGTCAGTTTGAAGGGAACGGTGGGCAGTTCGGTGATGGAAAGTGTCATGGGAGATTAGCCTTTTACGCTGGATCCAAAATCGGATGAAATGAACTGTCGCTGGAAGAAGATAAAGAGGATCACGGCGGGGGCTGCGAGGACGCAGGCGCCGGCCAGTATGGCCCCGAAGGGGTTGGCTGCCGTGGCGGCAATGTTGGAGATGTAGTTGGCCAGTGAAACGGCCAGGGGTTGCATGGAGGCTTCCTTGGTGACGAGGAAGGGCCAGAGGAACTCGTTCCAGGGCCCGATGAAAGTCAGGAGGATGGCCGTCACAATGGCGGGCCGGACCAGCGGGATCGCAATTTGCCACAGGATGCGCAGCTCGCTCGCACCGTCAATCCGCGCCGCCTCGAACAGGGTCGAGGGCAATTGCATGAAGTATTGCCGGAAGACAAAAACCGCAGTGGAGTTGATGGCGAAAGGCAGGATGATGCCAACGTAGTTGTCGGCCAGCCCGTAGTTCCGGACAATCATGATGTAGAGCGGTATGAGCAGGAGCTGAAAGGGGATCATCTGGACCAGGAGCATCATGCCAAAGACCACTCCGCGTCCGCGGAAATGCATTTGGGCCAGGGCGTAGCCCACGAGCAGGCCGAAGACCACCGTACATAAAATGACGCCGCCGGTGAAGATTCCGGAGTTCACCAGGCCTGTGAGCAGGTTGATGGAGCCGTTGATGTTGGCGTAGTTCGAGCCGGTCAGGTTGCCGGGCTTCGGGAATGCGCCGGCAACCGAGGTGTCAGGCGAGGTTTGCAGGGACCCGATGAACATGTAGTAGAAGGGGAACAGGAAGACAAACGCTCCGAGGGCCAGCAGCAAAAAGCTTCCAATTCCAAGGCTGCGCCGTTTTTCCGTTTGTGAACGGCGGCCCTTCGCCAAGGTCGGGACGGCGGCTTGTTCCGTCGCGCCGCTGGGGGTGGTTTCATTCAGCATGGCCTCACTCCTCTTTCCCGCCGACAAGGCGTTTTTGAATCAGGGCGATGAGCAGGACCCCGATGACCAAAACCACGCCCAGTGCGGCCGCAACGTCGGGGTGGCCCTGCAGGATGCCTTTTTGGTACATGAGGAACACGGGCGAGGTCGAGGCCCCGTCCGGGCCGCCGCCGCCGGTGAGCAGGTAGGGCTCGGTGAAAAGGTTGGCACCGGTGATGGTTGCCAGCAAAGTGACCAGGACGCTGGCCGGCCTGACGCCGGGAACAGTGATGTTCCAGAACTGCGACCATTTGTTGGCCCCGTCGATGGCCGACGATTCATAGAGCTCTTCGGGAATATTTTGCAATGAGGCCAGGTAGAGCAGGATGAAGAATCCCAGCTGTTTCCAGGTCACGTACAAGGCCACCGTCGGCATGGCCAGCCAGGAGTTTGTCAGCCATGAGGGATTCGGTGCAAGGGGGCCGAGCAGTGAGTTGACCAGCCCACCCTGCTGAAAGAGGAACAGCCACACCCCGATGACGGCAACGCTGGCCGTCACGTAGGGGACGTAGTAGCTGACCCGGAAGAAGGTTTTCAGCCGGCTGACCCGGTTTAGTGCGTTGGCCAGGACGAGCGAGAGGACCACCGTCAGTGGCACGTTGATGATCAGGAAGACCCCGATATTGGCGAAGGACTGCAGCACCGCCGGATCCGTGAGGATCGTGACGTAGTTGTCGAAGCCGACAAAGGGCCGATCCACCGCCACGCCGGGGGCCGTGAAGAAATAGCTGTGAAAGGAGATGTAGACGGCATACCCCAACGGAAAGGCCAGGACTGCCAGGATGTAGACAACATATGGTGCACTGAAAAGCAGGCCAAGTGGCTGTTGGCCAAGGATCGCATTTCGCCTGGCCCGGCGGCCGGGCCGGCCCGCCACACCGCGGATGCGGTTGGTGGCGGACCCGGCCTGTTGGGTTGGGAGTGACATGGTTGGGCCTGTCTGCTATTTCTGTGACGCGAGCTGGTCGATCTTCGCTGAGGATTCCTTGAAGGCGTCGTCAATGCTCTGGTTGCCGAAGATGACGGCCTTGGAGTAAGCGTTGCGGAACGTCTGCCAGATTTCGACCGAGTTCGGCACGTTCGGAACCTCAACGGTCCGTGCTGCCTGGTCGGCGAAGTTCGTGTAGAGCGGGTTTGCCTTGAAGTAGTCGGCATAGGTCGTGGTCAGGTCCTTGCGCATCGGCATCTGGCCGGTGCCGGTCAGAAGCTTGCCGTCCTGGTCAACGCTGGTCGCAAACTTCATGACCTCCCACGCGGTGCCCTGGTTCTTGCACGCGGAGTACATGCCGATGTTCTTTGCGTCGGAGAACGTGTAGGACTTCGGTGTTGCCTGGGCGGCCGGAACGGGTACGGCACCCCAGTTCACCTTGCCCTTGTAGGCGGCGATGGCCCACGGGCCGGCGAGTGACATGGCGGCCTTGCCTTCGGCAAACGAATCGCCCTGGTAGACCTCCTTGGAAGCCAGGTTCTCCTTGTAGAGCGTCTGGAACATGGTGGCTACCTGCTTGCCTTCCGGGCTGTCGAAGGTCGACTTGCCGTTTTCGATCAACTGCTTGCCGCCGGTGTTCGCCGCATAGAAGGGATAGAAGTCGAACCATGACTGGTAGTAGTCGCTGGAAGGTGAGGGCCAAATTGCTTTGGGTGCGGCCCCGGACTTCACCAAAGTGCGGGCTGTGTCCAGGAATTCCGCCTGGGTGGCGAGCTTGGGATGTTCAGGGTCGAGCCCGGCCTTCTTGAAGATGTCCTTGTTGTAGAACAGGACAACCGGGTTCGACTTCCACGGCAGCTGGTAGAAATTGCCGTCACTGGACTTGTACTGGTCCGCGATGGCGCCGGTCCTGCCCTCAATGTACGACTTGCCGTCGGGGAAGGCACTCAGGTTGACCAGGCCTCCCTGCTTTTCAAACTGGGGCACCGCCACGGGTGCCGTGTTGAACACCAGGCACGGCGCATTTCCTGCCGTAATGGCTGCACCGATGACTTCCTCGGAACTCTTGCCGGCCGGAATTTCCTGGGCGTCGATCTTCTGGTCCGGATGTGCTGCGTTCCATGCAGCCACCATCGATTTGCCCCAGGCGACCTCGAACTGGTTATTGGAGTACCAGATCTTTATGGGGCCCTTGGCCGTGAGCGCGGCGGTGGCATTGTTCCCACCGCCGCCACTGCCGCCCCCGCAGGCGGTCATGCCCACACCGAGGACCGCGACGAGGGACATCGCGAGGATTCGTGAAATGTTCTTTCCGTGCTTCATTGCATCTCCTATTTTGATGAATATACTTCAGGCGACGTGAGGTGATCTTGGGTGCGAAAGGCCGCACCAATCACCCCGGGGATGACTGATTTCAATCGGGACTGTTGGCAAAATCCATTGAGGGGGCGGGTCCCGTGGATCCGCCAAGCACAAGCTGTGGTTCGGGCAGGACAATGTCCCCACCCCGGACCCCATTGAGTTGGTCGAGCAGGACCTGCGCGGCGACCCGACCCCAGAGAACCGGGTCAGTTGAAATGGTCGTCAACGGCGGGTTGAGGAACGATGCCAGTTCGGTGTTGTCATAGCCGGTTATCGAGAGATCTGCCGGGACTGCAATCCCCTGGGACTGTGCAAACGACAACCCGGCGATCGCCATCAGGTCATTGGCGAAGACGATGGCCGTGGGCCGGTCACGACGCCGAAGCAGGTCGGCAGTGGCCGCGGCACCGGCAGCGGCTGTAAAGTCGGCCTCGACGAAGAGGTCAGTCTTCAGGCCACCCCTCACCATGGCCCCTTCCCATGCGCGGCGTCGACTGCACCCATGGATATAGCTTTGAGTTCCTCCCACATGGGCGATCCGCTCGTGCCCCAAGGCAATCAAGTGCCTGGTGGCACCGGCAATGCCCTCCGTATCGTCCATGCACACGGCAGGAAAGCTCGAGACCCCTTCGGGGCGGTTCAGGGTGACCGCCGCCAGCCCCAATTCCTGCATCAGGGCGATTCTCGGATCGCGAACGCGAACGTCTGTCAGGATGACGCCGTCAACCCGCCCATCCCTGGCCAGCTTGCGATAGCTCTGTTCCTCCTTGTCCTGCCCCATCGCCGAAGTCAGGACAAGGACGAAGTCATTTTCGACCAGGGTGGACTCCACACCCGCGATGAACGCCGGAAAGAAGGGATCCGTGCCGAGCAACCGCGGATCACGTGCCACGACCAAGCCAACCGCAAAAGCTTTCGACGTCGACAGGGCCTTGGCACGGAGGTTGGGCTTCCAGCCAAGATCGCTGGCCACCTGAAGGATGCGGGCCCTCGTCGACTCACTGACGCCCGCATTGCCATTGAGTGCATGCGATACGGCACCCTTGCTCACTCCGGCAGCAAGGGCAACATCGCTGATCGTGACAGACATTCCCACTCCCCTCACTCAGGTGACCTGAATCACTAAACCGGTTTCGTAGGTTCAACTAAACCGGTTTACAGAGTGATTGTCAATGGTCCGCGCATGGAACTTCCGGCAACCCGGGTCTTCGTACCAGGTACGGTTGGCGGGACTGTTGCTCTACGGGAGGAGCCGCCGGCACTGGGCAGCTTGCCCAATCGGTGGTTCGGGAAGGTACGGAAACCCCTGGGCAATCCGGCGCGACGTCTCATTAACCCCACTGGATGGCCTCGATGGGGCCATTCGAAGCGCCACTGGTTTGAAGGTAGGCGGGGACCTCCTGCCGCGGGGTCGCTCGCGTCCCATGACGAGGATGCTGGCGGCCGCTTCGACGCGGGATCATGGGCGAACGTCCCCAGCTCGGGGTTTTTGCCGGGGCGTTTTCAGTGCCGGCGGTGGGCGGAAAGGAGCCCGTCGCGTCCCAGGGTGCGTTATCGGTGGGACAAGCCAACGCGAATGAAGGGCGGCGGGTAGCGGCCGAAGCGTTGGCCAATTCCGGGCATCCGGTTCAGGATTACCGCGCCGCGTGGCCGCGCCCCGGTTGGTAGTCACCGGACCGGGCCAACAGGGTCCATAATTTAGGGCATGGAAATGGCTGGAGTGCGTCGGACTGCGCGAGCGCAGAAGGGGTGGGGCGCCGGTACACGACCCGCGTTGAGGAAAACGATGGCGGCGGAGGGGGGCGCGTTTGGCGAGGCAGTCCGGGCAGTCCGGGCTGGCGAGCTCGAGGCGGATGAGGCGGCAGACCAAATGATCGGCAGGATGACCGATCGGGAGGTCCTCAGTCTGCTTGACGGCGACTCCCACAGTCTGCTGCTGCCGCTCATCCCGGTGCTGCTGGGTCGGCGGCCGTTCGTAGCCGGGGCGGTCCCGCGGCTCGGCATCCCGGGCATCCGGTTCAGCGACGGTCCCCGCGGCGTCGTGATCGGCGCCTCCACCGCCTTCCCTGTGACGATTGCACGGGCCGCGACGTGGGACCCGGCGCTTGAGGAGCGGGTCGGCCACGCCATCGGTCTGGAGACCAGGGCGCGGGGTGCAAACTACTCTGCCTCCGTCTGCGTCAACCTGCTTCGCCACCCCGCGTGGGGCAGGGCGCAGGAGTGCTACGGCGAGGATCCGGTGCTCACCGGCCGGATGGGGTCGGCCCTGACGCGGGGCGTACGTGTGCACGTGATGGCGTGTGTGAAGCACTTCGCGCTTAATTCGATGGAAAACGAGCGCTTCGAGGTCGATGTGTCGGTCGACGAGCACGCCCTGCACGAGGTGTACCTGCCCCACTTCAAGGCGGTGGTGGAAGCGGGCGCCGATTCCGTCATGACTGCTTACAACAGGGTGCGGGGCGAGTACATGGACATCAATCGCCCACTTCTCACCGATGTGCTGCGTGACGAATGGGGCTTCTCCGGGTTCGTGACGAGCGACTGGGTGTTCGGTACCCATGACGCGGTCCTGAGCCTTCAGGCGGGGATGGACGTGGAGATGCCGCTGCGGATGCTGCGCGCCCTCGATCTGCCGGGCGCCCTCAACAGGGGCGACGTCGCCCGCGAGACTGTGCGGCGGTCCGCGCGCCGCATTCTCCGGACGAGCGTGCTGCATGCCGCGACGCGGGAGGCTGCGGGGCCGGGCGCCGCGCTCATTGCCTGCCCGGCGCATCGGGCGCTGGCCCGCCAGGCCGCCGCGGAATCGATCGTGCTGCTGAAGAACGAAATCGCCGGCGCCGCGCCGCTGCTGCCGTTGGCCCCCGCCACCGGGCACCTCGCGGTGATCGGGCGGCTCGCGGGACGGGCGAACCTTGGCGATCACGGCTCGTCGCGCGTTCGCCCCCCGTCCGCGGTCTCGCCGCTGCAGGGGCTGAGGGAGGCCCTTCCCCGGGTGCGGATCACGGCCACCTCCGGGCGGAACGTACGCGCCGCTGCAGCGGCCGCCGCCGACGCCGAGACGGCCATCGTCGTCGTCGGCCTGGACCAGCATGATGAGGGCGAGTCAGTCGTCACCGCCGGCGTGGACGTTGGCGTGCTCGGCCGGGCGTTCGGCTCCGGGCGACTCCGCGGGCCGCTCATGGCCCTCGCACACCTGGCGTCGCGGTTCGTCCGCGGTGGCGACCGCAACTCGCTCGACCTGCGCCCCTCCGATGTGCGCCTTATCCGCGCGGTCGCCGCGGCCAACTCCCGGACCGTCGTCGTGCTGATCGGCGGCAGCGCGATCCTGACAGAGGCGTGGCGGGACCGCGTGCCGGCGCTCCTCCTCGCCTGGTACGGCGGGATGGAGGGCGGACGCGCGTTGGCGAGCGTGCTCACCGGGGCCGTGGAGCCCGGCGGACGGCTGCCATTTGTGCTGCCGACGGATGCCGCCCATCTCCCACCTTTCGACAGCGCGGCGAAGTCCGTCATCTACGACGACAGGTGGGGCCAACGCCGGCTCGACGGCGACGGGCACGCGCCCGCATTCCCTTTCGGCTTCGGCCTGGGCTATACGACCATCGGTCACCGGCTCCTCGATCACAAGTTCGATGACGCGGGCGGCAGCGCGGACGTACTCGTGACAAACACCGGTGATCGCGAGGGATCGACCGTGGTGCAGGTCTACGCCGCTGACGTTTCCCTCCGCAGGCCGGTAGCCCAGCTGCTGGGCTTCAGGAAGGTGACGCTGCAGCCGGGTGTCGAGGCGACCGTCCGGGTCACACTGGACGCCGGACCCACGCTGCAGCGCGATCCGGCGACACGGCGCTGGGCCCCCCGCGCCGGCGACTGGGCCGTGCTCGCCGCCCAGCACAGCCCCGGCAGCTGGGCGGGCGCGCGCCCGTTGCGACGCCCTGGGCCTGGGCCGTTGACCGGCGGAGAATGCGCCGTGGAAGGTTCGGCGGGCTGAGATCGAACGGTGGGTCGCGCCGCGCTCATCCGCCGAGGGTGCGAGGGGGTGCCGAGAGGGACTCGACGCGAACGGGAAGCACGTCGTCGCCCCTCAGCATGGCGCGGAGCAACCGCCGCGCTTCCCACCGAAGTGACACCGGTGCCAGATCGCGGCGCAGCTCCAGCCCCCCGTCCGGACCCGCGTACCGCTTCTGCAGATCGCCCAGCTCCTCCGATCGCAGCAAAGCCACGGTGCTGCCGGTTGCCTGGTCGACCAGCCGGACCAGCGCGGATGGTCCCGTCAGGTCAGTGGCGACGACGCGCCGCTCGCTCGCGGCGAGGATCGACTTCTGCGCCGCGCGGGTCACGACCAGAGGACGGAACGGCCCGTCCAGCAGGCCGTTCAGCACGTCCGCCGCGGCGTCGGGGCACCCGATTCTTTGCGCCGCCGCCTGCATCCGCTGCAGGCGGCCCGGCTCGCGCAGCAACTCATCGATCTTCCAGCCGATCGCTGCGGTATTGTTGCAACGCACGGCCGCACCTTGCTCCAACAGGTAATCGCCGTTGCGAACCTCCTGCCCCGGGATGGGGTTCACCAGCACCATGGGCAGTCCTGCAGCCATGCACTCCGAGGCCGACAACCCGCCCGGTTTGCCCACGAAAAGGTCCGCGCGGCGCAGCAGCTGCGGCATCTCCGCCGTGAAGCCGACTACCCGGTAGCGGTCGCCGGCAGGCGCCACCAGCGCCTCGATGCGTCGCCGCAGCGCGTCGTTGTATCCACACACAATCGTGGCCGTGAATGGGGAGCGCATGTGCAGCGTCTGGCGCACGACCGCGACGGCGTAGTCACCGCCTTTTGCCCCTGCCGAGATCAACAGCATCGGGGGCTTGCCGGCATCGCGAGTGTGCACATCGTTTGGCATGGCCGCGATCGGGATCCCTGTGGCCGAGACCCGGTCGGCAGGCAGACCGAGCGCCGTCAGCACCACGCGCCCCTCCTCCCTGGCCACGAAGAGCGCGTGAAACGCGCTCGTAAGCCACAGGCCCTGGAAGTCGTAGTCCGTCGTGACCACAGCAGTCCTGGCATTGATCACGCCGCGAAGGAGAAGTGACGCCATCAGCTGGGCCGGCAGGAAGTGTGTGCACACGATCGCGGTGGGGCGGAATCGCTTGATCGCACGGACGACCGGGATGGCGTTCATCCACGTCCAGGGGTCGATGGGACCGCGGCGCCCGAACGGCGGGTCGCTGGCGTCATAGGCCCACTCGACCAGCCATGGCATCTCCTTGACCAGAACGAAGTAGCCCTTCCCCAGCACGTCGCGGTAGAGCGCGCTGCTCACCTGCAGCACGTCCACCACCTGCACCTCGACGATGTCGGCGCGCGAGGCACACGCCTGCTGTACCGCCGCCGCGGCACTGTTGTGCCCCGATCCCACCCCTGCGGTCAGGATCATGACGCGTTCCCCGCCAGCGCTGCCCGAACCCCGTGCCGACGTCCTGCGCTTGAAGGGGTGATGGCCGCCCGCGGCAGCGCGGCCGGTCCCGATGATCTTCCCGACACCGACCGGGACGGGCCCCCTGATGTTCAGGTCGCGGGCTCGACGGACTGGCGTGTCCGTCCCGGCGGCCTCACTCGTCCCGGCCGCCCGCGCGGGTTCGGCGGGCAATGCCGTCTGCTGCAGATCCGCGTCCCGATTTGGCGTGCTCACGCTGACATGCCCTAGAGTTCGCACGCGCACTCCCCTAACAGCTCATCAGAAGCCAAAACTACATCTGTTTGGAACAGTGCACTGAGAGCCAGTTTAGCCCACGAAAATGATCCACGTTCAGACCCACAAATTGGCAAACGGGAGGAAAGCAGGTGCGTATTTTGTGAATATCCACGCCCCTCTCCAAACAGCCGGTGACATGCGATCAAGCATGTCGGCGGACCCGAAAACTGCCATCAAACGCAGGATCCGCCGCTACAGGGCAGATCCAAGTCACGTTTACTCACATTCTTCAACCGGCCGGCGGGATATCCCCGAGATTGTGGGGTTTTTCCAAATCCGGACACATCGACACAGCCACCGGAAAGAATTAGCCCTTCAGTCGCCGTATTCCCAATTTTTGGGGACAAGATTTTGGGGACAGGGACCAATGGTCGTCCTGCGCGGCACTGGAGCTGTCGCGACGGTGGTGGCGCGGCACAGCAGGTTCTTGATCGTGCTGGGTCTGCCACAGGACAAGTAGGCCGACGGTCTCCCTGACGTCCTCATAAATCGGGCCAATGACCCGCCGCGCACAGCTCACCGTCTGCACCCACCCGCCGGTGCACCTCACCCACCCCACCCACTGCTGTAGCGGCCCTCAATGCTGCTAAGCCGGCTTGAAACCGTCGTGGGCGCTCCATTCAATGCGCCTTGTCACAAGGCACCGTTGGGCGAACACACGAAGGAACGCCTACAATCCCTGGAAGCCTCCGTGCTCGGGCACGGAATCATGGCCCGTGGGGCTGACCGCATCGATCCCACGCACTTCCAGTAGCTGTGGACCTTCGAGAGCCCTACCCTTGAGTGAAGACGACGAAATCCCACCCTCATATTTCAAAGTGGGATTCCGGCGACAAGCTATGGCATGGTGCGTTTAGGCTCTGTTGCGTACTTGACGCAACACTGCCATCACGGCGCCGACGACCAAGAGGATAATCCCGATCCAGAGCAGGAACATTGCAGCCTTCACTGCAATGCCAAGGACGAGCAATATGATTCCAACGACTATAAGTGCTATTACGATTCCCATTTCCCTAAGGTACAGGCCCGGCTTTGGTTGGGCAACCTTGGGCTCAAAAAACGCTCTTCCCGTATTGCCCCGGCCGTCGAGGACCGCCCTGCGGTGTTCCACACTGGTTCTGGCCCCCAGGGGCGCAACGGTGGTGTGTCGGTGCGGTATTTTCCTTTGATGTGTTCAGTGAGCTCAGAGCGTGGCCAGCCGGGCACGGGCGAAGCTGTAGAGTCCGTAAGCCATGAGGCCGGTGCCGACCATGACGAGGATGGCTTCCCCGAAAGGTAGTGCGGCCAGTGCCTTGAGGGCTCCGTCGAGTCCGGAGGCATCCTGGGGGTCGACTTTGACTGCAGCGACGACGAAGAGAATGCCGAGTGTGAGGATGGCGATACCCTTGGCCACGTATCCGGTCATGGCCAGTGCTGTGATGGCCCTCTGGGAGGGGCCTGAGGGGAGCATGATGTCTTCACGAAATTTTTGCCGGGCACCTTTGTAGATGAGGTAGCCCCCGATGCCTGCCGTGGCAAGTCCCACGACGATGAGCAGGGCCTGCCCTCCGGCAAGGGAGAGCAGGGTCGCGGTGGCGTGGCGGGTGGCGGTCGCGGAGTTGCTTGGGCGTCGCAGGGCGAAGGAGAGCGCAGTGATGGCCAGGGCCAGGTAGCAGGCGCCCTTGCACAAGGAAACCAGGCTGCGGACCCAGCGTTTCTTGGAGGATGAACCGATGCCAAGGCTGGCCTGTAGCAGCAGCCACAGTCCCAGGGCCGTCAGGCCGGCCACGGTGGCCCACAAAACGATGATTCCCCCCGGGAGCTTCGTCAGTTGCGCGAAGGCACCTGATTGGTCTGATTCCCCGCCGTGGTGAAAGGCTATGCGGATGGCGATGTAGCCCATCAGCAGGTGCATAAGTCCGCTGGCAGCGAACCCGATTCTGGCAATGAGGGTGAGTGCGCGGCTGTTGTGGGCGCGGCCAGCCACCCGGCGGGCCTTCCGGCCGGCCCTCATGTGCCGTCCACCTGGGGCTGGGAATGCGCGCCCTGGACACTTTCACCATGGACGCGGACCGTCCTGGCCGTGTCGATCGCCATGATGGAGCCCAGAATGACAAGCGAGAGGGCCATGGACGCCGACGTGTCCGTGATCCAGTGGTAGCCCAGGTAGAGCCGGCTGGCGACCTGCGCCAGAACTATGACGCTGGCGCTGCTGAACAGGACCACCGTGAGAGACGTCCTTTGGCGCCGGCTGGCGATAAGAAAAGCCAGGATCAACAGGAAATCCGAGGTGCCAAGGACATGGCCGGAGGGAAAGGAAAAGGTGCTGTCGGCACCAAGCAGCATCAGGTCCACCGGTGGTCTCGGATGCCGGACAATGGGAGCGAGGACTTCGGCCAGGACCACGCCGACGACCATGCCGGCGGCAAGCAGCAGCGGCCGCCAGGCGTGCTTGGCCAGCACGCTCCAGACCACGACGACGACAAGGACGATGATCGGCAGCGCTATGGGGCCGAAGATGATGGCCAGCGCGATCATGACGCCCGTCAGCGCCGGGGAGCGCACGGCCACGAACCAGGAGTTCACCGGCTCGTCCAGGCGCTCAAAGCCCGTGTGCGTCAAGACCGCGTCAAGGAGGAAAAGGAAGACGATCAATCCGATGGCGATGAGCACGAACGAGGTGGCGTAGAGCCGCTTGCGGGTGGGTGCCGGAACAAAACGCTCCTCGACGATGAACTTTTGATGCCAGCCAGAAGGCGGATGACCATCCTGGCCTGGCGGCTTTTGCACTGACTCGTCCTTGTGGCTCATGTGCTTCTCCTTCCGGGCCAGCTCCCGTGCGCATCCCCCGCTGACCGGGTGACTGAGTAAAGTATGCTGCGCTTCCGCGTCCCAGGGAACAACCGCCACGGCATTCTGATGGCTGGGGCCATCGGATCTGCGGTGACTTGCAGGTGGGTTGCGGGGCCCAAGTGATCACCGTTGAGCTGGATTTCCCGTGAGCGGTCCAGCTTGATTTCCGTCGACCTGTCCGAAGGGCCCGCCCCCGTCGGTTTCCCGCGGATTGCCCGTTGTCGCAGCTGCTCGGGCGACGGATGGAGGCTGGTTCTGAGGGATGCAACGGCGTGGGTGGAGTGTAGCCGCGATCATCGTGGTGTTGGCGGTTGTCGGGGGCTTGACTGCCCCGGGCGGGAGGCGTGGACGCGTGCCGGCCGAACAACAGGGGCACGAAGTCCGGGGGAAGGCAGTCCGGCAGGCAGCGGAGGAAGCGGAAAGGCCAGGGATCCGGGCAGGACAACAACGAGCCGCTGGTCGGGACCATCCTGATGGGCGCCGGAACCGCCGGCTTTGTGCGTGGACTGATTTTCAGCTTCCGCCGGCGCCATTCAGATTCCACACGCCGGACCGTCAATCGACTTCGATCAGCACTAGCCAGGTGACAGCGTCGTGCCCATCTGACCCGGATCCAGATATACCGGCGGCGACGTGAGGCTGGAGCATCGCGAGAATGCCTGCGGTGTTCCGGTCCACGCCGTGGTGGACCAGCATCTGGTGGAAGTCTGCGACGGGCAGGTTCCTGGACGCAATTGTGGTGCAGTGGGCTTCGGTTTACCAGCCGTGGCGCCCAGGACCGGCAGGGGCAGCATCAGCACGCCCACGACCCCGGGCTCACTTCCGCGGGCCTGCTCGAGCCGCCGGCCCTCCCCGTACAGTACGCCGTAGATGCCCGCGAAGCTCAACATCGGGCGAGGTAGGTGCGCTGGAGCGCGCCGTTGCTGGCGAGCATCCGCACATCCAGGAACGGCGAGGCGTGCCGGCGCTCCCACAGGGCCGGCGCCACGGCGAAGAGCACGACGACGGCGTCGGAGACGATGGGCAGGCCCGCGGCGTTCCCGACGATGCGCGCCTCGTCCTGCCCGGGGGCCATCCCGAGGATGCCCTTCTGCAGCTCGATGGCGGATGCCAGTGCCACCTGCTCGGTCTCGCCCAGCTGTGACTTGATCCGATCCCGGACCCAATCCGTCTTGCGGCGGCGCACTGCCTCGATATGGTCCCGCCCGACACCGGTGAGATGCAGCTGGCGCCGGCGGCCGTCCTCCGCGGCAGGGGTTGCAGGCACATGGCCGCCGGAGATGAGGGCACCGACAATCGCGCTCATGGACGACGGCGCGAAGCCGCCACGGGAGGTCGGCGGGATCCGGTTGGTTGCTCAAGTCTGCAGCCCAACTTGATCAGCCAAACTGATCAAGTGAACTGATCACCTGACGATGCACCGCGCAGGGCCTTCGCCGGCACTCCCCCTTGACTGGGTCCTGTACCCCACTACAGTGATTGCATGCTGGAATCACGCTTGAGGGAGGAACCATGACCGTCCGCGCCGACCTGAACATCTCGCTCGACGGCTACGCCACCACGACCGATCAAACCCCCGAGCATCCATTCGGCCACGACTGGGGCCGGCTGGTCGACGCCTACGTTTCGACGCGGACGTTCCGCGAGCGGGTGCTTCACGATGACAGCGGCGACGGGACCACCGGCGTCGACGACCGCTACGCGCAGGCCTACTTCGCCGACGTCGGCGCCGAGATCATGGGCGCCGGGATGTTTGGGCTCCACAACTTTCCGGACGATCCCGACTGGCGCGGCTGGTGGGGCGACGAGCCGCCATTCCGGGTGCCGGTGTTCGTCCTCACGCACGCGCAGCGGCCCCCGATTGAGATGGCAGGGGGCACCACGTTCGAGTTTCTCTCCGCATCCCCGCACGACGTGCTCGCCCGGGCCCTGGACGCGGCCGGCGGCAAGGACGTGCGGATCGGCGGCGGCCCAACGGTGGTCCGAGACTTCCTCAAGGCGGGCCTCATTGGCCGACTTCACGTGGCCATCACCCCCATCCTGTTGGGACGTGGCATACGCCTCTGGGACGACCTCCGGGAGCTCGAGTCCGGCTATGCCGTCAGTTCCGAGGTCGCGGAGAGCGGGATCATCCATGTCACCTTCACGGGGTCCGACTAACCACTGGCGGCGGTGACAGGCGGCGCGAGGGTCTTCATGTGCCACCCTCATGCTCCGCGGTGCGAGAATTGCGTTCATGGCGCACACTGAAAGCAACGGCCCGGCAGATCCGCTCCCGCCCTTGGCACCGGCAGCCAGCCGTGGCGGGCGATGGGCACAGGGGCTGCCGGCAATCTGGGGCGACGCGTGGGGACGGTCGGCCATCCGCTCGGCCCAGGCGCTGCTGGTCCTGACCCTGGTCGCGGTGGTCATCTGGGCCCTCACCCGGGTCCCCCTGGTCCTGACCCCAATAATGCTTGCCCTGATCCTGGCCTCGGCGATCAGCCCGATGGTCCATTGGCTGGCGCGGCACCGCTGGCCTCGGACCGTGGCCGTGCTGACCTCATTCGTGGCGATCCTGGCAGTGTTCGGCGGCGTCATCACCGGCGTCGTCTTCCTGATCAGGTCCCAGTCAAAAGACCTGGTTTCCCAGGCCGACATCGGCATCGACCGCCTGCACGGGCTTCTTGTCCAAGGCCCCTACCCTGTCACCGATGCCCAGATCAATTCGATCCGTGACGCCCTGCAGAAGTTCATCCTCAGCGCCACCTTTGGCAACGAAGCCCTGACCGGGCTGCGCGTTGCCGCCGAGGTGGCGGTCGGTGCGGTCTTGATGGCCGTCATCTTGTTCTTCCTCCTCATGGACGGCGAGAAGATCCGCAATTTCCTCCTAGGTTTCCTCCCCCCGGCCCAACGCACGAAGGCCCACGCTGCGGCGGACCACGGAGCCGTCGTGTTGGGCGGATACGTGCGCGGGACCGCCCTGGTGGCCTTGACGGACGCTGTCATCATCGGCGTGGCGCTGGCCATCATGCGCGTGCCGCTGACGCTGCCACTGGCCGTTTTCGTGTTCATCGGCGGATTCATTCCAATCGTGGGCGCCACGGCCGCCGGGACGCTGGCCGTTGTGGTGGCACTGATCTTCAACGGTCCGGTCCCGGCCTTGGTGGTGGTCATTGTCCTGATTGGCGCCAACCAGCTCGAACACCACGTCCTCCAGCCGTTCCTGATGGGAAAGGTCCTGCGCATCCACGGCCTGGCGATCCTTCTCGCCCTCGCCGCCGGGACCACGCTGGCCGGGCTGGTAGGGGCCCTGCTGGCCGTGCCGCTCACCGCCGTCGGCTGGTCGATCATCAAGGTGTGGACCGGCAGGACCACGGCCGCGGCACCATCACCCGGCACCCCCGCCCCGGGTGCTGGTCCCGCGGCCGACAGCCGGGAAACTGCCGCCGGTGTACAGGAATAGTGTCACGTGAGTCGAAAGGGTGGATGTCTTGTTGCGGTGGCGGGCAACGGCCAGGCCATTTCCCACCCGAGCCGCCCAACTGCCTGGCGCTGACCGGCGGCACGGCAGGGAGCTCCGGCGGCTGCGCGGGAAAACGCATCCCGTCCATGAACTCCCCCTGCGCCAACGAAAGCCACCACCGTCCGGTGGCGCCCGGGGGCACCCGGCCTTCACGACGCAGAAGTCCCCGCTGGTGGTCACGTGATGTGACCGCGGGACGGTGACACTTCCGTTTCGACCATCGTTGCCGGGCCGGCCCCCCGCCACGCCACAAATCCGCCGTTCCGTACACCACTACCCGCCCCTGCTCACAGAGGAAAGCCCCCGGGGGCTCGAACGCCTCGCGGACAACGACGCTAACGCGTCCGTCATGCGCCAAATGCTCAAATAACCGGGATGGAAATGCGCGCACGCCATGGCCAGTGAACGGTGGGTGTGTTTCGATGGAGGGAACGGCGGACGGCATGGAGCCGGGACCGGGAAGGAAGCGTGCGGCATGGCTGCGATCCCAGGACACCGAGTGGTTGTTTTCATCCAGGAGAACAAGACCACGGACTTCTACTTCCCCACCATGGCCGCCTGGGGCGCCGCCGTCGCCAAGCACGGCCAGCTGCTGGAGGCGCCGCCCAACTTCGACCAGCCCCACGACCGCAACGCCTGGGTCCACTACGCCATGGGCGACTACCCGGCGCTCGACGCGCAGGTCAACAATGACACGGTCATCCCCTACTACAGCTGGCTGGCCAAGCAGTTCGTATTCTGCGACCACCACTTCGGCTCGGGATCCAACTCCACCCCGGGACACATGCTCGCCATCGGGGGCCAGATGCCCACCCTGAAGAACCCCCCGTTCGTGGGCCCCCACCCGGTCTGGGACCTGCCGTCCATTTTCACGGCCGCCGAGGCCGGCGGCGTGTCCTGGGCCGCGTTCCCCGACGGGTCCGGCTATCCCACCAAGTTTTACAAAAGCCTGAGCGCCCCACCCGGCTCGGCCGAGGTCTACCCGCCCAAGGACTTCATCCCGATGGCCAAGGCCGGCACGCTCCCGCAGATCTGCTACGTCTGGAGCCCCGCCGGCTACGACGAACATCCGCCGCACGTCAGCACGCCCGACTATGTGACCAAGGGGCAGGGCCTCGTCTGGGACAGGGTGCAGGCAGTCATCGACGGCGGTGGCTGGCCGGACACCACCTTCATCCTTACCTGGGATGACTGGGGTGGCTACACCGACTCCGTCCCCACGCCGGACATTGAAACCGTGCCCGATGCGATCCACCCGGACGGGTTCGCGGCCATCGGCGGATCCCGGATCCCCCTGATCATGTTTGGCGGAAAGGTCCGCCAAGGCATCGACCCACAATGGCACTCCCACGCCTCGATCCCCAAAACAGTCATCGACCTTCTGGGACTCCCCGCAATGGGCGTTGCCAGGGTCGATGGCGCGCCCTCCCTCGCGGCGCACGTCGACGCCTCGCTCGCACGGCCCGAACCGCCCGCGCCCGGCACCGTCGTGGTGCAGCCGGCTCCCCCGGTCCCGGCCCCCGTCCCTGTCCCGCCAGACCCCTGGCAGGGGCCCGTCGCCCAGCGGATGCCGGCGCTGACCACGCTCGACGGAACGGCCGTCCCGGCTCCCACTGACGGAATCGTCCGGAAGAGCCCACCCAAACCGCCCAAGCCGGCGACCTCATAGTGCGCGGCGCTGCGTGCCTGCCGACACGTCCTGCGCCACTGATTGAACGCCCCCGGCCCGTGCGCTGCGCCGGCGCCCCGCACGGTCTATTATTCAAGGAGACCCCATCCTTCCGCACGGCCATTCATTTGCGCCGCATTATTGGCCGCCGCATTTCGACACAGCCCTTCGACACAGCATTGGAGCCCCCATTACAGACGTGACCGCCGCGCATGATGTCTACTACGGCAATCCCGCAACCGACGATGACATTGACCTCGTCGAGGAAACGCCGCCGTCCTCCGCCGCCCGCTTCAGGGACAGGTCCGACGTCGTCCGTCACCGTGGCAGGTACGTCATGGTCAACCGCGACCGCACGCCGAACCAGGCCATGGTGGAAGACCTGCTGTTCCTCCGCGGCGCCCTCGAGGCTGCCGGGCTGAACTACCTGCTGGTGCGCGGCAACGACGAACGCCCGGTGATCGCGATCGACTGGAGAGACCGCGCCGCGCTGCGCAAGGCCCTCGTTGAGGCATGCGCCGACGAACCGTTTTATGCGATGACCGTCGACGCCCGGAAGAAGTCGGCGCTGCTGGTGGCTGACGGGACACTGGCCAGGAACCGCAAGTCCCGGATCCTGCGCCTGTACCGGCCACGGTGGGAGCCCGACGGCGGGCTGGGCTACGGCGCGTCACTGGGGGTGCAGATCGAGCTGTGGGGCTTCGAGGGCGAGCAACTGGTGCTGCCGGTCGAGAACTCGCTGACCCGCCGGACGCTGCTGGCCCAGGACGCGGTGCGCGGCACGGTCGAAAGGTACGGGCACGTCTGGCCGACCATTGAGAACATGTTCGCCGACCACGCCTCCGACATCGGCTTCGACATCGACCTGGTCTTCTCCTGGGTCGACGGCAGCTCCCCCGAATACCTTGCCGCCAGGCGCGCCCGGATGGTGGGTGTGGTGGTGGGCGAGGGTGACGACCATGAGGCCCGGTTCCGCCAGATCGACGAGCTCAAGTATGCGCTGCGCTCCGTCTACACCTTTGCGCCGTGGATCCGGCGGATCTTCATCGCCACGGACTCCCCCACCCCGTCCTGGCTGGCCGAGCACCCGTCGGTGACGGTGGTGCGCAGCGAGGAATTCTTCGCCGACCCCTCCGCGCTGCCCACCCACAACTCACAGGCCGTGGAGTGCCAGCTGCACCACATCGAGGGCCTGTCGGAACACTTCCTGTACTCCAATGACGACATGTTCTTCGGCCGGCCCGTCAGCCCGGACATGTTCTTCACCCCCGGCGGGATCACGAAGTTCATCGAGGCGGAGACGAGGATCGGCCTGGGCGGGAACGACGCCGAGCGCAGCGGCTTCGAAAACGCCGCCCGCGTGAACCGGAAACTGTTGTGGGACCGGTTCGGGCGGATCACCACCCGCCACCTGGAACATGCCGCCGCGCCGCTGCGCCGCAGCATCATGGCGGAGATGGAGCGCGAGTTCCCCACCGAATTCCGTGACACGGCCGCCAGCACCTTCCGGGCGGCGGAGAACATCTCCGTTACCAACTCCCTGTACCACTACTACGGGCTGCTCACGGGCCGGGCCACCGTGCAAACCGGCGCCAAGGTGCGTTACATCGACACGACGGCCCGGGCGGGCTTGAACTACCTGCCCAAACTGCTCGCCAAACGCAACATGGACTTTTTCTGCCTCAACGACGGCAGCTTTCCCGAGGTGCCCGCCGCGGAACGCGCCGAAGTAGTGACGGACTTCCTGCAGAAGTATTTCCCGATCACGGCCCCTTGGGAAACGCAGCCCGCCACCGGCGACCACCGCCACGATGGGCAAGGCTAGCGCGGCGCCAGCCCGCGCCGTCGTGCCTGGACCGGGATGCCCGTGGTGCGCGCGGCATGGTCGGGAATGCGCACCCCGGCCGCGTCGAGGCGGGCCCGCGTCTCCTCCGCACTGACCAGCTCCCCGACCGTCGGGCCGGAACCCAGCGGAACGGTGGAGTGGACAATGGTGTGCTCATAGACGTGGACCAGGTTGAACGCCTGACCGCCGTCGCGGCCCCGGGTGCCGCCCCCAGGGACGTTCAGGTCCTGGGTGTAGCACGTGGCCGAGGCGACCGACACCGGGATCCCGGCAAACAGGGCGCTGGTCGAGTAGTGCAGGTGCCCGGCCAGGATGGCGCGCACGTCCGAGCCGCGCACCACGGCCGCCAGCCCGGACTGCCCGCGCAGCTCGACCAGCACGGCCAGGTCCAGCACGCTGGGCACCGGCGGGTGGTGCAGGGCCAGGATGGTCCCGTCCGGGGCAGGCGTGGCCAACTCCCCCGCCAGCCACTCCAGCTGGTCCGCGCCCAGCTCCCCATGGTGGAAGCCCGGCACCGAGGTATCCAGGGTGATGACCCGCAACCCGTTCAGGAAGTACGTGCGGTCCACGGGCGCGCTCTCAGCCGGTTCCCCCAGCAGGCCCGCGCGGAAGTTCCCGCGGTCATCATGGTTCCCCATGGCCCAGATCACCTCCGCGCCCATCTCCGCGCACGCCGGCTCCACAATCCCGCGCAGCTTGGCGTACGCCCCGGGCTCGCCCTTGTCGGTGAGGTCGCCGGTAAAAATGACGGCTTCCGGCCGGGCACCCGACGTGGCGATCTCGGCGAAGATTTGGCGCAGCCGCTCCTCACTGTCCACCGCGCCGTACAGGGGGCCCGGACCCCCCAGCAGGTGGGTGTCGCTCAGGTGAAGCAGGAAGTGGCGCGGCCGGGGATGCTCGGCCTCGAAATGGTCCATGACTGCCTTAATGGTCCGGTGGAAGCGGCGGGCGCCACATCCCTCTCATCTACCCCCATCCAACCACCACCCCAGTGAACCGCACCCCAACACACCCCACAATCTGCAACAACATCAGGTTGCAACAACGACACCGGCGACGGGACCGTGGGCCGGCACGTCGACGCCGGCGGAAACGACCTCCCCGGCACCGGCTGTCGAGCCCACGTCAGCGACGGTCAAGGTCGGGAATGGCGCGTACATCGTGGATGGATGCCGCCGGGGGCGGGAATCGCCCTCAACCCTCGCCCAAATTCCCATGGATCCCGTGTCACTGAGGCGGGGCGGATCTGTGGAACAGCGGAGGAATCCTCGCTGGGACGGGGGAAACGTGCTCAGCCGCCTTCCTGCCAGGCAGGGGTTCCCGGCGAGAAAGGCAAGGTAGTCGTCCAGTGCATCGGTGTCGATCGATGGCTGTCCGTTGCTGTATCTGCCGTCGGTGCGGTCCCGCTTTGGACCTGGGATCCAGTACTCATCGCCCGTGACGCTGTCGAAGAAATTTGCTTCATGGTTCGCCAGCGCGTGTCCCGTCACACGGCAGAGGGCAGAATCGCGGAAGTATGCCGTTCTCCAGGTTTTCGAGAGTCGGACACGAGCGATCCATGCGAGTCCACGACCGATCTCGCAGCCGGCCTTTAGGTGAACGTACATGATGCGCTCTGCCATGGAATTACCGTGGTACGGCCGATGGCCGGCACGACGCATGCACGCCGCCCCGCTGGTCTTGATTTGGGGTGCCGTGGGCGTTGGGCTGGCCGCGGCCAGTCACGTGGGCGTTGCCCGGCGGCACGTCCTTCCGACACGCCAGCTCGCCGCGCTCTGCCTTTGCCTGTGCGTAGTTGGGGCGCCTTCCCTGTGGTTCGAACCATCCCAACGTGGCCTTCACGAAAGGGCAAGGCATCCGGTGCGCCATCCACTCCGCCCGTACGCCGAACGTTGAACTTCCGCCCCACCTATTTTCGTACTTTTCGATTGCATGTTCCTCGCGTTGGATCCATACATTGGCCTCGGCTGAAAATCGCCATTTGGGGGCGAACGATGAAACTCAGGGCATTTGCGCTCGTTGCAGCGGCAGGCATTGCAGGTCTGCTGTTGACAGGCTGTTCCAGCCAGGCCGGGCTCAAGGCGCTGGAAGGCCGCAGCCACCTCTGCTGACATGCTTGCGGCCGTTGTGAACCCGCCAGGGGCACCAGTTCACGGTCGGCGTTCCCACGCACAAGCAAAGCCGTGTCCCCGAGGGAGGCCAGCCTGTCCGACACTTGAGTTGGTTGGGGGCCGGGCATGCCCCATCGAGGCAGGAACTCCCAAGCACCGCACGGCGCCAATGCCGTCCGTCGGTCGCAGTCCGGCCCGGGGCCGTGACAGTCGTCCGACCTCGCCACCCGGATCCGTAGCCGCCCAGGCGGGGAACAACCTTTCCAGCCTTTCAACGTGTTGTGCCTGCAAGTTCGCCAAAGCGGAGCAGATCATGCCGACCATCTCCGGACCGGGACCTTCGGGGCCGGCGTTTGGCCTGGACCGTCACGCCTGGGAAGCCGGCCACCGGGGGGACGCGCTGCCGGGTGAGGACGCTGCGAATACTAGGATCAAGGAATGAGCCGGAAAAGAAGATCTCTCGTTGCGTTCGCGGGCGGATTCACCGCGCTCGGGCTGTTCATGGCGGGATGCGCCTCCGCGGCACCCGTGGCGAGCCATCCGCCGTCGTCCTCGGGTTCAGCCTCAAGCCGGCCGGCGAACAGCCCCGCCGCCGTTGTCCGAACGCCAGGCGGGATCGACCACGTCGTCATCATCGTCGAGGAGAACAAGCCGGCCTCAACCATCCTGGGCAATGCCGCGGCCCCGTACATCAACAATCTGGCCGCTGAGAATGCACTGGCGACCAACTACCAGGCCGTGACGCACCCGAGCCTGCCCAACTATCTGGCCCTGACCAGCGGCACGACCGCCGGCATCACGAACGACTGTTCCCCCGGCGCCAGCTGCACGGCACGAGTGACTTCTGTGGCCGATTCAATCGGGAAATCCGGGCGCACCTGGAAGATGTATGCCGAGGGCATGCCCGCGCCCTGCACGCCGGGGAACGCCTACCCCTACGCGGTGAAACACAACCCGTTCATGTACTACCCCGGCGTCACCGGCAACCATGCCTCATGCGCGGCGCACGACGTTCCCCTGACCCAGCTCGGTGAGGACCTGAAGACCGCCGGAACCCTGCCCAACTATGTTTTTATCAGTCCCAACCTGTGCAACGACATGCACGACTGCCCGGTGGCGACCGGCGACACGTGGCTTGCCCACCACGTGCCCGCCATCCTGGCCTCACCGGCCTTCACGACACAGAATTCGCTCCTGGTGGTCACGTGGGACGAAGGCGAGGGGGACAACAACGCCGTGTCAACGATCTTCGCCGGACCAGCGGCCCGGCATGACTACAAATCCTCCCTGGCCTACAGCCACTACTCCCTGCTGCACACCGTGGAAAGGCTGTGGGGACTGGCACCCCTGACCAACAATGACAAGAACGCCCCCATCATGAGCGACCTGCTCAAATAGTGGCAGTGCCCGGGGTCCGGCGGGGCGGGCACCGGATTTGCTTCTACCGAAGGTTGGCCGTGCCGAAGGCCTCCCGCAGCTTGTTGCTGTAGATCGTGACACTGCGGACCTCGGGCAGCCCGGGGAGCACCTGCGTCAGGTCATAGCTCTGCGTTCCCGCGTGGGCCCTCAGCGCGACCACCTGGATGGTGTTGGGGTTTTCGACGACGTCGTCCCCGGATGCGTTGCGCGTCATGAGTCCCGGGTTGAAGTTGATGTAGAGATCATCTCCAGCACCTGTGGAAAAACCGGTCAGCGTCAGCATCAGCATGCCCGGCGACTCGGTGATGCGCACCTCACCACGCGTCGGTGCTCCTTGGGAAACGAACGTCCCCGCGAGTACACGTGAGGTCGCCGGCGTCGCAGCGGACTCGGATCCAGCCGCCGTTGTTGCGGGTGAGCTGAATTGTCCGGTTGCCGGAGCCGTGCAGCCGGATGCGACCGACAAAACAACGATTCCCACGGACATAAGGTGTGCAAATTTCATGGTCCCCATTTACAACGCTGTCATGACCTGCAGGATTGCGTGTTCTTTTGCATCATAGCCCTTGGCGTCCGTGTCAGGTTTCCAGGTGGGGCGGATCGAAAACAAGGTGGCAAACGCCTCGGCCGGTCCACGCGGTCCTCGGGTTGAAGGGGCCCGGCAGTGGTCCGACCGACTCCGGATTTTGGGGGGCACGTTCACTTGAGGGAACTTTTGCTTGGCCACGACGGCGCCAAGCCGTTTTCCTTGTCACGCAGCGGTCCCCCGGCGGCACGCAGCGGTCCCCCGGCGAGAAAGGCAGGGCGGTCCTCCAGTGCATCAGTGACGACGGACGGCTGCGCAGGACACTTCCAGTGTCAAGGTACGGGCCGGACGTGGGGCCCGCTCCCAGAAACCTTGCGCAAGGCACCCTGTCGTGGCATCAGTGCCTCGACTGCCCGCCGTCAGGCTGTGGCATTTGCTCGAGTCAAGGAACGACGTCCGGATCAGCCGCCGTGTCATCCCTGGCGATGGATGCCAGGACGACGTCCCAGCTCATGTGGCCGGTTGTCTGGCGCACCCCAAAGATGGCGGCCGGGAACAGGGTGGTCATCATGCCGGAGGTCGCCCCGAGTCCGTGGATCAACCGCAAGTCGGCGCGGCGGAGCCCGCGCAGCTTCGGGCGGGCCAGCATCCAGGGCGGGACTGCCGCGGATCGGGACACCGGCACGGTCAGGGCGCGAACCAGTCCAGGACCTGTTGGGCGTGGGTGTTGGGCGGGAAGATCGGATAGAACACGTGCTCGATGACGCCGTCGTTTATCACCAGCGTCAAGCGGGCGTAAAGCCGGTCATGGCCGGGCGCCGCGAACGTCGGCAGGGTCAGGGCTTCCGCGAGGGCAAAGCCGGTGTCGGACAGCATGGCGAAGGGCAGGCCCAGGCGGTCAACCACCTCGCGCTGGTAGTCCGAGTCCTGGCTGGACAACCCGAAAACGTTGACCACGCCGACGTCCCGCAGCAAGGTGAAATGGTCCCTGAAATCGCAGGCCTCGGTCGAACAGCCCCGGGCACCCGGAATGGCATCCCAGCCGTCCGGCAGGTCGGTGCCCGGAACTCCGGTCAGGGGATACAGGTAAATGACCGTCGGGCCGCTTCCGAGCCTGCCCAGACCCACCTCGCGGCCGTCGGTTGCGGCCAGCGTCAACGCGGGCATGGCAAGCCCCACCAAATGGTTGGCGGCGCCGTCGTCCACGGGGACGGGAAGATTGTCCGGCAGGGCTTTCGAGTAATCGATCATGGCTCCAACCTCCGACTTAAACGTGCGGGACGCGCCCTGCTGAAGCCTTTCGGCCAGGTGCTCGCGCCGGGAGGCAAGGGATGCGATGGTCCGGTCCAGCTCTGCAATGCTGTCCCGGTAGGCCGCCAGGGACGCCGGGCATTCGTCACTGTGCTGGTGCCCTGCGTCCAGGCATTCGATAAATGGCGCGGCACGGGCGGGGTTGATTCCGAACCCGGACAACGCACGAATCTCGCTGATCACCCGCAGGTCGTGGTCAGAGTAGTCCCGATACCCGTTGGGCAGCCGGCCCGGCTGCACCAGGCCCAACTGCTCGTAGTACCGAACCGCCTTGACAGACACTTGGGCCCGCCCAGCCAACTCACCTATGCGCATTCCTGCCTCCTGCCAACACGATAAACCCTGCCCCCGGGGGCAGGGTCAACTCGCGGCTCCTTTGCGCGCCACAGGCATCCTTTGGACGGGCCACACAGCACACAGTGGCCACCGACGGGCAATCGCGCCACGCGTGGGAATTGCCATCACGGATTTATGAGGCGGGAGCCGCGAAATGCCGGGATGGGCCGCACGGACACGCGGGCCGGTGAACTTGCCTGTGATGTCCGCGGCCGCCACCACGGATCTGCCCCCGCTTGGGGGGATCCTCCTGATGACCGCCGCCGCCAGCGCGCTGGCAATCCGGGCCGCCGAACCGTCCATGATGCGGCTCCTTCACGGCTGGCTGCACGCGGCCGCGCTGATTGGCCGGAGAACACCGCGCGGGGCCGCGGCAGCCGTGGCGCATCCGCGCCGTCCTGGACGACGTGCCCGGCGCACCTGAACGCCTGGCCCGCGCCCTCGCCGCCGCCATCCTGTCCGGTGGCGGCCGGGACACCCGGATCCGGCCCACCACCGCCTTGGCCCTGGCCGCGGACCGGTTCGCGCTCGGCAAATAGCTCCCGGCCTGGTCAAGCCGGTGACGTCACCCGGGCCGCACCGGGGGCACGGTCGGTGCGTTGTTAAGCTCCTGGGTGTGCCCGTCCATGGTTCGGGCTTCGGGCAGCCCGAGGTCGAACCCCGCCGCGCCACCGGGTATCGGGTCCTGGCCCGTGAGGGCCGTGATGGCCCGTGATGGCCGTGATGACGGGGAAAATCGTCACCTGGAGCCCGTCGCCCAGACCTGCCGCCATGAGGGCGTGGTTCATCGACAGGCTCCCGTGCGACCTCGGCGGAACGTGCGGTTCCCTCGTCAGCCGGGCGGCGGCGTCGCCCGCGTCACCGCGGGCACGAACCCGGAGAACATGCGGCAGGCGGCCGCCCCATTCATGGCTCGAGCCGTAGCCGTCAAGACAGCAGAACACCTCAAACGTGTACCTGGCAAATCCCGTCCGCTTTCCGCCCTCAGACCGGCCGCTGCTCATCGTTGGCCGCTTCCTCAATCCAGTCGACCGCCTCATCGGAGAGCAGAAAGCCGTCCGGGCCGCTGCCGCCCGCCCAGGGTGCACCGGCCGTGGCGTCACCCGCCACGGCCGTGATCCGGGCCAGGACATCCGGCGGCACCACGTCGCCGTTGTTGTCCCTCAACCACTGCCGGGTGGGTTCGTCCACCAGGGGCCACCAGTCCTGAATCTGCACAGCGCCATTCTGGCACGCCTGCACGGTGGCCAAAAGGGTTCGCGCCGTTCCTGCACGCCGGCCCATGCCAGCAGTGCCACCCCCGCGTAATTCCGTTCAAAAAAAATCGTTGCCGGGGCGGCCGCCGAGTCTTAGCCTTGACCCAGCGGGCCCCCGACAATCGTCACACGGCCCCTTGAACATGTCTGGAGATCCTGGAATGCGAAAATCCTTCCTTGGAGTGTCCATGGTGGTCGTCGCGGCTGTCGTCGCCGCGGTCACCGGAGCGGGCGCTGCCAACGCCGCCCCACCATCAAAACCAATTCCCAACTCGTCGCCCAGCTGGCTCGCCCACGGCAAGAACCTCGGCGCCGCGTCCCCGAACGCCCACGTCAGCGTGCGCGTCTACCTCGCACCGAACGGAGGACTCGCCGCGCTTCAGGCCGCCGCCAAGTCCGCCTCAAGTTCCCACCAGTTCCTCACCCCGGCCCAGTACCACGCGCAGTTCGACACCAAGGCGTCGACCGTCAGTGACGTGAGCAGCTGGCTGAGCGGGGCCGGCCTTCAGGTGAAGGGGGTTGCCGGCCAGCGCTACCTTGAAGTCACCGGCAGCGTCGCCGCGGCCAACAAGGCCTTTGGCGTGACCATCGCGAACTTCAGCCATGACGGCCTCAGCGTACAGGCCCCCACGGGCCCGGCCACCGCACCGGATTCCGTGGCCTCGGCCATCATCGCCGTCTCGGGCCTCGACACGACGGTGTCCATTGTTGAGCCAAGGACGCAGAAGCCGTCACCGCCCAGCGCCGGCTTCCGCAACGCGCCGGTCTGCTCGCACTGGTACGGGGACCAGAGCCCCACCACGCTGCCCACACCGGACGGCACCGCACTGCCCCGGTTCAACGGCGCCACGCTCCCGTACGCCCCGTGCGGCTACACCGGGCCGCAGCTGCGCAACGCCTACGAGTCCGGCGCGGCCGCAGGCCTGGACGGGCGCGGCGTGACCGTGGCCATCACCGACGCCTACGCGTCCCCCACGATTGAGGCCGACGCCAACCGCTATGCCACCGATACGGGTGACAAGCCGTTCACCAAGGGGCAGCTGACGCAGAGCCTGCCGCGCACCTTCACCCAGGTCAACAGCAACAGCTCGCCGAGGCAGTGCAACGCCTCCGGCTGGTACGGCGAGGAGACGCTGGACGTGGAGGCCGTGCACGCGATGGCACCGGCGGCGAACATCCGCTACTACGCCGGTGCCAGCTGCCAGGATTCCGACCTGCTGGACACGTTCAGCCGCATCAACGACGAGGGCGTCGCCACCATCGTGACGAACTCGTGGGGCGGCGTGGGAGACATGGTCAAGACCCCGCTCCTGCTGGCCTACGAGACGGCCTTCCTGCAGGGGGCGGTGGAGGGCATCAGCTACGCGTTCTCCACGGGCGACTCGGGCGATGAAGCGGCGGCCCTCGGCTCGCCGCAGACGGACTACCCGGCGTCCGATCCGTTTGTCACCGGCGTCGGCGGCACCTCGACCGCCATCACCCCGGCGGGCGTGATCGGAGAGACCGGCTGGCAGACCACCAAGTATTCGCTCGCCAACGGTGCCTGGGCGCAGTCCGTGCCGTTCCTGTACGGCGGCGGCGGCGGCTACTCGTCGAACTTCGCCGAGCCCGACTACCAGCTGTCCGCCGGCATCCACAGCCCCAACGGCGGCCGGGCCCTGCCCGACGTGTCGATGGACGCCGACCCGACCACCGGCATGCTGGTGGGCCAGACGCAGAGCTTCCCCGGCGGCGCCGCCTACGACACCTACCGGATCGGCGGAACGAGCCTGGCCTCGCCGCTGTTCGCGGGCATGACGGCGCTGAAGATCCAGGCCAGCGGCCACGGGCTCGGGCTCCTGAACCCGACGATCTACGCGGACCACTCGGGCTTCCACGACGTGACGGGCGCGGGCATTGATGCGGGCAACATCCGGGTCGACTTCGTGAACGGGGTGGATGCGAGCAACGGGTACACGTACTCGGTGCGCTCCTTCAACACCGCCAACACGAGCCTGTCGGTCGGCAGCGGCTGGGACAGCGAGACGGGCTGGGGCAGCGCCCGCGCCGGCTGGCTCGCCCCCGCGCCGTAACCGCCCACGCCACGCGCCCGTCCCGGGCGGATACGGACGACGGCGGCACCCGCCTTGGGTGCCGCCGTCGTCGTTTGCTCTGGGGACTGCGCCGCGTGCCCGGTCCGACTGGACGGGCAGGGCCGATCAGCGGCCGAACAGCCTGGCGAAAAAGCCCTTGCCTGCCGGCGCCTCCCGCTCGTGGCCGGGGCACCGCCGGGAGGCGGGGACCCCGCGCATCACCTGGTCGACGTGCTGCCCGCATCCCGCCCACGTCGTCCTGCCGCATTTCCTGCACGTGACCGCACGGCACATCAGCTGGCTCCCTCGAATTGGTGGACTATTTTGGGATCATACCCCATGGGGTATGATGGGGAAAAAGCCCGCTACCCTGGAGCCAGCCGTGGAACTCGATCCGAATGAACTCGCCCCCGTCATCAACCGTCTCAAACGCGCCCAGGGCCAGCTCACCGCCGTGACGCGGATGCTCGAGGAGGGCCGCGACTGCAAGGACGTCGTCACCCAGCTTGCCGCCGTCTCGAAGGCTCTGGACCGGGCAGGCTTTGCCATCATCGCCACCGGCCTGGAGCAGTGCATCCGGAGCGAGGACCCCGGCATGGCCAGGAAGGACCTGGAGAAGCTCTTCCTGTCCCTCGCCTAAGCGTTTGGCACCAACCACCCCTACAGGAGATTCCATGAGCTACACGCACACCGTCACCCTCCCGCTGGCCTGGCCCGAGGCCGTCCAGCGGACCCGCACGGCGCTGGCGGAGCAGGGATTTGGCATCCTCACCGAAATCGACGTCCGCGCCACCTTTGCCGCCAAGCTTGGGCCCGAGGCCGCCGACGCGATCGGCGACTACGTAATCCTGGGTGCCTGCAATCCGGCCCTGGCGAGCCGCGCCCTGGCCGCTGAGCCGGCCCTGGGAACCCTCCTGCCCTGCAACGTGGTGGTCCGACGGGCCGATAACGCCCGGGAGACCACCATCGAGGCCATCGATCCGCAGACCATGGTCCAGCTCACCGGCAACCCCGTTGTCAGTGAAATCGCCGACGACGCCGACGCGCGCCTCCGCGCGGCCCTGGCCACCCTCCGCAGCATTGGAGCTGCCGGGAGCTAGCAAGGCCCGCCCTGGAAGGAACCCACGCCTTGACCGCGTGACAGTTCACGCAAGTCGACGTCTTCCCCGCCACGCCCCGCCAGGGCAACCCGGTGGCAGTGGTGCTGGCCGACGACGGCGGCGCGCCATCCTTCGCCGCTCCGCCAACACTGCGCACCGGCCCACTGGAGGAATCCCTTGTCGGCGAAATCGCCGCCGCGTTCGGCATCGGCCGCGGCGCCGTGAAGGCACACCAGTGGGTGGACAACGCCCCGGCTGGGCCGCTGTCCAGCTCGCCGCGGCGGAGGAAGTCCTCGCCCTGGAACCGGATCTTTCCGCCATCCCCGACGCCATGGTCGGGGCGATCGGCGCCTGCCCCGACGGCAGCCAATACGCTTCCGAAATGCGCACCTTCGCGCCCCGCATGGATGTTGCCGAGGACCCGGTCTGCGGCAGCATCACGCTCTGACGCGGGCCGCGCTAAAACCAGCCACGCATGAGAACGGCCGCGGCAAGCCGATCGCGCGCTCCTGCCTCACCTGGATGCACTCCAAATGCTTTCCGATTGTTCGTCGACTCCCCGAAAGGCCCCGCCCCACGGCAACTGCCGTGCGTCCCTGTACCAAGAGTTTGGCCACATCGGGTTCACGCGGCGTGAGCCCGTATGTGGCATGCGGTGGACACAGGGTGCCGGCCGCGCACGCAGACCCGGGGCCAACGGAGGCCCGTTACGGCGTCGTGCGCCCCATCGGTGCGCGGTGGTACTGCTTCGGCGCATAGTCAACCGGCACCCCCAGGGCGGCAGCGGCGCGCAGCGGAAAGTTGGGGTCGCGGAGGAGCGCGCGCCCCAGCATGACGACGTCGGCCAGCCCGGTGGCGACGATCTGCTCGGCCTGGCGGGGCTCCTCGATCAGCCCGACGGCGATGGTCGGCACCCCTGCGGCCGTGCGGACGGCGGTGGCGAACGGGACCTGGTAGCCGGGGCCCACGGGGATGTTGGCAGCGGCGACGTTGCCGCCGGTGGAGACGTCGGCGAGGTCCGCCCCGTGCTCGGCGGCCCAGCGCGCAACGGTCTGGGTGTCCTCGAGGGTCCAGCCGCCGTCCACCCAGTCGGTGGCTGAGAAGCGCACGGACACCGGGACGTCGTCGCCCGCCGCGGCCCGGATGGCGTCAATGGTTTCCAAGAGGAGCCGGGCCCGGTTGGCCAAGTTCCCGCCGTAGCTGTCGGTGCGTGCGTTGCTGAGCGGGGAGAGGAATTGGTGGAGGAGGTAGCCGTGGGCGGCATGGATTTCAAGGAGGTCGAACCCGGCCTCAATGGCGCGGACCGCGGCCTTGGCGAATGCGTCACTGACCTCGCGGATCCCCTCCGGCGTGAGGGCCGCGGGTGCCTCATAGCCGGGGAACGCGATGGTGCTGGGGCCCACGGTGGGCCAGCCGCCGTCGTCCGTGGGAACGGTCCCGCGGCGCTCGTCCCAGGTCCGGTACGTGGATGCCTTGCGGCCCGCGTGGGCCAGCTGGATGCCGGCGGCGGCGCCCTGGGAGTGGATGAAACTGACGATCCGGGCGAAGCCGTCACGCTGGGCATCGTTCCACAGGCCCAAATCCTGCGGCGAAATGCGTCCCTCGGGCAGGACGGCGGTGGCCTCGGTGAAAACCGCGCCGGCACCGCCGCGGGCGAAGGACCCCAGGTGGACCAGGTGCCAGTCGGTGGTCATCCCGTCCTGCTGCTCGGCGGAATACTGGCACATGGGCGTGACCCAGAGGCGGTTCCGGACAGTGAGGCCGCGGAGGGTGATCGGTGCAAAGAGTGCTGACGTCATGGGGGTGCTTTCTGCTGCGGGTCGCTTGCCTTGGGCAACGTCGAGGGGGCGCTGCTGATTCCCGGGCGGGGTGCCGCGGTGTCGCCCGGGGGCGCGCAATGGGATCATCGGCAGCGGCGGGTATCGCCGGGAAAATGCCGGCGACTCCCACGTGCCCCCGGCCCAAGGAGGCCACATGAAGACGCTGGACCCGGCATTGCCCGCGAACTCCCGTGCGGGCAACTGGTGCCTTCCAGACGGGAATTTAGGGGCTGCCGGGGCCGTGGATGAAGGCTTCGGCGTGGTCGACGGCTTTTTTGAAGGCGTCATTGCGCAGGGTGATGTGGTCCTTGCGTGGGGATTGGATGTAGTTGGTTATCCCAGGTCGCAGG
>NZ_JAAMFM010000022.1 GCF_013376105.1 Arthrobacter wenxiniae
CGGCATGGCGGCCCGGGGACACGGGACCAAAATTTCATGATGTGAAATTTAGATCTCCTCTTGTGAAATCTAATGCATGGGTTTAGAGTCGTTTCATCCTCAAAATGTGAGGCACACAACACTCAGTTCCCTTGATTGGTTGTACCAAACGATGAATTACTACGAGCACGATGCGCTGAAGGCGAGTTCGGCGCATCCACGGCAGGGACGGCAACGACGCCGCATCCCCGGTCAGGTTCTGTTCGCCGCAGTGGCGTTGATAGTGATCGGCCACGTGTGGCCATTCACCGTCGTCCCGCCACTTTCCTGGAGCATGGAATCCGTCCTCATGGCGATCCTTTTGGCATCGCTGATCCCCATGGCGCGATCCGCCTGCAACTATTCAGCCGTTCGCGCCACCCCCTAGAAGAGCTCCCACCAGGCAGGCCAACGCCTCTACATCCCACTCCCGGAGATTTTCATGTCCAAATCAGCAAAAACGGTTCCTCCCGCGCAACCCACTGACCACCACGCGCCCAGCCCCGAGCCATTGTCCCCCGAGCGATTGTCCATTGCCAAGCCGGTGAAGCCACGCGGCAGGGCACGCTGGAACATTGCCCTGCTCATGGGCTTTGGCATTTTGATCAACTACATCGACCGGCTCTCCATCTCGGTCACCCAAACCCCGCTTTCGCACGAATTCGGTCTCACCGCGACCGAATTCGGCATCCTGTCCTCCGCCTTCCTGTGGTCCTACGCGATCATGCAGATTCCTTCGGGGATGCTCCTTGACCGCTTCGGCGTCAAGAAGATCTGGGGCGCCAGCGCCGTCCTGTGGTTCATCGCCTCGGTGCTGACAGCGGTTGCCTCGGGCGCCTGGATCATCGTCCTGGCCCGCGTCCTGCTCGGCGTCGCAGAGGCACCCGCCTTCCCCGGCGCCATGAAGGCCACCGGCCTGTGGTTCCCGCGCCACGAGCGCGGCCTGTGCACCGCCATCTTTGACAGCGGCACCCGCCTGGCCAATGTCCTCGGGCTGCCCCTGATTGCCTTCACCGTGGCCACGTGGGGCTGGCGCGAGGCGTTCTGGGTCCAGGCCGGCCTGTCCCTGGTGTTCCTGGCCGCCTTCGTCTGGAAGTACAGCGGCCCCGCGGCCAAGCTGCACAAGAAGGCGCTGTCCGAGGAAGAGTACAAGTACATCGTCGACGGCGGCGCCTCCTCCGAGTCCGTCCGCCCCAAGAGCGACCTGGCCACCGTCGGCTACCTCCTGCGCCAGCGCAAGGTCTGGGGCTTGTCACTCGGCCTCGCCGGGGCGGGGTACGTGCTCTGGATGCTGTTGACATGGCTGCCGGGCTACATGCAGCAGAGCATGGACCAGAGCATCCTCAAGAGCGGCATCTACGCGGCCGTGCCCGCCCTGGCCATGTTCATCTCGGAACTGACCATCGGCGGCTGGTGGGTGGACCGGGTGATTGGCCGCGGCGCCAACGCCGACAAGGTCCGCAAGGGCGTCATCATCGTCGGCATGGTCGTGGCCCTCCTGACGGTCGGCGCCGCCTTCAGCCACAGTGCGACGTCGGCCATCATCTGGATTGCCGCCGGCAGCGCCGGGATCGCGCTGGTCTACGTCACCAGCAATTCCCTCCCGGCCCTCATCGCCCCGGAGGGCAGCGCCGGCTCACTGGCCGCCATCGTCAACTGCGTCAACCTGCTGGCCGGCGTGGCCGCCCCGATCGTGACCGGCATGGTGGTGGACATCACCGGCAGCTTCGCCTTCGCCTTCATCATCGGCGGCGTGGCGCTCGTGGGCGGGCTGCTCTCCTACATCCTCCTCATGGGGAAGCTGGAACCCATCCCGGCCCGGGCCGTGGTGCACGACGACGCCATCGCCTGATCCCCCGCCCGCGTCCCCATCCCCCGCTGCTGCCGCGCCGTCCGCGCGCCAGCCGCGGGGGATGTTGCCTGTCAGCCGCGGGGGATGTTGCGCAGGTTGCTGCGGGCCATGCTGACGGCCTCGCCGGCCCCCTTGTTCAGCACGACCTTGGACATGGCCGTGGCAAAGCCGATCACCTGCCCGCCCTTGAGCTTGGGCGGGATGGACAGGGCCTGCGGATCGGTGATCAGTTCCACCAGGGACGGGCCGTTGTGGGCGAACGCGGCGCGGTAGGCGCCGGCAATGTCCGCCGGGTCGGTGACGCGGACGGCATGGAAACCCAGCGCGGCGGCAACCGCGGCGTAGTTGGCGTCCGGGACGTCCACACCAAAGTCCTGCAGGCCGTCCACCAGCATCTCCAGCTTGACCATTCCGAGCGTCGAGTTGTTGAAGACCACCACGTTGAGGGGCAGCTTGTGCGCGGCCGCCGTGACGAGTTCACCCAGGAGCATGGACAGGCCGCCGTCGCCGGAAACGGAAATGACCTGCCGGTGCGGAAAGGCGGATTGCGCCCCGATGGCCTGGGGCAGCGCGTTGGCCATGGAGCCGTGCAGGTAGGAGCCGATCAGCCGGCGGGTGCCAAGCGGGTTGATGTACCGGGCCGTCCACACATTGCACATGCCCGTGTCGGCGGTGAAGATTGCGTCCTCGGCGGCAATCTGGTCCAAAAGGGAGGCCGCGTATTCCGGGTGGATGGGCACCAGTTTGTCGGCCTTGCGCGTGTAGGCGCCCACCGCCTTGTTCATGAGCCTGTCATGCTTCTTCAGGATCGCGTCCAGGAATTTGGAGCCCTTCTTTTCCTTCACGAGCGGCAGCAGCGCCTGCAGGGTGGGCAGGACGTCGCCGTGAATGGCGAGGTCGACGTCGGTGCGCCGGCCCAGGTGTTCCGGCGCCCGGTCCACCTGCGCCGTCCTGGTTGCGGGCAGGAACTGGTCATAGGGGAAGTCGGTGCCGAGGAGGATCAGCAGGTCCGCGTCCTCGATCCCCTCAGCCGCGGCACCGTAGCCGAGCAGCCCCGTCATGCCGATGTCGTACGGGTTGTCGTATTGGATGAAGTCCTTGCCGCGCAGGCTGTGGCCGACGGGCGCCTTGGCCTTTCCGGCCAGCGCCAGGACCTCGTCATGGGCGCCCTGCACGCCGGCCCCCGCAAAGATGGCCACCTTGGCGGCGCCGTTGATGGCGTCAGCCAGCTCCTGCACGCTCTCGGCGGCCGGCACCAGGCTGGCCGGGCGCAGCGGGCGCTGCAGGGGCGACGGCGCGGTGGCCGGCAGGCTGGCGATGTCCCCTGGCAGGGTCACCACGGCCACGCCGCGCAGGCCCACCGCATGCTGGATGGCGTTGTGGAGCACGCGCGGCGCCTGGTCCGAGGTGCTGACCAGCTCCGAATACACGGAGCACTCGTCAAAGATCCGGTCCGGGTGGGTCTCCTGGAAGAAGCCGCTGCCAATCTGCTTGCTGGGGATGTGCGAGGCGATGGCCAGCACCGGGGCGCCGGTGCGGTTGGCGTCGTAGAGGCCGTTCATCAGGTGCAGGTTGCCGGGCCCGCATGAGCCCGCGCACACGGCGAGCCGGCCGGTCAGCTGGGCCTCGGCCCCTGCGGCGAACGCCGCGGCCTCCTCGTGCCGGACATGGATCCAGTCGATCCCGCCCTTGGCCGACCCTCCGGTTTTCCGCACGGCGTCGACCAGGGGGTTCAGGCTGTCGCCCACAATTCCGTAAATCCGCCGCACCCCCGCGGCCTGCAGTTGTTCGATGAGCTGGGTGGCAAGTTCCTTGGCCATGGGCACGTCTCCTGCAATTCTCGTCCAATAGGGTGGTCCTGCTGTTCGACTACCGCCAATATAGCCCCCGCGCCATGACGCCGGGCTACGAAAGAGGGGCCACGCCGCGGGTGCGCCGCTAGCTGGCTGCCGCCGAGTCCTGTGCCGCGGCGATCAGCTCGCGAACGGAAGGAAACAGCGGATGGCCGGGCGCGAGACCGGTGATCCGTTCCGCTGCGGCGTCCGCCGTGTTCTCGGCAAGGATGGAGGCCAGTTCCACGGCCTCGGCGTCGCCGGCGTCGTAGAAGCGCAGGGCGGCTCCGACGGCCTCCAGCAGGGCGGCGGGCAGGACGCCGTTTTCCGCGAGCTCGGCGGCCGGGCCGATAAAGCGCTCGTGGCGGCTGAGCTTGCGCAGCGGTGCACGGCCCACGCGCACCACGGTGTCCGGCAGGTGTTCATTGGAGAAGCGCACCAGGATTTTCTGGACGTAGGCCTCCTGCTCAGCCTCGCTGAAGTCATGCTTGGCCACCAGCAGGGCCTTCGTTTCCGCCAGCACGGCCCGGACCTTGGCCTGGACGTCCGGGTCCGCCATGGCGTCGGAAATCTTTGCGATCCCGGCGGCGTAGCCAAAGTAGGCCGTGGACGCGTGCCCGGTGTTCACCGTGAACAGCTTGCGTTCAATGTACGGGGCAAGGTCGTCAACAAAGGTGACGCCCGGAATGGCCGGCGCCGCCCCGCGGAACGGAGTCCTGTCAACGACCCATTCAAAGAACGCCTCCACCGTCACATCCAGTCCCTGGCCGGGCGCCTGGTCGGGCACAATCCTGTCCACTGCCGTGTTGGCAAACACGGCACGCGCATCAACAGTGGCGGCGTCCAAGGCGTCCGGCCCGGAGCCGCCGCGAATGGCCGCCTCCAGGATGTCCGTGGCGTTGATGGCGTTCTCGCAGGCCATGACCTGCAGCGGTGCCAACCCGGGCGAGCGGGCAGCGATGCCGCGGGCGATCAGCGGAGCCACGAACTTCAGGATGCCCGGCCCCACCGCGGTGGTGACCATGTCCGCCGTCGCAATTTCGGCAACCACTGCGTCGGGCTCCGCGGCCGAGTTCAGCGCCCGGAAGTTGTCCACCGTGTGCACGGCCGCGTTCTCACCCACCGCGCGCACCTGGTAGCTGTCCGCCGCCGCGAGCTCGTCGATGAGGGCCCCGGCGACGTCGGCAAAGACCACCTCGTAGCCGGCGTTGTGGAGCAGCAGCCCCACAAATCCGCGGCCAATGTTGCCGGCCCCAAAATGAACTGTTTTCACTACGCGTTGACCCTTCCGAAGATGTCCAGGACCTCGTCGACGCTGGTGGCCCGTTCCATCCGGGCCACCAGCTCCTTGTCCGTGAATACGCGGGCAATGGAGGACAGGATGGCCAGGTGCTCGTTGTTCAGACCAGCCACGCCCACCACGAACTTCACGGGCTTGCCGTTCCAGTCGATGCCCTCCGGGTAGCGGATGATGGACACGGCCGAGCTGGCAATGTTTCCCTTCGCCTCGTTGGTGCCGTGCGGGATGGCCAGGAAGTTGCCCATGTAGGTCGAGACCGTCTCCTCGCGCTCGTGCATGGACGCCACGTAGGCCGCATTGACTGCCCCGCGGGCCAGCAGCAGCGTGCCGGCCTCGTCGATGGCCGCGTCGCGGGTGGTGGCGGAGCCGTCCAGGATGACGCTTTCGCGGGCCAGGACGTTGCCGCCCACCTCATCCCCCGCTTCCTCGGGGCCCGCGAAGGCCTGCGCGGCGTCCGGGGAGTTGCTGGCCTTCACGAGCTCGACAATGTCCGCATAGCGGGGGCTGTTCATGAAGTTGTCCACGGCGAAGTGCGCGGCGCTGGCGGTGTAGGGCGCCGCCCGGTCCGCGAGGTCCTGGTGGGTGACCACCACGTCGTAGGAGTCCGTCAGGTTGGCGATGGCCGCGTTGGTGACCTTGACCTGGGGGAAGCCGGCCTTCTTGATCATGTTGCGCAGCACCGAGGCGCCCATCGCGCTTGAGCCCATGCCGGCGTCGCACGCAAAGACAACGGTGGAGATGGGGCCCCTGGCCGCGGCACCGGCCAGTGCCGAGGCCACCGAGCTCTTCCTGCCCTTGAGCTCCTCCATCCGCGCGGTGGCTTCGCCCAGGCTGTCCCTGTCCACGTCCTTGAGCGGGCTGACCTTCAGGATGAAGGAGGCGATCAGGAAGGAAACGGTGGCGGCGAGCACCACGGAGAGGGCGACGCCGACGTAGCTGTCCCTTGACGTCATGGCGAAGACCGCAAAGATGCTGCCCGGGGCCGCAGGGGCCACCAGGCCTGACCTCGTGATGACCAGCATGAAGATGCCCGTCATGCCGCCACCGATGGTTGCCAGGATCATGATCGGCTTCATCAGGACAAACGGGAAGTAGATCTCGTGGATGCCGCCCAGAAACTGGATCACTGCCGCGCCCGGGGCGGAGGCCTTCGCCAGCCCCTTCCCGAAGATGGCGTAGGCCAGCAGCAGGCCCAGTCCGGGGCCGGGGTTGGCCTCGAGCAGGAAGAGGATGGACTTGCCCTGCTGCAGGGCCTGTTCGGTGCCGAGGGGCGTGAGGATGCCGTGGTTGACGGCGTTGTTCAGGAACAGGACCTTGGCGGGTTCAATGAAGATGCTGGTCAGCGGCAGCAGGCCGTGATTGACCAGGAACTCAACACCGAAACTTGCGGCGTTGCTAAAGGCCAGCACCACCGGGCCCACCACCACCAGTCCGACCACGGCCATGATGCCCGAGAGGATACCCGCCGAGAAGTTGTCAATGAGCATTTCAAAGCCGGGCTTGACGCGCCCCTCCCACACCTTGTCCAGCCTCTTCATGATCAAGGCCGTCAGCGGGCCCAGGGCCATGGCGCCAATGAACATGGGGATGTCGGTGCCCACAATGACGCCCATGGTCGCCACGGCACCAACCACGCCGCCACGGACACCGTGGATCATCTTGCCGCCGGTGTAGCCGATCAAGAGTGGCAGCAGGTAGGTGATCATGGGACCGACCATGGCACCCAGGGCCGCGTTGGGGAAGAACCCCGCGGGGATGAAAAGGGCTGTGATGAGGCCCCAGGCGATGAAAGCCCCAATGTTGGGCATGATCATGCCCGAGAGGAAAGTGCCGAATTTCTGCACCCCAACCCGCGCGCCGCCCTTTGTGGCGGCCACTGATGGTGTTGCCATGTCAATTCCTAACCGTAGGTCCTGCGTCTGCGCAGAACGAGCAAGTGTTGGTCTTATGAAGTTTTGGCGATGCGGTCCAGCCACTCCAGGAACATCTTCAGTTCCGTGGTTGAGAGCTGCTCCGGGTGTGATGATTCAAGTGCGGCGTTGAGGGCGATGGCCGCCACCACCACCGACGACGCCCCCACCGGCGCCCCCGCACCGCTCAGTTCCGCCTCGGAGGAAACGGCCGAGATGACTGCCTCGCGGGTCATGTCCGACAGGTCGAAATTGCGCTCGGCGGCGGGTTCGGCAATGAGCATCAAGGTGACGCCGACGTTGGCGGCCAGGATGCTGCGGGCGGCTTCCTGGGGCGCAACGCAAAGCTGGCCCGCGGCTGCGGCCTTCTCCAGCATTTCCTCCATGAAGCCTTCCGCCTCGGCGACCCGCGCCGGACGGCTTTCCGGGCGGATGTTGCCAAACATCACCGAATACAGCTGGGGGTTGTCCAGGCCGAACTTCAGGTGGTTGTCCCAAATTTGGCGAACGTCCGCCAGGGGCTTGCCGGTGGGCGCGAAGTTGTGCTCACCGGCCACGTACTCTTCAAATCCGACGTCGATGACCGCATTGAACAGCCCCTCCTTGTCGCCAAAGTGGTGGTACAGGGTGGGAGCCGTCACGCCCGCCAACTCGGTGATTTGCCGGGTTGAGACAGGCTTGCCGGCCGAGTTGGCCAGCAATTCAGCGGCGGCTTTGAGCAGCCTGGCTTTAGGTGGAAGCTGGCCGTCGAAGTTCATGGCTGCTACCCTATCACCTATAGCAACGCTATATGAAGTAAATCACAAAAGTGATTTTGGGTCCCCGCGACAGCCGGGCACCGCCGCCAGCAACCAAGGAACGTGAGGACTTTCAATGCAGAATTTCCCAGGAGTGGGCGTCAGCCCGGGACGAATCGTTGCGCCCGTCCGGCAGATGCCCCGGCCGCTCGCGGACCCGCCTGCCGGTGAAAAACTGGCCCCGGGGACCACCGCCGAGGACGCGGCCGAGGCCCTGAAGGCTGCCGCCAGGACCGTCCAGGAGGAGCTCCGCCGCCGCGCCGCCGAGGCTGCCGGCGATGCGAAGGCTGTCCTGGAGGCCACTGCGCTCATGGCCACGGACCCCATGCTCATCAAGGCCGCCGTCAAGCTCATTAACACGGGAACGTCCGCGGAGCGCGCCGTCTGGGAGGCCGCCGAGGCCGTCGCCGCCATGCTGGTGAGCCTGGGCGGCTACATGGCCGAGCGCGCCACGGACGTCCTGGACGTCCGGGCCCGCATCGTCGCCGCCCTTCGCGGCGTCCCGGCCCCCGGCATCCCCGCCTCCGCCACCCCCTTCATCCTCGTGGCCGAGGACCTGGCGCCCGCGGACACCGCCACCCTGGACCCCTCGGTGGTGGTCGCTCTGGTGACGGCCGGCGGCGGCCCCCAGTCCCACACCGCCATCATTGCCCGCTCCCTGGGCCTGCCCGCCGTGGTGGCGGCCGCCGGCGTCGACAGGCTGCCGGACGGCACCGAGGTTTACGTGGACGGCGCCGCCGGCACCATCTCCACCGAACCCGGCGAAGGCGAGCGCGCGGCGGCCACCGCCTGGGCCGCCAACGCGTCCACGCTGGCCGTCTTCACAGGCCGGGGCACGACGGCGGACGGGCACCTGGTCCCGCTCCTCGCCAATGTGGGCGGCGCCAAGGATGCCGTCAAGGCCGCTGCCGCCGGCGCCGAGGGCGTGGGGCTGCTGCGCACCGAATTCTGCTTCCTGGAACGGGAAACCGAGCCGTCGAACGCCGAACAGGTGGAGGCCTACCGCGGCGTCTTTGACGCGTTCCCGGGCAGGAAGGTGGTGGTCCGGACGCTCGACGCCGGCGCGGACAAGCCCCTGCCCTTCCTCACCGATGCCACGGAGCCCAACCCGGCCCTGGGCGTGCGCGGCTACCGCACGGACGCCGCGTCCCCCGGCGTGCTGGAGCGCCAGCTCGCCGCCATTGCGGAGGCGGCCACCGGCTCCACGGCCGACGTCTGGGTCATGGCCCCCATGATTTCCACCGCCGCGGAAGCGGCCCATTTCGCGTCCCTCTGCGCGGCCGCCGGGCTGAAGACGCCGGGCGTCATGGTCGAGGTCCCGTCCGCGGCCGTGACCGCGGAGTCGATCCTGCGCGAGGTTGAATTCGCCAGCCTGGGCACCAACGACCTCACGCAGTACACCATGGCGGCGGACCGCCAGCTGGGGCCGCTGGCCGCCCTGAACAACCCATGGCAGCCCGCGGTCCTCCAGCTGGTCCGCCTGACCGTGGCCGGGTCCGCGGCCGAGGGAAACGGGAAGCCGGTGGGCGTGTGCGGCGAGGCGGCCGCGGACCCGGCCCTCGCCGTCGTCCTCGTGGGACTGGGGGTGAGCACGCTGTCCATGTCGGCGCGCTCGCTCGCGGCCGTGGCGGCGGTCCTGGCCACGGTGACCCTGAAAGAGGCCCGGGAAATCGCTACACTTGCCCTACGCGCAACCAGCCCCGGGGAAGCACGGGAGCGGGCGCGCGGGAAACTGCCCATCCTCGAGGAGCTCGGTCTGTAGGCCGGGCCCGTCCCCAACACCCACCGAACCACCCACGTTTTCACCACCAGCTCCCCCAGGAGGAACCATGTCCGAACGCAAGGCAACCGTTGCCAGCAGCTCCGGCCTGCACGCCCGCCCCGCCGCCCTCTTTGCCGAGGCCGCCGGCAACGCCGGCGTTGAAGTCACGATCGCCATGGATGGCGCCCCGGCAGAGGACGCGATGGACGCCAGCAGCATCCTGTCCCTCATGACGCTGGGTGCCGAGCACGGCAGCACCGTGGTGCTGCGCGCGGAAGGCGACGGCGCGGACGCCGCCCTGGACAAACTGGTCGCGCTGCTCGAGACGGACCTCGACGCCGTGTAGCGGGGCCGGCGTCGGCCCGGCGCCCGCGGGGGCCGGCGTCGGCTCAGCCGCCGGCCACCGACTGCATGACCATGACTTCCGATCCGGCGGCGACGCGGGTTTTCAGCCCGTCGAGCCGCCGGACGTCGTCGCCGTCGAGATAGATGTTCACAAAGCGGCGCAGGCTCCCCGTTTCATCACGCACCCGCCGGTTGAACACCGGGTATTGCGCGCCGATGGCGTCCAGCAGGTCGGCCAGCGTGGCGCCCGCCGCCTCCACGTCCAGCCGCAGCTCCTCCCGCCCGCCCGTGACCGGCCGGAGCAGGCTGGGTATCAGCACGTTGACTTCAGGCATGGACCCTCGTCACAGCCCGACGACGGCGGCCCGGACGCACAAGACGTCCGGCAGCCCCGTGAGGACCGGCGCAAAGCTGCTGCCCTCGTCGCCGCTGGCGTACACGGTGCCGCCGCGGGTGCCGAAGAAGACGCCCACGGGTTCCGCCGTGTCCACCGAGGCGGCGTCGCGCAGCACCACGTTGAAGTCGGGTTCCAGCAGGCCGTCGGCCAGGCGCGCCCAGGTGGCGCCGGCGTCGTCCGTGCGGTGGACGGCCAGCTGGCCCTCCGGCGGGATCCGCGCACTGTCGGCCGTAATGGGGACCACCCAGGCCGTCCCGGCACGCCGGGGGTGCGCCAGCATGGTGAAGCCGAAGTCGGCCGGCAGGCCCTCGGCGATGGATGTCCAGGTGTCGCCGTTGTCATCGGTGCGGTAGACGCCGCCGTGGTTTTGCGCGTACAGGACCCCGGGATTTCCCGCGTCCCGGGCCACCTTGTGCACGCACTGGCCGAATTCCGGCTCGGCGTCCGGCATGAACCCGGCACCGATGCCCTTGTTCCTGGGCTGCCAGGACGCCCCGCCGTCGGTGCTGCGGTAGACGCCGCCGGTGCTCATGGCGATATGGATCGTGTTGGGGTCCGCGGGGCTGGGCAGGACCGTGTGGGCCGCCGCGCCGCCAAAGCCGGCACCCCATTCGGACCGGTGGGGGTGGTCCCACAGGCCGCGGTTCAGCTCGAAGTGCTCGCCGCCGTCGGTGGACTTCCAGACGGAAATGGGCTCGCAGCCGGCCCACACCACCCCGGGCCGGTCCCCGGTGTCGGGCTGGATCTGCCACACGCGCTCCAGGGCGGCCCCGGTGTCCGGCGGGAAGGTGATGGCGCCGTTGTCCGGCTCCACCCACGTTTGCCCGAGGTCGTCCGAGTGCGCCACGGTGGGGCCCCAGTGTTCGCTGCGCACGCCCACCAGGATGCGGGTGCTGCCGTTGCGCGTGTCGATGCCGATGCTGGGGATCTCGTTCATCAGGAAGTGCGGGCCGGTGAAGGTGTAGGCGGCCCGGTCGGCACTGGTGCCCAGCCACATGCCCTTTTTGGTGCCCACAGCCAGCAGGTAGGTGCTTTTTGACGTATCTCCGTTGTTAGCCATGGGGTCAAGTCTTGCCACCCCGGGCCCGAGCGGCAAGAGTTTCCGGCCGGTAATTTGCCCGCGGGCGCGCCCGACCCGGAAGAATACCCCCAGGGGGTACTTGCCACATACCCCTTGGGGGTATAGCGTAAAGCCATGAGCACTCCAGCAGAAGCCAGCCACCCCTACGGCTACCACGAGCAAAAACAGGCCTACCTCCGCCGCCTCAAGCGGGCCGAGGGCCAGGTCCGCGGCATCGCCAGGATGGTCGAGGAAGACAAGTACTGCATTGACATCCTCACGCAGATGGCCGCCGTCAACAAGGCCCTGCACGCCGTGAGCATCGGCCTGCTCGAGGACCACATAGCGCACTGCGTGGTCAACGCGGCCAACGATTCCCAGGCCACCGGCAACCCGGAGATCGTCTCCGGGAAGGTATCCGAGGCCACCGCCGCCATTTCCCGACTCCTGAGGAGCTAGCACCATGAGCCACACCACCACCGTCAACGTCGCCGGCATGAGCTGCGAGCACTGCATCAATTCCGTCACCGAGGAAATTTCCGGGCTCAAGGGCGTGGAAGTGGTCGCCGTGGACCTGAACGCGGGCGGGATTTCCGAGGTCACCATCACCTCCACCCTGACCCTGGACCCCGCGGAAATCGGCGAGGCCGTCGCGGAAGCCGGCTACCTCGTCGTCGCCAACAACGCCTAGCCACCACGGAGGAGCGCCATGAGCGACCCAGCCATCTTGTCCCAGACCGCCGCGCCCGGGCCCCGCCTGGTCGAGATCGACATCCAAGGCATGACCTGTGCCTCGTGCGTCAGCCGCGTGGAGCGCAGGCTTGGCAAACTCGAAGGCGTCAGCGCATCCGTGAACCTCCCGCTGGAGACGGCTGCGGTCACGGTCCCCGCCGGCATTACCGACCAGCAAATCCTCGACACCGTCAAAGCCACGGGCTACACCGCCACCCTGAAGAGCCCCGCCTTTCCCCAGCACGACGCCGGACCCCACCTTGCGCCGGCGCCCCGCCCGGGTGCCGCGCAGCACGGCGGAGGACCCGCCCCTTCCGGCCAGGACCACCTGGCCCACGGCGGCAACGCCGCCACGCTGCGCCCGCGCCTGGTCCTCGCCGCCATCCTGGCCCTGCCGGTCCTGCTCGTTTCCATGGTTCCGGCACTGCAGTTCCCGCACTGGGGGTGGGTGGCCGGCATCCTCACGCTGCCCGTCGTCACGTGGTCCGCCTGGCCGTTCCACCGGGCGGCGGCCATCAACGCCCGGCATTTCGCCTCCACCATGGACACGCTGGTTTCCATTGGGGTCACGGCGGCCTTCCTGTTCTCCGCGGTGGAACTGGCCCTGGACCCGATGATGACGGCCCACGGCACGCCCATGAACGGCGAACACGCCCCGCTCTACTTTGAAGTCTCGGCCGTGGTGGTTTCGTTCCTGCTGCTGGGCCGCTACCTGGAGGCGCGCGCCAAGGCCAAGGCAGGCGACGCCCTCAGGGCCCTGCTCACCCTCGGCGCCAGGGAAGCCACGGTGCTGCGCGACGGCGTGGAGCTCAAGATCCCCGCCGCGGAACTCGCCGTTGGCGAAATCTTCGTGGTCCGCCCCGGCGAGAAGATCGCCACGGACGGCGTGGTCACCGACGGCGCCTCCGCCGTCGACACCTCGCTCATCACGGGCGAGTCACTGCCCGTCGATGTGGGCGTTGATGACGCCGTCACCGGCGCCACCATCAACACCTCCGGCCGGCTGCTGGTGCGGGCCACCCGGGTCGGCGCCGAGACTACGCTCGCCCAGATGGGCCGGCTCGTCAGCGCGGCTCAGGCCGGCAAGGCCCCCATCGCCCGGCTGGCGGACAGGATCAGCGCCGTGTTCGTGCCGGTCGTGCTCGCCGTCGCCGTCCTCACCTTTGCCCTGTGGCTGTTGCTCAGCGGTCCGGTGATCGGGGCTGGCGAGCTCCAGGCCGCGTTCACGGCCGCCGTTGCCGTGCTGATCATCGCCTGCCCCTGCGCCCTGGGCCTGGCCACGCCCGTCGGCCTGCTTTCAGGAACCGGCCGCGCCGCCCAGCTCGGCATCCTGATCAGGGGCCCGCAGGTCCTGGAGGACACCCGCACCGTCGACACCATCCTGCTGGACAAGACGGGAACCGTCACCGAGGGCAGGCTGTCCGTGGTCGACGTCGTGCCCCTCACCCGGGTGCCCGCCGCCGAACTCCTGCGCCTGGCCGGCACCGTGGAGTCCCACAGCGAACACCCCATCGCCCATGCCATCACGGCCCACGCCCGTCAACAGACCGGCGGGGCAGGCCTCCTGCCGGAACTCACGGAGTTCACCTCAGCGCCGGGCGGCGGCGTGCGCGCCGCCGTCGAGGGCCGCACCGTGCTGGCCGGCCGCACGGGCTGGCTGGAGGAAAACGGCGTCGAACTTTCGGCTGCGGACCGGGCAGCCCTGCTGGAGCAACAGCAGCGCGGCAGCACTGCCATCTGGGTGGCCGTCGACGGCGAAGCCGCAGGCCTGATCGCCCTCCGGGACACCGTCAAGGCCGGGTCGAAGGACGCCATTGCGCAGCTGCGGGAACTGGGTCTGCACCCCATCCTGGTGACGGGCGACAACGCGGCCGTGGCAGCCAGGGTGGCGGCCGCCGTCGGCATTGCACCCGGCGACGTGCATGCCGACGTCCTGCCCGAGGGGAAGGTGGAGGCGGTCAGGAAGCTGCAGGCGGCCGGCGCCACGGTGGCCATGGCCGGCGACGGCGTCAACGACGCCGCTGCCCTGGCGCAGGCCGACCTCGGCATCGCCATGGGCTCGGGCACGGACGTCGCCATCGAGGCGGCGGACCTGACGGTGATGGGCAGCGACCTGGGCCAGGTGTCCACCGCCATCGCGCTGTCGCGGAAGACGCTGGGAACCATCAAGGCCAACCTGTTCTGGGCGTTCTTCTACAACGCTGTCGGCATCCCCGTGGCGGCCCTGGGGCTGCTCAACCCGATGATCGCCGGCGGCGCCATGGCCGCCAGCTCCGTGCTGGTGGTGGCGAACTCGCTGCGCCTGCGCCGCTTCGGCCGGTAGCCGCCGCCGCGAGCCTTGCCGCGGCGCTTCAACCCTGCCGCTGCGCGTCCACGTGCACGGCCGGCGCGGCCTCCAGGTCCACGACATAGGACGGGCCGCGCCGGCGGGAGCCGCGCAGCTCGTCGAGCCGGACCATGACCACGCCGGCCATGATGGACAGCCCGCCCAGCAGCTGGACCAGTCGCGGCATCTCCCCCAGCAGAATCCATGCCCAGATCACGGCAAACAGCACCTCGAACAGCGCCACAAAGGACGCCACCTTCGAGCCCAGGCCGCGCGTGGCAATGATGCCGGCCACGTAGGCAAAGACCGTGGAGATGAGCACCAGCCCCAGCACGGGCACCAGCCACGGAACCAGCCGGCCGGCGAAAACCACGTCCGACGCAGTAAACGTCAGCGGCATCAGGCCGGCCAGGCCCAGGGCGAAGATCAGGGCCGCGCCGACGGCCGTGCCGCCGCCGGCCATGAGGATGGGCGGGACGTTGTCATTGCTGCGGGCGGACATGATGAAGAAGACGGCCGAACACACCGCCGCGGCAAGGCCCCAGAGGATGCCCGTCACGCTGACCTTGGTGCTGCCCGCCAGGTCCAGCACCAGGACCAGCCCGGCCATGGCACAGACCGCCCCGAGGATGGTCAGCAGGCGCGGGCTGGTCCGGGTGGTCAGCCACGCCCAGCCCACCAGCAGCACAGGCGAGAGGTACTCCAGCAGCAGCGCCACGCCCACGGAGAGGTGTGACACCGCGTTGAAGTAGAACAGCTGGCACAGCGCTATGGGCACGATCCCGTAGAGCGCAATGCGCAGCAGCGATCCCCTGACGGCCGCCCACTGCCGCACCAGGCTGATGGCCGTCGGCACCGCAAGCACGGCGGCGGCACCCCCGATGCGCGCCGCCACGGCGGCGCCCGGGGACCAGCCGGCCTCAAACAGGGATTTGGCGAAGGGTCCGGACAGCGCAAAGGTCGCCGCGGAGGCGAAGGCGAAGAGCAGCGCGGGGGAAAATGTCTTGGGGGGCGCGGTGGGCAGGGCGGCGTTCTTGGGCGAGGTCATGGGCGTGTCCGTATGTCATGAGTAAAAGGCGTTAGACTCATGACACTACGCCCGTCAATTGTCAGGAGTCAATGTGGCCTTTACTAATGACACGGAGGTGGCGCTGGTGTCCGCCGTGAACTTGATCAACACGGCGCCCATTGGCGTCCTGCCGGACGGCACGGAGTCCGGCATGGACACGCTGGCCACGGTGGCACAGCTGGATGGCTTCGTGGCGGCGGAACAGATCACCGGCTCACGGGAACACTCCGCGGCCGAGCTGGCGGCCGTGCAGCGGATGCGCACCGAGCTTCGGAGCATCTGGACGGCGGATGAGGACACGGCGGTGTCGATGGTCAACGCCCTGCTCGCCCGGGCCCGCGCCCTTCCCCAGCTGGTCCGGCACGACCAGTGGGACTGGCACCTGCACGCCACGGCCCCGGCGGCCCCGCTCGCCCAGCGGATCGGGGTCGAGGCCGCCATGGCACTGGTGGACGTCATCCGCGGCGGGGAACTGCAGCGGCTGAAGGTGTGCGCGGCCGGCGACTGCCGGGCCGTGTTGATCGACCTGTCCAGGAACCGCTCCCGCCGCTACTGCGACACCGGCAACTGCGGGAACCGCGCCCACGTGGCCGCGTACCGCCGTCGGAAATTGGAAAGTTGAGGTTGGGAGCTACTTCATGGTGCCTGCGGACACGGAGCCCTGCAGCTGGCGCTGGAAGAGAATGTAGGCGACGAGCACCGGCACCACCACGATCACGGCGGCCGCAAACAGCGAGCCAAAGTCCACCGCGTACCCCTGCTGGCCGGCGAAGGCCGCGATGCCCTGCGAAAGCACCTTCTCGTCGGGGTCGGTGTTGATGGCCACCGGGATCAGGTACTGGTTCCACAGGCCCAGGAAGTTGAAGATGGCCACCGAGGCCATGCCCGGCTTGGCCATGGGCAGCATGACCTGGAAGAAGGTGCGCCACTCCCCGGCCCCGTCGATCTGAGCGGCCTCGGCGATTTCACTTGGCAGGGCCTTGAAGAAGGCAAACAGGAAGAAGACGGTGAACGGCAGCGCAAACGCGACATAGACGATGATCAGCCCGGGCAGCGTGTTGAGCAGGCCAATGTTCTTCAGGATGAAGAACAACGGGACGATGGCCAGGAAGATCGGGAAGGTCAGGCCCGCCAGCATCAGGTAGTAGACGGCGCGCGAGCCCGGAAAGGCGTACCTGGCCAGGACGTAGGCGCACATGGCGCCCAGGACCATGACAATCACCAGCGCGCAGCCAACGACGATCACCGTGTTCAGGAAATAGTTGCCGATGCCGGCGGTGTTCCACGCGCTGACGTAGTTGGCGAAGCTCCAGTGCTTCGGCAGCGAAAACGGCGAGGCAAAGATTTCACTGGTCGTCTTGAACGAGGACAGCAGGGTCCAGGCCAGGGGGATCAGGACCATGAGGGACCACAGCGCCAGCATGGTGTGCGAGATCCCCGCCACCACCTTGTCGCCGGCCGTCTCCTGGGCCTTGCGGTTGACGTGCCCGAGGGTGTCGGACGGTTTCTTGGAAAGCTTGAGCGACATTATTCGTTCACCTCCCGGCTTCCGCCGGTCAGCCGGTTCACCATGAACACCAGCCCGGCGAAGATCAAGGTGAGCGCTGCCAGGACCACGCCCATGGCGCAGGCGAGGCCAAACTGGCCCTTCGCGAACGCCGTGCTAAACAGCTTTTGGGAAATCACGAGCGTGGAGTTTCCCGGTCCGCCCGTGGAGTTGAGGACGGACATGTAGACAAAGGCATCCAGGGCCAGGATGCCCATGTAGATGTAGGCGGTCTGGATGTTGTCGCGGATCAACGGGATGGTGATGCTGATGGCGGTGCGGAAGCGGCCCGCGCCGTCTATGCGGGCGGCTTCATAGGTTTCCGCCGGGATGCCCTTGATGGCGGCGATGAAGAGGATCATGTAGAAGCCCACAAAACCCCAGACGATGACCACCATGGAGGCGATCATGGCCGTGCGCGAATCGCCCAGCCACGGGTAGGACTTCAGCCCGTCGAACCCCATCCCCGTCAGGACGCCATTGAGCAGGCCGGAGCTGGGATCGTAGATCTGGCCCCAGATCAGGCCAATGACGACGGCGGGGATCACATAGGGGAAGAAGGAGATGATCCGGTAGAAGCCGGCTCCGCGCAACCCCTTGATCTGCCCGCGGCTGCTGCCGCCGATCGTGACAAGCGTGGCCAGCACCAGCGACAGGATGACGGTGATGACGGGCAGGAAGACGGCGAGGATCACGCTGTTGCGCACGGAGATCATGAAGATGTCGTCTTGAAAGAGCTTGACGTAGTTGGCCACGCCGATAAACGGCATGTTGTTGTTGTAGCCGCCCCAGCTGGTCATCGAGTAGTAAACGGCCTGGGCAAAGGGCGAAATGACGAAGACCAGATAGATCACCAGCGGCAGCCCCAAAAAGACCGCCATGAAGCTGACCTTGTCGAATGTCAGTTTTTTCCGGCGTCGCCGGGCAGCGGCGGGGACGCCGCCGCCCGGCAGCACGCGAGTTGCCATTTGAGTCACTTCACTTCAATCTTTGTGACCGAGCTGTCGTTGGCTACCTTGTCGGTGATGTCCTGCAGCGCCTTGGTCAGGCCGGCGGCGTCGAGCTTGCCGTCCAGGAAGGAGTTCCACGGCACCAGCTGGTCGGGGTTCATGCCGTAGAGGTCCACGAAGTTCCACGTGAAGATGTTCTTCTTCGCGTTGTCCAACATGGTGGTCTGCGAGACCAGCGCCGTCGAGCCGAAGCCGTCCGCGGGCACGGTGCCCTTGACGACGGTCGGGGCCAGCTTGGTCTTCGCGAAATTGACGGCCGATTCCTTGGAGAGCATGACGCGCAGCAGCTCCTTGCCGGCGGGAACGTTCTTGCCCTTGGAAGGAACGACGAACGGCTCACCCGCGGCGGAACGAATGCCCGTCTGCGGGATCTTCGGGCTCGAGGAGACGACCGGTACCGGGGTGCCGGTCATCTTGAAGTCGGCCTTGGTCTGGTCCTTCATCTCATTCTCGATCCAGGACCCCGAGGGATAGAGCAGGGCGTCCTGGTTGTTGGACCACTGGGCCTGGGCGGCCGTGAACTGGGTTCCGGAGCCGCCGGGCTTCATGTAGCCGGCCTTGATGATCTTTTCCAGGGCGCTGAAGACGCTCTGGACCGCCGGAAGCGACCAGCAGTTCGGCTTGAGGTTCTCCAGGGCCAGGCGGACCTCGTCGCCACCTTCCTTGATGGCCGATTCGATGGCCATGGTCTGGTAGTACGTGGCCGCTTCCTTGCCCCAGAGGAACAGGTACTTGCCCTTGGCCTTGGCCGCGGCGCCGAGCGCCATGGCTTCGTCCCAGGTGGTGGGGACCTTCCAGCCATTGGCGTCAAAGAGGGATTTGGAGTACCACAGGGCGTACACGGTCAGCACGTAGTTGATGGCCGCCACCTTCCCGCCAAAGGTCCCGGGGGCCAGGACGCCGTCGTACAGGGTGTCGGCGATCTTGGTGCCCTCGAGGTTGTTCGCCTCGGTGATGGACTTGAGGTCCTCGAGCTGGTCCAGGATGGTGCTGAAGCCGATGGACTTGGCACCGGAGTTGTCGATCAGGTCCGGCGGGGTGCCGCCGACGAATCGGGGCTGCATCTCCTGGGCTATGTCGGTGGAGGGGCTGATCTTCACGTCGATGCCGGGGAATTCCTTCTTCAGGATGGCACCGGCAAAGTCGACATAGTCAATGCCGTAGCCGCCCTTGAAGATGACCGCGTCAAGGGTGCCCGTCTTGGCAACGCCGAACGGATTCGTTGCGGAGACCGCCCCGCCGGCGGCCGCCGAGGTCTGGGTGGTGCCGCCGCCGCCTGCGCAGGATGCAAGGGCCCCGCCCAACGGAACAACGACGGCGGTGGCGAGGGCGCCGCGGAGGAATCCACGACGCTGCACCGGCTTGTTCAAAATACTCATTCTTTGTACTGCCTTCCATTGATGGTACGAGCGCTAAAGATGCTGCCGTGTACTTGGGGTACGGGTCCTGCTTCCATGTGTCATGCCTCGCGCCTGAGGCGGCCGGCATAACTGGCCACCAGCGCATTGTTGTGTTCGTCGCCGCCCGGCGTGTTTGCCGAAACGTAGATGGGCGGTTCTTTCCCCGCACGGACCAGGAATTGGACAGTCTCGATGGTCAACAACTGCGCGATGTACGCCCCTGTTATCGATGACACTGCCCCCACCCCTCCTCCGCCGGAAATCTCAAGGGTTGTATCGCCAAAAGGCGCCCTGTTATCCATAACAATATCCGCAATTTCACTGAGACGCATCCCACACGGGTGTTTGCTCTCCACGGCGGCCGTGTGCGCCAGGCTGGTCACCGCGATGACGGTGTGCCCGCGTTCCTTGGCCAGCAGCGCCAGCCCCACCACGGAGGCGTTGACGCCGGAGTTCGAGGCGATGATGAAAATGTCCCGCGGGTCCACGGGCTGGAGCCCAAAAAGTTCCTCGGCCACCCCGTCCTCGCGTTCCAGAATGGAGCCTTCCAGGGAGTCCAGCACGGCGACGTGGCGGCTGCCGTGCAGCACCAGGTCGCGAAGGGCAATCTTGCTGGTGGGTATCAATCCGCCGGCGCGTCCGGCGATTTCCATGGCGAAGGCCTCGGAATGCCCCGTGCCGAAGGCCTGGATGACGCCGCCGGCGGCGACGGCGTCGGCCAGGGCGTTCGCCGCGGCGGTCAGGCCGCCGGCGGCCGCCCACACGGTGATGTCTTCCAGGCGGGAGCTGACTTCACGACTGAATGCTGCAATGGCCTCAGACATGCTTGCGGCTCCTTTCACCTGTGCGCTGGCGGCGGACTCCCAACTCCAGGCGTGCCGCCCGGGTGGGGCGCCGGTGCGGCGAGACGGCAGCGGCGGAGGCGGCCAGCTTGGCGGCAGTCTGGGTGAAGTTCATCTGGGCCACCAGCAGGTAGATCATGTCCAGGACCAGCAGCTGCACGTGTTTGGCGGAGAGGTCGTCCGGCTGGAGGAATTGTTCGTGGACCGAGGTGATGATGGCCTCGTCGGCGCTCTCCGCGAGGGGCGAACCGGGGTTGTTGCTCAAGGCGACGGTCAGCGCGCCGGCCTCGCCGGCCTCGCGCAGCATTTGGATGGTTTCCTCGGTGCGGCCGGTGTTGGAAATGCCAATGGCCACGGAATTTGAATCCTGGATGGCGGCGCTGGTGAGTCCGGCGTGGACCTCGGACCAGTGGTGGGCATTGATGCCGATGCGGTAGAGGCGGGACTGCAGTTCCTTGGCCATGACGGCGCTGCCGCCAATGCCGTAGATGTCCACATGCGAGCTCATGGCGATGCGGCGGGCGATCTTGTTCATCAGCGCCAGGTCCATGACGGCAGCCGTTTCCTCCAGGGACCGGGTGTGGGCGTTGACCAGAGTGCTCAGCACGTCACCTGCCGAGTCATCGGGGCCGAACGCCCGCCCGATGTCCGACTTCCAGGATTCCCTGGCGTCGCTGCGGCCCACATCCGAGGCGATGCTCACCCGAAAGGGAACATAGCCCGCATATCCCAGCAGGCGGCAGAAGCGGGTCACCGTGGCCGGGGATGTCTTGGTCTGCCCGGCCAGCTCCATGATGGAAAGCTCCAGCGGGGCGTGCGGGTGCTCCAAAAGAAACGCGCCAATCTTGGCCATCGCCGCCGGCATGTCCGGCAGCTTGGCCTGAATGCGGTTCACCACGCCGGCGGCATTTGCCGCTGCGGGAGAAGGGGTGAACGTCGCCATCTGAAAATCCGTTTCTTTTTGACCTGCGTAGATTGAAAACTATTATCATGGTCAGTGTAAGTCAAGTCACAGCTAGGGCACGGAATGGTAACGATGCACAATTACCTCGCAATCGACGCCGGCGGGACTTCCACCAGGGCAGTTCTGGTGGCATCCTCAGGGCAATGCCTCGGCTATGGTTCCGCCGGCGGCGGAAACCCCGTTTCCCGGGGATTTGAGGGCTCGGCGGACGCCCTGCTGGGCGCCTCCGCCGAGGCCCTTGGGGGCACGGGTGGGACGGTCCATTCGGCCACCGTCGCGCTGGCCGGGGCATCACTTGAAATGCCGCCGGAGCCGCTCCTCAGGCGACTGGAACCCTTGGGTCTGAGTCACGGAGTCGTGATTGAATCTGATTTATTGGCGACCTTTTATTCCGGAAGTTATCATGACGATGGCCATGCGCTGATTGCCGGGACGGGCGCCGTGGCCGCCCGCGTGGAAGGCAGCCGCCTCGCGGATGTGGCCGACGGGACGGGATGGCTCCTGGGCGACAGCGGGGCCGGATTTTGGCTGGGCCGGGAGGTGGTGCGTGCCGTGGCGGCCGCCCTGGACGGGCGCGGGCCGCACACCGCACTGACGGAACGGGTGCTGGCCCAGCTGGACATCAGCGCGGACACGCCGCGGCGCCGGTTCGGCCGCCCGGGCGCCCTGCAGCAGCTGATCACCAAGAGCTACGCGCTGGCACCGATCGAGCTCTCGCGCTTTGCGCCCCTGGTCTTCGGGGCCGGAGCGGACCCCGTTGCCCGGGACATTGCCGGGCGTGCGGCTGCCGAGCTGGCCCGGACCCTGCTGGCAGTCCTGGAGGGGGGACTTGACGGGCCGCTGGTTTTTGGCGGCAGCGTCCTGACCAAGGGCGGATCCATTGCGGCGGCCGTCATGGAAGAGGTCCGGGAGCGGGCCGGGGGCCCCTGCCCGGCGCCCGTGCTGGTCCGCGACGGCCTGGCCGGCGCGGCCGTGCTTGCCCTCAAGCGCCACGGGGTGGCCGTGGACGCGGCCGTCTTTGACCGCATAACGGCCAGCCTGGCCGCCCTGCGGGGGTGACCGTCAGGCGGTGGGGGTGCCGCCGTCGTCCTTCTTCTCCGCGGTCTCCGCAGACGTCCCGGCAGCGTCCGCGGCGGCCTGCCTGGCACCGGGCAGGCGGTCCGAGGACCGGCGGTTCACTCCGGATCCCTCGCTGAGGTAGTCCGGGTTTTCCTTGTGGCTCATGACCAGCAGGGAGGAGACGAGCAGCGTGGCGATGAACGCGATGCCGAAGGCGATGCCGCCAAGGTCCCAGCGCAGCCCGTGCTTGGTGCCGCCGGCGGAGGAGACCAGCACAACAACGCCGGCCACGGCACCCATGGCGAAGGAGAAGCTCAGGGGGAACCTGATGGAATTGCCCGACTTCGAGCTCTGCGGCTCTTTATTGCCCACGATGGATCCTTAGGTATTGGTTGTGGCACCGGCTCACCTCGGTGCGTTCTACGCAAAGTAGAACACTTGCCCCCAGTTTACGTTCCTTTTGGCTGCCGGGCGTCATGGCGGAGGGTGAGCGAGGACAGGAGCCACAGGGCGCCGCTCATGAGCGCCCCGCCGCCGGCGACGCCGAGGAGGGCATGCGGGCCCGCGCCACTGAAAAATGGCAGGAGCACGCCGGTGCCCAGGCCCAGGACACCGGAGATCAGCCAGTCGCTGCGCAGCTGCGAGCGGTCCGAGGCGCGGGCCGCAAACAGCTCGGCGGCGCCCATGAGCGCAAGCGCCACGGCGCCGAGCCACGCCGCCAGTGCCGCGCTGATGGCAATGAAAATGACGACGCCGGCCACGGCCAGGAGCGCCGCCCCGCCGAGGAGGGCCAGGCGCCTGGTGTCGCCCCGCGGCAGGACCAGCCGCCGGACAACCCAGTAGTGCGACGCCGCCAGGACCAGGAAGTACCAGCCGAAGTTCAGGCACAGGCCCAGGGTGTCCGGCGAGCCGAAGAAGACGGTGATGATGCCGAAGAGCAGGGTGGCCATGGACCGGAAAAGCACCGGCTGCCAGATCCGGTTCCCGTGGGCGCTGGGCAGGGATGGGTTTGCGCCTTGCGGCACGGCTGTTTCACTCACCCGCCAATTCTACCGGTGGCCGGCACGCCCACCCGCATCCAGCGGCAAGTCCGGGCGCGCAGGCCCAGGGTGGCCCCGCGGGCCGCCATGTAGCCGAGGCTGAACGCGGCCCACAGCCACACCAGGGCGGGCGGGGCGTCTCCCAGCGAGGCGGCCCGGACCCACCAGAGCAGGGGGAGGTACACGGCCAGGTTGGCCAGCCCCGCCAGCGCCAGGTAGCGGGCGTCTCCGGCGCCGATCAGCACGCCGTCCAGGACAAAGACGTAGCCCGCCAGGGGCTGGCCCAGGGCCATCACGACGAGGGCGGCGGCGAGCGCCCGGTGGACACCGGCGTCGTTGGTGAACAGCCAGCCCACGGCCGGGGCCGCGGCCCACAGCGCCAGTCCCGTGACCACGCCGAAGCCCACGCCCCACCAGGTCATGGTGCGGGTGAGTGTGCGCACCACCGTGACATTCCCGGCGCCGAGCTCCTTGCCGATGAGCGCCTGGGCGGCGATGGCGAGGGCGTCGAGGGCGAAGGCGAGGAGGGTGAACAGGGTCATGGCCAGCTGGTGCGCGGCCAGGTTGGCCGGCCCCTGCGAGGTCGCCACGACCACGGTGGCGAGGATGGCCATGCGCAGCGACAGCGTCCGGACCGTGAGCCAGCCGCCCACGCGCGAGACGGTGCGGACGCCGGCCCAGTCGGGGCGCACGGCAACGCTTTCGGCCCGGGCGGCCCGGACGACGATCACCAGGTAGACGGCTGCCATCCCCCACTGCGTCAGCACCGTGCCGAGCGCGGCGCCGGCCACGGACATCCGGAGGCCGTAGACCAGGGCAAGGTTCAGGGCGATGTTGACGGCGAATCCCACGCCGGCCACCAGCAGCGGCGTCCGCGTGTCCTGCAGGCCGCGCAGCACGCCCATGGCCGCCAGGACCAGCAGCATGGCCGGGACGCCCGCCATGCTCACCACGAGATACTCGTGCGCGTTGCCCAGCACCGGGCCGCCGGCGCCCATCCACCGCAGGACAGGGCCCGCCGCCAGCCAGCCGGCCGCGGCGAGGGCGAGCCCCAGCACAAGGGCCAGCCACAGCCCGTCCCGGCCCACGGCCAGGGCGTCGGCACGGCGGCCGGCACCGAGGAGGCGGGCCACGGCGGGGGTGGCGGAGTACGCCAGGAACACCATGAGGCCCACCACCGTCTGCAGGACCGTGGCGGCCAGGCCCACGCCCGCCAGTTCGGCGACGCCCAGGTGGCCCACAATGGCTGAATCTGCCAGCAGGAAGAGCGGTTCGGCGATGAGCGCGCCGAAGGCCGGGACGGCCAGGTGCAGGATTTGCCGTGAGGTTGACGGGCCGGGCGCGGGTGCGGACGGGGCCTCTTGCGGCACGGATTTCGGCATGGCCCTAGCGTATCGTCGCGGGCGGCCTGCCGCCGCCCGGGCGGTTCACCAGGGCCGCCATGGCTCCGTGCAGGGCGCGGATGACGTGCTGGACGCCGGCCCGCTCCATCGCCTCCGGCCGGGCCAGGATGTCGATGTGCCGCCCGAGGGCCGGGGCCCGCAGCGGGACAAGCACAAGCTGTGGAAAGCAGCTCCGGCTCACGGTGTAGCGAGGCATGAGCGAGACGCAGGCGCCGCGCTCCACGACGGACGCGGCGACGAAGAACTCGTTGATCCTGTGCGCTATCGCCGCATCCTCCCCCGCCAGCGTGCCGATCAGCTCGATGGCCCCCTCCAGCGGGAAGCCGCGGTGCACCGAGATCCACTGCTCGCCGCGCAGGTCGGCCGGGACCAGGCTCTTGCGCCGGGCCAGCCGGTGCCCGGCGCCGACGGCCACGTCCAGCGGCTCGAACGCCAGCGCGGTGGCCCGCACCGTCTCCGGCCACGCGGGGCTGCCGGCCAGCCTGTGGGCGACCACGACGTCGTAGTCGGCCGTGAGCGCGGCAAAGCCCTGCTGGGCCACGTCCTCGTCCGAGAACGCCAGCCGCGGCCCGCCGCCTTCCGCCACGGCCTGCTCCAGGCGGCGGAACAGGGCCAGCCCGGCGCTGTGGAAGGCCGCCACGGACACGGGGGCGCCGGCGTCGTCGGTAAACCGCTGGACGGCGGTTTCGGCACGGGCCATGGCCACCTCCACCTCGGCGGCGGCCCGGGCGAGGGCGAGGCCCGCCGGGGTCAGGGCCGTGCGCCGGCCGTGCCTGTAGGTCAATGCCGTCCCCGCCCTGCGCGCCAGCGCCGAAAGCTGTTGTGAAACGGACGACGGCGTGACGCGCAGCGCCTGCGCGGCCGCGGCTATGCTTCCCCTCGCCTGGACTTCGCGCAGGGCCCTCAACTGGCCAAGTTCCATAAGTCCAAACTAATGCATTGCTGTCGGATTTGGCATCTGGTGCTAATGGATCTCGGCCGTCAGGATGGAAGCCGTGAAGACTTTGAGGGGCCGCCCGGGCGGAGGACGCGGCATTGATGTGGCGCTGCTGGGCGTGGCGGTGGTGTGGGGTGGCAGCTACCTGGTGGCGAAGGAGCTGACGGTGGTGGCCTCCGTGCCCGCCGTGCTGGGCTGGCGCTTTGTGGTGGCGACACTGGCGCTGGGCGCCGTGTGGCTGTGGCGGGTCCGCCGGGTTCCGGGGCGTGCGGAGTTGTGGACCGGCGTGCTGCTGGGGCTCACCCAGGCCGCGGTCCTGTTTCTGGAGACCTGGGGCGTGTCACAGACGCGCGCCGCCAATGCGGGCCTGATCATCAGCTTGACGGTGGTGTTCACGCCGCTGGTCGACTCCGCCGCCGCCAGGCGGTGGCTGCCGCCGGGATTCTTTGTGGCGGCGGTGGTCGGCGTGGTGGGCGTGGCGCTGCTGGTTTCGGGCGGCGGGTTCCGCGCACCCAACCCGGGCGACCTCCTCATGCTGGCCGCGGCGGCCGTCCGGGCCTGCCACGTGACGCTGCTGGGCACCCTGACGCGCGGCCGGCCCTACAGTTCCGTCACCGTGACGCTCATCCAGTCGGTGGTCTGTGCTGCGGCGGGGCTGGCCGTGGACCCGGCCGGCATGGGTGCAGCCGCCGTTGCCTTTGGCCCGTCCGGCTGGCTGGGCGTGCTGTTCCTGGGCCTGGCGTGCAGCGTTTTCGCCTTCCTGGTCCAGTTGTGGGCGGTGCGGCGCACCTCGGCCGCCCGGGCAAGCCTGCTGATGGGGACCGAACCCGTCTGGGCGGTGCTGGCGGGGGTGCTGTTCGCCGGGGAGGCCCTGGGCCGGACCGGTGCGCTGGGTGCCGCCCTGATCGTGGGCGGCTGCTTCGCCGGGCAGCGGATCGAGGCGCGGTTCAGGGGCGCCGGGGTTCCGCCTGGGCTAGTAGCCGCCCCCGCCGCTGTCGCTGGCCATGTTGGCGAACCGTGAGTAGTGGCCCTGGAACCCCACCACGATCGTCTTGGTGGGGCCGTTGCGGTGCTTGGCCACGATGACGTCGGCCTCGCCGGCGCGCGCCGACTCCTTGTCGTAGATGTCCTCGCGGTGGAGCAGGATGACCATGTCCGCGTCCTGCTCGATCGAACCACTTTCACGAAGGTCGGAAACCATCGGCTTCTTGTCCGTGCGCTGCTCGGACCCACGGTTCAGCTGCGAGAGCGCCACCACGGGCACCTGCAGCTCTTTGGCCAGCAGCTTCAGGGCACGCGAGAACTCGGAGACTTCCTGCTGGCGTGATTCCACGCGCTTGCCGGAGGACATGAGCTGGAGGTAGTCAAGGATGACGAGCTTGAGGTCGTGCTGCTGCTTCAGGCGGCGGCACTTGGCGCGGATCTCCATCAGCGACATGTTCGGGGAATCGTCAATGAACAAGGGGGCGTCATTCATCTTTCCCATGGTGGTGGCGATCTTGGACCACTGGTCGTCCTTGACCGTTCCCTTGCGGAGGTCCTGCAGGCTGATGGTCGCCTCGGCCGAGAGCAGGCGCATGGCCAGCTCGTTCCGGCCCATTTCCAGGGAGAACACGACGGTGGCCATGTTGTGCGTGATGGCCGCAGAACGCGCCCAGTCAAGTGCGAACGTCGAGTTGTGGGTGGGAATGAAGGAGCGGCCGGCCAGGTACAGGTGGCTGCCATGGGCGATCTGGATGCACTTCACGGGGACGGATTCAACCGGGCGAACCGACGTGATGAAACGCTGGGTGCGCTTTGGCGTGGCACGCGCGCCGCGTTCCTTGTGCAGCAGCTGCTTGCGGGTCAGGCCAAAGACGACGTCGTCGGTGGCGAAGGTGATCGTGTAGCAGGTCGACGACTGTTCAGTGTGTCCGTTCACCCGCTTTTCCGACCACCCGGTGCGGTAGCCCAGGCTGTGCACGAGTTCGCGCGTGTCTTCGGCCAGATGCCGGCTCGTCACGGCGAATTGAACGCACCCGCTGCTGGTCACAGTCCCGTCGGTGTCCAGCAGGCCCGCCAGGAGGTCCCGCCGTTGGGCGATGCCCGCCCGGAGATAGGTGCCGGGAATGTGCTTGTTGCCCAGCAGCCCGTTTGATCGCAGCAGCGCCTGAAGTGACCCATGGTCGAGCCGGCAGGGCTCACAGCGGAGTCCACCGCTGCAGGGGACTCCGCAATCAATGCAAGTCGGTGACGGCACCGGCGAGGTCGTGTACCGTGCCTTGCGGCCGCAATTCTGGGAGCAGGTGCGGACCTGTCGTAGTTTGTTGGTGAACGACGTTCCACAAACAACACAGATGCCTTCAAACACAAACGATTCCGCCGGCAGGTGGAGGCTGTAGACCATGCCCGAGACGGCCCTGAGTTCGTAGCCCTCGGCGGAGATGCGCATGAACACCTCGTCGTCCGTGTTTGTCACGCGGGCGGCCGCTGATGCGCCATCGCCCAGCCACGCCCCGAGCGTGTACGGGCCGATTGGCAACTCTGCCGCGGGCAGTTCCAGGGCGGCGGCGTTCCTGATCGAGTGGTTCAGGCGGTTGTCCGCTGTTTCACAGCGCAGGGTTTCGGCAATATCCGCCGTTGTGCGCACCTGCGGCGTGATCCGCGGTTGGCTGGCCGCCTGCGCGGATTTCCGCGAGGAGCGCGTGTCGGTGAGCCACTGGTGCTCGGCATCGGCAACCAGGACACTGCCGTCGTCGAACGTCACCTCAAAGCAGGGACGGCCCAGCATGACTTCAGTAGCCGCCACCACCAGCGTGGGCGTGCCGTCGGCGGCCAGGACGGTGTCCCCGACCTTGACCTCGCCCATGGTGGTCCAGCCCGCAGGCGTGGGCAGGGCGGTGTCCAGCGCGAGGGCCTTGCCCACGGCCGGCCTCGCCGCGATGACGATCATCTGGCCAGGATGCAGGCCGTTGGTCAGCTCGTCGAATTCGTAGAATCCGGTGGGCACGCCGGTCATGCCCTCGCCCTTGTGGCCGGACGCCTCGATCTCATCGACGGTGGACTCCATGACGTCCTTGAGGATCACGTAGTCCTCCGTGGTGCGGCGCTCGGCCACGGCGAAGATCTCCGCCTGGGCGGCGTTCACCACGTCCTCCACCTCGCCGTCCTGGGCGTAGCCCATCTGGACGATCTTGGTCCCGGCCGTGACGAGCCGGCGGAGCACGGCGCGCTCGGCCACGATCTCGGCATAGAAGCCGGCGTTGGCGGCCGTGGGGACGGACTGGATGAGCTGGTGCAGGTACGCGGCGCCGCCCACCTTGGCGATTTCCTGGCGCTTGGTCAGCTCATCGGCAACGGTGACGGCGTCGGCGGGCTCGCCGCGGCCGTAGAGGTCAAGGATGGCCTCGTAGATGCTCTCGTGGGAGGGGCGGTAGAAGTCGTTGCCGCGCAGCACCTCCACGACGTCCGCAATGGCGTCCTTGGAGAGCATCATGCCGCCCAGGACGCTTTGTTCCGCCACGAGGTCCTGCGGGGGCGTCCGGGCAAAGTCCGGCTCCCTGGACGTTCCGACGGTGTCCATTGCTGGAGCTGACATGGCTTGTGCCCACTTTCTTACCTGCTGGCCTGGCATCCTGCGAACCCGGCTGGATTCGCCAAGAGTGCTTCCTCCCGTCCTACCAGCCCACAACGACATTATCGCCGTTCGCGGAGGGGATCCCCTGCAACGGTAGACGCTCTGTGGACAACCACCAACCCCGTTGTCCACCACCCCTGTGGATAACTTGTGCATTAACTGCCCTGTCTTGTGCACAGGATGGGGACAACCGTGTGGATAAGCGATGACTTTCATCACCAACCCGCTTCTGACCTGCGCAAACACTGCCCACCGGCTGTGGATGAAAAGTATTTGGCAGGCGAGTCTCATCCACAACTTGCATGTTGACAGCTGCGAAATTGGCGGATCCAACGCTAGATATCCACAGACATATGCCCAGCTTGTGCATCATGCGGGCAGCCCCGGCAAGGCTGACCTGCACTTATGCACTGCAGCGTATGTACTCGTCAGTAACCATGTCCTTCCGCGACCGCACTAGGCTGGGGCTTAGCGCCCATGGACCAACACCGGGAGGCATCACATGGCTGCCACAAAGGGCACCCCGCCGCGGAGGGCCGGGGACGCCAACAAGACGCATCCGACCGCGGGCAGCGTCGAGGACTTCATCGACACCGTGGACACCAGCGCCGTGCGCCGCGCGGACGCCCGCGTCCTGCTGGCCATGATGCGGGAGGCCACCGGGCAGCCCCCGGTGATGTGGGGGCCCACCATCATCGGCTTCGGCAGCTACCACTACCGGTACTCCTCCGGCAGGGAGGGCGACGCGCCCGCCGCCGGATTTTCCCCCAGAAAAGCCCAGTTGGTGATTTACGGCCTGACGTACCCGCCCGGCGTCGACCGTCTCCTGGACACGCTGGGAAAGTTCAAGCGCGGCGCGGGCTGTGTTTACGTCAACAAGCTGGCCGACGTGGACCTGGACGTGCTGCGCGAGCTCGTCGGGACAGCATATGTCCACATGACCACGCAGCAGCTCGATTCGCTCCAGTCGCAAAAGGGTCGGGCGCAAAGGCAAGAGGGCCGGGGGTAAGGAAAAGGCCGGCCCCCCGCGAACGGGAGCCGGCCTTCCTGATGAAGCGTGAGGCAGGGGTGTTAGCCTGCAACCACGTTCAGCGTGATCACGGCGGTGACGTCTTCGTAGAGACGGACGTTTGCCGTGTACTTGCCAACCGACTTGATGTGGGTGGGCAGTTCGATCTTGCGCTTGTCGACGTTGCCGAGACCGGCAGCAGCAACAGCCTTTGCGACATCGTCAGTCTTGACGGTGCCGAACAGGCGTCCGGACTCGCCGGCCTTGACGGTCAGCGTGACCGGCTTGGCGGCCAGTCCGGCGGCCTGGGCCTGAGCGGCTTCAACGGAAGCGTGCTCATGGGCGGCGCGGGCAGCCTTGATGGACTCAAGCTGCTTCTCGCCTCCCTTGGACCATGCCAGGGCGTAGCCGCGGGGCAGAAGGTAGTTACGTGCGTAACCGTTCTTCACCTCAACGATGTCGCCCGAGGTGCCGAGACCGGTAACTTCGTGGGTCAAAATGAGCTTTGCCATGTTTGTTTATCTCCCTTAGCCTCGGCCAGCGCCGGAGTAGGGCAGCAGTGCAACTTCGCGGGCGTTCTTGATTGCCTGGGCGATCTTGCGCTGCTCCTGGACGGTGACACCCGTGACGCGGCGCGCACGGATCTTTCCGCGGTCGGAGATGAACTTGCGCAGCAATGCTACGTCCTTGTAGTCGATGACAGTGATGTCAGCGGCCTTCAGGGGGTTGGACTTTGGTTTGGGCTTACGGAGTTCAGCCTTAGCCATCGTGGAGCTCCTTAATATTCGTGGAGCCCGTGGATATTAATCCGCGGGATGGTGGGCGTGCGGCGGTTGCCGCACTGGGTAAAGAAGTTGTTGCTAGAAGGGGGGCTCGGAGCTATCCGGGCCCGCGCCCCAGCCACCGGTCGATCCGCCGGGCGTGGCCCAGGGGTCGGATGCCGGTGCAGCCTGTGGCTGCTGCTGGCCGCCGTTGCCGCCGAAGTTTCCCCCGCCGGAATTGCCGCCAAAACCGCCCTGTCCCCCGCCGGCGTTGCCGCCGCCGAAGTTGCCGCCGTTGCCTGCGCCAAAGCCGCCACCCTGACCGCCGGAGCGCTGGGTGCGGTTGACCTTGGCATTGGCGTAGCGCAGCGAGGGGCCGATTTCGTCGACCTCAAGCTCCATGACGGTGCGCTTTTCGCCTTCCTTGGTGTCGTAGGTCCGCGACTTCAGCCGGCCGGAGACAATGACGCGGGTGCCCTTGGTGAGGGACTCGGCCACGTTCTCTGCCGCTTCACGCCAGATCGACGCGCGGAGGAACAGCGTTTCGCCGTCCTTCCACTCGTTGGTTTGGCGGTCAAAGGTCCGCGGAGTGGACGCAACGGTGAAGTTCGCCACTGCTGAACCGCTCGGGGTAAACCGCAGTTCGGGGTCACTGGTGAGGTTGCCAATGACCGTAATGGTGGTTTCGCCTGCCATCTGCTCCTGCTTCCTGCTTGGGTGTTTTCCTACGGTGAAAAACTTTTGGGGTGGACCGAGGTTACTCGGCCACGACCTTCTGGTCTTCCGGACGGATGATCTTGGTGCGCATGATGGTCTCGTTGAGGCCAAGCTGGCGGTCAAGTTCCTGGGCGGTAGCCGGAGCAGCGGTGAAGTTCACCACGGCGTAGATACCTTCGGACTTCTTCTTGATTTCGTACGCCAGGCGGCGACGGCCCCAGATGTCTACCTTTTCGATGGTTCCACCATCGGTGGTGATGACATTGAGGAACTTCTGAAGTGACGACTCTACGGTACGCTCGTCGACCTCGGGGTCGATGATGACCATCAGTTCGTAAGGACGCATATGTGAACCCACCTCCTTTGGGCTAAGCGGTTACGGTCTTTCCGTAACAGGAGGTTCATTTGCGGCGCCTGCGCCGTTCCCCGGCCCCACCGGTGGGGTGGACGGGTGCCAGCACAGACTCATCCATCTTACATTACGCACGACGCCGGCCACTCGCCTTTTCCCGTCAGCCCCGCCACACGCTGTGGACAAGTTGGGGTGGCCGCCGGGCATCTGCGTTAATCTCGGGACGGGGAAATGCGGGCGGGGAACCAGGCCAGCCCTCAGCGCTGCGATGCTGAAGCCGTCCACGAACAGGTCATGAAGGACGTCTCGGACGTCCAGCTGAACTTGGAGCACACCATTTCCCGGGCCAGGAAGGGCTCCGACTTAATTAGTCCGACCCTTGCGGCATGGTCTCCATAAACGTCGGTTCCATGGGGGTAGCCATTCGGGCACGGAAAGGGCAGAGGCCCATGGTTCCAACCGCCAAACCGCGGGCGCCGGTTGTGAGGATTTTAGCGGCTCGTCCGGCTTCATGGACCTGCACTGGCCGGGCACTCTCATTGCCAACCTTTGGCCTCACCAGGCTCTACAACCTGATGGACGACGGCGGGTACGCCGACCTCAAAAAAACTCCACAAGCAGCCCGACGAGGCCGCTGCGGCCTGCTACGGCTGGCCAAAGTCCGCGGCGCAGAGTTGTCCACATGCGACTCTTCCTCCGGCTTCTCGCCAGCTCAGACCGGTAGAATGGAGGGAGCAGGCGGCGCGTTCACAACTGGTCCGTCACCTTCAATCCAAGGAATCGTGGCATGTCGAGGCTGAAGGACAAGAGCGGGTTGACCGGCGCCGAGGTCCAGTCGGCCTTGGAATTTGCAAACGGGGCTCGGCAGGTCGTTCCCGCGGATCCGGGGCCAAGACCGTCGTGACCCTGCGGAACGGAACCACACCCGAATTGGGCTCACCGACCTGCCACCATCCCCAATTCCCGGTCCCTTCAGCTTTCCGCTCAACCGCGACCACGACGGGTTTGCCCAACGTCCGGCCCGCCATTGGGACGACCACCTGGCCCCGGCTGTCGCCCCCCACCACCGAAAGGACAAGCAATGAGCCGCAACGAAGCCCTGGACGAGCAGGACGTGGCCGCCGCCATGGAGTTCGCGGCCGGCATCCAGGGCTTCGCCGGCGGCAACCCGGACAAGCGGTCCCTGCGCCTGGCCCGGCGGATCCTGCGCGGCACCTCGACTCCCGAGTCCGCCGTGCGCCGCTACCTGGATGCCACCCTGCCGGAGGTGCAGTAGCCGCCATGCCGGACAGATACACCTACCCCAATTCCGAGGTCCTGAAGAACAAGTTCAGCCTGGTCGAACAGTTTGCGCTCCGCCGGGTGGAGAACGGGCTGGTGGAGCTCGGCCTGGCGGGGCTGGCCGTGGCCCCCGAGGAGCCGGTGTTCCGCCTGGCCCACCTGCAGGCCATCCACCGGCGCCTCTTTGGGGAACTGTACGAATGGGCCGGGCAGCTCCGGGAGACGGACCGGACGGCCCGGGGATCCGGCGTGGTCCACTGCCGTCCGGAGTTCATTGAGGCGGCGGCCGACGGCGTGTTTGGGGCGCTGGAGCACGAAGGCTTTCTGGCGGGTCTGGACGTCGACGGATTCACCGAGCGGCTGGCGCACCACTGGGGTGCGCTGGCCGTGCTGGACCCCTTCCGGGACGGCAACATCCGCTGCCAGGCCGTCCTCCTGGACCAGCTGGCCCGCGGCGCCGGCTGGTCCGTCAACTGGGCGGCCCTGGACCCCGACTGGGTCAAGGAGGCGCGGCTCGGTGCCGCCGCGGGCAGCCCCGGCCTGCTGGGAAAACTCCTCGCCCGCGCCACCACCCCGCTGGGCTGAGTGAATAGGGCCCTGAGGCATGGCATGATCGCGAGATGGAAACCACTCGTGCCCGGCACCGCCGGCGCCGCCTGGCCGTCATGGTCGTTGCCGGGCTTGGCGCGGCGGCCGCCACCGCCGTCTTTGGCGCGTGGGTGTACGCGCCTGCCGTGGGCTGGACAGTTGCGGCACTGATCTACAACCTCTGGGTCTGGCTGACCATCGCGCCCATGGACAACGCGCACACAGCGGCCCATGCACAGGAGGAGGACCCGGGGCGGAACACCTCGGACCTGCTGATCCTGCTGGCAGCGGTCGGTTCGCTGGCCGCCGTCGTGCTGGTCATGGTGGGCGGCAAGGACGTGGCCGGCGGCGGCAAGCTGCTGCTGGCGCTGCTGGCCATGACATCCACTGCCATGTCCTGGCTCCTGGTGCACACGCTGTTCACCCTGCGGTACGCGGAGATTTACTACGCGGGCGAGCCCGGCGGCATCGGCTTCAACCAGGATGCGCCGCCGCAGTACACGGACATCGCGTACATGGCATTCAGCGTCGGGATGACGTACCAGGTCTCGGACACGAACATCACCAGCCGGCACATGCGCTCGGCCGTGCTGCGGCACAGCCTGCTCGCCTTTGTGTTCGGCACGGGCATCCTGGCCACCACCATCAACCTGGTGGTCAGCCTCGCGCAGTGACTCCTACACCACGCCCTGGACCGAGGTGCGGAAGAACGTCTCCGTGATGCGTGCAAGGTGGAAGGGGTCATCGACCCCGCACAGCTCCCGCGCCGAATGCATGGACAGCAGCGGCGTGCCCACGTCCACGGTCCGGATGCCCAGGCGCGTGGCCGTCAGCGGGCCGATCGTGGAGCCGCAGGGGACGTCGTTGTTGGAGACGAACTCCTGGTAGGGCGCGCCCGTCGCCGTGCACAGCCTGGCCCAGGCGGCGGCGCCCGTGGCGTCGGTGGCGTAGCGCTGGTTGGCGTTGATCTTCAGCAGCGGGCCACCGCCCAGCACGGGCAGGTTGGCCGGGTCGTGGCGTTCAGAGTAGTTCGGGTGCACCGCGTGCCCGGCGTCGGCGGAGACGCAGAAGGAGTTGGTGAAGGCCCGACGCCGCTCGCTCACCGAGGCGCCCAGGCCGTCGGACACGCGGGTCAGGATGTCCTCGAGGATGGGGCCGCACGCCCCGGAGCGCGAGCCCGAGCCGATCTCTTCATGGTCAAACGCGGCCAGCACGGGGATGACGGTATCGCCGGCCGACCCCTCCGCCGCGTTGATCAGGGCCGTCAGGCCGGCATGCACCGAGGTCAGGTTGTCCATCCGGCCCGCGGCAAAGAATTCACCCTTGGCGCCAAACACCTGTCCCGGCTGGGTGTCGGCCACCACGATGTCATAGCCGCCGATGGTCCTGGCATCCACGCCGGCCCGGTCCGCGAGCAGCCCCAACAGGTCCTCCCTGCCGGGATGGCCCTGGCCCCACACCGGGTTCATGTGCTGCTGCTTGTCCAGCTTCAGCCCGTCGTTGACCCCGCGGTCCAGGTGGATGGCCAGCTGCGGGAAGCGCAGGAGCGGGCCGGTGGCCACGAGCGATTCCGTCCCGTCGAGGTCCACGAGGCGGCCGGCAAACTGCAGTTCGCGGTCAAGCCAGGAGTTCAGCAGCGGGCCGCCATACACTTCGACCCCTGCCTGCAGCCAGCCGAACCGGCCCGTGGTCGGCCTGGGCTTGAGCTTGAAGGACGGCGAGTCCGTGTGGGCGCCCAGGATGTTGAAACCCGTGGTGGCCGTGGCACGCTCCGGCGTGATCCAGGCGATGACGGCACCGTCCCGAACCACAAAGTGCCGCCCGTGTGCGGGCCATTCGGCGCTTTCGTCCAGGCGGGTGAATCCGGCGGCCTCCAGCCGCCGGCCCGCTTCACGGGCCGCATGGAAGCTTGACGGGGACGCCTCAATGAAGTCGCGCAGGTCGTGGGTGTGCTCAAGGGAAGTCATGCTTCGATTCAATCACGACGGCCCCGGCGACAAGGCAGGCGGGGGGCCGGCAGGGCACCCACGCGATCCATCCAGCGCCAGCGATTGGCGAAGCCGGGTCCGGGCGCCGCGAACGCCGTCGGGGTTCAGTAGTCGGGGTTGCTCGGCGTGGCCAGGCCGGTCTCATAGGCGTAGACCACCACCTGGACGCGGTCGCGCAGGTGCAGCTTGGTCAGGATCCGCCGCACATGGGTCTTCACGGTGGCCTCGGAAAGGAACAGCCGGTGTGCGATCTCGGCGTTGGACAGGCCCTGGGCAATGGACTTCGCGACTTCCAGCTCCCGCGGCGTCAGCTCGTCGAGCAGCGGGTCCCGCGGCAGCGGCGGGCGTGCCGGCTGCGAGCGCACAAAGTTCTCCAGGAGCCGCTGCGTGACGCGGGGCGCCACCACGGCGTCCCCGCTGGCCACCAGGCGCACGGCGTTGCCCAGCTCGGCCGGTGCCACGTCCTTGAGCAGGAACGCGGACGCCCCCGCCTGCAGCCCGGCAAATGCGTATTCGTCCAGGTCGAAGGTGGTCAGGATGATGATCCGGGCCTGGGACGCCGAGGCGGAGATCTTCCCCGTCGCCTCGATCCCGTCCATGAGCGGCATGCGAACGTCCATGAGCACCACGTCCGGCTCCAGCCGGTCGACGGCGGCCAGCGCCTCAAGCCCGTTGGACGCCTCCCCCACCACGCTGAGATCGTCCTCGCCTTCCAGGATCAGGCGGAAGCCCATGCGCAGCAGGGGCTGGTCGTCCACGAGCAGGACCCTGATGGGTTCGGCGTTCAACTTGTTCTCCTTGGGTCCGTGGTGGTGCACGCAGGCAGGTCCCGCACGCGTTCAGTCCCGCGCCGCCGCGGGGTGCAGCACCGCGTCGACGGTCCATCCTCCGTGCGGCGCGGGGCCGGCGTCGACCGTGCCGGCATAGATCCGGGCCCTCTCCCGCATGCCCACAATGCCTTGGCCGGTTCCCATGGACGCGTCCAGCGAGCCGCGGCCGTCGTCGGCCACCACCACCTTCAGCACCCCCGCCGCAGGATCGTTGTCAATGCGCACCTGCACGCGCGAAATCGAGGTGCCGTAGCGCAGCACGTTGGTCAGCGACTCCTGGACAATCCGGTACACCGTCAGCTGCAGCGCCGGGTCCTTGGGCAGCAGGGGGCCGGCCTGCGTGACGGACAGCGGAAGCCCAGCCTGGCGGAACCCCTCGAACAAGGCTGCCAGGTCGGTGTCGTCGGGCTGCGGAGAGCGTGAATCCGCGCCGGAGTCGTCCCGCAGTACGCCGAGCACGCGGCGCATGTCCGCCAGCGCGTTGCGCCCCGTTTGGGAGAGTTGGGCCAGCACGTCGCCCGCCTTCTCCGGATTCCTCCTGACCACCACGGCGGCCCCGTCGGAAAGGGCCACCATCACGGTCAGGGAGTGGGCAACGACGTCGTGCATTTCGCGGGCAATCCTGTTCCGTTCGGCGATGGAGGCCAGCTGGGCGTTGCGGACCGCCCATTGCCTCAGTTCGGCCTCGTGCTCGCGGCCGCGCCGCACGGAGACGCCCACGCCCGTGGCAATGACGTTGGAGAGGAGCATGACGATTCCCGTGATGACATTGCTCTCGAAGGCGGTGGGCCCGTCCACCCTCAGGAATTCCCTGGGAAACTGGTACACGAAGAGGGTGTACAGGACCAGTGGCAGGGAGGCGGCGGCGGCCACGGAAAAGCTGAACACACCCCGGTAGGCCACGGCCACGGCATACAGGGCAAACCACAGGCTGGCCCCGATGTTGCCCGAGGTAGGCACCAGGATGATGTTGATGATTTCAAAGACGGCCAGGATGGCCAGGACAGACAAGGGCCTGTCCCGGCGGAACATCAGGACAACGCAGGACGCGGCGAGCACCACCAGATGGGCGCCGAGGTTGGCGGTGCGGCCGTTCAGGAACGTGCCGGAGCCGGCCAGCAGGTACACCAGGACCACCACCACGTCCATGACGCGGGGGTGGTTGTACAGGTACTTGCGCACCACGCCGCGCCGGCTGGCCGTGAACTCGTCGGCCCGCCGGGCGGCGGAAGGCAGTTCGGCGGGGGCGGCGGCCGTTCGTTCCGCAACCCCCGCCTGCTCATGTGTGCGCATAAGGGTGAGTCTAGAAGCCCGGCAGGCGTGCCGGGCAAAAGACGCTCTTAGACGTCACGGGTCTTGAGGGAAATGACGGCGGGAACTGTGACCAGCACAATCCAGCCCAGGAAGATCAGCCCGCCGGAGAGGGGGCTGATGAATGCCGCCTTGTCCCCAATCTCCAGCATCCGCCCGCCGGCCACGCTGGGGACGTACTGGCCCACGTATTTCCAGAAGTCGCCGGGGACCAGCCCCAGCAGCGACGTGGCGATTTCCAGCAGGAAGAACAGGGCCACCAGGACGATGACGCCGCCGGCCGAGCTGCGGATCAGCGTGCCGAGGGACAGGCCCATGAGTGCCACGCCGGCCACGTAGACCCCGCCCATGAAGATGCTGTACACAACGCCGTCCAGTCCCAGGGACATGCTGATGCCGTAGGAGTGCAGGATCGGGATGGAGATAAGGAAGGTGGCAAAGGCGGCCAGGAGGGTCAGCACGTAGGAGACCACCACCAGGACAATGGCCTTCGCCAGGAACGTGGGCAAACGCTTGGGCACGGCCGTCATCGTGGATCGGATCATGCCGGTGCCGAACTCCGAGGAGATCAGCAGCACGGCCAGGGCACCCAGCACCAGGATGCCCAGCTGCAGCCCGGCAATGGGCGTGCCGTAGATGTTGATGCCCTGCGCGCCGGCGGCGCTGATCGCCTGGTCCATGGTCAGGGTGTGCCCGCCCACGGCACCGGGCCGCTCCGCCCCGAACTTCATCAGCTGGTGGATGATGGTCCCGCGCAGGAAGGCGGCGATGGTGCCCACGCCCACCACGGCCACAAAGGTGAACAACAGCAGCAGCTGCGTGGAGCGCAGGGAACGGAACTTGATCCATTCGCTGCGCAGCACGCCCGAAAATGTCAGTCCCGTGCCGCCGGCAGCGGCGGAAGGCGCGGGGCTCGTCGTCGTACTCATCACTTCAGTGTCCCTTCCAGGGCGCCGGCCGGAGCGGCGTCATCAAGTTCTTGCGAGTGGTACTCCACGGAGTCCTTGGTCAGGTCGAAGTACGCATCTTCCAGCGAGGTCGCCAGCGGGGTGAGCTCGTAGACCAGCACCTGGTTCTCAAGCGCCACCTGGGCGATCCGGCGGGAATCGACGCCGGTCACCTCAAGGGTCTCGGTTTCGTTGGACTGGACCTGCACTCCGGTGCCGCTGAGCAGCTCGCCCAGGCGGGTGGCCTCCGCGGTGCGGACGCGGACCTTGGCCTGCTGGCTGCCGGCCAGGATCTCGGCGATGGGGGCGTCGGCAATGATCCGGCCCCGGCCAATGACGATCAGGTGGTCCGCCGTCTGCGACATCTCACTCATGAGGTGTGAGGACAGGAACACGGTTTTTCCCTGCCCGGCCAGGTGCCTAGCCAGGTTGCGCACCCACAGCACGCCTTCCGGGTCCAGGCCGTTGACGGGCTCGTCGAGGATCAGCGTCTGCGGGTCGCCCAGCAGGGCCGAGGCAATCCCCAGCCGCTGGCCCATGCCGAGGGAAAACCCGCCGGCCTTCTTCTTGGCCACGGCGGCCAGCCCGGTCATGTCGATGACCTCATTGACCCGGCTGGTGGCAATGTTGTGCGTGGCGGCCATGGCCAGCAGGTGGTTGTAGGCGCTGCGCGAGGTGTGCACCGCCTTGGCGTCGAGCAGGGCGCCCACCTGGTGGAGCGGGTCGTGGTGCTTGACATAGGGCTTGCCGTTGACCGTGACCGAACCGGCGCTGGGCTTGTCCAGTCCCACGATCATGCGCATGGTGGTGGACTTGCCGGCGCCGTTCGGGCCGAGGAAGCCCGTCACCATCCCGGGCCGGACCGTGAACGTGACGCCGTCCACCGCGGTCTTGGAACCGTAGTGCTTGGCGAGGTTGACTGCCTCAATCATGTGGACATCCCCTTATTTCTAGACATGTTAACCACCGTACGCAGCCATGCCGGGGTTTTCTTCGATCTCAGGGATGAATCAGGGTCCGTTCAGGGTCGTCCCTTTGGATGACGGGTCGTGCCCGGGCGCCCCCGCCAGGGGCGCCCGTAGAATGGCCAGATGCCCGCCCACGTACGCAACCGTCCCGGCCTGCGCCAGCTGCGTCCGCTGCGCGGCTCCCGGCGACCACTGCTCTGGACCGCGTGCACGGCCCTGGCCCTTGTGCTGGCTGGCGCGCTGGTCCTGGCCGCCTCGGGCAGCCACCCGTTCTTCCAGATGTACGACGGCGCCTGGCACCGCGCGCTGACGGCTTCACGTACGCCGTGGCTCACCGGCGCGAACCGGGTGCTCGACTTTGTGGGCAACGCCGGCATGTACATCTACTGCACCGCGTTGTTCCTGGCGCTGCTGGTGCGCCACCGCCGACTGGCACTTTTTACGGGAGGTGCCAACCTCCTGGTGGCCGGCGCCACGAACCTGCTGAAGTTCCTGCTGGGGCGGGAGCGGCCGCCGGACAGCCTGGTCCACGTCCATACCGCCTCATACCCGTCGGGGCATGTCAGTGCCACGGTGGCGGCGATGGTGGCCACCGCCGTCGTGTTGGGACGGCTGTGGATGTGGGTCAGCGGGGCCATTCTTGGCGTCGCCATGATGTACAGCCGCATGTACCTGGGCGCCCACTGGCTTTCCGACACCATTGCCGGGGCGCTGCTGGGGTTGGGACTGCCGCTGCTGCTGTGGGCCGTGGTGCGGGATGGATGCCTGGCAGGGCATACTGTGCCGCAGCCGGAAACCAGCCGGGAATCGACTGGGAATCGACTGGGAATCGACTAGGAACCGGCTAGGAATCGGCTAGGCGGGGATCAGCACCCGGCGCCCTGGTAGGACTCGTGCGCCTCGGCCGGAAGCGGGCGGGCGGCCGGGGCCGTGAGGATGGAGGCGATGATCGCCACGCCAATCGCGAGCAACGCCCAGCGCACAGTGATGTGGTCGCCCAGGAAGCCGAGCAGCGGCGGGCCGGCCAGGAAGGCGACGTAGCCGATCGTGGACACGACGGAGACGCGGGCGGCCGCCCGGGCGGGATCATCGGCGGCGGCGGACATCCCCATGGGGAACCCCAGCGCGGCGCCGGCACCCCAGAAGATTGCGCCGAGGGCCGCCAGCCAGATGTTGGGCGCCACCACGAAGAGCACCAGCCCCAGCAGTGCGGCCCCGAGGCTGCCGTAGAGGACTGGCACGCGGCCGTAGGCGTCAATGAACCGGCCGCCAAAGAACCTGAAGGCCGTCATGGACGCCACAAAGAGGGCAAACATGATGGCGCCGCCGGATTCGGTGGCGCCGATGCCGTCCACGGTGGCCTTGGCAATCCAGTCGTTGGCCGCTCCCTCGGTCAGCGCGGCACCGAGGACCACCAGGCCCACCAGGAGCGTGCGGCTTTCGGTCCAGGCGCTGCGTCCCTTCGCGCGCGTCGCCACGCCGCCCGTGGACCCGCCGGCCGTGGACCCGCCGGCCGCCGGGGCCACACGCGACCCGGGCGCGTGCTGGGACCCGGACGCTGCCGCCGTCGTCCCCGCTGTCCCTGCAGGGGACGCGAGGAAGTGCCGCGGGATAGTAATCATGGCGGCCACCACAAGCGCCACGATCGTGAACAGGTGGGCGGACATGCTCACGTTCAGGGCCGAGAGCCCGGCCCCGACCAGCGCACCGACAAAGGCGCCCCCGCTGAAGCCGGCGTGGAACTTGGGCATGATGGTCCGGCCCAGGTGCCGCTCCACGTCGGCGCCTTCCACGTTCTGGGAAACGTCCCACAGGCCGATCCCCACGCCGAAGAAGAAGAGCCCAACGGCTGTCAACGGGACGGACCCCAGGGCCAGCGCCGTGGCGACGATCAGGCCGCCGAGGGAGGAGGTGAGGCCGCCCACCCGCACGGTGGACGCGGTGCCGAGGCGGGCCACCACCGTCCCGGCCAGGGGCAGGGCAATGACGGAACCGGCCGCAATGGTCAGCAGCAGCAGGCCCATCTCGCCGGCCGTCAGGTCCAGGACGCGTGTGACGGCAGGGATTCGTGCCGCCCAGCTGGCAAAGACGAGACCGTTGATGGCAAAGACAGCAAAGGTGGCGACGGCCGCGCGGCGGACCGAATGCTTGTTCATGGTGGGGCTGCTTCTTACGCTGCTAGGGAACAGGTGGCACTACCTCCACTCTAGTGGGGCAGCCGGCTGCACCCTTTCGGCTTCAGCCCGCGGTCAGCGGGCGCGCTCCACGCGCTTTTCGTCCCAGACGGGCTCGTCGGCTTCGTACACCTTGCCGTCGGATCCGAACACCAGGAACCTGTCAAAGGAGCGGGCAAACCAGCGGTCGTGGGTCACGGCCAGGACCGTTCCCTCGAAGGAGTCGATCGCCTTTTCCAGCGCCTCGGCCGAATGCAGGTCCAGGTTGTCCGTGGGTTCGTCGAGCAGCAGCAGCGTGGCGCCGGAAAGTTCCAGGAGCAGGATCTGAAACCTTGCCTGCTGGCCACCGGAGAGGGAATCGTACTTTTGCTCCGAGCTGGAGGCCAGTCCGTAGCGGTCCAGGGCGCCGGCGGCGGCTTCCCGGCCCAGACCCGAGCGGTGTTCGTCCCCGCGGTGCAGGATGTCCAGCAGGGTGCGGCCCAGCAGGTCGGGGCGGGCATGCGTCTGGGCAAAGAATCCGGGCCGGATGCGGGCGCCGAGTTTTACGGAACCCGTGTGCGGAACGTGCGCAATTTCGACGTCGGACACGGGCTCGTGTTCCTTGTCCGGGTCGGAGCCGCCGGCCGCCAGCAGGCGCAGGAAGTGGCTTTTGCCGGAGCCGTTGGACCCCAGCACGCCGACGCGGTCGCCAAACCACACCTCCGTGCTGAACGGTTTCATGAGCCCGGTCAGCTCCAGTTTGGTGGCCACGATGGCGCGCTTGGCCGTGCGCCCGCCCTTGAGCCGCATCTTCACGTTCTGCTCGATGGGCAGGGCCTCCGGCGGGCCCTTCTCCAGAAACTGCGCCAGGCGGGACTGTGCGGCCTGGTAGCGGTTTGCCATGTCGGAGCGGAACGCCGCCTTGGTCTTGTACATGGTGACGAGTTCCTTGAGCTTGACGTGCTCCTCGTCCCAGCGCTTGCGCAGCTCCTCGAAGCGGGCATTGCGGTCCGCGCGCGCCTTCACGTAGGAGGCAAAGCCCCCGCCGTGGGTCCAGCTGGAGGCGCCGTTGATGCCAGGCTCCAGCGTGACGATCCGGTCCGCGGCGTTGGCCAGCAACTCGCGGTCGTGGCTGACGAACAGCACGGACTTGTCCGAGGCCGCCATTTTCGCTTCGAGCCAGCGCTTGCCGGGGACGTCCAGGTAGTTGTCGGGCTCGTCGAGGAGCAGGACCTCGTCGGGCCCGGCAAACAACGCCTCAAGGACCAGCCGCTTTTGCTCGCCGCCGCTGAGGGAGGCCGCCTTGCGGAACTGCGCCGAGTAGAAGTCCAGGCCCATGGCGGCCATGGTGACTTCGTCCCAGGTTGTTTCCATCTCGTAGCCGCCCGCGTCGCCCCAGTCGGCAATGGCCTGGGCGTAGGCCATCTGGGAGGGTTCGTCGTCGCGTTCGACCATCGCTTCCTCCGCGGCGTCCACGGCCCTGCCGGCGGCGGCGATGTTGGCCGACGCCACGGAAAGCAGCAGGTCCCGTACTGTGCTGTCGTCGCGGACCTGGCCCACGAACTGGCGCATGACGCCCATGCTGCCGGAGCGTGAGACCACGCCTTCGTCGGCCTTGATGTCCTGGCAGATGATCCGCAGCAGCGTGGTCTTGCCGGTGCCGTTGGGTCCGATCAGCGCCGTCTTGGTGCCGTCTGCGACGCGGAAGTTCACCCCGTTCAGCAGCTGCCGGCCGTCGGAGAGAAAGTAGTCAATGTTTGCAACGTCAATGTGTCCCACCGGTTAATCCTCCCATCTTCCGCCTCCTCGCCCCGCCGGTTGCCTGTGAAGCACGACGACGTCCCCAACCATCCCGTTCTGCATGCCAGCCACCCAGCCACCGTCACGTCATAACGCTTAGCCTGAGCCCATGCGAGTGGTTCTGGCGGAGGATTCGGTGCTCCCGCGGGGCGGTCTTGTCAGACTGGTCCGGGAAACCGGGGCAGACGTATGTGCCTCTGTCGGCGGCGGGGACGCACTGGTGCATGCCGTCGCCGAACATGTCCCGGGCCTGATGATTACGGATGTGCGGATGCCGCCCTTCCGCCGCGACGAGGGACCGAAGGCGGCGCTGGCCATCCGTAGCGACTTCCCGCTGTAGCGGTGCTGGTACTTTCGCAGTGCGTGGAGCTGACATGCGCCGCTGAGCTGTTGGCAGGGGCGTCAGCCGGGGCCGGCGTCGGATACCTGCTGAAGGACGGGGTGTCCCGATTTGAGGATTTTGCGGACGCGATCGAGCGGGTGGCCGCCGGGGATGCGATGGTCGATCCGGTCGTGGGCAGCCAGCCGCCGGCCGGCCGTGGCGCCTCCGACCCCGCGGCCGCACTGAGTCCGCGCGAGTCCGGGATGCTGGCACTGATGGCGCAGGGCCGCACAAACGCCGCCATTGCGCAGCGGCTGGTTAGTCAGCTCGGGCGCCGGTGGTTGAGCCTGTCGAAACCGGCCCTGTCCGCCGGTGGTTGAGCCTGTCGAAACCGGTCAGTTGTCGTTGTCCGGGTGGGGCTGGCTGTTGTATTCGATGAGGCTCTCGAGCGGGCTTCGCCGCAGGTCGATCCGCGGTGCCGTGCCGACCCTGTTGTCACGGCGCGCAGGTCCGTTGGCCATGCGTTTTTTGAGCCATTTGGGGTAGGCGGGCGGCTGGGTGGTGCGTGGCTTTGGCGGGTGGTATTTGCCGGTGGGTGAGGTCCAGGCGATGCGTCCGTCGTTGGTGGTGCAGGGTTTCCAGCCGCGCAGCTTGATCCCGCGACGGTCGGGGTCCAGGTCCTGCCGGTAGCGGCCGTGCCTGTCCTTGTCGTCGCGGAAGTGCTTGTAGCCGTGGTGGCGTTTGCATTCGGGCAGGGAGTTTTCCACGGTGGTGTGCCCGCCGGCGGAGTAGGGGGTGATGTGGTCGGTTTCGGTGTCCAGGGCCGGGTTGGTGCAGTTCGGGAACGAGCAGGTTTCGTGCAGGGCCCGGAGCAGGGTTTTTTCGGCCCCGCGGAGCCGGTAGCGGTCCGGGGGCAGGCCCGCCAGCGGGGTGTTGGTGAGCGGGTCGGTGAGCACGCGCAGGAACGCGCCGGCGTTGAGCAGGAGCTTGCGGGCGATCTCCTCCGGGATGGGCCCGTGTCCGGCCAGTTGCGCGGGCTCGTTCGTGATTCCGAGCAGGGCCAGGGCCGGGACGGTGACGATGACCTGCGCAGAAGGCAGTGGCGGCTCCGTGACCGCCGTCCCATTGCGGGTGGCCTCCAACTGCGTGAAGTACTCCTGCACCGGGTCCTCGGGCATCCCGTCCACGCCGCCGTCCACCACGGCGGCAGCCGGCTCGGTGATCCAGGCCCCCAAAGTGCTGCCGGCACGGCAGTCCGTGGTGCTGCCGGTCGGGCCGTCCGCCCGTGGCCGCCCGTCCGGAACCAGGCCGTCAGGAACCAAGCCGTCCGGAACCAAGCCGTCCGGGGCCCGTCCGTGGCGAGTGCGGGGGTCCGGTTGTGCCGGCGGCCCGGCGGGGCAGGCGGTTCCCCCGAGTGGGATGGTTCCTTCAAGGGGGATGTTTTCCGGGTTGGTTTCCCATTTCTCGCGGGCGGCGGCCGCGTGTTCCGTCAAGGGCCCGATCGCCGGGGACCGGGGAACAATGGCCCAGTCGGGGAGGGTGTCGATCAGCCCGGTGCCGATGTACCCGCTGCCCTGCAGCATGGCCGGGCCGAAGGGTGCGTAGACGTCGAGGATCGTGCCGGCGAGCTGGTCGCCGATGAACCGGGCGCCGGCGGGGCGGCTGCCCGCCGTCTGGCTGTTCTCGGTCGCCTGACCGTCCCCGGAAGCGGTCCCCCCAGTGCCGCTGAAGCCGCCTCCGGTGGCATTGGCAGAACCGCCGCGATCCCCCGGAGCGCCGCGGCTGGTCCCGCCTCCGGCGCCGGCAGTCCCACTACCAGTCCGGCGGCCAGTCGGGCTGCCAGCGTTGCCGGCAGTGGTTGCGGTGGCCCCGGTGTCCGCAGCGGTCGCGGGCAGTGGTTGCCCGAGGAGGAGGATCGCGGCGGTGTCGGCCCGGAGCTGGCCCAGGGTGCGGTGCTCGCCCGGTCCCTGCTGGGCGCGGGCGATCCTGGTGCACTGGACAAGGGCGCCGTTCGCGGCAGGGGCGGGGAGGTGCAGGGTCAGCCACGCCATTCCGTCCTTGCCCGGTTCGACGGTCATGCTTCTTTTGGCGATGGCCTGTCGCATGCGGGTCGTGAGGGTTTCCGGGTGCGTGCCTTCCCGCAGGCGCCTGGCCCGGCAGGCGAACCCGCCCCCGGTCGTGCCGGGTGCTGCCGCCAGCAGCCTGGCCTCAAAGGCGGCAAGGTCGGCCGCCTGGATGGCGGGGGTTTCGGCCAGGGTGCGGCTTTCGTCAATGATCGTGCACGCATGCCGCCACGAGAGCATGCCCGCGTCGAGCGCGGCCAGGGTGTCCGGATGCTCCTGTACCAGCTCCACCGCGTGGTTCGCGAGCGCCTTCGCGGTGCCCTCGGGGACCTGCAAGGTGGCGGCGATCTCCGCGACCGCGCAGGACTCGGCCACCCCGGCCTGGTGCGCGTCCAGTGCCAGGGCCGCGGCTTCCACGGCGGCGGCCGCGAGATGGCGGGTCACCAGGGCGGCCTTCACCGCCGCAGTGCGGTTCTCGAGCAACTTCACTTCGGCCAGGGCCGCCACGGTGGAGTCCTGCACGGCCCGGGCGACGGAAACCCGGGAGGCCGGTTCCGGGTCCGGGGCGGGATGCACGGTGTACGGCGGCAGTCCCGCCAGCGCGGGAATGTCGGGGCCAAAGGGTTCAATGGAGGGAAGGGCGAGGGCGGCGATGAGTGCCGCCACGTCCCGCGTGGCGGGGAACTCCCCGTTGCCGGGGTTAAAAACCGGCTCTTCCATGGCTCAAGACTACGCCAACTGTTATGATATCACAATACTTTATAGAATATTTGTTCTATATTTTTTCAAGCTTATTTTCTGCCCCCCCACATCCCACCGGTCTCGCCCACGTGGTTTCGTCACCCCCGCGGCAGGCTCCTCCTCGGCACTGCCGCGCCCTCCTTCAGGCGTAGGGACGGAATTGCCCCTCCCGGCGGGACAGGTGAACGAGCCTAGGGAGGGCGGTCATGCCCGCCAGGACCGGTCCGAGGCCCGCAAGGTTGTCCACACCGGCCGTCGTGACCGCCACTTGCAGGATCGAGCCGGGTTCGATCCGGTCCTCGGGCCGAGTACTGACGAGCGCGGCAACGATGGCGACAGCCGCGTTAACGGCGAAGATCACCGGGCAGCCCAGCGCGGTGAACCCAAGCACGCTGTGCAGCACAAAGGATGAGGCGGATACATATATAGGAGAAAGGGGAGCGAAGGCCAAGCCGGAGGTCAGCACCCGGGCCATGAACGACGGCGTGCGCAGGACCTCGGTCCGTCGCGATGTCCGAGATCACGGCCCGTGCAACCACCCCCGGTTGCGCCCGAGACACCCAGGCGCCCGCGGGGACCTTCCGAAAGCCATGATGGGCACGACCCGGTCCTTCGCCCGAGGGGTGTGGGCGCGAGTGGAAATCCTCATCGCTGTTTACTGCACGTCCGGATGGTCCTTCAGGGATCGGGCGGAGGGGAGACCTTTTGCTCACATTTGATGGTTGTCTCCGGACGAACCGGAGAGGTGGTCAGGCCCCGGACGTCCCGATGGGCTGAATCGTCCATGCCTGCTCAGCCCGTCGGACGGGTGGTTTCCTCGGGGGCTGTCTCCGTGGCGTCCGGGCCGTCCGCCGATGGCGTCGCCGACACCGTGGTGGACGACGGCGCCGGGCTGGGGGACGGTGACGCCGTCGTCGTGGCGCTCGGACTCGGCGAGGGGGTGGCAGCCGGGCTCGGCGTCGCGCTGGGGCTCGACGTCGGACTTGCCGTTGACGTCGGCACCTGACTCGCGCTCGGGGTCGAACTCGCGCTGGGCGTCGGGCTCGGCCTCGCGCTCGGCGTCGGCGATGCGGTGGCCGTCCGGCTCGGTGCCGGTGTCTGTGTCGGGGTGCCAGTGGCTGCCGGCGGTGTCGACCCGGTCGTCGGGCCGGGAGCCGGCTTCGTGGTGGCACCAGGCGTTGACCCTGCGCCCGTCGCCGGACGGGTGGCGCTGGGCGGGCCCGCATTTTCCCTGGCGACAAGGCCCGCATGGTCCAGCGCAGCCTGTTCGTCCAAGCTCGCAAATTCCCGCATGGTGAAATACGTGGAGGAACTGCTGGTGGACGCCGGGGTGTGCATAATGGTTCCCACCGCGGGATTGAGCGCGCTGATCATCAGGCCGCCCCCGATGTAGATGCCGATGTGCGACCAGTGGTCGGGCCCGTCAGGGTTTTGGACCACGATGTCGCCCGGCTGGGGGTTGTTGGTCCTGACCATCGAAGCCCACTGTTCCGTCCGCGGCAGGGCGATGCCGGCCTGGGCATAGGCCCACTGCACAAAGCCGGAACAGTCCCAGCCCGCCGAAAAGCTGGTGCCGCCCCAGACGTAACTGTGGCCCAGGCCTTCGAAGGCGGCAGCCAGAATCTCCTTGCGGACCTGCGAGATGAATTCCGGCGAAAATTCGGTGATGCCGCCAAGCAGGACGTCGGCGGCATCACCCGCGCCCGGATGCTTTCCGTCGAAATTCGTGAGGTCGAAAATTGTCTTCGGCCGGGGCTTGCGCGAGATGATCAGCGTGTCGGCAAAGGCAATCTTGATGCCGGCGTTTGGGGTGGCAAGGGAATCCAGCCGTGAGGCAAGCTCGGGGCCGGAGCCGCGGACGTTTCCCGCCGTGGCCGCCGTGGCCGGCGCCGCGTCGGCCACGGAATTGTCTGCATAGCCCGCGCCCACAAAGCCGCCCGAGGCCAGCAGCGTGCACGCAACCGCCATGCTCAATTGGAACGGCCGGGATCTGCCCTGCGGAAACGTCATTTAGAGGTCCCCTTGCTTAAATGCATTCGTTGGGGTGAGCCTACGCCGAATACCCAAATCCAAACAGGTTTTTCACAAATTCACACAACATCCCTTAAGTGCACGTCGGCCTCCGGCGTGTCGCACAGATTCGGCCAGGTTGGCCCCGCCACCGGGTTTCGACAGGCCCAACCGCCGGGTTTCGACAGGCCCGACCACCGGGTTTCGACAGGCCCAACCACCGGACGCGGCGCGCTATCCGCCGGTGCGGATGATGCGGCGCTGGGCGGCCACCGAGATCGCCGCCGTCCTGTTGTCCACGCCGAGCTTGTCGTAGATGTGCACCAGGTGGGTCTTGACGGTGGCCTCGGAGATGAACAGCTGCCTGGCCATGGACTTGTTGCTCATGCCGGTCGCCAGCAGTTCCAGCAGCTGGACCTCGCGCGTGGACAGCACGGGCTCCGGGTTCCGGATGCGGCCCAGGAGCCGGGCCGCCACCTCCGGCGCCAGGGCCGTCTGCCCCGCGGCAGCCTGCTGGACGGCCGCGCGGATCTGTTCCGGCGGGGCGTCCTTGAGCATGTAGCCGCTGGCCCCCGCCTCCACGGCTGCCAGGATGTCCGCGTCGGTGTCGTAGGTGGTCAGGATCAGCACCGGCGGGGCCGGCGACAGCGCCTTGATGGCCCGGGTCGCGGTGACGCCGTCCATGCCCGCGCCCATCTGCAGGTCCATGAGGACCACGTCCAGGGGTTCCCCCAGCGTCTGCAGGCGCTGGATTTCCCTGATGGCGGCGGCCCCTTCGGGCGCCTCGGCCACCACGGAGAACCCCTCGAAGCCGGAGAGCATGGCGCGCAGCCCGGCCCGCACCACTGGGTGGTCGTCCACCAGCAGAATCCGTATTTCGCTCATGCCACGCCCTGTTCAGTCGCCGATTCCGCCGCCGTGACGGCCAGCGCGGCCAGTGGCAGCCGGACGGCCACCACGGTCCCTTCGCCCGGTGCCGACTCTATCTCCAGCGTCCCGTTTTGGGCCGCCACCCGCTGCCGCAGCGACTCCAGCCCGAACCCGCTGCCGTCCGCCCGGCCAGCCCCGGCACCGGGCAGCGACGAGGGGTCAAAGCCCCGTCCGTCGTCGTACACGTCAAGGGTCACTTCCGTGTCCAGGTAGGCCAGGCTGACGACGGCGGTCCCCGCCTTGGCGTGCAGCCAGACGTTGGCGAGGCTCGCCTGGGCGGCGCGCAGGAGGGTGACCCGGTAGGGCTGCGGCAGGTCCACGGGGTTGCCGTCCGAGCGGAAGCTGCAGTTGAGGTTCACGCCGCGGGCGGCCGCCTCCAACTGCGTCTTTTCACACAGGCGCGCCAGGGACCCCGGCAGGGAGGTCCCCTCGAGCGCCGGGGACGAGAGTCCGTGCACGAAGCTGCGGGCCTCGGCCAGGTTCTCGGCCGCCGTGGCCTCCATCATGACGAGGCTTTCCCGGGCGGATTCAACGTCGCCGGAGGCCAGCGAGCGGCTGGCGGCCCGTGCCACCAGGACGATGGAGGAGAAGCCCTGGGCGAGGGTGTCGTGGATTTCCCGGGCCAGCCGCGCGCGCTCGGCCAGGACCCCGGCCTCGTGCTGGCTGGCAGCCAGCTCGGCCCGGGTGCGGCGCAGCTCGTCGGCCGCGCGGCGCTGGTTTTCACCCTCCTGGTAGAGCATCCGGTAGGCCTTGGAAGTCACCACGGCAAAGCCCGCGCCAAAGAGGGGGCCCAGCACGGCGGCCAGCGGCGGATAGGCCGTCCCGGCCCCGAGCCACTGCGCCACAATGACGCCGGCCGTCATGGCAATGACCACGGCGTTGCCGGCCCAGCGCGGCAGCAGGTGCAGGTGGAGGAAGAACAAGGGGAAGGCAAGCCAGGAAAACTCCACCGAACCCACCAACAGCGCGGCCCAGAGCACCGTGACAGTCCCCAGCCACAGATACGCGTAGCGGCCCGGGTTGGCGCCGGCGCGGCCCGCCGAAAAGCGCTTCTCCGCCACCGTTCCCAGCAGGTAGACGGACGCCAGCAGCGCGGCCAGGGCCAGCAGCACGAAGCGCAAGAGCCCGTCCAAGGGAACGGCGAACAGCCGGGCAGTGGCCACGCCCAGCAGGATGGCGAAGCCCACGTGCAGGGCCACGCGCAGGAAGCGCAGGATGGCGGCACTCGTCACGGGCGGGGCATCCGGGGCAGACATGCCACCAGCTTAGGCCCTGCCGCCACGGGCCCGTATCAACCAAACGGTTGACTCCAGGATCAACCGTCGGGCCCGAGCAGACCATCCAAGCCTGCGATGGAAGACGCCCCGAATGAAAGGACAGTGGAACTAAAGGAAAAAAGTGGCCCGCCTCGAGGGCCCACCACTGAAAGAAGATCCACACATGTTCCTCGCCATCCGAGACATCCGCTTTGCCAAGGGCCGCTTCGCCCTGATGGGCGGCGTGGTCGCCCTGATCAGCCTGCTGCTGGTGCTGCTTTCCGGCCTCACCGCCGGGCTGGGCAACCAGTCCACCTCCTCGATCGCCGACCTGGGCAAGTCCACGCAGGCCCCCGTCAACCAGCTGGTCTTCGGGGCGCCGGGCGCCAACGACGCCAAGGTCTCCTTCACCGAAAGCCAGGTCACGCAGGCCCAAGTCGATTCCTGGGCCGGCCAGCCCGGCGTCGCCTCCGCCGTGCCGCTGGGCATCAGCCAGACCCGCTTCCAGGGTGCCGGTTCCGCGAAGGGGACCACCAACGTGGCCGTGTTCGGTGTCGGCGAGGGGGGCGCCACGGCCGGGATCGCGCCGTCGGGCCTCAGCGACGCCACCGTCATCATTGGTGAATCCGTGGCCAAGGACCTCCACCTGGCCATCGGCGACGCCGTGAACCTGGGCGGGTCCACGCTGAAGGTCTCAGCCGTGGTGCCCGACCAGTGGTACTCCCACACCTCGGTTGTCTGGACCACCCTGCCCACCTGGTCCAAGCTGGCCCATCTCAGCGATCCCGCCCAGGTGGCCACCGTGGTCGCCGTGACGTATCGCGGCGGAGCCTCCGTTGACGCGGCAGCCGCCAACGCCGCGGCCGGCACCGTGAGCACCACCCGCACCGGCGCGTTCCAGGGCCTGGGCGGCTACAAGAGCGAGAACGGCTCGCTGCTGATGATGCAGGCCTTCCTGTACGGCATCTCCGCGCTGGTGATCGTGGCCTTCCTGACCGTGTGGACCGTGCAGCGCACCCGCGACATCGCCGTGCTGAAGGCCATGGGCGCCTCCGGCAGGTACCTGTTGCGGGATGCGCTGACGCAGGCGGCCCTGGTGCTGCTGGCCGGCGCCGCGCTCGGCGGCCTGGTGGGCGTGGCCGGCGGGTTCTTCGCGGCCAAGGCCGCCCCGTTCCTGGTCACCCCGGCCACCACCGTGCTGCCGATGCTCGGCATCGTCGGCCTCGGCCTGGCCGGCGCTGCCCTGGCCGTCCGCAAAGTCACGAAGGTCGACGCGCTCATCGCCCTCGGCGGCAGCTAAGCGGCAACTCCCCGTTGGGATTGGAGATAACCACCGATCCGCGCGGGGAATGACGTCATTATCTCGAACCTCAACAGCTTATTTAGGAATCCCCCATGTCTGCCCTGAACTCCCCCGCCCTGTTCCTGACCAACATCACCCTGGAGTACCCGGACGGCGACGGCACGGTCACCGCCCTGGACCGCGCCACCCTGAACGTCGACGCCGGCGAATTCGTCTCGCTGGTGGGTCCGTCCGGCTCCGGCAAGTCGAGCCTGCTGGCCGTCGCCGCCACCCTTGTCAAGCCCACCTCGGGCATCGTCACGATCGACGGCGAAGACGCCACCGGGCTGGCCGACAAGGCCTTGACCACCCTCCGCCGGGACAAGGTGGGCATCATCTTCCAACAGCCGAACCTGCTAGCCTCGCTCACGGCAGCGGAACAGCTCATCATTGGCGACCACCTCCGCGGCAAGCCGCTGCGCGCGGCGGCGGTCCGGGCTGGGGAGCTGCTGGAAGTCGTCGGACTGGCCGACTCCGCCAGGAAGCGCCCCCACCAGCTCTCCGGCGGACAGCGCCAGCGGGTCAACATTGCCAGGGCGCTGATGGGCTCCCCGTCCGTCCTGCTGGTGGATGAGCCGACGGCGGCCCTGGACCATGAGCGCAGCGAATCCATTGTGCGCCTGCTGCGCCGGGTGACGGACGAATTCGGGGTGGCCACGGTCATGGTCACGCACGACACCGAGTTTGTCCCGCTCACCGATGCCGTGGCCACCATGCGCGACGGCGTGCTGGCCGCGGCGGTCCCCACGGTAGCCGGCGTCGGCGCCAGGTAAGCCGGTCCGGGTGCCAGGCGGCCGGCCCGGAAAAGGCGCGGGGAGTGGCTCCCATGCAATAACATGGGGGAAACCTGACTCTTCAGCTTCCGATACGGAGACACCCTTTCATGAAACGCGTCCTCGCCCTGGCCGGCAGCCTGGTCCTTGCCTTCATCATTTCCTCCTGTGGAGCCTCGACCGGTCCGGTGGGCACGTGGGGCAGCGGCTACAACACGGACAAGCAGCCGTACCTGGCGCTGTCCCTGGCGGCTGAGCAGAACGGCGACACCGCCGGCTACCTGCAGGGAAGCGACGGCTGCAACCGCCTGTCCGGGCAGTGGATGATGGCCGCCGGCAAGTTGACGTTCCCGCAGCTGGGCAAGACCCAGCTCACCTGCGACGGCATTGACTCCTGGCTGTCCAAGGCCGCCTCCGGCAGCATCGACGGGAACAAGCTGACCGTCAAGGATGCCCAGGGCAAGGTCCTCGGCACGCTGGACCGCCGCAACTAGGCCCGCCGCGCCCCGCCGGGCTGCAGAATGGCCGCGTCCGCCCGCTCGTCATAGGCGTCCCGCGCATCCAGCATGGCCGCGGCGTTGCTTTCAGCCCACTGCCGCAGGCCGCTGAGAGGCCCCAGCAGCGTCCGGCCCAGGGGCGTCAGTTCATAGTCGACCCGCGGCGGCACCTGGGCAAAGACGGTGCGCGTGAGCAGTCCGTCGCGCTCCAGCGACCGCAGCACCTGGGTCAGGACCTTCGGCGTGACCACGTGCACCCGCGTGCGCAGTTGCGAGAACCGCAGCGGCCCGTCGGCCAGCACCTGGATGACCAGGGCGGCCCATTTGTCCCCAATGCGGGCGAAGACCAGCCGCGACGGGCAGTCGGGGTCCAGCACATTGCCAATGAACCCCGCTCGTTGAGTATCCAATGGGTAACCCAGTTTCTTTGAAGACAGCAGTTTCCTTTGAATACCATTGTTCCAGCCGTTGCGCCCAGACAGCAACAGCGCCACCCAAGGGAGCACCACCATGAAGATTGCAATATTCGGCGCCACCGGAATGATCGGCTCGCAGATCGCCGCGGAGGCCGTGCGGCGCGGCCACGAGGTCACCGCCATTTCCCGCACCGGCGGCACCGTGGCCGGCGCGCCCTCCGCCGCCATCCTGGCCGCTGACCAGTCCGACGCCGGAACGGTCGCCTCCGTCGCGAAGGCGCACGACGCCGTCGTGCTCGCCACCGGGCCGAGCCGCACCGGCGGCGACCACCGTCTGTGGCTCGACGCCACCGCCACGGCCATGGCAAATGTGGGCGGCACGCGCACCATCGTCGTGGGCGGCGCCGGAACGCTGCTGGTGGACGGCACGCGCCTCCTGGACCTGCCCGGCTTTCCGGACGCCTACCGGGCCGAGGCCCTCACGGCCGCGACCGCGCTGGAAGCAATCAGGGCCCTGCCGGAACACGTCAACTGGACAGTCCAGGCGCCCGCCCCGGAAATCGCGCCGGGCGAGCGGACCGGAAGCTACGTGCTGGGCACCGACTCCCCGGCGGGTAAGACGATTTCGACGCAGGACTTCGCCGTGGCCATGCTGGACGAGCTGGAAGCCCCGAAACACCTGCGGCGGCGCTTCACGGCGGCAAACTGACCCACGCAGATCAGTGTGACGGGGACAGGTCGGGGGCGGGAAGCCCGAACGTGTGCCGCAGGGCGGACCGTGCGGCCAGCCAGCCGGCCATGCCGTGCACCGCGGGACCCGGCGGCGTGGACGCCGAGGCCAGGTAGAGTCCGGGGCAGGGCGTCCTCCACGGCTCGCGTGCCACCACGGGGCGCTTGAGCAGCTGGGCCATTGTCACCGCCCCCGAGCTGATGTCCCCTCCTATGTAGTTGGGGTTGCCGGCGGCGACGTCAGCCGCGGTAGCCGCGTGCGTGGCCAGGACCAGGTCGCGGAAGCCCGGGGCAAACCTCTCCAGCTGGGCCGTGACGGCCTCCGTCCGGTCCCGCGTGGATCCGGCCGGAACGTGCGTGTAGGCCCACAGGGTGTGCCGGCCGGCAGGCGCCCTCGTGGGGTCGACCGCGCCCGGCTGCGCCACCAACACGTAGGGGCGGTCCGGATGCCCGCCCGCGAGGACCTGGTTCTCCGCGCGGGCGATCTCGGCGCGCGTTCCGCCGAGGTGGACCGTCGGGGCGCCGGCAAGGGCCGGATTGGCCCACGTGAGCGGCCCTGACAGGGCAAAGTCGACCTTGCACACGCCCGGCCCGTAGCGGAAGGATTCCAGCCGGCGTATATAGCCGGAGGGCAATTCATTCACCGCCATTGCTGCCAGTGCGCGGGGCGTGACGCTGCAGATGATGGCCCGGGCCCCCGTCTCCGCCCGCACCTGGGCAACACTGGTGACGGCGGCGTCCACGGCCGTGGTGCCCCCGTGCGCCACCAGGTCGGAGGCCAGTGCATCGGCGATGGCCTGCGCTCCTCCCCGCGGCACGGGCCAGCCGCCGGCATGGGCCAGGGTTCCGAGCAGCAGGGCCGCCCCGGCCGTTGCCAGGCTCGGCAGCCTGCCGATGGCATGCGCGGCCACGCCCGTCAGCATGGCAGGTGCCGTTTCGCCACTGAAGCGCAACCGCCAGGCCGGGGTGCCCTGTTCCAGGGCGCGCAACCCGTACCGCAGGGCGGCCAGCGGGTCCCCGGGGATCCTGACCAGGCCATGCTGGGTGAAGTCAATGATGCCGTCAAGCCTTCGCAGCAGAGGTTCCACCAGGGACCGCCAGGCCGGCCCGTCCGCGCCCAGCCCGGCCACGGTGCGGTCCAGGTCCCGGTACGCCAGGCCGGCCCTCCCGCCGTCGAGCGGGTGGCCGTAGGAGATCTCAGGGACCACCAGTTCAATGCGACGCCCAAGCTCAAAGGCCCGGAAGAACGGGGACGCCAGGGCCATGGGGTGCACCGCGGAGCAGACGTCGTGGCGGAATCCGGGCAGCGTCAGTTCAGCCGTCCGCGTCCCGCCCCCCACGGTGTGGGCACCTTCGAAAACAGCAACGGACAGCCCGGCACGGGCCATGGTGACGGCGGCGGCCAGTCCGTTGGGCCCCGCCCCCACAACCGCAACGTCAACCATGCCGGCGCGCACCTGAACTGTCCGGACCCGAGCTGTCCGGACCCGAGCTCTGCGGCGCCCCACCCAAGGCAGGCGCCGGGGCCGGCTCCAGCAGCACGCCGCCCTGGGGGTCGTCCACGCCGCCGCGGCGCACCGCGTCACGCTGCGGCTGCCACATGTCCCGGACAAGCAGTCCTGCAACAAAGCAGCTGGCGATCCCGGCCAGCGACGCCGCAAGCACAAAGTACGGCATGTCGATGGCATGCTGGTCGCTGACATGGCCCAATTCCTTGCCCTGGAAGAGCAGCAGGGCAATGAAGTGGGCCGCGACGGCCGCCTGCCAGCAGAGCACCGGCCGCCAGCGCGGCAGGGCCAGGGCCAGCAGCGGCAGCAGCCAGATGGCGTGCCACGGTTCGGTGAACTTGTTGACCACAATGAATCCTGCGACCGCGACGGCCGCCAGCTGGGCCGCCCTGGGACGGCGCGGGGCGTACAGTCCGAGGGCCACCACGCCCAGCACCAGCAGCGCCAGCAGGAAGACCGCCAGGACGTTGACGGCGTCGTCCCCCAGGGTCGGCAGCCCCACGCGGGCGGCAACGAGGTTCCAGCCGCCGTAGAGCGAGGACTGCGAGGCGTCCCCCGTCAGCGCCGAGGCGGCATAGGCGCCCCAGCCGGACGGATTGACGACTGCCACCGGCGCAAGGACCATGAGCCAGCCCACCGCGCCGGCGGCCAGGAGCTCGAGCGATCGGGTGGCCTGCCCGTTGCGGACGCCGAGGACCAGCAGGGCCAGCAGCACCAGCAGTGCATAGGGCGCCGCCATCGCGGCCACGCCGAGCATGAATCCGGCCCACAGGGGACGGCGCCGGGCAAACAGGTACAGGCCCAGGGCCACGAGTGCGACGGCCCAGAAATCCCAGCTGACATAGGCGGTCAGCCACAGCAGCGGGCTGGCCGCAATGATCGCGGCATCCCAGGGCCGCCGTCCCGCGGTGCGGGCAGCCACGACCACCGTGAAGATCCACACCGCGGCCAGGAGCGCCGCATTGATGTCAAAGTAGGCCAGTTGCCGGGCCTCGCCGGTGAAGCCGCCGGACAGCCAGGCCGTGGATGCGGCAATGACCGCGACGAGCGGGGGGTGGTCAAAGGTGGTGCCGGCGGTGAAGAACGGGAACAGGCGGCCCAGGTCGTGGGCGGCCAGGGAGTTTGGAATCTCCGACCAGCACACGGTGGAGTATTGGTCCGGCGTGGTCCAGCCGGTTTGGCGGCAGTGCCCCTTCGACAGGACCGCCAGGATCGCGGAAACAGCGGCCATCAGCACCAGCACGCGTTCCACGGTGAAGAATCCCGGGCTGATCAGTCCCGGCGCGGTCCGGCGGCCCATCGGCCCTCCCACCGGCCCGGTCATGGCGCGGAGCAGCGGATCGCTGCGCGAGGGAACGGCAATGCCTTGCCGGCGCTGGCGCCCCGGCGCCTGTGAATCCGCCATGGCACGAGCCTACCGGGTGCGGGGCCGACCCGCGGAGGGACACGGCCGGGCCTGGACAACGGTGAACAGCCCGCGCCGGGCAGCGCGGGCTGTTCACCGTTGGACGGGCGCCGCTTGGGGCGCCCCCTGTGTGGGGCTCTTGTCCCGCGGATGCGTAATGGTCATCCCCGAGCCTGCTCTCACTGTGCGCGGAAGGCCCCTACCGGATATTGAAGAGGTCGATTCGCAGGATTTCCCGTTGCTGGCGGTCCCGCATCTCGTTGAATTTCCGCTGGTCCACGGGCGTGAAGAACACCCTCTTGATGGCAGAGAACTGTGGCTTTGGATTCAACTTGTTCACCTCCCCCCACATACTGTCCATGAACGGATAAAAACTATTTTTTGGCGCGGCAAATAAAGCCATTGTTTTCCTTTGTGAAAACGGCATTATAAGAGCACAAAAAGGCGCGAATGATCTTGTGCGTCAATGCCGGGGATGAGTCGGCGGTGGACACCCTGCACGTCCCGGCAAGGGTGGGGCAGAAGCCGGAGTTCCGGGCCGCCAAGGGCGGACGGGGACGACATGCCGGGAGAAATGGATCGGGTGACCGGTCTCGGGAGGCCTCAGCAGGCCAACCCGGATGCGTACGAAGCCGTGTGAGGGGCTACGACGCCTTGCCGGCGTGCCATGCCGAGGCCATGTGACCGCCTGAAACTGCGGACTTGATTACTGTAAACATCATGGCCTCCTTTCAACATGCACGCGGACATTCCGGGAGGACTCACCGGAACTAATTTATAAAGTACATGATCAATTCCGGATTGGCCAGTCCGGCGCGGAAATTGACTAAACTTTTTTGTGCCGGATGCCCGGGTTCCGACCGGGCTCCCGGCACCATGCCACCGGGCCCTGCTGGGGCACGGCTCCGCCGCGCCCCGACACGCACGACACGTCCCGTGTCACTTTTGTTACATTGGGCGGGTCTGGCAGCGATGTCTTCCGCATGATCCCGCAGTTTTTGGCGCAGGATCGGCCCGCCCGGCACCGCAATTGGTTACCGGCCAGTAGGCAACGCGGCGCCGGTCCGCCGGCCCAACCACGCATCCGCGGGTGATCCACGGTACATTGGCACCGTGGATGCACCAGGGGAAACGTCCCGGCGCCGCCGCAACGGGATCGACAACCCTTTGGTGCACCAAGGCCGCCAACGTTGGCCGGTGCAGCGGACAAGCGATAAGGACGGACTTTTTGCCCCTGCAACCACCCATGCAGCAGCTGGCCTGTCGTTTTGACGGGACATCCCGGCGTGCCCCGAGGAGGCCGGACGAATGATCGGCTTCATCGTCAAGCGCTTCATCAACTACGCAATCCTCTCGGCGATTGCGACACTGAGCGCGTATGTCCTGGCGAGTCTCATTCTCAATCCGGCCGGGCGCTACCTGGGGCGCAATCCGCGGCCGTCGGATGAAACCATCAACGCGATCCTCAACGGCCTGGGCGTCAATCCCCACACCCCGGTCGTCGAACGCCTGTGGACCTGGCTGGTCAACCTGGTCACGCACGGATCCCTGGGCGACACCATCCACAACACCTCCGTGATCAGCGAAATGACCGCCCGGGCCGGCACCAGCCTGCGGCTGCTGATCCTCGGAACCATCATCGCGGCCATCGTCGGCGTGGTCATCGGCGTGTGGGGTGCGGTGCGCCAGTACAAGTTCAGCGACCAGGCCATCTCCTACGCGTCCTTCACCGTCCTTGCCACCCCGTCGTTTGTATTGGGCATCCTGTTGATGATCGTGGCCACCTTCGTCAACAGCACCCTGGGCATCCAGCTGATCAACTTCACCGGCGAATACACCGCCGGCCTGGACGGCGGCTGGTGGGTCCACTTCTGGGACCGCGCGGCGCACCTGCTGCTGCCCACCATTTCGCTGGCGTTGATGGGCGCGGCCGGCTACTCGCGCTACCAGCGCAGCGCCATGCTCGACGTGCTCTCCGCGGACTACATCCGCACGGCGCGGTCCAAGGGCCGCACCCGCGGGTCCGCCCTGGTCCGCCACGGCGTCCGGGTGGCCCTGATTCCCATGTCCACCTACTTTGCCTACTCGTTCGCCACCGTCCTGGCCGGCGCCGCGGTCACCGAATTGGTGTTCAGCTGGCACGGCATGGGCGAAATGCTGGTCCAGGCCATCACCCAGAGCGACATCAACGCCTTTACCGGAGCCATCCTGTTCAACGCCATCCTGGTGCTGATAGCCGGAACGCTCTCCGACGTTGTCTACGCCGCCCTCGACCCGAGAGTGCGGGTATAGCCATGTCAATGATTGAGGAAATGCCCATCGCCGACACAAGCGCCGGCACGCAGGACGTCATCCGGTCGGCCAAGCCCGTCTCGCGGTTCCGCCTGGTCCTCTCCCGCCTGCGCAGCACACCGCGCTTTTGGGTCGGCATTGTGGGCCTGGGGGCCATCATCCTGTGGGCCGTCTTTGGGCTGGTCCCGAACGCCTGGAACGCCACGGACCTGGATGTCTACAACATGGGTTCCTCCCCGACGGCGCTCCACTGGTTCGGCACCAGCGACATCGGCGAGGACATTTATGCCCAAACCATCGTGGGACTGCGCAAGTCGCTGGTGATCGGCCTGCTGGTGGGCCCCCTTGCCGCCATCGTCGCGGGGATTGTCGGGGCCGTGGCCGGGTACCTCGGCGGCTGGTGGGACCGTGTCATCATCTGGTTCATTGACCTGCTGCTGGTGCTGCCCAGCCTGTTCCTCTTCATCCTGCTCAGCCCGATCTTCAAGTCACTGTCCTGGGTGGCCCTGATCTTCCTGCTGGCAGGATTCGGCTGGATGATCATGGCCAGGGTGATCCGCGCCCAGACCATGTCCCTGCGCGAACGCGACTTCATCAAGGCGGCCCGCTTCATGGGGGTGGATACTTGGACCATCATCCGCCGCCATGTGCTCCCCAATGTCTCCTCGCTGCTCATCATCGACGCCACGCTGGGCGTGGGCGGGGCGATCCTGAGCGAGACCACGCTGAGCTTCTTCGGTTTCGGCATCCAGGCCCCCGACGTCTCCCTCGGCACCCTGCTCTCCGCGGGACAGGGCGCGGCTGCCACCCGCCCGTGGCTTTTTGTCTTCCCCGCCGCGATCCTCGTATTTACGGTGCTTTCCGCCAGCCTTGTCGGCGATGCCTTGCGCGACGCCGTGGACCCAACCTCCGGAGTCAACCGTGACTGACAGCACCCGCCAGACGAACGAGGCCACGCGGCACACCCACGCCCGCGGGAAGCGCGGGGACACGCCGCCGGACACGGCCGGCCACCTGCTCGAGGTGCGCAACCTCAGCGTCACGTTCCCGCAGCCGGGCGGCGCGGTCACGGCGGTGCGCGGCGTCAACTACCACGTGGACAAGGGCGAGTTCCTGGGGATCGTGGGCGAGTCCGGTTCGGGAAAGTCCGTCTCCTCACTGGCCGTGATGGGCCTGCTGCCGTCGTCCGCACAGGTCGGCGGCGACATCCTCTTCGAGGGCCGGTCCCTCCTGGGACGCAGCGACAGGGAGCTGTCCAGGCTGCGCGGGGAGGGCATCTCCATCATCTTCCAGGACCCGCTCTCGGCGCTGACGCCGGTGTACACGATCGGCACCCAAATCGCCGAGGCCCTGCAGCTGCACGACAAAAAACTGTCCAAACTGGCCGCCAATGGCCGGGCCGTGGAGCTGCTGAAGGTGGTGGGCATCCCGAACCCGGAGCGCCGCGCGCAGGCGTTCCCGCACGAATTTTCCGGCGGCATGCGCCAGCGCGCCATGATCGCGATTGCGATCGCCAACAACCCCCGCCTGATCATCGCCGATGAACCGACGACGGCGCTGGACGTCACCATCCAGGCGCAGATCCTGGAGGTGCTGCAAAAGGCCAAGGACCTCACCGGCGCCGCCGTGGTGCTGATCACCCACGACCTCGGGGTCGTTGCGGGCAACGCGGACCGGATCGCCGTCATGTACGCCGGCCGGATCGTGGAGACCGGCACGGTGGAGGAAGTGTTCCGCGCCCCGTCCATGCCGTACACCATCGGCCTGCTGCGCTCCATGCCCAGCCTGGCCACGGCGGGGCACACCCGGCTGGTGCCGCTGGAAGGCCGCCCGCCGCAGCTGGCCAACCTGGGGCCCGGCTGCCCCTTTGCCCCGCGCTGCCCCGTGGCCGTCGACGCCTGCCTCATCACGGAACCGCCGCTGACACCCATCGCCGGCAACGAGCTCAACGCCGCGGCCTGCCTGCGGGTGGGGGAGATCGCCTCCGGCGCGCTCAACCGCGCCAAGCTCTACCCGGTTCCCGAGCCGGTTGCGCTGGAGGAGCGGGCCAAGGTTGCCCCGGCAAGCGTGCTGGGGGTGGACGGGCTGGTGCGGCACTTCCCGCTGACCAGGGGCACCGTTTTCAAGCACACCATTGGCACCGTGCGGGCCGTGGACGGGGTCAGCTTTGACCTCAAGTCCGGCCAGACCCTTGGCCTGGTGGGTGAGTCGGGCTGCGGCAAGTCCACCACCATCATGGAGATCCTGGAGCTGGCCAGGCCGCAGGCCGGCCGGATCACGGTCAACGGCAGGGACGTCGCGGCGATGGGCGGCAAGGAGCGCCGTGGGCTGCGCCGCGACATCCAGGTGGTCTTCCAGGACCCCATGGCGTCGCTGGACCCCCGTCTGCCCATCCAGGACATCGTGGCCGAGCCGCTCACCGTCCACGGCGTCCCGGCCAAGGAACGGTTGACGAAGGTCCGCGAGGTGCTGGAGCTGGTGGGGCTGGACCCGTCCATGGCGTCGCGCTACCCGCACGAATTCTCCGGCGGGCAGCGCCAGCGCATCGGCATTGCCCGGGCACTCGTCACGGATCCGAAGATCCTGGTCCTGGACGAGCCCGTCTCGGCGCTGGACGTTTCCATCCAGGCGGGCGTCATCAACCTGCTGGAGGACCTGCAGGAAAAGCTGGGCCTGTCCTACCTGTTTGTGGCGCACGACCTCGCCGTGGTCCGGCAGATCGCCGACACCGTGGCCGTCATGTATCTGGGCCGGATTGTGGAGTGCGGCCCGTCGGAGGACATCTTCGACAATCCCCGGCATCCGTACACGCTCGCCCTGCTCTCGGCCGTCCCCGTGCCCGACCCCGCGCTGGAGCGGTCCCGCCGCCGCATCATCCTGGAAGGCGAGCTGCCCAGCCCCACGGAGGACATCAGCGGCTGCAACTTCCGGGCCCGCTGCCCGCTCTACCAGCTCATCGACGCGGAGGGGCAGGAAAAATGCCGTACGCTCGATCCCGCGCGGCGCCAGGTTGCGGGCAGCTCCGTTGCCTGCCACCACGCGGAACACCTAGACCTCATGACCGATCATCACGCACCTAAAACACTACGGTCCGGTGGATAACCAAACACCGCCAGGGGCCATCAGGGAGGAAAGAAATGAAGCACATCAAGAAGATGGTGGGAGCCGGAGTCCTGACTCTGGCCCTGGCTGTCACCGGCTGCAGCGCAGGCGGCGGAGGCGGCAACAAGCCCAACGTCGACAACAGCAAGGGCGCAGCGGACACGGCGACGCTGCCCACGGTGGCCTGGTCCAAGGCGGACTACGCCGCGGTCAAGGACGGCGGCACGCTGACCCTGGCCATCGACCAGCTGCCGGACAACTGGAACACCCTGCAGGCCGACGGCAACAACGTCTCCACGGGCCAGGTGGTGGACCCCACCACCGGCGGGCCCGTGGTCAACACGGCCGACGGCGGCTGGGAGGTCAACCCGGACTACGCGTCCGAGGTGAAACTCGTCAGCCAGGACCCCCAGGTGGTGGAGGTCAAGCTCAACCCGAAGGCCGTGTGGGAGGACGGCACGCCCGTCACCTACAAGGACTTTGCCGCCACGGTCAAGGCGAGCAGCGGCGCCAACAAGGCCTACCAGACGGTGTCCGACAACGTCTACAAGGACATTGAATCGGTCACCAGGGAAGACACCGACTACAACTTCAAGATCACGTTCAAGAACAAGAACGCGGACTGGCCCTCCATCCTGGGCGGCAGCACGGCCGGGATGGCCACCGCCAGCATCCTGCCGGCAGCCATTGCCGCTGACGTGAAGGCGTTCAACGAAGGCTACAAGTCCAAGCCCCTGCCCTCCGACGGACCGTTCAAGGTCTCCAAGGTGGACACCAACGGCCAGGTCGTCACCCTGACGCCGAACCCGAAGTGGTGGGGCGAGAAGCCGAAGCTGGACAAGATCATCATGAAGGTCGTATCCCGCGACGGGCTGGCCCAGGCCTACGCAAACAAGGAACTGGACGCCTTCAGCATCGGCACCAACAAGAACAACTACGACACCGCCAAGAAGCGCGCCGACGGCGCCGTCCAACAGACAGGCGGCCTGACCTGGAACCACGTGACGCTGAACGGTTCCAAGGGACCGCTGGCGGACGTGAAGGTCCGCCAGGCCGTGGCCCGTGCGATTGATCGAAAGACCATCTCGGCCAGCCGCCTGAGCCCCATCGGTGCGCCGGTGACGAGCATGAACAACTACATTTACATGCCCGGCCAGAAGGGCTACCAGGATGACGCCACGGGCGTGATCGGCTTTGACACTGCCAAGTCCGAGGCCCTGCTCAAGGAGGCAGGTTACGTCAAGGGGTCCGACGGCATCCAGGCCAAGGACGGCAAGAAGCTTGAGCTGACGTACACGCTGGACGCCAACAACCCGGTGTCCGAGCAGATCTTCAAGCAGTTGCAGGCGAACCTGCAGGCGGTGGGCATCACGCTGAAGAACAACACCGTTCCTTCGGACAAGTTCTTCTCCGACTACGTGCTCAAGTCCAACTTTGAGATGACCGGCTTCGCCTGGTCCGGCACCGCGTTCCCGGTTTCCTCAACGGAGTCCATCTTCTACCCGGTGGACTCGGGCCAGAACTTCACCGGCATCACCGATGAAAAGCTTGGTGCCATGTGGCAGAAGGCCAACGCCGAACTGGACCCGGCCAAGCGGATCGCCCTGGCCGCGGAGATCGACAAGGCCATCTTCGCCTACACGCCCGTCATCCCGCTGACGCCGACGCCGAACACCTACGCCGTGACCAACGGCCTGGTCAACTACGGCGCCGCCCAGTTCCAGTCGATCGACTGGACCAAGGTGGGCTGGAAGGCCTAGCAGCACCTGATTGTGCGGAAGGCCGGGGGGTTGCGCGCGTCGCAACCCCCCGGCCTTCCGCACGTGCAGCGCCTACGTGGCCGCGCCGAGGGCCACCAGCGCCAGCAGCACAAGACCGACGACGCCGTTGCGCACGTCCCAGCGCGTCGCCACCGCCTGCGTGGCGCCGTCCGGGGACGGGGCGCCGGCGTCGTGCTCCCCGGCCGTAAAAGCGCTGTCCCGGGCGGAGCGCCCCCAGGCGTTCCAAGCCGCGTCCACGGCCGCCTGGGTGTGGGACGGCGCCGGGACCCGCCTGCCGCTGCCCGGGCGTCCGCCGGAATGCCCGCCGGCGTGCCCGCCAAGCCTCGGCCCGAGCCTGCCCGCGCCGGGCGCGCCCCAGCTGGCAATCCGGCCCGCCGTGGTGTCGAGGCTGACGCTTTGTGCCACGCGGACGGCCTTGAGGGCACCGAAGGGGATGCGGTGCTCGCGCAGGATGTTGACCACCGTGAGCCCTTCGGCCCGGACCACCAGGCGCGGGCGCCAGAGCAGGAGGTGGACGGTCCAGGCCACCAGCGCCAGGGACGGCAGGAAGTGCCACACGGCCGCCGCCGTGCCGGTCAGCACCAGGTTCAGGGCAAAGAAGGCGCAAAAGGCCCAGGCGGCGGCCGCCAGCACGCGGGTGCCCGTCGAATACAGGGACACGGGCGCCGCTACAGCCCCCACTGCTCCACGGCCGGGGTCCGCTTGTCCCAGCCCAGCGTGCAGACCTTGGCCGTGCCGAGCACAAAGTGCCGGCCCTCCCCGGGCGCCAGGCCCAGCCAGCGGGCCGACAGGACGCGCAGGAAGTGCCCGTGGGCCACCAGCAGCACATTGGCCGCCAGCGTGCCGTCGGGCAGCGGGGCGCGCACGCGGGCCACGATCGTGTCCGCCCGGGCGGCCACCTGCTCCAGCGTTTCGCCATGGGGCACGCCGCTGTCCCAGATCAGGTAGCCGGGGTTGTCAGCCCGCACGACGGCGCTGTTGATGCCTTCATAGTCGCCGTAGTCCCATTCGACGGCGTTCGGCTCCACCTGGGCGTCCGGGAAGCCGGCAAGCTCCGCGGTCCGGCGGGCGCGCTGCAGCGGCGAGGTGAGCACCAGGTCAAATTCCGTGCCCGCCAGGGCGGGACGCGCGGAACGGGCCTGGTCCTCACCCTCGGGGGTCAGCGGCAGGTCGGTCAGGCCGGTGTACTGCCCGCTGCGCGACCATTCCGTCTCCCCATGGCGCAGGAGCCACAGCTTGGGCCCGCCGGGGACCGGGATGTGGGTCAGCGGCGTGGCGCCTGCCGGTTCAACTGAAGGGGCGTTGCTCATGCGTTGGTCCTGTTCTGTAAGGGCGTGCGGCGCTAACGGTCGTGCGGCTCCGGTTCGGCGGCACGCGATTCCGGCTGCTCCGCCCACCAGGCGTGCAGGGCCGCTTCCGCCGCCTGGGCGGACTGCGGGCCGTTTTCCATGCGCTGTTCCAGCAGAAACTTGTAGGCGCGGCCCACCACAGGCCCCGGCTTCAGTCCCAGCAGGGCCATGATGGCCCCGCCGTCCAGGTCCGGGCGGATGGAGTCCAACTCTTCCCGCTCAGCCAGGACGGCAATGCGCTGCTCCAGGTCGTCATAGGCAAAGGACAGCCGGTCCGCCTTGCGCTGGTTGCGGGTGGTGACATCGGAACGCGTCAGGCGGTGCAGGCGTTCCAGGACGGGTCCGGCGTCGGTCACATAGCGCCGCACGGCGGAGTCGGTCCAGCCGGTGTCGCCATAGCCGTAAAAGCGCATGTGCAGCTCCACGAGCCGGCAGACGGCCCTGATGGAGTCGTTGTCAAAGCGCAGCGCCTTCATCCGCTTGGCCGTCAGCTTGGCCCCGGCCAGGTCGTGGTGGCGGAAGCTGACGGCCCCCCCGGGCTCAAAACGGCGGGTCTTGGGCTTGCCGACGTCGTGCATCAACGCGGCGAACCGCAGGACGAAGTCCGGGCCGGGCACGGGACCCTCCGGGCCGGTCTCCAGCGCGGCGGCCTGCTCCAGGACCTGCAGGGAGTGCTGGTAGACGTCCTTGTGCCGGTGGTGCTCGTCGGTTTCCAGCTTCAGCGCCGGCACCTCGGGCAGGACCAGCTCGGCGAGGCCCGTTTCCACGAGGATGTCCACGCCGGCCCGCGGGTGGGCGCCGCAAACCAGCTTCACCAGCTCGTCCCGCACGCGTTCGGCGGAGATGATGCCGATGCGCCCGGCCATCCCCACCATGGCCCGGTGCACCTCGGGGTGGACCTCAAGGCCCAGCTGGGACGCAAACCGGGCGGCGCGCATCATGCGCAGCGGGTCGTCGGAAAAGGACTGTTCGGGGGTGCCCGGAGTGCGCAGGATGCCGGCCGCGAGGTCCGCGGCGCCCCCGTGCGGATCCACCAGCTCCAGGGACGGCAGCCTCAGCGCCATGGCGTTGATGGTGAAGTCCCGGCGCGCCAGGTCCGCCTCCAGCGACGCGCCAAAGGCGACGGCGGGCTTGCGCGATTCGGGGTCGTAGGCCTCGGCCCGGTAGGTGGTCACCTCAATGAGGAGGACCTCCCCGCTGCGCTTGCGCTTACGGAAGCCGATGGTGCCGAAGTCGCGGCCCATTTCCCAGTGCGAATCGGACCACTTCCTGGCCACCGAAAGGATCTGGTCGGGAGTGGCGTTGGTGGTGAAGTCCAGGTCCGGGGAGGTCCTTCCCAGAAAGAGGTCGCGGACGGGTCCGCCCACCAGCGAGAGCTCATAACCGGCGTCGGTAAAAAGGTGCCCCAGTTCAAGGACCACCGGGTCTAGTTTCGAGGTATCTGGCGCCATCTGCATAGTGACTTAAGAATGCCAGACTTTTTGCCCCTCCCGCGGCCCGCCCTTCAGGCACGTCCGGGGCACCCGGATCCGGCGCTGGCAGCACCGCCGCGGGCGGGCGGCGGTTCCCCGCCACAGCCCCCAAAAGGCATCCCCGCCCTGTCATCATCCCCGCACAAAGATAGCTAGAGTGGACTCCATGGTCCACCCCGTGCCGCGCGCGCCGAAGAGGAGCCCACTGCCACCGGCACTGGGCACCCAGGCCGCGTCCGCGGCTCCGGTGGCCGCCAGCCAGCTGCCCACGGTGGAGGAAATCTCCGCCGGCGGCGTGGTGGTGGAGAGGCACGACGGCGGCCTGCGGGTTGCGATCATTGCCCGCATCAACCGCGGTGGCCGGCTTGAGTGGTGCCTGCCGAAGGGCCATCCCGAAGGCGAGGAAGGCTACGCGGAGGCCGCGGTGCGAGAAATTGAGGAGGAAACCGGCATTGCCGGGGACGTCCTGGCGCCCCTGGGCAGCATCGACTACTGGTTCACCGTCAGCGGTCACCGCGTCCACAAGACCGTGCACCACTTCCTGCTGCGTGCCACCGGCGGTTTCCTGACCATTGAGAACGATCCCGACCACGAGGCCGTGGACGTGGCCTGGGTCCCCCTCGCCGAACTGGGACGGAAATTGTCCTTTCCCAACGAGCGCAGGATCACCGACCTGGCCCGGGACCTGCTGCCCGCATACTTTTAGCCCGGCCCGGCTGGGGCCGGCCCGCGGGGTCCCGCCAGCGTCTTTTCGGGCTCCGGTGAGATGATGGGGAGCGATGTCTAACGAACAACGGGTGAGAATCCCCGCCAAACCCGCCTTTCCGCCGTCGAACGCGCCCGCCCGGGACGGCGCCCGGGCAACAGGCCGGCGGCTTGCGGAGGTGCGCGGCGCCCGGCCAGCCCCGGACGTGGCCCCGGACAGGGCCTCCACGGCACGCTCCAGCGCCTCCATGGCGGTGGGCACGCTGATTTCGCGCATCCTGGGCCTGGTCAAGGGCGTGGTGCTGGGCATCGCGATTGCCGGCACCACGGTGGCGGACGTCTTCACAGGCTCCGACTACCTGCCCAACATCATCTTCCTGCTGGTGGCCGGCGGCGTCTTCAACGCCGTCCTCATCCCGCAGATCGCGAAGGCCAGCAGGCTGCCGGACAAGGGCAGTGAATTCATCTCACGGCTGCTCACGCTGGGCGTCGCCGGGCTGTTGGCGCTGACCGTGATTGTCACGGCCCTGGTGGTCCCCATCATGGGGACGTTCACGTCCTTCTCCGGCGGGCAGCTGAAACTGGCCATCACGTTTGGGCTGTTCCTGCTGCCGCAGATCTTCTTTTACGGGCTGTACTCGCTGCTGGGCCAGATCCTCAACGCCCACAACGCGTTCAGGGTCTACGCCTGGGCCCCCGTGGCGAACAATGTGGTGGCCATTGCCGGCCTGCTCGTGTTCATAGCGGTGGCCGGCAGTTCCCGGGCCCACCAGCACACCGTGGACAATTGGACCACCACCCAAACCCTGCTGCTGGCGGGCACCGCCACGTTGGGGATCGTGGTCCAATCGCTCGTGCTGCTCATGCCGGTCAAGCGGCTGGGCCTGAGGCTGCGCCCCAGGTTCGGCCTGCGCGGCACCGGCCTCGGCGTCACCGCCAAGATTGCGGGCTGGACCGTTGGCACAATGATCATCGGCCAGCTGAGCTACCTGGTGGTCCTGCGCGTGGCCACCATCTCCTCGGCCAGCAAGCCCAACGGCGCCGCCGGCGGCAGCGGCGTCCCCGGCATCTACGAATTCAACCGGGCCACCGAGCTGTACATCATGCCGCACTCCATCATTGCGCTGTCCATTGCCACGGTCATGTTCACGGCCATGGCCCGGGCGGCCGCCGCCCACGACTTCAGCGGGCTGCGCAGCTCGCTCTCCGCGGCGCTGCGTACCACCGGCGTGGCCACCGTGTTTGCCAGCATCGCGCTCATCGTCCTCTCCGGGCCGCTGGGCATGCTCTTTGGCGGCAACAGCGATCTTTCCGGGCGACAGATCGCCATCACCCTGGCGATCCTGGCCATCGGCGCACCGTTCTTCAGCGTGTATTTCATTCTCAACCGCGTGCTGTACGCCCTTGAGGACGCCCGGACGCCGTTTGTCATCCAGTGCATGGTGGTGGCCACCAGCGTGACCATGGTCCTGGCGTCCGCGGCGCTCCCCCCGCCGCTGATCATTTACGGCCTGGCCGTGAGCTACACGCTCAACAACTTCATCGGCCCCTTCCTCAGCCACCACTACCTGAAGCGGCGCCTGGGCAACTATGGCGGCGGCCTGATCCTGCGCGTCTACATGCGCTTCCTGGCAGCCGCGCTGGTGGCCGGGGTGGCCGGCGAGGCGGCGCTTCGGGCCTTTGGCAGCGCGTCCCCGGACGGTTTCATGTGGACGTCGATTTCGGCGTCCCTGGTGACGCTGGCGGTGGTGGGGTCCGCCATGGCGGTGGTCTATTTTGTGATGCTGAAGGCCCTGCGCGTCCACGAACTCGACGACGTCGTGGCGCCGCTCCTGTCCAGGGTCCGTTCCCGGATGCCGTCCCAAGGCTAGGCCCGGGCGCCGCCGCGGGGCAGCCTGGCGCCCGCTGTGTGCCCGGGAACGGGGCCAAACAGCGTAAAACTCCAGCCCCGTCCTATAGAATCAGTGCAATTACGGCCCGCGCGCACGGCTCGGGACGCCATGAAGATTTTCAAGGAGGATTCGGTGCCACAACCCATAGATGTGGGCTCGATCCTTGGCGGGCGCTACAAGGTCACCGGCCGCATTCTGGCTTCCGCCGAGGACGACGTCATTCTGGACGGGCTGGACCAGGTTCTGAACCGACCGGTCAGTATTCTGGTGTCCGCCGTGGGGAACTCACAATACCTGACCCAAAGTGCGCGCGAGGTGGCCACGGGCGAACGTGTGTCCAATGTGTCCATTCTTGACCTGGGCAGCCAGGAGAACTCCACCTACCTGATCGCCGCCAGGACCTCGCCCGCAGATCTGCTGGACCTCGTGGTCCCCTCCGAGCCTGCCGCCGAGGGGCACGACGCCGAGGTCTACCGGGAGCCATTCTTCACCGACACCCTGGGCACCGAGATATTTGGCTCGGCGCGCGATGCCGCCCCCGCGGCCGCTGCGTATGTCTACGAGGACGACACGCCCCTGACGCCGGCCCGTCCGTCACCTGCCGTCAGGCGCGCACCCGTCCGCCCCCTGGCCGGCCAGCCCGCGGCACCGCCGGCCCCCACGGCCGCGGTGCCCGCCACGCCAGCCGGGCCACGCCCGGTCCCGGCCGCCGCACCGGCCCCCGCCGCCGCAACCACGGCAACGCCCAAGGTCACCCTGTGGGGCGACGACGACTACGGCTCCACCAACGATCTCCAGGACGCTTCCGGGGACGGCGGTGCGGCCAGGAAGGGCGGCACCTTCCCGGCCGCCGCCCTCGCGGCCAGCGACAGCTACGAGACGGACGCCGGCGAAGCCGCCGACGACACCGAGGAGGACACCGACGACGACACCGATGACGGGAATGCCCCCCGCACCGGCGGCCGCTGGCTGACGGGCATCATCGTTTCCGTGTTGATCGTGGCCGCACTGGTCTTTGCCGTCTCCCACATCGGCGGCCTGTTCAACGGCGGGACCGTGGCCCAGGGCGACAAGACCACCGCCTCGGCGGCGCAGCAGTCCACGGGCGCCCAGGCCACGTCCGCGGTCCCGGCCCCGGCCGCGGTTCCCCCGGTCATCGCGCGGCTGACGGACATCACCAACTACCTTCCCGGCCAGACACACTTCAATGACATGTTCATGCCCCGCCTCCCGGACGCCGTTGACGGCAACAAGGGCACCTACTGGCCCACGGTGGAGTTTTCCAATGACACCTTCGCCGGCGCCACGGACAGCATCGACCTGGCCATTGAGCTAAAGCAGGAATCCACCATCAGTTCGGTGACCATCAACCAGATTGCCGGTTCCGGCGGTCAATTCAACATCTTCACCAACAGCAAGGCGTCCCTTGACGGTGCCAGGAAGATTGGCAGCGGATCCTTCAGCGCCCCGGACTTCATGCTGAAGGCGGCCTCCGGGGTCAAGGCCAAGTACGTCATAGTCAACTTCACCCAGCTGCCGCGGTTGCAGCCGTTCAAGGTGTACCCGTTCGGGCTGAAGATCGCCGAGATCAGCGTCAAGTAGGGCCGTGGGGCCGTGCCGCGAGGCCCAAACGGAATATTTCGATCCCCGTTCAAGTTGTGCAAGACGAACCACCAACGGCCCCAGGGCTGAATCATGAAGGAAGAGGAACACGCACCCGTGACCACGCAAGCTACCCCCGCCAGCGATGTCCGTGACGTCATCATCGTCGGCTCCGGCCCGGCAGGTTACACGGCCGCCATTTACTCCGCCCGCGCCGACCTCAAGCCGCTCATGATTGCCGGCTCCGTCACCGCCGGCGGCGAGCTCATGAACACCACGGACGTCGAAAACTTCCCCGGCTTCCCCGACGGCATCATGGGCCCGGACCTCATGGAGAACTTCGGCAAGCAGGCGGAGCGCTTTGGCACCGAGGTCATGTACGACGACGTTGCCTCCCTTTCGCTCGACGGCCCGGTCAAGACCGTGGTCCTGGCCGACGGCCAGGAATTCAAGGCCCGCTCCATCATCATCTCGACCGGCTCGGCGTACCGCGAGCTCGGCGTGGAGGGCGAGAAGCGCCTGGTGGGCCATGGGGTCAGTTCCTGTGCCACCTGCGACGGCTTCTTCTTCAAGGGCCAGGATATAGCCGTCATCGGCGGCGGTGACTCCGCGATGGAAGAGGCCATCTTCCTGACCAAGTTCGCCGACTCCGTGACAGTGGTCCACCGCCGCGACACGCTGCGCGCCTCCAAGATCATGCAGGACAGGGCGCTGAACCACCCCAAGATCAAGTTCGCCTGGAACTCCGAGGTGGCGAGCATCGAAGGCGAGGCCAAGGTGAGCGGCGTCACCCTGGAGAACCTGGTCACCGGCGAGAAGTCCAACCTCGCCGTCACCGGCGTGTTCGTTGCCATAGGCAACGATCCCCGCGTGGACCTGGTCAGGGACATCCTGGACCTGACCCCGGCCGGCACCATCGCCGTGGAGGGCCGCTCGTCCAAGACGTCCATTCCCGGCGTGTTCGCCGCGGGCGACGTCGTGGACCCCACCTACCGGCAGGCCATCACGGCGTCCGGGTCAGGCTGCGTTGCCGCCCTGGACGTGGAGCACTACCTGGCCGAGCAGGATTCCTAACAGAAAGTAGATTGCCATGAGCAACGCAAAGAGCGCAACCGACGCAACGTTTACGGACGCCGTCCTCAATGCAGACAAGCCCGTCATCGTCGACTTCTGGGCGGAATGGTGCGGTCCCTGCCGCATGGTGGGACCGATCCTCGACGAGATCGCGGCTGACTACGCTGAAAAGGTTGACGTCGTCAAGGTCGACGTCGACGCCAACCCGGCCATCTCGGCAAAGTACGGGATTACCTCCATTCCCGCGATCTACCTGTTCCAGGGGGGCGAGGTGAAGAGCACCGTCATCGGCGCCCGCCCGCGCCAGTACTTTGAAAAGGAGTTCGCCGACTACCTGAAGTAGGAGGCGTCCCA
>NZ_JAAMFM010000023.1 GCF_013376105.1 Arthrobacter wenxiniae
GCGGGGAGCCTCCCGGCGGCTGGCGGCCCTCCTGCGGCCCGCGCAGCTCAATCTGCCACGCGGGCGGGCGGCTGATTAAACGCCGGAGGGCGGCTCCCCTGGGGGAACCGCCCTCCGGCGTGTGCATCGGCGGGAACGCCGGTGCCTAGTACCTGGAAACCGGCCTGCTTTCCTCACCGGCTTCAATGGCCTCGTGGTGCGCGTGGCCTGCCGCGAGTTCGGCGGGCGTGGCCGGGGCAACGCGGTCCTCAAAGAAGAAGCGGCTCAACGCTGCACGGCGCTTCTCCGTCTTGGTGACAATCCCGTTTTCATTCGGAATGCCGTCCTCGGCCACGGGGGATTCGTAGCCGACCAGCTTGTAGCGCTTGTAGTCGTCCAGATGGGCGTGCATTTCCTGGAACTCGCCGTGCGGCAGGCGCACGATGCGCCCTGTCTCGCGGCCGTGAAGTGCAATCTCGCGGTCCTTGCGCTGCAACGCGAGGGAGACACGCTTTGAAACGATGAAGCCCAGGATTGGGCCGACAAAGAACAGCGCGCGCAGCCAGTACGTGACGTCGTTGAGCGAGACCTGAAAGTGGGTCGCGATCAAGTCGGAACTGGCGGCAGCCCACATGACGCAGTAGAAAATAAAGCCTGCGACGCCGATTGCCGTGCGGGTCGGTGCGTTGCGGGGACGGTCCAGCACATGGTGTTCGCGGTCGTCACGGGTGACCCAGCGCTCGATCCACGGGTACGCGAACAGCAGGGTGAACACGAGTCCGGCAGGTACCAGCGCCGGGAGCAGCACGTTCAGGCTCAGTGTGTTGACACCCCAGGGGAACGGGATGTGCCATTCCATGGGGATGTTGAACAGCCAGCCCGGCATGAGGCGCAGGGCGCCGTCCACCCAGCCGATGTACCAGTCAGGCTGGGTGCCTGCGGAGATGGGGGAGGGGTCGTACGGGCCGTAGTTCCAGATCGGGTTGATGGTAAAGAACGCCGAGACCAGTGCCACGATTCCGAAGATGATGAAGAAGAAGCCGCCGGCCTTGGCTGCATAGACGGGGCCGAGGGGGTAGCCCACCACGTTGCGGTCGCTGCGTCCCGGGCCAGGGTACTGGGTGTGCTTGTGGACTACCACCATGAACAGGTGCACGGCCACCAGGAGCAGGATGATCGCCGGAATCAACATGATGTGGAACATGTAGAGTCGGCTGATGATGGCGGTTCCCGGGAACTCCCCACCAAACAGGAAGAAGGAGATGTAGGTTCCCACCACGGGGATGGCCATGACCACTCCGTCGATGATGCGCAGGCCGTTGCCGGAGAGCAGGTCGTCGGGGAGCGAGTAGCCGGTGAAGCCGGCAGCCATGGACATGATGAGCAGGATGCCGCCCACCACCCAGTTCAGTTCGCGGGGCTTACGGAAGGCGCCGGTGAAGAAGACGCGCAGCATGTGCACGGACACGGCAGCGACGAACAGCAGTGCCGACCAGTGGTGGACCTGGCGCATGAACAGGCCGCCGCGGATGTCGAAGGAGATGTTCAGCGTGGAGTCGTACGCCATGGACATTTGCATGCCCTTGAGCGGGACGTAGCTGCCGTTGTAGTGCGTCTCCGCCATCGAAGGGTCGAAGAACAGGGTCAGGAACGTGCCCGAGAGCAGCAGGATGACAAAGGTGTACAGGGCCACTTCACCGAACATGAAGGACCAGTGGTCGGGGAAGACCTTGCGGCCAAATTCGCGGAGCATGCCGGAGCCGCCCACGCGTTGGTCGACGAAGTTGGTGATCCGCCCGGTGGAAGTCTTCGGCGTATATGGTGCTTGCGTTGCAGAACTCATTATTAACTGCGCTCCCAGAAGCTTGGTCCGACAGGTTCGTGGAAGTCGCTCTGGGCGACAAGGTACCCTTCACTGTCCACCGTGATGGGCAGCTGCGGCAGCGGGCGGACGGCCGGACCAAAGATGACCTTGCATTCCCGGGTCAGGTCGAATGTCGACTGGTGGCACGGGCACAGCAGATGGTGTGTCTGCTGCTCGTAAAGCGCGACGGGGCAGCCCACGTGCGTGCAGATCTTGGAATGGGCGGTGATGCCGTTGTAGGACCAGTCCTCACGGCCCGGCGACGGGTGAAGCAAACTGGGATCCAGCCTGACCAACAGGACGGCAGCCTTGGCCTTTTCTTCAAGCTTGCCCTCGGTCAGCTGGTTCAGCGACTCGGGGATGACGTGGAACACGGACCCCATGGTGACGTCGGAGGCTTTGATGGGAGTTCCGTCGGGATCCCGGGCCAGCCGTTCACCCTGCTTCCACAGGGTGTGGTGCAAGGCATTGCCTGGAAGCGGCCCCAGGTCGCGCAGGATCGCGATGGCCGGCAGCGGTGCCAGGGCCATGGCGCCGATGAGCGTGTTGCGGATCAGCGGGCGGCGCTTGATGCCCGTCTCTTCGATGATGTCGTCCACGATTTTCACTGCGGCGACGCGGTCTTCCTCGGTGCGCATCGCATGGCGTTCCTCGGAGACCTCGTGGTCGGGCATGAGCGCCCGCGCCCAATGCACAATGCCGGTTCCAATGCCGAGCATGGCAAATCCGACTCCCAGGCCAAGGAACGTGTTCTGCAGGTGCAAGGTGGAGAGCGACTGGTCCAGGTGAATGCCAAAGTAGGCAAAAAAGAACAGCAGTGTGCCGATGGCGGATATCACAAAAAGAATTGCCACCTGGCGCTCGGCCCGCTTTGCTGCCTTGGGGTCTGTGTCGGCCAGTCGCAAACGGTGTGGTGGCAGTCCCGGGTCCTGGAACTTCTCCACCTCGTCGTGACCAGCCTTAGCTACGGCGTCCGAACTGGCCGGCGTGCCGTCACTATGGTTGCCCATAATCCCCTCATCCTTCTCTTATCCCGGTACTGTCCCGGGGTCGTAATGTATGTTTCACATGGCTGCCAGCGGCAGCCAAAATCCTGTGGTGCCCGCCTAGGAGGTCCTGGACGTCAGCCAGACGGTGAAGCCAATGACGACGCCGAGCACGAGGGTCCAGACCAGGAGGCCTTCCGAGACCGGGCCGATCGAGCCCAGCGCCGCTCCGCCGGGGGAGCCCTGGTGTTCAATGGTGTTCAGGAACGTGATGATGTCCCGCTTGCCCTCCGGGGTGATGTTGGCGTCATTGAACACCGGCATGTTCTGCGGTCCGGTGACCATGGCCTCGTAGATGTGGTCGTTTGACACGCCGGCCAGCGCCGGGGCGAACTTGCCACGGGTCAGGGCACCGCCGGCAGCGGCCGCGTTGTGGCACATGGCGCAGTTGACGCGGAACAGCTCGCCACCGACGGTGGCGTTGCCCTTGCCGTCGAGGTACTGGGCCTCGGGGATGCCGGGACCATTGCCCAGGGTGGCAACGTAGGCGGCCAGCTCGTTCGTCTGGTCGGCGTTGAACTGTGCCGGCTTTTGGCGGGCCTGCGGACCCTGCATCTGCATGGGCATGCGGCCCGTGCCCACCTGGAAGCTGACGGCAGCGGCGCCGACGCCGGCCAGGGACGGGCCGTTCTCCGTGCCCTTGGCGCCCAGGCCGTGGCAGGTGGCACAGTTGGCCACGAAGAGCTTCTCGCCCTGGTGTGCCTGGTCGGCGGTAAACGTGGTGGTAGCGGCCTTGGCTTCATTCACTGTGGTGACAACGGCGTACAGCCCACCTGTCAGCATGAGCCCCAGCACCAGCAGCGCTAGTGCTGCCAGTGGATGACGTCGCTTCTGCGAAAGTGCCTTCACTTGGTGGTTCCTTTGATCTATGTCCGGCAGCCCCTGGTGGGGGCCGCAAATGCTAATTCTGCCTCGTGTAGAAGAAAGCTGGTTGCCAGCCTACTTCAGCACGTAAATAACCAAGAACAGGCCGATCCACACCACATCGACGAAGTGCCAGTAGTACGAGGTAACGATTGCGCTGGTTGCCTCGAAGTGTCCAAACTTCTTCGCGGCGTAGGCGCGCCCAATGATGAGCAGGAAGGCAATCAGGCCGCCGATCACGTGGAGGCCGTGGAAGCCCGTGGTGATGTAGAAGGCCGAGCCGTAAGCGTTGGCGTTGAGGGTGATGTGCTCGGACGTCAGCATGGCGTATTCGGTCGACTGGCCCGCTACGAAGATCGCACCGAGCACAAAGGTCAGCAGGAACCACTCAGTCATTCCCCATCGGGAGAAATGAAGGCGGCTGCCGATGCGGCGCGGCTGAAGGTTTTCGGCGGCGAACACGCCCATCTGGCAGGTAAAGGAGCTGGAGACCAGGACTAGGGTGTTGACCAGTGCGAAGGGGAAGTTCAGCTTGGCCGTTTCTTCCGCCCACAAACCACCGGTGGTGGAACGCAGCGTGAAGTACATGGCAAAAAGGCCGGCAAAGAACATCAGCTCGCTGGACAGCCAGACCACGGTTCCTACGGAAACCATGTTGGGGCGGTTCAGCGTCGGATGCGCCGGGGTACTGGGGGCATGGGTCGCAGTTGTCACATAGACATTATGTCTATAAACGGCCCGAGTTCCCAATGCGAAATGCCGTTTCGGCGATCTTTTTCTACAAACCTGCGAAATTCCGGCGGATTCACAGGGTCGGCCCAGTTGGATATGCACACGCTGCGCCCCGTGTCAACGGTCACATTCGGGTGCGGAGGCGCTGTTTCGTCTAACATTTGGAAGGTGAACCCTCTCGATGACCCCGCTGCCGCGCCGCCAACCTGGCCCGACCTGACTGCCTCCCTGATTGGCCACCACGACCTCACCTCGGCCCAGACCGAGTGGGCCATGAACACGATCATGGCGGGGGATGCCTCGGATGTGCAGATTGCCGGCTTCCTGGTGGCACTTCGGGCCAAGGGCGAGACGGTGGACGAGGTCAACGGTCTCGTCGAGGCGATGCTCTTCAACGCCCGTCCGCTGGAAATTCCCGGTGACGCCCTCGACATCGTCGGCACCGGCGGGGACAGGCTAAACACCGTCAACATTTCCACCATGGCCGCCGTGGTTTGCGCCGGTGCCGGTGCCACCGTGGTCAAGCACGGCAACCGGGCGTCGTCGTCCGCGGCCGGTTCCGCCGACGTCCTTGAGTCCCTGGGGGTCCGGCTCGACCAGTCGGTGGAGCTCGTGGCACGGTCCGCCGCGGAAGTGGGCATCACTTTTTGCTTCGCCAACCTCTTCCACCCGTCCATGCGGCATGCCGCGCCGGCACGTGCCCAGCTGGCCGTGCCCACGGCGTTCAACCTGCTGGGCCCGCTGACCAACCCGGCCCATGTGGCGGCGTCGGCCATCGGCGTTGCGGACGCCCGCCTGGCCCCGCTGGTGGCCGGCGTGCTCGCCGCCCGGGGCGTGCGCGCCCTCGTCTTCCGCGGCAGCGACGGCCTGGATGAACTGACGACGACGGGACCCTCACGTGTGTGGGAGGTGCGCGATGGCGCGGTGGCCGAGACGGACTTTGACCCCCTGGACATTGGCATTGCGCGCGCCACCATCGACGACCTGCGCGGCAGGAATGCGGACTACAACGCCGCCGTGGTCCGCCGCGTCCTGGACGGCGAGCGCGGCCCGGTGCGCGACGCCGTCCTCCTCAATGCAGCGGCAGGGCTCGTGGCCTACGACGTGGAGGCCAGGGGGTCGCTGGGGGATCGTCTGCGCTTTGCGGCGGCACGGGCGGAGGCGTCCATTGACGGCGGCGCGGCCGCGAGCGTGCTCAAGCGCTGGGTTGCCCTCAGCACCGGGACGGGCTGAGCGCCCCGCGGGACCGGCCGCCCGGCGGGTCAGTGGTCGAAGCCGAGGGCGAAGGCGGCGTCGAGGTCATGCTGGGAGTAGGCGCGGAAGGAAATCTGCGTGGTGGTGGACATGACTGAACTGACCTTGGAGAGCTTGTCGGCAATGACGTCGGCCAGGTCCTCATGCTTCCGCACCCGGGCAATGGCGATCAGGTCCCATTCGCCGGTCACCGAGTAGACCTCGCTGATGCCGGCGAGTTCGGAGATTTCCTGGGCGGCTTCCGGGATGCGGGAGGCGTCGGTCTTGATCAGGACAAAGGCGGTGATCACGGGAGGGGTCCTTTTCAGCAGGGGCACGGTGCCGGGGTGTTGCATTTGATTTTGATCTTAACGCACGGGCGGCCGGATTTAGCGCGTCGTGCCGCGACGGGCCACCCGGGCGCCAATCAGCCGTTGCCCCAGCAGGAACACGCCCAAAACCAGCGTGGCCACGATCACGAAGGGCGTCTGGGCCGTCTCGCCCGAGAGGATCCGCAGGGCCATGCCGCCGGCCACCGTAATCAGCCAGATGCAAACCCCTTGCGGCCACAGGGACACGGGCTGGCGCCAGTTTCGTGTCAGCAGCCAGCCCAGGGCCAGTGCGGCCAGGAACGGCCAGGCGGTCGTGAGGACGCCGCCTGCGGACAAGGATTCGTGGTGCGAGCTTCGCCCCGACAGGGCGAAGACAAGGACCAGCAGGACGTCCATGACGGCCGAATAGGCAAGGAACTTGGGGGCACGTTTAGTGGTAGCTTGTGTCACCCAGCCAGCTTAGCGGCAATGGCGGCGCCGTGATTTCCCCGGCCCCCGGGCCCACGCCGTCCCGGCCGCGGCCATCCGCCCAAAGTTGTCCGGCCGCAGCTGTTGTTGCACACTGTCGGCGCGGCTAGAGTTTTCAGCAAATCAAGGCCAGCGAAATCAAGGACAGCCAGATCAAGGACAGGGGAGTGGCGGGCGTGGGGCAGATCGGGACGTGCCTGTGGTTCGACGGGCGGGCAGAGGAGGCTGCGGAGTTCTACGTGGGCCTTTTTGAAAACTCCGGCATCAAGGAAGTGGCCCGGTGGGGCGAGGGCGGCCCCTACCCGGCCGGGACAGCGCTGACCGTCCAGTTCGACTTGGACGGGCGCAGTTTTCGGGGGCTCAACGGGGGACCGGAATTCACGTTCAACGAGTCCATTTCCTTCGAGCTGTTTTTTGACTCGCAGGAGGAGCTGGATGCGAAGTGGGCTGCCCTGACGGCCGACGGCGGCCAGGAGAGCCAGTGCGGCTGGCTGAAGGACAAGTTCGGGGTGTCCTGGCAGCTCATTCCGAACATGCTGCCTTCGGTGCTCAACGGCCCGGACCAGGAAGGTGCCGGGCGGGCCATGCAGGCCATGCTCGGCATGCGGAAGCTGGACATCGCCGCGCTGCAGGCCGCCTACGACGGCTAGGGTTGGCGGCTCCTATAAGTGGCGCAGGAAGCGCTGCGGGGCGTCCAGGAAGGACTGCCAGCTCCGGACCAGTTCCAGTGCTTCCCAGGTGTTGCGGCGGAGCCCCACCCGCCCACCTCGTAGATGTCCGCGCCCGGCAGGGCCGCCAACAGCGGCGAGTGGGTCGAGAGGATCACCTGGGAGCCGCCGTCGTCCAATACGCCCTGCAGCACGCCCAGCAGCGACAGGCAGCCGGAGAAGGACAGCGCGGACTCCGGCTCGTCCAGGATCCACAGGCCGCCGCCGCGAAACCTGTCCGCGGCCAGCGACAGGAACGATTCCCCGTGCGACATGCGGTGGAACATCACGTCCTGGCGGGTCATGGACGGGTTGTCCTCGAGGTAGCTGAAGAAGCCGTGCATGGTCTCGGCCCGCAGGAAGTAGCCGTACCTGCTGGCGCCGGCGTTGCGGGTCAGCCGCAGGCTGTCGGCCAGCCCCGACTCCGTGCGGCGGCTGCTGTGCATGGCGCCCGTGGAGCCGCCCTCCGGGTTCAACCCGTAGGCCATGGCGATCGCCTCGACGAGCGTGGACTTGCCGGCGCCGTTGTCGCCCACGAAGACCGTGGCGCGGCCAGGCTCGAGCCCGTCGTCAAGCAGCTGCCGCACGGGTGCAAGCGTGGCCGGCCATTCGGTCCGGGGCAGGGGCCGCTGCGGGTCCTCGCCGATGTGCCGCACGGGCGTCGTCGCAAGCCTCATCCGCCCATTCTCACAGACGTTCGCTTTCGGGGACGACGGCGCGGGGCCCGGCTCAGCCTTCTTCCGCCGCCTTCGCCAGGCCCTGCACAACCTCGACGCCGGGCAGCTTGGCCAGCTCGCGTGGGAGGAGCCGCAGCTTGCTGGTGCGGTTGCCGCCTCCCATAATGACCTCGGGCTGTTCCAACACGGCGCTGTCCACGTAGATGGGCAGGCCCTCGGTCCCGATGGGGGTGACGCCGCCTATGACCATGCCGGTGCGTTCCACGGTCAGTTCGGCGTCGGCAAAGGATGCCCGCTTCACCCCAAGCAGTTCCCTGACCTTGCCGTTGACGTCCAGGCGGGCGGTGCCAAGGACCACGCAGACAGCCTGGATGGAGGGTTCCACCTTGCGGGAGGTCACCACGATGGAGTTGGCGGCCTGCCCCAGCGGGACGTTGTAGTGGGCGCAAAACGCGGCCGTGTCGGAGAGCTCGTCGGCGCAGGGGAGGACCTCGTGGGCAATGCCGTGCCGGGCAAGGGCGTCGCGGACGGTGGGCATGAGGAGGTCGGTGGAAACGTCGTCGTGGTTGGTCATGGCTCCAGCGTACCGAGGTGCGCGGCGCACGCCTGCCCGGCCGCGGCGGAGGCGACCGGCTCCAAGTGCCCCGCCTCCGGAAACGGCGCGTGGAACCGGTGCGGCAGCCGGCTCCACTGGGCATATTCGGGGGACCCCCTGAAGCCGACAACATGGTCCGCCAGGGTCTCCCAATCCACGGGCAACAGGCAGGTCCCGGGCCGTTCCAGGGAGCGGGACAGGGTCAGGCCGAGGAATCCCGGCCTGGCGGAAATGATGGATTGCGTCCGGGCGAAGGGAGCTTCAAAGTCGGCCTCGAGACCCGCGATGACTGGAAGCAGGGCATGTTCGGTGATCACTGATTCATGATGCCACGCGGGCCCCGGCCCGCTCAGTTGTTGCTGATGAACATGGAGACCAGGTAGAAGATGAAGCTCGCCGCGCCGATGGCAATGCCGGCAATCGCCAGCCCGCGGCCGCGGGCCCGTCCGGTGCGGATTGCCCGCAGCCCCCGCCCGCCGAGGAACATGCCCACCAGGCCAATGAATCCGAAGACGAACAGGCTGACGCAGGCAATCACAAAGCCCCAGACGGCGATCTTGCTCATCGGCGGCCGCTGTGGGGCACCGAGGCCGCCATGGCCCGGGCTGAAGTACTCGTCGCCGGGAGCGTTCGACAGCGGCTGTTGGGACATGCTCATACCTTTCGTGGGGTGGCGCGATGTGCCCAGTTTGGCGCATCCGCGGCCGGTGCGGGCCACCGACACGAAACTACCTTCCGTGGCCCCTCCTGCGTGGGCTCCGCGGCGGCCCGCGGGCACGGCAGCGTCATGCGCCTTGGCCGCACCGGACAATGGGCCGCACGGTGCGGCCGCGGCCTACGCCTTGCGTGCCGCCCATGCCGTGCGGCTCCCGCGCACTTCCAGTTCCGGGCTGCGCAGGGGCGAGTCCGGCCCGTCGTCGTCCAGCAGGCGGTTGAGTGCGTAGAGGTCCTCGGCGGAGGCGATGCCCGCAAGCGCCGGGCCGATGCGCCCGAGGAAGGCGCGGGCATAGCGGGACTCAGCCTCCGGCGTCGGGCTTCCCGTGGCGGGGAACGCGCGCTGTTCGACGGCGGCAAAGCCGGCCAGCTCCAGCCCGGGCCGCCAGTCCGGGTGCGAGTTCCAGCCCTGCCGGGCCAGGGCCGCGTGCAACCGGGACTCGAGGCCGGCGTGGAGGTGGTCGGGGAGGAAGCGCGGCAGTCCGTCCATCTCGATGACCAGCAGCACGCCGCCGGGCCTGAGTGCCGCGAACACCTCACGCATGGCGTGGTCCGGGTCGGCCAGCTCGTGCAGGGAGGAGGAGGCCCAGACCAGGTCGGCGCCGGCGATGGGGGGCAAGGAGGCGTCCAGGTCCGCTTCGACGGTGCGGACCCGCCCGGACAGGCCCTGCCGGCGGGCCGCCTCGAGGGTCCGCCCCAGCATGTCTGGTGACTTGTCGACGGACACCACCGCCGCCTCCGGGAAGCGGTGGGCCAAGGCCAGGGTGCCGGCCCCGGAGCCGGCGCCCAGGTCCACGATGGTTGCGGCGGCCGGGGCCAGCTCCGCGGCCCAGGTGGTGGCCGCGTCCAGGTAGGAACCCAGGACCTGCGCGTCCAGGTCCAGGAGCTCGGCTAGCCCGTCGCCGTGGTGGTTGCCGTGCTCGTGTCCGCCGGCTGGGTGGTGATGGTTGTGATCCGTCATGGTTCCAACGGTAGCCCCGAAATGCGCCGATGGCATACACTATTGCGTATGACGCAAGAACTCGCCATGGACATGGTCATCCGCCAGCGCATCCGCGGATTGAGGCTGTCCCGCGGGTGGTCGCTGGAAAACCTCGCGGCCCGCTGCAGCCTCAGCCCGTCGACGCTGAGCCGGCTCGAGACGGGCCACCGCAGGATCGCGCTGGACCAGCTGGTGCCCATTGCCCGCGCCCTGGACACCACCCTGGACGCCCTCGTGGAGCCGGCGGGTGACCAGGACGTCGTCATCCGGCCTGAGCCCGGGCACGCCCCGGGCCTGACCACGTGGATCCTCTCCGACGAGCGCGCACTGCAGGGCAAAGTGGTGGCGAAGATGCGCATCACCGGGGAACGCCCGGGCCACCTGGGCGTCCATCCGGGGCGCGACTGGTTCACCGTGCTCTCCGGCACGGCACGGCTGGTCCTGGGGGAGCGGGCCATCCTGGTGAACGCGGGGGAGGTGGCCGAGTTTTCCACCATGGTGCCCCATTCCATTGGAGCCGCCGGAGGGCCCGTGGAGATCCTGAGCATCCTCAACCACGACGGCGGACTGGCCCACCTTCACGGCGTGGTGCCGGACGCCGGGTAGCCCGTGTGCGCGCAGCCACCTATGCTCCCCTGGCATGGGCAATGACCAGCCCGATCGGGGCGCTGACCAGGAGCACAACCACCACGATGCGAAACGACCACAGCAGCCAGGGAAGGTGGCCGCCGCCGCCGCGGACGGCCCAGATGAACGCGGCGAGCGCAACGACCAGCAGTCCCGCACCCAGGTAGGTGAGGGCGGGCGCCGCCAGGAGTGTGCCCAGCAGGACGGCGACCGTTGACAGGTTGAACGCGGCGGCCTCGCCCGCAACCAACCAGGCGGGCACTGACCTCGAAGCCAGCCCGCCCTGGCCTATGCCCAGCACCAGCTGGGCGACGCCGGCAACCAGGACCAGGTAGGCGACGGCCCACGACGACGTGTAGCTGGGGGACCCGGCGCTGGCTGCTGACAGGACGCCGCCGAGGATGAGGCTGGTGCCGCCGATGATGACGAAGGGAATCGCGGATTTGTTCACGCTTCCCAGCATATTTGGCTTTCTGGGCACCGCCTGCCACTCATTCGACGGCATGCGACCGGCCTCGTGGAGCGCGGCCGTCATTCAGCGGGACGGGGCAGGGGGACTGCAAGGGTGCAAGTGCGACAAACGCCTCCGCCAGGCGTCCCAGATCCCGGCACGACGGTCATGAAGGCGCCGCGTGAAGCCGGGTGACGGCGACCTGCTTGGCAGTTGCCGTGTCGTCGGGGCGAAGCCGCCCGGCCACCTGCCGGGCAACGGACCAGGGCGCCCCATTGTCCAAAGCCAGGGTTGGGCCTGCTCGTTGTCCTGCGGCAAGTGCGCCCTGCCTCCGCGGAGGGCCACTTGCCGCACGGTGTACCGGCAAAGCTGTCCGGCGCGCAATTTGACCGGTGGTTTTGGTTGGAGAGTCATCTGACCGGCCACATCCTGGAGAACCAATTTCCACGGGATGGCATTTTAGGAATGACGATGCCCTATGGTTCCATCACCGTCCGCGACCCCGCGATCGCAGCGCAGTTCTACCGCGGCATTCTGCTGCTGCCGGTCCAAGCGGGTTCCGCCAGCGCGGAGGTCGTCCCCGGTGGGGATGATTGAAAATCACGTTGGTTGTGTCTTCCGGGCGCCGAAGGGACCATCGTCGAGTTCATCGCCCGCGGCGCTGACGCGTCCACGGTTTCCAGCAAGGGCGAAACCCCAAGAATGTTGTCCGTCGGTGAAGTTGGAATTGGGGTCGAGGACGTGTTGGGCACCGAGGCAACGCTGTCCGAAGAGTTGGCCATCGCCGGCTATTACGGCTGCTCCAGCACCTTCGCGTCAATGGGTGGCCATGATGGTCTCCTGGTCGTGGTTCACCAGGACCGGGTCTGGTCCCACGGGATCATCCCAACCGGCCCGACAGGACAGCATCCTTCTTCTGGCCCTGCCGGACGGGCCCCGATTCCGCATTACTTTACATAATGTAGATTATCGGCGTTCCAGGGATCAGCAATAAGTACAGCGGCCCCAGTCAGTGGCCGGGTGCAACAGGGTGTGCCTTCGCCGTCTGCACTCGGCGTGGCGTGGTGCAGCCGGGCTTCGTCCCCGTGCTGTCGGGACACGGTGCCGGTTCCCGCCCGAGGCGCAGGGAGTCAGCCGCTTGCGGGCCTGAAGACGTTGAAGCCCTTGAAATATTGTGGGCGCAGGACCGAAGCGCACTGCTCCGCCGGATCGCACCTGCCGAAGGTGGAAGCAGGCTGATCCGTGTCAGGCGCCCACGTACGCCGCCAGGTGCTCCCCCGTCAGCGTTTCCCGCGAAGCCACCAGCTCCGCCGGGGTGCCCTCGAAAACGATGGTTCCGCCGTCGTGCCCGGCCCCGGGGCCCATATCGATGATCCAGTCCGCATGGGCCATGACGGCCTGGTGGTGTTCAATGACAATTACGGACTTGCCCGCGTCCACCAGCCGGTCCAGCAGGCCCAGCAGGTTCTCGACGTCGGCCAGGTGCAGGCCCGAGGTGGGCTCGTCGAGAATGTAGACCCCGCCCTTCTCCCCCAGGTGCGTCGCCAGCTTGATGCGCTGCCGCTCGCCTCCGGACAGCGTGGTGAGCGGCTGGCCCAGGCTCAGGTAGCCCAGTCCCACGTCGGAGAGGTGGCCCAGGATCTTGTGGGCGGCGGGGATGCGGGACTCCCCCGCGCCGAAGAACTGCCCGGCCTCGGCCACCGACATGGCCAGCACCTCGCTGATGTCCTTCCCGCCCAGGTGGTAGTCGAGCACGGCAGCCAGGAAACGCTTTCCGCCGCATTCCTCGCAGGGGGTCGAGACGGTGTCCATGAAGCCGAGTTCGGTGTAGATGACGCCGGCTCCGTTGCAGACCGGGCAGGCGCCCTCGGAGTTGGCGCTGAAAAGGGCCGGCTTGACGCCGTTAGCCTTGGCGAACGCCTTGCGGATCGGTTCGAGCAGTCCCGTGTACGTTGCCGGATTGCTGCGCCGGGAGCCCTTGATGCCGGCCTGGTCGATGGACACCACGCCGTCCCGGCCGGAGACGGAGCCGTGGATCAGCGAGCTCTTGCCCGAGCCGGCAACGCCGGTGACAACCGTCAGCACGCCCAGGGGGATGTCGACGTCAACGTCCTTGAGGTTGTTGGCGTTGGCGCCGCGCACCTCGAGGGCCCCCGCCGGCTGGCGGGGCGCCGTCTTCAGCGCCGCGCGGTCGTCGAGGTGCCTGCCGGTGAGCGTGTTGCTGGCCCGCAGCCCCTCGACGGTGCCCTCGAACATGACCTCCCCGCCCTTGGTGCCGGCCAGGGGGCCGAGATCGATGACGTGGTCGGCGATGGCGATCGCCTCCGGCTTGTGCTCCACGACCAGGACGGTGTTGCCCTTGTCGCGCAGCTGCAGCAGGAGCTTGTTCATCCGGGCGATGTCGTGCGGGTGCAGTCCGATGGTCGGCTCGTCGAAGACGTAGGTGATGTCCGTCAGCGAGGAGCCCAGGTGGCGGATCATCTTGGTCCGCTGAGCCTCGCCGCCGGACAGCGTGCCGGACGGACGGTCCAGGCTGAGGTAGCCGAGCCCGATGTCCACGAACGAGTCCAGCGTGTCCGCCAGCGATCCCAGGAGCGGCGCCACGGACGGCTCGTCCAGGCCGCGGACCCAGGCGGCCAGGTCGCTGATCTGCAGGGCGCAGACGTCGGCGATGTTCAGTCCTTTGATCCTCGAGGAGCGGGCCGGGGCGGCCAGCCGGGTGCCGCCGCACTCGGGACAGGTCCGGAAGACGACGGCGCGGTCCACGAAGGCGCGGATGTGCGGCTGCATGGCGTCGCGGTCCTTGGCGAGCATCGACTTCTGGATCTTCGGGATCAGGCCCTCGTAGGTCAGGTTGATGCCCTCGACCTTGATCTTGGTGGGCTCCCTGTGGAGCAGGTCGTGCAGCTCCTTCTTGGTGAACTCGCCCAGCTTCTTGTCCATGTCGAAGAAGCCGGAGCCGGAGAAGATGCGCCCGTACCAGCCGTCCATGCTGTAGCCGGGGATGGTGAGGGCGCCCTCGGCAAGGGACTTCCCGGCGTCGAACAGGGCGGCCAGGTCAAAGTCGCTCACTGCGCCACGCCCCTCGCAACGCGGGCACATGCCGCCAGTGATGCTGAAGCTGCGCCGTTCCTTGACGGTCTGGCCGCCCTTCTCCAGCGTGACGGCGCCGGCCCCGCTGACGGACGGGACGTTGAACGAGTACGCCTGAGGCGAGCCGATGTGCGGCCGGCCGAGCCTGCTGAACACGATCCGCAGCATGGCGTTGGCATCGGTGGCGGTGCCCACGGTGGAACGGGAATTGGCCCCCATGCGCTCCTGGTCGACCAGGATCGCCGTCGTCAGCCCCTCCAGCACGTCCACGTCGGGGCGGGCGAGCGTCGGCATGAACCCCTGCACGAAGGTGCTGTAGGTCTCGTTGATCATGCGCTGGGACTCGGCCGCGATGGTGCCGAACACCAGGGAGCTCTTGCCGGAGCCGGACACGCCGGTGAACACCGTCAGCCGCCGCTTGGGGATCTCGACGCTGACGTCCTTGAGGTTGTTCACGCGTGCGCCCTGCACGCGGATGGTCTCGTGGCTGTCTGCGGCCCGCGGCGCCGCCGGCGGCTGGGCGGAGGTCGTGTCCGTGGTCATGCTGGCTCGTTTCTCTTGGCCTGTTGCTTGCTGCCCACTTTATCCGTGAGAACGGACGGCGAAGGCGCTCACCGGTCCTCGACCACGCCCAGGACATTTCCGTCCAGGTCCGTGACGCTGGCGACCCAGCGGGTGCCGCCGACGTTGTGGGCCGGTTCCGTCACGGTGGCGCCCGCGGCGGTCAGCTCGGCCAGCTTCGCCTCGATGTCCGCCACCTGCCAGTAGGCCACCGGCGAGGTCATCCCCTGCGGGCCGCCGTTGGGCACCAGTCCGATCTGCTGGCCGGCGGCGTCGAAGCCGACGTAGTAGGGCGAGTCCGCCTGCGGTTCCATTCCGAGCAGGGCCGTGTAGACCTTCTTGGCGCCCTCGAGGTCGCTGACGGGGTGCAGGACAATCTTGATTCCTTCGGTGGTGGTCATGGTGACTCCTTGGGTTGCGGGCCTGCGCGGCCCTGGTAGTTCTGCCTGGATGTTCTGGTGGGATCAACTGTAGGTGGCGGATTCGCGCCGCGCTTCTTGAATTCTGCTCGAACCATTGCGGGCTGCCTTGAAGCTGCGCTGTGTTGGCGGCCAATGACGCGCCACTTCACAAGTGGCGCAAGTTGTGCCGCCCACCGTGCTCAGCTTCAGGGGCATTCCACGGAGCGGTGCCGGACAACGGCCGCACAATGCCATCATCGCCCGGCTTGCGGCCGGTCGGCCCTCATGAGGAGCCCCACTCCCCCGGTGAAGTTCGTGGTGTGGAACCTGGTTGACCGTGCCACTTCGGAAAATCCCCACCGCCGGTGAAGGGCAATGGAAGACAAGTTGTCCGCGTTGACCACGTACCAGGCGGTGGCGCTCCGCTTCCAGATCCAGTCGAGCCGGGCGTCCGTCAGCGCGGTCGCCACGCCCCGACGGCGATCTTCAGGCAGGACCATCACCCCGCCCAGGTAGTGGCCGGCGGGGGCTGCCCCGTCCGGGTGGTCCCAATAATGCGTCTTGGCCCAGCCGGCCAGCCCGGCTGCGTGTCCGTCGCGGATGGTTGCGACGACCACCAGCCTGCCGGGGTCAGTGATCGTCAAGCCCAGCGACTCGGCCGTGTTGGCCGGCCGTCCCGCCTGGTTGTTCACGTCCAGGATGCCCGGGATGTCGAGTTTTGTCGCCCGGCGGACCGTCACGCTGACGGGCACCACGCCCCCGTCCCCCGGGGCAAACTCCGCGAAGCCGCGGTGGTCCACACCTGCCCTTTCCGTCATCTCACAATCTCCCGAGCGAACTGGTCTTCCAGCCGTGCCGCCAAGGCAGCAATGTCGGCATGCGTGTCTGTTTGCACGCGCACCACCGTGCCGAGTTCCAGCGGCCGCGGGTTTTTCATCCACTCGGCCCAAGGCCCGAATGACGACTGCCCAGCCGGGTGGATGGCGTGCCTTTCACGGGCCAGATACCGCTGCCAGGCATGTTCCGGCGGAACATCACACCAGACTTCGACGATGGCCGGGTTCCCGGCCGTGGACAAACCCTTCCTGACAAAATCGAGGTCACGCGGAGCAAACCACCACGACTCCACGATGGCGCGCCCGGGGACCAGCCCGGCCAGCCGCCACATGGTTTCAGAAGCCAGCGCTCCCAGCGCGGTGCTGCCCACCGTGGTGCCGGTGATGTCTGCCAGCGGTTCCTTGACGGCATCCTTGGACACCACTGGAATACCCAACTCGATTCCCAGGGCCCGTGCCAGGGTGGTCTTTCCGGATGCCGGCAGCCCGTTGACCAGTATCAGCTGTCTTGCCACTGTCCATCCTTCTGCAGGGTGCAGCTAGTCGAATCGCACAAAAGCCCTCACCGCACCCCCTTGGCAATCAACTGTTTCCTGATATCCAAGTGACTCGTAAAAAGGCTTCTGACCCGGCTCGTCGTCGGTCAGCAAGACCTTTTGTCGGACCTTGCCGTAGGGGTCCAGCGCACGGACCGCAAGCTCCCGTCCAACCCCGAGCCGCTGGAAACCAGGATGAACCAGAATATCCTGCAGGTAGCAGATGGTGGCGCCGTCGGAGATGACACGGGCCAGGCCGACCAGCTGACCGCCAGCCCTGGCTGAGACAACTGTCGACGAACCGCGGAGGGCTGCAGCCAGTGCCTGCGGGTCCATTGTGTAGGCCGACCAGCCGACGGCGCCATAGAGTTCCAGCAACTCCTCTAGGTTTGGGGTGGCCTGGGAATACTACACCAGTGGGGGCACTTTTTCCTTCACCCCTCCTCCAGCCTCAGTCTGGCCAGGAATTTGGCATCGCGCCCATACATGCCGGCGTCGTCGTTCAATTCCGGCTTGCCGAGCTCAACGGCCTTTACACGTGACAAGTCGGCCAGGTCCCACAACCTGATGACCGCGACGCGGAGCACGTCATCCCACGTGGCATCGGAACCGTAGGCATCCAAAATGACCTGGACGCGCCCTCGGGCCCGGTCCATCCCGGGCGCGCCCGGCGTCGGCTCCTGCGTCAGCGGCACGGCCCGCGTCGCGAAATATGCCAGGTCCCAGAGCCGCGGGCCGGGCGAGCACATGTCAAAGTCAATGGCACCGACCAGCATGCCATCGTCAAAGGCCAGGTTGTGAGGGGCAAAGTCGTTGTGGCAAATGACTTCCGCCGGCACCTTGGCCGGGGACTGCCACACGGCGCCGTCCAGGCCAAAGCCGATGCTGGCATCGTGGAGCCGGCGGAGCTTCCTGGCGCCCGCGACCAGCACGGGCTCCTCCCAAACCCAACCGGGCAGCGGGTAAAGCGGCACCCCTCCGCCAACGAAGCTCAGCCGTTCGCGCGTGCCCTCAATGCCGAGCGGCTGCGGGATCCAGTCCACGCCGGCGCGGAGCAAGTACCTCAGGTAGCGGTGCACCGTCGGCGTCCACGGCCCGGCGTTCCGGGTGACGGTCCCGCCGTCGCGCTCGACGGCGTTCATGTTGCCGCCGGGCAGACGTTCGGTCATGAGGAACTCACGCGGGTGGGAAACGACCAACGGTTTGGTCTCGATGCTCGCAGGGCTCGCCGCCCGACCGCCGGGCGGTTACGAATCAACCGTCGGGTTCTTGGCCACAAACAGCTCGCAGGTGGCGTTGTAGTACTTCCTGGACAGCCCCTTGGCCTTCATGCCAATCCGGAGGCACACGTTTTGCGAGGCCTCATTGGCGGGGTTCGTCACGGCCACCACGCGGTCCAGCCCGTGGGCGAAGGCATGGGCCAGGACCGCCTCGGCAGCCTCGGAGGCAAAGCCGCTCCCCCAGTAGTCCGGATGCAGGTGCCAGCCGATCTCGACGTCGTCGGACGGCTTGGGCGGCTCCTCCCCCGACGCGGGGATCGGCTTGAGCAGCAGCGTTCCCACCGGCGCCCCATCCTCCCTGCGCGTGACCGCCCAGATGCCGTGCACCGGATGGTCGATGGCCTGGAAGCGCGCCACGCGCTCTTCCGCCTCGGTGCGGCTTTCCATGACGCGCGGCTCGTTGCCGATGAAGCGCTGCACCACCCAGCGGGAATATAGGTCGTACACAAAATCAACGTCGGTTTCTTGCCATGGACGCAGTAAGAGTCGTTCCGTCGTTATGTTCTCCATCCACCCATCATGCACGGTTCCCCCCGGGTTCGGGCTCCCCCGCAGCTACCGTTTGCATAACAAAATATTACTTAAGTGCCCTGTCAAATCTTGTTGAGGGCGCTCATCCCTCCAGGAGCTGGCGCAGCACGTACTGCAGGATCCCGCCGTGCATGTAGTACGCCTCCTCCGCGGGCGTGTCGATGCGCAGCGTCGTGGCAATGTCGCGGGAGGTGCCCCCGTGCTCGACCCGCACGGTGACCTCGCGGGGCAGCGGGTCCGCCCCCGCCAGTCCCAGCACCGAGTATGTTTCCAGGCCGGTCAGGCCCAGGGACTCCGCCGTCTCGCCGTCCCTGAACTGCAGGGGCAGCACACCCATGCCGATCAGGTTGGAGCGGTGGATGCGCTCAAAGGACGCCGCGATGACGGCTTTCACGCCCAGCAGCATGGTGCCCTTCGCGGCCCAGTCCCGCGAGGAGCCCGATCCGTAGTCGGTGCCGGCAATGACCACCAGCGGCGTCCCTTCCGCCTGGTATGCGTTGGACGCGTCAAAGATGGTCTCCACCTCCCCCTCCGCCGAACGCTTCGTGAAGCCGCCCTCGACGCCGGGCACCAGCAGGTTGCGCAGACGGATGTTGGCGAAGGTGCCGCGGATCATCACGTTATGGTTCCCGCGCCGGGAGCCGTAGGAGTTGAAGTCGGCCTGGGCCACGCCCTGCTCCAGCAGGTACTGCCCGGCGGGCGAGGACTTCTTGATGTTGCCGGCCGGCGAAATGTGGTCGGTGGTGACCGAGTCCCCCAGCAGGGCCAGCACGCGCGCGCCGGTAATGTCCCCCACCGGGGCGGGCTCGCGGGTCATGCCGTCGAAGTACGGGGGCTTGCGGACGTAGCTGGACTCGTCCGACCAGGCGAACATGTCGCCCTCCGGCACGTGCATGCCGCGCCAGTTGTCGTCGCCGTGGTAGACGTCCGCGTAGCCGTCCGTAAACATTTGCGCCTCCAGGCTGGCCTCGACGACGGACTTGATCTCCGCCGTCGTCGGCCAGATGTCCTTGAGGAAGACCGGGTTTCCGCTGGCGTCCTCGCCCAGGGGGTCCCTAAGCAAATCGACGTGCATGCTGCCTGCGAGCGCATAGGCGATCACCAGCGGCGGGGAGGCAAGGAAGTTCATCTTCACCTCCGGGTGGATGCGGCCCTCAAAGTTGCGGTTGCCGGAAAGGACGGCCGCCACGGAGAGGTCGTTGCCGTTCACGGCCTGGCTGACGGCCGGGATCAGCGGGCCGGAGTTGCCGATGCACGTTGTGCAGCCGTAGCCCACCAGGTCGAAGCCGAGCTTTTCCAGGTAGGGCGTGAGCCCGGCGCGGTCGAGGTAGTCGGTCACGACGCGGGATCCGGGCGCCAGGGTCGTCTTGACCCACGGCTTGCTCGCGAGCCCCAGTTCCACGGCCTTCTTGGCCACCAGACCGGCGCCGATCATTACGGAGGGGTTGGAGGTGTTGGTGCAGGAGGTAATGGCGGCAATGACCACATCGCCATGGTCCAGGGTCAGCTCCTGCCCGTTCAGCACCAGCTCCGCCGGGTCGCTGGGCCACTCGAGTTCGACGCCGTCGTCCGCCTCGTCCTCGACGGTGCGCGGGGGCTCGTCGCGGGGAATCCTGTCGCTGATGGCCACGGGGTCGCTGGCCGGGAAGGACTCGTCCCCGGCCTCGTCCAGCCCCCCGGCCAGCACGGCCACTTCCTGGGACTCCCCCGCCAGCAGTCCGCGCACGGCACGCTTGGCGCTGCGCAGCGGGATCCTGTCCTGCGGGCGCTTGGGCCCGGCGATGGAGCTCTCCACGGTGGACAGGTCCAGTTCCACCACCTGGCTGTAGTCCGGGATGTGGCTGGGATCGTGCCACATGCCCTGTTCCTTCGCGTAGGCCTCCACGAGCCTGACCTGGTGGTCGCTGCGGCCGGTCAGGCGCAGGTAGTCCAGCGTTTCCTGGTCTATGGGGAAGATGGCGCAGGTGGAACCGTATTCGGGGCTCATGTTGCCCAGCGTGGCCCGGTTGGCCAGCGGCACGTTGGCCACGCCCGGGCCGAAGAATTCCACAAACTTTCCCACCACCCGGGTCTTGCGCAGCAGTTCCGCCACGGTGAGCACCAGGTCGGTGGCGGTGGTGCCTTCCGGCAGCCCGCCGGTCAGCTTGAAGCCCACCACCTGCGGGACAAGCATGCTCATGGGTTGGCCCAGCATGGCGGCCTCGGCCTCGATGCCGCCCACGCCCCAGCCCAGCACGCCCAGGCCGTTGACCATGGGCGTGTGCGAGTCCGTGCCGACCAGGGTGTCGGGATAGGCCTGCCGCACGCCGTCGTGCTCCCTGGTGAACACCACGCGGGCGAGGTATTCCAGGTTGACCTGGTGGCAGATGCCCGTGTCCGGCGGCACCACCAGGAAGTCGTTGAAGGACTGCTGGGCCCAGCGCAGCAGCTGGTAGCGCTCCTGGTTGCGCTTGAACTCGTACTCCGCGTTGATGGAGAACGCGTTGGGGACGTTGAAGACGTCAGCGATGACGGAGTGGTCGATGACCAGTTCGCCCGGGATCAGCGGATTGATCTTCGTCGGGTCCCCGCCCAGGTCCGACATCGCGTCGCGCATGGCCACGAGGTCGACCACGCAGGGGACGCCGGTGAAGTCCTGCATGAGCACCCGGGCCGGCGTGTACTGGATCTCCGCGTTCGCCTCCGCCGCCGGGTCCCAGTTCCCCACTGCACGGACCTGTTCGGCGGTGACCAGCCGCCCGTCCTCATTGCGGAGCAGGTTCTCCAGCAGGACCTTCAGGCTGTATGGAAGCCGGGCCGAGCCCTCCACCGCGGCCAGCCGGTGGATTTCATAGACCTGGCCGTCGACGGTGAGTTCACCGCGTGCATCGAAACTGTTGGAAGACATGGCAATCCTTTTCTCTGCTACCCGTTTTAGCCCACACTAGCGACCTGCACGCGGATAGCAAGGGGGGGCAGGATGGAGGTGGCCGTGCCCGGCCTTGGCACAATGGTGTCAACCATTGGCAACAACGCAGGGAGCACGCCGTGAAGTTCGTTCTGGAAGTTGGCCTGGACGCCGTCCGGGACGCGCCCGTCGAGGAGCCGGGGCGCATTCTTCGCTACAGGGCGGGCAATGTCAGGCACTACGCACTGGAGCCCGGCTCGGGGGACACCAACATGGACAGCGCCCACACCGCCGTCGGCTTGTGGCGGATCGAGGCCGGCGCGTGAACGGGCCCGTCGCAGGCGGCCGGCAGCTGTTCACGGACGCCGATGTCCAGGCAGCCGTCGCCGCCGTCGTGGCCGAGGACGCGCTGCCCGCCATTGTCCAGGCCGGCCACCCGGTGCTGCGCGCCCAGGCGGTGCCCTTCACCGGCCAAATCCCCCACGGGCAACTGGCCCGGCTCATCGACATCATGCGCCGCACCATGCACGCGGCCCCCGGTGTCGGCCTGGCCGCACCCCAGATCGGCATCCCGCTCCAGCTCGCCGTGCTCGAGGACCGCTACGACATCCCCGAGGAAAACGCCATGGCCCGCGAGCGCCGGCCGCTGGAATTCCTGGCCATCCTCAACCCGCGCTGCACGCCCGTCGGAACGGAAACGGCATCGCACTACGAGGGCTGCCTCTCCGTGCGCGGCTGGCAGGCCGTGGTTGACCGCGCCGCCGCCGTCGACCTGAAATACGACGACGTCGACGGGCGCCCCGTGCTCCGCCGCCTCTCCGGGTGGCAGGCCAGGATCGCCCAGCACGAGACCGACCACCTTTCCGGCATCATCTACCTGGACCGTGCGCACACGCGCTCGCTGGCCTCCGACGCCGAATATGCGGCCAACTGGGCCCGGCCGGGCATCGCCGAGGCCCGGGCGGTGCTGCATTTCTGAACACGGGCATGCCCCCTCCGGTCCGCCTAGGATGAAATCATGGACAACAGCGTGCTCGACGCCCTCATCTGCCCCGTCTGTGGACTCGAATTCATGGAGGTCCTGTCCGGCGAGACGGCGCTCAAGTGCATCGACGGGCACAGCTTCGACATCGCCCGCCAGGGGTACGTGAACCTGCTCACCGGGCACGGCACCAAGTTCACCCACGACTCGGCTGCCATGGCCGCCGCCCGGGACGCCTTCCTCGCCGGCGGCCACTACCGGGAGCTGGCGGACGCGCTCGCAGCCACGGTGCGCGGCGCCCTGGACGCTGCGGGTGCCGTTGGCGTTTCGACTGGCGGGCCGGCCGGCCGGCCGGAGCCTCGTCCCCTGGTCCTCGACGCCGGCACGGGAACGGGATGGTACCTGCGGCAGCTGCTTGACCGGCTTGACGGCGCCGTCGACGCCATCGGGCTGGACATATCCAAGTTCGCCCTGCGCCGGGCCGCGCGGCGCAACGCGGCCGCCGTCAACCTGGTCTGGGACCTGTGGCAGCCGCTGCCTGTGGAAGCCGGACGGGTCGACGTGGTGCTCGTCGTCTTCGCCCCGCGCAACGCGGCGGAATTTGCCCGCGTGCTCAAGCCCTCCGGTCGGCTCGTGGTGGTGACGCCACGGCCCGGGCACCTGGCGGAGATCGCCCGGCCGGCTGGCCTGCTGGGTATCCAGCCGGACAAGGAAGCCGCCCTGGCAGCCGGGGTGGAACCGGACTTCGCCCTGGAGAGCAGCAGCCCGGTGACCATTCCCCTCCGCCTGGACCCGGACGACGTGTCCAACGTGGCGCTCATGGGGCCGGCGGGCCACCACCTGAACCAGCGGGAACTGGACCGGATGGTGGCTGCGCTGCCGGCGTGGACTGACGCCACGGCTCAATTCACCGTCTCCGTCTTCCGCCCCCGTTGAGGTCGGAGGTGTGATGTTCTCCAACGGAGGGGTCAACGGAGGGGTTGTTCGCCTTCCCCGGGACACAGGGCGGCCGCACCGGGGCGCACGGCTTCCGGTGTCGCCAGGACCACCATGCGCGCCTTGGGGGACTTGCCGTGCAGGTCGACGTGCAGCCACTTCAGCGTCACCTGGGTCAGCGGCCCCACGCCCAGCGCAAACGCCGCCGTGCCGGCGCCCACCACCCCGCCCATGAAGAATCCGACGACGACCACCGCCAGTTCGATGCTGGTGCGGATCACCCAGACCGGCCTGCCGGTGACCCGCACCAGGCCGGTCATGAGCCCGTCGCGCGGGCCCGGACCCATGCCGGCGCCAATGTAGAGCGCCGTGGCAAAGGCCAGGATGACCAGGCCCGCCGCAAAAAGCAGGACCTGGAACAGCAAGTGGCCGGCCTGCGGAATCATGGCGAGGCCCAGGTCCGCAAATGCGCCGACCAGCACGGCGTTGGCGATGGTGCCGACCCCGGGCATTTGCCTGAGCGGGATCCAGAACAGCAGGACAATCCCGCTGATGATGATGGTGCACAGCCCAAAGGAGATGCCAGTTGTCCGCGATGCGCCCTGGGCAAACACGTCCCACGGCGACGCACCGATGTTGCCGCGGATCATCAGCGAAATGGCAATGCCGTACAGGAACAGGCCCACCAGCAGGCGGGCCAGGCGGACGGGAAGGTATTGGGTGGTGAACACTCGCTGCATAGGGCAAGTTTAGCCAAACTGGACTTATGCAATAGAGCCAATTCGCCTAAGGTGGATTCATGAACAGCCTTGTTACCGGACGGCGCCTGGCCCGCGAGCTGGGCGAGTGGCGGTCCGCGGGGCCGGCCTACAGGGCGCTGGCGGACAGAATCCGGGTGCTCCTGATGGACGGCCGGCTCGCCAGCGGCACCAGGCTCCCCGCCGAACGCGAGCTCAGCGGTGCCCTCGGGCTGAGCCGCACCACTGTTGCCGCCGCCTACTCCAAGCTGCGCGACGACGGCTACCTCGCCAGCGTGCGCGGCTCCGGCAGCACGCTGGTGCTGCCCGGGCGCGAGCGCGGCGAACATTCGCTCGCCAACGGCCTGCCGCTCGATTTCACGAAGGCCATCACGCTCGCCTACCCGGGCATGGCTGCCGCCTATGCGGCCGCGCTCGAACTGCTTCCCGCGTACCTTGGCCACGACGGCTTCGACATGGTTGGCCTGCCCGACCTCCGGGAGGCCATCGCCCACAGCTATTGCGACCGCGGCCTGCCCACCTCGGCGGACCAGGTCATGGTGACCACCGGTGCCCAGCACGCCCTGAACCTGGTGACCAAGACGCTCCACTCCCCCGGCGAGCGTGTCCTGGTTGAACAGCCCACGTATCCCCACGCCCTTGACACTTTCGCATCCGTGGGCGCTCGCATCCTGTCCTTTCCGGTCAGCCAGGATGGCGGCTGGGACCTTCGCCAGGCTTCGCTGCAGCTGCGCCGGGCGGCGCCGAGCATGGCCTTCCTGATGCCCGACTTCCACAACCCGACGGGCAAGAGCATGACGATCCCGGAACGCGAGTACCTGGCGGCGGCGGCCGCGCGCGAAGGAACCGTGCTGGTGGCCGACGAGACCACGGCGCTGCTGGACATTGACCGCGGGGTCCTCCCGCCGCTGGGCTGCTTCTCCCCGGGCGCCATCACGCTGGGGTCGCTGGGCAAGATTGCGTGGGGCGGGCTGCGGATCGGCTGGATCCGCGCGCCGCGGGAGGTCCTCACCCGGATCCTGCGGGACCGTCCGGCCCAGGACCTGGGGACGCCGCTGCTGGAACAGCTCGCGGCGGCCCAGCTGGTCCACGAGCTGCCGGTGCTTGCCGACAGCCGGGGCAAGGACCTGAAAATGAGGCGGGACGTGCTCACCGGGCTGCTGGCAGAGCAGCTTCCGGACTGGAAGGTCGACGTGCCCGACGGCGGACTGTCGCTGTGGATCAACACCGGCACGGTTTCCACATCGGCCCTGGCCCTGGCCGCCCGCGCGGAGGGCCTGGGCCTGGTTCCCGGCCCGCGGTTCGGCCTGGACGGCGCCTTTGAACGGTTCCTGCGCCTGCCGTTCGGCCACGACGTCGAGCAGCTGCGCGACGCCGTCGCGATCCTGGCGCGGATTAGTTCACGGGTCGGTGCCGACCCGCTGCGGATGCCCCTGCAGGCAGTGATTTGAACGAGATATTCCCACGCATACGTAGTAGGCTGGATTGTACGTTAAGTCACAAAGGGGGACTCAATGCTTGAATGGATCAATAGTTTCGGCTGGATCATCTGGCTGACTGTGTTCCTGCTGCTTGCAGTCGCCGAAATGCTGACGCTGAACCTGTACTTCATCCTGATGTCAGTCGGCGCCCTGGCCGCCCTCGTGGCTTTCCTGTTCCACGCCGAGCTCTGGTTGCAGATTGTCATCTTCTGCGTCGTGGCGCTGGCAACCACGGTGCTGATCAGGCCGCTGGCACTGGCGCACCTGCGCCGCGGGCCCGCCGACTCGCTCTCCAACGTTGACCGTCTCATCGGGCGCCACGCGGTGGTCCTGGAGGCCGTCGGCGCCAACAGCGGGCTGGTCAAGATCGGCGGGGATGTCTGGACCGCGCGCACCCGGGGCGGCGCCGACGTTCCGGCGGGAGCGTCCGTTGAGGTGGCCGCCATCGACGGCGCAACGGCGATTGTCAGCTTCCCCAACGTGCACAAGTCAACGGGGACTGCCACCACCACCGCCTAGCGCCTTCACATCAAGGCTGCACGCTACTTACTTTCCTGTGCCACTCGGCGCACGGAACACGCATTCTGCAAGCTAGAAAAGAGGGGATTTCATGCCAGATGGAGCCGGAGCAGTAGTGTGGCTTTTCGTTGTTATTGTCCTGCTGATATTCGTCGTCATCGTCCTCGTCCGGTCCGTGCGGATCATTCCGCAGGCCCGTGCCGGCGTCGTCGAGCGGCTCGGCAAGTACCAGCGGACGCTCAACCCCGGCCTCACGGTGCTCATCCCGTTTGTGGACCGGCTGCTGCCGCTGTTGGACCTGCGCGAACAGGTGGTCTCCTTTCCGCCGCAGCCGGTGATCACCGAGGACAACCTGGTGGTTTCCATCGACACCGTGGTGTACTTCCAGGTCACCGACCCGCGGGCAGCCACCTATGAGATTGCCAACTACATCCAGGCCGTGGAACAGCTGACCACCACCACCTTGCGCAACGTGGTGGGCGGTCTGAACCTCGAAGAGGCGCTGACCTCCCGTGACCAGATCAACGGCCAGCTGCGCGGCGTCCTGGACGAGGCCACGGGCCGCTGGGGCATCCGCGTCAGCCGCGTGGAGCTCAAGGCCATTGATCCGCCCCTGTCCATCCAGGACTCCATGGAAAAGCAGATGCGCGCCGAACGTGACCGCCGCGCGGCGATCCTGACGGCCGAGGGAACCAAGCAGTCGGCCATCCTGACCGCTGAAGGCGAACGCCAGTCCTCCATCCTGAAGGCCGAGGGCGACGCCAAGGCGGCCATCCTGCGGGCCGACGGCGAGTCCCAGGCCATCCAGAAGGTCTTCGACGCCATCCACAAGGGCAATCCCACCCAGAAGCTGTTGGCCTACCAGTACCTGCAAACGCTGCCCAAGATCGCCTCCGGTTCCTCGAACAAGCTGTGGATCATTCCCAGCGAAGTCGGCGAGGCCCTGAAGGGGATCGGCAACGTCCTGGGGAACACCGTGGCCGATACCGACGACGCCGCCGACGTCACTCGCGAAGCCCTGCCGTAGGCAAGGACTCCGGACCTGGCCGCGCAGGGGCACCGCTGACGGCGGGACCCCCTGCGGCAACCGCACGGCCAAGCCCGTATAATGGGAGCTTGGCCGTGCGGCGTTGTCCCGGCCAGACCTTTCACGCCAGGCGGGCACCGCGGAACATCCGTGCCCCGCAATACGTTGAATCAAAGACGAACATGGTTTTGCCGGCCCCCTTCCAAGCGGGCCGACGGAACCACGACGCCGGTTCACCCCTGAGAACCGGCAACAACATGAGGGAGAAGTCATGAGCGATCGTAGCTTGCGCGGCATGCGCCTGGGCGCACAGAGCATGGAGACGGAGTCCGGCGTGGAGCCGGCCCCCCGCCAGCGCGTGGAATACCGCTGCGCCGACGGCGAGCAGGTGTTCGTAACGTTCTCCTCCGAGGCGGAGATCCCCCCGGTGTGGGTGTCAAAGACGGGCAAGGAGGCCCTGCTGGTCAACGGCGAAGCCCCTGACACGTCCAACGACAAGCCCGTCCGCACACACTGGGACATGCTGCTCGAGCGCCGCTCGCTTCCTGAACTGGAAACGATCCTGGCCGACCGCCTGACGATCCTGCGCGAGAAGCGCGGCGAGAAGGTCTAGCCCCCGGAAAAGCGTGAGTGCAAAAAGGACGCCCCTGGGATGATTCCCAGGGGCGTCCTTTGTCAGGAACCGGTGCGGCCCGTCAGCTTGTTCCAACGCGCGGTCAGCCCCCACCTGGTGACATTGACCATGGCCTCCTGCACAATGTTCCCGCTCATCTTGGACGCCCCGAATTCGCGTTCCACAAAGGTAATGGGGACCTCCACCACTGTCATGCCCTTTTGGCACACACGCCACAGCATGTCCACCTGGAAGCCGTAGCCCACCGAGTCCACGGCATCCAGGTCCAGCGCCTCGAGGGTGGTGCGGCGGAACGCCCGGTAGCCGCCGGTGATGTCGCGCACCGAAATGCCCAGCAGGATCCGCGAGTACAGGCTGCCGCAGGTGGAGATCAGCTTGCGGTGCAGGGGCCAATTGACCACACTGCCCCCGGGCACCCAGCGCGACCCCAGCACCAGGTCGGCGCCCTTTTCCACGGCGTCCAGGAGGAGGGGCAGCTGCTCGGGCTGGTGCGAACCGTCGGCGTCCATTTCCACCAGGACGTCATAGCCGGCGTCGAGGCCCCATGCGAACCCGGCCAGGTAGGCGGCGCCCAAGCCTTCCTTGCCCGCCCGGTGCAGGACATGCACCTGGGGGTCGTCCGCGGCGAATCCGTCTGCGAGGCGGCCCGTGCCGTCCGGGCTGTTGTCGTCTGCAATCAGCACGTCAACGTGCGGCACCGCGGCCCGCAGCCGCGCCAGGGTCTTGGGCAGGGACTCAAGCTCGTTGTACGTGGGGATGATTGTCAGGACACGCAACACAGGTGCCTTTCCGTAAAGAACTATGGTGGGGTCAATCAGCGTTGGCGCCAGCCGCCGCGGACTGCTGCCGCAGCGCAGGGGCGGACCGCGCACACTGAAGTGCATGATGCGAAGGGCGCGTGGAGCCAAAACCCCAGTATAGGTGACGGCCGGGCAGGGGCCGGTGTCCGCGGCGGGCGCCGCCGCCTGCACCGCCGGATCGGGCGCCGTGACTGCACCGCAAGGGAGGGATGAAAGAGATAAGCCCACGCGCCTTCGGGCCAAGCCGGACCGCGACTGACGGGCTGCGGCCCTGCTTGTTTTCTACTGGCGCGTGAACTTATCTCCCGAACGCCGGAAACGGTGCACTTCCAGCAACACTGGCCAGTGCCGGTTCCGGCTGGGACGCCCTTGTCGGGCTTGTCCGCTTCAATACAAGCTAATTCCCCCCACAGCCGCTGTCAACACGGCCCTGACCTGCACCGATGCGTGTCGCTGCAGGTCAGGGCGGTGTGCCGCGGCCGGGGAAAATTCCTGCACGGCGGCGTGTCGCGGCCGTGCCGGGTGTGGCGGAAATCACGGGAAATCCGGTGCCGCAAAGAGCTCGCGCCCGCGGTGCACGGTTTGCAGGCAGCGCGGGTCGTTGCCCGTGTCCAGGGCCGGCAGCAGGGGCGTGCCGGCCCGCGGGTCGGTGGACCAGGACTGGACCCGCTCGTCCGCCACCTGGACCATGAGCTGGTCAATCTCCCAGACGGCAAAGCTGGCCGGGGCGCCGGGGGCCAGCTGCCCCAGCATGGGGTCGGCTCCGCGCGCGGCGCGCCAGCCGGCACGTGTGTGGCCGATGAAGGCGGCACGGGCCGAGATGCGTTCCCCGGGCTGGCGGTGGTTCAAGGCGGCGCGCACGCTGGCCCAGGGGCTGAGCGGGGTCACGGGGGCGTCGGAACCAAAGCAGACGGGCACGCCGGCCGCGTAAAACTTGGCCACGGGGTTCAGCGTGGCTGCCCGCGCGGCGCCCAGGCGGCGGGCGTACATGCCCGCTCCCCCACCCCACAGGGCATCGAAGGCAGGCTGTATGGAAACCGTGACGGCGTGCCGCGCGAGCACCTCCATCGCCCCGGCGTCCACCATTTCAGCGTGTTCAAAACGGTGTCCGGCAGCGCGGACCTTGTCCAGTCCCACCCGCTCAGCCGCCTTCACCAGGCCTTCGCAGGCGATGGCCATGGCGCCGTCGCCAATGATGTGGAACCCGCCCGGGATGCCAAGCTCGGAGGTGGCGGCCAGGTGGTCGGCGACCTGGCCGGCGTCCAGATACGCCCGGCCGTGGCTGCCGGCCGCGCCGGCCGGCAGGTCGGCATAGGGTTCGCGCAGGAGGGCCGAGCGTGAGCCCAGCGATCCGTCGATGTTCAAGTCGCCGGCCAGCCCCAGGACGGGCGTGCCCAGCGACGCCAGCAGCTCCCGGGCCTCCTCGACGCCGGACACCGCCTGCCCCCAGTAGGGCAGGACCTCCGGCAGGGCCGCGGGTGCGTCGGCGGCCGTCAGGGCGGCCAGGGAGGCCAGGTCGGCGGGCGAGCCCACGTGCGGGGCCGCCATCTCCGCGAGGGCAACGTAGCCGTTGGCGGCGGCGTGCCGCAGGGCGCGTTCCTGCGCCAGACGCCGTGCGCCGTCGTCGAGCGTTCGGGTGGCATCACGCGCCGCCGCGTGGGCGTCCCCGGACACCAGGGCGCCGCCGTCCCAGCCTGAGAGGCCGGCCAGCTTGCAGCGCCGGGCGAGGGCGGGGGAAACAAGTCCGGAGTGGACGTCCACCCGCGCCAGGTAGACCTCGCGCCCGCCGGCGGCCCGGTCGAGCTCCGCGGCGGACAGTGGTCGCGCCTCTGCCCAGTTGGAGTCGTCCCAGCCATGGCCGAGCACCATGCCCGCGCCCCCTGCCGCGGCGGCGGCCACCAGGTCCAGGGCCTGCGCCACGGAACGGGCTCCGGAGAGGTCCACGGAGTCCAGGGCCAGGCCCGTTTCGGTGACGTGGACGTGGGAGTCCACAAATCCCGGCGTGATGAGCGTGCCGTCCAGGTCCACGAGCCGCATGCGCGCATCCAGAAGCGACGACGCGGCATGCTCGGAGCCGACCCACGCCACGGTGTCCCCGTCCACCAGCATGGCCGTGGCGAACGGGTCGGCGGCGCTGTAGACGGAGCCGTTGCGGTACATGGTCAGTGACATGGGGAAGGTGGACCTTTCAAGGGCGGCGTCCCGGCAGGGCCGGAACCGGGCATCAACGGGCGGGACAAATGGCGGGAGCGGGGGTGGCGGCGCTAGTCAACCACGGAAGTGTAGGCCACCACGCCGCGGCGCACCAGCCCGATGGCTTCACTGCACAACCGGGAAAAGCCCCGCTCCATTCCCGGCACCTTGGCGAGCTGGTCCAGGAGGTCAACCACCTGCTTGGTCCAGCGCACAAAGTCGCCGGCAGCCAGCTCGGTGCCCTTGAGCGTCTCCTGCAGGCCGCGCCCCCTGGCCCATTTGTACATTGGCCACACCAGCCCCAGCTCCGGCTCCCCCGTGAGCGGCAGCCGGTGGGTTTCCTCAGCGTCCTCCAGGACGGACCACAGCCGCACCACGGCTTCCACGGAGGTCTCCAGGCTGACGCTGGGCATCCTGGGCCGGGCACCGCCGTCGTCCCGCTTGGCCGCGAACACCACGGTGGTGGCGAAGGCGGCCAGCTCGGCGGCGTCGAGGTCGCCAAACGCGCCCTCGCGCAGCGCCAGGGCAATGAGCAGGTCCTTCTCGCCGTACACGCGCCGCAGCCGCTGGCCGTCGGCGCTGGGACGCAGCTCGCCGGCGTCGTCCGTCTCCACGAAACCGTATGCGGCAAGCAGGTCCGTGACGCGGTCAAAGGTCTTGGCAATGGTGTTGGTGCGCTGTTGGATGGCACGGACCAGGGCATCCGTCTCCCGGCGCAGCTTCCACCACCGCTCGGACCACCGCGCGTGGTCCTCCCGGTCCGGGCAGCCGTGGCAGGGATGTGCGCGCAGGGCGCGGCGCAGGGTGTCGATGGCCTCGTCCTCGCTGCGGGCGGAATCCTGGAGGGTGAACGTGGCGCTGCGGTCGGGCCGGCGTGCGCCGCCGTCGGCCACGGCGTCGAGGACCTGCTGGGCCAGGTTCCGCCGGTCCTTGGGCACCTTGGGGTTGAACCCCTTGCCGATGCGCACCCGTGCCAGCGGCAGGGCGGGGCCATCCAGCTCGTGGATGCCCAGGCGGCGCAGTTCCTTGTTGGCCGTGAGGATGCCGGGCCGCGGTTCGCGCGCGTGCGGATCGGCCTCAAGGACGACGGCGGGGCCCGGGTTCCTGCCGGCCGGCACCATGATCACGTCCCCCTGGCGCAACGTGGCCAGGGACTCCGCCACGCGGGCGCGGCGCTGCTTCGCCTTGGTCCGGGACGCCCCTGATTCGTGGTCGGTGAGCTCCCGGCGCAGCCTGGCGTACTCCGTGAAATCGCCCAAGTGGCAGCTCATGGCCTTTTCATACCCGGCGAGCGACTCCTCGCGGCTCCTGACCTGCCGGGCCAGGTCCACCACGGACCGGTCCGCCTGGAACTGGGCGAAGGACGACTCCAGGATGTCCCTGGTGCGGCGGCGGCCAAACTGGGCCACCAAGTTGATGCTCATGTTGTAGGTGGGGCGGAAACTGGAGTTGAGCGGGTAGCTGCGCCGTGACGCGAGCCCTGCCACGGCGGTGGGGTCCGTGCCAGGCTGCCACAGGACCACGGCGTGGCCCTCCACGTCGATCCCCCGACGCCCGGCCCGTCCGGTGAGCTGGGTGTACTCCCCCGCCGTGACGCCCACATGTGCCTCGCCGTTGAACTTTTCCAGTTTCTCCAGCACCACCGTGCGGGCGGGCATGTTGATGCCCAGGGCCAGGGTCTCGGTGGCAAACACCGCCCGGACCAGGCCGTCGGCGAAGAGGGACTCCACCACTTCCTTGAAGGTGGGCAGCATGCCGGCGTGGTGGCCCGCGAGCCCCCGCAGCAGGCCGTCGCGCCAGCCCCAGTAGCCCAGGACCTCGCGGTCCGAGTCGGGGAGCTCGGCGCAGGCCGCGTCCACGCGGTCCGCGATCTCCGCCCGCTCCGCCGGCGTGGTCAGCCACAGGCCGGCCGCGGCGCACTGCTGGACGGCCGCGTCGCAGGCGGCGCGGGAAAAGATGAAGGTGATGGCCGGGAGCAGGTCCTTAGCATCCAGCGCCCGGATCACCTGCGGGCGCGAGGCACGCTTGACCAGGGCCGCGTCGTTCGCGACGCCGGGGGGCCCGTTCCTGCGGTCGCGGCCGTCGCGGCGGTCGCGCCGGCCCGGCCGCGCGCCATGGCCGCCGCGGTGCTGGTGCCCGGATTCGACGCGTGCCAGTTTGAGCAGCTCGGGGTTGACCTTGAAGCGGCCGGCGGCGGTGCCGTCGGAGCCCGGCTCAAGCTCCGCCGCGATCTCGTCAAAGGACTTTTTGGTGGCGAAAAGGTCCACGATCTCACGCTGGACCATGACGTGCTGCCACAAGGGAACGGGCCGGTGCTCGGAGACCACCACAGCGGTGTCCCCGCGGACGGTCCCCAGCCAGGCGCCGAACTCCTCCGCGTTGGAGACGGTGGCGCTCAGCGACACCACGGACACCTCGGTGGGCAGGTGGATGATCACTTCCTCCCACACGGCGCCACGAAACCTGTCCGCCAGGTAGTGGACCTCGTCCATGACCACATACGCCAGCCCGGACAGGGTGTCCGAGTCCGCGTACAGCATGTTGCGCAGCACCTCGGTGGTCATGACGACCACCGGTGCCTCGGAATTGATGCTGGTGTCCCCGGTCAGCAGCCCCACATTTTCGGCCCCGTGCCTGCGGGCCAGTTCCTGGTACTTTTGGTTGCTCAGGGCCTTGATGGGCGTCGTGTAGAACGCCTTGTTGCCGCGGGCCAGCGCCAGGTGGACGGCAAACTCGCCCACAATGGTCTTGCCCGCGCCGGTCGGGGCCGCAACCAGGACGCCGCGGCCGGCCACCAGGGCCCGGCAGGCGGTGATTTGAAAGTCGTCGAGCTCGAAGTCAAAGCCCCGCTTGAACGCCCCGAACTCGGTGCCGGCGTCCGCCGAGTTCCGCTTTGCCGCCGCATGGCGTTGGGCGGGGCTTGCTGCTTGGTTCATCGGCATGGTTCCAGCCTATGCCAGCCGGGGAACCGGCCAGGACACGGGCGGCACGCAGCCTAGCTTCCGCCGAGTTCGGAGAGCGGCGTGGCCGAGTCGGCGGTCTCTTCCGTCTCCTTGGCCATCTTGGCGGCACGGCGGTCGCGGCGCTTGTCGTTGAGCATGCACAACCCGATCGCCCCGAAGTACAGCACCAACAGCGGAATGGCCAGGAAAAACATGGACATGACGTCCGATCCTGGGGCGGCCATGGCTGAAACGATGGTGACGCCCAGGATGGTGAAGCGCCATGCCTTGAGATAGGTTGAGCCGCGGACCAGGCCTATCGCGTTCAGCGCGAAGAGCAGCACGGGCACCAGAAAGGCCACGCCCATGAAGATCATCAGCTGCAGCGCGAACCTCAGGTAGTCCAGCGCATCCATGATGTTGGAGCCGCCGGGGGGCGTGAAGGACGTCATGGCGCGCACGATGTTGGGCCAGATGAGCCAACCCGCGTAGATCCCGGCCAGGAACAGGGGCACCGAGGCGGCCAGGTACGACAGCGTGTAGCGCCGTTCCTTTTTGGTCAGACCGGGGGTGATGAACGCCCACAGCTGGTAGATCCACACCGGCGAGGCGATGACCAGGCCAAGGATCAAGGAAATCTGCAGCTTCAGGTCAAATGACGTTGTCACTCCGGTAAAGTTCAGGGACGCACTGATGTCCCTGGTCTTTTGGATCTCCACCAACGGCGCCGTAAGTCCCGCAAGCAGCGGTTCGTAAATGATCCAGCCGACGACGATGCCCGGAATCATGGCCAGGGCGCTCTTGAACAGGCGGTTTCGGGCCTCGACCAGGTGTTCCTTGAGCGGCATCCGGCCTTCGGGATTGGCCTTGCGGCCTTTCGAGGCGTTCACCGGCGGTGCCGCAGTTTCTATGACTGGGCGCCGGTACCGGTGCCGGTACCGTCGCCCGGCGTGCTGCCCGGCTGAGCCGGGTTGTTGACGATCTTGCCTTCAACGGGGGCCTCGGGGGCCGGGGCAGGCTTGTCTTCCCTGCCGTCGTTCTTCATTTCCTTGACCTCGGACTTGATGATCCGCATGGACTGGCCCAGGCTGCGCGCCATTCCCGGCAGTTTCGGGGCGGCAAACAACAGCACCACGACAATGATGAGGACAATGATTACAGCCGGGTTCTCGAAAATTCTTCCCACGGTTAACGCCTTTCCTTTTGGTTCATCCTACGTCTTCAAGGGCTTTGATGTCGCGCAAGGATTGGAGCTGTCCGCGTTCTTTCCTGCGGGCGACGCGCCGCTGGAGCCGGGCAATTCGCCTGTCCTCCTTGGACGCTAGGTAATCATCCTTCATTTGTTCGGGCGTTGCAAAGACCGCCGCGCCCGCAACCGCGGGACGCGATTGCGCAGCCTGCGCCTCCGTGGCGGACTGGACCTGCCGCGCCCAGTGGGCGCCCAGTTCATCCCCCACTGCCGTCACGGCATGCAGGGTTTTCAGCCCGTCCCGCCATACTTTCAGACCCAGCAGGACAGCGAAGAGCAGGGCCAGCGCCACCAGCGCAACCCAAATCAAGATCCATGACCACCAAGGCATGTATTCAGTCTATCGATTCACGTTGGGTGTTCGCGGTGCGCTTTCGCCCACAGCGTGATCTGGTTCATACGCGGCGATTGCCGCGGCCAGCCAGGCGGACACGTGGCGGCGCACCGAATGCGGCGCCAGCACGCGCGCGCGCCCCGCCAGCCTGGCCATGAGCGGAGGCACGGTGGAGGTCTCGCCGACGAGTATCCGCAGGCCCAGCAGGCCCGCCTGGCCGGCCCCGGGCTCGTGGAGCACGCCGTCGTAGGCGGGGGCAAGGCGGCGGGCCGTGCCAGCGTCGGCCAGCAGGGAAATTTCCGTGTCCCCGGCACCCGGCGTGTAGGCGCTGGGCGGCACGGATGCATTGCCTCCCGCCTCGTGCTCCTGCGGGCCCGCGGGGTCCAGCGAACGGATGTGGTCCACGCGGAAGCTGCGCAGTTCCCGTGCGCTGCGGCACCAGGCACGCACGTACCAGGTGGAATCGATGGAGAAGATGCGGCGCGGCTCGATGGTCCGTTCGCTGAGTTCGTCGCGGCTGCGCACCAGGTAGGTGATGTGCGCGGCCGTGCGGTCGTGAATCATGGCCTGCAGCGCCGCGATGGTTTCCAGCGCCGGCCCGTCGACCAGCGCCAGGGCGACGGCGTCCGCCAGCCAGGCGTCCGGGCCCGCTGCCCGCTTCACGGCGTCCAGGGCGGTCCGGAGGGAGCGGGCCTCGGCGCTGCCTGAGACGGCGGTCAGGGCATCCAGCCCCACCAGGAGCGCGCAGGCCTCCTCCTGGGTCAGGCGCAGCGGCGCGGACAGGGTCTCGGCGTCGCGGATGAAGACCTGGCCGCGCTCGGTGAACACGTCCATGAGGTCGCCGTGCAGGTAACCCGGAAGTCCGGTGACGCTGAGGGTTTCCAGGTCCCGGGCCAGCTGGTCCGGGGCCAGGTGGAATTCTTCGGCCAGCTCGGACTCCGGGATGCCGGGGTTGGCCACGAGGAACGGCGCCATCGAAAGCAGCCGCAGGAGCCGCTCGCGGGAGTCGGTCCGCTTGCCCGGGCCCCGCCGCAGCGCGGCGCCGAGACCCTCCGGGCCGGGACCGTCCGGGGACGGCACCGGAAGCGGGGTGCCGCCGCGCCCGGCAGGGTCGGCGTCTGCTGCGCCGACGGCACCCGCAGCGCCGGCGGCCGCCTGGAGCCTGGCCAGCACAGCTCGGCGCAGGGTGCCCGGCTCACGGACCACGGCCTGCGCGCCAAGCGAGGCGAGGTCGTCGGCCATCAATTCCGGTTCACGGTAGCTGACGGAGAGGAGCTCCGTTCCCGTCCGGGTGCCGGCGCCTGCCACCGCGGCGCCTTCGCGGCTGCGCAGGAAGTGGGCGCCGCCAACGGGCACCTCCACGAGTGCTGTCTCAGCCTGCCCGCTGCCCAGGCCTTGGAGGACCTGTGCAATCGAGAAGCCCTCCGGGCGTTCAAAGTGGCCGCTGCCGTCAATCTGCACCTCGGAACAGATGCGGGACAGCCGGAAGTTCCTTGCGGCGCCGCGGTCCACGTCCAGGCCGGCCAGGTACCACTGGCCGTATTTGCTGCCCAGGCCCCATGGCTGGACGGTCCGGACCGAGTTTTCGGCGGTACCGGCGCCACGGTAGTCAAAAGTGACGGCGTGGCCTTCGCGCAATGCCGTCCACAGGGGCTCGAAGGCCGGTTCCAGGGTGCGGATCCGGGACTGGACAGTGGTGTCGTCGTCGTACCAGCCCAGCCCGGCGCGGGTGGCAACCTTGCGCAGGGCGGACTGGGCGGCTTCACTGAACGCGGCCCCGCTCCACATGTTTGCGGCCACCGCGAGCATCATCATGGCCGGTTCGTCGAGGCGGACCTCGGGGACTCCGTAGTCGGCCGGGTCGATGCGGTACAGCGTCTGTTCGTGGTCATCGTCGTCAAAGCTGGTGGTGGTCTTGATGGGGATGCCCACCTGACGCAGCGTGTCCTTGTCCCGCTCGAACATCCGCTCGAAGGCCACCTCCAGCCTGGCCTCCTCCGCGGCGGTCGGCGCGGCCGCGGCGTAGCCGTTCACATGGTCGCGGATGAATTTGCGGCTGCGCCCGCGGCGGCTGCCCAGTAGGGCAATGACCAGGTTCAGCAGGCGTTCCACCGCATCGATTTTCTTTGGCACCCCACCAGACTACTTGCTGGCGGCCCGCCCCCGCGGGCACGGGCGGGGTGCCGCCCTACCGCGCCAACAACAAGGCGGGCCCCCAGAATCAACCTGGGGGCCCGGAGTCGTGCTCAACACATGCCGGAAGCCATGGGTCCACAACAGCGGGGGACGCGCCGCGAGCTTGCGGGCGGTGGGAGCTGTTGGGGGTCAGCGCACGCCCACGAGGTCCACCACGAAGATGAGGGCCTCGTTGGGGCCGATGGCTCCGCCGGCGCCGCGCGAGCCGTAGGCCAGTTCGGAGGGGATCTCCAGGCGGCGGCGTCCGCCCACCTTCATCCCGATCAGGCCCTGGTCCCAGCCCTGGATGACCTGGCCCACTCCGGCCCGGAACTCCAGCGGCGTGCCGCGGCCCCAGGAGGAGTCAAATTCCTCGCCGGAGGAAAAGGCGACGCCCACGTAGTGCGTGGAGACGGTGCTGCCGGGCACCGCTTCGGTGCCGGAACCTTCGATGATGTCCTCGATCACGAGTACCGTGGGGACCTCGTGATTCGGAAAGTCGATTTCGGGCTTGGTGCGGTCGAAGTCGCGGGTGCCAAATGACATGGTGCTCCTTGGGGTAGGTGGGTTACTTCTTCGAGTCGATCTTAACAACAAAAACCAGGGGGCCGGACGGCTGGCCGGATTGCGGTGAGTCGCCGTACGCCAGCGAGGACGGGATGGTCAGGAGGACGGTGGAGCCCACCTTCTGGCCTGCCAGTCCCATGGTCCAGCCGGGGATGACCTGGGCCAGGCTGAACGAGGCCGCCGCGCCGCGGTCGTAGGCGGAGTCAAACTTCTTGGCGTCGGACCAGCTCCAGCCGGTGTACCAGGCGGAGATGGTGTCGCTGGCCTTGACGACGTCGCCCTTGCCTTCGGTGAGGACCTGCACGGCGAGATCGGCCGGCGCGTCCTTCTTCGGGATCGTGATGCTGGGGACGCCCTTGGCGTTGAACTTGGCAGTCGGGAGGCCGCCGGCCTTTTCGAGGGCCTTGACGCCGCTGGCGCTCATGAGCTTGGCCGGGTCCTTGGCACTGGTGATCTGGAAGACGCTCAGGCTGGCGGCGCGGGCGGGCTGGGCGGCCGCGGTGGACGACGCCGCGACGGCGGGCGTGGCGGGGGTGCCGTAGGCGAGGTAGGCGCCGATCTTGGCGGCGGTGAACGTGGCATAGACCAGCGGGAACTGGGTCTTGAACGTTGCGCTGAGCGTGATGGTGCCGCCGGCCGCCTTGGTGAAGTTTTCACCCACGGTCTTGCCGGTTGCCGGGTCGAGTGCGATCTCATGGAAAACGATGGTCTGGCCGTCCTTGACGGCGGCGCCCGTGCCGTCCTTGATCAGCTTCATGGACTCGGCGGTGATCTTCAGCGGCTGGCCAAAGCTGACCTTGGGCGCCTTGCCTTTGCCCTGGTCGGCGACCTTGACGGAGGCAAGCGTCTCGGCGTGTGCCGGCGGGATGGTGACGGCTGCCGAGGCGGTGGGTGTGCTGCTGGTCGCGGCCTGGGATCCCGCGCCGCACGCGGTCACCATGAGCAGCAGGGGAAGGAGAAGTGCAAGAAGTCGGCGCACAGAAGATACTTTCTTGTGGCAGGGTCGGTGGGGCAGGTGGTGCAGCCCCGCCGCGCGTTGTGGGGGGTTGGCCGCAACCAGCCTAACCGCCAAAGCTGGACAAATGCTGTCCGCCCGTGCCGGGATGCCCCCAGGGGGGCGCAGTGTCAGTATCCGGGCTTGAGGGAGGCGATCAGTTCGTCGACACGTTCGTCCGTGTTTTGAAACGGGTCCTTGCACAGGATGGTCTGATGCGAGCGGTCGTTGAGCTTCAGGTGGACCCAGTCCACGGTGTAGTCGCGGCCGGACTCCCGGGCGGCCTGGACAAACCGGCCGCGCAGCCTGGCCCGCGTGCTGGGCGGCGCCTCGTCGACGGCGCGGGCGATGGCGTCATTGGTGGTGACGCGGGCCGCCGCCCCCCGGCGCTCGAGGACGTTGAAGAGCCCCCGATCCGGGGAGATGTCGTGGTAGCGCAGGTCAAGCTGCGCCACGCTGGCGGAACCAAGGTCCACGTCGTGCCGGGCCGCGTAGGCGCCCAGCAGCTTGAGCTTGATGGCCCAGTCAATTTCCGTGTCGATGGCCGAATAGTCCTGGCTTTCAATGGCGTCCAGCGTGCGCTCCCACAGTTCCAGGATCCGCGGCACCAGTTCGTTGTGGGCCCCGTGCGAGCGGACAAAGCCGTTCACCTTCTCCAGGTAGTGGCGCTGGATCTCGATGGCGTTCATGGTCCGCCCGTCAGCCATCTTGACGGCGTGCTTGCCGGTGAGGTCGTGCGAGACTTCGCGGATGCTGCGGATGGGATTCTCCATGCGCATGTCCGTCATGATGGTCCCGGCCTCGATCATGCGCAGGATCAGGTCCACCGTGCCCACCTTGAGCAGGGTGGTGGTCTCGGACATGTTGGAGTCGCCCACGATCACGTGCAGGCGGCGGTAGAGTTCGGCGTCGGCGTGGGGTTCGTCGCGGGTGTTGATGATGGGCCGGGAGCGGGTGGTGGCGGACGACACGCCCTCCCAGATGTGATCCGCGCGCTGGGAAAACGCGAAGTGGCCGCCCTGCTGGGGCCCGAGCACCTTGCCGGCGCCGGCAATGAGCTGCCGGGTCACCAGGAACGGGATGAGGATGTCCGCCACGCGGTTGAACTCCCCACGCCGGGTGATGAGGTAATTTTCGTGGCTGCCGTAGGAGTTTCCGGCGGAGTCGACGTTGTTCTTGAACAGGAAGATCTTGCCCGAATAGCCCTCCAGGGCGAGGCGGGCCTGCGCTTCCGTGACGAGGTCGTGCAGGATCAGCTCGCCGGCGCGGTCATGGGCGATGAGCTGCTCCAGGCCGTCACATTCCGCCGTGGCGTACTCCGGATGGGATCCCACGTCCAGGTAGAGGCGTGAGCCGTTGGGCAGGAACACGTTGGAGGACCTGCCCCAGCTGACCACTTTCCGGAAAAGGTATCTGGCCACTTCCTCGGGCGAGAGCGGGCGGGAGCCGGGCGCCGAGTAGGCGATGCCAAACTCCGTCTCAATGCCAAAGATCCGACGGTCCACGGCTACCCCTTTCCGACCGAGTGGAGGATGCGTTCGACGTCGGACGCGGCCAGGCGCCGGAACGCGCGGTGGATGCCGCGCACCTCGCGCACGTCGCGCTCCAGGACGGCCACCTCCAGGGAAGCCGGGCCGAGCGGGTCGACGGCTTCCTGGCCGGAGCCGTTGGCCTCCCGGGGGGCCCGGAGCGCGTCAACGGCCCAGGCAAGGGCGGCCTGCAGGTCCGCGCCGGGCCGCCACGCGTCGGCGAGGCGCTGCTGGACCAGGTCCGCCTGGCCGCCCATTCCGAGAAAGCCGGGCTCGTCGGTGATGGAGCCGTCAAAGGTGAGCCGGAAGATGTGGTCCTCCGCCTGGGTGGCGCCCACCTCGGCCACGGCGAGCTCCACCTCAAAGGGCTTTTGCTCGGCCGTGAAGACGGTGCCCAGGCTTTGCGCATAGACGCTGGCCAGGCCGCGGGCGGTCACGTCGGCCCGGTCGTAGGAGTAGCCGCGCACATCCGCGTAGCGCACCCCTGCCTGGCGCAGGCTCTCAAACTCGTTGTACTTCCCGACGGCGGCGAAGGCGATCCGGTCATAGATCTCGCCGATCTTGTGCAGCGTGGGCGACGGGTTCTCGGCCACCAGGGCAATGCCGGCGGCGAAGCTGACCACCACCACGGAGCGGCCCCGCGCAATGCCCTTGCGGGCGAAGTCGGCGCGGTCCTTCATCATTTGTTCCGGGGAAACGTAGAACTGCTGTGCCATGCTCAGGCCTCCCTTCCCTCGGCGGTGCGCCGGTCCACAATGGCCTGGACCACGGGGGCCAGGGTTTCGGGCGGGACCCGGGTGGCGCCGTCGTCGTCCGTCACCACGTACACAACGGGCCACAGCTTGCGGACCAGGTCGGGACCGCCCGTGGCGGAGTCGTCGTCGGAGGCGTCCACCAGGGCCTCCACGGCCACGGCCACGGCACTGTCCTGGTCCAGGTCCGGGCGCCACAGCTTTTTCAGGGCCCCGCGGGCAAAGACGGAGCCGGAACCCACGCTGTGGTGCTCCAGTTCGGCATAGCGTCCGCCCGTGACGTCGTAGGAGTACAGCCGGCCCTCGGAACCGCCCGTCTCGACCCCGGCAAACAGCGGCACCACCGACAGGCCCTGCAGCGCCATGGGAAGGTTGGCGCGGATCATGGCACCGAGCCGGTTGGCCTTGCCCTCCAGGCTCAGCTGCGTACCTTCAATCTTCTCGTAGTGCTCCAGTTCCACCTGGAAGAGCCGCACAATGTCAATCGCAATCCCGGCCGTGCCGGCAATGCCCAGCACGGAGTAGCGGTCGGCGGGGAACACCTTCTCGATGTGCCGGTTGGCGATCATGGTGCCCATCGTGGCGCGCCTGTCCCCCGCCATCAGCACGCCGCCGGCAAAGGTGAGCGCCACGATGGTGGTCCCGTGGGGGGTGGCGGGCAGCTGCCCGGCGGGCAGGCTGCGGCCAAACGGCAGCAGCGCGGGGTTGGTCGCCGTCACAAAGTCAAGGAAGGACGACGACGCCCCGGCGGCATCCAGTGAGGGGATGCCGCCCCTGTGGTGGGAGTCCATGCTGCCTACTGTCCGCCCTTTTGGACGAACCCGCGCACAAATTCCTCCGCATTGGTCTCCAGCACGCCGTCTATTTCATCCAGCAGCTCGTCCACGCCCGAGGTGGCCGCCTGGCCCGACTCGGAATCGGGAGCGGGAGTGGGCAACGGGGTCTCGTCCAGCTGCTCTTCCTCCGTGTGCGAGGAAACGTTCTTCTGTTCCTGGGAAGCCATGATGTGCCCCTTCTGCCTCGTAGCCGGTCCTTCACTTCCATCCTGCCACGGCGGCACCAAGATTGCGCCGTGTGGCGTGGGACGTGTTTCGCCGGCCGGGGTGGCGTTCAGTGGCTCCCGGCGAGCAGCCTGCCCAGGAACGCCTCGGCATCCGGGCTCGTCTCAAAGAGCACGCCGGTCAGTTCCCTGGTCCCGCGCAGGGGCTCCTTGGTGGGGATGCGCTGGAGCCGGCGCTGGGAAGGCAGCTCAAAAATGACGGAGTCCCAGCTGGCACCCACCACGTTGGGCCCGTAGCGCTGGATGCACTGGCCGCGGAAGTAGGCGCGGGTGTCCTCCGGCGGCTGCTGCGCGGCATGGGCGATGGCCTCGTCGCTGAGCAGGCGCTCCATGGCGCCGCGTTGCAGCAGCTTGTAGTAGAGGCCCTTTTCGGGCCGGATGTCCGACCACTGCAGGTCGATCAGGGCAAGCCGGGGGTCCTTCCAGCCCATGTTGTCCCGGGCCCGGTACTGCTGGAGCAGCTTCAGCTTCGCTATCCACTCCACCTGGCCGGCCAGGGCCATCGGGTCGCTGCCCAGCCCGGCGAGCACCTGTTCCCACCGGGCCAGCACGGCCGCCGTGTGCCCGTCGCCCGTGTCCGGGTGCGAGGAGCCGTTGGCCGCGGCGTGGGCCTTGGCGGCCTCCAGGTAGCGCCACTGGATGTCCAGGGCACCCAGGCTGCTGCCGTCGGCGAGCCGGTGGGTCCGGGACAGCTCCCAGTCATGGCTCACGGCCTGCAGCGTGGCGACGGGGTCGGCCAGTTTCAGGTCTGGCGCCGTGCCGTGCTCAATCATGTCCAGCACCAGCGCCGTGGTGCCGAACTTGAGGTAGTTGGAGACCTGGCTCAGGTTGGCGTCGCCAATGATCACGTGCAGGCGGCGGTACTTTTCCGCAGTGGCGTGGGGTTCGTCGCGGGTGTTGATGATGGGCCGGCGGATGGTGGTTTCCAGCCCGACCTCCGCCTCGAAGAAGTCCGCCCGCTGGCTGATCTGGAACCCGGTCCCGGAGCCGTCCTGCCCGCGCCCCACCCGGCCGGCGCCGCACATGAGCTGGCGGGTGGCAAAGAACGGTGTCAGGCCGGAGACGATGTCCTTGAACGGCACCTGGCGCGGCATGAGGTAGTTTTCGTGGCTGCCGTAGGAAACCGACTTGTTGTCCGTGTTGTTCTTGTACAGGTTGATGGCCGGCAGGCCGGGGGTGGCGGCGATGCGCCGGACCGCCGCCAGCGCCACGAGGTCCCCCGCCGCATCCCAGCGGACGGCGTCCAGCGGGTTGGTGACCTCCGGCGAGGAGTATTCCGGGTGGGCGTGGTCCACGTAGAGCCTGGCCCCGTTGCCCAGGACCATGTTCATCATCAGGGGGCCCGCGTGGTCGATCGTCTCGCCGCCCTCGAGCGCGATCTGCGCCGCGGTCAGTTCAGGCTCGACGTCGGTGAGCTGGCTGGGGTGCGCCTCGCCCCGCGGCACCACCCAGCCGCGGGCGTCGGCGAGCGGGTCCTCGTCGGTGTAGTCCCAGCGGGTTTCCCCGCCCGCCGCGGCGCGGTGCCCGGTCTCCAGCGAGTACGCGTGGACCACCTGGGTGGAAAGCCAGGTGGCGTTGAACGTGTTGGTGCCCGGGGTGTGGATGCCGTATTCGGTTTCCGCCCCCATGACGCGCACAGCGCTCACAGGTACTGGCCGGTGTTGTGGACCGTTTCCAGCGTCTTGCCCGGCACCTGGCCTTCCTTGCTTTGGACAATGGTGCGGATGTAGGTGATCCGTTCGCCCTTCTTGCCGGAGATCCGCGCCCAGTCGTCCGGGTTGGTGGTGTTGGGCATGTCCTCGTGTTCGCGGAATTCGTCCACCACGGCGCGGAGCATGTGCTCGATCCGGATGCCTTTTTCACCGCTCATGAGCAGGTCCTTGATGGCGTATTTCTTGGCCCGGTCCACCACGTTTTGAATGACCGCCCCGGAGTTGAAGTCCTTGAAGTAGAGCATCTCGGTGTCGCCGTTGGCGTAGGTGACTTCCAGGTACTCGTTGGACTTGTCCGTGGCGTACATGGCCTCCACGGTGCGCTGGATCATGGCGTCCACCGTTTCCTGCAGGCTGCCGGCGTTTGCCTCCACGTCAAAGCGGTGGAACGGCAGTTCCGTGGTGACGTACTTGGCGAAGATGTCCGCGGCGGCCTCGGCGTCGGGCCGGTTGATCTTGACCTTGACGTCCAGCCGCCCGGGCCGCAGGATGGCCGGGTCGATCATGTCCTCCCGGTTGGAGGCACCGATGACGATCACGTTGTCCAGCCGCTCCACGCCGTCGATCTCGCTGAGCAGCTGCGGCACGATGGTGGTTTCCACGTCCGATGACACGCCGGTGCCGCGGGTGCGGAACAGCGAATCCATCTCATCAAAGAACACCACCACGGCGCTGCCGTCGGAGGCCTTTTCGCGTGCGCGGCTGAAGATCAGCCGGATCTGCCGTTCCGTCTCCCCCACGTACTTGTCCAGCAGCTCCGGACCCTTGATGTTCAAAAAATAGCCCTTTTGGTCCTTGACACCGGACCGTTCGGCGGCGCGGGCCGCCAGGGAATTGGCCACGGCCTTGGCGATGAGGGTCTTCCCGCAGCCGGGAGGCCCGTACAGCAGGATCCCCTTGGGCGCCTTGAGCCCGTGTTCGCGGTACAGGTCCGGATGCAGGAACGGCAGTTCGACGGCGTCGCGGATCTGTTCGATCTGGGACGCCAGCCCGCCAATGTCCGCATAGGAGATGTCCGGCACTTCCTCCAGGATCAGGTTCTCCACCTCGGAGCGCGGAATCTTCTCCAGCGCGTAGCCGGTCTTGCCCTCCACGGTCAGGGCGTCGCCCACGCGCAGCCTTTCCTCCTGGAGCAGGCCGGAAAGCCGGACCACGCGTTCCTCGTCGGAGCGGCCGGTGACCAGGACACGGTCGCTGCCGAGCAGTTCCTTGACCGTGACCACCTCGCCCACCCGTTCGAAGCCGAGCCCGGCGATGACGGTGAACGCCTCGTTGAGGAGCACTTCCTGCCCGACGCGCAGCTGTGCGAGCGGGAGCAGGGGACTGACGCCGACGCGCATCTTACGGCCCGACGCGTAAACGTCGACACTTTCCTCCGTGACGGCCACGCCAGGGGTGATACCGGCCAGGCCCCTGCCGGTGCGCGGGTGCAGCGCCACGATGGTGCCGAACCCGTACGGCGGCTGGCCGTCGTTTTCCAGGGCGCTGCGCAATTTCTGGATCTCGCCCTTGGCGGTCTCCAGCATCGCGACCAGCCTGGCGTTGTTCTGCGTGGCCGCCGAGAGCTGGCGGTCCAGGTTGCGGGCCTTGTCCCGGAGCACGTTGAGCTGGCGTTCCAGCACCGCGAGCTGGCCCGGACCTGCCGCGTACGACGCCGGGAACGTCCCGGGTGCAGGTGGGTTCGCCGCGCCGTGGCCGGCCGGGTCATTCGTTGCGTCGCTCATGGTGCCCTCGTCCTTCCGCACGGAACCGGTGGCGGTGCGGCCGGGGGCCGGCGCACCGCCGCTGCGTTGCAGATAGCCAAATGCTTCTACTACTGACCTTAGTGGTCCCCGGCGCCGGCTGCATTTTCGGCGGCGGTGTTTTGGTGTTTCAGTCCGATTCGCTGGCGTCGATCTTGCTCTTGGTGCGCTTGGTCTGCACGGTCGAGGCGGCATCGCGGGCTGCCCGGCGCAGCTTGCGGTCGGAAACCGCCCTCTCCCCCACGGCTTCCGGCGTCCAGTGGCTGAGGTCCTCGTCGCTGAATTCCCCCTTCGCCTTTTTCTTCAGGTTCAGTCCCGTCACGCCGTCCGCCAGGCGCCGCGCCACCATGAGGAAGCCGGTGTGGGCCACCATGCGGTGGTCCGGGCGAACGGCAAGCCCTTCCAGGTGCCAGCCGCGGACCATGGATTCCCAGGCGTCGGGTTCGGTGAAGCGCCCGTCGGCGCGGATGGCCTCGGCCGTGCGGGACAGCTGGGTCACCGTGGCGACATAGTTGACCCAGACGCCTCCGGGGGCCAGCACCGTGGCCACGGCATCCAGGCATTCCCAGGGGGCCAGCATGTCCAGGACCACACGGTCGATGCTGCCGGGGGCCTCCTGCGCCACCACCTCGTCCTGGAAGTCGCCCAGGGAGATCTTCCAGGCCGGGTGCGGGCCGCCGTACAGCGTCTCCACGTTGCCGCGGGCAATGTCGGCGAATTCCTGGCGCCGCTCAAAGGAGTGCAGGTAGCCGGAGTCGCCCACAGCGCGCAGCAGTGAAATGGACAGGGCGCCCGAGCCCACTCCGGCCTCTACGACCCGTGCCCCGGGGTAAATGTCGCCCATGGTGATGATCTGGCCGGCGTCCTTGGGGTAGACCACTGCGGCGCCGCGCGGCATGGACAGCACAAAGTCGGAAAGCAGCGGGCGCAGGGCCTGGTACTGCTGCCCCACATTGTTTTCCACCACGGATCCCTCCACCTGGCCGATGAGCGAATCGTGGTTCAGGAAGCCCTTGTGCGTGTGGTAGGCGGTTCCGGGCGTCAGCGTGATCGTGTTCATGCGGCCGCGTTCATCGGTCAGCTGCACCCTCTCGCCGGCGCGGAAGGGACCGCGGCGGGCGGCCGCGCCGTGGGGTTCAACGGCTGTTGCCGTGCCGGCGGGGGCTCCGCTGCTGCTGTTTTCGCTCTGGCTCATGCTGGGGTGTCCTAACGGGCGTAAGGGTGCGGGACGTGGCCCCGCGTCAATCGTGGTGGGCAAGGAAGAGGCGACGTTCCGGCGTCGGCCGCTGGAACGGCCTCGGGCCTGGGCTATTTACCGGTGATGGCGGAAACCACCTTGGCTTGGCTGAGCAGTCCCGTCACCCGGCCCTGGGAATCAACGACCGCATATTCGGTGTCGGGCAGCTGGGAGAGGTACTGCACCAGCTCGGCCCCCGAGGCCGTTTCGGGGACGAAGGCGCCCGGTGTCAGCGACCTCGCCACCGCGTGCGCGGGCGTCTGGCCCGCGGCTTCGGGGGGCACCGCGCCCAGTGCGTGCTCGTCGACGACGGCGGCCGGGCGGCGGTCCGCGGAGCACAGCACAATGGGGGCCTGCGGGTAGCGCGCCCGCAGCGTCCACAGCTGGGCCACGCTGCAGTCCGTGGCCGCGCTGACGGCCGGCGCGGCCAGGGCGGAGGCGGTGATGGCGGGCAGGCGCAGGCGGATGGAGGCCGCCTTGATGGAGGCCGACGCCCCCATCCACAGGAAGCCGGCCAGCAGCACCACGATGAACGTGTTGGTCAGGTCCGGCCGTGAACCCGTGAGGTAGGGCAGCACGAGGGCGCCGGCCACCAGGAGCACCACGATGACCCGCCCGGCCCAGCCGGCCGCCACCGTGCCCCTTTCTTGGCTGCCCGTTACCTTCCACACGATGGATTCCACCAGCCGGCCCCCGTCCAAGGGGAGCCCGGGAAGCACGTTGAAAAGGCCGATCAGCAGGTTGGCCCAGATGAAGATGTTGGCCAGCAGCAGGGCCACGGCCCCGGACAGGGACGTCGGGTTGGACGCGGCAATTTGGAGCGGCCACGCCAGTGCCGCCAGCACAAAGTTGGCCACGGGCCCGGCAAAGGCCACCACCAGGGCGCGCCCGGGCGTCGCCTTGCTGAAATCGAATTCGGTGTGCCCGCCCCACAGGTTCAAAACGATCTTGTGGGTCGGCCAGCCGTACAGCTTCGCCGCGAGGGCGTGGCTGAGTTCGTGGATGAACACCGAGAACAGCAGCAGGAGGGCGTAGGCGAAGGCCACCAGGTAGGCGCCGGCCCCGAGCGAGGGAAACCCGCGCGAGAGCTGCGGGCCGAAAACGATCACAGTGAAGGCGGCAATGAGGAACCAGGAATTGGCAAGGATGACGGGTGTGCCGCCGACGGACCCCAGGACGATGCCTTCCCGCCGGGTCCGCCCGCCCGAGGCGGGTCTGTTCACAGTGAGCCCCCGGCGGGACCGCCGCGTGCGGCCAAGACTGCCGCGACGTCGTCGTACGTCCGCCCGGCCAGGGTGCCCCACATGGTGCGCCGGGCATCCGCGGGCAGCTGCACCACGTGCGGGATCGCAATGGTGGCCACGTTGGCGGCCATGGCGGAGGCAACCCCGGGGATGGAATCCTCGAGGGCGACGCAATGCGCGGCCGTCAGCGTGGGATCGGCCTCGCGCAGGAGGTCGATGGCGGTCAGGTACGGCTCCGGGTGGGGCTTTCCGCGCGCCACCTGGTCCCCCGTGACCATGAATTCAAAGTATGGCGCGTCCAGCGCATTGACGATTTCCTGCGCCAGCGGGCGCTCGCTCATCGTGACGAGCGCGCAGCGCACGCCGCGGCCGTCCAATTCTGCCAGCAGCTCGCGGGCGCCCGGCCGCCACGGCAGCTTCCGCCGGACACTGGCAATGACGCTGTTGGACAGCTGGTCGACAATCTCGCGCACCGACAGCCGCACGCCCATTCCCTGGAAGATTTCGGCGCTCGTTTCCAGTGCGTTGCCGACCATGGAGGTGGCCAGCTGCTCGTCCCAGTGGCCGCCGTGGGAGGTGACCAGCTCAATTTCCGCGGCGATCCAGTAGGGCTCGGTGTCAACAAGCGTGCCGTCCATGTCCCACAGGGCCGCCTTCAGTTCGGGGGCTGCGGGGGACGCCGGAACGGTGTGGGCCTGCGGTTCCAGGTCAGCGCGTAAATACATGCCTCCAGTCTACGTGGCTTGCCGCAGGGCACTAATTGGGTCCCGCGCCGCCGGGTGGCGTGCAGTGCCGCAAACCGCAGCGCAACGTAGGCTGGAGACGTGAGCGACGAGAACATCAACCCAGCTGCAGACAACCACCGCCTGCTTGGCCCCGCGGCCGAAGGCGGCCGGGTCACCGTGCTCCTGGCCGCTTTCGAGGGGTGGAACGATGCCGGCGAGGCCGCCAGCGACGCCCTGAAGTACCTGCACCGGCTCTGGGGCGCCAAGCGGGTCTCCGTCATCGAGCCGGACGAATACTACGACTTCCAGTTCACCCGGCCCGAGGTGCGCCACACCGGCACGGGGGCCCGGAAGATCAAGTGGCCCGTCACCAAGATCGCCAAGGCCGCCATCCCCGATACGGACGTGGACGTCATTTTCGTGCACGGCGTGGAACCGTCCTACCGCTGGCGCGCCTACACGGCGGAGCTGCTGGCCAAGGCGTCCGAGCAGGGCGTGGACTACGTGATCCTGGTCGGTGCGCTGCTGGCCGATGTTCCGCACTCGCGCCCCATTCCCGTGACCGCCACGTGCGACGACGACGAGCTGCGCGAGCGCCTGAACCTTGAGGCGAGTGAATATGAGGGCCCCGTGGGCATTGTGGGCGTCCTCAACGAGCTCTCGCTGCTTGCCGGGCTCCCCACTGTCTCACTCTGGGCGGCCGTGCCGCATTACGTGGCGCAGGCGCCGTCGCCCAAGGCGGAACTGGCCCTGCTGAACAAGATTGAGGACTTCCTTCAGGTCTCGCTGCCCACGTCCGAGCTGGCCGATGACGCGCAGGCCTGGGAGCGCGGCGTCAACGAGCTGGCGGCCGGGGACTCCGAAATCGCCGCCTACGTCCGCCAGCTCGAGGACGCCAAGGACACGGAGGACCTCCCGGAGGCCACCGGCGAATCCATCGCCAAGGAGTTTGAACGCTACCTTCGCCGCCGGGGCCGCGACCAGCCGTAAAGCCGCCGGCCGCCGTGCCGGCCTGGCGGCCTAAAGCTCGACGCCGAGGAGCGCCTCCACCGCGTCGGAGACCAGTGCGGCGTCGCGCTCGGAACACTCCGGCCCGCCCGCGAGTGCCTGCCGGGCCCAATGGTCGACGGCGGCCAGCGCCCTGGGTGCGTCGAGGTCGGCTGCCAGTGCGGCGCGGATTTCCGCCACGAGGGTGGTCGCCGTGCCTTCCGGTGCGGCGTCCAGGGCGCTGCGCCAGGCGGCGAGCCGCTGTTGGGCGTCCGCCAGCAGGGAATCGGTCCAGCTCCAGTCGGAGCGGTAGTGGTTGGCCAGGATCGCCAGCCGGATGGCGGCAGGTTCCACCCCGTCGGCGCGGAGCCTGGACACGAACACCAGGTTGCCCTTGGACTTGCTCATCTTTTCCCCGTCAAGACCCACCATGCCGGTGTGGGCGTAGTGCCGGGCCATGGGGACGTGGCTCAGGGCAAAGGCGTGGCCGGCACCCATTTCATGGTGCGGGAAGACGAGGTCGGAGCCACCGCCCTGCACGGTGAAGGGTTCGGGGAGGAAGCGCTGGGCGATCACGGTGCATTCAATGTGCCAGCCGGGACGTCCCGCTCCGAGCGAGGCGCCATCCCAGTGGGGTTCGCCGTCACGGGCCACGCGCCAGAGGAGCGCGTCGAGGGGGTGCTTCTTGCCGGTCCGTGCCGGGTCGCCGCCGCGTTCGGCAAAGACGGGGAGCATTTCCTCCTCGGTCATCCCGGACACCTGGCCCAGCCACCACGGGCCGTCGATTCCGCTTCGGTCGGACGCGGCGGAGGCGGCGTCAACGGAGAAGTAGATGTCGCCGTCGGGCTCGCCGTCAAGGCCCGGGACGGGGTAGGCCATGCCGGACTCGACAAGCTCCTCGATCCGGGGCACGATCCATTCGATGGCCTCCACGGCACCGACGTAGTGGTCGGGCGCCACCACGTTCAGGGCTTCCATGTCCTCCTGGAACAGGGCTGTCTGTTGCGCGGCGAGTTCGCGCCAGTCAACGCCGTCGCGCGTGGCCCGTTCCAGGAGGGGGTCGTCGACGTCGGTGACGTTTTGGACGTAGTTGACGCTGCGGCCGCCGTCGCGCCAGGCCCGGTTCAACAGGTCGAAGGCCACATAGGTGGCTGCGTGGCCGATGTGGGTGGCGTCGTACGGGGTGATGCCGCAGACGTAGAGGCTGGCCTGGTCCCCGGCGGGCAGCGGGGTGACCCGGTTGACGCTGGTTTCATGAAGAAAAAGCTCCGGCATCATGCCGGGAAGTTCGGGGACAGGATGCGATTTCCAAGTTTTCACATCCCCCAGCCTAGCGCCCGAGGGGCCCCACGCGAGCGCCAGCGAGTGTGGGGAGGGCGAGACGGCGCTAGCGCCCGAGGGGCCCCACGCGGGCGCCAGCGAGTGTGGGGAGGGCGTGACGGCGCTAGCGCCCGAGGGGCCCCACGCGGGCGCCAGCGAGTGTGGGGAGGGCGTGACGGCGCCAGCGCCCGAGGGGCCCGGCCGGTCAGGCCGTGATGACGCCAAAGCCGAGCAGGAGGAACAGCAGCAGGCCCAGTGCAATGCGGTACCAGACGAACGGCCGGAAGCTTTTCGTGGAAATGTACTTCAGGAACCAGCCGATGATGAGGTATCCGACGCCGAAGGCAATCAGGGTGGCCAGCGCCGTCTGGCCGATGCTGAATGGCCCCTGCACGCCTTCGTGCTTGGCAAGCACTTTGTAGAGTTCGTAGAGGCCGCTGCCGAAGACGGCCGGGATGGCGAGCAGGAAGGAGTACCGCGCCGCGGCTTCACGCGTGTAGCCCATGAGCAGGCCGGCCGTGATGGTGCCCCCCGAGCGCGACACGCCGGGAATGAGGGCCAGCGCCTGCGCGAAGCCATAGATGATTCCGTGCCTGAAGCTGAGGTCCTTCAGTTCACGCTGCTGGGTGGCGACGGCATCGGCCACGGCCAGGATGAGGCCGAACACAATCAGGGTGACGGCCACGATCCACAGGTTGCGGAGGGTTGATTCAATGTATTTCTGGAACACCACGCCGAGGACGGCGATGGGGATGGTGCCGATGATGACCAGCCAGCCCATGCGGACATCGGGGGCATCCCGCGGAACGGTGCCCCGGAGGGAGCCAAACCAGGCCTTGATGATGCGCACAATGTCACGCCAGAAAAAAACCAGCACGGCGGTCTCGGTGCCGAGCTGGCTGACGGCCGTAAAGGCTGCCCCGGGGTCCTCGCCCGAGGGCAGGAACTTGCCGACCACAAAAAGATGCGCGCTTGAGGAAATGGGCAGGAATTCCGTCAGGCCTTGGACCAGGCCCAGGAAGGCCGCTTGAAACCAATTCACGCGTTCAGCATATGGCATTCGCGTAACGGCACGGGGCGGGCCGCGCCGTCAAAGCACGCCCGTGTTCCCCGTAAGCTTGAACGCATGGAACAACGATTCGTGGGCACCAGCGGGCTGCGGGTCTCCGCGCTGGCACTGGGCACCATGTCATGGGGCGGGGCAACCGACGCGGAAACGGCACGCGAGCTGCTGCGGACCTTTGTTGACGAGGGTGGAACAACGGTGGACACGGCGATGAGCTACGGCGAGGGCCGCAGCGAGGCGATCGTGGGCGAGTTGCTCGGCGACGTGGTGCCACGGAGCGACGTCGTTCTGGTGTCCAAGGCCGGCATCAGCCGCCGTGGCGGCAAGCGGATGGTGGACACGTCACGGCGTGCCATGCTGGCCAGCCTCGACGCCACGCTGGCGCGGTTGGGCACCGACCACCTGGACCTGTGGCTGGCACACACCTGGGATGAAAACGTTCCCCTGGAGGAAACGCTCAGCGCCCTGGACCAGGCCGTGTCATCGGGCCGCGCCCGCTACGCGGGCGTCTCCAACTACAGCGGCTGGCAGCTCGCACGGGCCGCGACGTTGTCCGAGACGGCATTGGTGGCCAACCAGGTTGAGTATTCCCTGCTGGCGCGCGGCATGGAGCGGGAAGTGCAGCCGGCCGCAGAACACGTGGGCACCGGCGTGCTGTGCTGGGCGCCCCTGGGGCGAGGGGTGCTGACGGGCAAGTACCGGGGCCAGATCCCTGCGGACTCACGCGGGGCAAGCGACGACATGGGCGGCTACGTGGAACCGTATCTTAAGGGCCGGCCCAGCAGGGTCACGGAGGCCCTGGTGACCGCAGCCAAGGGGCTGGGACGCGCCCCCCTGGACGTGGCCTTGAGCTGGGTGCTGGACCAGAACACTGTGGCCGGCGCCGTGGTGGGGCCGCGCACCACAGAACAGCTGGAGCAAATTCTCGAATCATCGCTGGAGCCGCTGCCGGAACAAATCTCCATGGTCCTGGACGAAGTCTCCGGCTGACGGGCGTCCTGCGGCAGGTTCAGTCGTCGATTGGTTCCAGGTCGTCGTCGACCGACTCGTCCGAGTCCTGGTCGTCAATGTCGGAATCGTCATCGCCGTAGATGACCAGAGGCGTCACCTCGTCAAAGGCGTCAAACAGTGCCTCCTCGTAGACCTCGAAGGCGTCAATGATGGCGAGGAAGGCTGCCTCCACGATGGGGTCCTCTTCTCCGCGGCGCGCGGAAGCGGCAACCAGATGTTCTTCCAAGGCGGTGGTCAAGGCGTTCAATGCCGCCCGCGGATCAATGCTCATGCGCTCGACGCTACCAGTGTGTCTGCCAACATGAAAGACCCTGTCAGGGCGTGGGAACGGGTAGCTTTAACCAAGAGCCAACGAACACCGTGTGGCGAATGACGAACGGATGGCCATGAAGGAAACGTTGCAGCCGGTGCGCACCGGAAAGGATGCACCGAGCCGGCAGTACGAGTACTTGATCCTGTCCCTCCAGCCGGGCGAACCCGCGCCCTTGGCCTACCAGCGGCTGCGTGAGCATGCCGAGTACGGCAAATGGGAGCTCGAGCGCAGCCGCCTGTACTTTGGCGGAAGCCGCAAGTATTGGCTGCGACGAAAGGTCATGCGGGTCGAACGGACCCTGGACATCTACTGATTAGTCTTCAAGGGGCCCCAGCCAGGCAGTGGCGACGGTTCCGTGGGCCGATTCGTCGTCGGAGGGGTGGAACATCCCTGCCAGCACGTCCCGGTACAGCCTGCCCAGTTCATTGCCGGAAAAGTATGTTCCGCCGCCACTGACCCGGATCGCCTTGTCCACCACGTCGCGGGCCGTTTCGGTGGCCCGTATTTTGAGTCCGACGAGCTTTGGGAACCACATGGCCCCATGGTTCACCAATGCGTCGACATCGCCGGCCACGGCGTCCACCTGCGGATAGAGTCCGTCCATGGCCATGGCCGCGTCGGCCAGGCGCCAGCGGATGTCCGGATCCTGGGAATACGGCCTGCCGGTCTTCTTGGACATGCGCCGCTGCACGGTTTCCATGCCAATCTGCAGCGCCCGCTCCCCCAGCCCCGTGTAGACGGCGGCCAGCAGCGTCTCAAAACATGCAAAAATGGCGAAAATCAGTGGATCGGCGTTGGGGCCCACCGGCAGCTTCCGGAACACGCGCGCCGCTGGCGCCACCACGCCGTCGAGCACCGTGGTGTTGGACTGGCTGGCCCGCATGCCGAGCGTGTCCCAGTCGTCCTTGATGGTGAAGCCTGGTGTGTCCCGCGTGATGAAGGCATGAACCAGCACCGGCTCCTCCCCCGTGGAATCCTTGCCGAAGATGCCCAGCCGCGTCCAGGCGGGCGAAAGCGAGGTGAAGATCTTGGTGCCCGTAAAGGAATAGCCGCCGTCGGCCAGGGGGGTAGCCACCGTGTTGGAGTCAAAGAGCACGGAGTCGTTGCCCGCCTCCGAGTTGCCGAAGGCAAACACCTCCCCGGACGCGGCTTCCGCGAGGACGTACTGCAGGGAGTCGTCGCCGCGTTCCCGCAGCAGGTGCGCGACGCCGGTCCACACCAGGTGCATGTTGACGGCCAGGGCGGTGGCCGGGGCGGCCGTCGCCAGCCTGCGTTGCGCGGCGGCGGCCTGTTGCAGCCCAAAGCCCAGTCCGCCGTCGTTCGTGGCGGTGAACATGGCCAGGTAGCCGCGTGACTTCAGTTCCGCCAGGTCCTCGTGGAAGAACTCATTGCGCTCGTCGTAGCCGGCGGCCCTGGCGCGGCAGCGTTCCAGCAGCTCATCGGGCAGCAGTTGTGCCAGTTCCATGGTGGTCCTTAGTAGTTGGTGAGGAGCCGGTCGAGCACGCGGGCGCCGAACTTCAGCGACGCGGTGGGCACCCGTTCGTCGACGCCGTGGAACATGCCGGGAAAGTCCAGTTCCGGCGGCAGCTGCAGCGGGGCGAAGCCGTAGCCGGTAATGCCGAGCCGGGAGAGGGACTTGTTGTCCGTGCCCCCGGACAGCGTGTAGGGCAGGACGGATGCGCCCGGGTCCTCAGCGTGCAGGGCGTCGACCATGGCGTCCACCAGGTTGCCGGCGAACGGCGTTTCCAGGGACACGTCGTCGTGGATGGTGCTCACGTCCACGCCGTCGCCTGCGAGTTCGCGCACCTTGGCCAGCACCTGTTCGTGCTGGCCGGGCAGCGTCCGCACGTCCACCATGGCCTCGGCCGTGGCGGGAATGACGTTGGCCTTGTAGCCTCCGGACAGCAGTGTGGGGTTGGCGGTGTTTTGCAAGGTGGCGCCAACAAAGCGGGCCACGGTGCCCAGCTGGTCCAGCAGTGTCTGGGGATTTCCTTCGTTAAACTCGACGCCGGTCAGTTCCGAGACGCCTTCCAGGAACGCCCGGGTGGTGTCAGTGTATTCGATGGGCCATTCATGTTCGCCGATCCGGGTCACGGCCCGCGCCAGCCGGGTGACGGCGTTGTCCGTGTTGATCTGCGAGCCGTGCCCGGCCCTGCCGTGGGCCGTCAGGCGAAGCCAGGCGAGGCCCTTTTCCGCCGTTTGGAGGAGATAGGCCCGCTTGCCTCCGATTTCCGCGGAATAGCCGCCCACCTCGGAAATCGCCTCGGTGGCGCCTTCAAAGAGGTCGGGGCGGTTGTCCACGGACCAGCGGGCGCCGTAGGTGCCGCCGGCCTCCTCGTCGGCGAAGAAGGCAAAAACAATGTCGCGCTTCGGCTTGCGGCCGTCCCGCGCCATGGAGCGCAGGACGGAGAGGATCATGGCGTCCATGTCCTTCATGTCCACGGCGCCGCGCCCCCAGATCAGCCCGTCCTTCTCCTCGGCGCCGAAGGGGTCCAGGCTCCATTCGTGTGCGAGGGCGGGGACGACGTCGAGGTGGCCGTGGACCACGAGCGCCGGCAGGGACGCGTCGCTGCCCTCAAGCCGGGCGACCACGTTTGCCCGGCCGGGATCCGATTCGTACAGGTCCGCGGTGAGACCAACCTCCGCGATCAGCCCGGCCACGAGCTCGGCCGCCGCGCGCTCCCCGGGGCCTTCGTTGGTGCCAAAGTTTGAGGTGTCGATGCGGATGAGGTCCTGGCAGATGCCTACGACTTCATCTTCGGGCCGGACGGTGTTCACGAGGGGCTCCTTAGGGCTTTTCCGGTGGTCACTTCAGCCTACATCCGGCCCCTGCCGGGCCGTGGAAAGGGGCTGCGCTGCCGCCCTAATTACCCGATTGTTGTTTCGGCGACAAGCTGTGCTATCGTATTTCTCGCTGCTTCGGGGGCGAACGATTCATTCTGACGGATGGTCGGTGTCCCCGCAATCACCTTGCGCGGGTGGCGGAATGGCAGACGCGCTAGCTTGAGGTGCTAGTCCTGGAAACGGGGTGGGGGTTCAAGTCCCCCTCCGCGCACGTACTGGTTAGGCTCTCGATCCCTTTGTTTATAAGGATCGGGGGCCTTTCCTTTTGCCCTCAAACAGCTGAAAAGTGGCCCGTGACACTCCCGTGATACTTCATGGCTCCGTCCTTGGTTCTGACCGGAGACTGTCGGCAAGGTTCCGGACGTTGCGGGCGACGTGTGCCCAACCCCGCCCACGGCGTACTGGTATCGGAGGGGTGCCCATACGGCTTGCAAGTCGGTGTTCGGTTCCAGCGATGACAGGACCGCGTCTTCCCCGTCTTGCCCGCGCTTTTCGGCGTGGAGTTGACTGAGGATGATCGCCAAGCCGTCGAGGTATCCAACGACTCCCTCCAGTTGCGTCTCCTTGACCCGAGGCTGGCTAACGCTCATGCTGTACCTCCGTAGAGTAGTGCGCCGAACTTTTCAGCGGCTTCCTGCTGCATCCCAAGCATGACGTGAGCGTACACCCCGAGGGTCATGGTGGCGTTGGCGTGGCCCAGGCGTTCGGAGACGACCTTCACTGGCACCCCAGCAGCCAACAAAAGCGTGTCGAGAGTGTGGCGCAAGTCGTGCAACCGGAGCGCCGGCAACGCATCCTCCCCCAGTTCGGCGCGTGCCTGCTTCAACGCCGTTTCAAAGCGCCGTGAGAAGCGTTCAGGGTGTCGGATGGTGCCTTGCAGGCTGCCCAGCACGCACGCGTCATCACGGGCCGGTGGGAGGGCGATGCCGCCTTGGCTGACGTTGTGTGCTTTGAGCATCGCCAGGGTCTGGGCGTCGAGGTCGACCACGCGGGGTTTGCCGCCCGTGGTCTTGCCGACTGTGAGGGACTGCCCCTCTCCCTTGTTCTTGATGAGCGTTACAGCACGCCGTATTGAAAGGCGCGACGCCGTCCAGTCAATGTCACCCCACCGAAGTGCCGGTGCCCAGCACGGCCGCAGATCTTCGCCGACGAGGCAGCCGTGCTGAACGTGCCCGAGCACGTGAAGTCCGGCGGCAAGCGGGCAAAAGGCGTCGGCGTGGCGGCGCCGGAGGCTGACGCGCCGGCCGTCTACAAGTCCTGCTTCGCCATGACCGACGATTACCAGAAGGCGCTACGCAAGCTCGGGGTCAAGCGAGGGTGTTTGCCTGGCGCCTGCAACGAAGAACATGCGTAGGTATTTGAGGCGCCCTCACCGCCGGCCGCCAGGTCCTGTTTCGGGCAGCAAAAAGCCCCGTCCGGGTGGGACGAGGCGTCTTGTGCAGGTGCGCGGCGCGGAGCGGGTGGGGCTGCTGGGAGTCGAAGCGGGAAGCTCGTTGCGCTTCCCGCCGGTGGACGTTTCCCCCGGCCCCTGGCGTCAGGCAGCGTCGGCGACGTCGCAGGGTGCCGGGGATGCGGCGCTCATGCCGGAACCCCCGGCTCCACGAAGGCGCAGGCTCGAGCCTGGCTGACCAGTGTTGCTGCCGTCAGACGGCCGTCTGGACGCGCCGGCTGCGGGCAGGGTTACGCGCGGGCGCGGCGCCTCTGCATGATCAGGAGGCCTGCGCCGCCAAGGACGAGCAGCGACCCGAGCGGCACCATCCACTGCCCGTAGGTGGCGCCGGTGGAGGCGAGGCTGTTGGCGTGGCCGGAGGCGCCGGTGGTGATGGATGCGGTGTGGGCAGGAGTGTGCGCAACGGCATGTCCTGCACCGGTGGTTGGTCCTGCGGGAGCCACCGGGCGCTGCACGGTGAAATAGGCCGTGTAGGGCACGGTGGCGGGGCCGGCGTTGGACAGCTCGGCGGTGAGCGCATAGTTGCCCGATTGAAGTCCGGAGGGGATCTTCAGCGTCATCTTGATGGTTCCGTCGCTACCGGCGGAGACGGTGCCCAGGACTGCGGACACCGGGTGGGCTGCGCTGCCGCCCCTGAGGGTGATGGTCATGGTCGCACCGGCCGGCAGCCCCGACTGGGACACGAGAATGTTTGACCCTGGCGTTATGGTGCTGCCATTGAGTGCCGAGCCGTTCGGTTGGGTCATTGCCGGGGAGAAAACGACCTGCGGTGCCTGAGGATACGCCTGGGTGTACATCCACTCGCGGGAGGGGCCTTGGATGTTCAGGGAGCGGATCCGGGCCCCGTAGACGGTGTTGTTGCTGAGCCCGGTCAGCGTGTACGTGGATGCCGTGGTGGTGGTGGCACCCACCCACCGGCTACCCGGCACGGCGGACGGGCTGCTGTCGCTGGGGACCATTGCCGCGTATTGCACCTCATAGCCGGTGATCGGGGTTCCGCCGGTGTCCGTCGGTGTCGTCCAGGTGAGGGTGGCGAGGTGATTGCCTGAGGAGGCGGTGAAGTTCAGCACAGCGCCGGGATAGACCTGGGAGAGCATGCTGACGGGCGCCGAGAAGGCTCCGACGCCCGCGGTGTTCTCCGCAGCAAGCCGGTAGTAGTACGTGACGCCGGGCTTAAGGCCGTAGTCGTAAAAGTTGCCGTTGGACACACCGGCCACGCTGCCCTCGGCGGACCAGTTGGTGCCGTCGGTGCTTCGTTCCAGTGGGTAGTCCGTGATGGCCGAGGTGCCCGTATCGGCCGGGTCGGTCCAACCAATGATTGCGGCGCCGGAGTCGGGATCCGGGGTGGCAGTGAGATTTGTGGGCGCACCCGGGACCCTCACTGCGGGAGCGATTGAGTAGGTGAAGGTGACATAGCCGTCACCGGTGTTGGGCGCGATCAGGAGTGGGGTCAGGCCAGCGGCCAGGAAGCCGGATCCGCCGCCGCCGGTCCCTGAGGTGAGGGTATCTGTCTCGGTATTGTTCGGCCCGAAAACATCTTGCCCCACAAAGGCCCCGGATCCGCCGCCCGCGTAGCCGCCGCCGCCATCGGCAGCGCCCTGCCCAATGTAGGTGAAGCTGCCGCCGGTGCCAGCGGTGATGGTGCCGTCGGGGGCCACGGCAGCGACCGTTCCGCTCGTGCCGGGCACCGTGCTGCGGGTAGAGGTGGACGCTGCGGACCAGTCGCCGGTTCCGGGTGTCGCGCCGATCGCCCCGGTGCCGTAGGAGTCGGCGCCGTTGCTGTCGGTGCCCCTGCCGCCGTCTGCCGTTGCGGCGGCGAAACCACCCGCGCCACCAGTGAGATTCCCCTGGGAATCGGCTAGAGGCATACCATCTTGATACGTGCTTGAGACTTGCATGCCCCCGCCTCCACCTCCACCGGCGACGGCAACGAAGGCGCCGGGTACCGCGACGAAGCTGCCGCCGCCGCCCTGCGCGTATGGGGGGTTCCACGAAGCGTTGTCGATGCCCGCGGCGCCGGCCAGGACATGCAGCGTCTGGCCATAGATGCTGGAGTCGAGGGCTGTTGTGACGGTGCCGCCAGGCCCGCCCGGACCTGCCGAGCCGACGAAACGGGCGCCCGAGCCGGCCGCGACCGTCACCTTCACGTCGATGGCTCCGGCAGGCGCAATCCAGGTGGCCTGTCCGTCAGAAGGTGTAAACGTGACGGTGCACGCACTCACACACCCGACAGGTGGGGATGTCTGGGCCACCGCGGCGGCGGGGAAAGCGCCGATGGCGGCAACGAAAAGCGCAGTGGTGGCGCTGAAAGAGAGAAGTCGACGCACGGGAAACCTTTTCTGATCAGAACAAAGCCCGGATCAGCCGGTCCCCCGGTCGGCCGTGCAGGGGGACAAGAAGGTCCCGCTCAGACGAGAATAGCACCCCGCCGAAGCCGCAGAAACACTGGACGGATGGGTCACCTAGGCCCAGCGGTCCCGAATCCAGGCCTTCGGCAACTACAGAAAAACATCGTCAAACACCGCGTAGCCACTCTGGCCTCGCTCAAACACGGACTCTCCAACGACCGCATCGAATCCATGAACACCAAAATCCGGCTCACCACCCGCCCGCCATCGGCTTCAAGAAACCCGGAGCACTCATCGCCCTGGCCATGCTCAGCCTCGGGGGCCACACGCCAATGCGCCCAAGCCGGAATCAACCCACGGCGCATCAGGAGGGCCTGTTCTTGGGGCGCTAAATGCCACCCTTGGTGCCCCTGGCCTTGGACGACGCCCGTGGGCGTCAGCCACCCAGACGCAGGGTGATCACCAGGCTGATAAGTGCCACAACGCCGAGCAGGAGCATCGCGGCCCTGGGATTGCCGAGGTTCAGGGTCCATCCGAGACCGAAGCGGCGTGGAACGAGCAGTTTGTGGTCTTCACGGTTGATGTAGACCAGGCCACCGCGCCAGTACTTGTCGTCGTCCCGGTGGGTCAGGCCTGTGTTCTCCTCGGTCCCGTCCAGCTCCCGGTTGTTTCTGGCCAGGACCACAACGGCTACGACGACGGCGGCCAGGATTGGCAGCGCGACCATCAGCGGCGCCCAGGGAGTGACCGTCCCGGTCCACATCAGCAGCGATGATCCCAGCATCGCCAGGTCGATCATCGCGACCAGCCCGAGCAGCGTCTTGGCGCCCAGGGACATGTAGTGCCGGGACCAGCGCGCGGAGCCTACCGGGTGCCCCGGGTCGATGTCGGGCCGGCTGCGGACGATGGCGGCCGCCATGCCCCCGAGCAGCGCGGTCATGCCGACTTGGACGAACACCAGTGCGAAAGCCGTGCCTGCCGACTTGGCAGCCATCCGGTCCGGCATGCCCTTCGCGCCGTAGTGCACCGCGAGGATGTCGGGCATCGACGGGTAGCTGACCACACCGATCACCACCGTGGCGACGGTGATGATCACCGCAGGGGCCAGCCAGAGCCAAGGGAACCGGGGCGGATCGGTCCGCAGCTCCGTGTCTACCGAAATGCCTTGACGCAGGCCCCGGTACCAGCCCCCGGCAGCCTTGGCGGCCCGGATCTCCTGGTTGGCCAGGAAAAAACACCCATACCAGACGCCCATAAGGACCAGCACCGACAACGGCAGCAGCAGCCGGTCACCGGTCACGCCGTAAGTGACGATCCCGGCCCCGACGGCGATAACCCCGCCGACGAGTACCCGCAACCGGTAGATGCGGGTCTGCCGGACTACCGCAGAGTCCCCGGCATGCCGGGCCGGCACCCGGACCCCGAAGGGCACGGTCGGGCTGGTGACCGAGGGCAGCACCAGTCCGAGCAGGAGCACCAGCCCTAACAACACAAAACTCAGAACTATGGCAGCGCTCATGGCGTATCCTCTCGCGGTGTAACAAAGGAATCAAGCAGCGACCGGCAGGTCGTCAGAACCTCGTCAGCCGGCAATCCTCTGGCTACAGCCTCGGCCAGAAGGGTCCGGGCCCTTGCCGTCCACTCGGAGGGGAACGGCGGGGCCGCGACCGTCGTGGTCACTACCGCGCCGGTCTTGCGGTTGAGGCGGATCAGGCCCTGCCGGCGCAGGAGGTCATAAGCCTTGTTCACAGTGTGGAAGTTGATCCCGAAATCAGCGGCGAGCGTCCTGGTGGCCGGCAACAAGCTGCCCTCGATCAACACGCCTTCGGCAATCGCCTCCACGATCTGATCCCGAAGCTGCTGGTAGATCGGGACCTCACCGGACAGGTCGACGTTGAGGATCATTGCTCCCACCTCCCTACTTGTTATATAAGTTATAGAACAAATGGCGAAAAGTGACAACATCAACCCATCGCTCCGACTACGGCAGTGGATCGCAGCGATTAGATGGGGTGTTTTCGCACCGCGAAATGTCACCGCTGGTGACCATTAGCCGCTTCCTCGACGGTTCAACTCGCTGACCTGCGTCTTTGTCGCGCCGGGTTTTCGAGCGTTCCAGAGGTCATGCCCCGAAAAAACGACGTTCGTTGACACGCGACGTTCGACCTTTCACGACCGGTCAGATGCCACCAGCCATGCCCATGCACCTGCAAAGGGCCATCAAACAGACATTCCGGCGTTCCGATGCAGGTCTTCGTCACGGTTTACTCATGTTTGTCCCTGTAGATCCCTGCCAATACTTGGCATGTCAAAATGGTCCCGTTGTCCCACGCTCCCCCGAGAACCAGCGGTGGCAGGCCTCCGTTCGCTCAGCTCAAGGATTTGTTCGTGGAGGTGTTCTGTGCAACGAACTGTGCGCTTGTTCAACCGGAGATGCGGCCATGTATTCGTGTAATACATCTCTCGCACCATTCGCAAGGCAACACCGAGCCGCTCCGCGAGTTCATCGGGCGACATCAGCTCGTACTTGCGTTCTCCAGCGGTCATGTCCATGCCGTTCATCCTGTGGTTTTGGGAGGAAGTCCTTTTCACGCAAACCCCTATGCGCGAACATCTCCGGCGGGTGAGCGTTGAGGTAATACGGGCAATCCTTGCCCGTATCTGCGAACCCATGATTCGGGCTTTCCGTGGGGACGTTTCGCATGGGTGGCGTGGTCGGAACAGGAAGCTTCCTTTGTTTCTTCCTGGAACAAGACGCAACAAAAACGCCGGAATCTAGGCTTCCTTGACATGGGTGACAACGCCGGGGTGGGAGGGTCAAGCCCCCTCCGCGCACCATGAGGGCCCGGTAAATCGCAACTGATCTTCCGGGCCTTTTTGCTGTCCGGGCCGCTGCCTGTACCAAGCGAAGCAATCGCCGGGGGGCCGGTCGGGAGGAGGCAGGCCCCGGCCAGGCCCCAACCGCTGCCCAGTCGCACGGCCATGCGACGCCGGGGCAGGTATCGGTGCCGGATCCCGGCAGCCAGGGAGGCGCCAAAGAGGGCCCAGGCCCATGGGAGCAGCGTCCTGGCATCGTTGGCGTGGGCCAGGACGGCAGGAATGGGTGCCACCCGCAGCAGCAGCCAGTCCCAGACGGCGGCGCGCGGCGGGCCAGAGCATCGTTGCGGCCGTGCACAGGGATGCCACGGGAAGGGTGACGACCACGGCATGGACGAGGAGAATGTGCAGTGGAAGGCCGTCAAGTTCATAGTTCATTCAAATGCCACTGGTACGGAATACCGGATTGTCGGCGTGGGAACTCACAGCCCCAATACGCACTCCTGCGGGCCGCGGTTCATCCGGCACGTAAGTGACACGAGGGGAAGTCCAAGGGGCCCCTCCGCCAGTTGTTCGGTGAGATGAACCATTTCGGCACGGACTCCGTTACTAAGGGTAGGCCCGCGCTGCCGCCGGCAGCCGGAGAGTGGAAAGGGGCGGTTGTGGACCTGAAGGCCCGCACAGGGACGCCAACGCGTGAGGAAGCCATGCGCGCACTCCACCAGGACTATGCCGCCCAGCTGACCCGCTTCGTCCAGCGCCTGACCAGCGAAGGCACGGTGGCGCAGGACGTGGTGGCCGAGACCTTGCTCCGCGCCTGGGAGCACCCTGACGTCCTGCAGCGCACGGAGCCCGCGCTGCGGGGCTGGTTGTTCACGGTGGCCCGGAACCTGGTCATCGACGACTGGCGCAGCGCCCGGCACCGCCATGAAATTGGCACGGACCAGCTGCCTGAGCATCCCGGGCCAGACCAGACGGACCGCATCCTGGATGCCTGGCTGGTCGAGGATGCCCTGCTCACCCTCACGCCTGATCACCGCGAGGTCATCCGGCTCGCGTACTTTGACGGCCAGGACACGCGCACCATCGCCGCCGCCCTGGGGGTGCCGGACGGAACCGTGAAATCCCGCCTGCACTACGGCCTCCGGGCCCTGCGGCTGGCACTCGAGGAAAGGGGTGTGAGCAGCCGGTGACCACCACCCCTGCCGCCATTGACCCGTATTCCTCCTGGGACGCGGCCTATGTCCTTGGTTCACTGACGGCGGCCGAGCGCCGCGAATACGAACAGCACGTGGACGGCTGCGACGCGTGCCGCAACCGCCTTGCCGAGTTGTCCGGGCTTCCCGGCCTGCTGTCCCTGGTGGGGCGCGGCGCCGTGGACCCCGACGCGTCCGAGCCGTTGCCCAGCGCCGCCCCGTACGCTGTCTTTGCCCGGAAAGTACGACGCCGGAGGGCCGGCCTGGCGGCCGCGGCGGCTGCCGCCGTCCTGATGTTGGGCGGCGGCACGGCCGCGGTCACCGCCAGCCTGCTTGCCCCCGCGCCGGCGCCGGCGGCGCACGCCACGATGACGCCCGGCGGGGCAACGGTCCAGCTTGCCTTTACGAGCTCCGGGCAGCGGGTCCTGACGGCGCGCGGCCAGGCGAGCGCGGAACCGTGGGGCACCGTGCTGTCCTGGACGTGCAGCTACACGGCCGGCCCCACCCCTGCGGGCTACGCAAGCCTGGAGGGGCCCTCCGGGTCCAACCCTTCGGAGTCCAGGTCCTACGTACTGGTGCTTGTCACGACCGCCGGAGACCGGGTTCCGCTCGCGACGTGGCAGGCCTCGCCGGGAATCACGGTGTCGCCCGTGGCGACCACCAGCATCCCGTTGGGCTCCATGAGGGAACTGCTCATTGAGGAACAGGACACACCCGGCCCGGAAGCGCCGCTGCTGCAGGCACAGCTCTAGCGGTGTCGGGGCCGCCGGACCGGCCGGCCGCACCCCCCACCATCCGCCGCCGAATTTCTGGTTGCCGTGGCCTGTGGCGTGGCCCGGCTTCGCGTCGGCCGCGTAGGTGTCGGGCGGCGCGTTCCCCGGAGCCGTCCCGCCCCCGGTTCACCTGCGGGGAGCGCACGTGTCCCTCAACAAGGCAGCCCGCCACGAGGTGCCCTACGGCTGGGTGGTGCCGGCGGTGACGCTGCCGCGAAAGTGCACCCTCGTGCTGCGCGCATTCCAGGCCGTGAACTCGCTGCCCAGCCAGCCGCCGTCGCCCGCCAGGGTGTCCGAAATGTGCAGCGACACCGTGGCGGGGAGGAAGATGGGCGACTCGAAGCTGATGTCCCAACTGAAGGCGTCGGGTTTGGGCGAGCCGATGTCGGAAACGACCCGCGAGGCCGCATACATGCCGTGGGCAATGGAGCGCCGCAAGCCGAGTGCCTTGGCCGAAAGGACGCTCAGGTGGATGGGGTTGAAGTCGCCGGACACGGCCGCATAGGCCCGTCCGGTGTCGACCCCCAGTTTCCACTGGGCCGTGGGCTGGGGCGGGGAGAACTCCTCGCGCCGGGTCCCAGCCGTCTGTGGGGACGGCTTGTCCAGGCCCGGCAGGTAGATGCCCTTGGCCAGGTAGGTTGAGACCCCCCGCCACAGCAGGGCCGTGCCCTCGTTGTTGCGGACCTCCACCACCAGCTGGACCTGCGTGCCGGCCCGGTGCCCGGCCAGGTTCCTCGCCCACGACCTGATGGTCAGGACGTCGGTGAACGATATGGGCGCGTGGTGGTCCACCTGGTTGCGCAGGTGGATCATGCCCAGCAGCGGCAGCGGAAAATCCTCCTGCACCATGACGCTCATCGCGACGGGGAACGCCAGTGCGTGGATGTATCCGGACGGCAGCACGTCGCGGGCAGGCTTGCCCATCAGGTGCGCGAACGCCGTGAGCTTGGACAGGTCCGCCGTCACTCCCCGGACCTCGAGGGCACGCGTGGGAAGGGCCACCACGGGTGCTGACCTCACGAGCCGCTGCACGGCGGCAGCTGCCGCGGCGTTGAGGTACAGCTTCGACAGCGACGGCATCTCCGTCAGCACGTGGTCCACGCTCACTGCCCCACCAGGTTCTGGCCGCAGACACGCAGAATGTTGGCGGTCACCCCGGCCGACGCCTCGGAGGCGAAGTAGGCGATGGCCTCGGCAACGTCTTCCGGTTGGCCGCCCTGCTGCAGGCTGTTGAGCCGGCGTGCCACCTCGCGGGTGGCGAACGGGATTTTCGCCGTCATGGCCGTTTCGATGAAGCCGGGGGCGACGGCGTTGACCGTGCCGCCCCTTTCAGCCAGGAGGGGCGCCGTGGAGCGGACCATGCCGATCACGCCGGCTTTCGAGGCCGCGTAGTTGGTCTGGCCGCGGTTGCCGGCAATCCCGCTGGTGGAGGAGACGCTGATGATCCGCGGGTGGTCGGCAAAGTGGCTGCTGGCCAGGAACGCCTGGTTCATGCGCAGCTGTGCGCCGATGTTGACGGCGATCACGGAGTCCCAGCGGGCCGGGTCCATGTTGGCCAGCAGCCTGTCACGCGTGATGCCGGCATTGTGCACCACAATGTCCAGCCTGCCGTGCCGCTGGGCCGCGTGGTCGAGGATGCGCGCGCCGGCCTCGGTGGCGGTGATGTCCAGCTGCAGCGCCGTCCCGTGGATTTCATTGGCGACGGCCGCCAGGCGGTCACCGGCGGCAGGCACGTCCACCGCAATTACCTTGGCACCGTCCCGGGCCAGGGTGCGCGCGATCGCGGCGCCTATTCCCCGGGCGGCTCCGGTGACGACGGCAACCCTCGCGTCAAGGGGTCTGTCCCAGTCGGGCGTTGCCGGGCTCCCGTCCGAGGAGGCGGTCAGGAACTGCCCGTCGACGAACGCGGAGCGCGCCGAAAGGAAGAAGCGCAGTGCTGACAGCGCGCTGGGTGCGTTCACGGCCGTCCCGCCGCCGAGCAGCACGCCGTTGGCGGTGGCGCCCGCGCGCAGTTCCTTGGCCAGGGAGCGCATGATGCCGTCCACCGCGTTGCGCGCCGCAGCCGTCTCCGGTGCGTCGCCGGCCCCGGGCTGGCGAGAAATGCTGACAACCCGGCCATTGCGATTGAGGTCGCGCAAGGCCGCGCCCACTTCGAGCAGTGGACCGGACAGCTGATCCGGGTGGGCGAGTTCGTCCAGCACCAGCACCACGGCGCCGACCTTTTCCTTGGGCGTGGCATGCCGGCGCACGTCCTGGCCCCAGGAAAGGAGAGCTGTTGCAACGGCGTCGGCCCCGTCACTGTGGCCCACCACAAGGATCGGACCCTGGACCAGGGGGGCGCCCGGCGTCCAACGGCGCAGGACGGCCGGCTGAGGCAGGCCCAGGCGTTTGGCGAGGTCGCGTCCCAGGCCCGCATTGACGAGTTCCGTGTACTTGTCCGAGCGCACTTTCCGCTGTGCAGCCATGCCGCCTACCTGGCTTCCAGCAGCGCGACGACGCCCTGGCCGCCGGCGGCGCAGACTGAGATCAGGCCGCGGGCGGGGCGGCCGTCGACCTGGCCGCGCTCGCTGAGCATCTTGGCCAGCGTGGCGATCAGCCGGCCGCCGGTGGCGGCGAAGGGGTGGCCCGCGGCCAGGGAGGATCCGTTGATGTTGAGCCTGCCGCGGTCCACGGTGCCGAAGGCGCCGTCGAGGCCGAGCCGTGTCCTGCCGAATTCCTCGTCTTCCCAGGCCGCCAGGGTGCTGAGCACCGTGCCGGCGAAGGCTTCGTGGATCTCAAAGTAGTCAATGTCCGCAAGAGCCAGCCCGTTGCGGGCCAGCAGGCGCGGAACGGCGAACGCGGGGGCCATCAGGAGGCCGTCCTTGCCGTGCACAAAGTCGACCGCGCCGGCCTCGCCGTCAACGACGTTGGCGAGCATGGGCAGTTCGTGTGCCTGGGCCCATTCCTCGGAGGCGAGCAGCACGGTCGATGCGCCGTCGGTGAGCGGGGTTGAGTTGCCCGCCGTCATGGTCGCTGCGTCCCCCAGGCTCCGTCCAAAGACCGGCTTGAGCCTGGCCAGCTTCTCCATCGAGGAATCGGCGCGAAGGTTGGAGTCCCTCGTCAGGCCGCGGTACGGGGTGACGAGGTCGTCAAAGAAGTGCCGGTCGTAGGCGGCCGCGAGGTTCTTGTGGCTGGCAAGGGCCAGCTCATCCTGGGCCTCCCGGGTGATGTTCCACTGGGCGGTGGTCAGTGCCTGGTGCTCCCCCATGGAGAGCCCGGTGCGCGGCTCCCCGGTGGACGGGGCATCCGGGGAGAGGTCCCTGGGACGGATGCGGGCCACAACCCTGGCCTTCTCGGCCAGGGACTTGGCCCGGCTGAGGTCCAGCAGGATGGTGCGCAGGCCTTCGCTGACGGCGATGGGGGCGTCGGAGGCGGAGTCCACCCCGCCGGCAATGGCGGAGTCGATCTGGCCCAGCTTGATCTTGTTGGACAGACCGATGGCCGCCTCCATGCCCGTGGCGCACGCCTGCTGCAGGTCATACGCCGGGGTGGTGGGCGCCAAGGCCGAGCCAAGGACCGCCTCGCGCGTGAGGTTGAAATCGCGTGAGTGCTTCAGCACCGCGCCGGCGGCCACCTCGCCGATGGATTCATCCTGCAGGCCAAAGCGCGCCACGAGCCCGTCCAGCGCGGCGGTGAGCATGTCCTTGTTGGAGGCGTGGGCGTAGGCGCCGCCCGCCCGGGCAAACGGGATGCGGTTACCGCCCACCACCACCGCCTTGCGGATGCCTTGCGGCGCCTTGCTGGCGGTTTCACTGGCGCTCGCGGCCGTGTTTGCTGACGTGGTGGAACTCATGGAGCGGTCTCCTTAGATGTGCCCTGGATTACTGATACCCAGCGTACCTGATACGCTGGGTATCGTGAACTTGTTACGAGCGGGGCAGGCCGCACCGCCGCCGGGCCGGACGCCGGGCGGAGCACCCCTTGACGGGCGCTCGGTGAGATGGGAGGCGCACCGCGAGGAACGCCGTCGTGCCCTCATCAAGGCGGCCCGCCGCGCCATCCACCGCCTGGGCTTCGACGCGTCCATGGAGGACATCGCCGCCCACGCCGGCACCTCAAAGTCGGTCTTTTACCGCTACTTCGGCGACAAGGCGGGGCTGCAGCGGGCGGTGGGCAAGGTGGTGATCGGGCAAATGCAGGACACCATCGTGACGGCCGGGAAGACCGCCAGGACCCCGCGCGAGGGCCTGGTCAACATGGTCGCGGCCTATCTCCAGATGGCGGAGACGTCGCCGAACGTCTACATGTTTGTGACTTCCCCGTCCGACTCCGGGTCCCTTCCCGAGGGCGAACTCACCGGCTTCTTCGATGCCGTGACGGCCATGATCTCCGAACCGCTCCGGGACATGCTGGGCGGTGCGGATTCGCCCCTGTTGGGCTACTGGCCGACGGCGGCGATCGGGCTGGTGCGCACTGCCGGTGAATTGTGGCTGAAGACCGCGGCCGCGCCGGCGAAGCCCGATTCCCGGGCCATGGCCGAGCAGATTTCCGCTTGGCTGTTCGACGGCGTTGCCCGGCAGTTGTCGCCCGGACCACGCCTCCCTGTCCACCCATTGCAAGCAGAAGGAACCCCATGACCGAGCTATTGACCCCCGCAACGAAGGCCTCCGGCTTCGACAGCTCCCATATTGACGTGGCCGCCCTGGGACAGGCGCTGCTGGGCAAGTGGGCCGAAGTCCGCCTTCAGGCGCGCGAGCTGGCCGGGATGCCCGAGCTGCACAAGATCGAGGGGCTCACGCACACCGAGCACCGCGCGCGGGCGTTCGGGCAGCTGGGCCTGCTGGTCGAGAAGAACGGGGTCCACCGCGCCTTCCCCCCGCGCCTCGGCGGCACCGGGGACCATGGTGGGAACGTTGCCGGTTTTGAGGAGCTGGTGACGGCCGACCCGTCCGTGCAGATCAAGGCAGGCGTGCAGTGGGGCCTGTTTGGCTCGGCGGTGCTCCATCTGGGAACGCAGGAGCACCAGGACAAGTGGCTGCCCGGCATCATGTCCCTGGAAATCCCGGGCTGCTTCGCCATGACGGAGATTGGCCACGGCTCCGACGTCGCCTCGATTGCCACGACCGCCACGTACGACGCCGATGCGCAGGAATTCGTCATCAATACCCCTTTCCGTGCGGCGTGGAAGGAATATATCGGCAATGCCGCGGTGGACGGGGTGGCGGCCGTGGTGTTTGCCCAGCTCATCACCCGCGGCGTGAACCATGGAGTCCACGCCTTCTATGTGGACCTGCGGGACCCTTCCACCAAGGAATTCCTGCCCGGGATCGGCGGACTGGATGACAACGTCAAGGGTGGGCTGAACGGGATCGACAACGGCCGCCTGCACTTCGACAACGTCCGCATCCCTCGCACCAACTTGCTCAACCGGTACGGTGACGTGGCCGTGGACGGCCGGTACACGTCCCCCATCGCGAGCCCGGGCCGCCGCTTCTTCACCATGCTGGGCACCCTGGTGCAGGGGCGCGTTTCGCTGGACGGCGCGGCAGTGGCGGCGTCAAAGGTGGCACTGAAGATTGCCATCCAGTACGCCACGGAGAGGCGTCAGTTCAACGCCGCGTCCGACACCGAGGAAGTGGTGCTGCTGGACTACCAGCGGCACCAGCGGCGCCTTTTGCCGCGGCTGGCCACGACCTACGCGGCATCCTTCGCCCACGAGGAGCTGCTGCAAAAGTTCGACGACGTTTTTTCCGGCGCCCAGGACACGGATGAGGACCGCCAGGACCTGGAAACGCTGGCTGCCGCGTTGAAGTCGCTGTCCACATGGCATGCGCTGGACACGCTGCAGGAGTGCCGCGAAGCGTGCGGTGGGGCCGGGTTCATGGTGGAGAACCGGTTCACGTCGCTGCGTGCGGACCTTGATGTGTATGCAACGTTTGAGGGTGACAACACTGTGCTGTTGCAGCTCGTTGCGAAGCGGCTGCTGGCCGACTATTCGAAGGAATTCCGCAACCTGGACTTCGGTGTGCTGGCCCGATTTGTGGTTGGCCAGGCGGCCGAGCTGACCTGGCACAAGACCGGGCTGCGGCAGGTGGCCCAGTTTGTGGCCGATTCAGGGTCGGCGCAAAAGTCGGCCAAGGCGCTCAAGGACGAGGACACCCAGCACGAGCTGCTCGCCGGCCGGGTCCAGGCAATGGTGGCTGACGTTGCAGCCGCTTTGAAGGGCGCCTCGAAGCTTTCCAAGGACCAGGGCGCCGAGCTCTTCAACGAACACCAGAACGAGCTGATCGAGGCGGCCCGGGCACACGCCGAGCTGCTGCAATGGGAGGCGTTCACGGAAGCCCTGCGCCGCATTGAAGACGCGGGCACGCGCAAGGTGCTCACCCGCCTGCGTGACCTCTTTGGCCTGGGGCTGATTGAAAAACACCTGGACTGGTACCTGATGAACGGGCGGATCTCAATGCTGCGGGCGCGCACACTGGCCCCGTACATCAACCGGGTGCTGGCGAAGTTGCGGCCGCACGCGCTGGACCTGGTGGACGCCTTTGGCTACGGGCCCGAGCACCTGCGCGCGACGATCGCCACGGGGATTGAGCGGGAGCGCCAGGACGAAGCCCGTGACTACTACCGCAAGCTGCGGGCCAGCAAGGACGCTCCGCTGGATGAAAGGGTCCTCCTGCAGAAGGCCAAGGCGTCGGGTCGAAGCTAGCCTTTCCTTCTCTTCCTTCGACGGCGGCACCCGGTTTCCGGCGGCCGCCGTCGAACTTTTGTGGTCCTGCTCCGGTTGGCGGGGTTCAGCAGCCGACGCCGTCGGGGTTTTGGTTGCAGTTGTCGGCGTAGTTGTTGGTCACGGCGCGCCAGACGGTCAGGGCGAGTGGGGCT
>NZ_JAAMFM010000024.1 GCF_013376105.1 Arthrobacter wenxiniae
AGCGCACCGTTGGGTGCCACCCAGGCGCCACTTGCCAAGTGGCGCACCATTGACACCCAACCCCGCGCCACTTCAAGGCAGAACCCGGCCGGAACATGAAAAAGGGCCCGTCCCCCGCCGTGACGGCGTGGAACGGGCCCCAACAGGGATGTGGAGATGGGGAGAATTGAACTCCCGTCCGATGTTGTTTCATCAGGGCTTCTCCGGGTGCAGTTTGCGTCGGTTTTTCTCGGCCCCAGCTATCTCGCAAACAAGTAGCTGCCAGGCCCAGTTGCATAAGAGTCCCCTAAGTTCCTGCAACAAGAACTTAGAGCAGTGGCCCTCTAAATGACGCCAGGATCCGGGACGAGAGCATTCCCGGGCTGACGGACTGTCTTACTGCTTAGGCAGCAAGAGCGAAGTCAGTGCGATTTGAGTCAGCACTTATTGTTTTACAGAGATCGTTTACGAGATAACCCTGTATCCTCGACCCGCTTCACCTGTCTCGACAAACACCGTCGAAACCGATCATCCCCTATTGTGTTTTCAAACCCACGCCGTGGTGGCCGTGGACTACCCATCATAGCGCATGTGCCCGGGCAAATATTCCCTAGCCGGAAACCATGCCCCGGGCCGCCTTGGCCTCCAGCACCAGCAGCGCGGCCGCGTCAATCTTCCGGGCAAACGCGGGGTCGGCCCGCGCCGCGGCCACCATGCCCTCATACATGGCCGGTGCCACGGACTGGTCGGTGCACAGCACCACGGTGCCGCCGGCGCTGATGAAGTCCACGCCGCGCTGCGCCGCCGGCACGCCGGCCACCTGCCGGGCGTCGCAGATGTCGTCGCTGACAATGATGCCCGTGAAGCCGAGGTCCCCGCGCACCATGCTCTGGATGATCACGTGCGAAAACGGGCCCAGGTCCTGCGTGTCAATGTTCGGGTAGTAGGCATTGGAAATCATCAGCCACGGCACGCCGGCGTCCACGGCGTCGCGGAACGGCCCCACATAGGGATCGTGGCGGACGGTGACGCTGTCCGTGACGCCGGCACTCACGTCCGTGTTCCCAGTGACCCGCCCCAGCCCCGGAAAGTGCTTCACGACGGGCGCCACGCCGGCAGCCAGCATGCCGCGGGCGAAGGCCAGCCCGTGGCTGGAGACGGCGGCGGGCGTGTATCCGTATTCCCGGCCAAAGGCGCCGATGGGTGCGTTCCGGGGGGCAAAGCCTGCGCCGGGCACGGTGTCAAGGACGGGGGCCAGGTTGACATTGACGCCGGCCGCCGCCAGCTGCCGTCCCCACCGCTGCGCGGCCTCCTGCAGCTGCGCCGGAGGCAACTGACCCTGCACAATGGCCTGCGGGATGGCGTTAAAGCCGGGCCCCTGCATGATCTGTACGAACCCGCCCTCCTGGTCGGTTGCCACAAACGGGCGCACGCCGGCTTCGAGGGCCCGCCCGGCAGCCTCGGAGACCACGGCGGCCGTCGCGTCCACGCCGGCGGTGCTGCGTCCCTTCATGAACACATTGCCCACATGCAGCTGCTCGAGCACGTAGGTGGACTGCGCGTCGGCCCCGGTCACGGGCGAGGACACCATGAACGCCTGCCCCACGCGCTGGCCGAGCGTCATGCCCGCCAGCTTTTGCTGCGCCAGGTCCTTCGCCGGGGCGTTCGACGGCGGTGCCTGCGTTGCGCTGGCGGGCGGCGGTGTCGCGCGTGCCGTGGACGGAGCGGCTGGGGACGGAGCGGCCGGGGAGGGCGGGGCCGGGGCCGTTGGGGAAGGCCGCGCCGCCGTCGGTGAGGCGGGCCCGGCGGAGGCGGCAGGCGTCGTGCGTGGCGGGGAGGAGAAAGTCAGGACCAGGAGGGCCACCACGGCCAGCACGGCGGCGGACACGCCGATCCCCCACCAGTGGCGAGCCCGCAATGCCATGGCGTCAGTCCCTCAGGTGCAGGTGCGCGGCGTTCAGTTCATCCATTTGTTCGTCCGTGAGCTCATCCAGGATTTTGCGTTCGCCCTTGTCCGACTTGGAGAAGCGGACGAAGAGCAGGATCATGACGGGCAGGTCCATGATCTCGGCAATGAACCACAGGAAGTCCCCGCCCAGCTGCTGGTCCCGCAGCGCATTCGGGAACCAGCCGGGCACCGGGCCGGACAGGGCCCCCGCGCCGTCAAAGATGGAGGGCACCAGGCGCATGATGAGCCCGGGTGCGGCGTCCGCCAGCAGCTCGATGAAGGCAAACACGAACTGCAGCATGATCAGGGCCGTGCTGACCCGGGTCTTCTCCTCGACCATGGGCAGCACCATGAGCAGCCCCAGCAGGGGGATGGCGAGCGTGAGCAGGCCTTCCAGCGTCGGGCTCAGGCGGGAGATGCCGGCCAGCGGTGTGAGCATCATGGACAGGACGATGAGTCCCGCCACGGGTGCCACGGCGCTGTTGGCGAAAAGATTCATGGGCCGCCGGGCAGTTGCGGCCAGGAAGGAACGCAGGCGGCCCGGGCGTATCGTGCGCCGCGCCAGGCCCACGGGCAGGCCCAGGGCCAGGCCGGCCGGGACTACAAAGAGCATCATGGCAATGCGCACGGAGAAGGCCCACCGCAGCTCGGGCGAATACGTGCCCAGGAAGCCGAAGTTGAGGAAGGCGTAGAGCCCCAGGCCCAGCACGTAGAAACATGCGGCGCGCCATGCCGGCCAGCGGACCCCGGACGCGGCCGACCGCACCAGGCCCCAGGCGTAAAGGCCCCCCGCGGCAGCGATCAGGGCCAGGGCCCACGGGTCCAGGCTCCACGTGCCAAGAAAGACGTCCCAGGGTGGCATGGGCTAGCCGCGGTTCTTCTCGCGCATGACCCGCAGCGCCTCGCGGTTGTCCTGCTTTTCCCGCAGCGCCTGACGCTTGTCGTAGTCCTTCTTGCCGCGGGCAATGGCAATCTCCACCTTGGCCCGGCTGTCCAGGAAGTACAACTGCAGCGGCACAATGGTGAAGCCGGACTCGCGGGTCTTGTGCGCAATCTTTTCCAGCTCCTCGCGGTGCAGCAGGAGCTTGCGGCGGCGGCGGGCCGTGTGGTTGGTCCAGCTGCCGTTGAGGTACTCGGGAATGTAGACGGCCTCGAGCCAGAGCTCGTCGTTGTAGAAGGTGGCAAATCCGTCCACAAGGGAAGCGCGGCCCTCGCGCAGCGACTTCACCTCGGTCCCCATCAGGACCAGCCCGGCCTCGTAGGTGTCCATGATGTGGTAGTCGTGCCGGGCCTTGCGATTGGTGGCCACCACTTTCAGGCCACTTTCCTTAGGCACTGTACGACTCCTTCACGGGTGGTTGCACCGCGGGACGGTGAAAGCTTGTCTTCGCGCACCGCCTGTGCGGTGCGGACTAAAGTCTAGCAACTCCGGCGCCGCAAAACCTTGACGGTGCGCGGAGTTGCACTCCCACGGTGCGCCACCCCTCGGAAGCGGCACACCGTGAAGGGCTCACGGTGCGCCGGAACCGGAGCGCCAAGGCGCCGGACTAGAGCAGCGTCATGGGATCGACGGCCACGCCGTTGAGCCAGGTTTCAAAGTGGGCGTGGCAGCCGGTGGAGTTGCCGGTGCCGCCGGAGATGGCGATCAACTGGCCGCGGCTGACGCGCTGGCCGGCCGAGACCTTCACCGAGGTGTTGTGGTAATACGCCGTCAGCAGTGCGTTCCCCTGGATGACCCCGTGGGAGATCTTCACCCCGTTGCCGCCGCCGTAGACGTCCCAGCCGGCAAAGACCACGGTGCCGGCCGCCGCCGCATACACGGGCGTGCCGCAGGGGGCTCCGAAGTCGATCCCCGTGTGGACGTAGCCGCCGGTGCCGTAAAAGTCGATGGTCCCGGGCGGGGTCTGGCGCCAGCCGAAGCCGGAGGTGATTGGGACGTAGCTGGCAAAGGGGTGCTGGAGGCCAAAGGCCGACGGGTTGCCGGGCGCCGGCGCCACATAGGGCGGGGACACAAAGTTGTTGTTGCCGGCAGCCTTCGCCGCGGCGGCTTGTGCCCGGGCGATGCGTTCCGCCTCGGCCTTGGCGGCGGCCGCTGCCGCCTCGCGTTCCTTGCGCTGGCGTTCGGCGATCTGGGCGGCCACGGTGTCCTGCTGCTGCTTCACCGCCGCCACCTTGGCCTGGATTTGCGGCTTTTGCCTTTCCAGCCTGGCATTGATGGCCGCGGAGTCGCTGATCAGCTGGTCCACCTTGGCCTTCTTGGCGGCCGCCTGGTCGCGGGCGGACTGCTCGGCCACGAGGGCCGCGTCCGCCTGCACTTTGAGGTCCTTGATCTCGGCCTCGACGGCGGCGAGGCGGGCCTGCGCGTTTTGGTTGGTGGCCTTTTGACTGGTCAGCTGCGCCAGGGCGGCATTTTGGCTGCGCATGGCCTGCTCGGCAAGGTCGATCGAGTTGGCCAGGTCGCCGGAGGACCCCACGCCGAGGATCAGTGCCAGGTTGGCGGGTATGCCGCCGGCCTTGTAGGACTGTGCGGCAATCTGGCCGATCATGCTCTTGGCTTCCGCCTGCTTCTTGGAGTCCAGGGCAATCTGGGCGGTGATCCTGTCCTTGCTGGCCTGTGCCAGTTCGATGCGCGCGGCGAGGGAGCTGACCAGCCCGGTGGCCGCGCCCACCCGGTTTTGGGCGTCGGCGAGGGCGGCCTGGGCCCCGGGCAGCTGGCCCTGGTACATGACCAGGTCGGAGGCGGACTTGGCCAGCCCGGCGTCAACAAACTCGAGGGCGGAGGCGGCGTCGGCGGCCTGCTGCTTCAGTGCGGCGGCCTGGTCGTCGAGATTGTCGGCGTGGGCTGCGGGCACCAGCCCCAGCATCCCGGCCATGAGGGCGGAGGCAAGGGCGGCGCCGAGGCGGCGTGAAAGCGCATGGGACACCGTCCGGCGTCGTACTGGCGCGCCGGGTTTCCCCGCCGCGCGTCCCCCGGTTGACATCGATTCCATGCTCAAACTGCTCCTTGCGTTGCGGCGCCTGGCGGGTGTGGCGGGGAGGGGCAGTGATGGGACCCATCCCCCTGAATCATACTTTGAGGTTTTTTCGCAGTGACACGGCCGAGGCCATGCCCGCGAGCACCACGCCCAGCAGGATCAGGACAGGGTAGATCACCAGGGCCTGCGTGGTGGAAATGAGGGGGGTGCCACTGCTGCCGCTGGCCAGGTAGCGGCCGAGGAAGAATTCCACGATCGCCCACACGGCCCCGGAGGCCAGCAGCGCCCCGATGGTGGCGGCAATGACCCCCTCAAGCACAAACGGCAGCTGGATCACCGTCTTCGAGGCACCCACCAGCCGCATGATGTCGATCTCCTTGGCGCGCGACTGTGCGGACAGCCGGATGGTGGTGGCGATCAGCAGGGCGGCGCAGACAATCATCAGCACGGCGACGCCCACGGCCACAATTGTGGCAATGTTCATCCACGAAAACAGCGACTCGAGCACCTTGCGCTGGTCCACCACCGAATCCACCCCCGGCGTGGCGGAGAACGACTCGTTGATGATCTGGTACTTCTCGGGGTCCGTCAGCTTGATGCGGAAGGATGACGGCAGGTTGCCGGCCTCCACCGAATCCACCATGGGCGAGTTGGCGAACTGCTCCTTGAAGTGGGTCAGCGCCTCGGCCTGGCTTTCAAACGTCCATTTCTCCACGTACGGCTTGACCGCGGGCGAGTCCAGCATGGCCTGGATGGTCTTTTTCTGCTGGTCCGTGACCGGCCCGGAGGCGCAGTTGGCGTTGCTGGGGACGTCGTTGCACAGGTAGATGGTGACCTGCACCTTGTCATACCAGAATCCCTTGAGCTGGCCGATCTGCAGCTGCAGGACGCCGGCGGCCCCAACAAACGTCAGGGAAACAAAGGTCACCAGGATGACGGAGATGACCATGGTCAGGTTGCGGCGCAGGCCGCTGCCCAGCTCGCTCATAATGAACGCAAGTCTCATGGCTGCTCCCCGTTCCGTGCGAATTCCTCAACGGTGCCGCCCGGATACACGCGGCCCCGGTTGCGTTCGAGCCGTGGCGGCATTGATTCCTCCCCGGCGGTGCCGCCGGCTGCCGCGGCACTCACGGCGCGCTGGCGGCGGGTCTGGGGTGCGCCGTCGTCCATGGAAGGCACGACGGCGGACGGGTCGCCCGCGGCTGTTGGCGCGCCTTGGGAGGCAGCGGAGGCGCCCACCGTCGCGGCCGCGGGGACAATCGGCATCATCGAGGTGTATTGGGCGCGGGCCTCGTCGCGGACCACCCGGCCCAGGCGCAGTTCGATGACGCGCTTGCGCATGGAGTTGACGATGTCGTCGTCGTGGGTGGCCATGACCACGGTGGTGCCGTTTTGGTTGATCCTGTCCAGGATCTCCATGATGCCCGCACTCGTGGTGGGGTCCAGGTTTCCGGTGGGCTCGTCGGCCAGCAGGATGCCGGGCTGGTTCACGATGGCGCGGGCAATGGCCACGCGCTGCTGCTCGCCGCCGGACAGTTCCGTGGGCAGGCGCCGTTCCTTGCCTTCCAGGCCCACGAGTTCCAGCACGCGGGGGACCTCGGTGCGGATGGCGGCGCGCGACTTGCCGATCACCTGCATGGCGTAGGCGACGTTGGCGAACACGGTCTTGGTGTTGATGAGGCGGAAGTCCTGGAACACAATCCCGATTCCCCGGCGGAACTTCGGCACGCGCCAGCTGGGGACGTTGGCCACGTTTTGGCCGGCCACGTACACCTGTCCGTGTTCGGTCTTGTATTCGCGCAGGACCAGGCGCAGGAACGTGGACTTTCCGGAGCCGGAGGAACCGACGAGGAACACGAACTCGCCGCGGTTGACCTCCAGCGAGACGTCATCGAGCGCCGGCTTGCTTTTTCGGTCGTAAGCTATGCTCACATTTTCAAAACGAATCATGACTTTTCATTGCCCTTCCAGCGAACGGTACTGGCATGCCGGTGCCTGGGCCTAGGTTTGGGGAGGAAACCACCAGCGTATCGACTATAGGCGTCATTCCGCGGCTTTTTGCGCTCCCGCCCGGTGTGTCGGGCCTTGGTGTTTGCCGTGTAGGCCGCAGCCGGGCGTGCCCGTCCTACAGCTTTTCGGCGTTGCGGTTGTCAGCGCGCCAGCGGATCCCGGCGTCGATGAAGTCGTCGATTTCCCCGTCCAGCACGGCGGAGGTGTTGCCGACCTCGTACTCCGTGCGCAGGTCCTTCACCATCTGGTAGGGATTGAGGACGTAGGAGCGCATCTGGTCGCCCCAGGACGCCTTGACGTCCCCGGCCATGGCCTTCTTGGTGGCGTCCTCCTCCGCCTTTTTCAGCAGCAGGAGGCGGGACTGGAGGACGCGCATGGCCGCGGCACGGTTTTGGATCTGGGACTTTTCGTTCTGCATGGACACCACGGTGCCGGTGGGCAGGTGGGTCAGGCGGACGGCGGAGTCGGTGGTGTTGACGGATTGCCCGCCGGGGCCCGAGGAGCGGAACACGTCCACGCGGATCTCGTTGTCGGGGACCTCGATGCTGTCCGTCTGCTCGATGAGCGGGATGACCTCGACCGCGGCAAAGGAGGTCTGGCGCCGGCCCTGGTTGTCGAACGGGCTGATGCGGACCAGGCGGTGGGTGCCGGCCTCGACGCTGAGCGTGCCGAAGGCGTAGGGCGCCTTGACCTCGAAGGTGGCTGACTTCAGGCCGGCCTCCTCGGCGTAGGAGGTGTCCAGGACTGCCGTGGGGTAGCCGTGGCGTTCGGCCCAGCGCAGGTACATGCGCAGCAGCATTTCGGCGAAGTCGGCCGCGTCGACTCCCCCGGCGCCGGAGCGGATGGTCACCACGGCCTCGCGCTCGTCGTACTCGCCGGCCAGCAAGGTGACGATTTCCAGGTCCTTGAGCGACTTCTGCAGGGCGGGGAGTTCCTTGGCCGCCTCGGCGAGGGTGTCGGCGTCGCCCTCGTCCTGGGCGAGTTCCACCAGCACTTCAAGATCGTCGATGCGGGATTCAAGGGTGCGCAGCTTTTCCAGCTTGGACTGGGCATGGCTGAGCCGGGAGGTCACCTTCTGGGCCGCCGCGGGGTCGTCCCAAAGGTTGGGCGAACCGGCCTGGTCCGACAGGTCCTCGATGTCCTCCAGGAGCCTGTCCACCTCGGACACCTGTTCAATGGAGACGTAGGTGGCGCGCAACGCCTTGATTTCTGCGGAATAGTCGATCTCAGCCATGATATTCAAGCCTACGGCATGCCCGGGGCTGGTCCGCCGGGGCGCGGCGCGGGTGTGGGCCGGCCGGCCTTAACTGGACCAGCCGTCACAGGACCAGGTGTGCTCGGGCCGTGCCGGTCACGGTCAGCACGATTCCGTCCGGGATCAGGAAGTTGATGAACATTGGGTGCACCACGCCGCTCAGCCGCACCTCCGCCGTGCGCCCGTCCGGCGTCCCCGTCCCGGCGGCGAGCTGCACGCCGGACAGGGACCGTGGCACCTCGGCGCCGGAAAGGTACTCGCGGGCGGCGGCGTTGATGCCGCTGCCGGTCAGCAGCGTGCCGGGGTCCGTGTCCGCGGAGCCGCCGCTGAGGGTGAAGGTGTCCGCTGCGGCGAGCGCGGCGCCGTCGGCCAGGGACAGCAGCTTCTTGTGCCCAAGATAGAGGCTGGAGCCGGCCGCCACCACGGTGGCGAGGAGCAGGGCGATCAGCACATAGCCGATCATGAGCACCATGACGTGCCCTTCCTGCCGCGAACTGGCTGGGCAACGGCGGTGCGGGCGGAGGCCGGTGGGGCGGTACGGGCGGAGCCCGGCGGGGCGGTGTTGCCGAGCGCGGCCGGGGCTCACTTGAAGCGGCCCACCTTTTGCGCCGCCGACGCTTCCACCTCGGCGGCGGACAGCCTGGTCCCTGGCAGTCCGCCGACCAGGGGCAGGTCCACGCGCAGGGTCACGCGGGCCCGCACCATGGTGCCGGGGGTGAGGCAGCCGCCGTCGCAGGTGATGGTGAGCCGGGCGTCGGCGGGGTCAAAGCCCATGTCGGCGACGGCCAGGGAGACGGCCGCCTCCGCCGCCTGCCGGCCGGCGCCGTCGTCCGACTGGAGGACGAAGACCTTGGCGGCCTGGTCAGCGGCCCCGACAACCGCATAGGCCCCGCCCTGCAGCGCCCCGACGGTCAGGATCAGGTAGGCCACCGGGACCATCAGCAGCACGGCCAGGAAGACGAATTCGACAATGGCGCTGCCCTGCTGGGAATCCGGGGGTGGTTCGGCGGCGGGCAGACTCCCCCCGGCCGGCCCACCGCAGGCCGGCTTACGGGTCGATGACGGCATGACCGCTCATTTCCAGGGTCTGCCCGGGTCCCCACAGTCCCAGCAGCGGCAGCGGGGCCTTGACGGAGACGGTCAGGACGGGGATCCCGTTGGAGGAGGACACCGTGGCGGCCACGTCCTGGGCAAAGCCGCTACCCAGCGCGGAGCCGATGAGGAGCCGGGCGCGCTCCTCCGCGTCCGGGGCCGTTCGGTCCGCGAGCGCCCCGTAGCGGGCCGCGGAGGACGCGGCATCGGCCACGGTGTTGCGCACGTGCAGCACCACTGCCAGCTGAATCAGGGCCAGGAACATGACGGTCACGACGGTGGAGACCAGCACGAAGTCGACCACCGCCGCGCCGCGTTCGGCCACGCGGGAGCGCGGCCCGGGGGTCAGGGATGGACCTGGTCCATGGCCTCGTTGAACATCTTCGCCAGCGCGGGCCCGGCGATGGCGAGGAGTCCTGCCACGAGGACGGCCGACATCAAGGTGATGAGCACCCAGCCGGGCACGTCCCCACGGGACCTTCCGGTGGCGGGCCGGAGCCGGAACCGTCCCGGCCCGGCGAGCCAGCCCGTCAGCCACGGGGCCAGGCGCCGGGCCAGATGCTGTTTCGCGGCCAGCAGGAAGGCCAGTGCGCGTTCCGCCAGCGGATGGTGGTTTTCCATGGTGTTTCCCCTTTTTGCCGTGCGTGCCATGGCTGTGTCCGTCATGGCTTTGCGTGTCTGTGCCGCGCCTGCGTTGGCCCGCCGTTCGGGGCGGGTGCGCTGAAGTCAGGGTGGAAGGCATCAGAAGCCAAACTGCAGCAGGGCCAGGCCGGGGAACACGGCGAAGACCACCGTGAGCGGCAACACCCCGAAGACGAGCGGCACCATCATGGCAATTTCCTTCCGCCCGGCAGCCTCCATCAGCTCCCGCTTGGCCACGTCCCTCACGTCCTGCGCCTGGGCCCGCAGCACGTCAGACAGGGGCGTTCCGCGGTTGACGGCAACACTGATGCCGTCCACAAAACGGGCCAGCGCCGGTATGCCCAGCCGTTCGGAAAATTCCTCCAGCGCCTCCACCAGCGGTGTGCCGGCACGCGTTTGGGCCACGATCTTGGAAAATTCGCCCGAGAGTTCCCCGCGGGACTGCCGGGCCACCCGGTCCAGGGCGCTGCCTGCGCTCTCGCCCGCACCGACAGCCAGGGCCATGAGTTCAGCGAGGGCCGGAAATTCGGCGAGAATGAGGGCCTGGCGGCGCTTGATGCGGATCCCGAGCAGGTAGTCGCAGCCAAGGTAGCCGCCCAGCATGAGGAACCCCGTCAGGGCAAGCCCACCCATGGCGTTGGCCCGGCCCTGCCACATCAGCGACAGCGAGGCGGCCAGCCCGGCCACCATGCCCGCACCGGTCCACAGCAGCTGGACGGCGCGGAATTCCAGCGGCGTCTCGCTCCGACCGGCGCGTTCCAGACGTGCGGACAGACCCTTGACGCTGACATTGAACCGGCCCAGCCGGGCGACGGCGTCGGAGACCAGCAGGCGGAAGATCCGCCCCAGCGGGCCGAACAGGGCGCCCGGCTCCTCCCGGTCCAGCAGCCCCGAGCGGCTGGCCACGCTGCGCAGCTGCGGTTCCACGCGCTCGGCAAAGGTGGGGCGGCGCATGATCGGAAGCCGGATAAAAACCAGCCACAGTCCGAGCCCCAGGGCCAGTCCGGCCGCGGCAGCCGCCCCTGCCTGCCCGTTCACTGCAGCACCCGGCGCTCACTGGGCAGGGCCCCGATGCGCAACATGAGCCGGTAGCACACCACGGAGACCAGCAGTCCTCCGCCCAGCACAATCCACCCGGCCGCGGAGTTGTAGGCCTCAATGGCCTCGGGCCGGGTGGCCATGAGCATCAGCACGATCCAGGGCGCCGCAACCGCCAGCCGGGCGGCGTTGACCGTCCAGGACTGCCTGGCCTCGAGTTCGCTGCGCGTCCGCGCGTGGTCGCGCAGGAACTCCGAAAGGGTGCCCAGAAGCCGGCCGAGGTCGGTGCCGCCCACGTCGCGGGTCAGCCGCAGGGCCTCGATGATGCGGTCGGCGACAGGATCGGACAGCCGGTCCTTGAGTTTCTCCAGGGCACCTTCAAAGTGCCCGGTGGAGCGGTAGTCGGCCCCAAAGCTGACAAACTCGCCGCGCAATTCCTCGGGACCCTTGACGCCCAGCTGGATCAGGGCTTCCGGCAGGGACAGGCCGGCACGGATGGCGGATCTCAAATGGTCCACGACGTCAGGCCAGAGCTCGCGCAGGACGGAGGAACGGCGTCGTGCCCGCCACCGCAGTACGGCAATCGGGACGTACCCCGCGAACAGGCCCAGGCACATGGCGACGGGCGCCGCGCCCGTCAGGACGAGCACCAGCAGCGCGGCCAGCACGGCAAAGCCCAGGGTGCTGGCGAGCAGCGACGCCGGGGTCACCTGGGCAATCCCCGCCTGGTGGAGCAGCTCGCCCAGCCGGCTCCGGCGGGCCGGCCGCACAGGATGCTCCGGCATGCTCCAGCACGCCGTCCACACCAGGAACAGTCCCAGCCCGGCCATCAGCCCCACCAGGGCGGACATCAGGAATCCCCCATGAGGGCCGCCACGCTGAAACCGGCGGCGGCGAACTTTTCCGGCGACGGCATGGCGGAGGCGGAGGGTGTGAGCCGGCCATCCAGGGTGTCGAAGACCATCCCGGATTCAATGATCCCGTTCTCCACGCGGCGCCCCAGCGACAGGATCTGGCCCACCCGGCGTCTCCCGTCCGGCAGGCGGACACAATGGACCACCAGGTCGATGCAGGCCGCCACCGTGGGCACCACGAACGCGGCGGAGATGTTTTCCCCGGCCAGGAGGGGAAGCGTGCAAATCTTGACGACGGCGTCAGAGGTAGTGCAACCATGACGTGTACTACCGTTTGTTGGTTCTAGTACATCTTCACCTAGCCGCACCGTCAACACGAGGCAACCCTAGGTCATTTGGAATGCCTCTTATCCAGCAGGGACTGACGAGTCCAGGCCCCGCGGAAGGACTCAGATGAGGCGAACGAATCACCTATCTCGAGCGGCCGCAGACTTGTTCAGTCTGCACGGCAACCCGAGGGAATCGGCAGCCGGAACTGGGCCACCCAGCAGGTGTCCATCACCGACGCCACCTTCCGCTCCGACGTCCTCTGGGCCTCCTCGATCACCGCCACCGACCAACACCAGGTCCAGATGACCGTACCGGGCCAGGACGGCGGCTGCCAGATCGCAACCTGGACGATCACAGCCGTCGGTGCCGTCACCAACGTCCAGGCCAGCACGGTCAGCTACCCCGGCTGCGACGCCACGGCCAACCCCGTGACCTGCAGCGGAACGCCCTCCCCCGCCTCGGTGCAGACCTTCATGGGCGACGCCGCGCCGGACAGCACCTTCACCTACGCCAACGCCGCCGGCCGGCCCCTGACGCTCACCGCGGGCGCCACCACCCTCGGCGGCTCCGACACCCCTCCGTCGGGCATCACCGCCAAGCAGTGGGCCTCGCCGGGGCTGGGAGCCGTGGCCCTCAATACAGGCCAGGGAGCCACCAGCACCGCGGCCACCGGGTACCGCTTCGCCCAGACCGCTGACAACCTCAGCGTCGTCCCAGGCCCCGCGGACGCCCCCACGCATTTCGTCCCCGAAGGGGACCTCACCGCACTCCCCTGACCGGCAGGTGGATCACACCACATTCCTTGATTCCCCCACCCACCCCTGTCACGTCGGCTTTCATTGGGGCTGAACGGACCCCGCCGGACGGGCCTCGATACTGCGGTTCGTGAATTCCCACACGTTTACCAGATAGATTCCTCAAATAGAAGTTGGCTCGTCATATATGTTGGTAGACTGTGAATTTATCTCTCGCAGAAGCGCTGGGCTTCTGATCCACTGGGGCAGGGTTGAATCCTGCTGATGCCAGTTGGGGCCTTTTGGTCAACGGGGGTAAACGAAAGGTCTCAACCATGTTTCGATTTTCCACGCGCAAGACCGCAGCGGCACTGGCCGTCGCAACCCTGACCACCGGCGTCCTCTTTGTCGCTCCCTCGGCCTTCGCCGCCGACTCGGTAAGCCAGTCAGTGACGGGAGGCAGCCTTACCGCCACCGTCGCGGACTTGGGGCTGGCTCCCGTGGTCACCGCTCACACCGACCAGGTCGCCACCGGGACGATGACGTTGAGCGCGGATGACAGCACCGGCACCGGTGCCGGCTGGAACGTAACGGAACAGGTCAGCGACTTCATCTACTCCGGGCCAGCTGGCGGCACCAATATCCCGGCCACCGCGTTCTCCATCACCTCGGTCGGGGCCGTCACCTCCTCCGCCGGCCAGGCGATTGACGTGGCGGGCACTGATGCGGTGCCGACAGGCCCGCAGAGCGCCAACATCACCACGGGCGTCTCAGGTTCCTTGGCCACGGCAGTCAAGGTCATTACCGCCGGGGCCAACTACGGTTCGGGAACGTATTCGCAGCCGATCAATGTTGCCCTGACGATCCCGGCTGACAGCCGTGTCGGCACGTACACCGGGACACTGACGACCAGCATGACCGCAGCCCCGTAACACCGCTCCTGACACACGATTCGCTGCAGGGCAGGGACCCGGTTCGACCAAGGGCTCTGCCCTGCCGCCAGTTTGAGGGCGGGAGGATCGATGATCACCGGAACGTTCCGGCGCGTCGCGGCAGCCTTGCTGCTCGCCGCCATCGTGGCCGCAGCCGGCAAGGACGCAGCCACGGCATCGCTGAGCGCAAGCCTGCAGGACTTGATAATGCCTGCGAGCCCCTATTCGCATAAGGCCCAGACCGTCACGGGCCGGACGGTCTTGACCGTCACCGACACCTCCATTGCCGGCACGGGCGCCGGGTGGAACGTGACAGAACAGGCCTCGGACCTGGCCTACACCGGCCCCAACAACGGCGGTTCCATCCCCGCGTCCGCGTTGGCAATCCTTTCCGTCGAGGCCCCGGTCGCTTCCGCCGGCAGCCAGCCGGCCGATCCGGCAAACGGCCCAATGGTGCCGGCAGTTGCCCCGGTCGGATCCCTCGAGAGCGCGCGCAAGGTCCTGCAGGCAAACGCCGGCTACGGGGCCGGAACCTACACCCAGGGAATCACCCTGTCCCTGACCATTCCGCCCCAGAGCCGGGCCGGGACCTACACCTCCACCATTACCACCACGGTCACCTCCGGGCCCTGATCCCCTTCCCGGGATCATCACCTGGCACCGATGCTGCGAAAGAAGTTCTCCTTAATGCGCCTGCCGTTTCTGCGCGGACAGCCCCAGCGCCTTGCCCGGCTGCTGCTGGGCATGGTCGTGCTGATTTCCTGTCTCACCCTCGCCGCTGTCGGCGGCAACCTCACCAGCGCCGCAGCGGCCCAGGCCCAGCCCGTGAAGCTAAGCCTGAAGCCCCTGGGCCAGTCCGGCAGCTATTTCAGCCTGACCATGGATCCCGGCCAGCGGCGTCAACTGCAGGTGGAACTGGGCAACCACGGTGCCACCTCGATCGCTGCCCGAACGTACGCCGCCGATGCCTACTCCCTGATCAACGGCGGTTTCGGGGCCCGGGACCGGAACAGCCCCCCGACCGGGACGACCCGATGGCTCTCCTACGCCACACAAGTCCTGCGGCTTGGCCCCGGGCAGGGAATCACCCAAGCCTTCACCCTCGCTGTCCCCGCCGGCACGGCACCCGGAGACTACATCAGCAGCCTGGTCCTGGAAAACGACGTTCCGATTAAGGGTTCCGGATCCGTAGCGCTGAACCAGATCGTCCGCCAAGTCATCGCCGTGTCCATCCACGTTCCCGGGCCGCTCCATCCGGCGCTGGAACTCGGCACAGCAAGCCACGAATTCACGGCAAACCGTTCCGTGGTCGGCGTCCAAGTCAAGAACCCCGGCACCACCAACCTCAAACCCGCCGGCTCACTGACCATTCGGGACCACGGCGGTAAAGTCGTCAGCCGGGCGCCCGCCACCATGGACTCTGTCTACGCGCACACCGACACCCAGATCCAAACCACCCTCAACGGCAAACTTCAGCCCGGCAACTACACGCTCGCCGTCGCGCTCAGCGACTCAGCCACCCACGTCCACGCCGCCGAAACCGTGGCTTTTACCGTGGAAGCTCCCCGAGCCGTCACGTCCACGGGAGAACGCCAAGGCCAGCTGCCACAAATCCTCCAAGACTCCGGCTCAGGTCCCGCCCCGTACGTGATAGGCGCTGCGCTCCTCGCAGCGCTGGCCGCCGCCTTCTTCCTCCGGCGCAAATACAAGAGACGCCCCGGGCGGAAAACAGGCGTGCGCCGAAGCCAAGACAGAAGAAACGGCCGTCCCCGCTGAATGCCGAACCCACGCTTGGGACCATCCCAGTAACGGCTCGCAGCTCCACGCCACCGCCTGCCGGGACCGCATCCGACGACACCCACGCCCCGGCCACATCCAGCGGCCGGGGCGTTGTTGGTGAGCTCGGGGTGCTCAGCTTTCGTTGACGAACAGCTCCACGACGCCGATGTCCGAGAGGGTCTGCAGGAACGTCGTCTCGGTGAACGGGTCGATCCACAGGACGTTGCCGGCCGGTTTCGTCGCCGTGCCGTAGGGGGCGTATTCGGTGGCGATCAGCACCAGCGGGACGTCCTGGTTGGTCCACTCGGCGATTTCGTCGATCTTCTCGGACCGGTCGGTGAAGATGGCGGTCAGGACATCCTCGGACTGCGTGGACGGGTCGAAGGTGCCTTCCTCCGCGGCCTGGGCGGCCAGGACCTGCTGGAGGGTGTTGGCGATCTGGACCGAGGTGCCGTAGCGGGCATACAGGGCCTCCGTGTCGCCTTCCTCAGTCTCGGGCAGGTCCGCGTAGCCTTCGATGAGTTCGGCGGTCAGTTCAGTGCGTGTGTCGGCCAGGACGGAACGGTCCTCCCAGGCCAGGGCGAACGGGAACGAGGTGCCGTCTTCACGGACGGGCAGGGTCTGCGGCAGTGCGCCGTCGATGGTGATGGTTGCCATGGTGATGATTCTCCTTGATAAACGTTTCGGGTCGGGCTTCTGGGGGCTCTATGCCGCAGCGAGAAGGGCGGGTGTCAGTTTCAGGACGTCATCGAGTGCGTCGGCCAGGTCGTCGATGGTTCCGTCGTTGCTGATCGTGTGGGCAATGTACTTGCGGTCGATGCCGGCTTCGGAGATGTGACCGTTGACGGCGACGATCCCGGGGCGGGTGATTTCGACGACCGTGCCGCCGTTGGCGATGATCCAGGCGGCTTCCTCGTTGAACCGGACGTCGGTGATCACGACGGCCGCGGGGCGGTCCTGGGCGACGCGGCGGGCCAGCAATTGCACCCAGATGTTCTGGCCGAAGTTGTTGCGGCAGATTTCGGTGGCGTAGGTCTGCAGGTGCCGGCGGACCTCGGTGCCATGGATGCGGTGGTACTTCGCCAACTCCCAGTTCCCGCCCACTGAATCCAACAGCATCGCCATGGAGATGTCCCCATCCAGGAACGGGTCCAGGATCAAAATATCCTCGCGCAGCTCGTCGATGCTCCGGTTGATATGGCCAAAGACGCCGTGCACAAGCTTGTCCCGGTAGACGGAGAGGGTCCGCTTGATTTCGGGCCCGTAGACCCGGTGGCTCTCCGCCTTGGTCCAGTCTTGGTCCAGTCGGTCAAGGAGCATGCTCAGCGTGATCGTGCCGTTGACGCGGACGTCCAAAAGGTAGGCGTGTTCCTTTACCGGGTCGGCGCAGCCGTATCTGGTGAAGCCGTGGTGGTCGATGAGGTGCGCGCCGGCGGTGTCTTTGCCGGTATGTGCCACTCCGTGAATCCCTGTGATCTGCATGTTGTTCCCTTCAATGCTGCTTTGTGGTCACTGTCCCTATGCGGACCCCGCAGGTGCGGGTGTCAGGTGTTGTTCGCCGCCCATGGGAAAGCCCCCGCTCCGTGGCGAACGGACGAGGGGCTTTCCGGGCGGATCAGAACCCGGCGGTGTCGGTGGTCTTCAGATGTTCGGCCAGGGCGGCCGGACCTGTCTCTGGTGCCGTGGCCGGCTGTGCGGCGGGCCTGCGTGGTGCCGGGAAGCCGGTCTTCTTCGTCGGGACCGGCTGCGCGTTCCGGGACGGCGCGGTGTTGACCGGGGCCGGTGCGGGGGCGATGTTCACCACAGGGTTCACGCCGTGGGACTGGCTGGCGGCCACCGCCTCGGCCCGCTGGCGGGCGCGCTCCACGTGACCCTGGCCGATGCCGGATACCGCCTTGTGGCCGGTCGGACACGTGTGCTTTACCAGTGCCGACGTGAATCGGAAGCACGTGCCGCACTGGGTCACCGCGGTGCGCTGGTGGGCGCGGACCAGTTTGTTGAACACCTGGCCGGGACGCTCCGAGGTCTTCATGGCTTCGAAGAACTGCTTGGACACCTTGTGTCCGTACAGCTTGTCGCCAATCCGGGTGGCCATGGTGTTGGTGTTCTCGTCGAATCCCACCTCGTTGATCCAGGATGAGGACACCGGGGTCAGCGCGGCGCCCTTCGCGGCTTCACGGGCCTTGCGGGCCGCCAGCAGGTCCGGGACCTTCGCCAGGGCCGTGGTGACGCGACGGGATTCCAGGACGGCAGCGACGGCCTCGGCAACCTGTTCGCTGGCGGGGCCGTTGCTGGCGCCGGCGCCGCCGAGGGTGGTGGTCTCCCAGGTGTGCGGGCCGGTCTTGGTGACGCGGACCCAGCCTTGGACGGGGGCGCCGCCCCTGAGGGAGACGGAGACCGGCACGTCGAAGGTCGGATTGCCGTTGTCCCCGGAGAAGCGACGGATGGCCGTCGCGGACGGCATGCGCAGCTGGATGTCGTTGTTTCCGTAGTTCATCCGGTGCGTGCGGCGCTTGCCGGACATGGCCTGGCCCTCGTGCATGGACGGGGTGTTGTCATCCGGCATCTGCGGGTAGTTTTTGCCCCCGGCGCCGTACTCGGCGGCGACGAAGTTGTTGTTCCACCATTCATCCCGGTGCGCGGTGGTCGTCGGGGAGGTCAGGGTCCGCAGGGTGGCTGCCGGGACGAAGCCTTGGGCGCGGAACAGTTCGCGCCGCTCGGCCATGGCCTGGCGGTGGCGGGCGGCGGCCAGGACGTTGCCGGGCTCGGCGTGGGCGTAAGCGGCGTACTGGCCGCCGACGGGGATGCCTTTGGGCTGGCGGGGCTTGGAATCGATGCTCATACCTTGCTTGTGTGCGGCTGCGGTGCCAGGGTGACAGCGACGGCGGCAAGTTCCGGCGTGTTGACGCCGAAACCGGGCCAAAACGCGCATAGTAGGAGTAGTACGACTCCTACTACTCCTACTGTGAAGGGGCTAAAAATGGCCGATGCCAGCTCAAAGAGCCGCGTCTACGCCGCGGCCGATAAGATCAGCGCCGAGCGGAGCCCGACGATTTCCACCGTCCGGGAACTGGCCGGCGTCAGCAACGCCGACGCCACCCGGTATCTCAAAGAGTGGCGGGATGACCGCCTCGCCGCTGCAGGCAAGATCGCCGCCGCCCCGCCGTCCGTGACGGAACTGGCCGCGCGCATGGCCGGCACGGTGTGGGCCGAGGCCGCTGCGGCCGCCGACGCCCGCCACGCCGAGGTGGAGAAGGCCTGGAGCGGCGAGCGTGACAACAAGGACCGGGAAATCCAGGAATTGGCCAGGGAACTCGACAGGCTCACGGCGGAGCTGAAGTCCGAAAAGGAGTCCGCCCTGCGCCGCCTGGATGAATGCGCCGCCACGGCCGAAGGGCGGGCCCGTGAAATCACCGCCTTGGCCGCAGAGCTGGCCGCGGCCACGGCGGCCGCCAACAGCCTGACGACCGACCTGGCGACGGCACGGGCCACTGTGGACACGCTGCGGGCCACCCAGGACGCACTTATTGCCAGGATCAGCCCCGAATCCCCCGCCACCCCAGAGGAAGCCGTAACCGACAGCTGAGCACAGGCCGGGAACGCCAAGGGCCGGGACCCTCCGTAGAGAGTCCCGGCCCGTCCCATCTGTCCAGCCCTACTTGGCGACGGCTACCTTGTACTTGGTGTTGCCGAACAGTTCCATGAAGGCGTCGGCGAAGCGCTGTGGCAGGCCCCGGACGTCGTGGGGCATGTTGTTCGCGAGCTTCTGCGCGGAGGGGAAAGCCACATCCGGCTTGCCGCCCTCGGCGCACTTGGCCAGGACGATGGCAGCCTTGCGCCACAGCTCACCGCCACCGGAAAGGCCCAGCGCCGTGACACCCTGGACGAGGGCGAACAGGCGGTCGGCCCGTTCGTTCTTCCAGTCCACCAGCACGGTCCCGTCAATGACCTCGGCCGGGTCGTGACACCCTGGACGAGGGCGAACAGGCGGTCGGCCCGTTCGTTCTTCCAGTCCACCAGCACGGTCCCGTCAATGACCTCGGCCGGGTCGTGCAGGTCGGCGGCGGCAAGCCACTTGAAGTATTCGGTCGCGGCGCCCTCGCCGACCAGGCCCTCGACGACCAGGAAAGCGGACTCCTCGTCGTAGCGGTCCAGCCGGGAGAGGACGTTGATGACGTTCGTCCAGGAACGCGGGGACGGCCATGCGCCACCGGCCTTGACCGGGTCGGTCGGCACCGGCGGGGTCAGGAACTTCGAGTTGACCTTCAAGAACGTGGTCACGGCGGCGGACACCGCAGCCTTGCGGGAGAGCGGATCGGCGGCCAGCATTTCCGAGAGCGGGAGGGGCTTCGTGTTCTGGAAGCCGGTGCCGACGTTCTCCAGCCAGTTGCTCGTGTCGAAAACCCACTTCAGGTGCATCATGCGGTTGGCCATCGGCGCCGGGAGGTCATAGGCGTCCACTGCGGTTTCAATCGGGTTCATCAGGGCCACGATGGAGACGGTGTCGTTGAGCTTGGTGTCGCCGACGTAGCCTTCCTGCACGACGCGCAACATGCCCTTCATGGTGGACGGGGCGGAGGTGTTGAACTCGTCGAGCAGGAGCAGACCCTTGGCGGCGTTGTTCAGGTTCTTCACCCACTGGAAGGACGAGTACTTGATGGCACCCTTGTCCTCGATCATCACGCCCAGGAAGTCGGTTGCTTCACGGTTGGAACCGATGACGGTTTCGCAGTGGCGGCCCCAGCCGGAGGTCGCCGATTCCATGGTGGCCGTCTTGCCCTGGCCGGGCTCGCCGATTACGGCGGTGGGGACGTTGGCTTCGATGCCGGCGGCAAGGGCGCGCTGGAACGGGGAGCCGGGGAATGAGTTGATCGTTGCCATGAGGTTCTCCTAAGAGGTAGGTGGGCGGTCGCCCGTTTGCTTACCTCTCATGTGTGCGGAGTCCTGAAACCCCCTCACCGCCCCGGGCCTAGCCGATGATGCGCCTGATCAGGGCCGCCGCGTCCTGCACCGCAGGGTGGCTGAGCGTGAGAATTTCCGGGGTGCCGGCTACAGTGAGCCCCGAAATGTCCCACAGCCCGTAGCTGGCCCAGCTCGGCTCATAGTAGGACCACCAGGACACCCCGGCATAGCCGCCGGTGTCATACATGGCCCGCGCCCACTGCTGCGTGGAGGGCCGGTCCCGGGAGACGACGCTGCTGGGCCGCAGCGACCACTCCTGCAGCGCCCCCGGGTCATCCAAGTCCAGGATGGCAGGATTCGCCTCGTACTTCGCGAGGGCCTTGAGGGTCCCGCGCGGGGCGCTGGGCGGCGGGGCAAAAATGTCTGCAGTCCAGATCGGGTACCGGCCGAACGCCTCCGCGGCGGCGCCTTCGGCCGAGTCGCCGACGTAGAGCACCTTGTATTGGAGGTCCGGGTCGTCCACCCGACCTGCCCCCTGGCGCGGCCAAACATACAGCGGGTGCCCGTTGTCGTTGGGTCCGGCGGCGTCGGGGTGCCAGTTGAGTACGCGCCAGAACTCCACTAGGCGAAGGCTCCCTGTTCGAAGGCGCGGATCGCCTCGATGACCGGGGCGGCACCTTCGAGCCGGTATACGTCAATGGGGCGGGCGCCCAGATGAGGGTCCTGCCCCTCCAGCCACAGCCGGGCCTGGGCCGGAGTGAAGGCGCCGTGCAGGTAGCCGACGAGGGCGTCCAGGTCGGTGAGCTGGGCCCGGTTGATTTCGTTGGGGACATCCTGGCCGGATACCCATCGTCCGGGCCGGTCCTTGTTCACGCCCAGCAGGGCTGCCACCGTGTTGTTGCCGAGGGCCTTCACCAAGCGTTGGGCCACGGCGCGGGGGCCGTAGTCAGGGACATCCTTCAATCCGGCCAGGTTCACTTTGGGCGGCGTGGTGGCGGGCAGTCTCACACCCCGCTTGAACCGTTTCGGGTGAACTTTGGGCGCCTGAACCAGGCCCTTCGGCAGCAGGGCCACCCCGTCCCGGACCTTGACCCGGAACTCCCGGCCGCCACCTTTGATGATGACCGTCTGTTCCTTTGGCGTGCTATTCGCTGGCATAACCCAACGCTACCTGTTGGGCATCCAATTCTGAAGGGGTGACGCTAATGGTGGGCGGTCCAGGTGTCGGAGCGCCGGGCCACGTTGTAGACCACCTCGACCCACTCGGGCGGGAACCGGGCGGCGCAACCGCGATGGCCCCCGGCAGGGCCTCCCCCGTCACCAGCGCCTCGCTGCTGCTGAACACACCCATCGTCGACCAGACGGCCAGGTGCTCTCCGGCGATGGCGGCGTCACGGAGGATCGAGTCTATTCACTTCTGCCGATACCCGACCGAATACACCGCACCGTCCACCTTTGCTGTGACCTCGTACGTGGTGGCCTTGGTGTTGACGGCCCAGACACCCGTTGGCCCGATGACCAGGTGGTCGATGTCCTTCCGCGGGCTCAACGGGACGGAATGCAGCACCCGGAACCCGCTCCGTTCCAGCCCGGCCACGACGCCGGCCGTGCGCTGCTCCCCGGCCACGCCTGCCCGATACGAGGCGTCGTCCTGGTTCTCGATCAGCTGGCCGGGACGGTTCGCTGTCAGGTCGGTCCATGGGAGAACGGTCGGTGTGGCAGGCTCGTGTGCTGGTTCCGACTTAGGGGCCAGAGGCTGCGGCCGGACTTCCGGGGCTGCAGTCACGGAAGAAACGCGGGCCAGGGCCTGATGCAGAAGCTGCGGTGTCAGCGGATTCCGCGACGGACTCCACCGTGGCCAAGTCCAGGTAGCCGATCCTGGTTCCGTCAGGCAGGTTCACATACAGCCGACGAAGATCCTTCATTTTCCAGGGGTTGTACACGAATGCTCGCTCAAGAGGCGCTATCGCCGGCTCCGCCAGTGCTACAGCTGTGCACCCGGGTGGCTCGCCCTGAACGGATCCCGGTTTCTCCCTTAGCCACTAATCCGCCGCTGACCTTCTTTCTGGCTGTCGGATGCCGAGGATCGTTTCAGGCGCGTAATCGGACGGATGTAGGTGCTTCATTTCCCGTAAACGCCGGTAAATAGATAGCCGTCGCTGCTCTGTCCCGCGACTAGTTTGGTGCCGTCCGCCGAGGAAGCCACTGAGGCCCATCACCGGGTGCCGGCGCCTGTTAGTTGAACCCACTTCACGCCAGAGTCAGTGGAGGTGAAAATGTAGCCGCCAACCTGCCCGGCGACCAGCTTGGTACCGTCAGCCGAGGAAACTGCCGAGATCCAGTTCCAGGTTCCGGCGCTGGTTTGTTCCGTCCGCGTGTTGTACCCGTCAATGTACACACCGATCTTCATTCCATGTATTCTGCCAGCAGTGGCTGGATCATGGACTCTGGACCGCCGGCTACTCGTCGTCCTCGACACGAGGTCGTGGTGTGAAGCGGGCCCGGTCTGGAAAATGTATCCTCGCCCTCAGCTACGTCGAGAACGGAAGTGTCAGGTTGAGCGACCAGATCTACAACGCAGCGGTCATGCACGAGCGTTTCTCCGATCTCTCAGAAATGCGCTCGTACGCGCGCAAGATGATCGGCCATTGGGACCGTTCTCGCGAGAAGCCATTCAACATGAAGTCCGAGTTTGACATCCGAGGCGGAGGACCGTTCATCTGGAGCTTCGTGAATCATGCGGTGAACTTGATGCGGACCGTCATCGAGCTCTCTGAGAAGGACCGAATGCTCCAGGCAATGCCGCTGATCCGACTCATGGTCGAGAACGCCATGACCGCGATCTGGCTCTACCTCGAGCCGAGCAACGCCACGGCGATAATCAAAGAAGGCTTCCGACAGAGGCGGGCCGCCTTCGAGAACCTGGTCGAGACCGAAGCCGAGGGATTCGACCATTCCGACATCGACGAGATAGACGGCATCCTGGCAACACTCGACATAAACCTTCCCTCATTCGAGCAACGATGTCGCCATATCGTCGGAGGGCTCCAGATCTACATCCACTGGCGGCTGCTGAGCACGTACAGCCACGCGGGGATGGGTCTGGGGGACTTCTATTTGGAAGAGATTACCGACCGGCCCGGGCTGGCGTTCGCCCCCGACGCAAAGATCCAAGGACACGAGTCATGGCTCGGCACCGCACTCTGCATGCTGGTCGCGGCGATGAAGGTGTGCAACCTGATCGACGGCAAAGGAAGCCTGAAGTCGCAAATCGAACAGGCAGAACGGAAGATCGGGGTACCAATGGAATTCGCGAAGGTACCTGCAGCGGACAATAAAAAAAAGAGCGCTCAGGCAGGATAGATCTAGATCCGCCCTGCCTGCCGATCCTCCTTCGCCCTGGATCGGTTGAGGTTGACATCGCCACTTAGCGTCTCGAATGTCATTTTCCGAAGGCGAGCGCACTGAGCGTCCGAAGTCCTCTGCACTGAGCTAGGGCGCCCGTAAGGGGAACCCCTTAAGTGCTGCAGATCTGGGAGACTCCTCGCGGCTCCAAACGCAAGCTGAGGTTGTCCAGAGGGGCTGATAGCGTCGGTGAATGTGAACATTCAAGATCAGGACCCTCCGGCTCCCGCCATTACCCCTGAGTTACAGCGGATTCTCGATGCCGCCGCAGCGATGACCGCGAAGGGGCAAGAGCCACGAAGGCACCACCTGGTCCCGAAGTTCTATCTTGAACGCTGGGCCATCAACAACCGCATTCTCGTCACCGATCTCGACATAAACAAAAGCTTTCCTGTCGCACCGATCAATGCGCTGATCGAGACGGACTACTACCGCGTCCCCGCGGGTTCCTTTCAGGGTGGTTCACCAGTTGTGTGGGAAACATGGCTGTCCACAATCGAAGGACACGCCAAATCGGTCTTTGACGCGATCGACAAGAACGGCCTGCCAAACATCAGCGACATTCAACACGCGCACCTCCTTCACTTTCTCGGAGTCCAGATCACCCGCTCGCGCTCCTACCGTTTCCGGGCCCGGTGGATGATGGGCCCCGGCTACTACCAGGCGATGGAGCTGGATCGGCCCGGCTCGATCGAAGCCCTGCTGATCAGAGAAGGCAAAGACCCCTCCCCCGAGAGGATCTCAGAACTGGAGGCCTACTTCGCACAGGTGAACGCCGATCCGTGGAGAGTACCCATGGCGGCTGAGCAGGAGATGCTGATGTCCACCGAAGCGGGCGGAAAAATGGCAGAAACCCTCCATTCCCGCCGGCTTGTGCTGTATCGCACGGCCAAACCTCTGCTGACCTGTGACGAACCGGTTGTCCTCCTACACGAACACATGGGCGCTATTCATCCAGATGACGGCGGATACCTCCGTGCGCCCATCATTGCGTTTCCTTTCGGCCCACGGGAAGTTCTTGCCATGTTCCGTGAGGATCTGCCGTTGTCGCGCCCCAACGATGTGGAGCTGGACTGGAGGGAAACGCTGGAGTTGAACAGGGCCATTGCAGGCAACGCACACCGTCATCTCGTCGAAGGCCCGGACGGGAGGAACGGTGCAAATCTGTACGTTCCCGCGGCAAAGGATCCCGTCCGAATGGTTACGTTGCCGCCAGCCGAAGGTAACGGTCATGAAGTTCTATGGACGACGGCGCAGCGCCGCTGGACAGGTGAGCACGACGCTCCGGTCCGCCCGGTCTCAGCCTGGTGGCCAGCCGCAGTCCCACCACCCCCGCAGGGACCTGCAAGACCTGCAGAGTGAAGTCAGGAGTAGGAATTCAGCCAGCGAGACTGACCCAGGCTGCCCAAGCGGGGAAGACTCACCCATCACCGGCCGGGCGTGGGGATCTTCCCGTCCAAAGCCTGAGACGTCGAAATTGTCACTACAGACCCGACCGTGTGGTGGGCATTCTGGTCACCCAACCGTCCCGAACCCATCCTTCTGTTCCTAGAGGAGTGCGGCTATCCGGTGGATTGGACTCCGCACAATTGGGCTTGTCTCCCCACCGACTGAGTACTGCCGCTCGGTAGCTAGAGCAAAACGATCGGCCATCGGGACACTGCGGAGCGCCGATTGAAGCCGATCTAGTGCAGATCCTGCACTGCGATCGGTGTAGGGCCTGACGAAGATGAGTCACATGGCCCTCGGTGAATGGGGCTATCGGGTTCCGCCGGACAGCCGAGGCGTGGACGGACTTCGCACCAGCTACGACGTCAAAGCCGCTGGCTGTCACTTGCACCTCGACGCCGGCGGCGACTCGGTGCCTTTTGATGAGGCCCGCTCCCGCGCAGCCGATAGGATCCGTACATGAGCTGGTTCAAACGCAAAGAGAAGCCACAGGCCGTGGCCGCCATTTCGTCAGAATCCCCTCGAAATCCGTTGGGTCCAAGAAACCAAGAGGCCGCGAACGCCCGTGCCGCTGCCTCCAAGTCGACCAACTTGTATCCCGCCCCGACGCTTAGCCAAGCGTGGCTGGATCGCTCCGCACCAGCCGAAGATCGTCGTACAGATCTCTGCCCGAACTGCGGCGGCAAGTTAAAGAAGGTCCCCGGTGCGAAGACGAAGTGCCCCCACTGCGGCCGCCAAATGTACGTCCGCGTGGACCCGCGTATCAACGCAACAGTCGTTGTCACTGAGGCCGAATTGGAGGGTATCGACGACGCGAATGCCGTCGCGTATGGAACCTGGGAAGAACGACGACAGGACAAGATCCACCGCGCAGCGGCGCGCGACCGACTTAGACAGAAGTTCGGCTCCACCCCAGACGAAGCCGACGTCAACTGGCAGTTCCTCAACGAGAAGTTTCTGAACGCAGTCGCACACGACGACGGGTACGTCATCTTCACGGTCGCTGGCGAGATGACGGAGCAGCTCATGCGCGAGAAGAAGTATGCCGACGCGGTGCATATGGTCGCACGTGTCATCGTCAATTGGTGGGTCGACGAGGACCACAATATCCCGCCAGCGTGGACTGCGGTCATCGAGAAAGCCGCAAAGAATGGTGTGTCGCTCGAAGATGCACAGACTGCCTTCATCGAAGGCGCGAGAGGGCTGCACGCGATTCCTCGCTACCGTGTGAATGAAGCTGAGGTATGGGACGGTGTCATAGCGCAGGTGCGCCTCTAGCTCAGGCGCAGACTTGGCCGCCACAGCGAACCGATCCGCATGCGTAGAGTTCAGGCGTGCGCATCTTTCTCGCCCGATCCAGCGGAGTTCTAGGCCGCTCGGGTCTGCTGCACGGGTGAGTGACATTTGATTCGCCTAGCCCGAGGAGCTGGCCTGGACAGAAGTTGCCGTGCCCTAGCTGGAAGCTGTGTCAACGTTTCGCGGCCCCGGCTTGTGGTTCACAAGCCGGTCGTTCACTGGAGCGTGGGCAGGCGACTTCGGAAAGTTTCAAAAACAGCGTGGTTCCGCGGGTGTCAGCTTCCCGTATACCCTGCCCGAGAAACAGCCCGGTGATGGGGGGCTAAACGATACACTCAAAACCATGACAGGACTCCTGATCGGGTACGCGCGCGTATCCACCAATGACCAAGACCTCACCGCCCAAAAAAACGCATTGCTTGCCTTGGGCGTGGCACCGGAAAAGACGTTCACCGACCAGGGCCTCACCGGTGCCAACAGGGCGCGGCCTGGACTTGGGCAAGCGCTGGCCGCCTGCCGGGGCGGGGATACCCTTGTCGTGACCAAGCTCGACCGCCTGGCCCGGTCATTGCGCGACGCCAAGGACATAGTTGATGAACTCACTTGTCGCGAGGTCAAGCTCAGCATCGGTGGCTCCGTCCACGACCCCACCGACCCCGTGGGCAAACTCCTTTTCAATGTTCTGGCCATGGTTGCCGAATTCGAGGCGGACCTGATCCGAGCACGAACCCGCGAGGGGATGGCCGTCGCCAAGGCAAAGGGCAAGCTGCGCGGAAAGCAGCCCAAGTTCTCCAAGGCACAAGAAGCGCACTTGGTTTCCATCTACCGGGCAGGAACGCACACGACTGTTGAAATTGCCGAACTCTTCGGCATAGCCCGATCCACCGTCTATAGGGCAATCAACCGCTCCGGAGAGATTGCCGTTTAGGGCTTCGTTAGGCTTGTTGGGGCAGTGCACAGGACTTCGGACACTCAGTGCAGTCGCCTTCGGAAAATGACAACACGCCGCCTTCGGGCAGCACTTATAGAGCTGGAGTCCGTGAGACTCCGGAGCTGTGAGGCTAACGAGGAATGACATCGAGATCTTCCCGACGTGCAAGGCGTCCTAGCGCCGCGTTGTTAAAGTTGCTTCATGACATTCAACGCCCTTCATAAAGCCCTCGGGCTGGAGCCACGCCCGCTGGACTTCAGCATGATCAACGATGCGGTGGAGCGCCAGGTGGCAGAGAGCCCTGACCTGGACTGGAAGCGCTGTCTTCCCATGGACACTCAGAAGCCGGACTGGAAGAACGAATTCGCTAAGGATGTTGCTGCCATGGCGAACTCCGGCGGAGGTGTCATTGTCTTCGGAGTCGAAGAAGAAAAGGCGGTTGCCAGCCGCATCGTTAGTACAGGCGGCATTTCTGACGCGCAGGAGCGGACACTGCGGTCGATAGCATTCAGCGCGATCCATCCTCCCGTACTCGGGGCGAGATTCACACCGGTAACTGATGGCACCGATACGGTCGTGGTTCTCCACGTGCCAGCAAGCCCTGATGCCCCTCACCTTATCTACAAGGGAGACTACTTCGCAGCGCCCCTTCGGGACGGCTCCCGAACCGACTGGATGAAGGAGAAGCTCCTCGAGAACGCCTACCGGCTGCGTCTGGATGGCCGCTCGCAGCGGACGGCCGAGCTGGAGCGACTCCTGGAGTACTCGGGCGGCTCTGCATCGGAGAGGGTGTGGATGGTTGCTGCAGCACTGCCCTTAAACCCGAGGCCTGCTGGGCTGGGCGCGCTCTCGGTCGAATTGGCGCGTGAGATATTCAAATCAGCACGCAAGAGACGCTTCGTCTTTGCTGAACGCGGTAGCTGGAGCCCCTTCGACTCGATCGACGGCCTCAATCCGCGTCCTGGCCTCCGGCGGTGGGTCGACCGAACACAGGCCCACCTTTTGCCGTCCACATCGAAAAGGGAGGTGACAGCTGAAGTCCACCACAACGGCGCCGTGACCTTGGCCGGCTCGGTGGGTGGGTTCCTGAGCCGGGAAGAGTCCGACAGCAGCCACGTACACCCTAGTGATCTTGAAGGGTTCGTCGCTGATTTCATGGCTCTTGCGTCCTCGACAGCTCGCGAGGCTGGGCTGGACGGTACATACCAAATTGCGGTGTCTTTGAAATGGGATGGTGCCGCCCCCATGTACATTCGGATTCCCGACCAGAGCGGCTATCTCCTGGACACGACCTATGGAACCCCTATCCGCAGATTCGAAAATATCTACTCGGAGTTTGATTCAGGGAGTAGTGACGAGACCCTCCTGGAGACTGTGCGGCAGACTGCTCTGGACGTTGTAAATCAAGGCGGCGCCCAGTATCTACGTGAGATCAACTAACCGCCGGCTAAGTTCTTGAGACCCATGCCGTCGGCACTGCAGCCCGGACTTCTGGACCCGCCTTGGTAGAGTCAGGGCCGCGGCAGGGGCCGCAGGAACAAGAAGGGGAATCGATGGGTTTGGTGACCTGGCTGCGGCAGCGGGGGAAGCGTGAACTCGGGCCGCCGGCGGTGGCCCCGCCGCAGCAACCGACGGATCGGCGAGTCATGTCCGTCTCGATTGGCTACAGTGCCTGCCTGGAGGTCGCGGGTACGACCACCTTTGCCAAGGAAGCGGTGGAAGGCCTTGCTGCCCGGGAGGGTCTTGGTGAGCGAGGCTACTACCAGGGCATTGCCCAACTTCAGCGCGACCCGAAGAACCCGGTCAACGCGCGCGCTGTCTCTGTCATCGTCAATGGCGAGAGGGTCGGCTGCCTCCCCTCCTACGCTTCTGAGGACGTGCACCTGCCCGTGGGTGTAAGCCAACCGGTGCCCTACCAGCTGCACGTCCTGCGGGAGCAGAAGCTCCTGGCGAAGGCGTATGTCTGGCTTGGCGACGGAGAACCCGCATGGGCCTACACCAAAGTGAATCCCCCGGCGCTGACTCCCCGGGAACGGATCGACAGCGCCCACACCGGCCGGTCCGAGATGGTCCGGGAAGCGCTGGAGGGCGGCGGGGCACGAGCGGCCCAGTTCCGGCGGGGCATGGTCGATGGTGTCCACTACCTGGAGCTCGTTGAGCCAATCAAGCAGTTGAAACGTGAAGGCCGGCTCGAAGAGGCGCTGGTCCTTTGCTATAAGGCCATCCAGGGTGCCGAAAGCGATGCTGGCGGCCGGGAGCCGGCGCCCTGGTACACGGAGCAGGCAGCCATCGTCCACCGGAAGCTCCGCGAGCGGGACGAGGAAATCGCGGTACTGAAGAGGTGGCTGGCCAAATGCCCGAAGTCCCGCCGTGGCGGGAGCCGGATCGCGGAACGCCTTGCCAGGCTCGAAGATGCCTAATCCGGCCGCCGGCCGTGTCCTAGGAAAAGAACCCGCCGTGAACCCCTTCGGACAGGCCCTTCGTCGCGCCTGCATGATGAACTGAACTCTCTCTCGTCGACACCCGTCAGAAGCCTGGATTGATGATTTCGATCTTCAGTCCGGTCAGATAGTCCACCAGCCAGTCGAGGCCGTCCCCGGCCGCAAAGATTCGTCCTCCCGACGGGACGGCCTTCAAGTCGCCGGCCGCCACCCGGTCGCCGAAGAAAACATAGGCCCGGTCAGTGTTCCGGCGATTGCTCATCCAGGCCAGGCCGTCGAACCCTGCGGCGTGCGCCATAGACTAAGGCGATGAATCTGCGTTTACCGGAAGAGCTGGACCGCCAGCTGGAGCGGCTTGCCGCCGAAGAGCATACGTCCAAGTCCGCGCTGCTGTTGCAAGGTGCTGAACTTGTCCTGCAGCGCGCAGGGCGCCGGCGGGACGTTGAAGCCGGCCTCGAATTCATCATGGCCCATGACGCCGAGCTACTCGAACGCTTGGGGGATGCGTAACGTCGTTCCTCGACGTTGAAGATGCCCTCAGGGTGATTAACCGCTATGGATTCCACGGCCGAGACATCGGCCTCATCGCCTCAGCCCTGGCACGACCGGCAACTACCGTCATGGGGGCAGAGGCCTACCCGTCGCTGGCAACCAAAGCCGCCCTACTTCTCGAATCTGTCGCCCGTTTCCACCCTCTCATCGATGGCAACAAACGCACCGCCTGGACCCTGATGGCCTTATTCTTGTGGATAAACGGCCACCGCCCATAACTTCACGGCTGACGAAGCGTTCGATCTTGTCCTCGGAGTTGCCTCCGGAGGCACCGAAGTGGACGAGAGCGCCGGCCTCATCGTCGTCCACCTGGCAGCAAGGTACAGCCCGGACGAAGTGCTCGAAGAAATCCTTGCGGCAGAAACCCGTGCTGATACCCCACCGCAGCCTGAATCAACCAGTTAGGCTGGTCCCGTGACCCCGACACCCAGCCCCAGTCCGATCGACGTGGTCGTCCATGTTGCCCCGGCCGCTGACTGGCAGGTATGGGCTGCCTTCGCGCCTCTCATCGCCGCAATCATAGTGGCACTCATCGCTGTCCCCTCATTGTGGCAGCGGCACCGGGCAGACAACAGGGCCAAGTGGTGGCAGCGCGCGCAATGGGCGCTGGACGCTTCCATGTCTGATCAGCCCACGCGGGCCGAAATGGGACAGCGGACCATCAGTCTTCTGGGAAAAAGCAAGCTGACTGCACCGGAGGACGGAGTTCTCCTGAAAATCGGCACCGATGATCCGCTCGAAGCGGCAAACAGCGCCCGTCTGACGGAAGTTGCTGACGCCCTTGCCGTCTCGGACCAAGTCGAGGTCCACCTCACCGGGGCGTGGTGGACGGTTCAGAAGCGAAGCGGGGCAATGGAGGGGACACAGATTAAGACACAGGCAGATCGGACGATGACGATGACACTGGCACATACGGGAACCCCACGCAAGCCCACTCAAACAAATATGGACTCCATCGCGCCCTCCCGCCGCCCTGCTTCCGTCACCCCCGAAGATCGCAAGGTCCAGATCGCTGCGGCGAAGGCTCGAATTACCCTGAACGAGCTCACCGGCGATGTGACACCTGACTGGATCACCGCCCTCTCCAAGGAAGAGCCTGAGTAGTTCCGCCAACATTGCGTGGTGAATAATGGCCAATCGTGAATGCCTGCGCAGCCGCCTTCGAGGTCTGGATCCGCAGACGTCGTGCACGTTCTTCCATGAAGGAGTCCGGGCGGATGGTGTTGTTCAGGTGGATGTCCTCGTGCCCGTCCACCTGCGCCGGTGCTGTCCCGGCGGTCACAGGTTTGGGCCCCCGGACGCAGCCGCCCGTCAGCCGCGTAGCTGGCCGATAGTAGGGCCGGCGGCGGGGTTCTCCGTCGCTTAGTAGTTTTCTGACACGTAGGCGTACGCCCGGCCAAAAAGTTCACCGGACGGGGGCAACCCGTACCGGGCCAAAACCTTGCGGATGGCAATGCGGACCGCCTTGTCGCCTTCCTTGGTATTGTTCCAGCCGTCCCACCGAACTTCCTTGACAATGGCGTCGATGTCGGCGACAACCTTGCCGACAATCACGGGTACGCCCTCCGGTTTGTACTCCTCGAAGATCTGCGTCAGGGCGCCCACGTTCGGGTCCGGCAACAGGTCCAGCCCGACAGCGCCGGAGTCGTCCTCCGCTTTCTCCGCCGAGGCGAGGTCCCGGGCCAGATCCAAGAGGTCCCGGAGGAAGTCTACGGAGTCGTGCGCCTTGGCCAACTGCCGTTCACGCAGCCGCTCCAGACGCTCCGCGAGCGTCCTGTAGGCCGGGTGGGCGCCGTTGTCGCCTTCGAGCCGCTTGCGCAGCCGGGTGGCGATGTTGTCAATGACTTCACCGGCGGTCGTCACCAGGGTGTCGCCGCTGCCCTCGTCCGGATCAATTACACCGGCCTCGATAAGGCGTTTGATGGTGCCCTCATCGGCGATGTCGACGTCCACGCCGGTGTCGTTGACCGTCACCTCGCCGATGTGGCCGTGGACGAGCTCGAGGGTTTTGGCGCCCAGGCGGTGCCAGAGCAGGTCGCGGGTGTCATCGGCTGGCATGACGGAGGCGTACACCTTGGACAGCCATTTGTAGTCGGCCCGGTGGGCTTCCAGGCGCAGGTCCGGGTACGCGGCTTCCCAGATGCCCTGCAGCATCCCGTACTGGGCGGCGAAGCGCTCCATCGCCTTGTCATCAGGAATGCGGTCGTGGGCGGCCTGTAACGATTCGAAGCCGCTCGAGTTGCGGTCGATGCCGGCGAAGCGGTCCAGTACGTTGGCGATTTCGATCTCGAACTGCTCCAGCAGCGTGTCGGTTTCGATGTCCTTGCGTGCGTGCTCCGGATTGGCCGGGGACATGGCCCGGGCGAACCCGTCGCCGAGCCCGATGTAGTCCACAATGAGCCCGTAATGCTTTTCCTGGCCGGTGGTCGGGTTCTTCCAGTTCCTGTTCGTCCGGGTGATCGCCTGATACAGGGTGTGAAGCTTCATCGGCTTGTCCAGGTACATGACGCCCTCGATGGGGGCGTCGAAGCCGGTGCCCAGCTTGGAGGTGACGACGATGAACTTCAGCGGGTCCCCGAGCTGGCGAAACCGGTTGAGGATCGTCTCCTCCTTGTCATCGGTCAGCCTAAACGCCTGCCAGTCGGCGGGGTCCTTGGGCTGGACGGACATGACGACGGCTGCCGTGTCCGGGGTTGCCCCATCTTGGGCCCGGGACTGCAGCTGCCGGGTCAGCTCTTGGTAATAGGCCACGCAGAGTCCGCGGTCGTAGGCGACGATCTGGGCTTTCATGCCGAGCGGGTCAATCGTGGAGTAGAAGTGCTCGATGATGTCGGCGCATACTTTCCGGACCCGTTCCGGGTTGGCGAAGAACGTGCGGGTGTCGGTGGCTTTGGCGGCGACGTATTCCTGCTCCTCCTCCGTCAGGCCTTCCTCGGCAGCGAGCTCATCGAAGGCCTTGTCCAGATCGGCCTTGCGGATGTGGAAGTCCACCAACCGGGGCGAGACGTGCATGGGCACGGTTGTGCCGTCGGCAATGGATCGGTCCGAGTCGTAGGTGTTCATCGCATGGTTCGGGTCATCCGGGTCCCCGAACAGCTCGTACGTATTCCGGTCCTCATTGGCGATCGGTGTGCCGGTAAAGCCGAAGAATCGGGCGTTCGGGAAGGCCGCCCGCAAGAACTTGCCCAGCTGGCCTTCCTGAGTCCGGTGTGCCTCGTCGACCAGGACGATGATGTTCTCCCGGGCGTTGAGCACCCCGGCGTTCTTGAACTTGTGGACGGTCGTGAATATGATGCCCCGGCGGTCCTCAGACAAAATCCGGCGCAGCTCGGCGGCAGTCTCCGGCGCCTCGAGGGAGGGCATGCCGGCGCGGAGGAACTGGCGGTACATCTGGGTGACCAGCTGGATCCGGTCCGCGATCAGGATGATGGACGGGTTTTTCAGCTTCGGCTCGTTGACCAGCTTCACAGCGGCAAACAACATGGCAAGGGTCTTGCCTGAGCCCTGCGTGTGATGGATCAGGCCCTGCTTCTTGGTGCCGTGCAGCGCGCGGGCATGGATGGCACGGACGGCCTCCACCTGAGGGTAGCGTGGCACGATCTTGTGCAGCCGCGGCACGCCGGAGTGCTTGCCTTTCAGCTCGTAGGCGGTGAAGTCGGCGATCACTGACAGCACAGTTTCAGGGTTCAGGAGTAGTTCGACGCTGCGCTTCACCCGCGGCCACCCAGCAGGGAGAATGTCTTCCTCGGTGGAACCCCAGACGCCCCACGATTCGATGTCCTGTCCGACGGCACCGTAATGGAAGTCTTTACCGTCGGTCGCGACGGAGAATGCGTTGGGCACAAAGAATTCCGGCCAGCCCGGTTCGTAGATGGCGTGGATCTCGTGGGCGGCCTTCAGCCACGTGATCCGTGCGTCCAGCCGGGTCTTCGTCTCGACCACGACCAGCGGCATGCCGTTCACCCAGAGGACCAGATCAAACCGGCACGAGTGTCCCGGGGTGCCAAACGTGACCTCATCGGAGACGACCAAGATGTTGTTAGCGGGATTCTGGAAGTCGATCAGTTCTACCGGATCGAAACCGTCCCGGCCCTGGAACCGGCGTGTCTTCTGCCCGCGAAGCCACTCCAGGAAATGTTGGTTGGTCGGGACCAGCCCGTCCTCCCGTGCCGAGAGCATCAGACTGCGCAAGGGCGTCAGCAGTTCGCCAGCCCGCTCCGGCGACTCGGCGATGGCTGGGTTGAGCCGGGCCAGAGCCGTCTGGAGATCAACCTCGATTAGCACGTCTTCGGTGTGTCGGTCCAGTTGAGACCCCGGGATGTGTTTCCAGCCGGCAGCGACCAGCAAATCCAGAACCGGCCGCTGCACTGTGTTCGATTCGTTGAACCCCGCCATGAAGCTACGCCCCCGGCTCTTCGTCGAGGACCCAGGCAAGCTTTAACGGCAGCTTGTTCCGGGTCTCTTGTGGGAGGTCAGGGTAGACCTTGAAGAGTTGCTCCATAAGGGCCTCCGAGTCCCAGAAACCCATCCGTGTCCGTTGATGGGAGAACTCCCTCCTGGCGTTCGTGTTGATGCCGCCCCACGCGACGAGAAGCCCTTGGTCCGCCTGGTTACTGGTGACGGCGCCCTGCAGGCCCCGCACGACGGGAGCGCCAATCTGTGTCGACTCGGACTTGACCTCGACAACAAGAGTCGGGGAATCCAACCCCAACGGGCCGCGCCCGGCCAGGATGTCCACACCGCCGTCAGGGCCTTCCGGAGAAACTTCGCAGACATACCCCAGAACGGTCAGGATGTCGGCAACCAGGTATGTGAGCTTGTGTCCGGAAAAGTTCTCAACTATGTGTGTCCGGATCCTGTCCTTGATTGCATCCATCGTCGGAGCAGTCTCGGGGTCAAGCACACCTGCCGCCTCAATATCGGCGGTAGTCGCGGCCCGGGGCTGTGCCAGTCCTGGCGTAGCGCCGAAAAATCCCGGGTCCACCCCGTTGCGAAGCACTGCATGCAGTCGGTCGTCGGCGTTATGTCGGGACGGGCTAAATACCGTCATTGCCCCGTTGATCATGTTCAGCAGGTCATCCTTCAACACCGAGCGTGAAAAGTGATCCGGAAGCCAGTCCACGTCAATATGATGCCGGTGCCGCCTGTCCACGGCGGAAGCGTCATAAGAGTACCCGGCCCGGCAAGTCCCGAAGGCCAGCTCCCCGCTACGCTTCAGCGGCATGATGATCAAGTCTCCAGGCTGGATCACGCCCTGCAACGCCCACAGTTGGCCTGTGTAGTTGGCTCGCCGCATCACGGAATCAGCGGGGAACGCGGCATCGACGAGCGCCCGGACGTCCTCACGGCTCCGGCAGGCAGTCATGTCACCGATCTCCGGCCATCCGACCCCCGCCCGCCCCGAAGTGAGGTTCCAGTCCTCGTCTTCCCCGCTCGCTCCCGCCCGAACCACCCATGTCGTCATGCCCCCACCATCTCCATAGAGTCCGCCCCCATCAGCTCGTCATACGTCTCTGGAATTCTATGTGCACCGGACAGGAGAGCTGACAGCAGTTCACTGCGGAGTCTCCGAAGCGACTTCGCAGTCGCGCGCGTCCGATGAATAACGTCGATCTGGTTCTGGTTCAAGGCACCAATGCGAGACTGCACTTCGAGATCAGCCGGCCACCTCACCGACAGCTGGCGGATCGCCTCTTGGGAGATGTTCTTCATGCTTCCAGACGTACCCGTTCCGCTCATCTGTATTTGTTCCCTCACCTCGGCGGTTCCTAGGGCCGCCACCAGTGCAGCCGGATCAGCACCGTCTTTGGGAGAAATTCGCAGCGTTTTGTCGCAAAGGAATAAGTTCGGGTAATCGTATTGAACCAGGCACACCAGACCGACTCGTTCCGGCGTATTTGCTCGACTGATGAGTATGTCTCCAGTCTTGACCGACATTGAGCTGCTGAAAATACCGGGATCGCTGATTGTCTTGGCTTCGGACGGTAAGAAGCCCAGTTCGTTGATGGCACTCACTTTCAGTACTCCGTATTCATCTTCAGTGGGCGGACGGCCTTCGGCAGATGGACTCTTGCCCCCCGTAATGCTTGCTATCAAGTCACCGGCCTGAACGTGAGGGAAACTGCTAAACGCCTCGTCGAGCAGTTTCTGAGTCATTGACCAGAGGACGTCGGACTTTGCCACTGTGGCCTCGATCGCATCGTCCACGGCCATGATCAGATCGACGATGCGTTGCTGCTCGTCCAGCGGCGGGAGCGTTACGGGTACCTGGGACAGCTCCTTTTGGGAGAGCGATACGTTTGCCGTCCCCTGCATTCTCGGAACAATGAGCTGGTCTTTGAAATGCTGCAGATAGATGTGGAGGAACCTAGTACTGCACTTGGCGGGATTTCTTACTTCGCACGCGGTCACGATGTTGGCGACGGCAAACCGTCCGCTCGCATAGTGCACACGCTTCAGTGACGCATGCCCGTGGCCGGTCGAGGAAACCATGGGGACGCATACAGCTTCGCCCTCGAACTGGAAATCAGTCGAAGACAGCGGCTCTGGACCTGTGACGATCAGAGGATATTGGCCTGGAGCGGTCTTTAGGGTTGGGGACGTGCCTTTCGTGAACTTGCACAGCTCGCCCAGCAGGACCCCTTCCCAATCAGAAGTCAAAGCCTGCCGCCTTCAACTTGTCCGCCAGCGCCGCTTCGGCCGCCGCGAGCTGCTCCCGGCTTTCCTGGTAGGCGATGAGTGCTTCCTCAACGCTAACCACGGCGATGGTTTCGGACTTGATGTACCGGCCGATGTTGAGATCAAAGCCGTATTCTTCGAGCTCTTCCATGCCAATCAGGCGCAGGCTCAGTCCCCCGTCACCGTCGATGTCGGTGCCCTGTTTGTAGGCGGCGTCGATAACTTCGATGTCTTCGTCCGACATGACGTTCTGGTTCTTCCCGGCGACGAACCGCTTGGACGCGTCGATGAACAAGACCTTGTCCCGGCGCTCGGCTGGCTTGGACTTGCGGAAGATCAGCAGGCACACAGGGATGGAGGTCGAGTAGAAGAGGTTGTTGGGCAGGCCGATGACAGCTTCTAGCTGGTCTTTGCGGATCAGGCATTCACGGATGGCGCCTTCCTTTCCGCCGCGGAACAGGACGCCGTGGGGCATGACCACGCCGACCCGGCCGGTGTCGTCCTTCATGGAGGCAACCATGTGCTGGATCCAGGCGTAGTCGCCGTTCTTGGCTGGCGGGACACCGCAAACGGCCCGGTCGTAGGGGTCATTCGCCCAGCCTTCGGCGCCCCAGTTTTGCAGCGAAAATGGTGGGTTGGCGATGACGACGTCGAACTTCTGCAGCCCGTCCCCGTCCAGGAGTTTCGGTTCGCGGAACGTGTCGCCGCGGACGACCTTGAAATCTTTGAGCCCGTGCAGGTACAGGTTCATCTTCGCGATGGCGCTGGTGGTCAGGTTGATCTCCTGGCCGTGCAGGCGGAGCGTCCGCGGATCTCCCCCAGCGTCCTTCAACGCGGTCACGGTTTCGACAAGCATGCCGCCGGAGCCGCAGGCCGGATCGGCAATGGTGTCGCCCGGTTTCGGGTCCAGGATTTTTACCAGCAAATGCACCACGTGGCGCGGTGTGAAAAACTCTCCGGCTTTCTTCCCGGAGGCTTCCGCGAATTCCCGCAGCAGGTATTCGTACGCGGAGCCGAGCATGTCCCCGTTGACGCTGTCCGGGTCCAGTCGGACAGAGTGGAAGGAATTTAGCAGCGCGGCCAAGGACGACTGCGGGAGACGCTCCTGGTTGGCCCACTGGACGTCGCCGAAGACCCCGGCGAGGGCGTCCGGGTTAGCCTGCTGGATCCGCTGCAGGGCTGCGTCGAGCTTCGCCCCTGTCTGCTGGACGGTCTCGATGACATCGGTCCAGTGGCAGCCGTCCGGGATGGCGAACGTGTGGTAATCCGCCTCGATCTCGTCCGTCAGCGCGTCGCCGAAGTCTTCGACGGCGCGGGCGTGCTCATGGTCCCAGCTGTCGCTGATCCATTTGAAAAACATCACCGGGAACACGTAGGCCTTGAAGTCTCCGGGATCGACCGGACCGCGGAGTGCGTTGGCGGCGGACCACAGGGTGGATTCGAGCTGCCGTTGGGACAGGTGGCCGGGCTCGGTGGTGGAGAGCGTCAAGAGTAATCCGTTCGTTCACGAAATCAGGGTCGTGCTTCCTCTCCCGGGAAACATGCGTAGTTTCCCCGTGGACGGCACGCTATCAGTGTACGAGGACTTTGATGACTGAACGCGTCACGCTGCCACAGATACCCCCTCTGCATGTCCTTGGGTCAAGCTGCCAAGTCCGACCCGGGCCCGCGTCGTCGTCAGTCGCATGTCCCCGCATACGCGCACACTTGAAGAGGCCCCATATTGACAAGACCCCATGCTGAAACCCGTCGCCCCCGCTTTCGTCCTCGCAATGCCGCCGCGTGCGCGTTTCTACCACGCCCGACCTTCCGCGTTCGGTTCGCGTGCGCTCGCTATAGTTATTCGCACCGGCGCGCAGAACGCCGCCCGGCTCGGCGACGTCGCTCGCGCCCGCACTATTCCCTACGCAGCGTGACACCCGTCAACACCCGCGATTCGGATTCTCAAAAGGTTTTGGACACATTTTTGGAGAGTTAGCCCGCGGCCCTCCGTGCCTCAGGCAAAGGCCCCGACCCCACCGGAAGGTCACCGAGCAACTTGATGTGGACAAACGCACGTCCCCAGGCGTCCACAATCAAACCACGACAGATAAAGCGTCCCATAGCAAAATGAAGATGCAATCCGTGGCCAGTCTTATGCCATTCAGGCACCACACATAGGGGAAGGGAGCACCGCCCAAGGATTACTTGAGGTTGCGGAAAAACCCGGCCACATTGGCCCGAAGTTCCTTGGGAGAATGGCAGCCGGCCCCGGCATAAGTGAGAGTGCCCAAGCGGTTAAGTCTGTTGGCCGAACAGTAGCGGCGCAGCCTAGCTCGTGCACGCCGGCCAGCTTCTGCAGCAGCCCGTTCGGGGTACGCAGCCCAACCCCTAGCCATGTAACTTCGAACTGGTCTTTGAGAACTTACGAAGCAGCCGCCACCTTCCAATGCATCAGGATTGAGCGTGAAGGACCACCCGGCATCGGGCACCACAAGCAGTTGCAAGGAACGACTGACAAGAGAAGTAGACATTGGGACCCCAAGGAGACGAAACCGACAAGGAATCCCTACCGCCCACCGAAAGAAGGGAGCTAGGCATCATCAGACGGTGGCTTCAACATCCGGTCTCGCTCCGGATGGGCCCTCTCTGTCTGTGCCACGAGCATCATTAGGGACGCGCGCCTACCACGCTGCTCGACCTCTCAGGAAGGTCACCCTTAATATATATTCGTCTGGCCCTGAGCTGGCTAAACCGGTCCTCCAATGCACTCATCTTGCCATACGAATTGCACGGCCGTCCCTACCGGCCGCGCAACCGTTCGTCCTCGGACGCGGGCCGTCCTCCGGGCGCTGCGTCGCTCGCCCTCTAAGTCACCTACTCGAGCAAGCGGCGACCTCACCGGAGCTCCGCGAGTTATGTTGCTATTTCAAGTAAAGCGGGCTGCTTCGCAGCCCCCTCCGCTCGGAGAACGCCTATTTGGAACACCGCGGATAGGTAGGCATCGTCGGAGCCGAAAAACTCCAAACAGTCTGCCTCGAATTATAGGAGTCTGCGGTCACACAGGTCTCACGCGCCAGGATTTCCGCTGAGTGCAGTCTCTCTACCAGACGAGGCTTGTCAATCAGAATCGTGGACCAACCGTCACTTGTCGACACCACATAGCCGACTTCAATCTTGCCCGACGCCAGCGTTATGTTTTCTGCCGGAAGCCAAGGCTGGTCACTCATGGCCGACTGCCAGACCGGGAAAATTGTGGTGATAAGTAGGGTTATGGCCAGGGCGTCCAAGCGAATACTGCCAGCACTGCGAATCTTCCCCATACGTGCTTCGAAGGCGCTTTGCAGGACGTTCGATTGGCCTGTAAGGTCCGCGAGTCGAACCGCATCTGGGCTTGGTTCGCCTCCGAGGGCGTTCAGTTCCGCGCGTATCGGCGCCAGGCGCTGCACAATATCCCGAAGAACACTGTCCTCGGGAGTTTGGGCTAAGAACTTTTCCCAAGTCACTTCAGCTTCAACCGCTGGTGCTTTCCTTTCTTTCCGCCACAGGATCAAGCTGAAAAGTGGAAAAGCGACCATAGCTATCAGGCTCCACCATGAAAGAACGAATGAAAGAACGAACACGGAACCAAAGTAGTACGTCCAAAGTCGCCTCTGCTCATACCTGTTCAGCTCATTTGTTCGAGCAAGTATGCCAGCAGTATTCGCCAGGCCCGTACCAATAAACGGAAGTCCAATGATAAGTACTCCCGCAACGACTTGAATTGGACCAGCTTCTTTGACTACGGATAGAGCCGTGCTGACATTTGAGTCGGCGATAAGAAGCACCTTGAGAACTACAAACACGAACACGGCAACGCTTACCAGTGCGGTAACATTCCCCAGCAGCCTCTCTCGGAGCGCCTGCTGCCTTTCATAGTGTTGAACCACATCGAGCGGCTTCAAAGGAGTCGAGACCTTTGCCTTCAATTTGGCGGTCAGCCTGGACTTTAGGTTGCCAACTTCAGTCGACGAACTCAGATGTCTTGCCGCATCCTTATCCTTACCAATTTTTCCCATACTGCAATTCTCCTCGATTAACGAAGGCCGCGCGCAAAGGCTCGCCCGGCAGGCAGACGCTCTGGCTGATGGAATCGTGCCACATCGTGCACACCACCTCACCTCACCTCACCTCACCTCACCGCACCTCACCTCAATAATCGACCAGACTGATTGGCCTGCCGTTCTGGCAATGACCGTGTCCTAAGAATTTGCGGCATTGTCGGTTCACGTCGGCCGCTTGCCGGTAATGGGGCTCTTCGTCGTGTCGGCGATATATGTAGACAGTCCCGCTTGTCGTGTCCGTGTCTGCCTCAAACGCTGCAAGTTCCTGCGTTTTGCCGAACGCCGAACGTATTAATGTCGTGGGCTTCGACCCCACATCATAAACAGATTCCGACTACCGGCCAACGGTTTCCCTATGGTAGTTTCCCAGTATTGGACGGCTCATGGTAGCAGCGTCTCAGCCGGCCAAACGCGTCCCACGGGCTATGAACCGCCCTCTAACAAAAGGCGCCTCCCGGAGCGTATCAACCACTGCCTTGGCCGCGAGAGGGGCCTTTTTGCGTTGTCCAGATAGGATGCAGAAACGACTCGTTTCAATCTTGGGGGAACCATGAAAAAACTTGCCACGACCGGCGCGGCTCTTCTACTAGTCACCGTTCTGTCCGGCTGCGGCGGAGCCGCCGATAGCGCTAGCCCCGCAGTCTCGACAAGTACCGCAATGGCGCCGGCGCCGACTGTCACGGTCCAGCCAACACCCACACCGGCGCCCAACATGACGACCGGCTCCTATGAGGCGGACCTTGCGGCCCTCGGCGTAGTGCCCGACAACGTTCAGAGTTTCGCCGACTACATGGAGGCTGAAATCTGCAACCAGACCGGCACCGGCCTCGGCGTAAGCGTGCGTTCCATTGGAGGCAACCCCACTGGCGGCGGCATGGAGGGCGTCCGCCTGACAGTTGCCTATTTCTGCCCCGAGAAATCACAAGAAGTCGAATCGTATTTGGATTACTTCAAGAATTGACGTGAAATCGCGACATCACATGTCCCATTTGAAGAAGGAAAGTGGTGGCGCTCCAATACCCGTCTGGAAAATTGAAGGCTTACGCCTGGTCCGGCACGGGCGGCTGCCCTTCACCTAAGTTCTTCGCGAGCGGCTCGCAGCCTGCAGCCGGCCGGTGTATTTCAGGTGCCTGGTTCGTTTGCCGGTTCGATGGACGCTCTCGGACTATGATTGGCACGATTTTACCTCATCGGGGTCCAACTGCTCGCCGACGATGGCGACCGGGATACCCGGACCCAACATCAGCTGGACACGTTTACTCTCACCGCCCTCTCCATCCAAACGTAGCCACGAATAGCCCCCCTTGGCATACGTGTCTAGGAGAAGGTCCGCCAGCTCCTCGACACTGACGCCTTTCGGCAACGGAATGGTCTGCCCTGCATAGAGAATGTTCACCATGGCGCTTAGCCTAGCTGCGGCCTTACCGTGTCAGTGACTGATTCGGCCTGAATGCGATTCGCTGCGGCACCCAGCGACTGTACTTTCGGGTGCCGCCAGCGGCTCTGGACAGGGTCATTCGCCGCCGCTAAACGCGCACCACGACGGCGGAAGCTACGCAATGACGATGCGGCCGCTACGCGGTGGCCTCCGCGACGGGCAGCCAATACAACACAGTTGAAGGGAGAACCGGTATCGTCCCGGCAGCAGCCGTGGTAGTTGGACGTCGCGTTCTTTTCATGTCCTATTCGGGGAGGACAGGACCACTGTAGATATTGCCACGCTACGCGGCCTTTCTCGATTCCTACGGGCTGGAAGCGGGAACCGGCCAGCGTACGCGTGGAGTTGTCCCTGTACATCGAGACCGACCCGCGGGCCAGAATCCCCAAACGCTGGGATGCAGGCCGGCGGCTAAACCGTGCAAGCGTTTTCAGTGCCGTCAGAAGGATGATCAAAAGGTTGAATGTCAGGGCTCTCCTCTAGCCTGACACACATGGTTGACGTTGTTTTTGACTCTCAAGCCGGTTCCTTCCGGATCCGGACAGCAACAGGGTCGCTGTATCTCCTCGAGCTGGATGCTAGGCGTCTCACCCGTTTTGCGGCGGCAGTTGAGCCCAGCGTTGACCATCTCGACGTTGGGACGAGTGTTCTGAGGCGCGATGGCGAGACGCTTCACCTCCACAAGCTCATTCGCCTATCGATGGGCCTGCCGGCGGCCTTCCTACTGCAGGTTCGTATCGACGACCCGGCCGTGCCTACATTGCGATGCACGAGCCGCGTTGTTGAGATCCTTCCTCTTGCCCACCCACCGAGAGCGGAGTAGCTACAACGTGACCACAGCGGAAGAATTCTATGCCTACTACACACAATCGGGGGCCGCAGGGTGGTTCAACCGTCTCGGACCCTTGAGGCAAGCCATAATTCGATGCGATGGCCCGGCCGTCCTGGAGATTCTGAAGTCCCGTTGTGAGATCGACCCAGAGAATCTTGGCGGATGCTGGATCTGGGTCGGGGCTAAACGGTCGGGGTACGGTTTCATCGGCCGGGGACCCACCAACAGGCTCGCCCACCGGGTCGCATACGAGGCGGCGCGCTCGTTTACGGAGGACCTGGGCTCTCTCACTGTCCATCACAAATGCGGACGGCGCCTGTGCATTAACCCTCACCATCTGGCATTGGCGACCCATCTGGAAAACACCGCAGAGATGTTTGGTCGGCAGGCCTTCAAAGCGAGAATTTCGGCGCTGGAGGATGCGCTCCGGCTGCTCGATCCAACTCACCCACTACTGAAACGGTTGCCAAAACCCCTCCCGCCGGAGGAGACGATCTCCCGAGAGGAGCAGTAGCCTGGCTGCTCGTGCCTTGAGCGATGCGCCTAGGCTCATGGGAGGAGCGAGCTAAGCCGACGCTGAATCGCCGGTATAGGCTCTGCATGGCTCCTTCGGAAAGCCGACGATAAGGGACCTCCCCGGCGGCTCAGGGCGCGGTGCGGCCCTTGGGCACGAGATCGGGAAGCTGAACTGTAAGCCGAAGGCCACGCCGCACTGGCAAGGCCTCGGCCGCGCCAAGTTTCCCGCCTCTGGACGGTGACCCCGCACCGCGGGACACTGGATTAGCGACTGAGGTGGAGGAGTAACGAATAATGAAAATTCAGAATTCTGACCGCGAACAAGGGAAATCCACGGCCGACAGCGGAACTGCGCACCCGGCCGAAGGAGTGGCCTTCGCTCCGAAGACCAAGCACCGCGCGGCTTCGTATGACCGCGGAGTGCAAATCGCGGCCGCCCGCCTGCGCCTTGTCACGGACCGCCAGCTGGGTATGGAGACACCCACTTGGATCAAGGAACTCGCCGCAGAGAAAGACCGCAATAGCGCGTCCTAAGCTGGGGCCGGGGGCGATGTTTAGAAACACATTCCGCGAAAGATCTCTTTCTTTGGTCACAGCCTTCTGGGCTGCAGTTTGGTCCGCCGCGGCAGCCCATCGCCCAGGCGCCTGGCTCCAACAGGTCGGGCCCCCAGATTTACGATCTCACTCAAGCGCCATCATTCGCGCGCCCCGGTAGGCGGTGCCGTGTGCTGGGCCGGCCGTAGCCGCGGTCCGGGCGTGAATAATCTGAATGTCGTCGGGGAAAGGCCTGGCCGGAGCGGTTGGGCACGCATGTTAAGAGGACTCGGAGCTTCGCAGCGCGTCCTTCGGGTTTTCCGATTCGCTGACCTTCTAGCTCTTCGTTTTGTTTCCCCGGGCAGCGGTTCGTCTGACTGTTGACCGGCCTGCGACCGTGTGCCCGGATGCGCTGCGCGGCATGATTCTCGCTTGGCGTTGACACGGCTTCACCGTCATCTCCGTCTGACCTTTCATCGTCGTTTATTATCACGATGGCGGGGGCCTACGGCCTGGGACTGTGAGCCATTTTGTGGGTGTCCGGGGCTGGGGCGACGCCGTCTGCGACACGCCGTAAGCGGTTCATCACCCATGGTGCCTCCGGGACTGCCGCGGGCAAGCAGGCTCTCGAAAAGCAGACCAGGGAAACGCAGCAGAAGCTGGCGGTCGCACTCCTGAAGGAGCTTAGGCGTGACCTTGTCGCCGAGCTGGAGAAGCGCCGGAGCCAGAAGTCGGCGCTGGTGAAGCTCAAGGAGCGGGTGTGGGATTTCGGCGGCAATGCCCTTCCCAAAGTCATCCTGGCCAGAGAGATATGGCTTCTCGGCGAAATTAATGTCACGCCGGGTGGGACCTTCCACCGCTATCGCAGAGTCGGGCCCTTCGTCCAGGCGCCAACGGGAAGACACATGCCACGGGGCTGGAACTTGCCGGCACCAAATTCTCCAAGCCCAAAGGAAACTTTGGGGCAGTCGACAAGATCTTCCCCGCCGAGCAACCCGCCATCCAGGAGGATGCCGAGTCCGCTGAGGACGTGCTCCACCTCCACGATGGCATCCTGTGCTGGGGCAATGCCCACACCCCCGCTGAACAGCTTTTCGCACAGGACCTCGTGAACCTACCCACCGGCGCAACATCGTAGAAACCTGTGCTGGTCCCGCCGCCGCGGCGCACGGCCCCTACTGGGTATGATCAGGCAACCACTTGAGGAGAGGACAACGGGATATGAAGTCTCGACTGCGGTCCGCCGCGGCCATCATTGCGGCCACGTTCATGTTGGTGGCGTGCGGGCCGGCGCCGATGAGCGTCGACGAAGCATGCAACGCCTGGCATGACATGCAGAGCAATTACCCCAATGGGCTCGCCCCAGCCCAAGGCTCCAAGTATTCGGTGAAATACTACGAGGACTGGGCAGGCCGCACGGACGGCAAACTTCATGAGGCCTTCGGCAAGCTGGCAAAGGCAGACCGGATGATCATCGACAACAATAGCGGGAGCTCCGACGAACTCTGGAACCTCCAGATCGAAGGTCATACTGAGGTCGAAAAGGTGTGCGGCACGTAGCACTTCGACCCTTAGCGCCGACCCAACCGCGTGTTAGAACGGTGGTCCGGCCAGCCGGTCCAACTTGTCGTTGAACGGGAGCAGGACTTCCATCAAATGGCCGATGAACGTCTCGTGGCCCGCCCCGCCTTCGGCGCCGGTGTCGATGTCCATGATCTCCCGCAGCCCAGACACAGGATGGGGGTGGTCGCCTTGTTGGCACGGAGGGCGCCGATCCCGTGGTGCCTATCGAATACCAGTGACTCCTCCGGATCATTGACGACTGGGGTTCCAATCATGCCAAGACCAACAGGCCAGCAACGGCAAATCTTATTCGTTCAAGGGGTTAAAACGGTAACAGGGTATGCTCTGGCCGATATGGTTCACCCCATCGATAGGTTCCAAACCAAGTATTCTATGCTGTGTCAATGATTGATCCTCGCCCCATTGCCGTTTTCGGAGACTGGCACGGCAATCTAGGCTGGGCTCTGACAGCCATCGGGTCTGCTGCTCGTGAAGGTGCCCACACAGCGATTCACGTCGGTGACTTTGGTTTCGACTGGCCAGGTCGAAAACGCGGCCGCTTTGAGGCCAAGCTGAACAAATACCTAGTGGATCTGGGACTCACGCTTGTCGTCTCCGGAGGCAATCACGATAACTGGGACACCCTCGCAAACCTTGCCGTCGACATCGACGGGCTCGCCGCTGTCCGATCCAACATCCGCATCCTGCCCCGGGGCGGCCGCACCATGCTCGAAGGTCTGGCCGTTGGTGGCTTAGGCGGTGCGTTCAGCGTCGACTACAAGCAACGAACCGAAGGCAAAGATTGGTGGCGCAACGAAGAACCGACGCAAGAGGAAGCCACAGCACTTGTAGCGGGCGGCCCCTTGGACATCCTCATTACCCATGACGCGCCTGCAGGAGTGCCGCTCAAGGGCGACTTCCACCTCAGCGAGGCACTCGCCAAGGACGCGGAAAGAACCCGGACCCTCATCAGAGAGGTTGTGGACTCGACGTCCGTTCCCCACCTGCTCTGCGGACACTGGCACCAGCGCAGGACATACGAGCTAAATCATCCAAATGGAACGATCACTCGCGTAGACGTATTAAACAAAGAAAACTCGCGCCACGGGAACGGCGTCCTCGTTTGGCCTAGCTTGTCCCCTCTTCGTATCGATCCACTCGAAATCAGCGGTACCAAGCGACAATAGTCCCGCCAACACGCGGCATATATCTGGACACGCCGGTTTAGCAGTTTCAACAGGCTGACGCGTTAGGATCGAGTGCATCTCCGTGAAGCTTGTTCATGAGCTCACCGGTGTGTACTTTCCGCTGCCGTTCAGAGCCGCGTACAGCGTCTGCCGCGAGACGCCGAGATCCCGCGCCACCTTTGCCTTGGGCACGCCTTGGCCAATCCGTCCCCTTGCGAGCTGGACCTGTGCCGGCGCAAGCTTTGGCCCCCGGTGGTAGACGCCGTTTCTCTTGGCAATGGCAATGCCCTCGGCCTGACGCTCTCGGATGGTCTTCCGTTCCAACTGCGCAATGGCAGCCAACACCGTGAGCATGAACTCCCCTTGGGGCGTGTCAGTATTCAGTGCCGGGTTATCGATGAACTCCAAGGCGACACCCTTGGCTTTAAGCTGCTCAACAAGAGCAAGAAGGTCCGTCGTGGACCGCGCCAGGCGGTCAGGGGACTTCACCCGAACCGTGTCCCCGTCACGGACGTAGATAAGCATCTCCTGAAGCTGCACCCGGTCGTCAGTTTGCCTGCCGCTGACCTTCTCGGCGAACAGCCTGTCCACAAGACCGAGCGCTTCGAGCTGGCGTGCCTCGTTCTGGTCCGCGGCACTCACTCGCACATAACCAACAACCTGCCCGTTGCGTCCAGCCATGTCTAGACCCTCCATCGGTTGCGTCTAACCACAGTCCAACCCGACCCCGAATGACACGAGTTCTTGACCATCCTGGGGTTGTTCTATCAGGTATACCCTGATGGACACGTCCTGTGTGAGTTGACACGTTCACCTCGACTTACGCGCCCATTGTCAACCAAAGAAGCCACGTCCCACCATGGCCTGAAGTTCCAGCGGACTGACTTTCCCCGCACCTTGAAGATTCACGTACGTAGTCGTGTCTAAATCGTTCGGCTCAGTGCCACAATGAAGCAGGAAGTCATCTATGGCGCCGCCCTTAATCCATGCCCCCATGTCACGGATCCAGGTCCCGGCTCTTTCGCCACCCCGGCACGGCCTCATTTAGGGCCGTCGGCCATGGTGCGTTTCAATCCCCTGCGTCTGCATCCAAATCCCCAGCACATGCTCGGACACGGACTGCGACATCCGGTGCCGCGGCAGCCTCCCCTCCGCCGCGACGAAGTCCACGGTCTCACCCAGACGCTGCCGCCACCGCTCGTCATCGACCCGTTCCCGGTCCGTGGTCACCCAATCCCCCAACACCTCGGCCTTCCGCCACGAAAGATTCTGCGCCAGGAAGGCACGGCGTTGCTCTGCCAGCCAAACGTATAGCGATGCCTCGCCCCACTCACCACTGTGGATTATCGGATAGCGGTCATACACCCTGATAAACGCCAACACCTCGGCCAAGCGAAGCAGCCATCGTTTGCTCGGCCTCCGGAGGACAGCGTTGTGTTCAACATCCAGCCCGGGGTCAACCGCCCGCCGCCGCTCCAGGTGACGCTTGACCGTGCCGATCGGCGTCCCAGTCACCTCGGCGATCCGCGCCCCGGACAGGCCTCGTGCGTAGAACAGGTCCCATTCAGGGTGGGCGCCTTCTTCCGGCTGGGCGTGGCCTTCTGGGCGGGTACCGTCGTCAAGGTCCACCATTGTTCCCGTCCCTCCCACCGGTGCCTGTTTTGGCCTCAGCCTAGCGCGACACGGTATACCGGCCCAACCCTAACGGATATTCCTACGTCCGAGTCCGAACCTGAATCGCCCATGGCAGCAACTGGGGGGCGGCGTCCACACGGTCGACCAAGCTCCAGCTGGCGCGCCCGCTCATGTTACCTTGGCGATGGGTAGTTCGTCCCAAGGGTGGTGTAACAGGGCGAGAGTATCTCCCGTTTCGTGATCCAGTCCGGACAGCCCTCGATGCCGCCAGCCCCCAGACCGATGCTCTCGCGCCTGTACTTCTTCGAGGCGTCCTCGAGCAGCTGGCCGATGCGCCGTTGCTCATGCGGATTCTCGATGTCTCCCTCCAGGGTAGAAGGTGACGCCAAGGGTTGGCGCAAGGTAACGCCCGTCAGGGCTGCAAGGTCCGCGGAAGGCTCAGTCTCTGTCGAGCCCTCCAGGGTAGAAGGTGACGCCAAGGGTTGGCGCAACGTAACGCCCGTCAGGGCTGCAAGGTCCGCGGAAGGCTCAGTCTCTGTCGAGCCCTCCAGGGTAGAAGGTGACGCCAAGGGTTGGCGCAAGGTAACGCCCGTCAGGGCTGCAAGGTCCGCGGAAGGCTCAGTCTCTGTCGAGTCCTTCAGGGTTATTCGGTGCTATGAGACCCAGAGGGGCAATACATCCATTGTTGCTGAGAGACGGAGAAATGAGCAAACTGCGGTCTCTCACCCTGCGCTGTAACCGAGATGGAGTTCAGAGCCTTTTACGAGCTCTATCAATTCCGCCTTGTACGGCAAAGATGAGTCCATCTTGCCGCGGTCAGGATAACGAGATGTTCGGGTAAAATGCCTAGCTGCGTCAAGTAGTCAGCATTCGGTCAGCGGGCCGTCGGGGATCTGGCCGTGCATTCCAGCACCACTTCCTCCGAGCTGTCTTCGGTGGTGCTGTCGGCGTCGTAACGTTCGAGGAGGAAGTCCTCGATGACGGCAAATTTGTCCTCCAGCCAACCGTTCAGAGCACACCGTGTGGACGCGGGTCCGCGTCGGTGATGACGTCCTCGATGTTCACCGTTTTGGCTAGAGATACGCAATAGCCCTCATCGGAGCGGCTCACGTTCAGGGTCTCGATAACTTCGCCGTCGGCCAGCTCCGGGAAGGTGTCGCCGTCCCCGGGGGCCAGGGACACGGGGCGCCCGGCCGGGTCGAGCAGGAGGGTTGATTCCGTGTGGATGTCGGGGGCGAACTGCCCGCCGGTGATGATCCCTTTGGGCTGCCGGTTCTGAGATGTCGTCATGCCAGCTATGTGTGCGGCTGGCGCCAAAAGGAGCCGCAGCCACCCCTGGACGGGCGGTGTGCGTGAATTTGCCGCCCTGCCGGCCATCCGCACGAAACGACCGTGACCCTACCACCTGGTCGGGTGGGAAATTCCGCGGAATGGCTGGGAATATAGGGCCCCTACTACTACTACTCTACTTAAACGACTTAAAAGATAGATATATATAAAGGGGCCCCTATGTTCTCTCCCCCTATAGGACCCCTCCCTCTTAGTAAGAGAGTACTTTTCTCTCATAGATGTCCTATCCTCCGCGGCCGGGTAGGTAGGGTGAGGGCCTTCCGGGGCGCAAGTTCCGCGCCAACACTGGGATGCAGGGGTGTCCGGACGCCCTACCGGCGGTAGGTTCAGCCCTGATCCTGGCGTTTTAGCGGTGGAGCGGGCGCTAAAATGAGAGACGGCGGATTTTTCCTCATGTGATAACCTGAGGAACGATACCGACCTCCAGTGACGAGGGTTATCACATGGCTCCCCATTGGGGGCCATTTTTCGTTTCCACGGTGCTTTTCGAAACGGGACTCCGCAGCCCCAGCATCGCCCCCAAAGGTCTTTTGAGCGTCCCGGCGGACCTGATTCGATAGTGATGCCTGAGCCTTTTTGGGCAAAAAGGAAGGACCGCACCGCGGGGAAGCGATGCGGTCCCCGGCCGATTTAGACGCCGACGGCGCAGAGCAACGGGTAGACGTGTCCCCGCCGTTCGCGCCAGTCGGTCATCCGCGGCGTTCCGGTCACGGACCGGTTGTGGGCCTGGTCGTGCATCAGGTGCTTCCACGTCGGGACCGCGGCGCCGGTGATGACCCCCTTGTCGTCGATCAGGACGTCCCCCTGGACCAGGGTCTTGTCGTGGGTGAGGATGAGCTTGTCCACCCATGTCGGCCCGAAGTGCTGGTCGATGGCGGCCAGCTTTCCCGGAACACACCCCGGGTTCGTCCACGTCGGGGTGGAGCAGTGAAAGGCGTCCCAGCCATCGTCAACCATCTCCACGATGGTTTCGACAGAGAACGGATACGACTCCAGGTCACGGTACAGGTCCGGGTGGCGTTCTAAACCAAAAATCAGCGACTTACCGCTAACCGACTATTGACCCACGCACCTAGCCAAGGTGCCTTCGTCAGTGTCCAGGTGCGCATTAATGACCTCGGCTTTTATAGCTTTTTGTTTCTTATGTTTCTTATGTTCCTTATGTCGCTCCCATCTGGCATTTAGATCTGTAAGAGGCAATCAATGGACTGGGCAGGAAGCCCTACCTGGCTGCCACCCGACCCACCACAGAGAAGGAACTTGAAGGTGTGCCTGCTGGGCCTCAGTCGTCCTTGCCCATTGCCCAGACGAAATTGCTGGACAGGCCGAACCCGGAGTCATCGTCCCCGCCACGTGCGGAATGGTCGTCGTCCTCAAAGTCGTCGGAATCTGGGCGGTGGCCGGCCACCGCCATGAGGTTGGAGATCCGGGTGGCGGAGGAATCCCACGTTTCACGGACTGAAGGCCTGGAGCGCTTCCACGGTCTCGAACTGGGACGCGAGCCGGCGCCCGAATGTGCGCCGGGTGAGCCGCACGGACAGGGAGATGATGACCCTGTTTAGCGGCTGGGACTTGGCCTTCTCGACTTCGTCCATGATCTTAGCCGCGTTCTTCTGGCCCAGGGTGCGGGTTCCACCCGTGGAAGCCTCGCCCATGTCGACGCCGGCAAGCTGGTCCTCGATCAGGGCGAACAGGTCACCGACGTCCTTGACCAGGTCCTTCTCGATCAGGGCGTCGCCGATGGAACCACCCAGACTTTCCATGTCGAAGCCGGCATTGGCGGTTGCTTGCAGCTTTCGCGTGGGGGCGAAACGTGATCTCCGTCCCGGCTACTGCCCGCATCGCGGGCCTACCCGATCTTCTTCCAGGTGCCGCAGCTTTGGGAGACGAAGCCTTCGCCATCGTAGACCGTGACCGACGGGCCTTGCGGGGCAAAGGTGATGAAGTCGTTCTCGATGGTGCCGCCCGTCGCGTCCGTGCGCTCCCAATAGCAGTCGTTCACTCCGCTGGCACCGTCCGGGAGTTGAACCTGGTAGGTGCCGGCCTGGATGGTCTTGCCCACGACGTATTTGCCGTCGTCCATGGCGGCTGGCGGGATGCCATCGGCTATCCGCTGCAGCTCGGCAATGAACGGGGCCTTCGGGCACATCTTGACCGACGCCTTGGCGATTGCCTGGATGTGGTCCTTGCCCGAGGAGACCTGGTCCCAAGCCATTCTCGGAGACTGCATGCAGGCCTGGAGCACCTCCCCGTAGGCGTAGATGAGCTCACTTACATCGCTGGTCTTCTTTACCGTTGCTGTCACTGATTTCTCTTGCGGGGTCAGATCGATGGCGGCTGAGCTGAACGACAGCGGGTCTTCCCCGGCAATCGAAATGCTGCAGCTCTGGAACGACTTAAAGTCCTTGTCCTTCCAAATGTCCTCGACCGCATGGAACGTCGGGGCGCCGTCGTCGGTGTAGACGCTTCCCGTCGTGGAGCATTTGAACTCGTAGCGGGAGGACGGATCGGCTGCCTAGGCGCTTTGCACGAGGGCGCTGACCACGTCGGCCTCCGACTGATCCATCGTCAGGATCACCGGCGAGCCCTTTGGGACTGGCTGACCGGTGGTGAAGTTGATCGACGAGATCGCCGCGTTGTCGTCGGGCCGGTTGATGCATGTCAATCCATCAGGGCCCACGGCGCGGTAGTCGATTCTCGCTGCCGACAGTGCGGCCGCAGCCTTCGCGTACGGCTGTCCCTCGATGTCGGGCAGCGCCGTCGCTGCCAGGGCCGTTTTGGTCGCGGATGATGAGGGCGCAACCTGGGCGGTCGTCTGTCCGCAGCCGGCGAGAAACAATGCCGTCAGGGCAAGCGGTACGAGCAATTTTTTCATGGTTCCCCCTTGATGCGTGGTGATGGACCGGCCCCTCAGATGTTCCGTCGAAGCTGGCGTGCCGAAGGACGGGCAGCTGTGCAGATTTGGCCTCTCGCAGGTGATGACTGCGGGGGCGCTGAGGTGCGGCTGATCGTCACTTTAGCGGAGCATTCACCCCGCAGGTAATTGGGGCCCCGTACCGATGAAGGACCGTGCGAAAACGCCATTTTGTGACGAGTGCGAGGCACCACGGCGATCGAGAAAGTCCTCGACTTGCTCGACAACGTAGGGCGGTAAGAAAAGCTCAGGTAAATTACGTGCAGAATGCCTAACGCTATACCCGGTACTGTCTGATATTCTATACGTAAGAGAAAGGACATGGCAATGCATCGCACTCCTATCCCTGTTGTCAGGGCTTTGCGGCAACTCGGAACTTCCATTGCAACGACTCGCAAACTGCAAGGCATCACGTCCGCACAGCTCGCGGACCGGGCTGGCGTCTCCAGATCCACCCTGAGCGCCCTCGAAAACGGGGCCAGCACCAGCTCCGAAGCCCTCCTGAGGGTGCTGCGCTCATTGGGGATCATGGACACGATGGTCGACTCCCTGGACCCCTACAGCACCGACGTCGGGAAACTGCGCATGGACGAAGCGCTGCCCAAACGGGTGCGGGGCTAACCATGCGCAGCCAGGTTGACGTTATGGTGGACATTTCCGGAACAACCCGAATCGCCGGCACGCTGTGGTTCCACCATCGCGGCAAGCAGAGCGCCACGTTCCGATACGCCGAAGAATATCTGGCCGAAAAGGGGTCCTACGCACTCGACCCTGCCCTGCCGCTGGGCACCGGCGTGTTTCAAACCCGACCCGGGCAAGCCATGTTCAACGCCTTCTCAGACGGCGCCCCGGACCGATGGGGCAAGAACCTCCTCCGCCGTGAGGAGCGGGATCGCGCAGAAAGAACCAGCTCAACACCGAGGACCCTTCTGCCCGCCGACTTCCTATTGGGAGTGCGCGACGACGTACGTCAAGGCGCCATCCGCTACCGGGACATAGTCGGAGGAGGATTCCTCTCCAACCACGCACATGCCGTACCCCACCTGGTCGAGTTGGGGCGGCTGTTGGGAGCCGTGGACCGCTTGGACGCTGAACAACCTGTCAACCAGGACATCCGCGACCTCATGGACGCCGGCGGCTCCCTGGGCGGCGCGCGCCCCAAGGCTTCCGTCATCATGCCCGGGGGCCGGCTTGCCATCGCCAAGTTCCCACGGAAAGGCAGCGACGAGTGGGACGTCATGCGCTGGGAAAACCTCGAGCTGGACCTAGCCGTACGGTGCGGCATCTCGGTCGCTCCCTACCAGCTCGTGGAAGCAGCGGGGCGGCCGATTCTCCTGGTGGAACGATTCGACCGAATCCACGGGCAGCGAGTCGGTTTCGCGAGCGCCCTGACCATGCTGGAGTCCGACGACGGTGAGCAGCGCAGCTACCTAGAGATCGTCGACGTCATCGAATCGCACTCCGTCCGGGCCACCGAGGACCTGCGCGAGCTCTTCACCCGTATCGCGTTCAATATCCTAACGTCCAACACGGATGATCACCTCCGCAACCACGGATTCCTGCGACCAGAGGGCGACGGCTGGACACTCTCCCCCGCCTTCGACCTGAACCCGGCACCGCACTCTCCTGGCCGACTCAGTACAACCATTGAGTTCGACGACGACGACGCGGACATCGGACTTTTGCTTTCCACAGCGGGGTACTACCGGCTCACCGAGGCCCGCGCCCGCCAGATCATCCTTGACGTTGAGGAAACCACCAGCGGGTGGGCAACCTTGGCCCGGTCAGTCGGGCTGCCGGGGCCGGAGATCGCCCTGATGGCCATGGCCTATGACACGGACCAGCGAAGAGCCGCCGCCTCGCTGCGCCGGTGAAGGGCACGATGTCTGTCTGGCGCATGATCTGTGTGAACTATTTGCCGAGCACACCCAGTGCCCGCTGAGCATTCACCCCGGTCGCCCCTGACGTCGTATTCCAAGGGATGTGCAGCGTGCAGCAACGTGAATTCCTTCGCTGGTGTCTTCGAACTCGCCGCCGCAGTCGGTGCATTCGAACCGGAACCCTCTGGGCAGTGCCCGGTAACGGGCGTAGTGCGTATCCGGTTAGCTCAGGTTGCCCGTGTGGTGCCGGGTCCCTGTGCCACGATTTCCCGGAAGGTTGTGGGTTCATGGTGCGACTCGAGCCCGAGCAGGCTTTGGAAGGCTGACATCGGTGAACGCCGGCGGTTGTAACGAAAGACGAATTCGTCCAGATAAACCTGCAGGTGTTCCTTGCTAACGGCGCGGTGGGTGCCTCGCAGCCAGGATTTGAAGTCGCTGATGGCCCTGTGAACACGCGGCATGACGGGCTCCGTGTTTCCGGTGCGTTTGGCCGCCCTTTGGGATCGTGGCCGGTGGTCATAACCCTTCTTCGCGAGCAGGACATACGGGCCCCATCCGTCCGTGTGGACAACCGCTCCAGGTGCCACGGTCTCATGGACGAAGTTGTACAACGTCGGTCCTGAGGCATCCGGGATGACGTGCATGCGAATGCGCCCGGATCCTTGCCCGCGGACCTCAACAGCAACAACAACATGGGCCGCTTTGGCTATCCGGCTGCGTCCGCCGCTGCGGCCCTTTTCCACTCCGCCGACCTCGCACTCATCAACCTCGACCTCCCCCGTCAGCAAGGTGCGCTCGGGATTGACCATGGCACGGCGCAGCTTGTGCAGCATCGTCCAGGCACTCTCGTAGCGGCTGAGGCCGAGCTGGCGCTGTAGCTGCACCGCGGAGATGCCGGGCGTGCTCGTGGTCATCAGGTAAGCCGCCCAAAACCAGGTTTGGAGCGGCAGATGGGTCTTGTGCAGCACCGTCCCGGCCGTGAGTGAAGTTTGGCGATGGCAGTCAGCACATTCCCACAGCGCCCGCGTTGTCACCGGCCACGCCTTGCGCCCCTGGCATCGCGGGCACACGAAGCCTTCGGGCCACCGGCAGACTAATAGATAGTCCAGGCAAGCCTGTTCGTCACCGAACCTGGCTTGGAACTCCAGAATTGTCTTTGGGAAGTCTGGGCGTGGCATACAGCCAAACTACACCTGAGCTAACCGGATACGCACTACGGGCGTTATCCCGGAGCGCCTGGATTTGTGCGGTCACCGAGACCATCATGGCCGTTGACACCGACGGCTTCGAGCGTGAAGTCTCCTCCACGCAAATCTCCTGCGAGGTCATCGCCAGGACCCGGGAGCCGGATTATGCCCTCCATCTTGATGAGGAACGAGAGCAGAACCTGCTCATGGAGGACGGCGTGGAAATTTTTGTGCACCGCAGCCACGACCAGGTTCTCAACCGCTATTCCTACCTGACCGGCGATCCGCTCATCGGCGAGTTCTGGTTCCAGGACGCCGACGACCCTGACCGGGCGTGGAAAGTCACCGCAGAAATGGCCGACCGGGAGGATGTCAATCTGCTTCCCGACGCTCAACGGTAGTCCGTCGGCCAGCGCACCGACCTCCCTGCGCAGTGTCCTCGGACATCGCCGGACCGGGATGAGGGTGCCAGGGAGCGGTCGCGTACATGGCAAAATGATTTCGTTTGAACATCATCACTCCAGGGGGCAATTTCATGAAGAGAATTATTACCGCGTCACTTATTTCGTCGGCCCTGCTCGCCGTATCGCTGACAGGATGCGGGTCGTCCGGCAATGCTTCCGCGCCGGCAGGTGGGGCAGGCACGTTCACCGCAAAGGCACTCCTGAGGGATCAGACCGTGCCGCGATGGGCCGAAGGAGAAAATTGTGACACCGGGAATGTGGAGCAACTCGGAGAAGGCTTTGAGGTCCGCATCAAGGCCAAAGGCGAAACGGTCGCCATGGGCAAGTTGAGTCATGGCGTCATGGCGCCCCGGGCCTCAAACGGATACTTCTGCGACTACCAGATGTCCATCGACGGCGTCCCGGCCGGCCTGAAGTTCTACACCATTGAGCTCGGCGACAAGCTGGGCCACCATGAGATGTCGGAACAGGATATTCAAGCCGGGCTTGAGCTTCGCACGTCAACCTTCGAGGGCTTCAACTAATCCTGCACCGCAATAAAGAATCACGGGCGAGCCCCCATGCCGGGCAGCACGCCCGTGGTTCTTTATTGCCAACAGCGAGCTGGCTGACGAAGCGGCCAGACCATTGAGTCGTGCCGTACACATGGGGTCCATGAAGATCATTCCCGACCACGCGGCTCCCCTGTACCTCTCCGAGGTGCGGCACACCGATGGCCGCATGACAGCGGCCCTGTCCCCAAACCCGGCACAGGTGGCGACCCTTGCGGGCGCCCCGGCATCGTTCCGCGACGTCTCAGTGGTCCGGGAGGCATTGCTCAAGGGCATTGCCATCTCCCGGACCGAAACGCTCCGGCATGTCGACGCCGTTGAGGTCGGCGTGAAGCTGCACTCCCTGCTGGAGGAACTGATCGCCGCTGGCGGTTCCATCGACGCGGTCGACTTCCATCGCGTCACACTTGCCCCGGGCCTCGTGACCGCGCGCTCGAGCTCGGTGCTGACCGGGAGAGGACCCCATCCGTCCCTGGCCCGGCCCGGTGACTGAAACGGTCCGGCCCGCACACATGGGGGTACATGACCTACACTCTTTACACCCATCACCTGCCCGACGAAACCGTGTAGGACCTGTCCGCCGCCGAACGCGACTTCCACCTCGATTACCGGTCCGCCCTCGAGGCGACACCGAAGGGCCTGGATGTCGCCAAGGTGCTCCTGGACATCCCGGCCGGGTACAGCTTCACCGTCCGCGCCGCCTCCCACCGGGAAGGCGACCCGGTCCACCAGCTCTCCAGTTTCGCCAAGGCCCGCAGCGTCAGCATCGGCTCCGGCGCCAAGGGTGGACGCATCCGCGCCATTGAACCCGGCACCGAACAGGGCGGGGAAGTGCTCATCCACCCGGCCACGTTCATCTCCTCGTACGAATCCATGGCAGCGTAGCCCAGCACCAGGTGCAGGGCGCCGGTGGAATGGTCCGGTTTGAGGGAGAACACGCGGTGGCGTAGTTGATCGGGGCGGCGCGCGGCCGGACCATTGTTACGGAAGTGACGGTGGCGTAGAATGTAAGAAACGTCAATTTAGGGTGACCACCATGGATGCGAAAGTTAGCAAAACCCTCCCTGGGGTAGCCGGTGAGCTCCCCGAAGGCTGGCGCGTCGTCTATCTTGCCAAGGGTGCGGGATTTCCCCCAATGGAACACCCTGAACGTTGCGTCTACCTTTTTGTCGGCCCCACCTTGGCCGACAAGGTAGCCGGACAAATCATTGCCCAAAAAGGGGTAACCGTCTTCGAAGGCCTTGATGATTTCGTATCCGACAATATGGTTCGGGATTTCCACGCCATAGGGCACATCTTCCCGCGCCAGCTTGCCGACCTCGTGAACATGGAACGCAGCGTCTCCGCGCTCGGGCCCGCCATCGCTGCCCTGGAGGTGGAGACAAGTCCGCCCCTTGCCTCGGCCATTCAGGCAACCGAAAACCTGTGGACGACCATTGAGCGGCGGTGGGGCTTGCTGGGTAGCACCGACGTGGCGAAGCTGCTGGGCGCGAAGACGAGCAACCGCAGCCTGGCCTCTAGCCTGCGCAAGAAAGGCCAGCTCATCGGGGTCGAACGGACCAACGCGTTCCTCTACCCCGGGTTCCAGTTCGACAGAACGGCCGGAGCCGTTCACGCTGCCATCCCCGAGCTCATCAAGGCTGCACGGGCGAACGAAATCGATGACGAGGACCTGGTCTTCTGGCTGTGCACCCCGTCGCGCTACTTCGACGACGGTCTCCCCGTCGACCACCTCCTCGATGATCCGTCCATCGTCCAGAAGCTCGTGGACAGTGAGACGATCTCGTGGTGACGGGCGTCCCCGACCCGCCCAAACCGTTCCAGCCCCTTGAATTCACGCTACACGCCGGAACAGACCTGTATCGTGTGGCCAGCAACGACCGACGCGTGAACGAATTCAATCCTGGCCTGGGCGGCCGGACCCGCTTTGCGTTCTTCGGCACGCCAACCATTCCGGTCCTGTATGGTGCCCAGACCATTGAGGCGGCGATCTGCGAGAGCCTGCTCCACGACATTCCCCAGGCCGGCGGCCTCCTGCGGCCCAGGGCGTATCGGAACAAGGTCGGCGCCCGCCTTACAGTGGGCCGTGACCTGAAGCTGGCCTCGTTCATGGGGTTGGGACTCAAAGCCCTGAAAATTGAACAGTCCGAACTCATCGACACCCCGCCCACCACCTACGACCGCACGGTGGCCTGGGCCCAGGCAGCCTACGATGCCGGCTTCGATGGTGCGGCATGGATGAGCCGGCGCTGCAACACAGACCGCGCCTACGTGCTGTTTGGCGACAGGGTGCTTCCCTCCGATTTGCCGATATACCCCGGCTACGGACAGGTCTATACCGCCGGCAAGCACCTGGACTGGCTGATCCGCTTCTGCGCACCCCTGCATGTCGACGTACTCGTGCACTCCTAAAGTGCCGGGTGCCGGGAAGGGCAGCTGTTCTCTCCGCACACATGAAGCCCATGAAGAACAACACCCTCCTCTGGCCTTCACCGACGATAAAATCCACGCCGCCATCCAGGACGCGACCCCGCACCGTCCCCGACTGCCGCGCGCACCGGTGCCGTGTACCTGCCGGTCGGCAAGTCGATCTTCAAGAACGGTGGCAGGATCTACCCCGACGTCGCCACCATCCAGGCCGCCCACCCGGATCAGGAGATCGCCCCGTTCGTGGTCCGGCTCGGTGACGGCGAATTCTTCGACGTCGGCACCGTGCACCCGCGGTTTAGCTCGTGGGCCAGGTTCGTCTCCTACGCCGATGCGTACACCGCCGCCGAGGAGTTCAAGAACGTCCAGGGCGCCGACGTGCAGATCCGCATCCTGTTCCCGACGTGATGGATCTGCGCGGCAAAGACTCCGCCGGCCGCGACGTCGTCCTCGGCCGTTCCGTCGAATACACGCACGTCCAGATGATGTCGCGCATCGCCCCCACCGGCGCCAACTCCGGCCGGCGATAGCTCCTACACCTGTTCCCTTCCCGCGCCGCCCTCAGGTGGTGCGATGTGTCGGGCCGGCGGTATCCGCGACCCGGGACAGTCAGAAAGTTTTGGTGGCAGCAGCTGAGTTGGCATATTAAGAGGGACTCGGGGCTTCGCCCCTCGCCCCTGGGTGTTTCCCGTTTCGTTGACCATCCAGTCCATCGCTTTGTTCTCCGCTGAGTGATTCTTCTTTGTGTTTCCCTGGCCTGCGGCCAGCTGCCTCGCGCGCTGCGCGCGCTCACCGCCCGTGTCTCGTTTCGCCGCCCGCTTTGTCTCACGCCGTGGTTCTCGTGCTGCGCTGCGCTCCGCGTCCGTGCTGCGCACGGCCCGTCTTGTTTACCGTCCTGTCTCCCGTCCTGTTTCCTTCTTGGGGTTCTGGCCGCTGCGCGGCCGGTGTGTTGTCTCTTCCGCTCTCCGGGGTCTCCGTCGCTTCGCTTCCTGCGTCCCCGTTTCGCTGCGTCTTCCTGGTTCCTGCGTCACCTGGTGCTCTGTCCGCTGCGCGGCATGGTGTTCTCAGGGCTCCGCCCTGGGCCGGGTGGCACCCTCCTTGGTTTGTTGGTTCACCGTTGGTGTCGCCTGCGGCGGGCGGTTTGCGCTCCGGTGTGTTGGGCGTTCTGGTTCACGGTGTGTTTGCCTGCCGGTGGCTGCGCCGCCGGCTTCCTCCTGGGCCGGGGCGGCTGTTTCGGCGTCCCTCTTTGACGGCGTTGTTCTTCATGGTGTTCGACGGGGCTGCGCCCCTTGAGGTCCGGCTCGTTGTTCATGCTGGTGGACGAATTGTTTCCCGCAGGGGCTGCGCCCCGGGCCGGTGGGAGACGGCGTTGATTGCGGCTCCGGCGGTGATGGCGCCTGCGGCGGGCGGTTCCCGGGGCGTCTCTCGTCGTGGTTCACGGGCTGGTTCGCTGTGGCTGCGCCACCGTCAAGGAGGCGAAATGTTCACGGCCCGGCACACGAAGTGGACAACACGCGTCCCGCGCCGGTGGGAGACACGGCGAACAAATGAGCCGGGAACACAAACCGTCCACGGAAAAGCACACTGCGAAGCAAAACGTCCACCAGGGCGGGGCAACATCATGCACAACGTTACGCACCAGCCCCCGCGCCGCAGGCATCCCCCACGACCAACATCCCCCCACCGACTCTCCACCCACAACCCGGGGCGCAGCCCCCACCACGTCGTCGACTTCCACCAACCCTCCAAGTCCGCAAGACACCCACCCGCCGGCCGCAGGCCAACCCCGCCACCACCACAGGCGCCCCAACAACCACACCCCCCAGGCACCCGCTGCCCGCCGCAGGCGTGGTAAAGGCCCGCCGCAGGCGACACCAGCGGTGAGAAAACAATGACACGGGACCGCCGAAAAGTTTTTGCTGGAATGTTCGGAGAACGGCTGTCACTTCTGAAAGGGAGCCGCACACAGAAGATGTAGAAGCGAAAGACCTGACGGTCCATCATGAGGCCCTCAAAACGCAGGCGCAGCCCGGTGACGTCTCTTGGTGTTGCACCATTTGTACAGAGGGGAAGTCTCGGCGCGGGCTTCAACCCGGCGTGGCGGGATAACGGGATTCTGGCAGACAAATTGGGCCTCCCAGAACGCCGAAATCCGCCTAACCGGGTCGGCAGGGCCGACATGCACGAAACTACGCATGTTCCTGGGTATGGAGCAACGCATTTTTCGGCTGTCACGATCCGGCGGAATCGACACAAACCCCACAACCTTCACGCAGCGGGCCGGGACGTTCGCCTCCGCCGCGACCAACACCGGGCAGGCCACCCTGTTGACCCGGCGTGAGAAGACCGGACTGAACGGCTACCTGATCCTGCCGGCCGCCTCCCTCGGAACGAACGCCCCGCTGCACCTGGCGCACACCGTCGGCGCCCGCGCGGAGGAAGCCGAAATGCCCGAGGACCTCGGCGACACCCCGGCCATCGGGACGCTGAACTACAAGCCGTCCCCGGCGCTGCGGGAAACCCAGTCCGGCATCGACCCGACCGAACTTCCGCGGCTGCTTGCCAACGCGCTGCCGGAAGGTTCCTGGGTCGCCGTCACGATGCGCAAGCCCTCCAACAAGGAGCGGAAGGTCTACACGCCCTGGCTGGGAAACCGTCTCGGCACCGCAGTCCCGACCCATCACTCCACTTCCCCGACAGCGGTCATCGTCTCCATCACCGAAGGCGCCTCCTCCAGGGACGAAGTGACCTCACTGCTCTCCCAGGTCACCGCCGGCCTGCCCGGTTTCGACTTGGACTCCGGCGTGCGCTTCGCACCGCGACACCACCGCTTCCTCGCCGGGCTTCCGGCCGGCCTGGCCGCGGCCGCGGCCGCCCTCCTGGGCCTGCCGCACATCCCCGCCGAGTACGCCCAGTTCCTCCCGGCCACGGCCGCGGCCGCCCTTTATGCACTCTCCGGCCTCGCCGTCCTCCTCGGACTGGCCGCGCTGACCGGTCGCATCGCCTCCCCGGAGACGAAGCTGCGCAACCGCCTGGCCGCCCCGCTGTTTGCGGCGCCGCCGACCCGTCGCGGGAAGCCGCGGCCGCCGCGGAAGGAACGCACCATCAAGGGTCACCGGAACATCAACGGCGAGAGGGTCCCCTTCGAAAAATACGTGCCCGCCTCCGACGGGGACTACCCGCTGGCACCGGATGCCTTCATGGTCGGACCCAACGTGGTCGTCGGCATGGTCTCCCCGCACGCCGGCGCCGTCTCCGGTGTCGCCGCCACCCGGGCCCGGTCCACTCCCCCGGCCATGCTGCAACCCATCGGCCCCATGCTGGGCACGAACGACGACGGCTCCGCCCACCTGTCTGCGGATGATCTCCGGATGGGGACGGCCATCGTCGGCAAGCCCGGAAGCGGAAAAAGTCTACTTGTCCGTTCCCTGTTCGGCTGGCACTGCCTGGAACGCGTCAACCCCTCCGGCAAGCCCGGCCACCCGGGCACCAGCAACACCCTGATCGCGTTCGAATCCAAGGGCGACGGGGTTGAAAAGTATGTCCACTGGGCCCACGCCCTCGGCGACAAGATCCTCACCATCGACGTCGCCGACCCCGCCACCCGGGGCATCGACCTGTTCGCCGTCCCGGGCGACAACGCGGCCAAGGCGCTCTTCTTCACCAACGCGATGAAGTACACTTTCGGCAACGACGCCATCGGCGACCGGTCCTTCCCCACCATCGTGTCCGTCCTGACCGCGGCCATGTCCGTCGATGAGCGGGTGCTGGATTCCATCGAGGACCGGGACGACCGGATCCTCAAGCACGGCATGTCCCCGATCTTCTACGCCTACCAGCTGCTCGCCGGGACCTCCGACAAGGTCGCTGTCCAGCTCGCCACAGGCATCAAGGCCCTGGGCATCAAGCTGCGCGAACGCGGCACCCCCGATGAGGAACTGGAGCAGGCGTACATCGCCATCTCCTCCCTGTTCGAGGACCGCACCGAATCGGCCCGCCGGTCCTTTCTGGAACCGCCCCGGAACAAGTTCGAGCAGCTGCTGATCCTGGAGGACTGGTGGAGCCCGGCACGGAAAAAGGTCAGCTGGACGGACATCCTGGAGGGTCACCGCTCCGTCGTCATCAACACCGGCTCCTCCCCGTCAGGGGCGCTGCTGGACGACCAGCAGAACCAGCAAATCTCCTCGCTGCTGATGTTCTCCCTGCAGAACGCCCTCAAGCGCATATGCTCCGGCTGGCTGGAGGCAGGGCGGTCCGTGTCGATCTTCGCCGACGAACTCTCCCTCCTCGCCGGCACCTCCCCGGAAGTGGTCGGGTGGATCCGCGACCAGGGCCGGTCCTACGGCATCCGGGCCATGCTCGCCACCCAGCGCCCCGAACAGCTCGGCGCCGCCCTGCGCAACAACTTCCTCACATACTCAACCCTGATCTCCTTCGCCCAGACCGACGTCACCACCGCCTCCGAGGTCGCCGCAAACGTCGGCTCCAACGGGGAATGGACCACCGAGGACATCCAGCACCTCGAGCCGTATCACGTCGTCGTCCGCTCCGAAGTCGAACAGCGCCGCCAGTCAGCGTTCATCGTCAAGCTCCCCAACTTTGAAGCAGACATCCCCTCCTACGCCGCCGCCCAGGGCTACACCCATGAACCCGCAGGAGCCTACCCGTGGTAGCCATCGCACCCCAACGCCGCATGGTCGACGACGGCATCCACGCCGAGATGATGCCCTCCGCCAACCCCGACGACGACCTGGCCATGCACCACCGGGCCGACCCCTATTGGGACGAACTCTGGGCGCCCGGATCACAGGCCCAATGGTCCACCGGCCACGCCGTCCGGACCCGGCAGAACCGCGGGCAGGTGCGCAAGCGTGCCCGCCGTCTCATGGACCCGTCCGAAGCCATGCGCCTTCTCACCACCAACCGCGGCCGCGGCGACCGGCACGGAACCTGGGGAGTGCTGCAGTCCTGGCGGACCGCCACCGCCGAACAGGTTGCGGCGCTCACCGGCTCCCGCTTCGTACTCGATCCGGACTACTCCCAAATCCAGGCATCCTTCGCCCTGGACCTGGTCGACATCGGCATCCTCTCCAACTATGCCGACGGCATCCCCGGCCTGGGGCGCCAGACCCTGTACCGGCCCTCGTCCTCGGACACCTTCGACCGGCTCATCGAACCGACCCTCACCGGACCGGAATGGCTCTCCGTCACCGCCGCGCAGCCGTGGTCCGCCGGCGGCCAGTACGACCGGCACAACGTGCTCGCCGTCGAGCTCGCCTTGCGCGCCGCGGAGTTCCTGCCCATCGGCGCCGTCATGGGCGAACAGCTCTCCTCCGTGGATTTGCTCGCCGGATCCGGGATCGGCAAGAAACTTCCCCGGCCCGACAACCGCCGCGCGGACGGCACCCTCATCCGCGCCGACGGCCTGCGGATCGCGTTCGAGCTGACCGCAACGGCCTCGCCGTCCTTTGAGGCCAAGGTGCGCCGCTGGGCCGAACTCATTGCCGCCCGGCCGCTGGAAACCTCCGGGCTGACCGTCGTGTTCATCGCCGCCCCACACCCGAACCGGGACCGCAGCCGCACCAGCGACCCGCGCCACGCCATCTACAAAAAGGTGTCCCAGGTGCTCAAAGAATTCCCGGGCCGCGGCCAGGACTCCCCCGCTGCGCGCATTGGCGTCGCCCACTGGGAGGAATGGTTCCCTGAACGACACCTGATGAGCGAAGCGTTCCTTGGCCTGCGCGCCGACTTCGCCACCAACGACGCCACCGGCGCGGACAAATGGGCTCCCCGCGACCTGCTCGGCGACTACGACTTCACGCCCTGGCACACCTTCGACGCGACGGCGGTCCTGGAGAACTCCAAGCTGCTCGCGGCCACCCCGCACTGGATGCGCAAGGGCGATCACACGCACCTGATCGGCTCGCCAATGGACCGGGCCGGAGTCGACGTACCGCACCCGGCACCGGCCAAACCGCACCTGGTCAAGGGCCGGCCACTGGGGGCGGCGGTCGGCAACGGCGGGGACGCGAAACTCCCGGCCCGGCTCCGCGTCGAAGGGTGAGACGAATCGTCGGGCCATGGCCGTTCAGTTGGCTTGCCGGACTCATCAAGTGTGAGCCAGAGTCCGGCCGGCTTGAACTGCTGCAGCGCGGTCCTGTCTGGTCCAAGAGCCGTCATAAACTTCTCTAAAAGCAGCAAGGACGGCCGCTCGAGCGTCGCTTCCCAGCGAAAGAATCGAGGTAAAGTCCTTCAAAATCAAAGTTCCTTCCGCACCGACCTGATTGAGCAGCCCCCCGGTAGCCTCCTTAGAGCGTTCAGAGTTGCTCGTGCCGGACAGCAGCGCACCGGGTGAAGCGATTTCAGAAACCATGATCGAATTCGGAGTGGCGGCTAAAGGAGCTATTCCCTCTGTCTTTCCGCTGGCCGACCCGTCAACTGTCAGCAGCCAGACGGGCTCACCCTCAAACTCATGCGCTGCACGGGCTGCCAGATTCGCATGAACGACAGACATGTCGTAGGCGCTGCTCATCCACGTCCGGTAAGTGGCCTCACACTCGGTAAGCGTGACAGCCTCTACCTGAGGCATCGCGTCAGCCAAAGGTGCAATGTCAGCGTTTTCGAGTTTCAAGAACTCGTCAGTAACATCGAGCAGGTCCCCCCACCCATGTCGCGCTTGGAAGTGGTCTGTCAGATCTGCGCCTTTTACCTCCAAAGGCGTCCGCATGACCTGGAACGGCACGTCCGCTTCCCTCGCGACCGCCACCCAGTTCAGCCCATAATTGGTGCCCGGGGAGTCGAGGTCAGGAACAATCCACAACAGGCGCAAGCCACGGATCTGCTCGACGTACTCCTCAGGAAGTCGCTGGGCAGCCCCTGCATGTCCGCAAATCATCGTCCGGCCATATTGCCTTGCAGTCTCGCAGTCCTTTTCACCTTCACCCGCCAAAGCGGGTATACCTTCGGCGATGCAACCCTTGAGTTCGGGAAGGTTGTAGACAGGCACAGCCCGAACGGCTTGAAGCTGTTTCAGGGCCTGTTGATCTTTTGGCAGAAAATTGAACGACTTGTGTCCAGGCTTGGGCGAATTCGGGAACGCGTACCGGATCTTAGTGAAGACTACAGAACCATCCTCAAGTCGATACGGGTATCGCGCCTGCTCCACGCGCTTCCCATGATCAACGGCGGGCTTCTTACGGGCAGCAGACTTGGATGGGAAGCCGGTTGCGACCGGGACGCTGCCGCGGGTGAACGACGGCCCACCCGTGTTCCCCAGGGCCGATTCCGAAGCCTGTTTGATGTTCCGCCAATCACAGCCCGCGAAGCAGTTTATTACTACGGTCTGCTCGTTATTCGTCCCGGGGGCGATACTGCAGCTGGCATCTTGGTCGTCGTGTGCCGGGCACTGGGAGAGAAGCTTACCATTTTGATGCTTGTACTTGAGCCCCAGGGCGTCAAGTGCCTCTCTTGCAACTTCGAGACTGGTTATCATGTTGCGAATCAACTCGCGCTGACCTTTCGTCAATCGAATCCATCTTGGTTGAACAGCGGACTCTGGCTGGTCTTGCAACAAAAGCTGCAGACGTTGGGCAGAGGGGCCCGGCGAAGCTCGGCGCGCCCTTCAACTTCCCCTATGCGGCAAGTCGAACGACGGCCACCATCGCGGACGGAAGACTAGGAAACACCCGCTCCAACCCGCCCCTCGACTTCCCCTATGCGCCCAGTTGAACGGCGGCGGCCACCCACGGACGACAGACCTGGAAACGCCAGGCGAGGTGGCCCCCGCCGTATGTCCTTGTAGTGGTGCCATGCAGAGTTCAAGGCCTCTTGCCATCTTCGGGGACTGGCACGGCGACCTTAACTGGGCCCTGACCGCGGTACGGTCAGCGGCACGCGAAGGAGCCCGTAGCGCGCTCCACGTTGGTGACTTCGGATTGGACTGGCCTGGTGCGAAGCGCGGACGCTACGAGTCCAAACTGAACAAATATCTGGAGGACCTTGGTGTCGTCCTCACAGTGTCAGGGGGCAACCATGATTGCTGGCCGACGCTGGTTGCCTTGCCCGTAGGAGCCGACGGTACGGCGACATTCCGGTCCAATATCAAGGTCCTGCCCAGGGGGGGCCGCACCGCAATGGAGGACTTGACCGTTGGCGGCTTCGGAGGCGCTTTCAGTGTTGACTTCGAGCACAGGACCGAGGGCAAGGACTGGTGGCCGGACGAGGAACCCACGCTGGGAGAGGCTGAGAAGCTGGTTGCCAGCGGCCCGCTCGACATACTCATCTCCCACGATGCCCCGGCAGGCGTCCCGTTGACGGGTGACTTCCAGCTCCGACCTGAACTTGCGGAACGGGCCGATCGAACCCGGCTCCTGCTGCGTCAGGTAGTCGATTCACTTGCAGTCCCTTACGTCTTTTGTGGCCACTGGCATCAAAGGCGCATCCACGAGCTGGTACATCCGGACGGGCGTATAACGCGGGTTGACGTGCTCAACATGGAGAAGTCCCCCTCCGGCAACGGTGTGCTTGTTTGGACTGGCGACAGCCCGCTGCTCATCGAGACGCTGCACATTGGTGGGAGCCAGACCTAGTGACGCACACAGCACGCGGCGCTCTCCGCTGTCCGGCCGATATTGGCGGCCGACTCCAGGTGCGTGCGCGCGGCAGGCAGAGCGCCGTCCAAGGCTGATTATTTTTGCCGCGACTCTCGCGACGGACGTGTCATGGGACGGTCTAGGGGGGTGGCACAGCAAGAAGACCCACGACGTGTCGGCAACCATGCCTCACGTCGCCTCAGAGCAGGAATGTGCACCACAAGCCTTTTGGGCGTCAAGCCCACCGAACGAAACCGCCAGCTGGCGTTCCCGAACCGGGCCGGGCGCCGCCAATTCGGAGAACGGCCGCCCGCACGGCGGAGCCTCCCGAGGTATCGGCGCATGCGAGTCCGAAGGCGACGAGCCGGCGACCCTTCCAGCTCATTTTGCGTCCATGGCCGACCACCCAGTCTGACCTCAGGCTCCAAGACCACCAGCCTGAGCCGAGAAGGGCCCAGGTAGCGATTTCGCGGCCGGAGGACGCAGACGAGTGGTCCACGTCGGCTCGGGGGCGGTCAGATGCATCTGGGCGCATCGCTACGGAAATAGGATGGCTCTATGCCCCTTGCGGCATCTGGTCTCTTTCTTGCTGCTGTGTACGTTCCACAGCCGCAACTGTTCGGGTGTGCAGCCCCGGGTCCAGCGTTACCGTACCGCTGAGTCCCTGGACTTTTCTCGTTTGGGCGATCCATTCATTTACTTCTTCTGCTTCCGGCTTCATGAAAGCTCTGTGCGGCCCGAACGACGACGGCGGTCACTTTCCTGCGTTACTGCTTCCACTCAGGTACGAGGCGCCGGGCATCAAACGATTTGGCTCCCGTCGCTTGGCGTCGAGGCATGACCACAACCTTCACGAAGACGTCATCCAGAACGGCGCGTTGGACGCTAACCGCCATGCTGTCCCAAGTGGATCGGAGCATGGCTCCAGTCGTGAGTTCCCGTGGCCTGACAATAGGGACGGGAAGAGCAGATTTCGCCCGCTCAATGGCAGCACGAGCTGCCTGCCATTCAGAGCGGCCGATCGCCCCTACTGCGTAGTCAGCCGCTATCTCCTCGAGTCTGGCGTCCAGGGCGCCCGTCTGCTCCAGCCATTCCGAGGTAGCCTCGGTCTGGCCGACAACGCGGGCGTCCTGAAATTGAAATGCGGCCTCAGCAAGCCAAGCCTTGGTCTCGGCCGCCACGATGGTCGTACCTCCACATGCCGCCGCGCCGACGTTTCGTGGGCAACGGTAACTCTCCTTCTTCGACTTGCCGTTGACACACTTGACCATGCCGGTCCCGCATTTGCTACAGACCAGCAGTCCCGTCAGCAGATGCTTGCGGGGCCCGCCGATCTGACCAGTAGCTCTGCCGGGAGCAAACCTATTCCGGAGCATCAGCGATGTTTCTTCTGAGACAATGGCCGACCACTGTCCCTTGGCAGAGACTTTGCCCCGATGCACGCGCAAGCCCGCAATGCGAGGAGACATCAGGATGTTTCGTATGCTCGCCGCCCTCCATGACGCTCCACGGGCCGTTGGGATGCCCCGAGCGCCCAGATCCCGCGCAATCGCGTTAAGGCCTTCTCCGTGCAATACACGGGCCGCTAGCTCCCTGATGACAGCGGCTTCCTCGGGGATGATCTGCGCGTCTGCCGTATAGCCATAGCACTTTTGGCCCGGCCATGCGCCGGCTTCAGCAAGTTCCAGGTGCTTTCTGAGGATGCGCATCTTGGTTTTCTCGACTTCCCCAGCGGCGAACGCCGTCACTACCCGGGCCATCGTTCTGCCGTCTGGATTGCTCAGATCAATATGGCCGTTGGTGGCGGAGTGGATGTTTATGCCGGTAGCCGAGGCGAGATCGATCCAGTCTTCCAGTTCACGTGGGTTGCGATGAAGACGATCAGCCGAGTAGACAACCACGACATCCACGCCTCCAGCTTCCATGAGAGCCCTCAGCCGAAGATAGGCCGGGCGGTGCTTCCCACCAGCTGCTGAGATGTCGTTGTCCTCAAACTTCTCATCCAAGACGCGCCAGCCCTTGCGCCTTGCCAACGCGAGGCAATCCTTCAGCTGACGGCCGACAGCAAGGCCCTCGAGCGTCAGGTCCTTGGACACGCGCGTGTAGATGGCGGCCCTCGCGTCCGCCCCTTCTTTCCTTGGTTCCATGGTGACGTCCTATTCGTCCCGCACAACGACGGGTGTCGTTTAGGTACACGTCACGAATGACACACCCCTTCGTGCGCTGAGTTCGCGTGCACGCTCGCCATGCCCGGCAGACCGCTGTTCAGGGCGATGAGCATGTCCAGGCTTTCGGCCTCGCGGACCTCGCCCACAATGAGCCGGTCCGGGCGCATCCGCAGGGCCTCCTTGACCAGGCGCCGCAGCGGGATCTCCCCCGCGCCCTCCAGATTGGGCTGGCGGCACTGCAGGCCAACCACGTCGCGCAGCGGCAGCTTCAGCTCGAATATCTCCTCCACGGTCACCACCCGCTCGCGGGAGCCAATGCCGGCCGCGAGGCAGTTGAGCATGGTGGTCTTCCCGGCCTGGGTGGCACCGGAAACCAGGATGTTCAAGCCGCTGCTGACGGCGGCGCCAAGAAAGCGGGCGGCCTGCGGGGTCAGGGAGCCGAGCTCCACGAGATGTTCCAGGCGGCTGGCGCGGGCCGTGAACTTGCGGATGTTCACGGCCCAGTGGCTGGCGGTGATGTCCGGGATGACCACATGCAGCCGGGAGCCGTCGGGCAGGGCGGCATCCACGAAGGGGCTGCTCAAATCCAGCCGGCGGCCCGAGCTCTTCAGCATCCGCTCCACCAGGTCGCGCACCTGCTGCCCGGTGAAGGTCAGGGACGTCAGCTCGGATTCGCCGTTGCGCGCCACAAAGACCTCGTCCGGCGCGTTGATCCAGATTTCCTCGATGTCGGGATCGTCCAGGAAGGGTTGCAGGGCGCCAAAGCCGGCAACGGCGTCGTACACGTGCTGCATGGCGTCCCCGGCGTGGGCCAGCGGCGGAACGGCCCCCACGAGCGACCGTTCCCCATAGTCGTTGACGGCCGCCTCCACCAGGTTGCGGACTTCGCCGCCCTGGCGCAACGGGTCAAGGCCCTTCCGCCGGATGAGTTCGCGAACTTCATCCTCAACCAAAGCAAGTGCATCCATAGTGCGTCTCCGCCCGCGGGGTCCGGCTAGCTTCCCCTTGACAGTGGAGCCTAGCCCGGCGCACGGAGGACACGCCAGAGGCAGTTTCGCGGTTGTGGACAACGCCGGCCCGGTCAGGCAGTCCGCAGGCTCGGCCCGTGGCGGCCGGATCGGCATGGCCGCAGTGCCGTGCCTGGACGAAAACGCTGGACGAAAACGCTGGCCGAAAATGCTGGCCGAAAATGCTGGCCGAAAATGCCAGGGAAAATGAGGGACGGGTAGCGCGACGTCACGTGGCGCGGGCGGAAATAGCGCCTGAAGCTGGGAAAAGTCTGTGAATTTATGGGATAATCTATGATGATGAACGCA
>NZ_JAAMFM010000025.1 GCF_013376105.1 Arthrobacter wenxiniae
CCGTCTGCGCCGCCCCCTGCCCCCCGCAGGCCCCCCGCCCCCCCGCGTGCGCGGTCCCGTGGCCGGCAGCCGGCACGGCCTGATCATGGTCCCTCTCGGTGGAGCCTCCCACGCCGAGATCTTCCCCGGCGTCATCCTGCGCCTGGTCGCACCCATCCTCGCGGTGGTGGGGCCGTTGGCGCCAATGGGATTCTCCAGCGGGTCTTTGACCGCCCCATCTGCCATGAATGGTTCACGAAGGCCCCGGCTGAGCGTGGAGTCGCCCGGGTGATTGATGTTCCGGTGGTCGAGCTTGTCGAGGCCTGGATTTCGACGGGCTCAATCAGCGGCGACAAGCTGAATCAGCGGCGACAAGCTCAACCAGCGACGGACATGCTCATAGACTGGACTGTGTCCGCGGGAAGCGGCAAAAGAGAGGTGCACGCGACCATGGAAGACACGGCACGGCTCACGCCCCACGAATTTGAACGGGAACTGCGGGAATCGCTGGGCGAGGGCCAAGTCAGCACCGGCGGTTCGGACTTACGCCGGTTCGCCACCGACCAGGGACCCGTGACGAACTATCAGGAGCCGGACGCCGTGGTCTGGGCCGAGACCGTGGAGGATGTGCAGTCCGTCATGCGGCTGGCGTCACGCCACGGCGTGCCGGTGGTGCCGCGCGGCGCGGGGACGGGCGTGTCCGGCGGCGCGCACGCCACGACCGGTTGCCTGGTCCTGTGCCTGGACCGCATGGACAGGATCCTGGAATTAAACCCGGAGGACGAGGTGGCGCGTGTGGAGCCCGGGGTGGTCAATGCGGACCTCAACGCCGCGGCCGCCGCGCACGGGCTCATGTACGCACCGGATCCCGCCAGCTACAGGATCTCCACCATCGGCGGCAACGTCGCCACTAATGCCGGCGGCCTGCGGTGCGCCAAGTACGGGGTGACGCGCGACGCCGTCCTGGCCCTGGACGTGGTGCTGGCCGACGGGACGCTCATCCACACCGGGCACCGGACCCTCAAGGGGGTGGCCGGCTACGACCTCACGAGCCTCTTTGTGGGCTCGGAGGGGACGCTGGGGATCGTGGTCGGTGCCACCGTGCGGCTGAAGTACCTCCCCACGGACATCCGGACCCTCGCCGTCTTTTTCCCCGACATGGCCGCGGCCACGGCCGGCGTGCTGGCCCTGGGCGCGGCACGGGTGCAGCCCTCCATCCTTGAGCTCATGGACGGACCGTCGCTGGAGGAGCTGGACATGCGCAACGGCAGCAGCCTGGCCCGGCGTGGGACGGCGCTCCTGCTGGCCCAATTCGACGGCCTGGCCGCGGCACAGGAGGCGGCCGTTGCCACGACGGCGCTTGCAGCCTTGGGCGGCAACGCCACTCTGGAAGATCCCGGCGAGGCCGAACGGCTTGTAGACCTGCGCCGGCACAACCGCGGCATGGACGTTGACTCCGAAACGACCGTTGGCGAGGACGTTGCCGTGCCGCGGTCCCAGCTGGTCCACTATGTTGCGGCACTGCAGGCGATGGCTGAACGCCACGGCGTGGGTGTGCGCATCATTGCCCACGCCGGAGACGGAAACCTGCATCCCACCTTCTGGGTGGCGGACGCGGACGCGGCCAAGGTTGCCGCCCTGAACGCGGCCCTGGATGAATCGATCGACACGGCGCTGGAACTCGGGGGCACCATCACGGGCGAACACGGGATCGGCCAGTACAAGCTGAGGTGGCTGCCACTGGAGCAGGCGGAGGAGGTGCGCAGCCTGCAAAGCCGCATCAAGGACCTCTTCGACCCGCAGGGCATCCTCAATCCCGGGAAGGCCATCGTGCGTGCGTGACCCCTGACGGGCGGCCTGCCATCAGGCATCGTACTGTGGGTGGGCTGAACGGTTGGCAGGCTAGCCCGTAACACACAAATCCGGATGTACTTCATGCTGAAAAGTTCTCTGCCGTTCCTGGCGGCATTGCGCCGGAAGGCGTTCGCCACTGCCGCGGCCGGTGCCGTGGCAGGTCTCCTGGTCCTGGCTGCGCCCTTGCTCCTGGCCGGCTCCGCGCAGGCCGCCTGGAGTCCTTCCTTCCTGCTCGGTTCGGGGGCGGCGGACACCGTCCTGCCTGCCAACCTGCTGCCGGCCCCAACTGCCACGGACACCAATTCCCGGTTGCAAATCGACACCAGTCCCACGCCGTCGCCAGCGCCCGCGCCCACCAAGCCGCCCGTCGTCGTGCATCGGCCGGCACCCGCGGCTGTGCCGACCACTGCGGCGCCGACCACCAAGGCTGCCGTTCCTGCGACCGTCCGCGCACCGGCGCCGACCCGCGCGCCGGCGCCCGCGCCCGCGCCGGCGCCCGCAGCGGCCCTGCCGCCGCCCAGCACCTCCGCCGCGGGCCAGCCGACGACGGCGGCCACGATCCCCGAGTCGCCGTGGCCCACCTTCGTCAACACCGAAACAGCCTCAGCCCTTGAACCCGCCGGCGCGGGCGGCGGCACCGACGCGGGCAACCCTGGGCCGTCCGCGGAGGCCCAACTGTCGCTGGCCGGCAGCGGAGGCGTCGGCCACGGCATGGTGTGGGGGCTCCTGATGGTTCTCGGGTTGACCGTGGTCTGCGGACTGGTGGTGGGCAGCTACGCGAAGTCGAAGCTCGGCAGCCGCAGCGGAGGCGCCCACCGCCAGGCAGGGTAGCCGGACCGCGCAGGCGCCGCCACGCAGGCGCCGCCCCACAGACAGGGAGCAACCGCCTGATCCGGGCGTCAAGCTGGGGGATCAGTCGTCGTACGCGCTTTCCGGCAGGACGCCGCCCTCGAGCAGCTTGATGGTGGCCGTGTCCGTGCTGAGCATGATGGCGTCCTCGTCGCGGCGGTAGCGCAGGATGTTGTCCACATAGGACTGCACGGCCTCGGCCAGCGGCACATTGCGTTCCTCCTGCTGCGACATGTACCAGCGGTGTTCCAGGACCTCGTGCACCACCTCGGCCGGTTCAAGCTTGCCGCCCAGTTCCCGCGGGATGGAGCGGACAATCGGTTCAAAGATGGTGCTGACCCAGTTGTGGGCGCTGATTTCCTCGTCCATGCCCGGCATGGCGTCGGCCCGGAAGGAGTCCATGTCGTTGAGCAGGCGCCGCGCCTGGTTTTCCTGCGCGTCGATGCCGGTGAGGCGGAGCAGGCGGCGCTGGTGGTGGCCGGCGTCGACAACCTTGGGCTGGAGTTGGATGGTGGAGCCGTCCGGGGTGGTCTTGATGGCGTACTCCTCGACGTCGAAGCCCAGCTCGTTCAGGCGGCGGATGCGGGCACCCACGCGCCAGCGGTCCTCCAGCTCGAAGGATTCCTTGCCGGTGAGTTCGGCCCAGAGGCGCCGGTAGCTTTCCATGATCAGTTCGCTCGTGGCCACGGGGTCCACCTTGTCCTCGATGAGCCCGCCTTCGAGCAGGTCCATGAGTTCCCCGGCGATGTTGACCCGGGCAATTTCAAGGTCGTATTCGCGCTGGCCCGTGGACAGGTCCGGATAGAGCTCGCCGGTTTCGGCGTCGACCAGGTAGGCGGCGAAGGCGCCGGCGTCGCGGCGGAACAGCGTGTTGGAAAGGGAGACGTCCCCCCAGTAAAAGCCCACCAGGTGCAGGCGGACCAGCAGCAGCGCCTGCGCGTCAATCAGGCGGGTGAGGGTGTCCCGGCGCAGCTTCTGCGAGAACAGCGCGCGGTAGGGCAGGGAGAACTTCAGGTGCCGTGTGACCAGCACCGGGTCCAGCGGTGCGCCGGCCGGGGTGGTGCGGCCGGTGATGACGGCAACGGGTTCCACGCAGGGCACGTCAAGGCGCGCCAGCTTGCGCAGCATGTGGTACTCGTGGCGGGCCACGTGCTCCGAGGTTTCCTTGATGGCGATGACGGAGCCGTCAAGGTGGGCGAAGCGGACCACGTGCCGCGAGATGCCACGCGGGAGGGCGGCCAGGTTTGCGGACGGCCATTCCTCCAGCCTGGTGTGCCAGGGCAGGTCCAGCAGGCCTGGATCGGCCGTGGCTGCGGTGATGTTCAGCGAGCCCATGACCTGCGCCGGCGGGGCTGGCTGCCGCGGCAGCTTTCCGACCTGGTCAAAGTCTGTGGGTTCGTGGTTCCACTGGGCGCCGGGTGCATCTGTCATGGGCCAATTCTCTCTTAAAAGGGGAGGGCCGGCGGCCCGCGGTCCCGGTCTCGACAAGCTCGACCATCGGACCGGCAGGCCGCCGGCACCTCATTGACGTATCCGTCAGTTGCTGATGACGCTTTCGTTGCCCAAACGCAGGCCCGAGGTGGCGTCGAACAGGTGGACGTGGCCGACCTGCGGGCGGACGTGGATGGTGTCGCCCTTCAGCGGTGGGCGGCGGCCGTCGACACGGACCACCATGTCGCGCTCGGCGCCGTCGATCGTGGTGTGGCCGTAGACGTACGCGTCGGCACCCAGCTCCTCAACGACGTCGGCCTCCACGGCCAGGCCTTCGCCCGCGCCGACGATCTCGAGGTCTTCGGGACGCACACCAACGGTGACGGTCTTGCCCGCGGCCGCGCCGAGGACGTCGGAGGTGACCGGGTACACGGACCCGCCGAACTTCACGCCGCCGTCGACAACGGGCAGTTCCAGCAGGTTCATGGCGGGGGAGCCGATGAAGCCGGCAACGAACACGTTGTCCGGGTGGTCGTAGAGCTTGCGGGGGGTGTCAACCTGCATGAGCAGGCCGTCCTTGAGCACGGCGACGCGGTCGCCCATGGTCATGGCCTCGACCTGGTCGTGCGTCACGTAGACGGTGGTGACGCCCAGGCGGCGGGTCAGGGACGCGATCTGGGTGCGGGTCTGCACGCGCAGCTTGGCATCCAGGTTGGACAGCGGCTCATCCATGAGGAACACCTGCGGGTTGCGCACGATGGCACGGCCCATGGCGACGCGCTGGCGCTGGCCGCCGGAGAGTGCCTTCGGCTTGCGGTCCAGGTAGGCCTCGAGGTCGAGCAGCTTCGCGGCTTCCTTGACGCGCTTGGCGCGCTCTTCCTTGGAAACGCCGGCAATCTTCAGGGCAAAGCCCATGTTGTCCGCCACGGACATGTGCGGGTACAGCGCGTAGTTCTGGAAGACCATGGCGATGTCACGGTCCTTCGGCGGAACGTCGGTGACGTCGCGGTCGCCAATGAGGATCCGGCCCGAGTTGACGTCCTCGAGACCGGCCAGCATGCGCAGCGAGGTGGACTTTCCGCAACCGGAGGGGCCGACCAAAACGAGGAATTCGCCGTCGGCGATGTCAATGTTGAGCTTGTCAACAGCGGGCTTGGTGGTGCCCGGGTACAAACGCGTAGCGTTGTCAAAAGTTACTGTAGCCACAGTATTAAATCCCTTCATCGGCAGGTACGTGCCGAACGATCCGTTGTGAATGGTTTTAGTATTCAGTTTTGGCGGTGCTTAAAGGCAGGGCCCACTCCGCGCAAGGCGAAATCGGCTCTGATGTATGAAGTATGCCACATTCTTTGCCCTCACGGCGGCGGCCATGTCACTATGCGGTCACAAACGGCGCCGCAGGTGTTCAGGCACGCGTGGACAGGATGAGCTCCAGGACGGGGGGAACCTGTTCGGGGGAGCCGATCCGGACCGCGGCTGCGGTGTCGCCGGGGCCCACCTTGATCCCCAGGTCCCCGGGCTGCAGCGCCGCAAAGCCGTGCTCGTCCGTCACGTCATCGCCCACGAACACGACGGCGGTGGCGCCGGTTGTGCTGCGCAGCATGGCGAGGCTTTCCCCCTTGTCCGCCTTGACGACGGAAATTTCCAGCACCATCTTGCCCTCGCTGAGGAACAGGCCCGGCCGCCCGGTGAGCCCCTCGCGGACTTCCTGGACGGCAGCCTGGCCGTCCCGCTCGGACGCCAGCCGATAGTGGAGGACGACGCCGGCCGGCTTCTGCTCGGCGACCGTGCCGGGGTAGTTGTCAACTGCCGATTGGACGGCGGCCCGGGCGAGCTCAAGCGCCTGGGCCTGTGTGGGTGAGAGGGACAGGGCGGGGGAGCCCGGCCCCAGCCAGACTTCGGCGCCGTGGCTTCCCACTAGCAGGGTCCGCGCCGGGGGCGAGGCGACCGCACGCAAACTGGCCAGTGCGCGCCCGGAGACGAGTGCCGTCGTCGTGCCTTCCAGCGCCGTCAGCGCAGCGAAGGCCGCGGCCGCCGCCGGGAGGGGGCGGGCGTCCCCGGCGCGGGAAACCAGCGGCGACATGGTGCCGTCAAAGTCCATGGCGACCAGCAGCCGGGCTGTTTGGGCGACGCGGACGACGGCGTCCCTCACCTCCGCGGGCAGCTCACCTGTCGTCACGGACGGCCTCGTCCTGAAGGGTGGACAGGAAATCCTCGCTCCAGCGCTGGACGTCGTGGGAGAGGACCTGCTTGCGCATGGAACGCATCCGGCGGCTGGATTCCGCCTTGGGCAGGTTGATGGCGCGCACCATGATGGCCTTGAGCCCGTCGATGTCGTGCGGGTTGACCAGGAGCGCCTGCTTGAGCTGGTCGGCGGCGCCGGTGAATTCGCTCAGGACCAAGGCGCCGCTGTTGTCGCTGCGCGCGGCCACGTATTCCTTGGCGACCAGGTTCATGCCGTCCCGCAGCGAGGTGACGAGCATGACGTCGGAGGCCAGGTAGAGCGCCACCATCTCCTCCACGGGGTAGCTGTGGTGCAGGTAGCGGACCGCGGTGTTTTGGATGGAGTCGAACTGGCCGTTGAGCCGGCCCACCATGCCCTCCACCTCCTCGCGGAGCAGGCGGTAGGACTCGACGCGCTCGCGGCTGGGGCTGGCGACCTGGATGAGGGCTGCGTCCTCCACCTTGATGACCTGGTCCTTGAGCAGTTCCCCGTAGGCCTTGAGGCGGTGCGTGATGCCCTTCGTGTAGTCCAGCCGGTCCACCCCGAGCAGGATGGTCTTCGGGTTGCCCAGGTCCTCGCGGATCTGCTTGGACCGGGCAATGATGTCCGGCCGGGCCGCGAGCGCCTGGATTTGGGCGGCGTCGATGGAGATCGGGAAGGGCTCGGCGCGCGCAATGTGGCTGATGCCCCCGTCCGCCTCCTTGACGTGCACCTGCTGGGCCTTGACGCTGGCGCCCAGGAACCGCCGGGCCGAGCGCAGGAAGTTGGCGGTGTCATTGGGGCGCTGGAACCCGATGAGGTCCGCGCCGAGGAGGCCGTCAATGATGGGCTGGCGCCACGGAAGCTGGGCGAAGATTTCCGGCGGCGGGAACGGGATGTGGTTGAAGAAGCCGATGCGCAGGTCCGGGCGGATCTGGCGCAGGTAGCGGGGCACCATCTGGAGCTGGTAGTCCTGCACCCAGACGGTGGCGTTCCTGGCCGCGGAATTCGCCGCGGCCTCGGCGAAGCGCTTGTTGACCTTCCGGTAGGCGTCCCACCACGTGCGGTGGAACTCGGGAGGGGCAATGACGTCGTGGTAGAGGGGCCACAGCGTGGAGTTGGAGAAGCCCTCATAATACAGTTCAACTTCATCGGTGGACAAAGGGACCGGGATCAGGTCCATGTGGTCGTGGTGGAACGGCTCCAGGGTCTCGTCGGGGGCGCCGTGCCAGCCCACCCAGGCGCCGTCGCGGGTGGCCATGACGGGAGCCAGCGCGGTGACGAGGCCGCCGGGCGAACGCCGCCAGCCGTCGTCGGACTCCTCCACGGGGACGCGGTCAACGGGCAGTCGGTTGGAAACCACCACGAAGTCCGAGTGGCCGTGGAGAGGTTCGGGGGCGCGGCTCGCCTGATTCGTGGACTGTGATTTCTCCGGCAAGGGGGCTCCAATTGTTTGACGGCTCATCTGGTGCCAGCTTAGCTGTTGGGGAACGGGCCGCGAAGGTCCGGGTGGCCGGCGGGGAGGATTCTCCAAGCTTTGCCGCCTAGGATTGGTGTTTAGTTGCCGATGCGCGACCCTTTGTTGCGCCCACACACCTGAGGAATTATGAGCCCCACGAATGAACCACGGATGACCAAGGCAGAACGCACCGCGCAGGCGCGGGAAAAGGCGCGGCTTATTCGCGAGGCGCAACTGAAGAAGGAAAAGCGCAACAGCTGGCTGATCCGCGGCGGCGTGCTGGCCGCGGCGGTGGCCATTGTGGTCATCATTGCGCTGGTGGTCATCCAGACGCAGAAGGGAAACGAGCCCATCGCCTCCTCCGGGCCGGTGCCGGCCAATGCGAACGCGTACGGCGGCGTCACGGTGGGCAAGAACGGGGCGGTGGTTCCGCCCGCCACCACGGAGAAGACCGTGGACACCAGCAAAGTCCCGGCGCAGCCGACGGCGGCCGCCACGGCCGTGGCGGATCCCGCCACGATCGGCATCAAGGCGTCCGCGTCCGGCAAGCCCGCGCAGGTGGTGATGTACCTGGACTTCATGTGCCCGGCGTGCAACAACTTTGAAAAGACCTTTGGGGCGGGCCTGGACACGCTGCGCAATGAAGGCAAGATCACCGTGGAGTACCGGCCGCTGCCGTTCCTGGACAGGTTCTCCTCCGGCACCAACTACTCCTCGCGTTCGGCCGCGGCGGCCGCCTGCGTGGTGGACCAGTCCCCGGACAAGTTCAAGGCCTACCTGGACTCCCTGTACGCCAACCAGCCGGCGGAAAACAGCAAGGGGCTGGACAACGCGACGCTTGAGAAGCTGGCCACGGAGGCCGGCGCGGCCAGCATCACCAGCTGTGTTGACGCGAAGACGTACCGCCCGTTTGTGGCCTATACCGGCGCCCTCGGCGCGGCCGCTGGCATCAACGCCACGCCCACGCTGTTCGTTGACGGCAAGCAGTGGGACCCGAAAAAGGTGCAGGACTTCTCAACGTTCATCAACGGGATCCTGGCCGCCAGGAAGTAGCCGGATTTGATGGGGCCGGCCCGGCTGCTTTGAGTGTTTGGCGCCGGGGCCGGTTTTCATTTTCTTCGGCCTCCTACGGTAGCCTTGTCTAGCGCTTGAGTGCGCCTGCCTCCTTAGCTCAGCTGGCCAGAGCACCGCTCTTGTAAAGCGGGGGTCGTCGGTTCGAATCCGACAGGGGGCCCAGAAAGCCCGGAATCTAGCGGTTCATGGATGTGTGAATGGCCCCGAATCGGGGCCGTTTTCGACTTAACTCATTAAAAACTCATTAAATATGGTCCTCCTGAAGCTGTTGAGGGCCCGTCGAATGCGGCTATTTGCCATCCTTCGTTGAGGGTCTGGGGGGAAGCCGACGTCAGAAGGATTCAGCAGTCATCCTCTTCTTCGGGGGCTTCCGCCTTGTCTGGTGACGGGGGCGTTACCGCATCGCCGTCTGGCAATGTGACGAAGCCATCGAGAACCGCGCGAGTGTCTAGGGCTTCCTTGTACTCCTCGATGTAGTGCTCCTGTGTCATGGCAATTTTGGAGTGCCCGAGCTGGTACGCGGCTGCCTCGGCGCCCATCGTTCGGGCGACGACCGTTGCGTTTGACTTCCTAAGGGTCCTGAAGGTTACCCAGTTGTAGCCGATGCTGTCCGCAGCCTTGCGCCAGACCTTGCCCACGTTGTTTGCGTCGCAGATGGTGCCGGTGGATGAGGGAAAGACTAGGTTCGTTGGATTCGGCGAACTGGCAGTTTCCTGGTGTTGGCGCCTCTTGCGAAGTTCGACAACCAGGAAGGCGGGGAGCGTCAGGCGGCGGACGCCGTGTCTGGATTTCGGATGGTCCTGGATCCGCACGCCGCCGCGGGTGGTCCTGATGATGGTGGCATTGATTGACGCCGTAGGCGGCTCAGATTCCAAATCGATTTCTTTCCAGTGGAGCGCGAGGAGTTCGCCGGGACGGAGCCCCGTGCCAACGAGGAAGTCTGCGATTTCATGGAGTTCCTGGGTGCGTGGCCTGCCGAGGGTAGGTGCCTGCTCCCAAGCAATGAGCTTGGCGCGGAGATCCCGGTACTGCTCCATGTTGAGCGCCTTGGGTTTTGCTGTCGAGTTCTTGGGGATTGAAACGCCGACGACGGGATTGACGGTGACTGCATCGTGGCGGAGCGCAACCTTGAACATCCACGACAGCACGGCACCACAAGACCTGGCGGTGGAAGAGCCAACGTCCGAGACGAGGGTGCGGATGAAATGGTCAACGACTCCGGAGGTGACTTCGCTGATGCGAACCGACCCGAGGGCAGGTTTGATGTATTTCTTCACGCAGTATGAGTATTTGTCTTTCGTGCGGTCCGCCTTGTCGGAGGCTTCCATCTCAACCAGGAACACGTCAATGAGCGTGTTGATCCTGTCCTTCGCCGTCACGATCCCGTACCGGGGCGTTTGGCGTTCCTTCAACTTCACTTGGATGTTGCGCTGGGCTGCCGCCGAAGATGGGCCGCGTGCTTCGACCAGCCTCAGCACGCCGTCCATGTCGCGGTAGTAGGCGCGGGCGCGCCAAGAATGGGGTGTCATCCGTTTCGTTCGAATAACACCCCAGTTCCCCAAGGGGATGGGCGGTCTGGCCATGCTGATTCCGCCGGTTCTGAAGGATTTACGGATCCGACCGGAGCGAGAGCCAGGCCTCGAAGTCTGCGCGGCTGATGCGGAGATGCCGGCCGATTCGGTAGGCATGTGGACCGACGCCCTTGGCCCGCCACTGATAGAAGGTTTGCTCGGGAATTTGCAGCAGAGTGCAGATCTCTTTGGGTGTCAGCCACTCGTCGACGTATTCGACGTGGATGGTGGGGTTAAGCTGCTGAGTCATTGGACTCCCCTTACTTGCGCTAGGTATCAGTTCATGGTGTTCTGCGGTCGGCACAGCATGGCTGGCGGGATTCCTTTTCGATCCGGGCTACTCCATGCCTAGGCCCTCGATTCGGGGACTGCGGTTCATGGGTGGCTGGTAGGCGGCGTTGCGATCCATGGCCCACGGGGCGACGATGCCGGCGTCCAGCATTTGGTCGCTCAGTTGTGCGAGTCGATAGTCAGGGTCTGCTTCAAGAGCGCGTTGGAAGCACTCGTGAGCGCGGGATCCACGGCCTTCCCACCATTGGATGACTCCCAAACTCGTGAGAACAGGCGCGGCGTCAGTCTTGTCAGCGCGGCTGTACAGGTGCAACAGAAGGTCGGTTGCGCGGTCCACGCGGTGCCAGTGCGGCGCCCGATTGGTTTGGGCCAAGAGCAGGTCGCCCAACTTTTCGTTGAGACCTGGTATGTCCCCGATGAGCCGGTCCCGGACGGAGACGAACTTGAAGTCGGCGAGCAGTTCGGCTGCCTCGTCATCGCTGGGCAATTCGGTGCTGTCGAGAAGGCTGCCCCAAAGTGTCCGTGCCTTGACTATGGCGGCGGACGGGCTCATGGCCTCGATCCGCCCGCAATGCTTGATGATTTCCTCGTGGATGTCGCGTTGGGCGAGAACGGGGACGTGGAAGCCGGGGTCAGCCGCAATGCTGGATCCACGGAAGACGAGCTCGGCGTTGAGCTGACTGCCAGCGATTCCGTCCAGAGGATATGTCGTGACGGGGTCTGTGGTCATCCGCAGGTAGTTGGTGAAGGTGTCCTCACCTACGAGCCATCCGTCGCGCAGGATGACTTCCTGTTGGGACAGCTCGCCTGTGAGGCGTTCCATGACCGCCTCGTAGGGGCGGGGATCCCCGGGGTTCCATGGCGCGTGCGTGAAAATGCCGAAGACGACGCCGGTCGCCTCCCTGTCATTCGCTATGTAGCGGACAATGCGGTCGACATAGCGCGCGGTGTCGACCTGCTCTGAGGGGAGGTTGACCCGTAACGTCCCCCCGATTCGGCGGCCATCCAGCGCGACGCAAACCAAGCTTTCCTTGGGCCAGTATCCGAGGCTGTGCCCCATCAGACTGATGAAGTCGCCCGGCGTCTTGATTCTGAGCCGTTCCACAATTCCTCCGACCAAAACGAGTCATGAGCCGCAGCTCCTTGACTGTTCATGGTTTGAAATACGTCAAACGACGTGAGTGGATGGCAGCCCAGGCTCTTTTGTAGGTGGGGAGGGCCAGCGGCGTCAGCGCCTGCTGAGAAGTGCCTCGGCGCGGTCGAGCAGGGCGTTGTCCGTTGCCAACCCGACGGCGGACTGGCCGGAGCGCATTTCACCGTCTCTGATTTCGATGAACCTTCGGTGAAGGTGCAATCGTGCATTCGGCCTGAGTGGCGTGAGGACCTCAAACGGTGACGGGCGGAGGATGACTTCTTGGTGGGCGGCAGTGGCGCGTTTCCATGCTGGCCTGAGTTTGATGAGCAACGCCCTGGCTTCCACATTCTGGTGGAAGGCATTAACTGGGCGCCTCAATGAAGGAAAAATCAAGCCGAAGCCGATGCACAGGACTGCCAATGCCTCGAAGGTCCAGTAGATGGAATCAAGGAATCTCGTGAAGCCTGTCGCCGGGTGAAGGCCGTGGCTGATGGATCCATAAAGTACGCGGTCAGTAATGGCAAGGGTTGAGGCGGCGCACCCGACTGCGATCAGCAGAAACCCGACGCGGAAAGAGGTGGACCGCAAATGACGCAGCGATCGCAGGCAGGTGACCATGAGGTCCATGCATGCCCAGACGAGGAACGCGGACCCCGAAAGGAGAAACAACTTCATCCCAGGCTCGCCGGCATAGGCGGGCTGGAGATTGGCATTGGTCACCCCTGGATTGCTGGCCAGGAACCCCACGACTGCGGTTGCACCGGTCGTCGCCATGACCCAGCGGCCGATGGCTACCTTCCGCCGGCAACTGCGCGGATCGGTGGAGACAGCCACCAGGATCGAGGTCCGGAATTGCCAGAATCCAAGCATCACGGCGATCAGGGTGGCAAGCTTCGTTAAATTGTGGCCGCCGAGCACGGCGTCGACAGCGGAGTAGACGGCGGGGATGTACAAAGTGCAGGCCACTGCAGCAAAAAAGACGGCCCAGAAAACATGGCGGCTGTGAATGTCCTTGGCCTTCGGCAGCTTGAAGATTGCAAGGGTCCAAAGGATGACCGCCGCGAGGTACTGCATCAGCCGAAAACCTCACCGAACGCAAGGTGTTCAGGCGCCAAGGTGTGCCCGGACTTCATGATTCGTACAGCAAGTCGGTCGGCGAACAATTCGGCCGCCAGCTCCGACTCCACGGAGAAGCTCGTCCTCAGAAATACCCGGCACATTGTCGTCAGGCCCATGCCGGAGATCAACCCCGGACTGGGTTCCACGGGGATTGCCGTGAGGTCGTGTTTGAGGATCATGTGGCCGAATTCGTGGAGGACAATGTGTTCGCGGTGCAAGGGCGAACGGGTTGGGGCGTGCAGGATGACGTCCCTGTCCTCCTTCGGAAGCCACATGCCACACACGTCGGCGCCGGACAGCCCGACCAGTTCGTCGATGACGATCTCGCGGTTCCGCTCAGCGGACAGGTAGTCCCGGAGCGATTCCACGGTGAGATGTCGAGGCAGTTTGATTCCTTGTTCAGCCGCCTGGACCGCCACATAGGCTTCGCGGGTGCCCATTAGTGGCCGTGATCCGAAGGATGCATGACATTGACGGGGCCGACGTCGGCAAGGATATAGCCGTTGGGATAAATCGAGCTCACGGGCCGTCCCGGCGAGAACCGCGGCTCGTCTGCAAGTGGCTTTCCCCGGACCAGCAGGTTCCGCAAGGCCAATGCCCTGTTGAGCAGGATGCGGGACCAACGGCGCCGGCGCGGCAGGCCAAGCGCATCCGTGAGCCTGTCGTCGTCGAACATGGCGCTGAGCACTGTCCGTGTGAACGGCCGTACCGGTCGTGGCAGCGTGTCTTCGAGGACTTGCATGGTTGAGTCCATTAGCTTGAGGCCGTCCGGGCTTGGCCTGACGTGTGCTGACTCGTAATCATCCAGGATGGCGGCGGCCTCGTCGAAGGTCTCGGGAAGCTGGACAATGTGCATCCGCTGGCCGAGCTCTGCGAAAAAGCGGGTCGCGGCAGTCTCTTCGGCATGGGTTGGTGGACGCCAGCCATGGGCCCTGGCCCAGCGGATGGGGACTACCAGCAGCGTCAGTAGAACGTAGCGATAGTCCTCCGGCGTGCCTGGGACGTATCTGTGCACCCGGTTGAGGAGTGCGATCATTTCCTGCCCGCGGGGCGTGTCAAGGCCGTTGGCGATGAGCTCGTAAATGACAATTGCGGTGTCGTAGGAACGCTTCATGGGGCGCTCGACGATTTCCCCATTTCCAACCAAGGTTTCAGCGAGATGGGGTATTGCGAAGTTTCGATAGTAGGAGAGGAAGTTGCCGAGCTCCATGTCCTTTGCAAGGTCGAACATGACCATTCGCCGGAACGTAAGCTCCCAGTCCTCGAGCGATGCACTTTGCTGGGCGCGCAAACTCTCCATGCGACTCGAATGCACCGGCCACCTCCAAAATTGAGACCAATGGCCGGCCGGCGTTCGCCGCCCGGACCCTGTTTTGGGAGCTGCTTCCAATCGTAAGTCCGTTTGGAAGGCTTCATGCCTACATTTCGGGGAGTTGTTCATAAAGGTCATCAGAGTGGCTGGATCAGCGATGTCGTCGTTCGAAGTTGCCTCGGCGCCGAGTGATGGCGGACACTACTCCGGGGTCACGCCGAAGTCGACCAGTAGTTCGGACAGCCCCATGTTGACTTGGCGAGCATTAACCGCATATTTCGGTCGAGTTCCAAGCGCCGGCGTACAGGCAATGGCGACGAATCCGCCGCGGCTTAGGGCCTTGAGCTGGTGCCGAACGTGGGACGGACTGAGATTGAGGCCCTGGCAGATGGCAGGAACGTCCTGCGGCCCGTTGGCAGCCAGCATGTGAAGCAGCCTCGCACTGGCGGATGTGAACAATATTCTCGACATGATGGGAGCCACCCTTCCCTGCGCCCTCAGCCGTAAACGACGTGGACATGTCCAATGGCTCAATGTACGCCCATATCACTCACGTTGGAAGAGCTGCGACGAACTATGTACTGGTAAGGGGCCGGCTGCGAGAACTTCGACGGCTGGTACGCGGTCACTCTGGAGGGAACCTGCCATGGACGAGCATCCTCAGGTCAAAGCATTTCGCCGGGCGGCCGCGATGATGAGTATGGAGCGGTACTGGCGCCGCAGTGACGAAGATGAGATCCAATTTCTTCGGGCTCTTGCCGAAGTCACCAGGGAGGTTTCCTATCACCTTGATGCTGCGCGGGCCCTGGACATCGACGGTCTGGCTGCCTATGTCTGCGCCGCCGGACTGAGACCGTGGGCCGGCAGCGTCAACGCCGAGCTGGTGCTGATGACCGCCGTAGACGATGCACTCGAGCGGCGTATTGCGATGGCTTCGGCCTCACGGAATACTGGGGTGCAGTAAGGGCGCGCCCATCCAGCGGCGGCGCCGGGCCGTCACCGTGGGGAGCCGGAATTGCCAGACAACGAGAACGGGGCGGAATCCACCCCGTCCGCCCAGCAAATTCTAGCTCGGCGTCTCAACCTCCTGCTCGACGTCGCTGCTGAAGAGCGTGGTGCGCCGCTGACCTTTCTGGAACTAAAAAAGGAACTGGCCGATCGCGGGGTGGGTCTTTCCCGGGCCCGCTGGTCATACATGAAGGACGGCACCGGCCGGCTGGTGTCGGATCCCCAGCTGTTGGCGGCGATCAGCGAGGTCTTTGGCGTGGATCCGGACTACTTGCTGGGAAACCAGGGACCGGAACTGCCCGAACTCATAGACTCTCGCCTTGAATTCCTCAAGGCATTGAGGGCTGCCAAGGTAAAGTCATTCGCCGCCCGTGCACTGGGGGAGGTGTCGCCCGAAACACTTCGGGTGATTACGGAATACCTCAACAAGGACATCAGTGGCCATCCTGCCGGGGAACAGCAAACGGCTACAAGTCAAGAAGATAGCGGCGGTGGGCTGCCATCAGCTCCCTGATGCGCGCCTTGTTGGTTGAGTAGCGAGGCGCCCTTCCGTGCCTGTGACCGGGCTCGACGTCTGCCTTGATCACCCCGGCTTCCTCCAGAACCAGGAGGTGCTTGGCAACGCTGGGCGCTTCCGAGCTCACGGCTGCCACGATATCGCCACGCGTTGCAGGCCCATGGTGCGCCAAGTAGCGCAGGATCTCATTGCGCGCCCTGTTGCCGAAGGTGGTGACAGCGGCCTCGATCTCCGCGGACCACTCGGCGTCTTCCGGCTGCGTGATATGTGGCATGGCACCATTCTGCACCATAGTTGTCCACAATAGGACGCGACTATCTTGACAATAATTTAGTTCGCTCTAACACTGGAAGCATAACAACATGCCGAGGCAGCCGACCAGATTCCCTGGGGGTTCGCTTCAGAGCTGGGGGACACCGGCTCGCTTCCGCCGGGGACATATTGCGATGGGCGGAAGCTCCCACAACGGCGCCAGGAGCGACGCCGCTCGTCGATAATCACCACAGGCATGAAATCGGTGAACATGATGGGCCTCAAGTCCAAAGAAACAGACCACACAAACCACCTCAGCATCGATTCGACGCTGGAACGTCGTCCGGCACCCGACATCCCGATCGACCAGCTCATGAGCGCCGTCGAAAACACCCGCCCCTACGTACGGGCCAGGCTGCTTCGGCTTAGCCGGCTCGACGACATCGAGGACGTCATGCAGGACGTCCGGGTTGCCGCGTGGGAAGGACTGGTCAAGCAGCAGTACCGGCTTTTGCCCGAAACCACCTTTGGCGGATGGGTCCAGGGAATTGCGGTGCACCTGTGCGCAGACCACATTCGCCGGGTGCTGGCCCACCCCTGGTTGCCCCTGATCTCAGATCCGGACGGGTCCATGGTGTCGCCCGTTGATTTTGCGGCAACCGAAAGCATGGAGCAGGTTGCTGAACACGAGTGGGCTGAGGAGATCATCGCAGCGGTTCGGAAGCATGTTTCCGCCAAGAAGTGGAACTGGGCCGTCGAGTGCCTGACGGCGCCAAGGCAACGGCACGAAGCCCACTCCACGGGCTGGGACGAGCGCAAGCGCTGGGAAGCGGTGAGCATTGTGCGTCAAATGGCTTTCACTGTGAAGGCTGCGCTCGAAGTTGAACCCAGCACGCTTTGTGATTCACCGACCACGATCGCGACGGCCGTGTGTTGCCTGCCCAGCCCACTCCTACAAGTTGTTGCCGAGAGGCTCGTTCTCACTGGCGTTTGTGAAGGTGAGAGGACAGATGCACTCATGGGCTTGGCGGAAGAAACCGGCGCCAGCTGGAGGTACCTCGAAAGCAGGATCGGGCCCGCCCGCAGGATGTATTTCGCCGCCCTGGAAATTCTCGAACGTGCTGCGGCCGGCCACACCAAGGAAAAGGTCGAGTGCGAAGCGTTCGTGTTCGGGAGCAGCGCGCTCACGTCGTAATGGCCCGGGGAAACCATGAACAGGGTGAAAGGGGTTACCTATGTACGTGATTGTCGGCCTGCTCCGCGGTTTGGCGCGACGCCGCCGTCTCTGGCTGGCCTTGCTGGCGGGGATCGCCGTGTCAGTCGCAGTAGCAGCCGTCCTGGCAGCGCGGCCGCCCGTGCACCCGCAGTCGGGTCCGTCGGCCTCGATGACCTCAACCTCGGCGACGCCACAGGCCACTGACGCAGCCGCCGTCGTTCCTCCTCCTCCCCAGCCGGCGCCCGTTCTGGCACCGGGGGAACCAAAGACCTCAAACTACGGCACGTTGGCGGAGGCTGCAGCGCGGGCCATCTATACATGGGATGCGCGCTCGCAGACTTACTCCGAGGTATATGAGCGGCTGCGTTCATGGTGGTCTGTGCTTCCCGACGGGTCGAATCCGCTGACCGTCATGGCCCAGGAATTCCAGGCCACAGGCGTTACGGCTGCCTCATTTTCTTCGCTGTCGGGCACGCACGCGTATCGCACGGCGTCCGTTTCCAAGGCAGCCTGCGACGGGCAGCTGGCCCAAGTGCAGCAGAACCCTGCGCCGTGGGACGGCCTGCATGTCTGCACGTTCACGCTTAAAGTGGCCGAGCATCAGACTGGCGGGACCAATTCCTACACCACGCCGGTCAGTGTCATGGTCAACTGTCCGCCGGCCGCCACTGCTCCTGTGGATCGCTGCGCCATGGTCGGCTTCTACGCCTCGGCCAGCAGGATCGTGTACTAATGGCCGTCCCGGCGCTGCTGCTCGCGGTGGCCAAGCGCCGGGCGTTGCTGCGCCTGGTGACCAGCGTTGCCTGCTTCGTGGTGCCTGTGCTGGTTATGGCCATGTGCGGCGGACTGGCGCTGGCGGCAACGACTTCCGCGCAGGGAAGTACGACGGCGTGCCTCACCACCGCGTCGACGGTTGCGGACACCGCTATGCCAGCTGGGACCGGGTTGTCGGTAGTAAAGGCATCGGACCCGCCCACTGTCCTCAGTGCGGCCCAGGTTGCGGTGGCACGCTTGTACATCGGGGTCGGCAAGAACATGGGCGCTCCGGATGCTGCCCTGGAGATTGCTCTCATGATGTCCCTGCAGGAATCAGGCCTGAGAGTGCTCGCCAATGCATCCGTCCCGGCCTCCCTGGGGTATCCACATGATGGTGTTGGCGCCGACCACGACTCGTTGGGTACCGCCCAGCAGCGGCCGTCGGCAGGCTGGGGCAGTGTGGCCGAATTGATGGATGGCCGATACGACGCCGAAGCATTTTATGGCGGACGCTCTGGACCGAATCACGGTTCGCCGCCCGGACTGCTCGACATTCCCGGCTGGGAATCCATGCCCAAGGGAAACGCCGCTCAGGCCGTCCAAGGGGCGGCCTTTCCAGAGCTCTATGCGCAGTGGGAACCAGAGGCGCACGCCATCTTGACCGCGCTCAAGAGCAGTTCAGAATTGCAGACGTGCCCGGACGGCACCGGCGCTAAGGAGGCGGTGACTCTCCCGGTCAATTTGAGTCAGCTGCGCCGCGAAATCATCAACTATGCCGAAGAGGGCGTCGGTGGGACTTACGTCTGGGGCGGGACGGCCTTCAAGGCATGGGACTGCTCCGGATACGTTCAATGGGTCTACGAGCAGGTCGGCATTCACCTGCCGCGAACGGAGCAGTGGGCCGCTGGCAGACCCACGTCCAAGCCGCTTCCCGGCGATCTTGTTGTGCAGAATCCGGACGGACCGAACCACTGGGGTCACGTGGGGATCTACGCGGGCAACGGCATGATGTTCAGCGCTTTGAACCCGGCCGTGGGGACGATCCTGCATCCTGTGGCGTGGAATTCCGGAACCAAATACTTCGATCTGATTGGCCATGAGTAGCTGAGCATTGAGCGGAATGTCGGATGAGTTGATCGAGGTGCGTCTGCTATGTTGCATTTGAACGCAGCAGGACATTCCGCCTTCCGTTCGCGAGCCATGGGCGTCAGCTATGGCCCGGCCCACTCTGGACGCGTTCAGCAGACTCCCGTGGTTTGGGGGGTCGAACAATCGTGAATTTGAGCAAACGGCACATAGCACCCCTCGTTCCGTTGCAAACGTTGACGAGGCAAGCTGCCGCAGGGCTAGGCATCGTGAACTAAGTCATGATCGGCGAGTCAACGATCTCTGCCAAGATGCGCGGTGCACACTTAGGTATGGATGCTAGCGACGCTGAGGAAAAGGCCGCGACAGATACGTCAGGGTCAAGCGGCGGCGGACTCTCGGCCTTTATTGTCCGTGTCTTGGAGCAGCTGAGCATGAGCGCCTGGCTTCCGGCAGGCCTTCTGGCCGCTTCGGTCACCCTACTTGTCTGGTTTCGTTCGCATGGCCGCGTAGATTTAGCGGCGGCAGTTAGCGGAATCGCTGCAGACCGCTGGGGATTTCTGGTGCTGGTGATCCCGCTGCTGCTGGTCGCCACAATGATCACGCAGGCCTTTTCGTTCATTGCCATCCGTGCCCTAGAAGGATACTGGCGGGGGAGCGGCCTGGTGGCTCTTTGCCGTGAACTGCTCATAAGACGACATTTGCGCAGGCAGACCAACCTCAGTCGACGTCGTCGGCAGGAAACCGAAAGGGCCTTTGGTATCGCTCGGCCGAGAATGTTGGAAGCTGGCTGGTCCAGATTCGTTGTCGTAAGGTTCGAGCAGGATGCCCTCGGAATCGAGGCCGGCCTTGGAAGCGAACCGGACGTCCAAGGTGAGAAGCTCTCGAGCAAAGACCAAAAGATCTTGAAATTCGCTAGCTGGCGTACTTTCTGTGATCCTTGGCGACTCGCAAAGATTGACTTATTGATCAAGGAAGAGCAGCGCTATCCGGAACCGCGTCGAATGATGCCGACAAAACTGGGAAATATTCTACGGTCAACGGAGGACACGTTGGACACCGCCGACGGCGATCTCGAGGGCTTAGTCGTGCGGAGAAAGCATCTATTGCCGGGCCGACTGCAGCGTGATCACGACCACTACAGAACCCGACTCGACATGTACGCGATGTTCGTCTTTATTGGCGGATTCCTCGCTGTCCTTACGCCACTGATGCTTATTGGAAAGGTTTCGGATTGGTGGGCTATCGCGATCACATCGGGGATCTTCGTCGTGTTAGGACTAGCCGGCTATCAAGCTGCAATTGCCAGTGCGGAGGCATACTGCGGCATACTCAGGGAGATTGACAGGAGAACTAGGCAGTCATACGGATGCTAAACCGCAGCGGCGGGCAGCATTTTGACGCGGTCCCTTGGACATAGCGGTGCTTGGCCTTCTGCCGATGCCCGGAGGGCACAAATAGGGCATTCAAAAGTTTGCAGGACTGGTTCATCCTGACCCGGAACTCGATCGTCACCCATAAACGCCACTGTCCCCCCTTCTCTCAGGTTCGTCAAGAGAATATGTCATAGTCCAGCGGTCGGGGGTCTAGGTCCGGGCGTCCGATCCGTGCTGCAATTCGGGCCTTCAACATCCACATGTCGCACAGATCCGGCGCCTGCCTCGGGACCGCTATCCGCAAGCCTGGTCGGTGTCTCATAGTCAACAAGGCCGAAGCCAATGGCTCCTCCTCGTGCTTCCTCACGTCGTATAACTCTCTCGGAACCATGAACAGGTGAACCCTTCCCGCAAATGTGGGCAGGTCTTGATAGGAGTTCACCATGTTCCTGGCCGCGCCGGTCGATCCCGGCATCACACCCAATACAAGTTTTCCCTTCCTTGAGTCGCTGAAGGAGATCGGCGGCGGAATTCTGGTCGGCGCCTTCATCATCATCGCCATTGTGGCCATACTCGGTGCCGCCATGCTGTTGGCAGGCAAGCTGAGCCAGTCCTCGCGATTGGCATCGGGCGGCGGCATGATCCTTCTCTGGACTGGCCCGGTTGCTGCCATACTTGGCGGCATCAACGGCTACATCCTCTGGTCGCAGACAGCCTTTCACCTCGGCTTCTAGGCCACCGCGATGCTGCCCATGGTCAAATGCTCTGCCGGTGGGTGGTGGCCGCCCGGGTGTGGACTGATATCGCAGACGCAGGATACGGTCACACAGACGATCACTGACATGTTTGCCAGCATCCTGGCCAACATGGCGTCTTGGATGTGGTCGTTCATCTCCGGGGCGTTCGGCGTTTCTGACATCGGCCCCTCGGATTGGACAATCGTCAGCGGGATGACGAATTGGTGGATCGTCGTGATGATGACGCCGCTGGTGGTGGCCATGATCCTCCAACTGCTCGGCGGCATGATCAGCCAGCAACCGCGCCGCATTGGCCGAGCACTGATCGCCGGTGGCATTGCCGTGCCTGTGGTCTTCGGGGCCGTCAGATTGATGCAAAAGCTGACGCAGTTCACAGATTCGGCGTCGAGTGCATTGTTGGCAACCCTGGGCTCCGATCCGTACCTCGTGTTCATGCGCCTTTTCGGCTTTGAACGCGCCCCAGCAGGTTCCGGCCGGCAGTGGGACCTGGTGTCCATGGTGAGTCCCGGCGACGCCGGTGTGGCCGGCCCCGTGATCGTGACGGTCGTCGCGGTGGCGGTTGTTTGGGCCATGGCCTTCATCTTGATGTGTTCGATGATCTTCAGGTCCTTCGCGCTGCTCATCCTGGCGGCCACGGCGCCGGTTGCCATCATGTTGATTCCATGGGAGCGGACCAAGTCGTGGACGCGGCGCTGGTGCGAGACCGTCGTCGCGCTTCTCATCGCCAAACCTCTCGCTGCCACCGTCCTGGCGGTTGCGGTCAAGCTGTTTGCCAATTCGACGTCGTTTGCCGGGCTGGCTTCCGGCGCCGTTGGCATGGCACTGGCCTGCGCCGCGCCTCTGATGGCATTGCGCCTGGTCAGCTTCGCCGGCGGCGAACTTGCCGCCGCCGCCCAGGTGGCTGGCGGCGGGCACATCCTGACGCGCAGCAGCGGTTTCGCGGCCCGGCAGGTCGGCAGGCAGATGGGCGGCGGGCTGTCGCTGGCCAGCATCGGATCCAAGGGGCCGGCTCCGATCCAGTCGTCACCCGAGCCGAGGGTCAATGTCCCCGTGGAGAGCGAGCCGGGCCGGCAGACCGTGAAGCACGAAGCCGGCCAGTCTGCTTCCAGCGCGTCGAACCAAATGCCGGGGTCCGAAACCAAGACGTACGGCCAGCCGTACGTCAAGCGGGCGGGGACGCCGCACCGCGACCCGGGCGCACCGCCGTCGAACGTTGGCAACAGGCAACCGGGCCCCGGCTCGTCCGGCGCGCCAACAGACCCCGGGCAACGGCTGCGACCGCATGAACCCGGGCCTGGAGCACAGCAGCAGGTTCCCACGAAGGCGCCTCCTCCCGCGCCGGCGCCTCCGCCACCCATGCCACAGCCCCCGCCAGTTCCACGGCAGCAGAATATGAACCCGGAAAGGGATAAAGATGTCTGAAAATACGCGCAGCCTGCAGCCGGTGAAGTTTCCCCGGTATGAACGGCATGGCTTGTTCATGGGTTTGCGGTGGTACCAGCTGACACTGGTGGCGGGAGGTGTACTCGCCGCGACGGTTGCTTCAGCCGTTGGAGGGCCGCCGGCGCTCATCGTCACGTCGCCGCTGTGGCTTGGGCTGGTCCTGTTCGGCGTCCTCCAATACTCGAGGATCCCGTATCCTCTGTGGGCCTACGCCGCCACCGTGTTTCTGTGGCGCCAGCAGACGGGGCAGACCAAATACCTGGTCAAGCCGGAGCAACCGAGGGCTGCGGGTCAACTGGCGCTGCCGGGCGGACTCGGGACCTTGGAACTGCGCCAGACGCGGGACGGCGCTGCATACGTCGTCGACCAGCAAGGCCACGAGGCCGTGGCCATCCTGCGCTGCAGCACTACGTCCTTCGCACTGCTGGATGATGACGACAAGGCCTACGCTGTCCAGGCGTGGTCGAGGGTGCAGACGGCGATGGCACAGCGCCCTGCCGTAGCCAGGATTGCCGTGCAGGACTACACGGTTCCCTATCCCTCCACGGCGCTACGCGACTTCTACGACAGAACCAAGTCTCCAGCACGCATTGACGAGGTCAACTGGGGCGACAAGTCGTACCTGGACCTGATCGCGGCGGCCGGGGCGGCCATGAGCCACGAACTGCTCGTCTGCCTGGTCATCGACACGGCCAAGGCCCGGCGGCGGATCCGCGACGCAGGCGGCGCGGCAGCCGGACTGGAACACGTGGTCCGATCGGAAGTCGACGCAATCACGACTGGGCTGAAGACCCATGGCGTCGCCGTGGACGAGTGGCTTGCCGAGAACAAGCTCATCGCTGTCATACGCGGCGCCTTCGACCCGGAAGCCGTCCCTCGGCTGGCCGCCGTCTGCGCTGGCAGGCAGCAGGCGGTGACCATTAACGGCGGGCCCATGGCCGTGGAGGAACATTGGACATACCTGCGCACCGACTCCGGGTTTCACCAGACATTCTGGATCGCCGAGTGGCCGCGGCAGAAGGTGTTCCCCGGTTTCATGCACCCGCTGGTGTACGTGGGCGACTTCCGGCACACAGTCACGGAAGTCATCCGTGCCATTCCCACCGACCAGGCCCTGCGGGACATCCGATCCGCCCACGAAGCCCACGACACCCGCAGGCGAGTCAATGCCCGGTTCGACAGGCCCCTGACCCGGGAGCAGCGGGCCGAGGAAGAGGAAGTGGCCCAGCGCGAGGATGAGATCGTCGCCGGCCACGGTGACGTCCGCCCAGCCGCCTACGTCACCATCACCGCGGAGACCCTGGACGGCCTGGCCCGGTACAGGCAAGAACTGGAATCAGCAGCCGCCGGCGCCTTCGTCGAGCTCCGGCTCCTCGCCGGCCAGCAATGGCCCGCGTTCGTCGCGGGAGCCCTGCCCCTCGGAAGGGGACTGAAATGAGCAAGCACGCAGACCGCGTCAGCTTGACACCGTCAGGGGAGTCGCGTTTTGACCGGGATGCACGACGCCGGAGCGAACGTTCCGAGGCCGCCTCGCCCAAGCGCGCACCCTGGGACAGGCGTGCCCATCCTTCAGAGAATGAATCGCCATCGCGCTCGCAGGGGGACTGGGGAAGTCGCGAGACCGCATCCTTGAGAGGGCCGCACCGGCTCCGGCCGGCACCGCACCGGGCCTCGACCATGACCTTCGCCGCCGCCTACCCTTTCTTGACGGAATCCGGCCTTGGCCATGAGGGAACCTACATCGGCACCGACGTGTTCGGCGCCGGCGCGTTCTCCTACGATCCGTGGATTCTCTATGACAAGGGCGTGATCAGCGGCCCGTCCATTGTGGTCATCGGAACGGTGGGTACGGGCAAATCCATGTGCGGGAAGTCGCTGGTCGCCCGGTCGGTCACACTGGGACGCAAGGCCGCAGTGGCGTCCGACCCCAAGGGAGAGTGGGTCCCCGTCGCCAAGGCACTGGGTGGCAAGGTCATTTCAGTCGGGCCGGGCAAACCGGCAAGGGTGAACCCCCTCGATGCCGGCCCCCGTTCCAGGTCAGTTTCCGACGAGCAATGGGCGGCGGTCGTCCGGCAACGGCGGCGGCACTTATTGGTGGCATTGGTTTCCCTGATGCGCCAGGGACAGCCCATGAGCCCCGTGGAACACACAGCCCTTGACATGGCGCTCACGGACGCCGTGGCCGCCAACAGCACACCAACACTCCCCATGGTGCTGGACCACCTGCTCAATCCCAGCCACGAGACCGTGGCGCTGGTCGGACGGGACGGGGGAACCGGCGTCGGGCATTCACTGCGCCGCACCGTGGCGGGAGACCTCGAAGGAATGTTTGATGCACCGTCGACTGTGGCCTTTGACGCCGATGCCCCGATCATGGTCATGGACACCTCAGCCCTGATCGGGGCATCCGAGCAGGCATTGTCGCTGGCGGCCGCCTGCGGGGCAACCTGGCTCGAAGCCGCCGTGACCAACCCCGACGGCGCCAAGCGGATCGTGGTGTACGACGAAGGCTGGCGCATGCTCGCCGACCCGTACATGCTGGCCAAGATGAGCGAGCAGTGGCGGCTTGCGCGGACCTACGGGATCGCCAACCTGCTCATCATGCACAAGGTGGCGGACCTCAACGAGATCGGGGACGGCACCAGTGGGCTTCGGCAGAAAGCGCTGGGCCTGCTCACGGAGGCCGACACCCGCATCATCTACCGGCAAAAGCATGACGCCATGCGGTTGACGAAGGAAGCGCTGGGGCTGACCGAAGCCGAGTGCGAGCACGTTGAGAACCTGCCCAAGGGCATGGGGCTGTGGAAGGTGGGCAACAGGTCCTTCATTGTCGCGAACCGGATCACCACCGACGAGCTGTCGGTATTCGGCACCGATGAAGGGATGCGCTGATGCCCCGCCGATTGGATGACGGCAACCCGATGCTCAACGCAGCTCTCATTGCCGTCGCGTTGTATCTGGGATTCTGTCTTCTCGTCCAGGTGGCGGCGGCCACAGTTGTGCAGTGGGGCTGTCACGCCGCTGCACCCTGGACGTTCAGCCCGGCCGCCGGCATCGGGCTGTTCACCGGGCACATGAACTGGATAATTGCCGCGCCGCCTTCCTGCAGGGCGGGAACCGGTAACGTTTGGCTGCTCATCGGGCCCGTGCTCGCAGGTTTGGCGGTGATCGGGGCAGCCGGCTACTTCGCGTGGCGGATTTGGCGGCAGTCGGGTTCGTGGCTGCGCAAGGACATCCTGAGTCGCGAAGGTGTGGCTCGGCGCGCGGAGATCGTCCGGGACTTTGGATCCCGGGCCGCGGTCCGGCGAGGCAAGTTCACTCGGCCAGGGCTCGACAAGCCGCGGGTGGAGGAAGTCTCATGGACCGTTGGCAGGTCACGCGGGGTCACCGTCCACGTGTCAACGGAAGAATCCATGGTCATCCAGGGAGCCCCGCGATCCGGCAAGGGACTGTACCTGATCATCAACGCCATCCTCGACGCGCCCGGGGCTGTTGTCACGACGTCGACCCGGGCGGACAACTTGGTCGTAACGATGAAGGCACGGGCGTCCGGCGGCCGGCCTGTGACGGTGTTTGATCCCCAAGGGATGTCGGGGCTGCCCACAACTCTCCGGTGGTCGCCGGTTCGCGGCTGCGAGGATGCTGACATTGCTACACGGCGGGCTCTTGTCATCACGGCAGATACAGAGTTCAAAGGCGAGAACGCGGCATGGCAGAAACGCGCCGTCATCGTCCTCCAATGCCTTCTCCATGCCGCGGCTCTCTCGGGTGACGGCGTGCGCGGGTTCCGGCGCTGGTCGTCCAGCCCGGTACTGGCAAAGGAGGCGCTGGAAATCCTTGGCAGACCCGAGGCGGCACTCGGGTGGCAGGCGGACCTGATAGGCATCATCGACGACGACCCACGCAACACCTCCAATTCGTGGATCGGCGTCAGTGCAGCCGTCGCACCTCTTACGTCGCCGACCGTTTTGGCCGCCCTGGATCCTCGCGGCGAAGCTGAACAATTTGATCCCAAGGCCTTCATACGCCAGCGTGGCACGTTGTATTTGATCGGCACGAAGTCCGGTGCAGCCGCCGCCGGTCCGTACCTTTCCGCCTTGATCGACGACATCGACCACGCAGCCCGGGAGATGGCCTTCGTGGCGCCCGGGGGCCGTCTTGATCCGCCTTTGTCGCTGATCCTGGACGAGATCGCGAACCTCTCCCCGTGGCCCGGGCTACCGGTTGTGCTGTCCGACGGCGGCGGGATCGGCATCTCCACCATCGTCGTCCTGCAGTCCCTGTCCCAGGCGCGGTCCGGCTGGTCGATCGACGAGGCCGCCACCATCTGGGACGCAGCGATCGTCAAGGTGATCTTCGGCGGCGGCTCCGACGAACGCGACCTCCGAGCCCTGGCAGGACTCATTGGCGAGCGCAGCACCACGGTCAACACCCGGTCCTGGTCTTCGCAGGGCAGCCAACACGGCGAGCAGGTCCGCGAGACGCCGGTAATTCCCTTGCACGAGATCCGCAGGCTGCCCGTGGGAACTGCCATCATGCTGGGACGGCGGACCCGGCCCATCCTGCTTGACCTGCGCGAGTGGCACAAACGCAAGGATGCAGGCCAGCTGGGCCTGTCCAAGGCAGAGACCGAAATGGAACTCGCCACGGGCCACCGGATACGCCAGGAAGCCAATATCAGGACCCAACCGGAAGAGTGACAGGAAAACGCAATGGACGAGGAAGACTCATTTGAATACACGGTCGGCGGGGGAGCGGAAGACGAATTTGCCGCGATGCTGTTTGGCTCCGCCGAGGGCAAGCGGTCCAAACGGATACCGATGACCTACCGCTGGCGGGACATGGACCCCCGAACGGCGGAGACCGTCTGGAAGCATCTCGGAGAGTGGGTCCAGTGGCTCGTGGACACGTACCACCTACCAACCTCCGTGATTCCCGACTGTTGGTGGAAACACAGCGACATGGTCGCCGAACTGTATGGGCTCCAGCGTGCCGAGCAGGCTTCCTACACGGAAGACGACGGCGGTTTTGGTCCCATTACGTTTCACGAACGGATGACGTCGAGCATCGAGCGGATGCGCGACCACACCCGCACCGCCGGCTGCGTCGGGCTGCAGGCGCACAGGGCCACTGTGCGCCGTGTCCTCCCTCCCGGCGGCCCGGGATCTTCGAGCATGGGGCATGATCCAGGCGCACCGGCGTAATTCACGCTGTACAGGACCGCGGGAACCATGAACAGGTATGCGGAGCGAACAGCTCGTGAACACAGAACATGGCGGAGGTGGCGGCAATGAGTGCCGATTCGTTGGAATACGACACGGTCTCCGAGTCCGGCCCGGTAGAACGGCAGCCAGCGCCGCCGCCAAGCCACCCTGCACCCGAAGAGCGCGTTGCCGCCCTGACGCGAGGACTCGTTGATCTGCTGGAGGATGCTGTCAACGAGCCTTGGCGATGGCAGAAACTACTCGACAACTCGGCCACCCTTTGGCGATACTCCGGCGGCAACGCCGCAATGCTGATGGTCCAGATGCAGGAACGCGGCAAGGAGCCACCAACGCTGGTGGCCGGCTACAAGGAATGGGAACGCCATGGGCGCTACGTGCTCAAGGGCGAACACGCACTCTGGGTGATTGCGCCAAGGACAGCCAGGGCCGAGCCGGAAATTGTCGATCCCAAGAACCCGCTGGCGGTTGCCGTTGCTGTCGAGGCCGACGACGCCAAGCGATCCCGAATAATCGGCTGGCGCGGCCAGGCTGTCTTTGACGTTTCCCAAACAGAGGGCGAGCCTCTATTGGTGCCTCGCCAAGACAACGTGCTGGCCACTATGTCGGCTGCGGCGTGTGAGGACTTGTGGGCATCGTTGGTGCTGCTCGCTGAGCGCCGCGGATTCAATGTCGACGTCTCCTCGAATCAGCATTCGCTGGCCAGTGGCTACACGAACTTCGGCAACCGTATTATTAGCATCGGTGAATGGCTCGATGCCGAGGAACGACTTGCTGTCCTTGCCCACGAGCTCGGACACGCCATGCTCCATGGGCCCGATGATGCGCTGGGCATGCTTTACGGAAGCAGTGCAGAGCATCGAGGTCTCGCCGAAGTGGAAGCGGAATCGATCGCCTACACCGTTATGAGGGCTCACGGGATTGACCGAGGTCCACAATCATCCAGCTACCTGGCCGGTTGGGCAGATGCCGTTCTGGTTGCCGAGGCGGATTCAATCCTTCAATCCGCAGCGGGTTGTAAGCTTCTGTCCCGTTCCGACATCGCCAAATCAGTTCTTGCCAGGGTGACGTCGGCGTCCAAGTGCATTCTGGACGTCACAGGTCAGGCAGAGTCGGGTGGAAGACTCTCCCCGCAGTCAGCGTCGATGGCTTCGTACGGGACATCAGGTAATGAATTGAGAATGCCAACACGTCGATCGACGGCAACACAGGCACGGGCGATCGACTGACTTGAAGTTTGTCTGGTCATCGACTATCGGCAGACACAAATCTGCTGCCTGGTCATCTGACGCGAACTGCACGCAGCTGACCGTCCCCTCTACGCATGACGCAGCGTTGCCGACTGGAGCCGAATAGAACCACCGCTCCCGGGCATCCGGCTTGCTACAAATTCATAGGTTCCTGGCTACGACAAGCAACCTAGGTTGGAGCCTTGGCTCTGTGGACATGGATCTGCGCAACGTCGCAATCGATGGACCAAGTATGCGCGCCATAGTCATGGCGCTTAAGTCATCAATGCGGAGGTACCACTCTGAGGCTACACGGCTACCGTACTTCTCGGCTGACATCTGCATGTGCTCAAAAGGACACCGGCTCTCAATCATGAACCGTCCCGGTGCGCGTTGCAGGGGAGGCGCCGAGACTCTACAGGAAGCTGGCCGAGTGGATGGTTCGGTTCACGGTCACCAACGTCAAGAAGGTTCAAACGGGGTCTTGACCCAACGTAGCCAGCGGTATAACTTGAATAAAAGATATGGATTTCCAGAAAAAATTCCACATAAATATCAAGTCCGGCTACGAAGGGCGTCAGGCAAGTAAACGGTGAGAGGAAGACCGGTCGGCGAAGATTAGATCGCTTCAATCTTGCTAGATTTGATAAAGTTCAATGTGTTCGAAAATTTATTAGTTATTCACGGGGATTCAAATGAATCAAAATGTTGGATCGTATGGAAACGAGACGAGCTCAGGTCGACTGCTGTCTTTTGAAAATGGCGAATATTTTCAAGTTGAAGTGGACCTTGGCGTAGCGTCGATCCTTTGGTCCTCTCAGAAGGCTATAAACGAGATAGTTGACTTGCTGCCTTTGCGACGTCTTCCAATCGATAATGAGTCATTAATCAAAATTCGTGATATTGAAATCGAGAATCCTGATGGATATGAAGAAGAAGAAGGAACTGGTACAGCTGTTGAAGTTTTAAACTTTATAAGTGTCGAGTCAAGGAAGGATAATTTATCCGGAAAATCGATTGCCTATGTCAGAATTCCATTCAAGGATTTTACGTTTGTATGGCGAAGAGACGCAAGGAAGTTTGCTAGACCAACCCGAGCATTCCCTGAGATATCACTTATTTATCCAAGCCCAGTTCGGGATACTCAATTCAAAATCGAATTCTTAGAGGCTTCGGCGTCGTCAAATTTGTGTAAACTTAGGAGCGAAATTCTCGAAAACTTCTTTCATGTCAGACCAGAGGTAGCTTGGAAATACAGAAACGCTAGGCTGGCCTACAGTTCGGACGTGGTAGATGCCGAATTACCCGCTACGGAGTGGTATCCTCGTTGATAGCCATTTGTGGATCAGAATTTGAGGAGCAATATTGTGATTTTGAATAAACGCAAAGTTAAGCTCATTATTCGAGATCTTCCGGACGTTAGAGTTGAGATATGGTTTGAAAAATCCTCCACTGGCGGTGCTTCGGAGCGAATTCATAGCATCTCTATTAGAAATGATATGAGTGTTCGTCTTAAGGTCGACCTTACTTCTTCGCTTAGCCCGCCAAATCATGTTGCATATCTGTCGTCGCAGGACAACGCAAAATGGCGATTAGATTGCATCTTGACGTGCATGAGTTCGACGCGCCCACCCTTCTCGAGCGGTTTGGAGTTGAATCCCAATGAAGTCCATAATTTTGCGGGATGCGACAATGCTTTTATTGAGGCTGATTTCTGTGAATTTTCGGCGTTAAATGGATCCATGGTGCGCGCGTCACGTCTGTATCATGGTGAAGACAGCTTTGCGATTCAATAGGGGTCGCATCAAATGACGCTTAATTGGATCCCGGCTGTTGCTCTGACGCCAAGCATGATAATTCTGATGGTAGGATCTTTTCTCCAGTCCGGAATATCTTTGAAACAAGCGCAATACTTCGAGAGTGAAGCTAGTAAAGAGAGGCGCCCCGGAACTGAGTCCATCCACTTGAAACGAGATGAAATAATTAGGCGAACTACCCGAGACAGTGATCGCGTGCGGTTGCCGATAGCTCTGCTATCAGCATGGCCAGCTCTATTGATATTCGTTCAACACTATTCCGCAACTACGAATGCGCTTCTGACACTGATATTCTTCTGTTTGGTACTGATTTCCTACGTATGGCTCGGTAGATTAACGCCTGGCCAGTATCATAAATTCAATATTTGCAATATTAGCCTCGCCTCTTGGATATCGTTTTTACTAATATTAATATGCTTTTTTATATTTTTATTCTCGCCAACTTCTACGATAGGCGTCTAGGCAGCGTTTGGATCGTGTTGTCTTATTGCTATAAGACTACTGTCCCGCTGTTCGGGTCGGACCGCTTAATCTGGGACTTGTAGTATTAATCAAAAGTCTTCCAGTGAGTTTTTCTTGGTGTTTCTTGGGAATGCGAAAATGTGCCCCTATGACTTCGGTTACCCAAGTGCTATGTCGCCTGATATAAAGATGGGTGCAACTGTGAGAGCATCGGCTGCTGTCGCCACGTTTGTACTGGCGTTCTTGGTTTCACATTGAATTCTCTCATCGTCTAGCCGACGGAGCCACAGCCCGGCAGTCGCCTTCTGCGATCCGATAAGTCGGAGGCCAGGGCTGGCCGATGTGGACCTGGTTCGGATCGGGCGAAATAAGCAAGACGGATTCAGGCCAATACGTCCCGCCGGCGCCTTCAATCCATGCTGGCTGGCGGTATCCGAATTGGTCCCAGTTGATGGTGACCCAGGCGCCTGTCGGCTGCACTTCCTCGACGCTGAGAACCGTCACTTCCGTCGTCGTCGCGCCCGTGTGGCGGGCCGCTTCAAAAGCCTGCCAAAGGCGTTGCGCATTCTCGGTCCAACGCCGGGCCCGGCGGACTTTGGCAGACCAGCGTAGGACCAGCAGTGCCGTAATGATGAGCAAGGCTACGGCCGTGGCAACCATCCACGCAGGTGCGGGCCAGTTCGCGATGGTTGCCGGAATGAGAAAGAGCGTGCAGGGGAAAGCCAGGATGCTCCACCCGAGGAGTGGTGCCGAGACGATTGCAGGTTTGATCATGGGGTTCATGACCACCACCACCCTTCCTTTCGAGACTTAGTTTAGAGCGAGGGCCCGACATCGATAAGGGGCTTGTGCACAATCGACGCGGGTATCGCCGCCTGACTCTCCTCGGCGGAGAGCGCGGCGGACTGCAGCATGGACTGGATCTGAAGCTGCAGTTCGTCACGGTCCCGCGTTTGTTCCCAGTCATAGCTGGCAGGAACCGGACCCAACGGATCAGCGCGCCCCTCGATGCCCCACCGGTCCCGGTAGGCGGCAATTTCGCCGACGACGGCGACCCAGCGTTGAGCGTCGACCTCGGGTCCCGCCATGGCCTGCAACGCCTGCACCCATGAGGGTTTGGACGTCAGGGCCCTCTTGGCGACGTCATCGCGGCGCGTGACGGTCCGGGACCTGACTTGTTCGATCATCTCTCGCAGGTCCGCGCGCTCGGTGCTGAGAACCTCGGACAGAGCATTCCCCGATTGGTGAATGCCGTTTCCGGCGACCCGGCGCAGGCGTGCGTGAATGACCGCCATGTGGTCCTGTGCGTCGCCGGGGTGGCGCAAGGCGCAGCTCAGCACGTGGTGCGCGGCGCCCGGATCGGTGAAAAGTGCGCGCCGCCAGACGGCTACGCCGGCACCCCAGGAGGGTGACTCATGAAGGTGCGAAACGGCGTCGGGCATCACCTTGGCAATGGCCGTGGACAGGTGCTCGGATGCGGCGAGCTGGGCCAGGTAGTCATATTCGGCGGCGAGCCGCTCGAGGGTGTCAGCCTTGGCAATTTCGGCGGCGCGGACTTCATGGGCGGTTCGTTCGGCTCCTGCGGACGCCAAGACCTCGCCCAGGATTGAGCACCAGCTGGCGGTCGCACCAGTCATGGAAGGTTCGTTCGCGGCAGGCTTGGATTCGCATACGTATGCGGTGTTGCTGGCACGGCCGCGGGTCATCCCGACATAGAAAAGTTCGCGGGTCAGGCGGCCCTGGGTGAGGACGGTGTGGCTGGTGTCCACGGTGATGCCCTGGGATCGGTGGGCGGTGGTGGCGTATCCGAGTTCGGCCGATTCGATGAGGTATCGCGGATCGAGTCGAACCGTGGCGCCGGTGTCCAAGCGCTGCGCGGCCACCGAACCGTCGCGGTGTGGGCGTTTTGTGATCCGCAAGAGAGTGCCGTTGCGCAGGTAGTCGCCGTTGCTGTCGGTCAGGCGGCGGTTGTTCTTGCGGGCGATGATGGTGTCGCCGCGGCCGGCTGTCAGGCTGTCGCTGAGTGCCACCGTGTGCTCTGCATCGACGTGTCCGGAGGCGACCAGGTCGGCATGGGCGCGCTCGTTCAGCGTGGTGACGGTGTCGTTGTCCGGGGCGATGAGGATGGAGGACTTGCCGTTGTGTTGGTCCGCGGCCCAGTGCTGGTAGGCGTCTTCGACCATGGCGGTGAACTCGCCGTGCTCGATGCGGCCGTTGGCTGTGTACTGGTCGACGGCGTCAATGTTGCCGTCGCGGAGTTGAAGCGAGGCGGGACCTTCCCAGTCGTGGGTGAAGCGGTGGATGCTGGTCAGCTCTACTGCCTTGCCCTCGCGGTGGAGCCAGCCGAGAATGCCGCCGGCGTCGATGGCGTCGAGTTGGGCCGGGTCGCCCACCAGCAGCAGTTTCGCCCCTGCTTGTGCTGCCTGGTGGACGAGCCCTGTGAGCTGGATGGTGGAGACCATGGAGGCTTCGTCGATGATGATGAGCTGGTTCTTCCTGAGCTGCCATTGGGCCTGTTGGAGGGAGAGGCTGGCCAAGTACTTGTTCGCCAGGCTTCTCGATCGTGGGGGCGACTGTTCCAGTCCGCGGAAGCGTTCGGCGCGTTGATAGGCGCCTTGCCCTACGCTTTCGTAGAGCCATTTGGCGACGTTTTCAGCAGTAATGCCGAGCTCTCTGGCTAGGACCTCGGCGCTGGCTGCTGCGGGCGCAAGTCCGACGACGCTTCCCTCGCCGTGGGTGCGTTCCCAGGCGGCCTTGATGGCTGCCATCGTTGTGGTCTTGCCGGATCCGGCGGGGCCGACAACGGCGTCCAGCCGGTTGCCGCTTGTCAGGACGGTCTCTGCTGCGGTGCGCTGGTCTGGGGCGAGTTCGCAGCTGGCGCGGCGCCCGTACTCGGCGAGGTGGCTGGAAGCTTCGGTTACAGCGATGGCCGGGCCGCCGCCGTCGTTCCTTGCGTGCATGATGAAGCGTTCGTTGGCGAGCGTGCCGGCGTCGGTGTACAGGCGCGCCCCAGGGAAGTCGAAGACGCTGTGGCCGGCGAACGCGAGGTCCTCGCGGGCGTCGAGGGGGAGCCGGTAACGGGCGTTGTTGAGCGGGACCGACTTGTTTTCGACGGCGCTGGTGACGGCGTCGACCATGGCGCGGCGGTCGGCTGGGGAATGGCAGCGGATGTCGGCGCAGGTGCGTTCCGCTTCGGCGAGGAGGTTCCACCGGTTCCAGGTGGCCCGGCGCCGGGCGACGCCGTCACGGGTGACTGTTGCGGCGGCATCGATCCATTCGGGGGAGACGTCTGACGCCCGGATGGCCCGCCGCAGGGAGCGGTGAATGGTGGCATCGAGAACGGCTTTTGGTGTCTGGCCCAGGTCCCGGGCGCGGTTTTGCCACCCGGCACGGAGTTCGTTGAGTGGCCTAGCGGTCTCGCTTTTCGCCTGGCGGGTGGCAAGTGTGGCGATCTGGCGGAGTTTGATGACGGTCGTGGCGGAGGGGTGTTTGCCATGCTCCTGTGCCCAAGCCCGGATCAGTCTGCCGGCCTCGACGTCGATGAGCCTGCTGCGGTTGGAGAATTCCCTTAGCAGTTGATCGTTGATGCCGATGAGTTCGTGACTGGGGTTTCGTTGCGCCGTGGTGGGAGTGCGGAAGTCCGCTTCGGCGCCAAGGATGCGCTGGAGTTCGTCGAACAGGAGACCGTTGTAGTGTTCGCTGGCCGCCACGATGGACTTGTACAGGGTGCGGGAGTCGATGGTTGCCCAGGCGCTGTCGCTGGCGCGTTGGACGCGGTTGGCGATGACCAGGTGGGTGTGGAGCTGGGGGTCGCCGGCGCGGGATTCCCAGTGGTCGAAGGCTGCGGCTATGGCTCCCTCGGTGCCGACGCGGGCGACGCCGTTGCGTCCGGTCCGTGTGTGGATCGCCTGGTCCTCAAGCCATTCGAGGACGATGTTGACGGCGCGGTGGTGGGCGTCGAGAACTTGTTGTTGAACGTCTTTGTCAGCGATGGCCCAGAGCACGGAGACAGATTTGGGGACGCTGAAGGTGAGGTCGAACCCGGCGACGGCGTGGCGCTGTTGCTCCTCACCGTTGCGGGAAGCGATGGTGGTCTGGCCGTGGGGTCGCCCGAGGATGGCCTGCGTGTCGGGATTCTGGGCGTGGGAGAAGACGGATTTGGCGTCCGGGACCGTGACGGGTCCGTGTGGCTGGCGGTTGATGCCGGAGAGCCCGTGGCCGAGCCAGCGGCCTTGTGGGGTTCCGGCCTTGACGTAGTAGCTGGTGGCGTCCGCCACGGGCACGAGGAGGTCGTCCTGCATGGTGGTCTTGAGCAGGTAATTCAAACCGGTGCTGGCGGTGAGCCGTGAGAGGGAGACTGTCATTGATCGGGGACGAGCGTGTTGGTCCGCCAGCCGCGGCGGGCGAAGATTTCCCTGGTTGCCCTGTCGAGGGGGAGGCCGAGCCTGGTTGACAGCTCGAAAAGCCGGCCGGCAATTTGCATGAGTTCGCGGGTGTCCGCGCTCTGGCCATGGAACAAGCGTGCGTTCTCGAGCTGGAGCTCGGTGACCTGTGCCTTCAGCTCGGGTATTTCGCAGGCGATGTCGACATTGATCGTTGCCAAATCTCGGAGCCTGGTACGGAGGTCTTCCGTTTCACGCTCATGGCGGGCGGCTTGGATTTCGATTTCTCTCCTTGCTTTCGCTTCCGCCGCGGACAGCTGGCGGCGACACTTCTCCTTGGCGGCCTCCAGCCGGGCGCGGCCTTCGGCGGCAGTGTCCGCCAGTTGTGACCGCAGCATTCTTTGGGAGCTTGCCCGATGGCGCATATGCCATGCGCGGTCTCGACGGCGTCGCGAACACTTGGGGGAGCAGTACAGCTGGGTGGCTCGCGCCGGGTCAAAGGAGGACCCACACTCAGGGCAAACATTCGTATCCATACCAGTTCATGGTGACGGAGCGGCTTTACCGCGTGAGTGGCCGTCGGGTCCGGAATCGACGGGGAGGGCCTTGGATGCCAGACGTGTGACGGAATTTTGACGGAATTTTTGAACCACTTCTTTGGCTCCGGGGAATGGCTGTAGGCGGGGCAAGGCCAGCGGCCGGAAGTACTGTATCTTCTCGCCATAGCGATTTGGTGTAGTCGATTGGCCGTGGCTGCTTCATCGACATATTTGAATCTGGTTGGTCAACGCGGTTGAGGGCGGCGTCTCGATGGTCTGGTGCGACATGGTCAACGGAGGCAGAATTGATCGCTGGCCAATTCAATCAGATTCGTAGCTCGACTGGCGCAGCCTGCTGGACAGTTGGTGCCTTGGGAACTTTGTGGGTCAGGCGTGATTCAATGATCTTGACACCGCAGGTGCGGTTATGGGAACTCGGTGAGGGAATGACTAGACATGGTTGATGTGGGTTCGCAGGTACAGGGAAACTATTGGTTTGTTGGTGCTTATTTCAATGACAGAAATCCTCAAGATCAAACCGAGCGGTTCCTGGCTGACGGGGTCTGGGAAAACGGGTTTGATGACCAGCTCCTCGACACCGTCAAGTCAATGCAGGCCGGAGATAAGATTGCGATCAAATCCACCTACGTCCGCAAACGCGATCTGCCCTTTGACAATCACGAAAATTTGGTCTCGACAATGGCCATCAAGGCAGTAGGAACCGTCACTCGTAACCACGGGGACGGGCACTTCGTGGATGTCGACTGGGAGCCGCTCGATGCTCCTCGAGAGTGGTATTTCTACACTGGCAGGTCAACCATTTGGCAGGTGAAGCCAAAAAACTGGCTAAGCGAAGGCCTAATCCGGTTCGCTTTCCAGAATGAACCTCAGCACCTAGACAGATTTAGAAATGACCCTGCGTGGTCAGCACGATTTGGTGATGCCGATTTGACGTTGAAGTATGACTTCGCGTGGACCACTTTTTATGAAGAATTCGCTACTGAACTCTTGAAGTTTAAGGACAATCGAACCGCGCTTCTCGAGATCTTGAGTGACCTCCAGCAGAAGCATGGCGTACTGAGTTACTTGACGGATAAAAATTCCGAAGGCGCTTCACAGTCGCTGACCGATATCTGTCCTTTCACTGTCCTTGCAACGTTTAACCGAGGGATCACTTCACTCAAGAGGACTGCACTAGCTGGCGACTGGGCCAAAGCATTGGGAGTATCAACGCCAGCGCCGGTTAGTTTTGATGGAATTCCCCTCGTTAACAACATGAATTCCTGGTTCTTCCAGTATTCAAGTGATCAAGGCCGCGACGACATTGAGACGCTGTGGAATGTTTTCGAGGCCGCGCTGGATTTGGCTAAAAATCCCGACGAGCATGAGCGAATTAAATTTGTGGAGGCGTATGACGCTGCACGAGTCCTGCCTCAAGTAAAGACGAAGCTCAGCATGGGCTTGTTCTGGAGCCGCCCGTGGCATTTCCTTCCCTTGGACGGGCAATCGCGCAGCTATTTGAAGTCTGAGCTGATGTTGGATGGAAATCTGCAGAATGCTGACGGACCCAAGTATCTGGCAACTATTGACTTGCTGTCAGCCAAGTTCGACGACGCTGAGTATGCGGTGCATTCATTTCCTGAGCTATCTTGGACAGCTTTCCTTACTCCGGGCGCTTCACCGGCAGAGTCGACAACTGGCTCCCTGGATGAGGAAATTGTGGAGCAGGCATCGGTCGTTCCCTTGGCTACCTACAATGTTGATGACATTGTGGAAGATGGGTGCTTCCTCCTGCCTACAGAGCTTCAAGAGATGCTGGATCGTTGGCGCAACAAGAAGAACCTGATCTTGCAGGGCCCGCCCGGAACGGGAAAGACTTGGCTGGCCCGCCGACTTGCTCATGCCCTGATCGGAACCAAAGACTTGCGCTCGGCAATCCGTGCCGTTCAATTCCACCCGAATGCCTCCTATGAAGATTTCGTCCGAGGTTGGCGTCCTGGCCCAGAGGGGCAGCTTGCCCTCGTCGATGGGCCCTTCCTTGAAATGGTTGAACGGGCCAACGCCGCTCCGGATGTCCCGCATGTCCTTCTCATTGAGGAAATTAACCGGGGAAATCCTGTCCAAATATTTGGCGAGCTTCTGACACTGATTGAAGCTGGGAAGCGATCTCCGCGTGAGGCTCTGCATCTGGCTTACCCGCGTTCGTCGGATGAAACAGTCCATGTCCCGTCTAACTTGTATATCATTGGCACGATGAATCTCGCCGACCGTTCACTGGCGATTATGGATCTGGCTTTCCGCAGACGGTTCGGGTTCGTTTCCTTGGAGCCGGCTGTCAATGACCGTTGGGCAGATTGGGTTCATTCCAATTTCAACGTCTCAATGTCGGAGTTGAAAGATATTCAGCTCCGGTTCGCGTCCCTCAACCAAACCATCTCGGATGATCCGAACTTGGGTACCCAGTTCATGCTCGGACACAGCTTCATCACGCCGACGTCGGAGATTAATTCATTTAGGAATTGGTTCGAGGCGGTGGTAGCGACTGAGATCGGGCCAACGCTGGATGAATACTGGTTTGACAATCCCGAGAAGGCTCATTCCTTGTGCCAGGAACTGCTCAGTTGATACCAAACGAGACCGCTTCAGGAACCATGGTGGTCATTTCGGGGAAAACCGAGATTCCCATAGGAAACCTGTGGCTGCTGATGCTATACGCGTCGAAGTTCTATGAAGCCGGGGCAGAGTCTCTCGACGGAGTCGAACAATACCCCGAGCTTCTGCCTGACTTGTTGGCGGAAATCCTGGTGGCCAGCGTCGGTGATCGAATCCGGAGGCCACTCACACCTATTTTCTCCATGACAGCCCGAGACTTGCGCCGCGTTCGGGGTCGGATCGATGTCCTGCGAACAGCTTCCCACCAACTCCTCCGGCAGGGGCAGATTGCATGCCGCTTTGATGAGCTCACCATAGATTCCCCCCGTAACAGGATGGTCTTGACTGCACTGAAGGTTTTGTCCCCGTTGGTGGCTTCGAAGCAACTGGCGTCCGAATGCCGCGGTCAGTCTCGAGCATTGGAGCGGATGGGTGTCTCCTCTAGTTACTCGGTCCGGGACGCCAAAGCTCTCCATATCCGACTGACGCGCAATGACAGCCAAGATCGACGCATGATCCAGGCCGCCCGGCTGGCATTGACCCTGGACCTCCCCGCAGACACAGCTGCGCCACAGGGGAATACACGGAGGTTCTTGAAAATCCACGAGTTCCGGGCATTGTTCGAGGCAGCTGTTGGCGGACTTTACGCCGCCACGTTGGGCCGAGAAGGTTGGCGTGTATCTCGAGGGCGCCAGCTGGCGTGGGATGCGGCAGATGCCACGGACGGTGCACTGGCCCTAATGCCTCGGATGAAAACGGACATCATTCTTGAAAATGCAAAGGACAACCGACGGATTGTCATTGACACGAAATTTACATCGATCCTTGCCGAAGGAAAATACGGCAAGGAGACATTCAAAAGCGGTCATCTCTACCAGCTTTACACCTACGTTCGGACGCAGGAGAGTGAGTCGGACCTGTTCTCGGCATTGTCCGAAGGGATGCTCATATACCCCGCAACAGGGGAATCGATCCGGGAATCCTTTCAGCTGTCTGACCATAAGATGACGCTCGCTACCGTCGATCTGACACGCCCAGCGGTTGAAGTGCGCCAACAACTGTTGGATATCGTCCTGACGCTGTAGGTGTTCCTGCTCGCGGCTTGTTCCGGTAACGGCATTCCTAAGTAACAGACTCAAAGTTCGGCGCAAATACCAGCGTCACGCCCTGGCTCGTGCAGAGCCCGGACCAATGGAAAGACTTCAGTGGGCGTTTCTCGAGAACCAGATATAGTCGCGGGCTGAAGCCCCGGCTGCGGAGGCGGTGGCCGTAGTCGAGTACTTGGCCTAGCCCATGACGAACCTGAGAAATCTCGTTGGCCAGAGTTAGACTTTTGATTTCAGCAACGCTGGATGAGTCGTCTTGAGAATTCCAAGCCAAATCAAAATTGCAATCCGAGTCGAACGGTGAGAGTGGCATGCATCCGATTGACTTGAGGTGCTGGGCGAGTGCATCTTGCGTGGCCGAGTGGGCCCGCAGCCCCCTGTCTACAGCATCTGGATCCCTGGAGAATTCGCCCAACAATTGCACAGGATTGGCGAATTGACCGGACCTGTACGGTGCGCCGAGTACTCCGCCTTGCGAAGCCGGCTGGCGAGCCGTGATCTTGGGAATGTGTGGTTGAATCGTTGGTGCTGGAAAGCAGCTCCGAAGACCAAGGAACCCTGCCGCGTCAACGATTACGATGCGATGCCCAGTTCGTTGCATCCGGGCAACTTGGGCTTCTCTAGTGCCATAGTTGCCATACTTCCACTGTGTGCTGACTCCACGAACAAGTAGATCGGTATTGTTTCCGACGTCGGGTTTTACGGTTGCTCCCAGACGATTCGCTATTGAGACGAGTTCAGGCCGGATATAGTCGTCGATCTTGCCTGTGAAGACAATCTCCTTGCCCTGCAGGTCGAAGACCCAATCATCTAGCATGGCGACCTTTCTGAAGGCTGGTGAGCACAAGGCTAACAGCGGTCCGTGGAAGCCAATGTCATCATCCCTGGCCACGCCAGAGCCAGAGATCGTGGGTCCAATTTCGCGTTATGGAGTCTGGAGGGACCAGAAATCTTGATTGAGTAGACTCACAAACGAATGAGTCCATTGAATGAAGCCCTCGCGTCCATTCAACCGCCCCCAAAGTTGGTAATGTTGACTGGAAGTGTCCTGATCTGTGGGCGCATGTCTTGGTAGGGGAGCTGGTGTGGAACAAGACCGTTGGATCGATGTCAGTGATTCACAATTTCCGCATGAAGTAGAGGGCCTCAACTACCTCAAAGGCAAGATCCCGGATCAGAGCCCGTACCGTGTTTGGAGTAACTTCGAGTTCCGCGACGGACGTGGCGGGTGGCACGAGGTTGATGCACTCCTACTCGGCCGGGGGGGTCTCCACCTTCTGGAACTCAAATACTATTCTGGACGCCTCGCTGGAAGCGATACCCAGTGGCTGCGCGACGGCAAGCGTGCCGAAGCATCGCCGCTGCTGCTTGCGCGCCGTAAGGCCCAATACTTGGCCTCAAAACTCAAAGATGCCCTAAGAGATTGGGCATCCGAAAAAGGCGTCACCGTTGACGAACGGAGCATCGTTCCGTTCGTTAACCAGGCCGTTTTCCTGCATCATCCGAACTTCATCTGCGACTTGCCAGCTTCTGCTGCCCTGGGACTTTACGGACTCGACGAGGCTGAAACTACGAGCCATCTTCCGGGCATCAGCGACCTAATTGCCGAAGAGCCGCGCGTGGATCGGGCGATTGGCCAAAACCAGGAAGCAATCCTAGTTCAGCTGATGGCTCGCATCGGTCTGGTTCAACGTCGCGAACGGGAAGCAGGGTCCTGGGTCATAGAGGACGGTGCGGTAGACGAGGGGCCGGGTTGGCAAGACTGGCGTGGTTACCACAAGGTCGCGAAGCAGGAAGCTGTCCGGATCCGCTTCCAAACCACCCCTCCGGGCACCGCGCAGTCAACAGCCAGCCGCAACTACAACATTGCTGAGCATGAGTTCCGCCTCATGAGCCGGCTCTCCCACGATGGACTTCTTCGCCCTCGGGACCTCATAGATTCCGAGCTCGGTGTTGGACTGGTCTATGACTACCCTGACGGCATGCAGCGGCTGGATCTGTGGCTCGCGGAGCAGTCCAACGGAGTTCCCTTGGAGCAGCGGGTGTCCATCATTCGTCAGCTTGCGGAGGCGCTCGACTATGCCCACCGCAACCAAGTCGCCCACCGGGGATTGGGCCCGAAGGCTGTGTGGGTCAAGACTGTCCATGGCCAGCCCAAGGTACTAATCGGTGATTGGCAAAGCGCCGGATTGGCCACAAATCAGGCTCTTACCGGATTGTCCGGCGATGGAGTCACGTCACTTCTGGACATTCGGCCAGACCCGAATCAAGCGGACGCTTGGCTAACGGAAGCTTTCGAGGCGCCGGAGGGGCGTTGGAAAGCTGGCACGGCGGACCGCATCGGTGTCGATGTCTTCGCGCTGGGCGCACTTTCCTACTACATCCTCTCGTCCCAACGGCCAGCTGGCTCTGCTGCGGCTCTGCGGGAGCGGCTGCGCAATCAGCACGGACTGGACCTGTCGCTTGATCTGCCAGAGGTCTCTCCCAGTATTCGCAACGCGGTGCTGACGGCGACCAAACCGGCCCCCAGCGAACGCTTTGATGACGTTGGCAAGTTCCTTGACGCGCTATTGGCAACCGCGGGTGCTGGCGCGGACGTTGCTGAGGAACTGGATCCAGTAGACGCGGTCCCGGGTGCCGCGCTCGCCGACGGACGCTTCACTGTTGTGCGCAGGCTTGGGCGCGGGTCCACCGCCATTGGGCTGCTTGTTACTGACACGCACGACGGCGGCGCCCAGCGAGTGCTCAAAGTTGCCTTGGACGGAAAAGCCGGACACCGGCTCCAAGACGAGGCTGCGGTGCTTCATGCAGTATCTGGGTCACGGCTAGTTAAGATCGTTGAGGGTCCTATCAGTGTTGGTGAGCGGTCGGCACTCGTACTTGAAAGTGCAGGGGATGAGACTCTCAGCCAACTATTGAGGGAGCGGAAACGTCTTTCCCTGGATCTGTTGGAGCGGCTGGGATTGGACCTGCTGGATGCGCTTGTCCAATTGGATAAAGCAGGTGTTGATCACAGGGACATTAAGCCTGGCAATTTGGGGGTTAGGGCTGAACGCTCTGGCAAACACTTGGTGCTGTTCGACTTTTCCCTTTCAAGGGCGGCAGCTTCGGATCTGACGGCGGGAACGCCGCCATACGTTGATCCATTCTTGGGCGGTGTAAGGAGTCGGTTCGATTCAGCCGCGGAACGATACTCGGCCGCCGTGGTCCTATTCGAAATGGCAGCCGGTCACACGCCATACTATGGTGATCCCTTAGCTGATCCCAGTGCCGTGAATGATGACTTGACCATCAATCCCGGAGATTTTGATCGAGCCGTTCAACAACGTCTGACCGCTTTCTTCCACACCGCGCTGGCACGTAACGCCAAGGACCGTTACGACACCGCTGCAGACATGTTGACGCAGTGGCGTCTGGCCTTCCCCTCAGACGCAACTACTGCGCCGGAAAACGCTGAAGAGCTGGTTGAAAACGCCAAGCTTGATACGCCATTGGAAGTCTCAGGGCTTTCAGCAAGAGCCTTATCCGGTATTGAGCCGCTGCAGATTACCACGGTAGGCGAGCTCATGACGGTCGATCCCGTCAGGCTCAATGCGCTGCGAGGCGTTGCGCTGACGACCAAGCGTGAGCTGTCAAAACGGGCGCTGGCCTGGCGCACCAAATTTGCAAATTCAGAGTTGGAATCGGCATCTGGACTGACGCACTTGCCTTCGGTGCTGGCACTGTCAGAGGAACTAGTGGAAGCCTCCGGCGGGCGTAAGGCCGTCCAGTCGAGATCTGTTGCCGGTTTGATCCTCGGTACATTCGGTGAAGTTGACGCATTCGCAACGCAGGCCCAGCTTGGGGCGAACCTTCCTAATCCGGTTACCGCTGCCGGTGCCAATCAGCTTGTTGGAAAACTGCAGACCTCGTGGGCTGCGAACACTCAGGTGCTGGGCTATCTCTCTCACCTGTCTGAGGTAGTCAACCAGCGGATGACTGCACTGGGTGGTGTTGCGACTATTGCCGAGTTGACGGAGTCTGTACTCGCCGAGACGGCCGTTGCATCGCAACGTACCGAACGCATGGAACGTCTGGCCCGCGGGCTCCTTCGGATTATTGTTGACCGCCAGCGCGCGCTAAAGCGAGCAGATGCAGGCGGGGACCCGTTGGAACTTCGACGTCGAGACGGCAGCGCGGTACTTATTGCCCGCGAAACAGCTCTGCTGGATCTAGCTGAGCGCTTGGGGCGGGAGGCTGACACCCTCATTGGTGCGTCCGCAGCACAGCCAGTAGTGGTGCCCGCGGCCCGCGTTGAATCAAAATTGACGGCAATTGTTCGTGATGCCGGTATTGAGGATGTTCTGCTGCTGATGGAAAGGGCACGGCTGGCGTCCTTGGCCGCGGGCACGTCCCGCCGGGCTTCGGCCTCCGGTGCCGGCGAACTTCACACACGGGACTTAACCCAAGCGGAAGCTGTGGCGATTTGCTTGCGTGGTGTTGCCGGACCGCAACGGCTCACCGCCCGTGAAATCGTGGATCGGGTCAGTGTCCGTTTCCCCGCTGTTCCCACGCTGCCAACGTCTGGGCGTCTGCAGGAGCTTCTTCGTGAGGCAAACGTAGACCTTGTTCGTGATCCTGACTCCGGTACGTTTGGCGCACCTACGGTCGTGGACGCGAACTCATCGACAGCATCACGATTTGGTACAGCCACCCATCTCGGTGGGGGGATGCTTGCCGGCGCGGCTGCCGAGAGCAGGCTGCGCGAAAGCATCACTCAGCGTTCTTTTGTGGCTTTGGGGGTGCGTGCCGATCGCTCCGAGAATTTGGCCAGCCGACTGGAAATTGACTTCAACGCGCATCGCATAGATGTGACGGCACTTCTACTGGATGAACTACAATCATTGGCACAAAAGGACGGCTTCCCGTCATGGGATGCGTTGGTGCGAGCCGATGCGCTACCGGACAACGACAGGGCGACACGGGGTGTCGCTGCAGCCATTAACCTGGCAATGCCTGCTGTCGAGTCAGCCATTGCCAGCGCTATCACGTACGACCATGGCGACGAATCTAGGCCCGTGATAATTGTCGAGGCTTCCCCACTGGCAAGATACGGACACATAGACCTCATCAGGAAATGGAGTGATCTTGCCACCAGTCGCAACCAAGCCGTTTGGGTACTTGTTCCTCAACTTGGGGCAAACCAGGGCCCGCTAGTGGACGGCATATCAGTCCAAACATCTCCCAACCAGTACTTTCGCATCGACACTACCTGGATCGATGAGCACATAGAATTTGACCCAGCATCCGTTGAAGGAGCCACCGCATGACCATTGGCAAGGAACTCACCCCGAAGTTGCAGAAGCTGGTGCTCAGGGTCGAGGACGACCTTCGAACTAGGCTTGAGGATGACTCGGAACGCAAAGCTCGCTGGCAGGCAGAACACGCAGCCGCGCTAAAAGCTGACCGAACCTCTTCAGCGTGGGTCGCGTGGCGCGATGATCGGGTCACGCAGGCTGCCGTGGGATGGGTCCTAACCACAGTTTTTCTTCGCTTCTGCGAGGACAATGCGCTGTTGTCCAAAGTTTGGATTTCCGGGCCAGGTAAGCGGCGCCAAGAAGCGTTAGACGCCGAAAACGCTTACTTTCGTTCAAACCCGGAAAACACATGGCGAGAATGGATTGTGGAAGGAGTCAATCACCTCGATTCGTTCCCTGCCACCAGGGGGTTGGTGGACAAACACGCAGCGCTGTGGCAGGTGTCGCCGTCTGGTGTGATGGCCAAGGAGATCCTCGATTTTTGGCGTGCCACGGATGAATCTGGAGTTCCGGCGTATGACTTCCAGGACGAAGAGCTTTCCACACGCTTTCTTGGGGACCTTTATCAAGACCTCTCCGAGTATGCAAAGAAGACCTTCGCGCTCCTCCAAACTCCCGAGTTCGTTGAGGAGTTCATCCTCGACCAAACCCTTTCCCCCGCGTTGGCGGAACGTCCTCTTGAGGGGTTCAAGCTAATTGACCCTACTTGTGGTTCGGGCCACTTCCTACTTGGTGGGTTCCAGCGTCTTTTGGATGCTTGGAGTATCAAAGCCCCGAATCTAGAAATTCGGCAGCGAGTGCAAAAATCTCTCGACGGCATTCACGGGGTGGATCTAAACCCATTTGCGGTAGCCGTTGCACGTTTTCGATTGACAATCGCAGCTTTGCAGGCCACTGGCGAGCTCGACCTCGAACGAGCCCCTGACTTCAGTTTCCATTTGGCCGCCGGTGACTCGCTCCTACATGGCCATGCCCAGCGTGAGTTTCAGTTCGAAGGCTTTGACGCCGATGCTGAGATTTCAGGTTTCGCCTACGCCACAGAGGATCTTGAGCAACTCAAACGCATTTTACGGCCTGGCCAGTATGACCTTGTCGTCGGAAACCCGCCCTACATCACCGTGAAAGACAAGACTCTCAAGAAGCGGTACCGTGAGCTCTACCGATCTATTGGTGGCCAGTTAATGCTGACCGTACCTTTTATGGAACGCTTTTTCGGTCTGGCTCTATCGGAATCAAACTTGAGACCAGCTGGGTGGGTTGGCCAGATTACTTCGAACTCTTTCATGAAACGTGAATCGGGTTCAAAACTGATTGAAGAGTTTCTGCCAACGGTTGATCTCACTCATGTTATCGATTCAGAAGGTGCATGGATTCCCGGACACAATTCTGATGGCACGCCAACCGTAATACTCATTGGTCGAAATCAGCGGCCTGTAAGGTCTCAAGTTCGCGCTGTTCTAAGTAAGGGGCGTCGCGAGCAAAGATCGGATGCGAGTGAAGGTTTAGGTCCATATTGGATTTCAATTGCTGACCATGTTTCTGATTTGGGATTTGAGAATGATTGGATATCAATAGCTGACTTGCCGCGCGAACTCTTATCCAAGCATCCCTGGTCGCTAAGCGGGGGAGGTATCGGAGAACTCCTGGATGTTCTTATGAAGGCATCTATCACCAGCGTAGGAAAGATATCAAAAAGGGTGGGATTATTCGGTGATTCCCACGCCGATGAGGTGTTTTTTATGCCGCATAATTTCGCACGGAGGATAGGTCTCCCCGCTGAAAATCTCTCAAATGCAACTCGCGGCGCCACCGTTCGGGACTGGTTGGCGGACTATTCAGAAACGGCATTCATACCGAGTTCTTCGGTAGGATCGATGGATGAATCAAGCGTGCTTGGGTTGGCAATTAAGACATTTTGGCCACTGAGAACATCACTGTGGAGCCGTTCAGTCTTCGGTGGTGACACCTACCGAATGGCAGGCAGGTCTTGGCTTGCGTGGCATCAGCTTCCGGAGGATAAAGGAACAAGTCATATGGCCATAACTTTTGCTGAGGTGGCCACTCATAATCACTTTGTTTTGAGCCGCGGCGGAGAGGTCTTCAACCGCACTGCCCCCATCATCAAGCTGCCTGACACATCCAATGAGACTGATCAGCTTGCCCTACTTGGCCTTCTTAACTCCTCCACAACGTGTTTTTGGCTCAAGCAAAAATGTCAGCCGAAAGGTGGAGCCGCTGGCATATCCTGGATGCGTACTTACCAGTTTAATGGCGCGAATGTCAAGGACATCCCTGTGCCCGCGGTCCTGCCTCTAGCAAGAGCTGTGAAGATTGAGTCATTGGCTCGTGCTGCGAAATCACTCATGCCTAGTTCTGTCGTTTCCTCCCAGGAGCCAACAGCCACATTGCTTGAGACTGCCAGGCGTGAGTATGAGTCGATAGTTCGGCAAATGCTTTCGGAGCAGGAAGAACTGGACTGGGAAGTTTATGCGAGCTTTGGGCTAGTTGATGACGGGCTGGTCTATACGGGCGACGACCTACCGGCGCTTAATCTAGGTCAACGTGCATTCGAAATGGACCTAGCTCTCAAGATGGCAGAGGGGCAGCCTGATTCCGAATGGTTTTCTAGGAATGGCTCAATGCCAATAACTGAGTTGCCAGGTGGATGGCCGGATGAATACCGAAACCTCGTCCAACGCCGGAAAGGCGAGATTGCTAGGAACGCGAACATGCGCTTACTAGAGAGCCCCAATTACAAGCGGCGATGGGCGGGCGAATCTTGGGAAGTACTGCAGAAACGGGCCTTAGAGAGCTGGCTGTTGGACAAGTTGGGAGACCAAGCGTTCTGGTTCGATGCGCATGGTCGCCCTCTGGCTCGAAGCGTTTCTCAACTCGCCGACGCTGTCTCCCGCACCCCGGACTTGGTTAGTGTTCTGGCGCTATGGGAGAGCACTTTGGATGTAGACGTGACTAGGGCATTGACGAGGCTGTTGGAAGTTGAGGCAGTACCTTACCTGGGGGCCCAGCGGCTGACCGAGCAGGGATTACGAAAGCATGAAGCGTGGGTCGAGATCTGGGCGCTGCAGGAAAAGGAGGACGACGGTGAAGATGTGGGACGGACGACAGCACCACCTCCCTATGAGCCTTCGGATTTCCAAAGGTCGTCTTGGTGGCAGGCCCGGGGAAAACTTGATTTGCAGAAGGAACGGTTTATCTCTTACTTGGATGCGGGCCGATCCACTGACCCGACATTGTTACTCGGTTGGGCCGGTTGGGACCATGCCCAACAATTTCTGGTGCTGGCGACGCTCATGGATGAGCGCATTGGGGAGGGCATCGACGATGCAATGCTTACTCCGCTTGTCGCGGGTATGGCGGAACTCTTACCTTGGGTCAAGCAATGGAATTCAGACATGGATCCTGCATTCGGCATGAGCATGGCAGATTTTTGTGCCGCCCAGCTTGAGGAACGTATGACCCAGTTGAACCTTTCGACTGATGATTTGAAGGCCTGGAGGCCTACTGTATCTACGCGCGGCCGCCGCGTGCTCAAGGAGAAAGCATGACCATCTTGCTTCGTGACATTTTCAATATCCCCGAACGCGCTGGAGTCGAAGACTATGTTCTCCGGTTGACCGACGCAGTGAGCGGGGATGGCGCCCGGCACGCCTTGGACGACTACGTCGTTACGCCATCGTTGGTGGAAGCTTTTGACTCGGCGTTGGGTCTGGTGTCCAACGCGCTCAGCACGGGGATTAATCGTGGAGCGTTCCTGACGGGTTCGTTCGGATCAGGTAAGTCTCACTTCATGGCTGTTCTGCATGCGGTCTTGCGACATGATCCCAGGGCGCGTTCTGTCGCCGAGCTACAGGAAACCGTCGCACGTCACGACGGTGTCTTGGGTGGCGCGAATATTCTGCCGCTGGCCTTCCATTTCTTGGACGGCAAGTCCATGGAACAAGTCATCTTTGACGCCTATGTGCGCTACATTCAAGCAGCCCACCCGGACGCCGTCCTCCCGGCGCTATTTACGTCAGATGCCTTGCTTGCTGATGCTGAGAATCTCCGCGAACAGGTAGGGAACGCGCTATTCCTTAAGGGCCTGGGCGGTGACGATGGTGCTGACGAGGATGATGAATTCGCTGGCTTGCTTGGCTCCAGCGGCTGGAGTCTGGAGCGCTACCACGCGGCACGCTCTGCTCCGGCGCAGAGCACTGACCGCCAGTCGCTGGTCAGCGCCCTGGCCAGTAGCTTTTTCAAATCGCTGGTTAGATCCGGTGACTATGTGGATCTGGACACCGGATTGAAAGCTATGTCAGCCCATGCGAAATCTTTGGGGTATGACGCAGTTGTGCTGTTCCTTGATGAGCTGGTTCTTTGGTTGGCGTTCGGCATGCATGAGCCCGAATTTTTTCGCAGGGAATCCCAAAAACTCACCAAGTTGGTTGAGGGGTCCTATGGGAGCTTGGACGCGCCGTTGGTGTCCTTCGTGGCTCGTCAGATGGACCTGCGAAAGTGGTTCGCTGATGCCGGTGCCAACGGTGTCCAGCAAGAAGCATTGGAGTCTGCCTTCCGTCACCAAGAAGGGCGTTTTGCCCGGATTGAGCTGGGTGATGACAACCTGCCATTCGTTGCCAGCAGGCGTCTCCTGCAACCAGTCAATGATTCAGCCAAACAGGCAGTCGACGATGCGTTCACCCGTCTAGACCGCAACCCCAAGGTGTGGGACGTCCTGCTAGACGGTGTGAACTCTGATGACCAGCACAGAGGATCGGATGAGAAAGCGTTCCGACTGACCTATCCGTTTGCGCCTGCATTGGTCTCGACCCTGCGCTCGCTATCCAGTGTCATGCAGCGTGACCGCACTGCCCTGAAAGTAATGCAGCAGATGTTGGTGGACCGGCGAAGCCTCATGTCCATTGATGAGGTGATCCCGGTGGGCGACAGCTTTGACTACATCGTCAAGGGACAGGCCGGGGCAGCCCTTGACGCCCAGGCAGCCGCACTGTTCAGGTCTGCAAGCCAGCTGTATCAGGAAAAACTGCTACCCAAGATACTTGCCACCCACAATCTTGCTGCACAAGATTTGCAAGGTAATTCTCGTTCGACAGCGGCTTTCCGTGCCGACGACCGGCTCGCGAAGACGCTGTTGCTTTCAGCCGTCGCTCCGAATGTTCCGTCGCTCAAAGCATTGACAGCGGCACGGCTCGCCTCGCTCAACCATGGTTCCATTGCCTCCCCGCTTCCTGGTGGAGAAGCAAATATTGTACTGGCCAAGGTCAAGGCGTGGGCCAGAGAAGTCCCAGAGATCCATGTGGGTTCCGAACCGCTCAACCCGATCATTCGGGTCCAGCTGTCCAACGTGGACTATGAATCAATTGTCGAAAAGGCCAAGGGGGAGGACAATCCTGGCCGACAGCGCGAGTTGGTCCGTAAACTTGTTGCGGATGGATTGGGCCTCGAGCTGGGAGAGCCGGACGCCTGGAATGTGTATCGTCACTCGGTTGTCTGGCGTGGATCCAGACGCGAAGTTGAGCTGGTATTCGGCAATGTTCGTGATCCCGGGTGGCTTAGCGAAGATCATTTCCGTGCCGGACCTGGCTCTTGGCGGTTCGTCATTGACCATCCCTTTGATGAACAACAGCACACGGCAGCAGAAGACATTGAACGGATTGAAAACCTGCGAGCCCGCAACTTTACATCACGAACAGTTGTGTGGCTGCCCCGGTTTTTGTCTACCGATTCCATGCGAGACCTCCGTCGTCTGGTGGTCCTCGACTGGTTGCTCGCTACCGGTGACCGGTGGAATAGCCACGCCAACCACCTAAGCGAAGTCGATCGGCAACAAGCACGCGGTATTCTCGAATCCCAACAAGCAGCCCTGCATGAGGGCCTATTACGCATCACCCAGCAGGCCTATGGTGCGGCGACGCCCGCACAGGGTGCCCTGTTGGAAGACGCTGCACATGCTGAGGTGCTTTACTCCCTCGATCCTGAATACGTGCCGCAGCCTCCTGTTGGTGCAACACTCGGGGCCGGCTTCAAGCAACTGGTCAGCAGGGCCTTTGAATCCTCCTATCCGGGACACCCACGCTTTGAACCCGAAGACACCGAAGTGCGGATCTCCGATCTGAAGGCGGTCGCGGCCGCGTTGGAAGCGGCAGCAACCGATCCTGAGGGCAGGGCTGCATATCCTGGTGACTCACGCCCCGTGCGCCGCATCGCAAACCCACTCGAAGTGGGACTTGCGGGGGAAACCCATTTCCTCTTTGGCGACGCACGATTTGGTCCTTGGGGTGCCGTCCTAGAGCGGGGACTATCTCTGGCGGGTATTGACAACGAGAACCCGGTCAAGGTCTCGCAACTGCGCGAGATTATTGACGCGGCTGAGCCAACACACGGATTGCGCCATGAAGTTTCAGACCTGATCATCATCGCCTGGGGACTTCTGCGACAACGAGCATGGTTCAGGCACGGTGGCGCCATGTCCGTGGCTCCTGCGCCAGGTTCGCTGGATCCCAGCATGGAGCTACGGCCACAGCCAATGCCTTCTGAAACGGAATGGGAAAATGCGCGGGCCACTGCGGGCCGCATATTTGGCATCGAAGCCAGCAAATACCGCACTCCTGCGGCGGTGGCAAGCCTTTCCGAAGCTGTCTGTGCACTCGCAAAAAACAAGAATGGAGATGCGGAGCTACTGGTCCGGGAGATTGAAGCCGCTTCGAACCGACTGACACACGACGGCGGATCACGGTTGGAATTGGCACGGGGACTCGCCAAGTCTGTGGCTGTACTTCAACATCAAAACGGTGTCACCCTGATTCAATCGTTGGCGGCATTGGACCTTTCTGCAACACCAACGGAGGCCAGCGCATCATTGTCAAAAGCTGCTGAAGTTGCAGCCGCATTGAGGCGTTTCCAATGGTCAAGGCTGGACCCTGTGCGCACTGCTGCAGAGGGTCAAGGGTCAAGGGCGGAGTCTGCCCAGGCAATCTTGGATCGGCTTATCCGCGCGTTGCAGTCCCACGAGTACGCACACTCGTGTGCCGAGGCATTGCGGACGGCTGAAGATGAGATTTTTGGGTGGCTCGCGAGTACGCCATCTGCCTCACCAGTACCCGTTGCGCCGATGCCAGTTCCAGGCCCTTCGCCGGAGCTGAATCCCAATTCGGTCCCGCAGCACCCTGACGAAGTGCCTTTGTTCAAGGAAGTACCTACCGCCAGCGGCCCGGCCGGTGGCCATTGGCAAAGCGGTTCAAGCTCTGACGCAGCGGTCACTCAGCTGAAGGAGTTCATTGCGAACAATCCCGGCCGTAAGATCGAGGTCCAGTGGAGGATTGTCGAGTGAGTGCGCAAGTGAGCGTCGCGGGTACGGTTAGCACCGCCGTTGTCCGTTCGCTGATTGCCTCTGCACGCAAGCATGGCGAACAACGCGTGATAGGCATCCGGGCTGTGCCTGACCCGTCGGCAGAACGCAGATTTGCCGACTCCGGCGAGGCTGTTCACGTCCTCCCATGTATTTCGTCTCTTGCGGTTCGACAAGCACTGCTTGAGCGAGCTCCACAAGAGTGGCTGATAATTCTAACGGACCGGCCCACGGACGACCTAGGTGCGGGCATCCTGGCCCATTTTGTCAACCAGCGGTTGCAGGCACCTGGCGTATGGGATGCGCTTAATGAGAGGTTCGGCGCAGACCGGATTGATAGGCATTTGGCCACTCTCAAGAAGCGGTTGGAGGTGTCCCAAGGACTGTTGCGCATTACACCTGACGACGGTTGGCCCGCTGCTCCAGGGGCGGTGCTGACGATGGACCATGCATTTGGCACGGTTGCCCGGCGCCGGTTAAAGCTGGCCGATGGACCTGTGGATGCCTTCAGTGTTTTGGAGTGGACAACAAGGCCCGACACGGCTGAACGAGTTGCAGACTTGCGCGAATTTGGTGGTCCGGAATTAGCTGAGGCCACCTTGGAATGGTTGACGTTGCAAACAGGCCCGGCGCGGTTGCCGCTGCAGCGGTTGTTGGAACTGGGCCGTTTTGCTGAAGCGCTGCCGCTGGCATTTGCTCTGCATATTTTGACCAGCACGGTTGGCCGATCAGCACAGGAGAAAGCGCTCACAGAGCTGGCCTTGGCCCGGCTCGAATACTTGTGGACTGGTTCTGGCGAACAAGTAACCCACCCAATGCTGGTGTCTCTCGGTCACGCTGCGCGCAGCGTCATTGAAGCGCATCTGGATTCCCCTGCGAGGTGGCACGAAGCGCAAACCGCACTTCAAGCCGCGGACAAGGTGCTGTCAAAAATTCAGGCAGCCACTGTAGGCCATGAATCCATTCTGCTTCCCACCGGACTATCTGCAGCGCTACAACGACTGGCGAGTGCCTTGTCGGCATTTCCAGAGACCGGGATTGGCGCCGTTGAAGCGTTCTGGACTCCAGTCGAAGCCCATCGGCTGGCCTATCCGCCTCGAGGGAGTGAACCCGATCCGAGGGTTGCTCCATTCCATTCGGCGGTCCGCTTAGCACGATGGCTCGATGGTGAAGATGCCACCCCCACTACTTTTGCCGATGCCGTGCGCCTCCAATCGCGCGAGCATGCTTGGGTTGACATGGCCTACAACGATGCTGCAGCAGGGGTCAGTGACCAGCTGCTCGCCGAGAGCCTCGCGCATGTTTTGAAGCTCGTAGAACAAAAGCGCCAAGGCCATGATCGATCCTTCGCCAGGTTGCTGACCGCATCCATCTCTGCTGACGAGGGCCACACGACCGGTCGATTGGATGGTGAAGGCGACGGAGTTTGGCATCTGGAGCGTCTCCTGCCTTCAGTGGTGATGCCGTTGGCTCGCAAGACTAATGCGCTGCTGTTGGTTCTGGATGGCATGAGTGCCGCCTCTGCCGCGGAACTCTCTTCGACCGTTCTGCGGGGAAATGAAGGATGGGTAGAAGCCATCCCGGTGTCCAGCCAAAGGCGTGGAGCCGCCGTGGCTGTACTGCCCACGCTCACCACGCTGAGCCGCGCATCTTTGTTCAGCGGCGAACTGACCAGCGGTGGGCAATCGCGCGAGTTGGCTGGGCTTGCGGCAGCGGCAAAGTCGGGCGGCATCGCCCAATCAGTGCTGTTCCATAAGGCACCACTAGATTCGGCTCGACCGGGCCTGTCCCTCCATGATGACATTGCGACAGCGATTGCCGACAGTCAAACAGGGCTGGTGGCGTGTGTCCTGAATACCATTGATGACGCGTTGGACAAGAGCGACCCCGCCGGCACTACTTGGACACCGGAGGCTATTCGACACCTGCGTCCGCTCCTGTCACATGCCATGGCCGCCGGGCGGGTGGTTGTTTTGACCTCCGACCATGGGCATATTGTGGAGCGACGGCGCGGAGAGATGCGGAGCGTTGGCGGAGCCAGTAGCGCGCGATCAAGGTCCGTTGAAGGGGCTGCCAGTGACGACGAGATCCTTGTCCAGGGCCGTCGTGTAATGGCAGAAGGTGGGCAGGCTATTCTGGCCGTAGATGAGACTCTGCGCTACGGACCCATCAAAGCCGGCTACCACGGGGGGGCCTCACCGGCCGAAGTCGTGGTGCCGGTGGTGGTGCTGGCGCCAATGGATAAGGTGCCTGCAGGGTGGAAAGAAGCGCCTCTTCAGGAACCTCTTTGGTGGTCTGTGGCCGCCACCAGCGCGATGGCACCAACCCAGACAGGCAACGCAGGGCTTATTGCCACAGACAAGGGCAATACGGCTTCCCTTTTCGGTGAGCTCGATGCTCAACCTGTGCCCGAGACGCTGGCCCGGATTGGTGGCGGGATTATTGTATCGGCAACTTACAAGGCTCAAAAGAACATTGCCGGGCGACTTGCCGTGGCCGACGGACAGGTTGAGACTCTCCTGAACGCACTGGCCGCCGCGCCGGCGACCCGACTGACCAAGGAGGCTTCCGCCGTCGTGCTCCAAGTCCCGCCGACCCGAATGGGTGGGGCAATTGCCCAGCTGCAAAAGCTGCTCAATGTGGAAGGCTATGGTGTCCTTCGTGTGGATGGCGCACAGCTGGTGTTGGATGTTCCGATGCTGCGTGAACAATTTGGGGTGACAGATCATGGATGAAGTGTCCCCACGGAGGCGCAGGGAAGTCATTGATGCGCTCCGCCGAGGCACCGTCCCGGCCAACGGGCTTGACCTGCTTGCCGTTGGCCTGGATCGTTTTCAAGGCGCTGTCGAGGAAGAGCTGACAGCGGTATCCGGTGGTGGCGCTGTGGTGAAGGCTGTGCGCGGCGAGTATGGGACGGGAAAGACGTTCTATACCCGTCATCTTGCTGAGAATGCACTCAAGCGAGGGTTCGCGGCTGCCGAGGTCCAGATTTCCGAGACCGAAACACCGTTACACAAGCTTGAGACTGTTTACCGGAGGATCACTGAATCGCTCCGAACTGCGTCCGTGGCGCCGAGCGCCTTTCGCTCGGTTTTGGACGCGTGGCTATTCAACCTTGAGGATGACGCGATTGCTGCTGATCCTGGATTGGCAGACGGGCTGGCGGCGGACTTGGCCGCGGCCGTTGGTGATTTGCTTGATCGGCGACTGGCCGAAGTCAGTGCCAAGACGCCGGCGTTTGCCCAGGCATTACGTGGATACCACGCTGCGGTGGAGGCAGGTGATGCCGCATCGGCCGACGGGCTTGCCGCTTGGCTCGGCGGCCAGCCACACGTGGGAGCCTCCGCCAAGCGTGGCGCCGGCATCCGCGGGGACTTGGACCACTTTGGCGCGCTCGGATTTCTGCAAGGCCTGTTGTTAATCCTGCGCGATGCCGGGCACCCTGGGCTACTTGTGGTCTTGGACGAGGTTGAGACGCTACAGCGCATGCGCTCCGATGTCCGCGACAAAGCACTCAACGCGCTGAGGCAACTCATGGACGAGGTGGATTCTGGACGGTTCCCCGGACTGTACCTGGTGATGACTGGTACCCCAGCGTTCTTTGACGGTCCGTCTGGCGTGCCGAGGCTCGCGCCACTGGCTCAGAGGCTTGCCACGGACTTTGGTACTGATTCACGATTCGATAACCCACGGGCCGTCCAGATCCGACTGGCTGGATTTGACCGTGCTTCTTTGGAAATGCTGGGCGGAAAGGTCCGGAACTTGTATGCCGCGGGCGCAGCGGATTCTGAACGAATCCACCATCTTGTGGGCGATGACTATCTAGTGGAGCTGGCTGCTGCTGTCACAGGAGGACTGGGAGGGAAAGTCGGCATTGCGCCACGTATATTCCTCAAGAAGCTGGTGGGGGACGTGTTGGACCGTGTAGACCAATTTGCAGATTTCGATCCGCGTCAGCACTACGCGCTTACCTTGGCTAGGGAGGAACTGAGTCCCGAGGAACGCAATGCGGCGGGCGGCGCCGTCGAGCTTGTTGGTGCTGCCACATCGGTGGACGACGTTGATATAGAGCTATGACGAATGTTGGCGGTTTCGATGCGTTGAATCCCGTTGTTCAGCACCACGTTGCGAACACCCTGGGATGGCCCGGACTGAGGCCGCTCCAATCCGAGGCCATTGCTCCAGTTCTTCGAGGCGATGACTGTCTCATGCTGGCGCCCACGGCTGGTGGGAAAACGGAGGCTGCCATGTTTCCGTTGCTTACCCGCATGGCCGAGGAGGAATGGACAGGAACGTCAATCCTGTATGTGTGCCCCTTGCGGGCGCTGCTGAACAACTTGGAACCGCGCGTGGCCTCGTATGCGGGGTGGGTGGGACGAACTGCGTCCGTTCGCCATGGAGATACGACGGCGGGAGCACGCAAACGCCAAATACTCGACCGCCCGGATATTCTGTTGACCACGCCAGAATCCTTGGAGTCGATGCTGGTGTCCACGCTGGCAAATCCACGACAGATTTTTGCTGATGTTCGGGCGGTAGTCGTTGATGAAGTTCATGCCTTTGCGGGCGATGACCGCGGCTGGCATTTGCTCGCAGTCCTCGAACGGATCGCTCACCTGTCAGGGAATCCTCTGCAACGAATCGGGCTTTCTGCCACCGTGGGGAATGCGCCAGAACTGCTGGCTTGGCTTCAAGGAAGCAACCGTGTTCGGGGCATTCGTTCCACTGTGGTGGCGCCAGATAGCGGTCCTGCGGCCATACCTGATCTTCAGCTCGACTTTGTGGGAAGCGATGCGAATGCGGCCAAGGTTGTCGCGGCACTGCACCGCGGGGAAAAGCGCCTCGTGTTTGCGGATTCCCGCCGGACAGTGGAAAAAGTCTCCCTTGGGCTGCGCGATTTGGGAACAGAAACCTTCGTTTCACACTCTTCGTTATCGGTAGACTCCAGGCGTCAGGCGGAGACCGCATTTTCTGAGGCCAGAGACTGCGTAATCGTGTCGACGTCCACGCTGGAGCTTGGCATCGATGTCGGCGACCTCGACCGGGTCATCCAAATTGGGGCGCCCCAGACCGTGGCGTCACTATTGCAACGTCTGGGCCGAACAGGACGGCGGCCTGGGACATCTCGGAACATGCTGTTCCTTTCAACGGATGACGCACAATTCCTGCGTGCTTGCGGACTATTGCTCTTGTGGTCTGAAGGCTACGTGGAACCGGTGGTACCGCCGCCGTCGCCCCTCCATGTTGCAGCACAGCAATTGCTTGGACTCACGTTGCAGGAGCGGAGGGTAGGGACTGCAACATGGCCGGAGTGGTTCGCCGGGCTGGAACTTGCCACCCCCGAGGACTGGCAAGAGATCTCGGCATGGTTGGTGCAAACCGCGCACTTGGATTCAGACCAGGACATGCTGTTCATGGGGCCGGAATCAGAGCGAAAGTATGGCGGCATCCACTACAGGGATTTGATGGCCGTCTTTACTGCAGACCCCCAAGTGGTGATCCTGCACGGGCGGGAAGAAGTCGGATCGGTGGATCCCATGCTCTTGCAGCGCAAGGTCGAGGGACCACGGCTCCTAACCCTGGGCGGGCGTGCCTGGCAAGTCAACTACATTGATTGGAAGCGGCACCGCGCATACGTAGAACCATCAGCCACGGCCGCGGATTCGAAGTGGGCCAGCATGCCGCAACCGGAAGCGTATGCCTTGAGCGATGCGACGAGGCGAATTCTCTTGGGACAGGAACCATCCGGGGTGCCTTTGTCGAAGAGGTCCGTCGCGAAGCTTGCCGAATTGCGCGAAGAGTATGTCAGCCGGGTTGCCGGCGTCAGCACTGTTTTAGTCAGGGAAGCAACTGGGCGCTTGAGGTGGTGGACTTGGGCCGGTGCGCGCGCCAACTCAGTGCTCGTCGCAGCTTTGTTGAAAGTTGCGCCTGAGCTGGTTGATGAGACTAGGGCGTATAACAATTGGCAGATTGCACTGCGAGGAGATACAACTGCGGTTTCACTCGGAGCCGCGCTTCAGCAAGTCCTGGCTTTGGCGACCGAGGGCGCAGCTGACTTTCTGCCGCAAATCGATGAACGAGCCTTGAAGACGTTGAAATTCTCCGAGTTGTTGTCGCCAGCCATGGCCAAAGATACTCTGGCCCGGAGGAACGGCGACCTGGGCGTTGCACTTGATATTGCCGCGCGTCCGGTGTCGTCAGCTTTTGTTTAGCAGGTTGTATCCTCATGCTGACTACAGCTTGTCGATCCAGGTATCTTCTTCACGCTGGTCCCATGCCGATCCTGTTTTGGTTGGCGTTGCACTCTGCAGCTGTTTCAGTCGCTGTATGATGGCGTGCGCCTCGTGGGCATGCAAGTCGCTCAGGGATGGCACCTGCCGAGATATGTAGCGCTGGATGGTGTTTTGCCGCTCCTCCAGGCCGATGATCCCGGCTGCGTCGAGTCCTTCGCGGATCTGTTGAACCTGGTGGTCCTTGATCGGAATGTCTCGTTGTGGGGCTGGTGCAGGCTGGAGTTCATCGGGGGAATCGAAATCAAATAGTGCGTCACTCATAGTTAGTTCATCTTACCCACAGCGAAGCGGACGAAACCCACGAGCCGGTAAAATGCGCCCTCTTCAGAGATTCCGTGGAGAGACTTCCGCTAGCTAGAGAGGCTCATGCCAGAGTGAGAGACCTTACTTGTGCGGAGTCTGTTGAGCGACCTTTGCGCAGCTGCGTTCCCACCAACGGATGAAGCAAATGAACGCTCCGATGGAACCACAACGATGTCGACGCCACTCTTGAAGATAGCCTCTATGTCGCTATCCCGGTTGCGGCGCTCTGGTAGCAGCTTGGTCGGTTTCGGCAGTTTTTGCTTACGAGTCATCTTTCCCACTTTGATTCCTTTCTCACCATAGTATTGACTGGGAGCGGTTCTGGCCAGCTCTAATTTTCTGGCCGCTACGCTAACTACGCACGTTGCCGCCGCCACCAGGGGCGCACCGTGTATACGACGAGCCACAACCAGCTACTGATAGCTAGCGCCGTTGCGATTACCCAACCGGTGTTCCACGCGCTGTTTTGAAGCGGTAGAGCGGCCAACGCGGCCAACAACACAAGTGATGCTGAGGTTAGTGTCAGCATCGAGCGTAATGGCTCCAAGATGCGCCCAACAAGTTCGTGCTCGCCGCCACGTCCCAACCAAGAGAGTAAAAGTGCAGGTCCTACGAGCAGGATAGAAGATGCTGGCGATGGCAACGTGGTAGCAGTCCAATGAACAATTGGTAGATTGTAGATTCGAATCATGCTGCCCAGTACGACCAGAAAAGCCACCACTGAAACCGAAATAGTGGTAAACCGGTATAATGATTGACTTGCTGGGGCTATCGATAAATGCCATCGCGCCACATAAGAATCAGGGTTCGTGGATATGGCACAATGTACGATTTGTCTTGGGTGTTTTGAGCTGCCCTTGATTTCTTCCCGAAGTTCACCGTCTTCAACTAATTTGAAACTTTTGACCTGGACTGATGATGGTACTCGAATTTCGATGTGTTGACTTGGTACGTCACCTAGAGTTTCCACTGCCTGCTGAATTTCAACCTCTGAGGAGCGATGAAGCGCAAAGGGTGAATCTTGGTCGAAAGAGAATTTGAGGACGGCACGGTCATTGATGATGCGGCCATCTAGAGAAACTAAAAAGAGGAAATTCGTCACAAAGCTCTCGGTCCAAAGCATAAAAAGGATGGCATCGTCTGTTTCTGTACGATCTCCGAGTTGGGACTTGAGCCACAGAACGAACAGTTCAAAATAACGCTCGCCGCGTTTGGTGTCGAGTGACAGGAACTGCCACAGCAACCGTGACAATTTTGAGCGTTCAATGTCTTCTGGCAATAGCCGCCTCGATGCGGCCAGAAGCATCCAAAGGGCGCATTCTCGATTTTGGCCGGAGGTCAACACTGCGCTTGCCACACCCGCTATTGGTGCCGTGTCCAACCGCCTGAGGGTCCCCTTAGCCATTAGGGTTATTGGAACAAGCACCCGTCCGTTCGACTCAGTAACCGACCACTCGGCTGGCAGAGTGAAATCGTACGACACATGACGTCGAGTTTGTGGACCGTCGTCTAGACGCAGCGAGTCCACCCTCCTATGCATCCACAGTCTCGTGTTTAGCATCAGTTGAAAGAAATGCTCGCCCGCGCGTTGTGCTTCGGGGGAATCCGGATCGACCCCTTCTAGCCACGCGATGTGGTTTGCGACAGTCGATTCGACCGTAGGGGCTTCGTTGTAGACCTCAAGCGCCTTCCTGCTCATGCACTGAAATGTTCTGAAAATACGTTTAAAACGTGATGGGGGCATGAACAATCCTTGAGAATGTGGGCAAGAGTAGTACCCAGACCAACTTAGCTTTCAGTGTAATTGTCAACGTGGAGATTGGCTACCCGTATTTGTTGAAGAGGTGGCCAAAAACCCCTGGGAAGATGACCGAAAAGCGCCATGCTCGAACTCTGCTAGCTGCGAGCCGTAATGCGCAGGGATAATCGTCCAAAGGGTTACGGGCCATGATCGAAAGGTGTTTTATCGCCTGATTGACCGGAATAGTTATTCTGGCAACCTTATCTGTATGCATTGATCGCCATTACGCCATTCCCATCCCCTCAATCCTTGGTCCGCGGCTCATCGGGGGCTGGTAGGCGGAGTTCTTGTCCATGGACCAGGGTGCGAGAATACCGGCAGCGACCATTTGGTCGCTGAGTTGCGCAAGCCGATAGTGCGGGTCGGCTTCGAGGGCGCGCTGGAAGCATTGGTGGGCGCGGGACCCTCTGCCTTCCCACCACTGAATGATGCCAAGGCTAGTGAGTACGGGGGCAGCGTCAGTTCCATCGGCCCGTGTGTATAGATGGAGCAGGACCTCCTGGGCGCGGTCGACACGATGCCAATGGGGTGGGCGTTTTGTCTGGCCGAGGAGCAAATCGCCCAGGCTGTCTTCGAGTCCAGGGATGTCAGCCAAGAGCCGGTCCCGCACGGAGATGAACTTAAAGTCGGCCAGCAACTCCGCCGACTGAGCATCAGTTGGTAGGTCGGCGCCTTTGAGCAGGCCGCCCCACAAGGTTCGTGCCTTGGCCGTGGCGACGGGTGGGGTCATGGACTCGATGCGGAGGCAGTTTTTGAACACCTCTTCGCTCATGTCCCGCCGAGCCAGAATGGGGATGCGGAATCCTGGGCCGGGCTCAATGGTGGAACCGCGAAACACCAGTTCCGCGTTGAGCTCGCTCGTCTTGATAGTTTCAAGGGGAGTGCCCGCCAGCGGATCAGGAACAATCTGGAAGTAGTTGGTGAATGAGGTTTCGCTGATGATCCAGCCGTCGCGGACTTTGATGTTGTGCTGTGACAGCTCCCCGGCCAGGATTCCAATCACGTCTTCATACGGATGTTCATCCATCGCTTCCCACGGGGCAGGCGTGAAGATTCCAAAAACGACGCCGGTTGCCTCACGGTCGGTGGCAATGCACTTGACGACGTCATGCACATACCTTGCGGTGTCCGCTCCCTCTTTGGGAAGTCCCACCCGAAGAGTCGAGCCAATCCGGCGGCCGTCCAGGGTAAGACAGACCAGGCTTTCCTTTGGCCAATAGCCGAGGGTATGCCCCATGAGGCTGATGAAGTCTTCCGGGGTCTTGATGCCGAGCCGTTCCACAATTCCTCCGACCAATCACGGGTCATGAGCCGAAGCCCCTGTCATCAGTTCATGGGCCGGAGGAGGTAAAACGACGTCGGGTCAGCTGGGTTCAGCGGCCGATCAGTGTATCTTCAATCTGACTGACCAACGCCAATGATTTAGGTCTGAGGGGGCGTTCTGGCCGCTTGAATTCACAATCCCTCACTTCAATCACTCTGCGGTGCAACCGCCTCATAGGCTTGACCGCCAGGAAGTCAAGAAGTGAAATCTCGTTGGGGTTGAGGACGACATCGCTGGTCCCGGTGGTTACCTGCCGCCAGGTGGTGTGAATCTCAATCAAGAGCAACCGGGCTTGTAAATCTCGCAGAAGATGCTTGACCGGACGGCCCAACCGCGGGAGGACAATGCCAATGCCGACTAGCACGACGGCGGACGTCTCCGCCACACCATTGAGCGAGTTCAAGAAGGATAGGGGGCCGTTGCTGCCGTCGTGCGCGGCCATGACCATCCCAGAAAGTAGCCGATCCACGAGCGTGAGGCAAAATGCTGCGATCCCCAGACCGATTAGCCAGAATCCCAGGCGAAAAGTTACCGCATGCAACGAAGCGGTGTGACGATGCAGGATAAACGTGATGTCGAGGCACGCCCAAAGGATGAACAAGGATCCGGTCCAGAGAAACACCTGCATGCCGAACTGGTCACCGTAGGTGACTGGCAAGTTCTGATCAGTGCGGTCCACATGGCTTGTGAGAAAACCGACGGTGACTGCTATCCCGGCCACCGTCATTGCCGAGTTTCCCATTGCAAGTTGGTGCCGCCTTCGTACGTTATCGGTAAGAGCAGCCAGCATAATGGCCGCGCGGAACTGCCAAAACCCGGTCAACAGAAACAGCAGCAGGACCAGGCCGACGGTGTTGTGCCCGCCCAGCACAGGATCCACCGCGTAGTAGACCGGGGCCAAGTGAAGTGTGCAGGCCGCTGCCGCAAAGACTGTGGCGCGGAACAGATGGGCGCGGCGGGGGTCGACGATGGCCGTGAGCCGGACAATGGCCATGGCCCACAGTGTCAGCGCTGGTACAAGGAGCATCAGCCGAAGGCTTCCTGGAGTCCACCGGGTTCGTCAGGGCTCTTGCGTCCATTGCTACTGATGCGGTCAGCGAGAAGATCGGCCAGGATCTCGGCAGTTTGCTCTGCATCGTCGCTGAGGCTCTTCCGGCCCAAGAGTTTCCGCGGTTGGGTGGGGAAGGATCTGCTGAATTCGCCAATATTGATGCCCGCCGCAGTGTGCTCGTGACCCAGAAGCAGGTGGCTGAATTCGTGGAGAATGCTCTGCTGCCGGTGCAAGGGCGAGAGCTTCGGGGCGTAGTAGAGCAACTTCACGTCGTCGTCGCAGTCGGCAGTCAGAGCGGACAGATCGTGCTGCTCGATGTCCATTGCCGAGACGATGATGGTAATGCCCAGCAACGTCTCGACGGCATTCTGGATCGATTCCAGCGAGGCTTCACTATCGAGAATTAGGGCCTTGTTGGCGCGGGCGGCAGCGCGGCGGGCGTCACGATGGCTCATGATTCGACTGGCTTGCTGGGGACATGATGTTTTCCGGTCCGATGTCATCGAGGCGGTATCCGTTGGGGTAGAGACTGGAGCCCGCCTCGCCTGGGACAAAATGTGGCTTGCTGCTGAGTGGGCGACGGCGGTGGATTGCGTTGCGTGCCTTCAACACGGTTTTGAGGGTCGCTTTGCTCAGCTGTGTTGCGCGGGGGAGGCCGAGCGCATCAGTGAGGCGATCGTCGTCGAACATTGCCGTGAGCATAGTCTTCGCAAGTGGCCGGGCGGGTGCGGGAAGTCTAGATTTGAGGACTTGAACGGTGCTGTCCATCAGCTCGGCGCCGCCGGGGGAGTGAGCGATGTTCTCGCGCTCGTAGTCGTCGAAGAACTGTTCCGCTTCGGCGAACGTCGAGGGGATAGTTCCTATGTTCATGCGCGCGCCAAGTTCTCGGTAGAAACGTGTTGCTGCTTTTTCCTCCGCCGGTGTTGGGGCCCTCCATGCGTGTGTGCGGGCCCAGCGGATGGGGACGACGAGGAGAGTGAGTAGGACGTAGAGGAAATCGTCGTTGTTGCCGGGGACGTGGCGGTGGACGTGGTTGAGGAGACGGATCATGTGACGTCCGCGGTCGCTGTCCAGTCCGTTGCAGACAAGCTCGTAGGTCACGATGGCCGTGTCGTAGGAGCGTTTAACGGGGCGCTGGGTGATTTCACCGTTTCGTTGCAATGTTGCCGCGATGCTGGGGATAGCGAAGTTGCGGTAGTAGGCGAGGAAGAAGCCGAGTTCCACGTCTGCAGCGAGGTCGAAGAGGACCATCTGGCGGTAGGTGGCTTCCCAGTCTTCTGGGGTTGCTTCTGTTTGGTGGCGGGCGGACTCGGCAAGGCTGTGGCTTATGCGCATTGGAGACCTCCCGTCAACAGTTAGGAACAGGTGCTTCAGCCCATTCTAAATCCGCTACTGGTGAGCAACCAGATGTGCATCCTCATTTTCCCGATTGAGTGCCGGCCCTGAATCGCAGCTGACGTAGGGGCCGATTGGGTCTGCCCCCCCGGTATTGTTGGCCGAGTCAACAAAAGCCAGGGCAGACCCGGCTACTTGACATCTAAACTAGGTCGGCTGAGCTAATGGTCGATACTTCACCGCTCGACAGGATCCATGCGCTCTCGCAGCGAACGCGGGAAATGGGCGGTGAACTGGCCCCACGGGTCGTGGCTTTGTGGTCGCCGCGGGGATAAGTAGGCGGTGAAGATGAGTTGGTGGCTGCGACAATTGCCATGTCGGTGCCAATGCCATTGCCGAAGATGGATTCCACCCCACGTTGACCAACATGCGGATATCCATTGCTGGCCCGACCTGACGTGCCCAAGGTTGTGACATATACAAGCCATGCCTTCAACTGGGCCCAGCCTGTAGGGGCTGCCCGGGCGGTGTGTCCATCGTGAATCCATGCAATTCGGGCAAGATTGCCAGGTGTGCCGAGCAGCCAATTCTGACTTGCCGCTGTGGGCAAAACAGAATGTCCTGTTGTACGATCCAAACATCAAGTCAGCGACACGCTCCCGACTCTTTCATCAGCGAACGGAATCCAATGACGAATCGTCCTCATGCTGCAAATTCCCGGCCCTTCGTTTTTAGCGACGCAGTGGAATTGTTGAACGGGAAATCCAACTCAGCGATCAACATCAGCGATCGCGTTGCCACAGCTGCAATCCTTACAGCGGGCGTTGCGGGTGCACCGGGTGCGTTTAGTCTTTTAGCACCCAAGAATGCGTTAGTTGAATTCGGTAAGCAGCTTCAGGAACGAATACCGAACGAAATATCTGGAAGTCACGGTATTGGACGGACGCAACGCATCGTCGCTGCCCATTCTATTCTGGTGATCACTAGTTTTTTTGACGCCGCAGCGTTGATACAAACACAAGTCCCTGGTGCCAAGTTCAAACTTACAGGTAAGGAGGAGCTTCAAGTTGCCGTGAGAGATAAGGCCGGAGCAAAACTTGGGAATTTGGTCGAATATTTGTTGAACACGGAGATTCCATATCCCAAGCCTGAATTAGCCTTCGGTGAAATTGATAACCAATTAGTAATATTTTACGAGCAAGTCGCCGCGAGCCTATCATTGTATTGCAAGGGGCTTCGGTTTTGGGACGACTTAGATGATCGGGAACGTCGGTCTGTTGAGTATTATATTGAACAAGCTGCCCCGAAAACGGCTTTGGTCTTGTATAAGGAGGGGCTGCGAAAACTTGCGAATGAAGTCCACGAGTTCGAAATCTGGCTGAATGAATTCACCACCCGAGGGATTCAAGTCAGTTTTCAAACGCAGGGTGAGGCAACATTAGGCAAATTGGATGCAGTAATAGCTGCGCAACACGAGGCTTCGCAGCAATTCGAAGAGTTTCGGCGTTACCTCCAGCGTGTCGCACCAGAAACCAAAGATACCACTGAAGGAGCTTACGATCTAATTCGAATGATCGAATCTGTAAACCAGATTGCATTGACACCCCCTGATGTTGCTCGGATGAGGGGGGACTCAGGGGCGTCTATTCCGCGCCTCTCCGAGTTATACATCGAGCCACCCTTTAAGGTGGTTACCGGCCGAAGTCAAATTAACGTCAGCAGAGAAGACTGGTGGACGACAATAGATCCACGACACGACATTGACGATTTTTTTGGGGCTTATTTGACGACTTCTCCGACCGCCTTCACCAGTCCACTTCTGGTTCTTGGACACCCTGGTTCCGGAAAATCATCTTTAACTCGAGTGCTGGCCGACCGGCTGTCGAATACTAGTTTCGTTGCTATCCGCGTGGAGCTCAGGAGAGTTACGCCATCACAGGCGATTGAGGTCCAAATAGAGGAGGGCTTGCATTCTCTGCTCGGGCGGGCGACTACATGGAAGGATTTTCGACAGGCCACTCATTTGACGCCTGTCGTCTTTCTGGATGGACTTGATGAATTGATCCAGGCCAGTGATGAAAAGCAGACGGACTACCTCGAGCAAGTGCAGCTGTTCCAGCAGCGAGAACTTTCTTCGGGAGGTGTTTATGTAATCGTAACTAGCAGAACAGTCGTGGCAGATCAAACTAGAATTCCGCCAGATTCAATTGTATTGAAGATTGATGATTTTGGAGATTCAGAGATTTCATCATTCGTAGATAAATGGAACACGTTGAATCGTGAATACTTTGATAAATCCGGTGTGCGACCTCTACCAGCGAAACTTCCTGTTGAAGTGGCGCAACTTGCTGGACAACCACTATTGCTTTTGCTGTTGGCACTTCTAGATTCGGATAGCAATGCATTGCAGAGTGACTTGAGTACAAGGACAAAAGCTTCGACATATCGACAAATCCTTGTCACCTTTATCCGCAGAGAACTATTGAAACATCAACCAAAAATGGATGATGATGAGGTAGCCAACGAGATCCAATCCGAGCTTCTAAGGTTGTCATACATAGCCCTCGGGATGTTCAACAGAGGTGTTCAGATGGTGAGCGCGAGACAGGTGTCAGTCGACCTTGCTGCACTGTCCAATCAGTCTGATGTGGGCAATGCCGGTGACTCGGTCCAAAAAGTCTTGGGTAGATTCTTCTTCGTACACCAAGCGCAATCGAAATCTCCCGACGGACTACAAACTGCATACGAATTCCTTCATTCAACTTTTGGCGAGTATCTGGTTGCACACTTGGCTTATGAAGTTGTCAAAGAGGTACAGCACGAGGCGGAGCGTATGGCGCATGCACGATTTTCCGTCGCCAGCAACGTCGATCAGTGGGCTTCAACACTATTCGCATTTCAGGCCCTAAGTCAAAGAACACAAATTTTGGAGTTCTTTGCAGAATTGGCTGCAGAGTCGGCTGTGCAAATGGATATCTCGCTTCTATTGGTTGGGTTGGCCATCTCGCGACTCAACGCTGGTGGTGATGATATGGCCATGCAGGTGCCATATCACCCAATTGAAGCAACTATTTCGAGCCGGCTGTCCACATACACTTGTAATCTCATACTTCTGGCGTGTTGCATGACGCGAAAGAATGAGGGTGATTCAGATGGCATGCGCAATTTTGTTTCAATCCGACAGCAGTGGGACACGCTCGTATACTTCTGGCAGTCACAGATGGAGCCGTCCGCATGGGCCCAGCTAAACCAGGTTTTGTGGGCGCGGTCCTGCGCTCCATTACCACCAGAATTACAAGTAGATCATGCTCTTGAAATCGGTCTGGAATTTCTGACGCCTGCGAGCGGAAGCAATAACCACCTAACGCACGTATCCCAATGCAGGATTGTCTCGCCAGATTCGCTCAGAATTATCCTGGCCGATACTCTTGCCGAGGACGAAGCGAGGCGATTGGTGACCGGTGATATTGTATTTGGCGCAAAAAGCGTTGTCGGGGAAAACCTAAGAGTCCACTTCGTGGTCTTTCAAGATATTCACTTTGTTTTTGACACTGAGGACCTCTTGGCTGAATTGCAGAATCCTCGTCGTAAAACTGTGCCCACAGAG
>NZ_JAAMFM010000026.1 GCF_013376105.1 Arthrobacter wenxiniae
TCCACTCCGCTCACTGATCGTCGCGTCCACCTTCTTCGGGGTGAGAAGGCGAAGGAGTTGGGCCTCGTTCGCTGCTAAGTTCCCCGATGACGAACGATTGGACCGCACGGTTCTCAATATCGCTAACGATGTACCAGATACAGGCGTTCGGGCGCTGGCGAATTTGTGGTTCGACAAGATATCGACAATGGAGATCGACGAGATCCCACTTGCCTTGGTCGAGGGGTACAGTGGCATTGACGAGACTTCGGCTGACCGCGCTGCCGTCCTCGCCCGCGCCGTCCTTGACTCGCCTCGTGAGCCTCAGGCCTTATTCGGCGATGTCACCTATGACCCCTACGGTACCGCCGCAGAGAAAATCCTCCGCACCGCTTTCCTTCGTTCATGTTCTCGCGAGGCCACGCACGGGCTGCTCGACCTCGCAGTCAGCGACGAGCGGCCTCGTCACCAGCACCCCGACCACCCGATGCGGGTTATCCAGGACATGGCACATTACTTAGACCCTGATCTAGGGCCCGTTGATACCTTGCGCGACCGAATCTTGAAATATGCTCTCGAGTGGTTCGATGAAGATCCCAACGCAGCCCGGTGGGAAATGCTGGCAGAGGTCACGCATTATGTCTTCGACCCCCGTGTTGAGGGTAACTGGAGTGATCCAGGTAGCCACCTCACCGTCACCATGTCTCAGGGCGTGATGACGCCGGAGGCCATGGGATCATTGCTCGCACACTGGAACAAGATCGATTCCAGAGTCCGGGGACATGCAGCTTCAAGCATCACCCATCGCGCAGTGGCAGAATTCTGCGAGATCTTTGATTCGTGGTCCGCGATTGCCGTAGGCAACACCAACCATGAGGGCGAGGCCTCGACCGAGCACAGAGTTGTCGGCGCGAGAGGAGCTGAGCTGGTGCTGAGCACCCTGGCTGTGCTGGCAAAACGCTTCACAGGGGTGCCTATTCGGGTCAACAAACGACTAGCCCTCGTTTCGATGTGGAATAGCGGGCCTACAACGCTGGCCGAGCTCCCGGTCGAAGACGATCATCTGGCCCTCTTCGTGGGAGCGCAAGAACCCGACGACGACATCGACGTTTGGATGGCCGACCGTCGAGAGCAGTTGACGTCCCTGGCCCGAGCACTGGATGCGTTAATGGCTGCGGAAGGGGTCGCTGAATACGGAAGGCTTGTGGCCGAGGCATCAGTTCTCGATGTCAACCATGAAGGTGCTCTGTTCGCGGGTACGCTCGCCGAGCATGTGACCAACCCTGGCGTATGGCTGGAAGCATCCATTAGTGCAAACGCGCGCCACCTCGTTGCGCCCTTGATCGCCAAGGCCCGCGCAGATGGTGCTGATATCGATGATCTCGTTATGTCGGCAATCGAGGTCCCCGAGCTACGACCTGAAGCTCTTCGCGCAATCACGCACGAAGACTGCGAGCTGGATGACTTGGCGCACACTGTAATCGACAGTCTGACCGACGGTGATGTCCCGTTAATCGGCGACTTGTGGATCCAAGAGTCGGTGACCCCAATCCTGCGTGAACTACTCATACACAAACGCGCATCAGTACGTGCACTAGCTGCCGTCACCTTCGGAGAGGGGGTACGAGGTCGTGGACCGGCATTGCCTGAGGAACTCAGGCCCGCCTGGCGGACGGCACTGGTCGGGGCAGCTCCCGACGAGCTGCCACAGCACTCAAGATGGCGCCTCGGCGAGATACTTAAGCACGCCGTCACCACCGATCCCGAACTCTGCGCTGACTGGTTCATCGCAAACGCGGAAACGCCTAGCTTCTCCTCACGTGCGCGCCGACTGGTGAAGTCATTCCCTGATGTGTTGAGGAACCTCCCGCAGGATCAAAAACGGCGGATCGTCACGACCCTTGATGCCGAGACGCTGATCCACAGTGGCTACGCAGGAGACGTGCTTGGTACTGACACGAAGCTTGCCCGCGATTTGCTGGCGGAGGGCGTTGTGGACGGAGAGGTTCTTCTCAGAACGATGTCAGGCTATCGCGATCATACCGTCATAGCTCTCGCGCCGGCTCTCATGGCTGCACAAGTTTCTCCACAACGCATCGTCGCTGCCGCCTTGGGAAATAGCAGCGGGACCGGGGACGAGTCGGACGCGATTCTCGGTGATCTCGAGTTCTTCGCAAAGCTGCGCGAGCAACAGTCCGAGCTCGACGAAGTCTGTGCGTTGGCATCTGAAGTACTTGGCAGACAACTCGAGGCCGCACGTGCGAGGGAGAAGCAGGAGCGGCGTCTCGGCTGGTAGAAAACCTGCAGGCACGTGAGCGGTCGCAGCCTATTCTGTGCACCAACCCTTTTAACCGTTCGCAGTTTGGTTCACGAAATCGATCCAATTTCGGGCCCGTCAGAATAGCAAATCAGGGGCCGCACGGAAGCTGTTACGCATTCGGATCACTGGCATTAATGGGTGTTTTCGCCTTGGAAACGTCACGACGAAGCAGTTCTCAGGCCACACCGGGAAGATTGAATATCCGAGACGAATCGACCCCTTGAGCCGCAAAGTTTATTGGCATGCTACGTCCCGCTCTCGACAACCGGTGACATGCCGTCGATCATGCCGATGAACCTGCAAACGGCCATCAGAAAGCAGCCCTGGCGCTACGCAGCAACACCTCGTCACGTTTTACTCACGTTATTGAACGAAAACCCACGGCAATCCTTGGCATGTCAAAGGGGCCCTGTTGTTCCGCACTCCCCCGGAAACTGGCGGTTTTTGACCCTCAACAGAGGCTGTTGGCATGAGTCTCCTGAGTTTCTCTTGGTCGTGGGTTCAATTCCCGCCCGGGGCACCCAAAAGGGCCTCTGACCTGCGGTTATGTTCCGCAGGTCAGAGGTGTTTAAGGCCAAAAAGGGCCCAGGTCATCTTTTACTCATCTAATTCAACAGAATTTTCCTGAATTTCCGGTCATCTTTTTCAGTGCTTCCTGGTCATCTTTTTGCCTCAGCTGGTCCTAATACAGGCTCGGCGGGCGTTGAACCGTGGTGTTGGCAAGTGCCGGTGGCACGTAGCCTCTGATGGTAGCGCTTGTCTGGGTACGTGGTAGGTATGTGGTGTGTAACCTCGCGGGTTCTCGGTAGCGCTGGCCAGGTATTCGTGGATTTCTGTCAATTGGCAGGGGCGCGCCCAAGTAACACCCGATCGGATCGCCGCAGACTCACTGGGCACCCGGCTCGCGGGCAACGTCTGGATCATCAAGCCCTGCGAGGTTGACCCGCGCCGCTACCGCGACCAAGAAACGCGAAGTACCGCCGGATTTTGGAAACAGCGCCGGGGCAGCCACTGCTGGGACTGTCAGTGGCGCCTGAACCGTGCCACTTTGGTGTCGCGTGTGGGGCCTGGAGTGGTCAGGGAATTGCCGTTTGATTGACGCAACTGGCGGACCTTACGTTCTGTCGAGGTAAATTTTGCCGCTGATGTCATTTGTTGGCCGAGGGCAACGTGGGCAGCTTCCAGATCTGGGCGAATTCGTCGGCAACCTGAGGCCAGACTCGTCGAAGCCCATCTTCAACTGAGTCAATTTCATCGGCTAGTGGCCCGAAGACCACGAAATCATGTGGGATCATTCTGCCGGCCCTGTCTCGGCGCCCCAAAGGATCCGGGAAACGCAGCGCCCCCTTGTCGCCGACGCGGCGCCAGATTTCCGATTCGTCTCCGACACCCGAGAAGACGTCATCGTAGACCGGAAGCGGATCCGTGAAACCACCAGTACGAAGAAACCGCAAACCCCAGAAACGCCCACGAGTTGCCCACATGAGGCTCATCGACGGCTCCTGAGAAGAATGTGCTCCTTTTCGCCCTCGTCCAAATCCATTCGGAAGCCCGTCAAGATAGCCGTCAGGTAGTCGCGCTTAGCCAGCGCATCGGCGTTCACCTGCCTGACTTTGTCCCCGGCCAGTTTGGCCGCAATGTCCACAAGATCGGGACCGACAAATTTTTGCAGAACACCAAGCTTGCCAGGAAGCTTAACCTTGGCTGCGACAAGACCCGCAGCCAGAGCTCCGGCACCGACCAGCAGCTTGTCCGCAACTTTCCTGGGAATTAGCTTCGCCTGCTCCCACCGAATGTGTCGCTCGAACGGGAGCATAGCGGCCAGCGGCGGGACCAGATCAAGTCCAACGCGCTTCATCACCTCAATCTTGTTCGCATCGAACTTCGCTGACGAAAGCAGCACGAAGTCTTCACCCACCGACAGCGCATCGTTTCCTTCCACGAGCCCAGCGAGCACCTTGCGCAGTTCCTCTATTTCATCGCCGGCCTTATCTATAAGTAGATCCCTGAACATGAATACGTCCAGATTGGGCAAGAGATCGGACTTCGACAGGGCCATCATCCAGATAAGGGGGAACTCGACGAGAGGCTTGCCATCCAACAACAAGTCATCCTTGAGTGTCAGCAGACCATTTCGGAAATTGCTGAACAACGACTTCAGGTACCGTTCCTCTTCTCCGGAGTTGTCGAGCAGCCTTTGACTGTCCACCAGCAAGAGAGCGACATCAGAGCCCAGCAAAGTCTTGAACGTGTCTACCCTGCGCTGGGCTTCCTCTGGACCGCTCACATCCTGCTCGAACCAATCCCCCGGGTAGTCATGCCAGACGAGGCGCAGGGCGTCAAAGGGCCGGGCCTTAACCGCCTTCGCATCGAGACCGTTCTTAAGCTTCATTGTGAAGGAGTAGGACGTGGCGGCAAAATTGGTGGGCCCGGGCAGACGCGCGGAATCTCGCATGCCAAGGTAGTTTCGATGCAGTCGATTGCCCTGGCCAATATTGTCGGCCACGACATTGAACAGATTCTTATTCAGATACTGAGGCTCCTGCGTGGCTCCGTAAAACGATGAAACCATGACGGTCTTGCCGCTGCCACTCTCGCCAAACACTGCAATGTGCTGATCCAGGGCTCTACTTAGTCGCATAAGAGAAGCGTACACAACATGACGCTTCTAAAAAGCCAAATCAAGACCGGCACACTGACAAAGGATTATACCCGTTCCAGCGCGCTCAAATTTATCCGATCTGGGTTCAGATGCGTCTCTGGCCTCTGCCCTTGGCTCCCCGTCACAACGTGGTTGTTGCGCCTCCACAAGTTCATATTCCGACTTGAAGCACAAGGCGCGCAGGCGAAGCCAATCTATTAGGCCGTCCGTGAAAAGCCGCAGGGTGCCTTCGAGTAAAGCTAACCGCTACAGGAAATCGTAGGCAATTCTTCCCTGACTACGCTCAACTCAGGCAATTTTCTAGGATTTCCACTGAGATTTAGCAAGGGGCCAAATTCATGGATGAGCCGGACTTCTGTTTCGTGGACCTCTCGGTCGAACGCCAACCACGAAACTTCCAGGTTTAGGTTGATCCAACGAATGATTGCGACTTCGACGGCCGGAGCAAACGTGTAGTTGTGCTTGTTGGCCATTCCCGCCAGAGAACCACGCATTGGACGGTGACCGATGACCGCACCGATACTCCGGAAGAACGTACCATGTCCCGTTGCCCATAATTCCTGGCCTAGACGCTTACGGAGGCTAATCTTCGCTTCGCCGATGTAGATGAGTCGGTCGTTTCGACGTTCTGCATGTACACGGAATGGCTCCGGGAGAACGGCGACGTCGACAACTCGAATGGCATACACGCCGGGTTGTTCTGGCACTAAATTAACGACGTCCCCGGCCAAGCGATAGTTCAAGTCGTTTAAAAGCGCCGCTGAATCAATTGACATGTTCCCAGACACTGGATCCGGAATGGTTCCATTGTTGGGCCGCCGAGTTTGAGGAGGCTGTTGAGTTCTTGGGCTCGTCGCAGGACGCAGACCAGCGTTGACCACGAGAGACATCTGGTTGCCCACTTTGTTGAACAAGGCAGGATACTTTCGGAGGCGCGCGCTAACCTGTGAGGTCGGAACGGGCTGGCCATCTGCACGAGCATAGAGTCCATGAGCATTGACAGCATCCGCGATTTCTCGAGTCGTCAGCGACCTTCCAGCGTCAGCGAGGATGCGTTCAATTGCGACATGTAGGGTCAATGTTTCGCTCATGATGCCTTCCAGATGTAAGTACCGACCTATTCATTTCGGGCCGTTTTGGTCGCTGTCGATTAATACGCCCATTGGCCAAGATCAATGGAATACGCGCCCGATTGCAAGTAAAGATCGCGTCGGTCAATTCCTCGTTGTTATGGAGCCAGTGAAGCATTGGCCTTGAATCTTCAAGTCGGCCGCGGTCATGGCGGTTCCTCTCTCTGGGTTACACCATGTCCTTGACTTTCAGCTTGTATGTCAATTGAGGTGTCCGGGGCTGGCACGGCTGGACGCTTATAGACACAGGGCCAGTTCCCAAGCGCGACGCAGTGTATCAATGGGACTTCTATGCCCCGTCGCCGACCGTTTCGCGAGTCTTCTCGGCGCCGTGCCCTTCCATCCACAAAACGATGTCCAGAACGCGAAGCAGCGACAAGTGGGTTTGGCCTGAGCCAGTTCGGATGGTGTCCAGTCGTTGGCTGAGCTTTCGGCCTTCGTCGCCCTGAAAAGCATGCCACCAACGGCGCCATTGCCGGCCACTGTCGCGCATGCCGACCTGATTCGCGATGACGGAATCGTAGATGGGAACGAGATGCGGCCGCTTGCGTGCGAGGATCTTGCTGGTCGTGGTCGGGCCGATGCCCCAGACGTCCCTGCGCTGGCGTAGCAACTGCCAGATGCAATCGGTTGGAGACCCGTCATCAAGGAACTTCTTGAACTCTTCCTCGTTAAGGTCTTCAAGCCGCACGTCATTGGGCACCTGGACCAGAAGGCGTTCGATCTCTCCGTCGAGCTCCTCGATGATTCCTAGGGCTGCTTGACCCGGCACATGGACCGAGAGCGTCGAGACGGCTATCAAGTCCGCTGCCGTGATCCGGTTCGGTTCCACGACGTCCCCTCCGCCGGCGAAAGTCTCGAACCGGGATCCCGTGTACGTCGGCCGCCCGTTGGCACTGGCCTCGAAATACTTCTTGATGTGACTGACGGCAATCTCGTTGGTGACGTTTTCCATTGCGTGAACCGGCACGTTTCCCCCTTATTTTCAAAAGCGTTATTCGGTTTGCCTGAGCAACCCGATGCGTTCAGCCAAGCTAATTAGCATAACCATATCGGAGCCCGCTATGGGCTCAGATCCAGCGGCTTCATTGCCGTGTTCCGCAGGGTTTCCAGCAAGTCGTCCTGGCGCGCCTGCCCCAAGGCCAGCCGGTATTCCGCCAGCCCGGACAGCATCCGCTGCGTCCGCGGCACGTCACGGCTAAGCGGGTGGTCCAGCAGCCTGCGCTCGATCCTGTGTTCACCGGGATGTATCCAGTAGGGGGCGAACTCTCGAACCGCCTGCGGCCTTGAAGCAGCCGCTGCCTCCGCGCGCTTGAAAAGTGCCTCCCAGGGATTTCGGACACCGGCTGACAGCACCTCTTGCCAGTGCGCTGCGGCTACGTTTTTGCGCACCGCGTGCCCCATATACCGGTGCACGCGTCCCTCGCGCTGTTCGAAGTCCACCGGGTTCGTCGGAACGTTCCAGTGGATCACGGAGTGGCTCCACCAGTGGAAGTCAATCCCTTCCTGTCCTACCGAGGTCGATGTCAGCACGAAAGGCCAGAATGGGCTGTTGAAGGCCGTTCGGACATCCGACATGCGCACTCCTCCCCCGTCTTCGCTGCGCCCACCGCCGTAGCGCACTGCAAACCGGGTGCCCATCGCCAAGCCTCTGTCAGCTTCGCCTGGGTCTTTGGCCCACAACGTGGCCGAGGTAAGGGAAAGCGAACGGCGCATGGTGTCTGCGATGTCCCACAATTGACCGGAGGTGATCCGCCCGCGTGGTTGCTGGCTGCGCAGCTGGAACACATACTCGTCCAAGACGGCCTGAAGGTTGCCGTCCGCACAGTAGCGAAGAATAGCCTGCCAATAGTCCAGCTCCGGATGCAGATGACTAATGAGCGCTGTCGCATCTTGGCGATTGAAAAGCGTCCTGAGGCCTTCAGTTGCAAGGAGCGCGGCCTGCCAGTGTTCTACAGGTTCAAACGATGCCGGCAAGACTCGCCCCAGCGCCCGGTACACGCAATTCGCGGGCGAATTCAAGGCAAGCTCGCCGACACCTTCGCGCCAGGCACCCCCTCCCTCAACCGCGGTCTCGAGCATCCGTGTCACGTGGGACATGAAGTTCGTTTCGTCGAGTTCGTCTGAGGAAACGGGCGCACCGGCCAACCCGCGTTCGGCGACCAAAGCAATGCCCTTGCGGGCGGCCACAGGGTCACTCTTCCAGGCACGGGGCAAGGGGTTTCCCATCCCGAAGTAGGCTGCCCAAATGCCTCGTTCGTCGATGGAACCGCCAGATTGCCAATGCGCTTTCCCCACCAACTCGGCAGCTTGGCGCATGCCTTCTGGGCCTACAGGGACGCCTTCGTTGACATCGGCCGCCAGCCGCAATGGGTCCACTGAACCGGCCAGCCCGGCGTGGGGTACGAAGAGCGCCATGGCAGACATGGCCGTCGGGTCTCCTTCACGCATGCGCCAGGCCAAACGCGGGGTGAACCGCGCCCGTGCTTCGGCAGAGTTTTCGACGTCTCCGTTGGTGAGAGTCATAATGAGTCGCTCAGCCTCGTAGGACAACAGCGTGCTCACCGCATTCGGTGTCGCGTTCCATGCAGAAAAAAGTACCTGTTTCGTGGCCGCTGTTCCGACCCCGGCAAACGGCCCGGCGGGTTGCGTATAGGGGCACGACGGCGGCATCCACAGTAGTTGCCACCAGCCGTCGCCCAGTACGTGGCTCTCTACGGCACGATATTTCGCGTTGTCGCCCTCCAGTCGTTCGAAGCGACGGTAGCCATCGCGGCCAATCGTCGTGAGAGTAGGGAGGTGCGTACGGATGTCGCCGTTCTCGGGCCTGCTGTCGATCGCCCGGCCCAGCTGGTAGTCCCCTAGGAAGTTCGCGAAGTAGGGCACTGACTTCCAGTATTCGATCGGGTTTCCGGCCCCGGCTGCCTTCGAAAGCCGCGTCAGGGCCGTAAGGCTGCGCAGGTCGGCCGACCGGACGTCATTGGAAGCCATCTTGTGCACGCGCAACATGTCGTCCTCGCCCAGCTGTGGCCGTTCGGTGCGGCACATGTACTGCTTTAAATGCCGTTCAACAGAGGCCGCATTGTCACCAGGTTCGATGCCGGCAAGCTGCTGCCTGCGGCGGTTCAAGAGCTTCTGGAGCTTGCCCATCCATCCGGGCTCGCCCTGCGAGAGGAATCCCATCAGTTCGGTGAACTCGCTCGCGTGGTCCTCGCCGCCGTCGTCCTTACCGGACGTGTGGGCCTTGTACGGCGTTGCCGAGAGCAACAACAGCTTGGCGCCTTCGTAATTGAGGAACTGCCGGGCCAACTCTGCTGCCCCACCTGCCTCAGACTCACCCTTCGGACCGTGCAACAGGTCTTGGAAGCGCTGGAATTCGTCGAGAATGATCAGATCGGGTTCCAGACATTCGAGTCCTGCTTCGGCCAAAACAGTGCGGAATTCTCGAATCAAATCAGGCATGTCCGTCCGCAATTTCTCCATCGGCTCGGTTGATCGGAGAGCCTTCTTGAAGCGCCGCATCAGGTTCCGTTCCGTGGCGTTTTTTTGGAAGTACTCGCGCACGTGCAGCGTGAAGCCTTCCGGGTGACGCTGGCGGAACTTGTTGACTTCGTACAAGAATCCGTTGGTACCGGCATTGCCCCGCAGCAACTCCACAATCTTTGCTTCTACCTCGAAGGGGAAGCGCTTGGGTTCCTTCCTGTCCTCCCGTTGCCCAAGCAGCGCCTCGAGCATGAGGAAGAGAACGGCCCGCTCTTCTGAGTTTCCGAGGCGTTGTCCGTCACTGAAGGACGTGCCGGGGGTGAGGGAAATAAAGTTGACCCGCTTGCCCGTGTTTTCCCCTGGTGCGGCGTTCAGACGGCGCAGTTCCAGAGGGAGCAGCGTCAATCGACCGGATTCAATGACGTCGGCCTGCCGGGTGACGTTGATGCGGTCGATGTTCTGTTTGGCCAGGTCCGCATTGGAGCACATGTAGACGACGTCGATCCGGTCCACACCGTCGACGGTCTCAAGGTGTTCGATCGCCCGTGCGACGACGCCGGCCGCCACTACCGACTTGCCGAGCCCAGTTTCGTCGGCCACCAGGAAACGGTCGGTGGTCTGGGCCGCGGTGTAGAAGCGCTTGAATACGTGGTTCACAGTGCGTTTCTGAAAGGGCTTGAGACCCGCCAATGTCCCTTTGGCACTGAACGCGGTCATTTTCCCTCCCCCACAGCGGCAACAGCTGCGTCCCACAGCAATCGCACTTCCTCGATCTCCGAATCGTCCGAGATCTGGTACAGCCTGTCCATGACGGGTTTCAGACCAGCGAACAGCTGTGGCGCGTCCGCGCTGGTCGCCGCTGCAGCGATGGCCTCGAACAACCCCGCAAAGGAGCCGCTGGCGCCCGCTGTCCCGAACCAACCAGTGAAGAGTCCCCCGCCCACCGGTGTCTGGTCCTCAGGGGTTAGGAACAAAAGCAGGAACTCACGCAGTTTCTCCACAGTGTCCAGTTGGCTGGCGATTATGTGCTCTATCCGCCCGTCCACGTCCGTTCGCAACATGCCCTGAGCGACGGTGGAGCGCACCATCCCGGTCGCAGTGTCCCTGAGTTCTACCAGCACATACGGTGTGACCATGGCCAGTGGCAGTCCTTCGAATGTATGCCGGTGAGTTCCAATGGACTGCGGTACGTCCGTGAGTTGTCCGGGCAGCGTCAGTAGCCCGATGCGGGCTGTCATGTTCGACGGCGGTGAATAGTCGTGCACCATGGCAACCGTGTACTTGTCGCCTTCGCGGGCTGGCACGGCATCCAGTGTGTAGGTCTTAGTGGCCGCGGCGATGAGTGCGTTCTGGAGACGCCATTCAGCCTCCTCGGTGGCTGCCGTCTCAGTTCCCCCGGCGCCTGTGAATTCGACGAAGGGCAAGTCTTTGAGCGACTCGACGATCTTTTCCGTACCAATCCGGTTCTTAGGACCGGTGAGTTCCACGGAGAATTCCACATTTTGGCCGAACGCGGCACGGGTGGCATTGGCCGAGCCGATCAACGCGTGGGTCGTGTGGTCGTAGTCGGTGAACAGGGCCTTGGCATGCAGGCCCCGCAGGTCCCCGAGCTCCTGTACGTTCCCGGTATCCGGTTCTTCGTCGAGAGCAAGACCGGTTTCGTCGATGGCGTTGAAGACCGCCTTCGGGTTTCCCAGCGTATCCGGGGAGAGCCGGTCCAACTCCTGGCCGCGCCCGTAAACTTGCAAGGTCCTTGCTCCTGAGCCTGCGAGAATGTCGAGGGTTTCGTCGTCGACAAACGGTGCCACCAACAGCCGGTTTCCGCCGAAGTTTCGACGGTCGCCTGCCAGTCCATTAAGTCCGACGGCGGAGTTCGGGTTCTGGAGCAGCCCCACCAGGGAGTTGGGCGAGTGGGCTTCCCCGGTGCCCAGTGCCCGGAACGCCAGGGTGCGGATGTCCTGCGGCAGTTCCCAGCGCACCGCCGCCACCCGGTGTGCGAGTCCACGGATCGCTTTCTCTCTCGCAGCGGTCAGAGGAATAGTGGAGAGCTCCGGCAGTGCTTGCACGAAGCGCGACAATGGCGCGTTGTCGACTGCGAATTCATACGTATCTGCCGCTGCCTCGGCGTTGTCTGTTTCCGGGATCCGCCCGTCGAGGCGGACAAGCAGGTCCCAGCTGGCGTCGGGGGTGAGGTTGCGGCTGCTGCACAGGACCCGGTACAGGTAGTCAGCCTCGGATTCATATTCCAGCAGCCAGATTTTTGGATGAAATAGTGCGCCTGACGCGGGTACGCGAACTTGATGAATGATTGGCTCGAGGACCGCCAGCAGGTCGTTGGCCTGACGTGGCATGCGGATCAGGCCGGCTTGGCAGAAGATGTCGACGCGATCGGACACCTTGCGGACGGCGTTGAGGAGCGCGACGGCGTTGCTTGGGTCTTCGCCGGAGCCTCGGACAAAGCTGAGCGGTACCGCGAGGGCACTGATCATGTCCAGAGTGAACGTAGTGCCGACGGCATGGCTGAGCTTATAGCCGGCAGGTGGACGGAGTTGTTCGGTGAGTGCCTCGCGGGCGCCTGGATCAAGCACGGGCCAGGCCCTCCTTCAGGTCAACCATCATGTTGCGGACCTGTATCCAACGGAAGGTCTGCGGACTAATCCGCACCGGAGGCACCCATGCGCGCAGGCGTCGCTCGTTAGTGAATCGCGAGTTGGCACCCTTGGCGCGTTTTTCGCGTTCCTGGACCATAGTGTGCAGCACGTTATTTGCGGCCAGGTCGGTATCGGAGAGCAATTCCTTAACCGCCCGGGTGAGGAAGGTGACGCTGTGCGGCTGGATCCGCGGGTTTACGCGTTTTGCACGGACTATGAATTCGTCCACGTCCCAATCATGGAGCAGACGCCTGTAGCGATCGTCCGCGCGCCACTGCTCAAGCAGATTGGTGGTATCTCCTTCCGGCTCGGCGCCGAATCGGCGGGTGGCTTCGGCGGTGACGAGGTATGAGTAGACTGCGTCCAGCCCGTGCTGGAAAGCAGAATATGCTTCCGCGTGTTGGAGCCATTCTGACGCCCCTCCCGTCGCCGATATTGCGGCCGGGTCGGCCCACGGAGTGGGGCTGGTCTTTAGAATCAGCTGCGGTTTCGCCACAAGGTGCGCGAGCAGCGTCCCAGATTCGGTGGCCAGAATTCGGTCCCGTATCCACTCGGCCTCGGCGCGGCCGAGATCGATTCCGTGTTCTTCAGTGCCCGGGAACCCTGCGGGAGCCGGCGGCAGCCCGGGATTCCACACGGGATCCTGCGGCATCCCGTCCCTTCGACCGGCGGCCTCATCGATCATTGCGTCGCCGATGGAATTGCGTTCGACGTCGCTGCGGACAATCCCCCAAGCGCGCAGCGCGGACCAATACGCGGCCGAAGGCAGTTGGGCGACTCGGTCCCCGGCAGAACTTCCAATAAACCGCAAAACGTCCAGTTCCTGAAAGCGACGGATGAGCCTACGCTCTGCCTGTTCAGCCCAGGCTCCAAGCTGCTCACCAGTCTTGGCTTGGCCGGCAGATTGGAAGCACCATGGGATCAAGAGCAGGTAACGCGCAGCCACATGCAGGACGGACGTACCAGGAAAAAGCGAGTTGCTGATCGTTTCCCGGAACTGTCCCAGGGCCAGATCATCGATGCTTTCAGGCATTTCGAACAGGCGGATCAATTCGCGCATCCGATTCGTCTCGGCGGAACTGGCATCGAGCCAGGAAATCAAGGAAGTCACGGTTCCCTCCCCACCGTCACGAGTACTCAGGCAGTGGCGGAGCCAGCTGCTCTTGCCACTGGGCAAAGGTCAGCCCTGAAGAAGGGACCTTCCACGCAGTTCGTCCGTTCGCATTGCGGCCCGACACTACGGCAGCGGCGGCACTCGGGCTGTTAAACGCGTAGCTGTCCACGAAGACACCCTCGCCATCGACAACGCTGAGAGTACCCGCCTTACGCAACCGCTCATAAAGCAGCCCGTAGTTGTGGCCAGATCCCGTCCACGTCGAACGGGCACTGGAACCGGCGACGACCACGAATTCGCCGTTGATGTCTTGTCCCCGAGCAATGCCCTGTTCGGCGGGCACCTTCATCTCGAAGACTGGCGAGAGGTGATCTCCCGTGCTATTCGTCGTCGCGGTTGTCGGAATTGGCCTTCCGCGGAACGCGTCCAGCCCAAGGACCGGCAGGACAATCTGAGCTTGGCTAATGAAATACTCCATGTCAGAAACGTCTGCTTCCGGAAGATTCACGGTCGGCGGACGGTTTCCGTTCTCAAGGGCATAGCGATCAGTGGCAGCAGCCAGCGCAATGAACCGACTTTCAAGGTATCTCACGTGCGCCTTGGTTAGGTTCGCATCCTTGCTCGTCAAAAAGACCACACGATTCCAAAATTCCTTGCCGGTGCTGGCACTGTTGTGTTGCCGCAGCCTGGCCGCCACGTCGTCCGCTTCACCAACATAGAGCAGCCCGCGATCCGCATCCTCCGGATTATCACCGAGCAAAAAATACACACCCGGCGAATTCGCCTCTCCCCGCCCCAGCAAGTCATTCAATTCGGACCTGGAACCAGAGACGACCCTGCCCGTCCAATTCATGATTTCCGCCGTCAAGATGCCAGTCGGCGACCCATCTACCAAAAACAGACGAACCTGCTTACCAGTAGCCAAGATATCCCCTATATACGATTCGAACCCTCTCCACTGGTTGTATCACCAAACACCGACAATTGACGTTGATCCCACGCTTCGCCGCTCGGCTGGCTTCGCCAATGGCAACGAATTTGACGGCCTCTACTCGGTCACTCGCTTCGCTTTGCGATCAATGTGGGAAACAACCAACTGCAGTATCAGGCTGAGCTTATTCACGAGCCTTGGCATCACCTACTGGCGGGAGGCAATGGGTCACGTGCACGTCAGTGCTGACACCGCCCACCCTTGAAGCTGACCAAAGATCAAGCTCACACAGCTCAGGAGCCAAATATTGGGCGCCGGCATCGTCGCTCCCTGGGCCGTGGACAAAAACGTCGCCTACCAGCTCCCATTGAGCCGCAGACCACGGACCGAAGGGACGGTGACGGCGTAGCAGGAATCCTGACAAGCGAAGAGTCCCCGTTGGAAGGCTAGAATCCATGAACTCTAAAACCACGCTTACCAGCCGGATGGCATTTGGGTTCATGTCCCCCAAGGGGCCTTGGTCAGTCACACGAGGTTAGACCGGGAGGGCCGTAGGTTGGCACATCCGAGACTGAAATGACCCACGAACGTGTAAGGACACCCATGTGGCCACCCGGTTCGAAGAACTCATCAAGGACGAAGCCACCCACGATTCGTCCACGGCAAAATCTTCCTCAGCGCCGTCGACCAGGCCTTGGATCTCCGCCGTTGAAACCGGATCAAATAGCTCGTTCGTCGTCGAGCAGCATTTCCCCTTCCCCAGCGCCCGGACACTGGGATCTCCCAAGTGAGGATAAAACTATTTGCCAGCCCTGACGTGCCGGCGGCCCCGCTAGACATGATTGAGGCAAGCGACTGAACCGCACTATGGGAGCAACTCGCCGCCAAGGCACGGCCGACTATCGCACTCATCCAGCCAGATATACAACGTCACCTCGGAGTTGAAGTCGCCCGTTGTCAACTCCATACTGGAGGCCTTCGTTCAGCCGGGCAGTTATGCCAGCAGTTCGCCGTTTCCCACCAAAGAGCCGAATGGTTTCCACCTGCAGCTCGGTGACCGAGATGCCGCCTGATCGACGGACTATATCGATCATGGCATTGCGGAGCTCCACTACACTGACGTGTTCAAGCTTTCGCTCGACGTCTAGTCCATTCACTCGAAATTCCGTCCATTGCTCCGGATCAATACTGCCCTCCCAAATGAATCCATCCCGATCGCACTGATGGGCTGATGAATCCAACGCATCCAAGACGGAATTGGCCCGGTCCGCGTTCACTTTGTTTAGCTCAAAAGCGGCGCAGGCTAGTTTTGCCAACCGCACTTGGTGGACAGGGCCCTCCGCTTCAACAATAGCCCTGAGAGCTTCACGGACGGCCAGCACGGAACGCCGGGATGGCAACGCATCCAGAATGTCCCTGCCGCCAAAGCGGCGAACTGTCCACGGCTTGTAACCCGGATGTTCCTGCTCGACGAAATCTGTCGTAGACCGGGGCCCGCTATCGACCGAAGCCAGCAGTGACGACGGCGCGTCAGATTGTCCAACTTCGGAAGCCAGCGGCAGCGGGCTGTACAAAGCAGACATGGTGTTGGAAACAGCAGGTTCATCCTTCAAACCTTCCGTACCAGCGGACCGAACCGGCTCGGCATCTGGCCCAGGCACGCCCGCAGTCGTTTCAGCGAATACCCTCTCTAGCTTGTCCAACACGGCTTCGCGGTCACTGATCCAAGCTGGCAGCCACACCCGCTGGACCGACGGCCAGCGCATCATTCTAGTCAGAACCTCCCCTGGCAGGCCGTCGCGATCCCCGGCAGTACGCCGTGCCGCCCAAGTCGGACCGTCCAAGAGGATGGCCATGGAAGGTCTGTCTGGGGCGTCCGCCAATGCCACGCTGATGTCGACCTTGAAGTCCGAGAGCCCGACGTCGGTGGCGACGGCATATCCGCGGTCCCGGAGTCCGTCTGCGATTTCCTCGCGGTGGAGGTCCACTAAGTGGGCGCGACGACCGTCATACGGCAGCGCGCCGGTCCCGCGCTCGGCGAGATCCAGGTAGGACCGCAGGTGCTTGATTCCGATTGAGCTCGTCTCCTCTGATCGCAGTTCGGAGGGGCTGAAGCTGGAGAAGACGATGACCTGCCGTCGGGCACGAGTCACAGCCACATTGAGCCGCCGTTCTCCGCCAGCCCGGTTTAGCGGACCGAAGTTCAGTGGGAGGTAGCCCTTGTCGTTCTTACTGAAGCCCGTCGAGAAGAGAATGACATCACGCTCGTCACCCTGAACGTTCTCCAGGTTCTTCACAAAAAGGCCCTCGGGGTCATCATCCAAGGCCTTGACGATTCGGGGGTCATCAGTGTCGCGGAGGAGGCTTTCAATCAACGCGCGTTGTTGCAGGTTGAAAGTCACCACTCCCACCGACGGGGACCCACTGCTGGCGTCAAACCGACGCCGAATCTCAGCCACGACGGCTGCCGCCTCGATGGGGTTGGTCCGCAAAACCTTCGAGGTTCCGGATCGGTAGAACTGACCGTTCAAGCGCACGAAGTTCACACCGTAACCGCGCAGCCCGGGGTTCGGGGCTCCGTGGGATGGCCCGGGGAAGGAAGAGAGCTTGCTCTCGTAGTATTGCTGGTTGCTGAATGCGATGAGTGATTCATCCTGGCTCCGATAATGCCAAGACAGCCATTGGCGCTGCACGCGTGCCTCAACGCATTCGGAAAGGATGGACTCCATATCCTCGACGGGAACGACGTCGTTGCTCACGTCATCCAGAGAATCGCCGGACGATTCGGCGAACGAAGTTGGGGGCATCTGTTTACTGTCGCCTACGACCACCACGGACGCGCCGCGGCCCATCGCGCCGACAGCGTCTGCCACGCGGATCTGTGAAGCCTCATCGAACACCACGATGTCGAAGAGACCCGCTCGTGCCGGGAAGAACCGCGCAACGGAGTCCGGGCTCACGAGCGTGCACGGCATGATCTGCGTTATGAGGTCGGCGTAATTTTCCATCAGCTTGCGGACGGTGAGGCCGCCGCGTTGGCGGGTAAGTTGACGCTGCAGCTCCCCGATCCGTCCAGTAGTAGATGACGACGATACCCGCCGCGAACTCACGACGTCGGCAGCAAGGTTCCCCTTCAAGAGCTCACGAACCAACGCGGTCCGCGTGGTGAACCGCTCGATGGTCCGCTCGTGGACCTGAGCGTCAAAATCCTGCAGTCCGGTCGCCAGTCGGCGTTCTTCCAAGGAGCTCTCGGCCAGACCGCGTTCGAAAGCCGTAGCGGCATCATCCGCATCGAGCTCACCATCCAAAATTGCGGTGCGAACGTCGTGCAAGCCCACCGATCGGAGAAGTTCCACATGAGAGAGCAGTTCCTGCCAACGTTGCAAAACCAGGGACCCCGAGGGGTCGATGCCTCTAGCGGCCCGCGTGGCGGACCAGACCTCCATGAATCCCTTGTTTCCGGTCCACCCAGCAATTTCCGAGTATTCCATGGCTGCGGTACCCACAAGTGATTCCCAGGCCGATGCGAGCTCGTAAACCCAGGCGATGATGTTCACGTGGACATGCTGACCATCGTTGAGGAAATCACGCAAGGCCGTTTGGAAGCGGGCCCTTCCGTCGCCGTCGATTGGCTGTACAGCCTGCGCTGCCCACCGTAGCCATCCGAGCCGACGCTCCAGCGCCTGTTGTCCATTCTCGGTCAACGGATTCCAACCCTGTGGGACAGCCATGCCAGGAACGGCTTGAGCTTGGTCCTGAAGTCCGCGGATTTCTTGCTGCGCGGCAACCAGACTCAGCATCAACGGCACCAGCTCCTTTGGCCGGACCCTCGCTCCCTGATGCACCACAGCGTTCAGCTCCGCCACTACTGTCAGCAACCGCTTCTTGCGACCAAAGAAGCCGCTGGCCGCAGCCTGCTGTGCCCGACCCAGGATCTCTTCAAGTGGGAGATCCATGGCCGCGGGACCCACCTTATCCAGGCCGGGGTGATTCACCGCTGCAAATGCCGACGCCAGCTGCTCTAGATGCTGAGCTCCTGCGGACCACGGGCTGGACCTTACGACGTCGAGAGTCTGCACCGGGACGCTGCGATCCTCAAGAAGAGCAGCAAGCGTGCGAACTTCGGCCGGGGACGTGGCGCTGCCGATAACGGCTGGCAGACCTTCAACGGACCTGATGGCGTCCAAAGCCTCGTCGATTCGACGTCCAACGCCGGTGAGTTGAGTCATTTCCTCGGTACCCGCGGAAAAAGTCACGAACCGCCAGGGATGGTTCGCGGCGGGGCGAGCCCGGTCGGTGTATTCGGGCAGCTCACGCAACAGGGTTCGAATGGACTCAAGGATCGTACCTTTTACTGAGGAGACAAAGTCCGAGCCAAGAGACAGCCCGGGAATATCGGAGTCAAAGGTCAAGGACTTAGTCCGGGAGCTGTAAAGGGAAAGCTGAGCGTCGTTCTCCTCATGCAGACGGCCGGCGTAACGAATGAGAGTGCGCCGAGCAGAGGCGAGGTCGGTTGCGGCGGTGTCCAATTGCTGGCTGTCGGAAGCCAAACGCAGCTCAAGCGCTTGTTTGATTTGCGCCCGAACCGCTGCCGGTTTGCTCCCCTTGTCGTGCAAATCCAGAGAGAAAGGACCCATGCCTACCTCTTCCAGCCGTTTCTGCACAACGTCCAGGGCGGCGCGCTTCTCGGCGACAAACAAGACACGCTTACCTTCTACGATCGCGCGTGTAAGCAAGTTGGTGATCGTCTGGGACTTACCCGTGCCGGGAGGGCCTTCCAACACGAAGGTCTCTCCAGCAACTGCCGATGCGACAGCTTGCAGCTGCGTCGAGTCGGCCGGGATGGGGCACAGGGCAGACAAGGCATCGAGGTCCGTCCCCTCTGCGCGCTTCACGGGGTCGTTGAAAAGTTCCGTCGGGCTGGTGATGAGGTGATCGACGAGGCGGTTCTGGGCAAACTGCTCCCAGCTCTCGTCCAGATCTTTCCAAAGACGGAACTTCGCAAACTGCAACATGGACAGGTCCACAGTGTTCTCCACGCGGAAAGCCAGCCCCTTGGCTGATACTGCTTCCCTAACTGCGTTGAAAGCAGCGTCCAGGTCTATGCCGGAGCCATCTTCGGCCGGCTCCGCCAAGCCGGGAATTCGAAGTCCATGGCTTTGAGCGAGCTTTTCCAACAGGCAGTAGTTGGGTGTTGACTGGCCAGCCTCGTCCAGCGTGACCCGGTAAAGTCCGTTCTTTCCCGCCGACGTCAGGGTAACGGGGATGAGCACCAGCGGCGAGCGGAGTGCTCGGCCGTCGAGTTCCCACAGCAAACTACCGAGGGCCAAATACAGGTTATTGGCGCCCGTTTCTTGTGTCTGGGTTTTCGCTTTGTAGGCCAGGCTTCGCATTTTGGCGTTGTAGGCCTCAACGGATACCTCGGCAAAAACGGACTTCTTCGTGCTGAGCATGCTAATCAGTTCGTCCAGTGGCAGGTCTCTGCCGAAGCGGATACCGCGCTCTTGGTGGATGGCACTGATCTGGTTGGATGGGATAAGGCTGATGGGAGTGCCGTTGTTGACGAGATCTTCGAACGCGCCAATCCACGTACTGGGGACCGCAAGGGGGAAGCGGGCTGTGTCTGTGAAGTTGATCAACCGGTTTCGCAGGCTGAGATCTAGCAGTGCATTCTTCCACTGTGTGACTCGCGGTGGCACATCGGCAGCGCTCCGCTCGTGCGGCGCTCCCTTACCTCTTTTCTCAGGTAGGACCGGAGCCACTTTGGCCTCCGGGACGTAATTTGTGACGACCAGCTCTCCTGAAACAGCGATAGTACGTGCCGGTAAAGGGTAAATGCCGTCAAGTCGGGCACGTCGAATGTCGGTGACTGCTTGAATTTTGTCGTGACCCGTTTCGATGTACGTCGCTTCCGGGCTGCCTCTGAGGATGAGCGGGCTGATGGGTTGGCTACCTGTCAGCAGCGTTGTTTCGACCAAGCCGATGAAACCTCGCTGAACAAGACTGACGAGCTCTGCGACATCGTCATAAGCGGCGGTTGGAAGCGTGCCTTCCTCCCGCCAGTAACCGAGGAAGGCGTGTCCGTCGACGATCCAGACGAGCGGAGCGATCCCGCAGAACTCAAGCGCAGCGGCCATGACGACCGTGGTGTCGAGGCAGGTACCAAGACGATCTTCCAGTACCTGAGCCGGCGTCCGCACCTGCTGGCCCTCCACCCCCCAGCTCGTAGGCGGCATGCTATATCGGATGTCGCGCTGGCTGGCGGCTTCGGACAGCGCGAAGACAATCTCGTCCACACGTTCCGGGCCGTCCATATAGCCATCCAGGCTGCTGCTGCCAGTCCTTTTCTTCAAAAGGTCCGCGGCCTCGGAGACAAGCGCGGAAATAGCGGGATGATGGGGTTGCACAAAGGCTGCTAGGAATTCGTAGGAGACAAGACCTCTGCCAGCGATCCACAGCTGTGCTGGTAGCAGGTCTAGACGCGCTTCTGCCTTGCCAATTTCCATCGACTCCGCACCTGCCGCGCCGGACTCGACAGATACAACCGCTCGACCGGACCGCTTGTCTGAAAGTTCATACATCGTAGTGGCAGACACGTGGACATTGATGTCGTCCAGGACTATGGACTGCCCGGCAGCGAGGTCCACGTACTGCTGGAATTCCTCTGAAATCCTGGCTGCACTGGAAAACACCTCCACGCGGACCACGGCACCGCGGATTTCCGCCCCCGGATTCGTGATTCGTATTTGCCTGACGAACTTGAAACCGTTGTGCACCATTGCATAACTGAGAGACTCCGCTGTGGTGACCTCCACGCTAACGAGGTGCTTCATAGCGGCGGGCTCAGCTGGCTGGGGCGAGACGGTTTGTACTTCTTTGCTGCCGCTGCCAGTCCCTGTGGATTCCGTGGTGGCCTTGGCTGCTCCCCGCATCGTGTACTCGTTGAGCAATGTGTTAAGTACCTGTACGGCCTCGGACAGCTCCAGATTTTTGGCCAGCCTCCGGGTCGTGTCCAGCGCGCGGAACGTATCTGCTCCATCGAAGGTCTCATTGTGGGCCCAAAGGTTGCGGGTCTGGCGCAGCTCTGAGGTGTAGCTGCGTGTTTCGTGGTTCAAGTTGAAGGGGTAGCCGAGGGATCCCAAGGCCTCTGTCATGACACGGAGCTGAGCGCTTAGGTCCGCGGACGAGTATTGTATCGGCGCCCTGCCGGCGCTGGCGTCCTTGTGCTCTAAGAGCTTGGGCCAAGAAATGCCTGGCGCAACACTCTCTAGGACCGACCCAATGTAGGAGTCTAGGCCGCTTGCCAAAGTGTCCAGAGCACGACCGACGTACTCGCGGTTGGAAATACCCATTCTGTTCCCCCATCTGCGGCGGATGCCACGCCCCACATCAACTCAGCTCAGACTAGTACTGTGCCGACTAACACCCAAATGGGGTAATTTTAAGTTGGATCGTAGGAGCGGCCTATAAACGGCTTTCTGACGGTCTTTTTCATCGTGGATTGCGTTGGTACCTAAATTTTCCGAAAAACATTTGCACGCATGCGGGCAGCCCCAAGACATGGGATGTCACAGAAGTCTTATGGCTGATGCGCTCAAATACCAAACAAGCAGGTCGCAGACAGGCAGAGCCAAGTGGTGGCCAGAAACCCAAGGACAGCTGGAACCTAGGGAGCCCGGCTAAATTCGAGACCGCCAAAACGACGATCAAAATATCTACATGTTAGTCTGCGGCGTCGCCACCCGGCCAACCATCAATCCCGTATCCTTCTATGACGAGCCGCCACGCTAGGACAGCCTCTTGAACTTGTACCAAGCAACCGGCAATCATCATCACGGAACGCGAACAATCTAAGGGGACTAAGAAATTATGAGAGCAGTCACAGATAGCGGCAAAGTCGTTGACCTGAATTCGAATGGCACGTGGAGCACATTTGAGACGCCTCCGAGCGTGGCAAACGAGGGGTTTCGCAAGGCAAGCTGGGGCAGCTCGATGGGGCAAGTTCAATCCATCGAGACCGGCGATCCAAGGCTTTCCGAGTCTGGATACCTTGATTTTGAAGTTAAATTGGGTGAACTTAATTGTCTCGCCGTATATATATTCATCGACGATCAGCTCGTGAGGGGGAAATATGTCGTAAATGACACTACTGCGAATAATAATACATATTTAACGAAGTTCGATGAATTATCTGCCAACCTTACAAAGAAATACGGTACACCAGTGGAACAAAATACTTACTGGTCAAACGATCTGTATCAAGATGACCCGCAGCAGTGGGGCATGGCAGTTAGTATTGATCATCTTTCAAAATTTACCAAATGGAATGCTCGAGAGTCATCTATTCTTTTGTCACTCTTTGGCGATAATTATGAGATAGATTTATCTATCGAGTATTCTAGCAATCTGCATCAAGGTTTAGAGAAAGCTTTCCGCGAATCAGCAATTATCGAAGATCTTTAGTCCCCATTTTTGCTGCCCTATCTGCGGCGGTTCTACGTTAGTGGGCCACAATCGGACTGCAACCGATTCTGCCGGTGTCAGCTCGGACCAGAGCTCATGGCTGTGAGGTAAATGTTGTGGGGACCAGGTGGGTGCCCGGGTCCTGTGTATTGGTGGCGATGAGGCGTTCGCTGGGCTCGTCGGAGCCGCTTTTGTCGCCTAGTCGTCAGCCTCGATTTTTCATGAGGCGGGGTTTCTGGTGGATCAGGGCTGACTGTCTGTCTGATGTTTTCCATTGCGGTTTTTAGGTGTGACATTTTGACCGCTGGCCTGGTGGCGGTGGTCGGTGACGGGTTCCACGCCGGTCGGGGCAATACTGGAGTTTTCTGGATCACTGGCGGACGAGCGGTAGCTTCGCCTATGGCAGGCTCCGTGCCGCAACAAGTTTCATTCGCTTTAGCAGCAGATGTACATCCGGTGCTGTGGAGGCCAAGTGCGGGATTGTTTGACGGGCGTGGCTAGCGATTTTCCCGCCGATTTCAAACAGCCTTGCCCTGAGAGATGTGCAGCGGGCATTGCCGGCCTCACATCCAAATCGGCTGTTCATGGATGTCCCTGCATCCGCTGAGGTCCGCCACCCCTTTTCTACGTTTGGGCCAGCGGGGCTAACTAATAATGTCCGAGGCTACTGATAGGAATATGACCATGACAACAACAACTGAGCTAAACCGGGAACAACGCGACGCTGCAATGGTGGAGCGCTACGCTGACGGCGAGACGCTCGATGCTATCGGCCAAAGCTACGGCATCACACGTGAACGCGTCCGCCAGATCATTGCAAAGGTGGGCGGCGCAAGTGCCGAAGAATCGCGGCAGAAGCGGATGGCAGCCAGGGAATCGACCGCGAGGGCCGCCAGTGAGGCATTTTTGGCGGAATACGGCGAGGTCTCGCGCCGGATGGCCCGAAAGGGCGTTGTTCGATCGGACGTAATCTTGAAGCTGCAAGCTCTCTATCCGGCGATCGACGTCGACTTGGCCGAGGATGCGCTGCGGGAGTCGAGCATCGTCTTTGACAAGATCCAGGTCGATGACATCTTCTCCAAGGAGGCTGTCGCCGCGGGTGTCTGGTACTTATTTGGCGCCGACATCGGGCTATCGCCTGATCCTGCATGGGCAGTGGTCAATCTGGATCTTTCATTGATGAGCGAGCTGCGGGCAGCACTTGGCTCGGCTGAAGCAACCGACAACGACATCGCCACGATACTGGGTGTTATCGGAGCTGCACAGAGGCATCTATCCAGCAATCCCGACGCCAGCATCACCGGTAAACGCTATGGGGAGCTCCGTGATGAGCTGGTCGTTGCGCTCGGTCTCGTATCGCGTCAGGGTGCTTTCCCGTGGCCACCGACCCGTCAAACCGTCATGAAGCGCTTTGGCGGCTGGAACGAAGCTCTGGACGAGATGGGCATCGGCACCACGACTCAAGGCCGCCCCAAGGGGCTATTGAAGTTCACCCGAGACGACTACACCGATGCGGTGCGAGACTACTATGCCTTCGCAACTGACGCACAAACCAATGCCACATACGCGGCCTACGAAGACTGGGTGAAACAAGATGTTGCCATGGGACGATCCCGGCCCTCCGGCGCTTCCGTGCGAAACGTATATGGCACCTGGGCAGACGCAGTCCGTTCGGTTCAAGATTAGCTTCGGTATTATTCGGATCGTCAGTTGCCCTTGTACCGCTGGCAGGCTCAACGTTCATCGGATGCCATGAAGTGTGTCAAGGTGGGACTCGCGCTTAGCAAGGGTCGCGAGCTGAATCCCGAGGTTATGCTTTGTTGTTTTCTCGGTAGTGGCTATCCATGTAACTGCCGTGATTGCAAGGTTGTAGCAGTACATTCTGACTGGGCCTGGAAGATTCCACTGGTCCCCGCCGCATTTTCGGTCCATTTTGCCAAATATTCCCGTATTTCAGGGGGCAATGGTCATTCGCTGGGCAGAAGAACAGGAGCAGCAGTTGAGAAGCGCGCACGACACACGCCACAAATTCACCTTTATTTGAGCCGATCCGGCCCCAACTTCCCCGGAATCACGGCAGCGACATGGATAGCCACTTTCTCGGTACCTTTTTCCCGCGCGCTCGGTACTTTTTTCCAGCGCGGCTCTAATTATCTCGATTCATAACTCCCGGGAGACTCGAGCGTATAAGGATCCGGCGTGTCCGCCTTCACTGCTGATTGAGGGCAACTTCAAGTCGTCTAATGTGACCACCCAATCTGTCGCCACAGCACCGGCACCACAACATCCCTAACGAATTCAGCTACCTGCTTCTAGGCCAAGACGAAACCGCAGCCGCAAGCGACATCAACATCAGCGAATCCAGCAACAGTCAACGAGATTTCCAGGCCGGGGCAGCATAGACTCGACCCATGTGGCCGATTTGCGGATACAACTCGTGGCAGCGCCGCGGTAACACGGACAGTTCGCGATCCCCACTCTTGACCGCACACCAAGGACTAGTTGATGCTTGAGACAAACACTGAGTCACCTGCACCTGACAGATTCCCTTCGGATCTACACACCAGGTACCTTGCTGCGGGGAAGCTTGGCTTTCACGCTTATCAGAACAGCCCAGATGGCTCATATCTATTGGTTGCAGGGTATGGACCCCCTAACCAGGAAATCGAAGTCACACTTTTTCTAATTTTGCACGATCAGTGGTTGAGACGCGCATTAGGAACATGGTTGCCCGTGGATGATGACCAGATCGTTGGCGACCATGGAGAGTTTCGAGGAAATCTCATAAGTCCGCTACTTGAAGACTTGAGCGTGCGCTGGTGGGATTCTCTGAAAAACGCCCCAACATTGGAACAAGCACTGAAATTTTGCGCGTGTTTTCCGATGTTTCGTCTTGAGGTCGATGAGGAATCCGATGCTTTGCAACTCCTCCTGCAGACCGAGGGCGGAACATGGTATGCCGACCAGTACACAGGATGGCGATTAGGAAAATCGACATCAGGAGTGGTGCTCTCCAGGAAATCTCAAATTGAGAATGACTTTATTCAGTTGGAACTACAACGGGAAGCGACTTCAGAACCGATTCAAACAACAGAGGTGCCATCGTTCGACGTCGTGGACAATGCGCTCAAATCAGGGATAATGTCACGAATCATTCCAGCGCTTGCCGCTGAAGCGCATGCTTGGTACGTAGCCAACGCAAGAGGGCTGTCCCCTCAACAGAACCAACAACTGGCTGGTACCGATTTCATTGAGGCATTAAGCTGCGCTTCCCTTCTTGTAAGCCTTGATGGTGTTGTCACCGACATAATAGTCAGTACTAACGAGTCTGTTTGGCGGCGTGACCACAGGCAGTGGATTCAATCATCGGAGACACCTATGCCCCCTAATCTTGCAGAATCGCGCCGCCCAATCGAAATGAGCCGTCTCGTTGAAATCACCGCATGGTGGGACGAAAACCAGCGGCGGCAGCCTCATTTCGATAAAATCCCAATAAGCTACACCCGTCCCCACGAACCATTAGGGTTAGCCGTGGACCATTCGAGTCCGGAGTTGACGAATCAAGTCGACATATTTGATGGCCACTTCACATGGACACATACCGGGTCTATTTGGACAATTGAGGCTGATGAGGGTAGCTTTGCTGATTCTTCGCCAGATGAGCCCTGGGCGGAAGAACAACTGCCTGATTGGTTTTACAGGTAACCGAGGGCGCCGTTCGGCGGGCCTTTACCGGCGACCCGCCCACAGCTGTCGGCGATTCTCCCCGACTGACAAGTTGCGCGTGCGTCGACGTCAATGTCTTGCCCTACTCACTCGTTCATAGAGGAAAGATTCGGCCACGCGAAGCTCACCTTCAACGCGCTCGGCCAGATGTCCGTCGTCGATGACAACTCCCAGCTCGACGTTGCCATACTCGGCGCTCCAGCTAAAGTTTGCACTTGTGACAACGAGGAAGCGGTGGTCGATTGCTACAAACTTCGCATGGTTACGGACTGGCTTGCCATCAAACCGTTTGGTTTGGAGCACCGCTCCCGGCGCGAGCCACTCTGCCACGTCATCCGCGCTCGGGCCTCGTCCACCGGCGCTGGCTTCCGCATCGATGTAGGCTCGGACCGAGACTCCAGGTCGCATTGCGACATCGTGGAGCGCCGTCCACATGCCGGAGGTCTTCTGGAAATTGAAGGTCGAGCACACCACCGACTGTCGTGCACCCTCGACCATCGATACCAATGACGTCGTCAATGCACCGGTCCCGAAGACGTGCCCAGGCGACGTCCAGAGTGTATCCACCGCGCGTGTCGCGGACCGGGCACCTTCAACGCCGCGTAGGACCGCCGCAATGAGCTCACCGTCGAAGCGTAGCCCCGCTGCTCCAAGTATCTGGGCGATTTCAGACCGCTTGGCGACGTCGATTGCTCCGACTGCCGACGTCAGGCTTTCTCCATCTTCTAACGCTTCGGCAACAAGTCCAGCTTCAGTTCCTGTTAGCAGTACTCCGAGTTGTCGGAATGCCTCTGAATTAGCAGAAGACCAATCAGCTAAAGAAGCCAAGTCCCACCGACCCCGGCAGGTCGACCAGAAACCTGCGGTCAAGGAAGCGGTTGGCCCGCTCACAGGAGGTCTCGGAAGCCATGGCACATGTGTGGCACGCAGCACCGTGTAGGAATTCTTCGGGATCCTTGGGAGTCCGGTGCGCACATACCGGGTCAGACGAGCAACGGAGAGCGCGTTCCAGTGCCCGGCTCATCACCCGTTCTAGGTTATCGCGTGCACTCAGCTGGACCAGCCCGCCGAGCGTTCCGTCGGAGTCCGACGCCGTCGTCACGATCAGCAGGCCGGCAGCCGCAGGTCGTTCCGCCTCCGGTTTCCAGGCGTAGATGCGCTCGGATAGCGAGGCCGCCGAGTATCCAGCGTACATAGCCATCTCGCGGATGAGCACGTGGGCGAGGGTATGCATGAGCCAGTAGCGGGCGGGGCGGAAGCGACTCTCAGGATCGACTTCTTTGGCTGTCTCGGAGAATCGTGCCAGAAAGTTGCGTTCGTGCGCGGCGCGATGGGCCTCCCACAGGTCGGTCTTCTCGATTTTCTCCTCCCAGGCAGCGACGACCTTCTCTTCAAGCTGCAGATAGATCCCTTCGCCTCGGTCTTCTGTGGCGACCGTCCATTTCGGGCGGCCGCTACGGCTCAGGTGGACTAGGCGCTGGCCAATGTCGTTAGCCCGTTCCATCTCATCGATACGGGTGAAACCGAGGACGGCATTGACCTTGCGAAGCTTGTCAATGGCCATGACACGGGTAACGTGCTGGGCAGTTAGATCGGGATGCACTCCTCCGACAGGCGGAGACAAGACCAAACCGCTTTTCTCGTCTGCCTTATGCAGTTTGCCGAGGGGATCGCGCAACAAGAAGTTCCATTCCGGCACGAGCAGCGAGATTGGATCGAAATTGCGTCGCTGTTCGGCAAGTTCCTCCTCCGATGGCGGTGGCTCCATCAGCTGCGCGATCGCTGCAGCCAGATCGTCATCTGAAAGTTCAGTAAGGGGAGAATCGTCATCGTCCAGAAATTCACGCCATTTGGCGAGATCGCTCCCATACTTCTCAAGGCGTTTGTTTCCCGCAGCATTGAGAAGGTCGGCCGCCACCATCGCATGAGTCTCGGAAGTGGCCTCTGGCATGACAACGATCGAGAGACTGGCAGGGAACCAGAGATTTGACGCACCAAGCAGCATGAGCTTAGTCGCGTTAGGGCAGCCGCCTTTGTCGAACAGACCGAGGTGCGGGTGCCGACCACGGCACCGCGGAAGTTTCGAGGCTCCGGCTTCACCCTGTGCCTGGTTCATTGGGCGTTTTAGGCCGCAAGCCCCGCACTCGATCGTGGCCGATGCCCCCTTACCCACTGAGCGGTCATGCATCGCAAGACTTGGGACTTCCGCGGCCGTGCACTTGGCACCCTCATGGACCCACCAGTTGTAGGGGAATTCGTCAAGGTGACCGTCGGGACAAGCGAGCAGATAGCGAGCCGGGACAGCCGGCATTGGCCTTTTAGAGATGCGGCCCTTGCGGCCGGGGCACTTCTCATGCTCGAACCGGGCTTGGTCAGGTCGATAGGGGTTGGTGTTGCGGTAGGCGAACCTGGTGAGCGGGGCGAGCATGTCGCAGTGAGTGCAGCGCAGCCACTGCGGGAACACGCGAGCGGGCACGCCAAGGTCGTCACCTTCTCTACTATTTGACGACGGCTTCGGCGCCCATGGGAACGGCCGGAGCTCGGATATCTGCGGTCCAAGGTGAACCTTGACGGCATCCAACAGTCGCGGAGCATGAACCGTTGGCACCGAACCTCTACGAGCCCATACCCGTTCCCAATCGTCAAGACCAGCGGGCATAATCGTGAACGATGGAAGGTCCATCGTGGCACCGGGGCCATAGGTGTACAACAAGGATGACGGCCGCGCTGAACCGACCTTTGCTCGATTCTTAGTCGCCGCTTGAGAGTCGCCGGCTTCCAAGTCACCAACCGGGTCCAAAATCCCGCCAGTTTCAAGAATTTCAGTCATTAGATTCTCCGTCCAGAGGAGGAGCAGGTACCCACTCCGGTTCGTCTTGGAGTTCCCATGACATGAGATTCTCCTTCTTGGGGGTGACGAGCAGATTGATCTCCGGCTGCACCTCGCGCATCGAGTTGGCCACCGAGAACGGCGGGCTGTCCACCATTCCGACGTCGGCACGCTGGTTCTCCGGGGAAAGCAGCAGAGCGCTGAACTCACCGTCCTTGCCGTCCGGAATTTTCTCATACACCAATTGATGGTGCTTCTTCTGAACGAAGGCACGACGTTTAGACCACTGGTCACGACGATTCTTCAGACGTTCCTCAACTACATGGGCGGCCTCCTCGCCGCCAGCAATCTTGGCCCGACCTACGATCTGTTGAATCAACTGGTCGAGGCGGCCCAGGGCGTCGTCGATCCGCCAAGCACTGCGCTCGTTTGAAAGGCCATCGGCCCGTGTCGCGTCCGATACCCGTGCCGCACTGACAAGTACGCCATCTAGGGATCTGTCAATTGAAGTGTAGGAGTACGGAGTGACCGACAGCGGCTCCACTTGGGAGTAAAAGGTCTCATGGTAGTGACGGAATTGTTCGAAATGGGCCAGGTCCCTGGGGCGCGCCCAGTTGCCCAACGTGACCACCAATCCTGGCCGGGAGGCGTCACGCCCCACCCTAGAAGATGCCTGAATGTACTCGGCAGTGTTCTTTGGCTGACCGATCATCAACATCAGCCCCAGTCTGGTAACGTCCACGCCCACTTGGAGCATCGAGGTCGCAAGAACAACGTCGTACGGGTCAGGCTTGCGGTAGGCGTATCGTTTGCCAGCCTCTCGCGCGGTCCGTGACTCGACAGCTCGTACCTTTTTACCCTCATTGGAATCCCAGCGCGGGTCAAAGGCGGCACCCATCTGATCCAGAGTTCCGGTGATGTCCGACGATGAAACTCGCGAGGTCAGCTCCGCGACGTTTAGACCCGTCGGCTGGGTACCGTACCGGGGCGGAAAATTCTTTCCCGGCCTCCGCTTCTTGATCGTGGTCTGCACATCGTCCGCAATATAACGGGCCATGCCCGCCAGCTCCCGGGTGGCGTTGAAATAGCCCACCAAGGTCATATATGGATCTGCCGAAACCGGCTCGCCCACAACAGGCGCACTGGCCTGATCCATGAGCACTTGGCCCGCCGACAGCAACGTGCTGGCAACCACGATCTCAGCCGAAGTCAGCCTGACACCCGTCGTGCTGATGCCGATGTAACGGCGTCCGGGTGTTTTTGGTGTAACCGGGACCTCCGTGGAGAAGTAGGTGTCAGATACGTCCAAAACTTGCGGTGGGAAGATCGTCACGCGACGCCCGTATAGCGCTTTGATCTGTTCGGCCGCGTTGCGCACCGTCGCCGTGGAGGCCACCACCAGCGGGCGGATTGAATTCCCGGCATCGTCCTTCCACGTGGTTAGGACGTCGACCGCCAGCTCGAATGCCCCCACGGCTGTGCCAAGGGCACCCGTAATCAGGTGCAGCTCGTCCTGGATAATCAGATCCGGTGGCCGCAACCTGTCCACGGCTCGTACCGAAGCGGATGGCACGCCATTTCTCGCAGGGTGCTTTCCCCCAATATCAATCTTGCAGAACTTATGTTGGTCGTCATGGACATAGCCGTGCCGCTCACACCACTTGCGCACGTACCCGAAAAGTGCCGCGGCCTCACCTTCACGAGCCAGCCGGGCAAATTTATCTACCGTCGCGATGACAAACGACGGAGCCAGCCGATAGATTTCCTCGTCGACCGTCAAGACCGGAAGACCCTCGCTGCTGCCCTTCGCACCTTCAGAGAAGGGGCAGCTGCCGAAGTCGTCGCCACAATAGACACGAATTCTCCGCTGTACGTCATCGCCTTTGACGTTCTTCGGCTCAATCGGCGTCCCGCACCATGGACAACGCTGCAGCTGCAGCACTGTCAGACCGTACTTGCGTCCCTCGTTGGCCTCGGCAAGCTGTTCAGCCGCCTCATCGTACCGCTTGGGCGAAACTGCGGTACCGACCCAAAGGCCAATGCGGAACGGCTCGGTCCCCCAGGTCGCCTCATCCTTACGCCTAGCAACCTCAGCTGCACATACGAGTGCCGTCGCGCGCTGGAACTGCTGGGCGGTCAGCAGGCGCAACGTGTATCGCATCAGAACCGCAACTCCAGAGTTACCGTCGATTCGCCCGTCTGCACCGTCGATGACGCCCTGCCGACGCCGGATCCCGAACGTAAATGCGGCGAGGCCGAGGTAAGCTTCGGTCTTGCCACCACCGGTTGGGAAGAACAACAGCTCCGCTTTGGCCATTGGGGAGGAACGGCGCTTGAGTTCCGGGCGTGCCAGCGCTTCAAGCTGCATTAACACGAACGCCAGCTGGAACGTAAACCAAGAATGCGCACGCGGGCCGAGATCAAGCACCTGATCACGGGCAGCATTCAGGCTGAGTTTCCGGTTCGATGCACGTAGTTCGGCAACCTGCGTCTGTATACGTTGACTGGCCATGACCTGGTTCATGAATCGGAAACAGCGCAGCGCTTCGTCGTTGCCGAGCAGGAAGTCCAACCCGCGTTCGAGCTGTTTGGCCACCACTCCGGCGTCCTGGATAGCTTCTGCAGCGACGTCCTGGAGGTGGTCGGGCAGCACTGCGGCACGCGACTTCTGCCCGTCCAACCACTCCTGATAGCCTTCCACAATTGGACGCAACCCAGCGGCCAAGTCTTCGACACTCGCAGTGGCGAGTTTGGTCATGTCCAGCAGAACTCCGTCGATGTCACGGGCATTGGTCTGCGGCGTTTCGGACAAAGGCAACCAAGTGGTCCGCACCTGCGACGCCCGACGATCCCCTTCGGCCACGGTCCAGTCAACCGAGCAGGTGCGCCCAATACCGAACTCCAGCCGATCCCGGTACTGCAACTGAAGACGGGCAAGCTCCGGTTCACTGTCCAAATACGGCCCTTCCAGTGCGTCTACCACCGGGAGAAAGACGTCTTTCTGCGGCGCATTGGCAACGGCCTCGACGTACAGCTTGGTTTGATAGAGCCAAGCATCCACAGGGATCTGACGCGGGGTCTCGCGATCATTGCAGAGCGCGGCTTCAACGATCCGTTTACCCTCGTAGTTCATGACGTCCACTCGGATGAGGATCGAATCCTCCAAGGTGAAGTCCGCAGTCTCCCCCGTTTGCAAGGAACCGACGGGTACGACCACCGGGTAGGTGTGCTGGGTTCGACGAAACTTGCGCTTTGGCCGGCCCGAAACCGTGACCTCGTCGGTTTCTTCCGACCGGTAAGTTCCCCACTCAGCACGGATCACGACGTTTTCTACGTCAAGACTCACCTGAAAGCGCAGCCCCATTGAGGCCGGAATCATCATCCCCCGGCGAAGGGGTACGTCTTCAGCGCCTTCGTCATCCGAACCGGCAGTCTCGTTCTCTTGCACCGCTGGAACACCGCGGCCAAGATCCGACTCGCTCGCAGCCACGACATCCTCATCAGCAGCGTTCTCGGCATCCTCGGCAAGTGTCACTCCGCCCTTGCCAATCAATTTTGCGGGAGCGATGCGGCCCACGAGGTACAAAGCATCCGGCACGGCGTCCAAGAGCTCGTCATCCCCATGGGCGGGGCCAAGGAGCTCTCGTTCCAAGATGTCGGTTAGGTTTTCACGATCAGTCCACGAAGTACCGTCCGGCTCACTCGTCAGCTCATAATCCGAAAAAGGCATACGCTGCGTGCCCGCAGCCCCAGTCTCAACTGTCATTTGTGGTCAGCCTCCACTGAATTGTCCAACGAAACTTCCCCACTTTGACGGGCAGCACGACGGTGGTTCTCTTCGAGCAGGCGGTCGAGTATCTCGACGCGAGCTGCCGGGCTTACCGTCCAGCGCTCCATCTGACGGTAAGTATGGAATCCGTGGTCGAGCGAGACGTCATCCCAGCCATAAGCTGTCATGACGGCGTAGTCGAGTTCAACATGAATTTCACGCAGTCGCGCCACATCTACATCTGATGAGTCAGCAATCTCCGGGTCGTTGACCAAGTTGTACAACTTCGTCAGACCGAGATCGCGACGATGCATTATCTCGCGGCGCTCGGTTTCGAGAACCCTGCCAGACCTGGCTAGGCGCTCGGTAGGTGCAGGGCGGGGAAACGTCTCGAAGACATCCGACGGCGTGTAGCGGACCCGAGTCTCAAGTGTTGAGCCGTAAGTTATTGCCCACAGCTGGTGTAGTGATGAAGACAATACAGCCTGATCGGCATACTCCACGGTTACAAACACCACGACTGCGTCGCTAAGGATTTGGCTGGTCGGGACCCGCATCGGCATGACGGACTTCGAAACGCGTGCAGTGACTAGAATTTCGTCAAGACCAGCGATGACTCGGCGGAGCTTGGGACGCTTGTCGGCATATTGCCACCATCGCTGTGGCAACGGCTTTCGAAGCGCATACTCGCCGTTCGGTTTGACGCGCTGGCGTTCTGGCTTGACGCTCTCGAGGAGACGAGCGTACGGAAGTTTGTATTCCCTAGCCCTCTCTTCCGTCCAATCGTTGAAGTCGATAGCCCACCGTGACGCTGAGCCGTCCGGACGCTGGTTGAGGTCCTCGCCGTTAAGATAAGGGAACAGCACATCACCGTTCCTAGCGTCATCAGTGATCCACAGTTGAGCTTCGTCGGGTTCAAGGACAAACCCCATGCCCAGAACGTAGCAACCGATATATGCCACATCATCGTTTGCTTCGAGTCGCGCGGGGGTACCTGCCGCCCGCCCAGCCGGCTCCAGAAGCGTGGATATCGCCGGCACTACTATGTCGTCGGACACTTTCTCCGCCGCTTCGGATATTGGCCCGGCACTACCCCACACTGCGGCGTACTCAAGTTTGGCCGACTTTGCCGGCCACGGCCTCGATTGAATAGCACGCGTGATCGTGAACCCAGCCTCCACCATCCGATCCAGCCCTACTTCACGTGTGTCACCCTGCGCGATGGTATTGGTCGCAATCAGCCCGAGCGTTCCATCGCCGCGCAACAGTGCAAGAGCCCTTAGGAAGAAGTACCCAACGAGGTCAGTATTTCCGGTCGCTCCATGGGCGAGAACGTTCACGAACCACTCGCGGACATCAGTACCCATGGCACCAGAAACCTTCTTTCCGCCCAAGAAGGGTGGATTGCCAATAATGGCATCGAACCCGCCCCGCTCCATGACATCGGGCACGGACAGCGCCCAGTGCAGAGGCATCCACCGCTCGTAGTCGGTCTCGACTGTCGGAGTCAGCCCTCGGGCGATGATGCCGTCAAGCATCGCGCGGTCGCCCGCTCCGTTGGCGGCGAACGCCAGGTCTACTGCGATCCGGAGGTTCCCAAACTGTTCGTCGAGTTTCTTCCCCGGCTTTCCACCCTCGATAAGACCAGCAGCGATGATGCCGTCCGCCACATCGCTCAGCTGCCAGATCAATTCCTGATACTCGTGCCAAATCCTTCTTTTGGTTTTGGTTGATCGTGCCGGGTCATTCTCGTCGACGACGTTGGCTAGGCCTTGCCGTAGCCTAACGGCTTTTTGGACCACCGTTTTGACGTCAATTATGTGAAGGCCATGAGCTTCTGAGCCCTCGCCAAAGAGTGTGCTCGTAGAATACTGAACGCCCCCTTTGAGGGTCTTCACTCGGGACGGATCGATGTGTGCAGCCTCAAGTTGGCGAAGATCGGTGATGCCAAGCAGGGAGTTACCGTGAAGCACCTTGTCGTCTACGAAGGAGAAAGGGAGCTTAGGATCCAGCGAAACAAGCCAGAGGGAGATTTTGCACATTTCCACAGCCATGCCATTGATGTCGGCCCCGTAGAGGCATTGGGCTACGACCTGCCGCCTGGCCTTGGTCTCTAGCTCGTGAGGAGAGCCGGTTACCCCTTCCGCGTGCCAAGCTTTGAGCACCTTCTCAGCCAAATACTCGGCCGCGGCAACGAGGAACGCTCCGGAACCACACGCGATGTCTGCAACCTTGAGGTCGAGGATCTCATTGGAGTCCAGCAGACTCCACTGTGACTCGTCGGCCGTCTGGTGCGGTCCGGGTTGGAAGACAAGCGGCTCGAGTGCGTAGCGCACGACTTCCTGGGCGAGCGACTTGGGTGTGTAGTGCGCTCCGGAGTTTGCACGTGATGGTGTCTCGACGACCGCAAGCCCGCCGGGCTGGATGACCACCGGTCGCTCACGCAAGTCACGGCGGATGATGCCCAGGAACGGGCGCAGCCTTGCCAGCAAAGCCTCATCGCGCGTCACGGACAACAGTGCACGCTCGCCGTCCTCAACATCGTCGCCCAGCAGCTTCGGCAAGGCGGCGGCCGACTTCGTTGTGGCCGCCGGCTGGTTTTTCTTGACCCACGCGATGACCGCAGCAGCGAATTTTGCGGGGACTGGGTTGGCCTCGGCGAGCACTTCGAGCACCCGCAGCGGCATCTCAGGCTCTTCACCGTCCTTGCCGACGAGACCCACAACAATCTCGTCGACGTCGTCGGCGGTGTACCCCAGCAGCCCCTCGTAGATGTAGCCGATCTGCTCGACGTCGACGTCACGGAAGGACACCCGGCGACGCTCGGCCGATTTGCCCGTGCCGATGACCGCGTACTGCACGGCTCGCAGCACCTCGAGCATGACACGATCGCTGACGGCAACTGACAAGGCCCCACGGTCGTCGACACCAGTGAGGAATGGGAAGCGTTCCGGGTCGAAGAGCGATCCACCATAGGCGGGCAGCCGGATGTCCTCGGATGTCACTCCCCCGTACAGCGCCTTGGACGTGGCCAGCAGGCGGTGCCATGTGTAGTGCGTGGCGTCAAGGGCTTCAGCGCCCTCATCGCGTATGCGTTTGTCCAGGTCGTCCAGCAGACCGCTGACACCGTAGGCCTCTGTAAACAGGGGCGACTGGGGCATCATCGAGCGCTCCTCGGCGAAGAGCAGGAACACCACACGCATCATCGCGGTGACCGCCCCCTCGTAGACGAGCTCGCGGTCGGCCGGCAACGGGTCGGGCCAGCCGGCGTCCCGCGCCTCGAACGCCTCCTCGGAGAAGGCGGTGACCAAAAGCTCCACGGCGCGGCGCACCTGGGTACCCAGGGCAACGGTGATGTCTTCCGCCGCGGTGATCGACTCTTTGAACAACTCCGACAGACGGTCGCTTTCGCTGCCGCCCGTCAGACGCTGGGGCGAGATGAGCTCAAGGAAGGCGTCACGGACGTCTGATTCTTCGATCCATGTCTGTGCGTCGACAATGCCCGAGGCCGTCATGACTCCGTCCTGGGCACCGACGATGGCCCACCAGCGTCCGTCGGTGACCACGCCGACCTTTTGCTCTGACTTGCGCAGGAGCGTATCCATCCGGTCGATCGGGCTCGCGGTCCATGAATCGTTCATCGGATCGCGCAGCGAATCTACAGGATCAAAGACCATCACGAGGGCGGCGGCAACACCGTCGCGAACGAACTGACCGGATGCCTTGACGCCGGCCATCAGCTTCGCGGATGACCCCTGAGAGTGAACCCCTCCGAGCTCCTCGTCGTCCCATACGAGGTGGGCATCCCAGCGGGCGACGTCGCGCAGCACGGCATCGATCCACTTGTTCCGGGCACCACGGTACGACTCAACTGCGGCGTCGTCGTCCGAAGCGGCTTTGTTCCAGTCGTCCCAGGCCCGGTCGAAGTCTGGCTTGGCGTCGCGCAAGGCGGCCTTCGCGTTCGCCCCCAGCTGGGGCATTCCCTGGGGCCAGACCCGCTTGATCGCGGGGATCGCAACGAACGGGCCGTCGCGGTCCACGAGTTCGAGCCAGTCCCGATGCTCTCTGGTGCGCCGCTGGGTCCCGCGTGGCCTCATGACAGTTCTCCCTGCTTGGCGTCCTGCTCGGTCAGCGCGAACACCACGGCAGCAGCTGATACGAAGGGACGGATGTCGGTGTAGCGCTCGGTGATCGCCGCGATCTCGCGTTCTTCTTCCTCGGCGAGATTGGCCAGGCGATTCTCCATCGACCGGATGTCCAGCCTGTACTGCTCAGCCTGCCTGGGGTCGAGGTCGAACAGCATTCCCTCGAGTTCCTGTTGGTTCTCCCGCCGATCCCGCAGGGAGTCCTGCAGGTTGCGGCGGAAATTGGCGAAGATCTGCCGGGCCCGATCGGTGTCTGCGTCCCTGCGCTTCTCCAGGTCCGCGGTGACCGACTCCTGGTGCTTGACCGCGCGGTTGCGCATTTCTGTCTCCAGACGGGAGCGCAACCGCCCACCGTCGGCGTTCCACTCCTGGGCCAGCCGCGTACGTATCCGTTCGTCAGCCACGGTGAGGTCCGTGGTGTCGAGAGTCTTCTCGAGCAGAGCATCTGCCTTGGACTCGGCCAGTCGCTGCCCCTTGACACGGATGCCGGTCACGAAGACTTCCTCGTGCAGGCGCAACCCGCCCCGCCCGACAAGCACAAGGCGGGAGATCGCCGCGACGCAGGACTGCTCGATGCCGGGCACGACCACCGCGGTCACCCGGTTGATGGAGGACTCGGCGCTGAACAGCGACGCGCGCAGAATGCGTGAGGCCTTCTGCATCAGACCGTGCCCGAGGTGCACGTGCACGACGTCCTCGAATCCGCCTTGGAGCACGGAGTCGTCGAAGGTGATGGGCCGGTACACGCCCGGTTGAAGGCGGGTGTCCAGGCCTTTGACGGCATCCTGCCAGGACCGGCCGAGGATCGGCACGCGGAAGACCTCGGCGTCGTAGTCCTGCGAACCCTCCTCGACCAAGGTGGGCTGGTTGGTCAGGGTGAGTGCCGTGTCGATTACGCGGCGGGAGTTGTACGGCGTCAGGTGCATGCGCTCCTTCTGCACGTCGTAAGTGTTCGCCAGCTCGGTCAGGACCCGGTTGACCTCCTGGTCTCCGGCCATCGCCTTGTTGATGATGGCATTGTCATCGTCCTTGAGCCCCTGGGACCGCGTGGTGACCCTGATCCGGCCGAAGTGGTTCTGGATGTCGGCGTCGATCACCGGGTTCACCGAACCCAGGTCGTCGGCGACCGTGGCGACCTTCTCGGCAATGCGGCGCATGAAGTCCATGTCCGCCCCGTAAGTGCCGGCGGTCTGGTCTGGCAGGAACTGGAACACTTGGGGAACCTCGGCCTGCCCGTATCGGTCGATGCGGCCGATGCGTTGTTCCAGACGCGAGGGGTTGAACGGGACGTCGAAGTTCACCAGACGATGGCAGTAGGCCTGGAGGTCGATTCCCTCTCCCGCGGCGTCGGTGGCGACCAAGACGCGGATGGGTTCGCGGCTGGGGTCGGCGTTGAATCGGGCGCGGGTCAGCTCGCGATCCTCGGTTCCGATCGAGCCCTCGATCGTGGCAAGCCGGGTTTCGTCGTAGCCGCGCTGGCGCAGGTTCTCCACGATCCAGTTCAGGGTGTCGGCGTACTCGGTGAAGATCACCACGCGCTCGTTGGTCCATGTCTTGCCGTCGGGCCTGCAGATCGCGTTCAACCACTCAATCAGGGCCTTCAAACGCGAATCCGGCTTGGACTGGTAGCCCAGCCCCCAGTCCACGAGCCGTCCGATCTGCTCCGGCGTGGCCGTCACGAGCGGGTCGGTCGCCTTGGAGTGGCGCAGTGTGTCGAACTCCGGGTGCTCGGCGCCGCCTTCCTCCTCGTCCGACTGATCTGAACCGAGCACCTCGGCGTAGTACTCGTCCTCGTCATCCCATTCCCTCTGGGCCCCCGAGGCGGCCTCGCGGTAGCCGGCCAGAGTGGATCCGAACGCGTACGGGCTGGACAGAAACCGCTTCTTCAACAGCATCGAGACGATGTCGCCAGAGCGCTTCTGCCCGTTGGCCCGGGCGCTCGCCTCCAAGATGCCGTCGAGGGTCTCGAACGCCTCCTGCTCGTCCTTGCCAGGTGCGAAGTGGATCGTCTCGAGCTGGCGAGCTTTGAAGCCCTTCTCCTTGATGTCCCGCTTGAGCCGACGAACCGTCACTTCCTTGAGCGCCTGGGCATCGACCGTGGCGCCGCGGGAGAAGCGGCGGTTGTCAATCATCTCCAGCAGCGCCGTGAACGACTCCGAGTGCCCGTTGTGCGGTGTCGCCGACAGGAAAAGCCGGTGCTCACATACCTTTGCCAGTTCACGAACCGCGGCCGTGCGCTGGGAATCCACCGCGTATCCCCGGGCTCCGCCCAGCGACGTCGGGCTCGATGGCGCAACGTGGTGGGCCTCGTCGACCACCAGCACGTCGAATGCGTAACGGCGGGCGCTGTTGACCTTGCCGGCCTCGGAGTAGACGTCCCGCATAAGCCTCTGGGCGCGAAGCCCCGGCAACCACGCCATCGACACGATCACGCGTGGGAACAGTCGGAAGGGATTGGCATTCAGGCCATGCGTCCGACGCACCTCGGCCATCACGTCTGAGTTGACGATGACGAAGTCCAGACCGAACTTCTCACGCATCTCGTCCTGCCACTTGAGCGACAGGCTCGGCGGGCACACGATCACGACCGAGCGGGCACGGTGCCGCAGCAAAAGTTCCTGGATGACCAGACCCGCCTCGATCGTCTTGCCCAAACCGACGTCGTCAGCCAGAAGCAGATTGGTTCGGGGGGCTTGCAGAGCTCGACGCAACGGTTCGAGCTGGTACGCCTCGACGTTCGCTCCTGAGCGGAATGGAGCCTGGAATGCACCCTCGTTCGCCGAGGTCACCGCACCCCACCGGACAGCATCAACAAACGCCGCCAGACGGTTCGGGTCATCAAATCCTTCCGAGGTGATGATCTCTGGAAGACCCTGATCTGGGGCAACTGATTGGCCAACCTCCAGCTCCCAGATGACGTTGAGTTCCTCGCCCATCCGATCCTCGGCCAGGGATTGAAGTGAGATTACATGGTTGAGTTGAGGGACGCCGTCGTCGGCCGAGCTACGCGGGAGACCCTGCTCACGGACGTCCGCGACGGCCCAGTTCGCTCCACGAACCTCGACGATGTCCCCCGGCTTCGGAAGGCGCGGCATCTCAGCCAGCTGGGCGGTCATCGGGTCGACTCCGCTTCGACCGATTCCGACGTATTGTTCAGTTCTCTGGCATTAGGAACAGAAACCGCAACCACTTACACTCCCCCATGTCATTCGAGCCAACGAAATATAGCACTCCACTGTCAAACTTAGTCCATTGACAAACCGGGCCTAAAAGGTGTCGAAGGCACTCGGAACGGATGACGCGGCTAACCCCGGCGAGTCTGCTGCTATATCACGGCAGCGCCCCTACCCTCCGGTCGTATTCCGCCGTTTCTAACCCCAGTACCTTGCCACTGACCAAGGCCTACAGCCGCCATCACGGCGAGTCACTCGCAATGTCCTCATCGAAAGACCGCCTTCTCGATCTGATTAGGCCAGTCACGTAGTAGGGCCCGGCCAGCACCATGAACGGGTGTGGAAACAAACTTGAGCAGTCCCCGCCGAATTGCCGTTAGGCCTTCACTGGTCAGCCCAATAGAGCACATCGGTCGATGGACCTGTATGAACACCTGCCGAACCGCGTTGTGCCTTCTGGTACGCCATCATCGCTGGGCGGGTCCTCCACGCAACCAGGGCGCTACGCGCCGGCCACTCCCCCAAAAATTCTTCCTCGGCGCTCCTTCGTCGCTTATTTCCTCGAAACAATTTTTGCCCCGTGCCCGGTAGCCCAAGTTGCCCTCCGGCCCCTAACACCCAGCGGTGATTCCTCTTACCAGAAGGCACCAACAGAGCAGGCGGCCGCGAACAACCAGCCACCGTTCACACAGGAGGAGCAGGACAATGGAACCGATCAGAATCAGCAGCCCGGCCGACGCGATCAGCTACATGGGACACAGCCTAGGCTACTGGCCCAAGGAAAGCCTCGTCTGCGTCGCACTCGAGGGCAAGGCCCTCGGCCCCACCCTTCGGGTGAACCTCCCCGCAAACGTGGATTACGTCGAAACCTATACGGAACGCGTCTCCCACTACTTCGGCATCGACCACGACGCCACCGCCGTCCTCATCGCCCTGTTCACCCACCAGCCCTGGGGCAAGGGACACCAAAAGCCATTTGCTCCCCTGATTCAGGGACTCAAGCGCCACTTCCAGACCGCGGGACTGCACGTCCGTCACGTGTGGATTGTCGGCCCGGCATCCTTTGCCGCGTACGACGGCGCCGACCCCGCCTCCTGCGGCAAGGAGGTCCCGCTGGAAGCCCTCGATTCCAGCGTCCTGAATGCCGAGATGGTCTACCGGGGCAGCCTCATCGAAGAGAACGACACACTCCCCATCCCGGAGCTGGCGGCCACCCGTGCTACGCAGGACGCCGTCGAAGCAGCCATGCGCAACATGGCCGCAAATCCGGCCCAGTGCCTGGACGCCGCCTACCGGCTGTGGATGGACCTCCTTGACGGCGGCGCCGAACCCACCGATAACGAACTCACCGAGGTCCTGGCCGGTCTCCAAAATGTCGGGCTCAGGGACCATGTCCTGGCCGACATGCCCGGCCTCAACGAGCCCATGGACGCAACACTCTTTGGCGCCACGGACCAGGCCCCTCAGTGGGGCCGGATTGACAGCGCCGAAAAGCTGCTGAAGCGGCTGCTGACCATCGCCTCCCCGGCCCATGCGGCCGCACCGTTGACGATGCTGGGGCACATCTGCTGGTGGAAGGGCAAGGGAACAACTGCCGCCAACTACATGCACGTTGCCCTGACGTTTGACCCGGACTATCACCTGGCCAAGTTGCTCGACCAGCTGCTTGGCGCCGGCGTCGTCTCGGGCTGGGCGCAACGCAAAGAGACCTGTTACCGGAACCGCTGACCCCGGCCACGGGATCCGCAACGAACTGATTCGAATCCAGGCGATAGCAATGGACATTACCGTTTACAGCAAGCCGGGCTGCCAGCAATGCAAGTTCACCTGCCGCAGCCTGGAGAAGGCCGGCATCCCCTATGCCGTCGTCGACCTGACCACCAACGATGCCGCGCTCGAGTATGTCCAGGACCTCGGCTACTCCCAGGCGCCCGTCGTCGTGGTGACCGAGCACCACCACTGGTCAGGATTCAAGCCCACCGAGATCGAACGGCTCCGGCTCGCCATCCAATAACCACCCGCAACAGGAGATCCCGTGCCGCATGAAACCCTCATGAGGCACTCCCCTGCATGTGAAAAAGGCAGCGGATTGCGCCTGCTCTATTGGCTTCAACCTTGTTTTCATCCATCGCGTGCAGCCAGTGAAATCTCTGTGAGGTCTGTGGCGTTGGTGGCTTGGAGGGACATGCCGCGCGGGCCGGTGCGGCGGGTGGTGCCCTCGATCAGTAGCAGGCGGGTGTTGAAGAGGATGGGCGGGGCGACGTTTTCCTGGGCGTCGGCGAAGAAGGTCGCGTCGATGCAGCCGGTGCCGTCGTCGATGCTGATGAACACGACGCGTTTGCCTCCGTGCATGGGCGGGGTCTGGGTGGCGACCCTGACTCCGGCGACGCGGACGAAGGTGCCGTTGCGCAGGCCAAGGAGGTCTTTGGCCTTGGTGACCCGGAGCTTGTCCAGGAGGGGTTGGTGGGAGTCCATGAGGTGGTGGGTGACGTCGAGGGAGAGGATGTCCAGCTCCGCCCGGGTGACATCGGTGGCGGTCATGTCCGGCTCGCGGGCGGTCATGGTGGCGGCGTCGATGGCGGGCAGGGGCAGGGCGAGTTGGCCGGGGATCACGTGGGCGCGTTTGCTGTGGCGGGTTGCCTGGTTCCAGGCGGCCAGGTCGCGCCGGCTCCGGTGGTGGTTTCCGGTGTAGAGGGAGTCGAGGGCACCGACCAGGGCCAGGCTCTCAATCGTGGAGACCCGGAGTCGGGCGCGTTGTTTGAGGTCGGCCAGGGAATCGAAGGGGCGCTGGCCGATGATGCGTTCGACTTCCTTGGCCTGGATGCCTTTCACGTCCGCCAGGGACATGCGGATCCCCAGGCCGCCAGCGCCTGCCGGTTCCACGACGTACTCGTCCGTGGAGGTGTTGACGTCCAAGGGCAGGATGGGGATGCCGAGCCGGCGGGCTTCGGCCACCAGGAGCCGTTTGGGATACATGCCCGGGTCATGGGTCCAGAGCCCGGCCAGGAACTGGACCGGGTAGTGGGTTTTCAGCCATGCCGACTCGTAGGTCGGGACGGCAAAAGCGGCCCCGTGGGCGCGGCAGAATCCGAAGGAGCCAAAGCCCTTCACCACTCCCCACACCTTCTCTATGGCTTCGGGGGTGTAGCCGCGCTGGGCGGACCGGTCCCGGAAATAGGATTCGACTGCCGGGAGTTTGTCGTCGTTGCTCAGGTGCCGCCGGAGGACGTCGGCGTAGGCGAGGCCGCAGCCGGTGAAGATGTCCAGGATGCGCATGAGTTGTTCGTGGAAGACCACGATCCCGTAGGTGCCCCGCAGCACCGGTTCCAGGTCGGGGTGGAGTTGGGCGACGGTTTCCCAGCCGCCGCGCCGGTTCAGGAACGGCTTGACCATGTCGGCCTGCATGGGGCCGGGGCGGAAGAGGGAAATGTCGGTGATGAGGTCGTCAAAGACTGCCGGTTGGAGCTTGCCGATGAGTTCGCGCTGCCCGGGCGATTCAATCTGAAAACACCCCAGCGTCTGGGTGGAGCGGATCAGCTCAAAGGTCGGCCCGTCATCCAGCGGCACAGCCTCCAGGTCGATGGCCTTGCCTGTGGTGCGGCGGATTTCGGTGATGGCGTAGGCCATGGCGGATTGCATCCGCACGCCCAGGACGTCCAGCTTGATCAGGCCCATGGGGTCCATGTCGTGTTTGTCGTACTGGGACATGGGCAGGCCCATCCCGGAGGGCTGGACCGGGGTGCGATCCAACAGCGAAGCGTTGCTGAGGATGACGCCGCAGGGGTGCATGGAGATGTGGCGTGGGAGCCGGTCGAGGCGCTCGGTGATGTCCACCAGAAGATCCAGCTGCCGGTTCCCCTCGACCCGGCCGGCCAGGTCGCGCAGTTCCGGCTTTTCATCCAACGCTTCCCGGAACTCGCTCGCGGAAAACCTCCACAAACCTTTGGCGATCCCGTCAATGTCCCCCGGCGCCATGCCCAGCGCCATGCCAGCGTCCCGGGCCGCGCCACGGGCCCGATACCCGGCCTGCATCGACATCAACGTGACCCGTTCCGGGCCGAAGCGCTCGAAAATGCGGTGGTAGATTTCATGCCGCCTCGCCGACTCCACATCAATGTCAACATCCGGCAGGGTCTGCCGCTCGGTGCTCAGGAACCGCTCGAACAACAGCTCGTGCCGGATGGGGTCGACCTGGGAGATCCCCAGGGCATAGTTGACCAGGGACCCGGCCCCGGAGCCGCGGGCGGCGGAACGAATCCCCATCTCCCGAATCAGCCGGGTCACCTCCGCCACCGTCAGAAAATAGGATGAGAAACCGAGCTCGGCGATGGTTCCCATCTCCGCCCGCAACCGCTCCTCCACAGCCGCCCGGGATGCGAGGCTGACTCCCGGATACCGGCGTCCCACGCCCGCCTGGGCGCGTTCCCAGAGCTCGGCCAGGGGGTCGCCGGTGATGCCGATGATGGAGGCCTCCGGCATGACGGGAACTCCCCAGCCGGTATCGGTGACCGGATCGATCCGGCACCTGTCCGCCAGCGCCTTGGTCTGCGCAAGGAGCGTCCTGGCCGCCCCCGCCCCGAACTGGCCCAACACCGCAATTTCCGAGGCCAGCGCCTTCATGGCCGCTACCGGTTTGAGCCACCCTTGGGCTGTCGGCTGCACGCCCACCTCATCCAGGCAGGCCAGTGCCCGTGCCGCGTCAAGGACATCCGCGGTGACCGCCCCATCAGGCTCGGCATACCGGACCATGTTCGTCAGCACGGGCGTGGTCCCGGACCGGGCGGCCAGGCGGAGCATGCGAATGGCGTGCGGGTGGCTGAGCGGCTGCCCGGGCTCGGAAAGATGCGACACCACCTCAACATGCAGCGCCTCGGCCGGCAGCACGGTCTGCCAGGCACGCAGCAAGGGCAGGCCCTCGCGGCGTGCCCCGACCCGCCGTCCGACATCCGAGAGCGGCCCCAGCAACATGGTCCCGACCGGCCCGGACCCGGCCAGCAGATGGCCGGCAATCTCTTCCGGGCTCACCCCGACCGGCGACCGGGTGTGCGCTGTCGACACCAGCCGGCACAACGCCGCATACCCCGCCCCCTCGTTGTGCCCGTGGGCCAGGACCACAACCCGGCCGGTCACCCCGCCGTCGCGGTCCAAGGTGGCAAGTTCCACGCCAAGGATCGCGTCAATCCCCGCGCGCCGGCAGGCCGCAATGTGCTTGGGCACCCCGTACAGGCCATCACGGTCGGTGATGGCCAAGGCATCGGCGCCGCCATCCCTGGCAGCGGCGGCCAGCGTGTCGGGCCAGTCCACCCCGTAGTGGGCGGAGAAGGCGGAGGCAACATGCAAGTGATTGAACATCTGTGGTCAGCCAAGGATCCTGGCGAGGCGCCACCCGGAATCCTCGCGGGTCAGCTCAAACACGCGCTCCGCCGAACGGCCGTGCCGCGTGGCTGTCAGGCGCCACACCTCGGTCTCGAGAACCTGGGCGCCAATGCCCTTGTTGACCCGTTCCTGTTCAGTCCACCAGGGACGGCGCGTGAAGAACCGCATCGGCAGCTCCGTCATCCGGTACCGTCCCGACCGCCACGCAAACCCCAACGGACTCCCCGCCGGCGTCGTCCACACGTCCACACGTTCACCAACCACCATCGAACGCACCTCTACACACAACTTCGTTAATAGAATACGTGTTCGACAATAGAATGCGCCACTGACATCTTCAGCCGACCACCCCACCGAGCCAAAAACTAGGCCCCTGCCACCACAGCCCTCCCAGCACTACCGCCACCCCCGCAACCATCGCCTGACGCCAACCCAAAGCCAGCCCCCACTGCCACTTCACCCCCACCCCGCTGCCGCAACCAGAAAATCCTTCACACGTCTGGCATCCAAGGTTCGGGCGTCGATTTCGGACACGTCGTTCACTCACGTCGTCGAGCCTGGCTGGCCCCATGAACTGGTATGAATACCAAAAATTGCAGGCAATGTGGAACCGCCTTTGAACCGAGGCGCATGTCCCAACAGTATTGTTCCCCCTCATGTTCACGCCGTCATCGGGACGCGGCGTGGCAGGACCGGAGACACACGCAGACGTCACACCGGTTGAAGACTCAGCTGGCCGCCGCCGTCACCGAAAACCGGGTTCAGTTAGAAGCCGCCACCGCTAAATGCCAGCGGCAGCTGGCCGAGGCTAGGCACACAGCGCGAAAGCAACTGGAGGTCCAGACCAACTGGCACGAGCAAGAACTCGACAAGCTTCGTACCCGTTTGCGGGACCTTGCCAGCATCAACGTCGACATTGCTTGCGAGATGCCGGAATTGAAGGCCCAGATCACCGAGCTACAGCTGGAGAACGCCCGGCTTTTCCACGGCCAGCATGCCGACTACCAGGAACTGATGCAGATCGCCGGCAGACTGTTTGAGCTATCCTCGCGGCTTGGTCTCCCGCTCGACAAAGCCACGAAGGAGATCTTCCAACGCCGCGGCTGGCGAACCAACACCCTCGTGCCCGAACAATGACAGTCTCCATGGCGCGGCTGACCGCCGGCGCCGGACTGAAATACCTGCTTAAGACCACCATGCAAGCCGACCTCATCAAGCCCATCAACGACGCCACCAGCTACTATGCCAAGGCTGGCACTCCTCAGGGACGCTGGCTCGGCCAAGCACTTACCGGCATAGACCGCCAACAACTGCAGCCGGTCACGGCCGCAGAGGCCAAAGCTGTCTTCTCCCTCGCCCAGGATCCCGACACGCAGGCGATCCTCGGACGGCCCCACAGCCAGACCACCGTTGCTTCCCGCAGCGGCGAGAGGCAACAACGCGACGCCGTCGCCGGCTTCGACCTGACTTTTAGTGTCCCGAAATCAGTCTCCGTCCTCTGGGCCGTGGCCGACAACGATGTCCGGCAACAAATCCTTGATGCCCACCATCGAGCCGTCAGCACCGTCCTTGCCTGGCTTGAGCAGGAAGCGATCCATACACGAACTGGACGCAATGGCGTCGCCCACGTCGGCACGAAGGGAGCGATTGCCGCCGCGTTTGACCATTGGGAGTCCCGCGCTGGCGATCCTCAACTCCATACGCACTTGGTCATCGCCAACCGGGTTCAGCGCCGCAGCGACGACGCCTGGGCAACCATCGACTCACGGGCCTTGTTCAAGGCTGTCGTCGCCGCCAGCGAGCATTACAACGGGCTCCTCTTCGACGAACTACGCCGTAGCCTCGGCACCGAGGCAGATTTCCGCTCCCCCACCGCGGTACAACGAAACCCCAGCCACGAACTTAGCGGCGTCGACACCGCGCTCATTATGGAATTCTCCAACCGCAGTCGGCTCATCGGCGCGGAAACCGACAGGCTCACCCAAAACTGGACCTACGAGCACGGCAAGAAGCCGACTGCCACAACGATTATCAAGCTGCGTCAGATCGCCACACTGTCCACACGCCAGGCCAAGGATGAATCCCCCACACCGCTCGATGAGTTGCGGGTCAGCTGGCGAGATCGGGCACGTGCCGCAGGGCAGAACCCGGGAACCGTCGTCGAACGCACCATCCACCGCTCCCGGCAACGACCCGTCCGTGCCTCGGATCTCTCGCCCGCATGGGTTGATTCCGCCGCCGCCCTGACTCGCGACGGCGTCGCCCGGCGCAGGGCCACTTGGAACCGCTGGAACCTCCTGGCAGAGGCTGACCGCACCTGCGCCGACATCCGCTGCCACTCCTCCGCCGACCGCCGCTTCATCATCGACGCCGTTACCGCCGCCGCGGAATCCCAATCCGTTCCGCTGAGCGCCGACCGCTACCGGCTCCCCGTCAACGCCGCCGAGGATCTCGCCTACGCCGGGAACAGCGCCTTCGACTTCCCCGGCGCACGCCTCTACACCGACGCCAGCACACTCGCCAACGAACAACTCATCATGCAGGCAAGGCACGACGGCGGCGGGCCAGCCGCGCGTTCAGCTGAGACTTCCGCCCAACTCACCACCTACCGACACCGGGCCGGCTACCAGCTCACAGCGGACCAGCTCGCAGCGGCACTTGCCGTCCTCACAAGTGGCAACAGACTCGACGCCATCGTCGGCCCTGCCGGGTCGGGCAAGACCACCACCATGGCGGCCATCAAGGCCGTCTGGGAAGAGGCACATGGTGCGGGCAGCGTCGTCGGACTTGCGCCTGCGGCGGCCAGCGCCGGAGTCCTCGCGAGGGAACTCGGCATCACTGCCGAGAACATCGCCAAATGGCTCTACGAAAGTCTCGGACAGGGGGCCAACAACAGGGCCGACCGCTTCCGTGCACTGGAGTCGACCCCGCGAGGCAAGCACGGCGCTGTGACAACGCAGCTTGCCCGCCTGTCCCTCCAGCAGTCCCTGTGGCAGTTCAAAAAGAACCAGCTCATCATCGTCGATGAGGCATCCATGGTCTCGACCATCCAGCTCGCCGGTCTGGTCCACCAAGCCCGGGACGTGGGAGCCAAACTCCTGCTCGTCGTCGATCCAGCCCAGCTCGACGCCATCGACGCCGGCGGCATGCTTGGCTGGCTGCACCGAGACGGCAAGGCCGTCGAGCTGACCAGCATCCACCGCTTCACCCACGATTGGGAGGGTCCGGCGTCTTTGCAGCTTCGCGAAGGCAACATCGACGCCGTCAACCTGTACGCCGCCCACGGCCGCATCCAACACGGTGACTTTACGGACGTGGTCGAGAATGCCTACGCGGCATGGGCAGGCGAGCAACGCGACGGCAAATCATCCATCCTCATCGCCCCCGACAACGACACCGTGACCACCCTGAACGAGCGGGCGCACGCCGCCGTGGTTGAATCGGGAATCGTCGATGCCGAGCACACCGTCGCCCTCGCCGATGGCCTGACCGCCGGCCGCGGCGACATCATCATCGCCCGCAAGAACAACCGCAAACTGACCGACAGCAATGGCGACTACCTGCGCAACGGCACCCTGCTGCGAATCGCCAAGCGACCGCACAGAGACGGGACCATCACGGCCCGCCGCGTGGACACTGGCGCCACCATCACCCTCGACGCCGTCTATCTCAGTACTTCTGCCGAGCTGGGCTATGCAACCACCGCACACCGTTCCCAGGGCATCACCGTGGACACCAGCCACATCGTTCTCACGCAAGGCTGCCTCACCCGCGAGCTCTTTTACGTCGGCATGACCCGCGGCCGCAACAGCAACACTGTCTACGTCTGTGAGTCCAACCTCGCTCTCGACGAACCTCATGTGCCCGTCGCATCCTCGAGCTGGCGCCAAATCCTCGGTGAAGTCCTGGCCGCCGAAGGAGCCGAGCGCACCGCCCACGAAGTCCGCGAGTCTGAATCCGCCAAGGCAGACACGCTTCAGCGTCTCGCCGCCGAATACGATTACCTTGCCCAACTGGCCGCCGCTGAACACCTCACCTCGGTCATCGCTAAGCTGATGCCCGACGTCGTCACCCACCTCCATGAGTCCCCCTCCTGGGGTGCCGGGGTGGCTGTCTGGCGCCACGCCCATGCCATCAATCCCGCAGCCGCGCAGCGGGTCTTGGATGGCGCGCTACGACCCCCGGGCGACGCCCAGGACCACATGGCCGTCATCCACGCGCGGTTGCGCCGGGTTACAGGCGACGGCGTCTGTGAGCCGCTGGGAACCCTGAACGAGCAACTGTTCACAGAGAGGCCAGACCTCCAGGACATGTTGGATCAGGTGCGGACCCGCACGATCAACCGCCGGGCCCTCGTGGCCAGGATGGCCCTGATGGACAGACCCGCTTGGGTACAACGACTGCAAGCCACAATGGGAGCCACGATCCCCGCTGATCACTGGGCCGCCGTCATCAGCGATGTCGCCGCATACCGCGATCGCTGGGACATCGAAACCTACGTCGACCCACTCGGACCGGTTCCGTCCAACTATGAATGGGAACAGACACAAGAACGTGCCGGGCTTCAGAGGCAAATCGAGTTCGTGCTGCACGTAAACGCTGGCGCTCCGGGGAGGGATCAACCCACGCTGCCGGTACCGGTTGTGCACAAGCCACTTACCGCCGTCGGACCCTCGCTCTAGACTGAATCTCGAAAGGAAGCGAGGCGGTCATGAACCCTATGATCAAACCGGCAGTAGCCTCAACGCCCCTCCTGGTGTGGAGCGTCCTGGTAGGCCTGTGCACGCTGTACATGGTGCCAGCGACCATCGCGAACTGGCCGGCGCCGCCCTGGATGACGACCATAGCTTCGATACTTCTTGCCTTAGCTGTGGTTGTGGCGGTCCGTTGGATCGTCAAAGTCCGCCGAGCCAGCCGTTGGAACTCGAACGCGCAACGGCTGTGGCAGGAACTCGAAGCTGCAAAACGGAATGGCACCACGACAACCGAAGTCACCGTCCTCAGCGTCCAGGAAGTACAACTAACGGGCGCGTGGGTGACGATCAGCTGGGACCAATTCGGCTATCGGCAGCAAGCGTGGATCGAGGGCGCCGGCGGCACGTACTGGCCAGGCTCCGTACTGCTCATCACCCCCGATCCAAACCAGGTCCACGTCGGTCAGCCTTGGCCTCCAGCGTATCGGATTGCTGAGTCAGATTGCGTAGCCATTGCCCCGTCCTTTAGTTAGCCAAAGTTGGCCTACGGCAACCGCAGTGAGTCGTTTCAAACGCAATCCCATCCAGGTGGGTTGCATGTGAACTTGCTGCCAATGAGCTGGCTGAATCGCAAGGATGTCTAGTTACTGACATTGCTGCGGCGGACCGCGGCAACACGCTGCCATGCCAAGCACGATCCTGCATCACATTTTATGGCTTGTCGATAAAGACAGTCACGGGAGGCGGAGCTGCCCCCAACTTTCGTTGTAGGAAGTTGCTCTTCATTGGCTCTTAACTTCCTGAGTACCGAAACGCCCGACAAAACCATAAAATGCGAAGTGCACTTCTTGTGGTGCTCAGGCAGTGCGAATTGCCCAGTCCATTCGTACCCCCAAATTGTAACGTGATCTCCAACACAGCTTCCCCAGCGAGCAACAAGGAGATACGGATGACACGTTATAGGGTGTCGATGGACATCGGCGGAACGTTCACGGATATTGTCGCGTACGACCAACAAAATGGTTCCTACACGGCAGCGAAGGCATCAACCACGCCGGGCAATCTTAGCGTCGGCGTGATTGCCGGCTTGGAGTCAATAGTCCCGGATCTGTCTGACATTGATTTCCTCGTGCATGGAACGACGCAGGGATTGAACGCATTCCTCGAACGTCGCGGCGTGCCGGTGCTGTTGCTCGCCACGGCCGGCATTGAGGACACTTACCACATTGCCCGCGGACCACGCACGGAACTTTACAACGCCCAGTACCGCAAGCCGAAACCGCTCACCGAACGCAAGGACGTGGTCGGAATCGGGGGACGACTGGATGACCAGGGTCGTGAAATTCGGGCTCTGGATGAAGTGGGTCTGCGCCGGGCGGGACGCCGGGCGGCCGAAGAAGGCTACGGCGCCGTCGCTGTTGCGTTCCTGTTCAGCTACAAGAACCCGGCCCACGAACTGCGGGCCCGCGAGATCCTGTTCGAAGAGCTGGGCGACGACTTCACCGTCTCACTCTCCCACGAGGCCGCCAAGGAATGGCGCGAATACGAACGCACTTCCTCCGCAGTGGTCGAAGCGTACACAGGTCCGGTTGTCCGAAATTACCTCTACGATCTCGAGCAGAAGCTCGACCAGCGCGGGGTCGAGGCACCGCTGCACATCATGCAGTCCTCCGGCGGGGTGCTCACCGCGGAGTCAGCCCGCAAGCGGCCGCTGCAGACTCTGTTGTCGGGGCCTGTCGGTGGCGCAATGGGCGGCGTGGAATTGTCGGAGGTGTCCGGCAGGGCGAACCTGATCGGCGTTGACATGGGCGGCACGTCATTCGATGTATCGCTGGTGGTTGACGGCAAACCCGACGTCGCGACCGAGGCCGTGCTCGAAGGTCTGCCAATGCTGATGAGCGTCGTCAATATCCACACCGTCGGGGCTGGAGGCGGGTCCGTGGCCTGGCTTGAGGCCGGGGGCTTACGAGTCGGCCCCCGGTCGGCCGGTGCGAACCCAGGGCCTGCCTGCTACGGCCGCGGCGGAACCGAGCCAACGGTGACGGACGCGAACCTGGTATTGGGACGTGTCGATCCTGGCTGGTTTGCCGGCGGCCAGGTCTCCCTGGACCGTAGCGCTGCACTTCAGGCCCTGCGCACGGTGGGTGACCAGCTCGGCCTGGACCCCATAGCCATGGCGGAAGGTATTTGCGATGTAGCCAATTCCCAGATGGCACAGGCCATCCGGACTATCACCATTTCTCGTGGCATTGAGCCCCGAGATTTCTCCCTGGTGGCGTTCGGCGGTGCCGGCCCCATGCACGCGGTTTTTCTGGCCAAGGAACTGGGCATCCCGGAAACCGTTGTTCCCCGCTTCCCAGGCGCCTTCTCGGCTTGGGGCATGCTGCAGACCAACATCCGCAAGGACTTCTCCGAACCATACTTCTTCCTCGATCAGGATATCGATGTCGCCGACATGGCCGGTGTTCTGCGCGACATGGAGCTGGAGGGGCTGGAGTCGCTGGTCTCGGAGGGTGTCCCCCCGGAGAGCCGGAGAACGGTTGCCTCCGTGGACGTCCGCTACGAGTCCCAAGAATTCACCCTGAATGTTCCGCTGTTGTCGGCGGAAGAACCGGCGTCAGAGAACTTCTTGGAGGACCTGGGCGTCCGATTCTCGGTGATGTACATGGAACGCTACGGCCATTCCAACCTGGGCGCCCCCATCGAGGTCGTTACCCTGCGAACGCAGGCGGAAGGGGACCTGGGCAACCTGGTCGCTCCGCGCTTTGAAATGGCACAAAGTACCGAGTTCAAACATGAAATCCGTTCCGTCGTCTTTGACCACGCCAATCACCAGACAATCATTGTCCGGCGCCACGATTTGGCAGCCGGCCACGTCTTCAGTGGCCCTGCCATCATCGTCGAGGAAACCGCAACGACCGTGGTGCCCCCGGGCTTCAACGTTGTTGTTGACGAATTCGGTTCGCTTGTAATCCGCAACGACGATGCACTAGAGAACTGAGGAATGAAATGACAACTGAGGCTATCAGAACACTGGACCCCGTCACTGTGGAAATTATTCGCAACGCACTAACCAGTGCCGCTGATGACATGAACGCAACGCTTATCCGCTCCGCCTACTCGCCCATCATTTATGAAGGCGGGGATTGTGTGGTGGCCCTGATGGATTCGGAGCACCGGGTGCTGGGCCAATCCGCCGGATTACCCTTGTTCCTGGGAAATCTGGAGACTTGCTCGCTCGCAGTCGAGGAGAAATACGGCCGTGGGGTATGGGCCGACGGCGACATTTGGGTACTGAACGATTCCTACCTGGGCGGGACGCACCTGAACGACGTGACCATATTTGCCCCCGTCTTCGAGGCGGGCGACGTTATCGGTTTCGCAGCGACCCGCGCCCACTGGATGGACATGGGCTCCAAAGATGTCGGCGGTTCAATGGACTCGATCGACATCTTCCAGGAAGGCTTCCGAATGGGACCGGTGAAACTGGTTGAGGCTGGCGTCGAGACATCGGTGGTCGACCTGATCCGCACCAACGTGCGTTTCCCGTACCAGACCATCGGTGACATGCACGCCATGATTGCGGCGCTGCGCATGGGCAAGACCCGCATGACGGAGCTGGTGGCCCGGTTCAGTTTGGACCAGCTCAACGCCGCCCGTGACGAGATTTTTCGGCAGACGGAAGTGATCGAACGCGAAACGGTACTCGGAATTGCCGATGGCGTTTATGCGGCCGAAGGGGTGCTGGACAACGACGGAATCAATTTGGACACTCCCATCCCGATCAGGTTGACGATCACCGTGGCTGGAGACACGATTGACTTCGATGTCAGAGAATCCGCGGACCAGACAGTCGGCCCGGTGAACTGTGGGATTGCTCAGGCAGTCTCCGCCCTTCGTGTCGGCTACAAACTGCTAGTCAGTCCCCATTCCAATTCGAATGGTGGGTCCTTCCGCCCGATGACCACGCAAGTCCGGGAAGGATCGGTCTTGGGCGCAGTGGCGCCCGCCCCCTGTCAGTGGTATTTCTCCCATTTGGGTCTCCTAATCGACTTGGTGTCCAAGGCGATGGCAGTGGCCATGCCAGAGCAAGTCGCCAGTGCCAGCCACGGCGACTCCATGATCATCACGACGGCAGGCTTCGACCCTCGATTTGGCCGGAACTTTGTGACCATGGAGGGTACCGTAGGCGGCTGGGGCGCCTGGCAGAACAGCGACGGCGAATCCGCCATGATCAACAACGTCAACGGTTCCCTGAAAGACCTTCCAATTGAGATGTTGGAAACCCGCTACCCGTTCCGGATCAACGAGTATTCCATCCGGCCCAACTCCGGCGGTCCCGGACAATGGCGCGGAGGCAACGGTGTGGTGCGTGAGTACGAGTTCCTCGCCGATTGTTCGGTGGGCCTTTGGTTTGAGCGCTCCAAGACACCAGCGTGGGGCCTTTTTGGCGGATCAGGTGCCCGGGGGCCGGAGGTTGTCATCAACCCTGGCCGCACCGATGAGATTCATACCTTGAAAGCCAATGCCCGAAAAGTAAAAGCGGGTGACATTGTCCGACTAGCAGTGGGGGGAGGCGGCGGCTTCGGCGACGTGGCCAAGCGGTCGCGTGCGGACATCGACGACGACATTACCAACGGCTACATCACAAAAGATTTCGCCAAGTCACACTACGGCTACTAACCTCCCACCCTGAAAGGCCCCACCGTGAAGAAAATTACGCGTCCCGCCCTTGCCGCCGCCGTTCTTGGCATCAGCTTGTTGATGGCGGCCTGCTCGCCGCCGGCCCCATCGGCTAACCCGGCGGCCAATGTCGCCGTCGACCCGGCCAAAACACTGGCAGTTGGCTATTTCGGATTCGCCAAGTCGAATGCTTTTGCTCAAGGAGTGTTTGTTGGCGTTCAGCAGGCCGCCAAGGCAAACAACGCCCACGCCACGTTCGTCGACTCAAATTTTGATGCCCAGAAGCAGGTACAGCAGATCCAGGATGCCGTCACCTCGCACCAGTTCGATGTCATGGTGGTCCAGGCAAACGACAACCAGGCGCTGATTGCCCCACTGACTCAGGCGGTCAAGGCCGGCATCACCGTGGTGACTGAATTTTCCATCGTTGGGACGAAGTTCGACACAATCGAACCTCAGATCCCCGGCACCATCAGTATTGTGGACTTGCCGACCAGCAACGGCAAGGCCCTTGGGGAAATGGCGAAGCAGGCGTGCGGCACCGTCGCCGGGGACACCTGCCAGGTCGCCTATCTTGAGGGGTTCAAGTCCCTTCCGCTGGACAATGCCAGAACAGACGCCGTCAAGGCCGAACTCGCCACCGACCCGCGGATCAAACTCGTGGCCAGTGTCGAAGGCGGTTATACGGCTGACCAAGGCCGAAAGGCGTTCCAGGACGTGTCCCAGGCGAATCCGAAACTGAACGTTGTGATCGGGTCATCCCAGGCCATCACCGGCGCAGCGCAGGCGGCAGGCCAAACTGACATTAAGTTCATCGGAAACGGCTCGTCGAAATCCGATGTGGAGGCCGTCAAGTCCGGAAAATGGTTCTCCATATACATCAATGACACCGTCAAGGACGGGGAAAAAGCCACGGAGCTGGGCCTGGCACAAGCCAGGGGAAAAAAGGTCGAGACGGCCATCAATGAAGCTGCCTTGGCACCCAACAACGGGATCGGCACCAAGGAAGCCTTGGAAAAGTCCAACTTCGTTTCCGCATACAACGACTGACCTGTCTCGAACAATAAGCGTGAGCGGTTGCCTGGTCCGGTGGACGCTGGTGGTCCAGGCAACCGAAATCGCAAACAACACAAAATTCAAGTTCATTTACAGAGGTCGGCAAAGCTATGAATTCGTTGATGGTAGACGTTGGTGAAAGATCTGGTGAGGACATGGACCCAATCCGGGGAATCTCCGTGACTGGAACCGGAAAGCGATACGCGGGCATCCCCGTCCTCAGCGACATCAGCCTGAAGATCGCAGAAGGAGAGATCCACGGGATCCTGGGCGAAAATGGAGCAGGCAAAAGCACACTATTGAAGATCATTGGTGGCGCGGTGATGGCGGACTCGGGCACCCTTCGTCTGAACGGGATGCCGATCAAGATCTCATCTCCCCGGGACTCGATCGCGCATGGAATCTCGTTGATCTCCCAGGAACTCTCCCTCATCCCCAACCGGACAGTGCTGGAGAACGTCTTTTTGGGACGTTGGGCCAATACGGCCGGACTGGTCAAGGGACGACGCGACAGGGAACACTTCACCGCCTTGATTCGAGAAACCGGCTTCGAGCTGGATCCCGACATGGTGGTTTCCCGGTTGTCCATAGGCCAAGCCCAGCAAGTGGAAATCCTCAAGGCGTTGGCGCGCGGCGCAACCATCCTCTGCATGGACGAGCCGACGGCGGTTTTGAACGAGATGGAAAAGGCCAACCTGTTGCGGGTCATCCGCCGCCTATCCGCGGCCGGTACGACAATCATCTTGGTTTCCCACTATCTGGAGGAGGTCCTGGATATTTGCGACCGGGTCACCATCTTGCGCGACGGCCACCATATCTCCACGGCCGATGCGAGCGGCCACACCCCCGAATCGCTCGTGTCGCTGATGGTCGGGCGTGAGGTGGACTTCCTAATGCCCGATATCCCTCCGGTTCGACCGGGAGCTGTCACTGTGCTGGAAGCAAGAGGTATTTGCAGCAACTCCGTCCAGGACATATCGATCGTCGTGCGGCGGGGCGAAATTCTCGGCTTGGCCGGGCTCGTTGGCAGCGGACGTAGCGAAACACTACTTGCTTTGTTTGGGGCCGACAAGGTGAGCGCGGGCAGCGTGGCGATCAATGGTCAACGCGTCCAACCCAATTCCATTCGCGACGCCATCAAAGCGGGCATCGCCCTCGTCCCGGAATCCCGGAAGGACCAAGGCCTGGTCATGTCGCGGTCAGTGGTGGAAAATATCGCCTTGGCAACATTGGGAATCCGGTCGGCGGCCGGCTTTGTGCGCGGTGTCGCCGAGAACCGGGCGGTCGCAGATATAAGCATCGCTGTCGACTTGCGGGGAGTTCGGGCAGGCTCACCCATTGCCGCGTTGTCCGGCGGGAATCAGCAAAAGGCCCTGTTCGCCAAATGGCTGCTCGCGCCTCCGGAGGTACTGCTCGTCGACGAACCCACCCGCGGAGTCGATGTTGCGGCAAAATCCCGTATCCACAGCATGATCATCGAATTGGCAGCCAAAGGTACGGCTGTCGTCGTCGTCAGTTCCGAACTTGAGGAAGTAATTGGCCTCTCCCACCGAGTCAACGTGATGCGGAGGGGACGCATAGTGGCCGAATTCGACCGGAATGCCTCCCGCGACGACGTCATGGCCTCCGCATTTCTGAAATAGGTGAAGCAAATGACACTAACCACATCCACCGCGCCGGCAACATCCGTTGATACACCGGCAAGACGAAAATTCGAGCCCAACCTGAGGGATTTCGGTATTATCTTCGGGCTCGCGGCCATCATTCTGTTCCTCGCGCTGAACACCACCACGTTCCTTACCGGACAAAATTTCATCAACCTTTTTGACCAGGCCACCGTTGTCGGGCTGCTGGCTGCTGCCGCCAGCCTGTGCATCATCAGTGGCGTTTTCGACCTCTCATCGACGGCGACGCTGGCATCATCAGCGATCATCGGCGTCATGATCACCGAGCGTTTTGGTGTAGCGGCCGGTTTTTTCGGCGCACTCTTGGCAGGCACGGTCCTCGGCTGCATTACGGGTCTGGTCGTTGTCTCGACAAAGGTCAACTCGTTCATCGGCACCCTGGCCATCAGCATCATTTACAGGGGGTTGGCCATCGTGCTGACGGGCGGGGCGATCGTTTCCCCAAAACCCGAGCAGATCCTTGCATTTCAGACTTGGACATGGCCGAGCCTGTTCGGGCTGACTGCCGGATCCGTCTTGATGCTCGTCACCACCATCGTCCTCGGGGTCGTCCTGTGGCGCACGACCTTCGGACGGCGCATCTACGCCGTCGGTGGCAATCAGGAAGCGGCCCGGCTGAGCGGCATTCGTACAGGTACCATCCACGTTGCCGTGTTTGCGATCAGCGGGCTGTGCTCGGGCATGGCAGGCATGATCCTGGCATCTCGCGCTGGTTCGGCACAGCCATCCATGGCCCTCGGTGTCGAACTCACGGCGATCGCCGCTGTTGTGATCGGAGGTACCAGCATTCTGGGCGGACAGGGAGCAATGTGGCGTGCCTTCGTCGGCGTAATGGTACTCACCGTGATTGGCAACGGCTTCAACCTGCTTCACTGGGATACGACTTATCAGCAAGTCGTTACAGGGGCTTTGATCTTGACTGCGGTGGCAGCCGACGGGTTGTTCCGGAAACGGAACAGATAAGCGACCATTGGTCTTGGACTACATCCTAGGAAAACTACCGGCCCTGACGCCACATAGGAGCATCGAAGAATGCGCATTGGACTGCGGCTGGAGGAACACGCGTGCCACGGGGTGATGTTGGCCGGACGGACCGTCGTGGCTGCTGCCGCTGTACTGGACGCGGGATCATTGACCGAGGCGGCAGAACAGGCTCTGTTCCGGCTGGGCCAAATCAAGGCGGCCACGGTCAGCGAGATCGTCGTGGACGTGGGCCGCGTCCTCACTTCCCGGCGCCTGTCCAGCGTTGCGGTCATCCGTGTTTCGCCGCGACCACCGGCGGACGCCTTCCATACTTCCCGGCTCCCCCGAATTGTAGAAGGTGCAGCCACCCGGATCCTACATGTGCGCGGTGGCCACGACATCCGCGCACGCGAGTTGGCCCCGCTTGACCTGGCCTCATTCAAGAAGAACGTGGCGACCGTTGTTGAAGGACATAGAAATGTGGCCATCACGGCCCTGGGAGCCACCTCGACCGACGAGCACGAGGCCAGGATCGCGGACGCCATTCTGGCCCATGACAGCAGTGTGAGGATCAGCATTTCCCATGATTTCTTTGCCAACGCCTTCCGGGACAGGGACTTCACAACAACCCTCAATAGTGCGCTGATGGAGACTGGGGAATTTCTTGCGATAACCCTTGAGCAACTATGCCGCCGTCATTACCCGGGAGCCGAAGTTTCCTTTGTGAAGAACGACGGCGGCAGGGCACGCATACGTCAGCTTGCAGGGACGCCCGTCCATGCCCTGCATCCGGAGCCGGCATCGCAACTTCTCGGACTGGCGCTGCTGGCCACTGAACCGGATTGTGAAGTCATCATGGCTGACGACAAGGCAATGACGGTGGGTGCGACCCGGGGCGGAATCCCCGCGTCCTCAAGCCTGATTCGTGCGGGGTACGAGGCAAGCCTGGCAACGAACGCTGCTGCCGTCGAAAACTACACAGCCAATCACCCCATACATCCGCTCGCTCCAACTGTCGTGGCAGACCTACGCAAGGATCGTGGCGAGCCGCTGCCGTTTGGTCTGAACGCAACATTCAGCACTCACGAGGACGCTGCCCTGATCGGCTGTGCCGCGGCTCCCTGGACCGCATGGATAGATCGGCTCGAAAACGTCGACAACAAGGAGGATCTCCAACAGGTACAGCGGTTGGCGGAAGAAGATGCCAAATCCATCGTCATCCAGTCTGGAGGGAGCCCCGCACTGACCCGAATCATGGAATCAAACGCCTACGCGTTGCCCTATGGTAATCCCGGGATTGTGCGTGTGCGCGTGCAGGCTGCGGATGAATCAGACCACGGAAATGGCGTCCAGCCGCCCCACCAACAACAGCGGGTGGCCACATGAGAACCCTGACCAGCATCGACGTCGGGCATTTCAGTACTGGCGCCAACTTCCTGGCCTGCCACATCGACCCGGCCGCCGTATTCGCCTACGAAGACATGATTCAGCGCGCCCTGCCCACTGGGGACGTGCGGCTGCTGTCGGTCGGTGAGCTAGACCCCGAGGACCTGGTAGTTGCGCTCGGATTCGTGACCCAAGGCCTGGCCATTGCAGACATGCCTCCGGTGGGGGACGAGTTCATTGGCTGCATCCGGGAAATTGAGAAGAAACTGGGCAGGAAGGTCAGTGCCCTGTATTCATTGGCGGCCGGAAACATCAACGGCATACTTCCGCTGATGGCGGGTCTGCAGACGGCTCTTCCGATCGTTGATTCCGACCCGATGGGGCGCGTGCTGCCGCTGATCAGCCAGACCACATTAAGTCTGGGCGGTGTCGACATCAGCCCAATTGCCGTCATGGGTGTTACGGGCGAGCGCGCAACGTTGGACGTCAAGGACCCACACCGAGCCGAAACCCTGGTCCGCTCCCTCGTGATCGAACTGGGAGGGTGGGCCGCGACCGCCATGTACCCCTGCACAGCGAAGCAGCTGCGGGAGCACGGCATCCACGGAACCATGACCCGGATGATCAAGATCGGTGAAATTTTGGATGCGGAAGAGGCGGTGGAGAGGAAATATGTGCAGCTGGTCGACCTGCTAAACGCGACCCGTGTGGCCCGTGCCCGAGTCAGGCACATGGAAAGTTTCTCACGGGAGAGGGAACTGGGCCTGCCTACCCAGACAACCAGCCTGACGCTCGTCGACGAGGTGACGGGACATATAATCCGGCTCGAGATCGAAAACGAAATACTCCTCGTCCTCGTCGACGGTGCCGTGGCGGCAGCCGTCCCTGACATAGTGACGCTGCTGAGTGCAGAATTTGGCCGTGTCGTGAACCTTGACGACGTCCGCGTCGGGCACCTACTCGACGTCGTCGTGACGCCGGCGGCACCGATCTGGTACACGGACGCGGGGCTCAACTTGGCCGGGCCGCCCGCCTTCGGACTGCCGCTGCAACACCCGAGACGTCATGACTAGGCCAAACAGGGCGACACGTCTGGATGTCGCCAGCGTCGTCGCGCACGGGTCCCTACGTACCGTCACCACTCTTTACGCGGCCGCAGCCAAAGCTGTGATCGACGGCGTCGTCATTGTTACCGATCTGGAGACCATTAGACGGGTACCTCCGAACACCGTTGTGGTCTTGTCCGCCCACATGGGGTCCGGCGGATGGCAGGTTTCCGCGGCTTTGCGCCATGCGTGGGAAAGGCGGGCGAGCGCCGTGATCATTCCGTACAGCACATATGCGGAGTCGGTTATCAGCCTAGCCGAGAGGCTGGACATCAACTTGATGGCCGCCGAGCAGGACCCGTCAACCGTCGCCTTGGCCTTGGCCGCCGAAATCGGTGCCGTGAAATCGGTTGCCGAGGTGGACCTGGCCCAGTTCGCCCGGGCGGTGACTAGGGAATCAACTGTCAGCAATGTTCTAAAGACAATTTCGTACCGGCTTGGCACATTGCGGGTTACGTTGGAACACGATGGAACCGTCCTAGCAGCAGCCGGAGGGGCCGATCGAGACGGGGTGCCGGTCCACGTTGACTTGCCGGCGATTGAGAACTGGGTCCGGGTCAAGCTGGTTGCGCTCGTGCCAAAAATCAGAGGATACGGCCCCGACGAGGTCCGGACATTTCTGGAGGTCGCCGCCCCGTCCGTCCAGGCGGCCTGGATGGCCGGGGAGATCAACGACATGGCGGCCAGCGCCCCCACCCTGGCGCTCGCGGAGCTAAGCCATGCCGTTATGGGGGATGCCGGGACGATCGATCAGGTGTACCCGAACCTTTTGGCTACGTTGGGGTGGCACGCCAATCAGTCGTACGTGGCAGTCTGGATCAGCCATCCTCGGCACCAACCACACCGGGTGGGAAGAACGGCGATCGTTCGGCTGTTGTGGCGGAAGGTGTGGGCACGGCGGCCCCTGGCGGAAGTTCTGGGCGGCTGGTTATCTGTCATCCCGGTTAGTGACGAGGAAGGACCCGGCTGGATCGAGATCCGCATTCGAGAGAAGATTGGTTCTTCTCTGGCCGAGCTCGGATTCTCCGCCGGTACGTCCAGACGGCAGTCTGGCATCGATGACCTGCCAGCGATGGTTCAGGAGGCGCGGGTGGCTGCCGAATACGGTATCCGGGTGGCTCCGGGCGCTGTGACGTCGTTTGGACAGCTTGGCGTAGGGGCGGTTTTGGCATGCACCGACGACGCCGCGGTTACGTTGGTAGCCGGTCTGACACTGCCAGAGCTTTTGTCAGCTCCGGACCGGGACCAGATCATCCGGGACACGCTGGCATTTCTTGACAACCAGAGCTCAATGACGCTGGCCGCGAAGTCGCTGAAACTTCACCGGAACACCCTGCAGCAACGAATGAACCGGGTCCGGGACGTCGGCATTCACCTCGACGACCCCGCACAGCTACTCCCGATCCACATCATCCTCACTGTATTAAAAAGGGGCCTTCGGGTCCCGGACACCGACTAGAAAGGTCGAAGCAATGGAGCAATTCACATCGTTTGACGAGATGTACGAGTTCGTTCAGAACGGCATAGGCGCCCGCGTTTTCACCGTTTCTGTGATCGCTGATGGTGGCACCAGCATGGCCCGCGTCTACACCACCCATCCCGAGGTCTACCCAGTGGGCGGCAAGAAGTCATTTGCTGCGGACACCAACCCTGTATGGATTGAGCAAGTCGTCGAAGGACACCAACCGTTCCTCGGGCAGGACAGCGCCGCTGTACGGTCCTTCTTCTTCGACCACGAAACCATCGAGTCACTCGGCTGCGGAGCCATCGTCAACGTGCCGGCGGTCAAACACGGTGTCACGATCGGTTCCATTAACTTCCTTGACGTTGAGGGAAGTTACGACGGGCATTCCGCCACGGCCGCGATGGAAGTTGCGGCCCGCTCCATTGGCCTTCTTGAGGAATTGCTCACCGCCTACGCCTGACCCCGCTTGGCGCGGTATCCCGCCACCACACACATCGCTAATTCAGGACGCACCGTCCAGGAATCTAAGGAGACTTCGCCATGCTAAACACCGACACCCAGCTGTCGACAATTACAAATGCGCTGATCTTTGACGGGTCTTCGCCGGAGCTCATCGAAGGCTCAATGGTGATGCGCGGCGGCGTCATAGAGGCCGTAGGGGACGTGGCTCCCGTTGGTGAAGTCATCGACGCCGGCGGTAAAGTCGTGGTCCCAGGCCTCATCGACGCCCACTTCCACGCGTACGCCGTCGGGCTGGGTGGCTTTGAGGTCGAAAGAGGCCCGCTGAGCTACGCTGCACTGGTCGGTGCACAGCGCCTGGGATCGGCACTGAAGCGTGGTTTCACCACTGTGCGGGACGTTGCCGGCGGCGACATCGGCCTGGCGAAGGCGGTGCGCGGCGGCGTGTTCAAATCCCCCCGCTACCTCTTCACCGGCCCGGCCATGAGCCAAACCGGCGGACACGGCGACCCCAGGGAGGAAGACCTTGACGTGTGCTTCAGCCACGGCCACATGTGCTCGGTGATCGATGGGGTCGACGACCTTCGCAAAGCAGTCCGAGACAGATTCCGCACAGGCAGCCACGCCATCAAGATCATGACCTCCGGTGGCGTCGTCTCTCTGACAGATCCCATCAGGGTCCCACAGTATTCGGCGGCAGAAATCCAGGCAGTCGTTGAGGAGGCCAGTCGACGGAACAGCTACGTGGCCGCCCACGCCTACTCGCCTGAAGCCATTAAGCACTCAGTGGAAAACGGCGTGCGAACCATCGAGCACGGCAACCTCATGGACCAGCAAACCGCAGAATTGATGGCCCGGTACGGCAGCTACTTGGTCCCCACCCTCGCCGCCTATGACGCCATGAACCGCCGGGGCAAGGCCTTGGGACTGCACGCCATTTCGCAGGCGAAGAACGCCGAGGTGCTGACCGCCGGCAAGACAGCGATCGAACTTGCCCTCGCCGCCGGGGTAAAAGTCGGCTTCGGCTCCGACCTCATGGGTGAGCTAGAGAACGACCAACTCGTGGGCGTCCGCCTGCAGACCGAGGTGGCTGGGGCGTTTGAGACACTTCGATCGATGACATCGGTCAATGCCGAAATTCTTCAGGATTCCCGTATCGGCCGGATCGGCGCCGGGGCGCATGCCGACGTCGTGATCCTTGACGGCAACCCCTTCGAAGGCGACGCCGCGCTATGGGACGAGTCTCGTCCCCGCATCGTTATCCAAGCCGGGCGTGTTGTGGCCTAACGGCCGCGGTTCAGTAGTGCCCCGTAGAGT